>NZ_CP178618.1:2576628-3864943 GCF_047306065.1 Bdellovibrio sp. HCB209
TAGCTTCATCTCAGTTAAAACGCCACACTGAGCACTTAAGCGAGATGTCGACATTGTTGCCGGATCTTCCCAGTCAGAAAGTTCCTCAGGCAAACGCCCCATAGCAGCCTGCCCACCAGCATTCAAAGAGCCACCGATCGCGCCCGCCATAAATAAGGCCGCAGCCATATCACCACTATTTGCAAAAACAGGAGAACCGAAGAGTAGAAACAGAATACTTATTTTAATGAGTCTCATTGGAATTGCTCGATTCTGTAGATACGTTCAAGAGCCACCACTTCCTTACCATCCGTCGGAACTTCTAAACGCACAATCGTGTCTCTCATTCCTAACTGATTCGCTGAATTTGGAGATAAGTTTAGAGGGCACTTAACCTTAATTGCCACCCCCGCAGAAAGCTTTTTGCTACCGCTCTCCTTACTGGCTACATCTTCACATTTTACAGTCAGCACTTCTTGATTCGCGATAATACGAGCCTTATCCAACTGCAAAGAGTGCTCTCGAGAGTCAGCATTGGACACCAGAAATTGAACATTGCGCTCAGAGTCCTTGCCGTAATTTCTTTCGTAGAATCTCCAGAGTTCCGGCGACTCTGACACGATAAAAGGACCCAATTTATTGATTTTATATTCGGGAATTTCGGCATACTTCAAATGAGAACACCCGACAGCAAGTAAACTTGCTAACAGTAATGAACGATTCATGGTTACCTCGCTCTCAAAAGTTTAGACAGCGAAGCATTTTAAATACAGTCCAGTTTGTTTATTAATCAAAAACAAAAAAAACCCGGTGATGAACCGGGCTTTTACTTTATGCGGTGTGCACTGAAATAGGACCTGGCACCCTTTAGTGGGAGCTGGCTAGGTCTACTACCATGTTGAAGACGAGGCTTCCTGGCTTGGAGTCTTTGTTGTCCAAGCAGAAGTAGCCTACGCGTTCGAATTGGTAGCGAGTTTCTAGAGTGGCCTTTGATAGGCTTGTTTCAAGCTTGGCGTTTTTGATGACTTTCAATGAGTCTGGGTTCAAGTTCACTTTGAAGTCTTGGCCCGCTGGTACGTCTTCTGGGTGCGCTGTCTTGAACAGACGACCATACAGACGAACTTCAGCATCGATACAATCAGAAGCCGAAACCCAGTGAACGATACCTTTTACTTTGCGGCCGTCAGCTAGTGGCTTACCGCCCAAAGTTTCTTTGTAGTATTCGCAGCGAAGCTCTTTCACTTTGCCGGAAGCATCTTTGATCACTTCGTTACATTTGATCACATAGGCGTTACGTAGACGCACTTCGCGGCCTGGTCCCAAACGGAAGAAATCTGCTGGTGGGTTTTCCATAAAGTCAGAACCATCGATGTAAACTTCTTTAGTGAAAGAAAGTTCGCGCTTACCAAGATCTGCGTTTTTAGGATGTACAGACGACAAGATTGTTTCCTTGTGCCCGTCTTCCAAATTCGTGATCACAACTTTGATTGGATCAAGAACAGCCATTGCACGGTGGGACACTTCGTCCAAATGATCGCGCACGCAAGCTTCCAAAGTATCGAACTCAATCAAGCTTTCAGCTTTCGAGACACCGATACGTTTTGCAAAACGTTGGATAGATTCCGGAGTGTAACCACGTCTGCGAGCTCCAGAGATCGTTGGCATACGAGGATCATCCCATCCAGATACCAAGTTTTCTTTCACCAATTGCAAAAGCTTACGTTTACTCATTACGAAATAAGTCATGTTCATACGAGCGAACTCGTACTGGTGTGGTTCACCTGGAACATTCACGTTTTCCACACACCAGTCATAGAATGGACGGTGATCTTGGAATTCCAAAGTACAGATCGAGTGCGTGATCATCTCTTTCGCATCAGAAAGTGGATGAGCATAATCGTACATTGGATAAATGCACCACTTGTCGCCGGTTCTGTGATGGTGAGCTTTACGGATACGGTACAACAATGGATCACGCATATTCATGTTTGGTGAAGCCATGTCAATTTTTGCACGAAGGATGTGTTGCCCCTCTGCGAATTCGCCCGCACGCATGCGACGGAACAGATCCAAGTTCTCTTCAACAGAGCGCTCACGGAAAGCAGAGTTCTTACCAGGACGAGTGAAGTCACCGCGATTCACACGAACTTCTTCTTCGTTTTGAGAATCGACGTAAGCCTTACCGTCTTTGATCAGTTGCTCAGCCCATTGATAAATTTCTTCGAAATAGTCAGAAGCATAGAAAAGGTTTTTGCCCCAATCAAAGCCCAACCACTTCACGTCGTTCATGATGGACTCAACGTATTCAGTGTCTTCAGTTTCTGGATTTGTATCGTCAAAGCGAAGATGGCAACGACCGTTGTATTCCTGCGCCAAACCAAAGTTCAAACAAATCGATTTCGCATGACCCAAGTGAAGGTAACCATTTGGTTCCGGTGGGAAGCGTGTGACCACTTCTTTCACTTTGCCTGATTCAAGATCTTTTTCGATGATTTGTTTTAGAAAATTCGCACCTTCTGCAGGAGCTTTTTCGTTGGTCTTTGGAGCGGCTTTATTATTGGAATTATTGGGCTTATTCATGATCCATTAAGTACACTCCCCGCCCCCTAAACTGTCAAGTCTAGGCCTAGGAATGCACAGTGTCCCAAGTGATTAATCAGAGGAACACTGCCTGACAGGAAATAACAGGAACCGACTGTGGCTTTGGAGCGTCAGGTAAAGACTCTCCAAACACCTGAAGGCCCCCTGCTTTCAACAATTTAAGAATAGAAAGACGCTCTTTGCCAATCAATTGCTTGTAAACCTGATAAGGCTTCTTCATAGCAATTTTAGTCATGATCGAGTTCAAATCTTGCTTACTGCCGCTATCCTCTAACAGCTTTTTCAAGATGGTAATACCACGATTGATATTGATGAAGTCATACGGCAGACGCAGACCATGATTCATTGCCCACTTCGTCCACTCTTCCGTCAACAGGTCGTCCTTCGTTTTAAATCCAAGCTTCACTTTCGCAGCGACCAAAGATCTAAACTGAGTCTCCGTCACAGTGTTCGCAGATTTATTGCTGATATTCCAAAGTGCTTGAGCAATCAAGTTTGGATCTCTCAGAATTAAAGCCGACTCAAACATAAAGATATCTCGCTGCATTTCTTTGCTGATCTGGCCGCCCATACCGAAATCCAAAAGATTCACTCGGATTTTTTCCTCACCAAATCTGATCAAGAAATTTCCTTGATGCAAATCGGAGTGATAAAAGCCCTCGCCAAACATCGCTTCAGTTCCCCACAGGCGAACTAGTTCTTCAACGATACCCGCCTTCATCTTCGGAGCAACCTCAGCCCAATCTTTGACTTCTTTATCAAGTTTTTTACCAAAGACCATTTCCTGAACCATGAACTTAGACTTCCCCGCTGCTGGAGGGAAAATTTCTGGTACGTGGAATTCGATCACATTTTTATACTCGGGAGTATCCAAGAAAGCTTCCCGGTTATAACGAGTAGCCGCTAACTTTTGACGAGCAATGGTGTCTTCTTGACTCAGCTCTGCCGTCACCGTTGCTGTGATATCCGCAACCAGCGGAGTCATCTTAGGCATACCCGACTTCTCTAACTCAATATTGCTGTCCAAGATCGTCGCAACCTCAGACAAGATGCGAGCGTCTTCTTGCACGCGAAGTTCAATGTCAGGTTTTATAAAGCGAACGACAACATCTTGGCGGTGACCATTCAACAAAACCTTCGCGCGATGAACTTGCGCC
The DNA here is from genome assembly GCF_047306065.1 of Bdellovibrio sp. HCB209. Classification (GTDB taxonomy): domain Bacteria; phylum Bdellovibrionota; class Bdellovibrionia; order Bdellovibrionales; family Bdellovibrionaceae; genus Bdellovibrio. Next base: position 2,580,366 of record NZ_CP178618.1, read on the forward strand.
ATCGTTCCGACACCCAAAGGCTTTTGCTCAAAATAGACGAATTCATAGTTCTGTCTTTCATTTTGCAACAGCTGCTCAACTTGATGATAAGGTACTGATCGAACAGCGTCCTCAAGACGTTTAAAGACCTGAATCATTTCTGGATTCAAATCTCCTTGGCGAGCCACCACTTGCAAAAGTTTTTGCAACTGAGGACCAGAGTTTTGCACCATCACCTCAAACTTTTGCATGTCACCGACTTGTAAGTTTCCACCGACAAATGAAGACACGATCAATTTTTTAGAGTTCAGTGACAGTCTGGAGAAGTACTCAGAGAGCATCGTCTCCATCACAATTTTTACGACTTTATCTTGGGTCTTCGCCATTCCTGATGCTGCGATCTTTTCGCCAATGCGATCAAACTCTTTTAAATGGCCTTTAATGAATTCATCACTGTTTTTCATGAAAAGCTTTTTCGCAAGCTTATGCCCCTCAGGATACCGCATTAAAATTGTAGCTTGTGCCACCGTCGACAGATCAAGCATAGCGGCTTTATCTGAATTCTGGGCCATGACCCTTAGCTGCTCTGTTTGCCACTCTATATAGTTATCAATCTGTCTTTGCACGCGAGCACTGCCCGCTTTAAAGATACGAACAGCTTGAGGGCCATCCTTTTCTATTATATCCAGATCCAAAGCCACGCTTTGCGTGTTAGGCCATTGCCCACGGTACGCAGTCAGGAACTCATTAAAATTCTTAACTTCAACAGTTTTAACCGGAATTTGCGCAACAGCTTGGAAGTACTTGATACCGCGATCCAGGTATTTTTCCTGAACGTCTTTTGATTCTCCAGAAGCCATCAAAGCATAGGTCGCCGCCAGCCTCTGCTCGAACGACAGAAACAAGCCCGTGTCTTTGGGAGCAGCTTGGGAAACAAGTGCCAACAACCAGACAACTAGGAACGATGTGAATTTTAAAAACTTCCTCAACATACGCACACTTTCAACAGACGACCAAAAATAAGGAATAATCCGATCCGTTTTATGCACTTTTCGCGCGAAGCTCATCTCCATTTATATGTGTTTTTAGGTGTTCAGTTGATGGCCAGAGGCCTACAAATGTCACCCCGTAAACCGCCAGTTACTACCTAAGGAACCCTTAGGTCAGAGTCTTGCACTCGTGGAATCTTCGGAATCAATTTATTAAAGGAGTCACTAAAATGAAGACTATCCTTCGTTATATTACATTTGGAGTCGCTGCCCTTCAGGTCAACGCCGCTGTGGCTAGCAATTTTGCGCCATTGGCTAATAGCAAGACAGCCCCAAGTGCTCAAAGCAGCCAAGCCCCTATTGATTGGAATAAAGCCTCTATGGATTATTTGATCAATGGGAACAGCTCTCCAGATGCTTCACGCGATCTTATTAATGGAGGCCGTTTTTATACAAGAGCTGACATCGATCGTTTGGCAAAACAAAAGATGGCTGACGATCAAAAGCGCATGATGCTTAAAGGTCAAGTGATCACTATCGACACTCGTGACCAAGACACATGTTTGGCGATTCAAAAAGAACTTCAAAATAATAAGACTCTAAAAGCGATGAACGATGTCAACGGTCTTTGCGTTCCTGACAACCAAAAACCAATCGCAACAGTGACAGTGTTAAGCGAATCCAGTGAGGTTCAATGGCAACGTGAATTGAATATTAAAGCTGCGACTTCGACAGATAAAAATATCATCACAGCAACTCGTAACGTGGCGCTTGCTGCTCTGGGTATCGCAGGTTTGCTATACATCATGCCTGAAAGCTTCACGAACTGGGATAAAGACGAGATGAAAAACCTAGGTAAAAACTGGGAGAAAAACATCCGTAAAGGTCCACACATGGATAAAGATGACTGGATGATCAACTATATCGGTCACCCTTACTCTGGTGCGGCTTACTACCAAGTCGCTCGTAACGAAGGCATAACAGCGATGGGTTCTTTCGGTTACTCTGTTTTGATGTCGACATTCTTCTGGGAATTCGGTGTTGAGGCGTTCGCGGAACAACCATCTATCCAAGACTTGTTCGCAACTCCGATCTTGGGATCAATCATCGGTGAGATTTTCTATCGCGCAGAACTTAAAATCAAAGCGAACAATGGCGAGCTTTGGGGCTCTAAACGCTTGGGTGCATTCGCGATGATCGTGATGAATCCAATGGGTGTTGCTGCTGAAAAAATCAATGCTTTGATTGGTTCTGAAGTAGTACAAGATGCAAAGGCTCATCTAACGGTGCGCAAAGCTCCGGCGACTACAGCAGGTATCGAACGCGGCAATGTATGGGGCGTTGAGCTTCAGTTTAGATTCTAATTAGATTTAATATCTAGAAATAAAAAAGCCCGGTTGCAACCGGGCTTTTTTTTATTCTGCAGGCAGAACGCAGCGGATTTCTCCGGCATTAGGGTAATTATCGGTCGGCGAAAAGTCGACACGACTGTAATAGCGACCCGAAGATAAGAGCGATCTTAAACCGGCGCCCGATGTCGTACTGGCTGTATAAGCCGGATTGACGGTCCCCACTCCTGTAACTTGTGATTTAGCGATATACGTTGAAGAGTACGAAGTCGCTGTGATCGGCAATCCCAGAGGTACAATGTATCCTGTGAAATTTGAGTTCCCGTAACTAAGAGCCCCACCACTGAATTTTGAATTCTCAAATACAAATCCAGTCGAAGCCCCGGTGATACTGTAAAGCAAATCCATGTTTCCGTTATCTAATGGAGACTGAATACCCACCGTCGTAACGGGCGTTACCGCAGTACCACTATAGTACAACATATCCGATTGGAATTTTCTGGCCCATGGCTCTTGCACGCCATATCTGGATTCACAATCGATCGTGGCCGAGGCACCCGTCATATAGCGACGGGATCCATAAGTTGTGCCACTGATATCTAACTTCATCATTTCACGATACGGATTATTCACTGAAGTATCTAGCATATCCACAAAGGTACTTGGTAGCGCATCTGGCACTGTGCCGTAGCTATCACAACCTTTGACTGTCACATGTGAGTTAGTACCGCTATGAACTTGATACCAGGAATTGATATTTGGGAATGCATAGAGCTCCCCTGTCATCAAAGCAGCGCCCGAATACACCATCATCTCACGCTGACGCCCGATACGTTTTACACCGTAGTTGGGATCCGTTTGAGTCGCACAAGTTGCAGCTCCGTGATAGACGTTGACCGCATTGGTGATTTTGCCACGCTTGCCAGGCAAGTTTGGATTTAGCACACCATTGGCATCATAATAACCAGGATCAATAGTTGTCATTGCTCTGATCTGATCAGCGCCATCCACTAAAACCGTCGACGCAGCTAAGCTTGTCCATGTAGTTCCGGCACCGATACTGTAAGCTGTCGCTCTATAACAATGACCACCATCTACTGTCATCGTGTAGAATACGTCTCCAACTTTACCTTGAGTATTTGTGGGTGCAGATTGCCCAATACAATTCCCCGCGATCGGCGCATCACCTGGCGATGATCTGGTTTCACACATCCCGCCTTGTGACGTCATCGTCCAATTACAAGAAGTCTCCCAGCGATCGACGAAAAGGTTGTAACCAAAATCATAGAATCCAGGATCAAAAGTCAAAGCTGGGTTATTGCCACCTGAATTATAAGGAACAGCAGCAACACCCGTATAAATACAACGATTGTGATTCAACGGATCTGAAGATTTGTTCATCTGCTGACACATTTCATAGTTCGCAGCATCTCTATGCACCAAAACCATATTTTTCGGAGGAATCGGCACTAGCACAGAAACTTTATCCAATGAAACCGTACTTGTTGGCAACGGTTCCACCCAACGATCTGTCGTAACTGTATCTGTGTGAACCAAAGACAAGGAGTAGCGATATTTAGTTGGAGAAGGTCCAACGTCAAGATCTCGACAGGTCACTGTTCCTGAAGATGCTGAAACATCGTTACAAACCAAACACGCCGATGTCGTCGTATTTGTGCAAGTCGCTGTCGTCGAACTATCCATCACTGCGCCCTGTGCGGCACGAGTCACCACGTATTTCGCTGTCGGAGCTTGAGTGCTGTAGGCATTGAAAACCAATTCAACCTGACGATTCGTTGGAGACTTGTAGATTTCCGATGGATGGGATGGAGCTCCCGGTGCTTCACCGAAAGCACGAACCAGCATCACATTGCCCCACTGAGGATTTGCAACGCCGTCGTAATCATATCCATATGTCAAAGTGGATGTTTTGAAAGTCACATCGTTGCCGTCCTCTTTACCAAGAGAACTCACATACGCCTGGGCGCTAATGATATAAGGAAATCCGGTGCGCAGGCCTGTCAAATCAACGTCAGTATCTGTGCCTGTCGTTGTCGCAAGCAGAGTCTTTGTACCGCCCACAGCCGTCTGGCCATAAATTCTAATCTCATCAATGACCGTCGAAATATTATCAAAGCGAACAGACAAGGCCGTACGCGAGGTCGCCGTCACCGCACCGATACCCGCCCAAGACAAAGCTTTGACTGTTTTCGTATTGCTATCTTCAACGTTCTTTTGATCGACTGCATTCACTTGATAAGTATAGATCGTACCCCACGTCACCGTACCGTCCATGAAGGACGTCAACGATGAAGCGACCGTACTTAGCAAAACTTTCTTAGAACCACTGACACGATAGATCTTATAAGCTTTCACCAAAGATGTATCAGCAACAGCAGGCCACGTGATTAATATCCCCGTGACTTTATTCACAGCGGAAGCTGCTCCAGAGAACTGAGCAGAACCAATAGCACTTTCCGAAGGCATTGCCGCCACAGAGTTTTTGCTACGATCCAACCAATCAAAACAACCGGTTAAAACAAACGATAAAGATATCAGTGCAAGGAGAGAAGTAATTTTACTCATTACTCAGCCTCCACGCCACAAAGAATGCCCGAAGTATTGTAGTCCGTTGAGCCCATAAAGCTGAAGCTCCAACGGCCATTGCTTTCACCTTCGGACGCCATCACATAAGCACTGTAAGAATTTGTATCTGATTGGAAACGAATCGTTGCTCTTGTACCAGCACCAATATGCGCGTAGCCGAATTTACCAGATGAAGTAAGCTCATTGATGTTACGCAAAGTTTGCGCGCCACCACCCCAAGAGCAAACAGGTGCGCCCAATGGCATCACCATACTAGTAATAGCTTTCGCGGACGTAGCAGCATTGCACCCGTAATAAGTGCCTTGCGTAACCGCATTCTGCAACCAGATGTAACGGCCATAAGAAGCAGGATAACCAAAGTTTGGAGAGTTCACTCCGTTGAATGTGAAACCAGCAAAGTCACTGGCACTTACATCGAGATCTGAACCAGATGTCCCCGTCATAACCGGTGGAGCCGTTCCAAGATTTGAACGCGTAAAGAAGTCCGCAAAAATAATTCCCGGAGTTGTGAACGTATACGGATCTTGAATACCAAAACGCGAAACGCAGGAGCTTGTTTGGCTATTACCGATGAAATATCTCTCACCATAATAATAAGTATTCAAAGCGGTTCCATTGACTGTCATCGCGGTTTGATAGTTTGTACCATTCAGATAGTTTGCAAGAGCCGCATCTCCCGTAGCACCAGACGCCGGAGTCGATGTTCCCGGATTACACGAAGTAAGATAAGGAGCATCAAAGACCGTCAAAGATGTGGAGATCGCATTCGGCTCTCCTGGGATATATGGTAATGGAGAAGCTGCAAGATATTCACGACGTCTTAAAAGACGCTTAGATCCATAGTCTGAAGGTTGTGCGCTACAAATTCTTGCAGCCCCCGCAGGAGTCGCTCTGTGAATTGGCGGACGTTGTTTTTGTCCCGCTGCACCTGGATCAATTGTTGTTGCTGATTTGATATCAGCCAATGACAAATTCAAAGCTGCATTGGTAACACCGTGCCATCCAGCTGTGTTGGAAAGATCCACAGTGTCGATAAAGCAATCGGAGTTCGCACCATTGTTTGAAAAACCCAGGAAGACTCTGCCCGACGCATTGCTTGCTGGAAGTAAACTTGAAATAGCCGTTGTTGTTGCTGTTGTCAGAACACCAAGGCAACCCAAGGCTCCGCTAGAGCTTGCTGTGTTACAGTTCGTCACGTTTCTGGACCAGTTACACGCAAGCTTATAGCGATCTACAAGCATGTTATAACCAAAATCATAATAGCCGTTATCGTAAGTTTTAACTGGTTTCGTTGGACCCGTTGTACTTGGAGCAGCTCCGTAACCAGAGTAAATGCAGCGCTGATTGTGACGTGGGTCACTGCTTGCATTGATATTCAGACACATTTCATAGTTGGCAGCATCGCGCTGAACCAAGACCATGTAGTCTGAAGGCACATGAGCTTTCACTGTATAAAGAGCTTTGTTCGAACAGTCATTCGTATTTTGGCACGGGAGTTCTTCCGCATACTGCTGACCATTGGCATCGGTTTTAACCAAAGAGATCGCATAGTAATAACTTTGCGGAGGAGATTTCAACATCGTGTCCTGACAGTACTGAGTCCCCGTCACTTCGCACACACGACAAGAATCAGTCGAGTTCACAGTACAAGCAGTTGTCACTGTAGTATCGATTGCCGTAGTTGTCGAACGTACTACGCGATATCTCGTAGTCCCGGAAGCATTACTAAAAGGCAGCCATGTGATATTGAACTGACGACCTACAGGACCTGACGTCGCATTCGGTGCAGCTCCATAACCTTGGAAATTTAAAATCCCACGATAATAGAAATTTGTATCAGCATCTTTACCGCTACCAAAACTGTCAGAGTGTGTCTGCCCTAGGATCGAAGAATCATTACCGTCCTCGGCACCCAGATAACTCATGTAAGCTCTAGCAATAAACTTATAGTTCACGCCAGAACGAAGACCTGAAATATCGATGTTCTGAACATTGCCCACGGCCTTAGCAACCATCACTGGAGTGGAATTTCCGCTCTTAGGAGTTGCATAAATATGGATAGCATCAAACGCACCTGTGCTGCCATTAAGAGTCACTGATGCTGTAGTTTTACCCGTGATTGTGATACCCGCTATTCCATAGAACGTAACAGTGGAAACTTGTTTGGAGTTTCCATCCTCAGCGCCAGACAAAGCATCTAGTGCCATAACTTTGTAAGTATAGATTTGTCCTTCAGACAAAGAGTCCGTATCAGTGAATGAAGTTTGATCGGCATCAACACTACCAACCAACGTCCACTCATTCGAACCAGATGGAGCCATACGCAAAGAATAAACATTGTAACCAAGGACAGAACGGTCCGCCTGAGCCCAAGAAACTTTAACAGCGGATGGATAACCACCCAGATTTTTTGCAGAAACGGCGCCCGCGAACCAAGCAGATGAGCTTGCTCCCGTCGATGCAACATCACGCGCCTTCAGACATCCTGATAACAGGATCACAAAAGCGATCAATGCGAATTTAGTGATGTTCTGAAGACAAGTATGCATTGGCGAAGCACTCCATTTGCTGTCGAAACCAATATACTTCTCGGTATTTCTTGATCACTTTTTGAGATCTAGGGTCATTCTGAAACAGCATATCTGACTCCAGTGACATCAAGATTTTTCACTGGAGTACTCCTACATGCAGGAGAGAGCAGCTGTCGCGTTTTGCACTTTCATAATCACTTGCCGCGTGAGTGTTCCTCCTCGGCCATCACTCACCGTCAAATCGTAGGTGCGTGTGATCGTAGCGGTGCCTGGATTCAAACAGGCAGGTAATTTGATAGTCCAAATATTCGTAAGTGCCGTCACAGATCCTGGTACTCCAGAGTATGGGAAGCTGAATGAGTATGAGTCATTTGTTCCGTCAGGATCCGTGTATGTTAAGGCATTGGTATAGGACTTCTGCCATGTATTTCCGGACTTCGCGTTCTGCGCAAGATTAATACAAATAGTAAATGCCGAAGTTAAAGAGTTCGCAGCACTGCCCGTACATCCATAACTTCCAGCCCCCAGACCAATTGCTGTTGGCGAGCGATTCGTATTATTAATGCTTAACGCTAAAGAAACCTCAGTATCCAATGTAAACGTATCCGCCGCGATTTCTGCCGGAGTTTGATTGTCTGAAGTTCCCGGCACACGCGACACCGTGAACGTCACATAGTATTCACGTAAATTATTTGGATAACCACCATCACCATCAGAATAATTCGGTGAAACTGTGAAGATGAAATCCTGTGGTCCGTGTCCTTCTAAAGACGAAGGAACTGCAATCATCGCTGCCCTACAAGTTCCAGATCCCGTTTTCGGGTAGCAACGAGGAGCTGATACGTTATAAGTATACTGATTCACATCCGCCGTTGAAATCGGCGTCGCACGCAGGACAAATGTACCGATAGCGCCCTCATTGACGGCAATTAAATTCATCGGAACATCATTTTGCAAAATACTTAAAGTCATTGGCGCTGGAGCCGCACCGACGACAAGTCTGAATTTATGAGAGGCCACGTTGCCCGCGGCATCCGTTACCTTCAACTGAATATAGTACGTTCCGGCATGACCATAAACTGGGGCCCAAGTACCAGAGAATTCTCGAGTAGAAAGTTGGAAGCGAATATTTAGAGATGTACAAGGATCGGTGAACGCGGCACCCAATCCTGTCGTATTGACGAAACACTCCCAAGACAGATTTTCGCGAGGATCTGAAATCGTAATATCTTCGTCGCTAAACATCTGCTCAATCAATAGATTTACACGCTGATTTTCAGTCGCCAAAATTTCTGTCACAGTTTCAGGAATAATTTCTTGAACAGGACGATTTGTATCCGTCACCATAAATGAAATCGCATCCGAACGCGAACTTAAGCCATTCGCATCTGTTGCCACCACTTGGAATAGACACTCTTCATAGGAGGCATAGTCAGGGTATCCCGACATGCTGACTTCACCAGTACCTGGATCAACACTTAAAGTCGCAGTTTGGCTCCAGTCACAGCGGCCATTTGTTGAAATAAAGGAATAAGTGATTGCCGATGGATTTGGATTCGGATCAACCGCTTTCCCCAGAACCATACTGAAATTTACGCCTTCGGTCTGAGGCTGGCCATCACTCACCTGCACCCATGTCGGTGGATCGTCAGCATTCAACACCGTGAATGAACCATTAACTGTTGCAAGCTCCAAAGAGCTATCTAAATTTGGATCCACAGACGAATTGTATCTTAATGAATAACGGAATGAAGCCATTCCATTCGCGCCGATGGTTTGCAAGTAACTTGGCGTGAATGCCCAATCAAAAATCGGAGCCATTGGATTTGTCGTATCTTGCGTATAGGAATTCATGACCCCTGCGCCCGCAGGAGAACCCGTTTTAATAGAACCAACACCCGTCACAACCAGAATTAGCGGATCGCCCTCTGGATTTGATATTGGAATCAACGTACTTGAAGCAAGGCCCTCCGTAAATGTCCCTGATGGCACGCCAACAAATGTTGGAATTTGCACAAGGTTCACCATCACTTTGCCTTTAGCTACGTGATTAGCAGAAGTTGCTGTCGTCACCAAAACTTGGAAGTCATAGGCTTGTCCTGCGAGATTGTTTTTTGGCGACCAACGCAAAATACCACCACTGCTGATGGTGAGTCCTGCGGGCCCAGAAACCAACGCATAGGTCACGCCTAAGTTCGGTGTCGTACTTGGATTATCGATATCTCGGCAATGTGCTGTCAGATCAAAGGCATTTAAACGATTTGCCTTCATCACCAACTGAATCGGCTCGGTACATTCAGGAGCTCTGTTTGCGCGCGCTACTTCGTAATGAATATTAATGCGAGAACTAAAGTCCACACTCTCTGTGAATGTTGGCTTAAAGTCCGACGAAGCTTGATCTTCGTTGGTAAATGTATAGATCATCGGAGAACCTGCAACGTTCACCGTCGACAAATCAGCTCTTGTCATCACCCACGATGCCGGACGAACTCGGGTGGTCGAGGAATTTGCATTCACCGCGATCACTTCCGCAGAAACGGTTTCAAGCTGCCTAGAAGATCTCACTCCCTGGCCTGTCGTATTCAAGGTCGGCGAACTCCAAGCATAATAAAGCACCTCGGGGTTCCAATGGAAACTAAGGTTCAAACCCGGATTATCTGAATTCAAAGCTTGAGTGATATTGGGAATAAGATCGCTATGACCTTTGATAAAGTTAAGAACTTCGGAATTAGATTTTTTGCGACAGTCCTGACAAACCAGCTCGACACTGGCCACAATTGAATCAAATCTATTTTGGGAAATTTTTAAGTTTGGATTGGTGTATCCCCACTTCAGCAACCAGTACAACGCTGTCGTTACATTCGTCACTGAAACCTGAGGCCCCAAAAGTGGTGCTTCGAAAATAAAATCCCCTGAGGGATGCTCTTCACGATAAACTTTTACAACAAGATCCAACGGTTGAGCCGTAGAAGCACTGGTACGCACTCCATAATCACCCTTCGTCAAAGTCGAAGGAATAATCAGGCTGCCACCTTCAGCCGCGAGCTCTGTCACGAATGTGCCCAGACCATGCACATCTGCTGAAGCCATGTGAAAGACGCGCGTGTTCGCAACACCCGATACATAGTAATCAGAACTCGACAAAGAGTTCTGATTACCTGAACTGCTAAGTTCAGACTTCGAGCATCCCGAAATGAGAGCTAATGATAAAATAGCGATAAAAAACGCGCGCATGTTAATAATGTTTATCGGATTTTACTGAGCGCTTCTTTAAGAGAGCACCCTACTCCAAACGACTCCATGAGGTAACTTTTCACTACTGGTCTACCCAATCGTATTAGACGAACTTATAGTTTCATCATGATATGGGCCTTAACTCTTCTTTTGACGTTTCTGACTGGTGGGTCCGCATTCGCCCAGACCACCGCCGTTGCAGAAACTGAAGCACCCAAATTTTCAGACGAAGAAATCGAACAGCGTTTAGGAAAAGGCTGGAAAGGAATTCTGTACGTCTGCAATCCCTACTGCGAATTCGTCTCCGTTCGTGAAGACAGCTCTTGGAATCCTCCTGTCGGAAAACGCACTGCTGATTGGGATCACTTAAAAACAGTCGCGCAATCAGACCCGCTTTATCCTCTACTTATTTCTCGAAACCCCGTCCTTCCCTTTATCAATCAAAGACAGCAAGCCCTTGATAAGGACAAAACCACCTTTGAAGTAAAACCACCTAAGTATGCCGTCTACAATTTCAACTGGGGTTACTCCGTCGCCGGCGGCATGCTCTATTCGCAAAGTTCTTGGACCGGAAATACAGAACTGCAAAAGGATCTTTCCTCTGAGGGCATTCAATACATGCCTTTCGTTCAAGTCCAAATTATGAGAGGAAAGCCTTCACGTCTTAAATCATATTGGATTCAACACGAAGTGAATCTGCAATTTGCGACTTCGCCTGGTTATAAATCTCAAGACGTCTCCTTAGCTGTATCAAACAGTCAGCAGTCTTTAGGATACCAAGCTTGGGTGACTTATCCCGAATTCAAACTGGGTCCACGTTTGATTTATGATCTAGAGTCCTGGAATGTTTCAACGAACTCCCTTCAGCATTTTTCCTTTGATCGCCAGTCTTATTTGCTAGGTTTTTCCGCTAAATGGAATCACTGGATGGTGAATCTTGACACCGCTATTATGTCGACGATCTCGGAAAAGCAAGAATTCAGACAATCACCCTTCACTTTGAATTGGTACAGACTCAAAGTGCAAAAGTGCACTCAAGATATGAACCTGTTTGATATCACTTTTGGTTTGTGTGGTGGTGGCTTGATTCTGCTGGATCAACAAAAGGCAGCTTTCGCTAGCAACATCCTGCTTTCAGAAGACACCTCGATGAATCGCCTGGACTTTGGAGCCTTCTTTTCAATTCGTATCGGTGAGGATCTCTACTAATGGTATCGCAAGCAGCTCTCTCATTTATATTGATGCTCGACTACTCTGGATCCATGGAACAACCTTTGGATAAAACTCCAAAAATTCAGATCGTACAAAAACAAGTGCATGCCCTGCTCTCCACAGCTCCCGAGCAAGGGAGCTCCGAAGCCATCGTGTTTGGTACGAAGCCCGAAAAAGAATGTAAAGATGTGCGCTTGATGAACGGGAAAAATCCCACTCTGCAAAAACAAGTGATGAGTATGCAGCCCGGGGCCTTTGGTAAAACACCCCTCACTCAAGGCTTTCGCACTCTTGTGGGGCGTTTGCAGAAATACCCAGGGACTCGCGCGGTTGTGATTACCGACGGAGCGGATACCTGTGGTGAAAACCCTTGTGAGTTTTTAAAGGAAGCGGACAAAAAAGTTAAGACAGACAAACCCTATGAAATCTTTATGGTGGGTCTGGATCTCAAAGAAGACAAAAGTCAGATGCAATGCTTTAAAGATCTTGATCTGAAAAACTTTAAAATCAATTTCGCGGATATCGACTCTAAAGAAGACCTGCTTAACCAACTGAAAGCATCCCAATCTTTGAATAATGATATCGATACAGAGATCAAAGATTCCATGCGCACCGGTGGGACTAATATCAAGATCTTTAAGATGAAAAACCAAGGACGTAACAGTGGTAAGGGTGGCTCCAATGATCCTAAATCGAATAAGCCCCCGACTCCCCCAGCGGTCCTAGAAATTACCGGCGCTCCTGAAGAAGCTAAATTCTCTATCTCGAATGATCAATTCAATCGTTCTTGGGAAGGTCCTTTTGTAATCTCTGTGCCACCCGGAGAATATAAAATCCGCTTCTTAGATCCCAACAATGGCGCCGAGATCACCTTTAAACTCGCGGGCGGGACGCTCACTAAAATCCCTTGGGCTCAGCTGATGAAAGTGGCCGTTGGGCAAATCGCCTTAGATGAAATGGCTTTGACGCTGCAATGGACTCCGGAACCTTCGACAAAAGAAATCCATGGCGAATTGAAGCCCATCGAAACAATCGCGCGACTAGATAACAAAAAGACCGACCTCCCGAAAATTCCCTTTGGGAAATGGACGGTAGAGGTGATCTCTCCACCATGGTTGATCAAACGCTTGCCACCTAAGTCAGTTTCTATTGTGAATAGCAGTAAGAACTCGATCAATGTCTCTGAAATGTTTGGTGCTGATTTGAAATGGGTAGATGCCCCACGCACAGCGGGTGCTCAAGTGATGGTGATCAAAAGCAAAGACTCCCAGGAAGAACGTCACTTTTTACCCGTGGGACAAAGCAAACACATTCCTATCCTCAAAGACACAGAAGCTTCTTGGCTAAGCCCTGAGGTCCCTAAAAACTAAGCTGTAGGACCTTGGGAATTATGTTTTACGATAAAGTAAGATAAGTCATCGATCAGGCCTGACTGGCCTCGCCACTCTTTAGTTTCTTTCATTGCCATATCCAGGATCGTATCTGCAGCTACGGAATGATCCGTGACCTTCGTTAAGACTTTCAGGATACGTCTTTCCTCGAATGCTTTGTTTTCACTATTTACGATGTCTTTTAATCCGTCTGAATAGAACAAGAAGACACTGCCCTCTTCAAAGCTGATTGTGGTTTCCGTAAAGCTTGCATCCAGGCTTTCACCAAGACGTGGACCGTTCACGGCATCAAAAACGTTAATGTCAGAGCGTTTAATTCCCTCACGCGGAGTAAAGAAATACGTGGGTTCATGGCTGGCATTACAATAAGTCATTTTATTAGTGCGTTTATCAAACGCCGCAATCAAACAAGTCATATTCAAAGCGCCACGAGATGTTTCAAAAACGGCACGGTTCATCGCCGCCATCAACTGCGCAGGTCCCTGCAAAGTCGCTTTAAAGCTTGCGACCACCGCACACGCGGCCGATGTGATCAAAGCAGATTGCAATCCATGCCCGGTAACGTCGCAGATACAAACAATGAAATGGTCTTCAGACTCCACATAAGTCCACCAATCCCCACCACACTGACTTGCTGGTTCGTAAAATCCTGCAAATTGATACTTCTGATTTGAATAGGACTCTGTCGGAAAGAATTTACGTTGCAGATCCGAAGCCAGTGTCATCTCGGCATCAATACGCGCTTTTTCTTCATGCACTGACATAAGGTCTTTAATATGTTTCACCATATCATTAAATAGACCTGCCAACTGCCCGACTTCATCTTTGGAACTCGTTTCAAGATGCACATCCATTTGACCCGCACCGAAGTTCTGCATCGCATTTCTAAGCTGGACCACACTGCGAATCAAAGCACCGGAAATAAACAATGCCGCCATAAAGGTGATCACCATCAATGCGCCCGCAAAGATAATACCTTTATAGACAAAGAAATACGCTGCTCTCTCGGGAGCAGTTCTGGCCGTGATCGAAAGAATCATCAACGACTCATTAGGGATTCTATAGAAATTAAGAAGATATGTTTCTGAATCGCGCTTGTCTTTAAATTCGATGCGACCTTTCTCGAAGTTCGCTTCGAAAACCTCTTTGACTCCGTTGCCGACAATTGAGGTTAATTCTCGACCAATAGGATATCCCGGAGGCCCCGAGATCACATAACCATCAAGTCCCACCAATATATTTTCGCTCACACCACGCTCAGTGAAGTAATTCTCGAGACGGCTTTTATCAAATGCGAAAAGTTCAAACCCAGAGGAGATTTTATGACAATAGGTATAGACCAAGCGTCCTTCGATCTCGACCCACGTGATACTGCGAAGTCCAGAACACATCGCGACCGCATAGGTTTTGATAATCGCTGCTGCTTGATCTTTTTGAACTCGACCTGCAAGACTTTGCAAATGATTAAGACTTGAATCGATTTTTGCGACGAACAAAGCCTCTTGCGGATCGTCCTTCATACGCATCAAATTCAAATCAATCTGACTGGCTATGTACCGCGCCTGGAGCTGATTCCACTCATACACGAAGGCTTTTTTATCATCGACAAAGTTGATGACGGATAGACTTAAGAACACCAACAAACACGCTGTTGGCAAAAGCACCATCCCCAATAAAAGTTTAATTCTTAAACTCATCGAAAATATTTTCTCAACATTTTGTTTGATACGCAATACTCTAAGCTCACATGACCAGGAAGAATTCAGAATACATCCTAAAGTTATATGCTGTCTCCTCGGCGGTACTGATTCTCTATATTGCGTACTATTTCGCAAATCATGCGAGCCCGATTAAACCAGCAAATACAGCACAGAATAATAAGAAGTATCCAGTCATTGGTCACATCAACTATTTAGATGGCGATGTTCGCTTGCGTATGGGAGGAGAACTCCTGTGGCTCCCCGCGAAGCTGGGTGAAATAATCCGCGACAACGACACGGTCTTCACTGGTAGCAACGGAAAGCTTCAGATCTTCTTACATCAGAGTACATTTCTTCAAGTATCCAAAGACTCTCTGGTCCGAGTGACTCGCAGAAACAATCTAAACACCGTTCACCTTGAAGAGGGAGAAGTCCAGCTCTCCTCTCCCACAGAGGACGAAGCCGTCCTGCGTGTAAATGATCGTTCGCGAGTTTTAAAGCTGACAGGTGTTGATGAAAAAGTAACCTATCAAGGTGAACGTCAATTGCAGCGACAAAAACGTGTGCAAATGGCGATGGCAGCCCCCGAAGAATTCGCCGAAGCCCAACGCGAAACATTTAACGAAGAGTCCGCTTACAATTTTCCAGAACAACAGCCCGACGTAGAAATGGAAAATACACCAACTGACACAAATGAAGTCAAGAAGGCCTCTCTTGATGATGAAACGACGAAGAGTTTCATCATGTGGCTCGCACTTGGGTATGGTCTGTTCTCTCTGCTCGCAGTGAAAGAGCTTGTAAATATCCGTAAGAACTCTATCTAATTAAACTTCTTGGAGTCAGTATCCACTCTAACAACACTCGCATTCTCTTCTAAGGTCCATTCATCTCATTATGAGCGCATCCGATAAATTTTCTGATAATACAGAAAGTTTCGGAGGAGAACATGATGTTTAAATTGCAGCTACTAGTGTTGACGCTAATGTTAGGCGCATGCAGTTCTAAACTTGTTGTGCAAAGTGAGCCATCACCGGCTTCTGTCACTATTTCTGTTCAAGGACAAAACAATCGCGTTAAAGTAGGCGACACTCCCCTAGAACTTACTGAAGTTCAAATTGCTGAAACTTTGAAACTAAGCCCTGAGTCCTCTCAATGGATTGAATTCCGTTTTGAAAAGAAAGACTTTGAATCTAAAACGATCCTTTTGCCCTCTAATCGCTGGGGCGAGATGACGAAAATCGTAAAGATTCGTCTGACGCCATCTGAAGATGCTTCTACAACAGCAACCAAGATCCTTAAGTATTTCTTCAATGCGAAAAAATTCGTTGAAACTAGACAGTTTGAAGCAGCCCACCAAGAAGTGGACAAAGTTTTAGCTATTGATAGTCAAAACTCCCAAGCAATGACAATGAAGGCTGGTATCTATTACCTACAAAGTAATATTGATGATGCTCGTAAGCTTTATAAAAAAGCTCTTGAGATTGATCCCGGCTCTAGTGATGCGATCAAAATGCTTGAAAAAATCCAACGCGATCAAGGGGGAACTATCGAATGAAGTTCATAATCTCCCTGATCATCTTACTTATATCAGTTGCAGCTTGGCCACAAACCAACAACTTGGCATCTGATGTAGTAAAAATGAGAAACAACATCGAGACCGAAGTGCGCCGCAACTTGGAGGACTTGATTTCCACTCGCTTGGAAAGAAAGACCTTCAACGTCGCCGTTCGTGCTCAACTGTCCCCGATTCAGCCACCTAAAAAAGAAAAAGAACCAGAACCGGATAAATTACCAGACGGTTTAGACATCGGCACAATCGACGTGCGTAACGTCGTTGAATCCTATGAAAAACGTATCGAAGAACTTAAACTAAAAAAAGAACAGCTTAAAGAAGAGAAACAATTCCAAATCTCGTCTTTAGAAGTTTTCGTGGGTCTTGATACAGATGCCTACCCTGAGTCCTATGCCAAAGAACTTAATAAATGGTTGCAAGACCGTTTAACTAAAGACTATGGCCGTGTCGCGAAAGCAACGGTTGGCAAAATCACTCAAAAGTTAGAAAAGCCTAAGGAACCAATTCCGGTAAAACCTGAACCTCCACCAGAGTCATTCATGCAAGCTTTGCGTAAATGGGCTCCGGTGATTGCTGCAGGCTTGATGGCGCTTGCCTTGATGATCCTAGGTTTCTTATTGAAATCTGGTATGGGTCAAATCGCTTCTGCGCAAAAACCTCTGACGATTGAACAAAAAGGCGAATTAGCTCTTGAAAACTCCTCTGCCGACGAACTGACTGGCGGAGACAATCAAGATCTACTCCCCGCTCCGGTCAGCCGTCTTGCCAGCGAAGAACTTGATATGATGATCAAGAAAATCGCTTTCGTCTGCATGGAAATTGGCGCTAGAACCAATGAACTGATCAAAGTATGGATTGATGCCAACGAAGAAGGCTTTGCAAAGACTGCTTTACTGGTCGATTGCTTAATCACGGCTCGCGAAAAAATCATGAAAGAATCTGGCGCGATGGCAGCCCTGCGCATCCCGCTTGAACAAGAAATGATTTCTAACTACGAAGAACACTTGGCCGAAGCTTACCGCAATGTCGGTATGATGGATGATCCAGAGAAATTGAAAATGCTGAAAGGTATTTACTGGGATCTTATCAGTGTTCGAACATTGGGTATTCAGTCACTTCGTCGTCCATTCGATTTCTTGAATCAAACGTCTGTTTCTGACGTGAAAGATCTTTTGGAGCACCAACCCGATGACACTCGTGCCCTAGCCATGATGTATCTTCCGAAAGAAACGCAAACAGATCTTTTAACAGAGATGGATGAGTTCAACAAATTGAACACCATCCGCAGTATGTTGTTGAATGCTGAAGTTGACGTTAAAAAACTTTGGGACCATGACACGAGCGTAAAAGTGGTTGTCGAGTCTCAGCTGTCGAAAGAACAAACTCGCCTGGTCAATCTCTTCCCAAGAACTTTGGAAGCGATTCAGACACTATCGCCAGTGGACGAGATTACGACATTGCGCAAAGTTTCACCTTCCCTTCCAATGGATGGTCGCAACTTGAAGCACAACTATCTGACTCTTGCGTTCGTCGACGAATGGAAACCAGACTATGTTCGCCGTCTGACACAAATTGCAACGTCAGAAGAAGTTCTGAATTTGATCCGCGTGGTCCCACAAGCTCAAGATATTATCTTGGCTCAATGTCCACCGATGATGAAAACGATTTTGGCCGACGATTTGAAGCTCGCTTCAAAAGTAGATCCAAACGTTCAGAACCAAAAAGTAAAAGGTTTGAAAGCGAAGTGGGCAAAACTGGTTCAATCAGAAAATATCACGATCGCCCGTATGTATGTGGACCGTGATATGGGAGCTGCCAATGTTGCGTAAACTAGGCCTCCCACTTTTTGTACTGATGATGAGCTTAAGTCCATTGGCGCAAGCAGGCTTCCGCGTGTCTGGGGGCCTGGGTTTAGGTTCAACGACGACAAGCAATGAGATTTCCGAAGACGAAGGACCTCTGACAACTTTGATCACGGTGGACTATGTCTATCACTCAAAGTTGCTTTTGGGATTTGAGCACTTGCGCTCTCTTTCTATGAGCCCTCCGGCGACTTCGAACTCGTTTTCTGGCCTTTTCTTTCAGTGGTATTGGAATGCAGTTCCGACACCGTATTTGAAAGCTGAAAGCCTCGACACGAACGAAATTATTTTTAGAGATATTGGATATTTCTGGGGCGCTGGTTTTGGTATTGGACAATCCAATAATCTTCCCGATGCCCAAGGAAAAACTTCGAACGCGGCGGGATTTTATCTCTCCCCTCGAGTCGGTGCTGATCTTCAGCTCACGGGTCGTATGGGAGTTCGCGGCGAGTTTATCATGGCCATGACAACAATCGGCACTGGGTCGATGTCGTCTATGTCCTTGGTTGGTTCCCTTTTCTATAGTTTTAAATAAGGAGTTACGGCAATGAATTTATCAGCACTATTAGGTCTTTTGATGGCCTTCTCTGTTATGATCGGTGCGATGGTGACATCGACTGATAAAGCAAAGATCTTTTTAGATGTGCATGCCTTCGTCATCGTTATCGGCGGTACGATCGCCGCCAGTCTTTTAAGCTTCTCTGCCAAAAAGCTCCTAGCCCTAGGCAAAGTGTTCTTTAAAAGAACTCTAGGTAAAAACGACGACATCAATGTCGCGATCGTTGAAATGGTGGACCTAGCAAAAGGTTACCGTGAAAACGAAAACTACCTTCGTGATAAACACGCCAATCTTAAAACTCCTTTTTTAAAGGAAGCTATTGGCATGCTAAACGAAGGTGCGATCGATACAGATCAAATGGATAAAATTCTGACGAAACGTGCGCACAACATGGCTCACCGTCACGAGGAAGACGCAGAGATCTTTAAAGCTCTGGCGAAATTCCCTCCTGCCTTCGGTCTTTTGGGTGCGGTTATCGGTATCATCTCTTTGATGCAAACAATGGGTGGCGCTGATGCCGCTCAAAAAATGGGTCCGGCTATGGCCATCGCCCTGGTTGCGACGATGTATGGTATCGCGGTTGCGAACTTTATCTTTTTGCCATTGGGTGAAAACTTAGCAAAAGCAAATCGTATGGATCAAATCATTCGTCAAATGGTGATCGACGGATTCAAACTGATCCGCGACAAAAAGCATCCTATCGTTGTTGAAGAAAGCATTAAGAGTTACCTGCTTCCAAGTGAACGCGGCGATACTAAGAAAGCGGCTTAATTATGGGTTTGCGTAAGTCCAATCTTAAACCGGTCCCTGCTCAAGAGGAGAATAAAAAATCTCTTCACGATCAGTATCCGGAACTTCATGATGATCACGAGGCTTTGCCTCCGACGATCATCAAAAAAGAAGAGGGCGAAGGCCCTTGGCTGGTCAGTTATGCTGACTTGATGACATTGTTAATGGGTTTCTTTGCGATGATGTTCAGTATGTCAAAGCCCGACCCTGCTAAAATGGAACAAGCCAAAAAATCGGCGGTGGAACGTTTTGGTGGTCACTACGAGGAACCTTACAAAGCCTTGGAAAATGCTTTAAAGAAAACTTTGAAAGCGAACGGTCTTGAAAAACAAGTGCAGATCGAATCTGGTTTTGATGGCGTGACGATGACTTTCACAGGAACGCTGTTTTTCGAGAGCGGTGACTTCCGTGTCAAAGAAGAAGCTGTGAACATCGTCAACAAACTGGCGGGCACTATTCAAAAAGATGCCCAAGGTTACAATATCAAGATTGAAGGTCACACTGACAGCGCTCCGATCTCCCACCCTATTATCGCAAGTAACTGGGAACTGTCGGGCCTGCGTGCTGCTCGTATCGCGCAGCTTTTTGAAAGCAATGGATTTCAACGCAAGCAGCTTTCCATGCTCGGCCTGGGTGATACCAAGCCCATTGTTCCAAATGACAATCCCGACGGTACGCCGAACTTAGAAAACCGGGGTAAAAACCGGCGCGTGATGATCAAGGTCTTTAAAGAACCTACTGAATAAAAAAAGCCCGGCGATGAACCGGGCTTTTTTATTAGAACACGTCTTGTGGTCTATACATTTTATAAACGAATTCATAGGCAGACAGGCGACAGAATCCTGTCTCAGAGATCGCCATCGTTCCACCGTCCGCATCGTGATTTGCCTCGCAACGATCAATCATGGCACGAAGCAAGTTCATATCAGCCTCTTTCGGTGAAAGTTTTTCTAGGTGATAAGAACAAACCGTCATTGCGATACTCGTCGTCGTATAATCGACACTTGCACCCCAAGCACAGGCTTTCGCCAAATCAATAGCTTCGTGGCAAGTCTCTTTGCGAGCGATCACTTCTGTAAAAATACCTGGGTCATTCAGGACATCATTACCCTTTTCATCGACACAGCCCTGAGCCATTGCAAAAGACGACATCAACAGAGTTCCTAATACGATAAACGCTTTAATAGAGTTCATATTCGATCCTTTTTATAAATGTATTTAGTTCGTTACAGGAAGGGATATGCCCTATTCATGATGATCTGCATAATAGAATGATTAGAACTCTGTCGTCTAAAAATTAGAATTCTCACCCTGGCACGAATCCACCGTCCTTCAACAATTGCTCCTTATTCTTTAATAAGTACGGAGGTACTTTATATGTGCGATCAAGCACCTAAATTCAATGGAATGCAAAGACGCCAACTTTTAGCCGCTCTGATTGGAGCTGGCGCAACCGTGATGTTTGCAGGATGCAATCAAGCGGGCTTCTCTCCTGCCACATCTTCTAGTGGCAGCGATGACTCAAGTGATACGGTTGGTGGTGCCTGTGTCGAAAGTGCGAATGAAACAAATGGCCCGTTCCCTGCCGATGGTTCAAATACAGCGGGTGATGGAACGTCGACGAGACTTGATAAAGTTTATACAGGCTCCCCGATCATTCGCAGCAACATTGCAGAATCGTTCAGCGGAGTGCCGTTAACTTTGAATATCTCCTTACAAAATGTGCGTAACAGCTGCTCGACTCTGCCAAACTATTACATCTATATCTGGCACTGCACTCCCACGGGAGTTTACTCTGCCTACACAGCCTCCAATAATGGTGGTTCGCATTCGAGCTCGGAAAGTTACTTCCGTGGTATTCAGCAAACTGATTCAAATGGTGAGGTGACCTTCACCACGATTTATCCAGGTTGGTACACAGGACGCGCGATTCACATCCATGCGGAAGTTTATGCAGGCCTTGATGATGCGTCTCCGATTAAGATCACACAGTTTGCATTTCCGATGAGTATTAATCGCGCGGTCGCCGCGCAAACGTCCTATGGATATAAAGGAACATCGGGAATGTTAGACAATACCGCCGACAATGTTTTCAGCGACGGAACCTCCACCGAGATGCTGACAGTTGCATCCAACTCGTCAACCGGGGGTTATACTGCCTCAATTGCAGTCAGAGTTTCCGTCTAAAGCGCCTCTCCCATCACAAACGCATCGCAAAATCCTACCTGCCACACTGCCTCCTCCCCTCCTCCTCTTGACCGAGGAGGGGGCTAGGACTAGCCTCGAGCCATTACTTTAGTTTAACTTAACTCGGCGCATTCCTAAAAACCGGCAGGCGCCTTTTCGGAGGAAATAATGGCTGAATATATCAATCCTGATTACGTTCCAGAACCAGAGAAAATGAACGTAAAAAAAGGTCTTGATGGCGTGGTAATGGATACATCTTCTGTATCTAAAGTGAATCCACACACTAACTCTTTGATCTACCGCGGTTACCCAGTTCAAGACTTGGCTGAAAACTGCTCTTTCGAAGAAGTAGCTTACTTGATGTACAACGGTGAGCTTCCAAACAAAGCTCAACTTGCTGAGTTCACTAAAAAAGAACGCGCAAACCGCGACATCACTGCAACTTGCTTGAACGTGATCAAATCACTTCCACAAAAATGCCACCCTATGGATTCTATCCGTACGGCAGTATCTTTCATGGGTTGTGAAGACGCTCGTGTGTGGGATTCATCTCCTGCAACGAACATGGACAAAGCGATGATGTTGTTGGCGAAAATTCCAACGGCTGTTGCTGCTGACTACCGTTTCAAAAAAGGTTTGGATTTCATTCCTCCAAAAGCTGATTTGACGATGGCTGAAAACTTCTTCCACATGTGCTTTGGTAAAGTACCACAAAAAGAAGTTGTTAAAGCATTCGACGTTTCTTTGATCCTTTACGCTGAACACAGCTTCAATGCTTCTACATTCACAGCACGTGTTGTGACTTCAACTCAATCTGATATCTACTCTGCAACTGTTGCGGGTATCGGTGCGTTGAAAGGTCCTTTGCACGGTGGTGCGAACGAAATGGTTATGCATATGATGAAAGAAATCGCTGACCCAGCAAAAGCTGAACAGTGGATGATCGATGCATTGGCACAAAAGAAAAAAGTAATGGGCTTCGGTCACCGTGTTTACCGCTCTGGCGACTCTCGCGTTCCAACTATGAAAAAGTACGCACAAGTTATGGCTGACGTAACTGGCGAACAAAAATGGATGCAAATGTACACGGCTTTGGAAAAAGTTATGGTTGATAAGAAAAAGATCTACCCTAACCTAGATTTCCCAGCGGGTCCTGCATACTACATGATGGGCTTCGAGATCGACTTCTTTACTCCGATCTTCGTTATGGCTCGTACAACTGGTTGGTCTGCTCACATCATGGAGCAAACTGCTGACAACCGCATCATCCGTCCTCTTTCTGAGTACGTAGGTGCTGAGCAACGCAAAGTTGTTCCTTTGTCTGAACGTAACTAGTTTTTATTGCCGCGCAAATGAAAAACCCCATTCCAAAAGAATGGGGTTTTTTTATTCAAAAATTTCAGTCATTTACAAACGCCTTCAAATGAATCGCGAACGTGTGAAGAAAATTTCAAACCCAATTTGTTGCGATCCTTTTTTTTAAAGGCTTACCATGTTCAACAGATAACTGTTTTGAATCTTTTCGTTTCGATTCGTTTAATTTGTTTGGAGGTATTTACATGAAAGTTTTGAATGCAACAATCGCACTAGCATCTGTTATCGCTTTTTCAACTGCAAACGCTGCTGAATCAGCTCAAATGCAACAACCAACAGACGCGTCTGTAAACAGCCACTCTGTTCAACAACACACAGAAGTGCAAAAAGATAGCAAAGGCGCTATCAAAAGAAAAAAATCAACAGTTGAAGAGCAAAACTTGCAACAGCAACAACAAGCTGTTCCTTCAACTCAACAACCAGCTGCTGGTCAATAGTTGATAGTGGGAGTCTCGTTCACACAGTTATCGCGAGACTCCTGCTTAATTTAAATTTATTCAGAGTAAAATAGAATCTCACCTTCACGGATGATCTTACCAAGCTCCCCGCCTCCGTCTTGAGTGCGGCAACCTTGGACTTCAGAAATCTCGCCATCTTTCACCAGTCGAATACTGAATGGAGTTTTGCACTCCTCACCGACGACTGGCCCCGCCTTATACTTTTCAGCGAAATCATAGATACGATTGGCAAAGGAAATATAGTTATCTCTAGAGATCTTACGCTTCTCGATCACTTTTTCATTCACAACACTCTTAGCACTGAACTCCGCATCACCTACCGACTGCAATTCGAATAAATAGCTATTGTGGCGAAGAGCATAGTTAATGCTGATGGTGTTACTAGGAACCTTGGATGCTTCCGGCGATATAAAGTTTTTTTCCTTCGCGGGCTTCGTCGCACAGGCAGCTAAAAAAGCCATCGACATCAATAATGGATATTTTGAAAAACCCTGCGTCTTTCTCATAGACGTCCCTTCGCTTTCGGTGGTTCGAAACGGCAATACGGCTTCGGGGTTGGCGAAGTCGTGCATTGCAATTCCTTACGCAATAATGCGTTTCTGGCGAATATGCCTTTTACACGGATGATATCAGTAGGATAGTAGTCTAAGTTTACTTTTTCAAACCCTGATGAATCGTCACAAAGATCGCGAACTGCATTTACCGCCGCGTTCACTTTATCCTTCAGAGTGTACTTACTTTGTTTTTTAATCGAGCGAGCCAGAATCTCTGAACCCAACCAGTCCGCGAAAACTTCTGAGGTTTTATCTTTGTTGCCACACTGAGCTTCTTCTTTTTTAATCCACTGATTGTCGACGAAACACTGAACCAAGCCCTCGTAGACTCCATAATTCATCGGAGCCCCGTGCTGGATTTCACAGGGATCAATCGCGTGAGCCAACTCATGAGCCATCGTAAAAATGATGCTGAATTCAGAGGACGTATTTAAAACGTAGGCTCCGCCTACACGGACGCGAAGCTCACCTTCGTGACTTCGCTCATAATAGATCTCACTCTTGGTATACAGATCTGTCGCATCGGAATAGGTTTCCCGATTTTCTGGAAGCTCCAACATGACTTTATGAATACGACCAATCAGAACATCTTTATCAGTCCCAGTAAAAATCTGCGATGATTGCTGATTGATCAGATCTACCAGTTCGCGGCGAACGCCTTCAAAAATACGATTGAGTTTGTCTTTACGCTCTTTGGTGTAAATACGAGCGACCAGCTCATTTTCAATCTGCTCGGTTGTCCAGCCAGGATTTGTTCTGACGATTCTGCGTAGCACTCGAAGCGCGCGAATTTCCCCACGATAGTCTAGGGATGTCTCCCCCGTAGGATCAGCCACAGGAGCGGCTTTGCAGATGGCATCGTAGCTCTTAGCACAGAACAAGGCATTCGCCGGGATTTCCCGAACGTCGCCCTCCGAAGCGGGCATTTTATCAATAGGTGATGTTGTCTTTTCACTGACTGGCGCCGCTTGAGAACTGGGCGAGTTGAATTGCAGGAAGGCCCCTATTCCTAGGCCTCCTAAAACCAGCACGAGCAAAAGAAGATACGTCCTTACCTTCATATATAAATGCTATCAAAAAGAGACAGTTAAACCTACGATAAAGGGCTTTATTTAGCGAGACCTCGATAAAACTCCTATGGGAATCTCATTATAAGGACTCCAAGCAAATTTTATTCGATTATACCTCAAAAAAAAGGGAGTCCATGAGGGACTCCCTTTTAGATTCACGAATTTAGAGGATTCACGCAGTTCTCACTAAGCGAACCACGTTATTTGGAACACTTTCCCTCGCAGCAGCCCTCCCTTCCTGACTTTCCCCGTCAAGTAACTGACGAAGATCTTCAACCACATTTTGCAACTCAACAGCTTGCCCCGAAAGCTCTTGCGCTGAAGCTGCTACTTCTTCAGACGCGGCAGAGTTCACTTGGGTTGTGGTGTCGAGCTGATTCATGGCTTTATTAATTTGATTCACACCTTGTGCTTGTTCGTGACTGGCTTGAGCCACTTCCTGACTCATCTCAGCCACTTTATGAATGGTCTCGTTGATTTCCTCAAAAACTCGTCCACTGATTTCTGCGGACTTCACACCTGATTGGATTTTCTCTGAGCTTTGATGAATAAGCTCTGCAATTTCTTTAGCGGCATTCACACTGTCTTGAGAAAGTTTGCGAACGGCATCGGCCACGACAGCGAATCCTTTGCCTTGCTCGCCTGCACGCGCCGCCTCCACCGCTGCATTAAGAGCCAGAAGATTGGTTTGAAAGGCAATGTCGTCAATCATCGCAATGATGTCTTCAATTTGTTTCGATGAGGCTTCGATCTCGCGAATGGCTTTTATCAAAGTTTGTACTTCGGCTTGGCCTTTTTCTGAACCACGAACGGCTCTCTCAGCAAATTCCGCTGCTTTATGACCGCTCTCCGAATTCACTTGCACCATGGAGTTCACCTCTTCAAGTGAAGCCACGGTTTCCTCGATAGAGGCCGCGGATTCAGTTGAGCCCTGTGCCACTTGTTCACTCGTTTGAAAAAGCTCTTTGCTGGCATGAAGCATATTGCTGGAATT
Organism: Bdellovibrio sp. HCB209; assembly: GCF_047306065.1. Classification (GTDB taxonomy): domain Bacteria; phylum Bdellovibrionota; class Bdellovibrionia; order Bdellovibrionales; family Bdellovibrionaceae; genus Bdellovibrio. Next base: position 2,606,778 of record NZ_CP178618.1, read on the forward strand.
TTCTGACAAAGAACGAACTGCTGTTGTGAGTTTTCGATTCAGATTGTAAATCACCCATCCAGAGAACCCCAAAGAGACCGCAATCCCAATAAGACCGATTAGATCGACGATTTTTTCTTTATGGGCGATTAATGCTGCATCTTTTTTGGAATCTTCAACCATCAGTTGCAGACGCAATGCTGAAAGCTCCTGAAGCTTTTTAGACATTTCGGCAGCCACCGGGCGATACTTGGCTTCTAAGACATCATGGGCACTGCCCTTGTCACCAGAGCGAAGTTTCTCAATAGCTAATTGAGCGTTGGGTTTTGCAGAATTCCAGAGTTCGTGGATAGCTGCAAATTTCTGAGCAGTACTTGCTCCATGGGGTATTTTCTCGTACTCCTCGACCGCCTTATCAAAGGCCTCGATCGAACCTACAGCTTTGGTGATTTCAGAGTGGACTTCCTCAGAGCTTTCCGCTGTCACAGCATTTAAGACATATCTTTGCAGACTTTCTGTCTCTTTGGACATCTGACCCGTATAAGTAATGGAAGGACCACGAACGAAGTTTGCTTGATGCAAACTTTCTTGAAGAACAGCGATACTCTGTCCCGCTTCATAGTACAGAACCGCTGTGACTGCGAATGGAATTGCAACTAAAAGAACTAACTTACCGCGAATACCTTTGAACCAACGTGCAGAAATCATAACTACCTCCAGTGCGTACACTTAGTCTCCGCAAAAAATATGGAGAGAGAGAGTGGAAGTACTGAAGGTAATATCACATTGAGAAGGTGAGGTTTTATTTCACCGCTATTTGGATTGTTTTAGAATCGAAACGCATACGCTCTTTATTATAAGATGCGAGAACGTTTTTAAAGTCTTCCGCGAATTTCTTTTGTGCTAAAGAAGTCTGCAAGCTGTCCTTGGCCACAGGCAAAGACAAAATATAATCACTGCGACGAACTAAGTTTTGGAACTCAAATTCATTCACGGATTCAAACTTTTTTACTTTCGCGTGTTTTTCAAAAAGGACAGCCATGATTTGCAAATGGCTTTTTAGATCTTTTGAGAACTGTTTTTGTAATGAGGCTTCATCAATCCCACGCTTCCATTTTTGCAAGAAGCTATAGCCGCCCGCATTCATCAAAGGCTCTAATTGTGAATCTAAGTTTTCAGCAGAGAGTGTAGCCGCTCTTAAATCGGCAATCACCAGGCGATGCCAGCTTTTGCTTACAGCGGAGACCTTTTGTGGCTGTCTCGTTTTGATAAACGCCTTTTTCGGAGCCGCCTCAGCCGCTGAAATACCGATAATAAGCGTTAGAACCACTACTACAACAACTTTCAACTTAGACAACATCAGAGATACCCCTTTCAAGCGTTCACGAATAGAGAACATTTCAAAGGGCGTGCCCAGTCTCAGGCTGAGACACTAGGATTTCTGAGCTTGCAGACGATTCTGATGAAGTCTGTTCACCACGAGCTCACGCAAAGTATTCAGACTGTTGGTCATGCGATCCGTTTCGTCAAAGAACAAACCGTGACGCTCTTGTTCCGGGCTGATTTTTGCGAGCTCAATGTAGGCAGCACGCAAATCAGGATATTCGTTATTAGGAACGTTCCGTCCGCGCAGCTCTTCTGAAAGATTTTGCAAGGTCACCTCGATCTTAGCTTCAAAGTTTGCAAAGATCTTTTGCTGTTCCGTATCCAACGCAAATGGAGACGCTGACTCAATCGCTACCATCGCATGCGCAAAGCGGTTGCTAGCAGCCGTGATGCCCGCTAAAAACTCGCGGTCCACATCAGTTGATCCTCGTTCAGACAGATAGCGATTCATCGAAGCCACGAACTCCGCACGAGCCACTCGGGATTGCTGGCGCAACTGATCTCTTTCGTAAGTATTAGGATTGCCACCACCATAGGTTTGCTGAGCCACCGCGTGAAATGACTTGCGATAAGTATCTAGCATCCTTGCGACCACTTCTGAAAGCTGCGTTTTCTCCCACGTCGGCCATAGCATATAAGCCAGCATCGCCAGGGCTCCACCCACAACGGTATTCACTCCGCGTGTCCAAATCACATCCTTAGGAGGCACACCGGTCATGGCAACTAAAAGCACAACAACAGAACTCAAACAAATCGCAAAAATTCCGTAATTCGCTCTTCCCACCCAGCGCATGAAAAACATAAAGATCACCATCAAAGCGATGCTCCAAATTTGTCCCCCGGGGAAAACATGAAATAAGGCCGTCGCCAAGATCAAACCAATGATCGTTCCACCCACACGCAAAAGACCGCGATTGAAGGTCGACGCATAATCTGATTTCAAAACAATCGCCACCGTCATCGGAATCCAATAGGCACGATCAATCGAAAGCAAGTGCCCGACGACTTCCCCCACAGCGATACAAATTGAAAGACGAAGAGCGTGACGAAATCCCGGCGACTGAAAGGTAAAGTTCGCACGCAACGTCGCCCATACCCCACGGAAACGGAAACGCCAAGGACGAGCATTTTCATTTTTTTCAGATTCGATCATTCCCGCCTCAGTCGTGCGGGCGGCAAGTTCAATCACCGCGCGCGATTGTCCGACCATATTTTCCATTTGGCGAAGGGCATCGCTTAAAACTCTTTTCATAAACGCACTTTGTGCGCTGAAGTCGCTATCGCGAACTTTGGCCGTGTCCACTTCGATCGCTTTTAAATATTCGCGAGCTTCTTGGATATGGGTTTCATCACTGATGATGATTGCGACTTTTTGCAGAAGCATTTTTTCTTTGTCCAAAAAATCCGCAATAATATCCAATGACGGATTCCCAGGATTTTGACGTTCAATACGGGATTTCAAACGCGTCAGCGACAAAATTCCCAAACGCAAACGCTCCCCTTGAGTCAATAGCGAGCGATAACGTCTGCCCTCGGGACGAGAGTCTTGAGAGATCGCACCTAGATTAATTTGCGTGCGAATACTTTGCGAGCTGCCCCCTGGGATTTCATCGGGCTTAAACTGCAAATCACAAAGTGTTGAAAGATCACTAAAGAAAACACCCAAGGCCCGGCGTTCAGGACGATAGCGACGCAAAGGCCACAGCGCGAGTGCCAACAATGCTTGTATCCCCGCTCCTAGCAAAGCAAAAAGGCTCAGATGGAAGGCCTGTTGCGGATCCATGGGATGTGCTCCAAAGACCACGAAGGTCGCAATCGCCAACACTCCTAAATCCGCCAGCACTGTATCAAGGACAATGGAATATCCAGCAGCGAAAGCCAGCACTGTTAATAGCAACAAAGATACCACAGGATTTTTAGCAAAGATGGAAGCCAAGAACACTAAGATCACGGTGACGATGGCGACTCGAAACATACGTTTGGCGCGAAAAGCATAGGCATCGTTATTATCAGAAAGACAGGCGTTGATGGCTCCCAGAGCCACAATCATGCCCACCGTATCCGAATGCAACCACACCCCTATGAGCATCGACAAACCCACAGCAACTGCGCTGCGCAATGCAACCCAAAGATCTAACATGGAACGGTCAAATGTAAAAAGAGGTGCCCAGAACGAAGACTTCATCCCTCTATGCTACTCCTCTGACCGAGTGAGACAAGCTTAGAAACTATAAGATTTTGTTAGTGAAATGCGAAGGTTACTTCTGACAAAGTTCGATAGAATGACCATCAGGATCTAGGATAATGGCCTTTTTCCCGTCGGGCATGTCTGTAGGGTCCAAAATCAGCATCGAGCCCGGCACTTGTGCCATATCAGCCACAGTTTTTTCCAGCTCTGTAATTTGAAAACCTAATTGAAGACTGGGAATCTGAGATTTCTGCGCAGACGGCAGAGAATAAAGGGAGAACTCAACCCCATCGTGCAGAGCACGGTACACTTCACTTCCTTTATCAACCCGCACCATCTGGAATTTAAGGCCAATTCGGCTATAAAAATCCAGCATGTTCTGTAGCTGTGCAGTGTTTATTGTGATAGAAGTTAGAACCAAACTCATTGCTCTATTATCGGAAGCGAGGCCCCATGAAACAAGAGAAAATTTACCTAAAGGACTATATTGCGCCGGCTTTCACCGTAGACTCAGTCCACCTCGACTTCATTTTGAATGAGGACTTTTGTCGAGTTATCGCTAAATCTAAAATCAAAACTCTGACAGCAGGCTCTCCCCTGCATTTAAACGGCGAAGAGTTGAAACTTGTCAGCGTGAAAATCAATGGCAAAGCTTTGACGACAAGTGAATACCAACTGACAGATGAAGAGATGATCATCCCATCTGTTCCTGCTGAGTTCACTTTGGAAATTGAAACCCAATTGGAACCACAGAACAACACGTCCCTAGAAGGCCTTTATAAATCTAATGGCATCTTCTGTACTCAGTGCGAAGCCCAAGGCTTCCGCAAAATCACTTGGTTCTTGGATCGTCCAGATGTGATGACGTCGTACACAGTGACTATCGAAGCTGATAAAGCCAAATACCCAGTTCTACTTTCAAACGGTGACCGTGTGAAAATTGAAGACCTAGGGAACGGTCGTCACAAAGCTTACTGGAGTGATCCACATAAAAAGCCTTGTTACCTATTCGCACTTGTTGCGGGTGACTTGGGTGTTATTCGTGACACTTTCACAACTTCATCAGGCCGCAAAGTAAACTTGGAAGTTTATGCCGCTCACGGAAAACAAGAACGCTGCTGGCATGCCATGGTGTCTTTGCAAAAATCGATGAAATGGGACGAAGAAGTTTTTGGTCGCGAATACGACTTGAACGAATATATGATCGTTGCCATTGATGATTTCAATGCCGGTGCGATGGAGAATAAAGGTCTTAACATCTTTAACTCTCGCTTGGTTCTTGCTGATACAAACTCTGCGACTGATGCTGACTTCCACGCGATTGAATCTGTCGTGGCCCACGAATACTTCCATAACTGGACAGGCAACCGCGTGACTTTGCGTGACTGGTTCCAACTTTCACTTAAAGAAGGTTTGACGGTTTTCCGCGATCAAGAATTCTCTGCTGACATGACAGATCGCGGAGTTCAACGTATCGAAGACGTTGATTCCCTGCGCGCAGGTCAGTTCGCAGAAGACGCTGGTCCGAACGCTCACCCCGTTCGTCCTGAGTCTTGTATGGCGGTTGATAACTTCTTTACGATGACGATCTATGAAAAAGGATCTGAGCTTATCCGCATGATGCAAACGATTGTGGGCCGTAAAGGTTTCCGCAAAGGCATGGACGAATACTTCAAACGTCATGATGGCCAAGCTGTCACGACAGAAGACTTCGCAGCGGCGATCTCTGAACCGAATGGCAAAGACTTTACTCAATTCAAACGTTGGTACAACCAATCAGGAACTCCTGTGGTTGCAATCCAAGAGCGCTTTGACGATAAAGCTGGTGAATACCATCTGACTCTTGAGCAATCTTGCCCTCCAACTCCGAATCAACCAACGAAAGAGCCGTTCCATATTCCATTGATGATGGGTCTATTGGACAAATCTGGTAAAGAGTTGGCATTGAACTGTGAAAAAGTTGAAAAGAACTCTGACGGTCAGCACGTGATCGAACTTAAAACTCAAAAAGAAACTTATGTTTTCAAAGGTCTTAAAGAGCGCCCTGTTCTTTCAATCCTTCGTGAGTTTTCGGCTCCAGTGAACTTGAACTGGGAAGCTTCCGAAGAAGATCTTTACTTCTTGATGGAGAAAGACACGGACTCTTTCAACCGCCGCGAGATCACCCAAAAACTGGCTTTGCGAGTGATGTCTGATTTGATCAAACAAGCACGCGCTGGCAAAGACTTGAAAGTCGACACACGTTTCTTGAATGCTCTTAAGACTGTGATGAACGATCAAAACATGGATGCAGCTTTCAAAGCAAAAATGTTGCAGATGCCAAGTCTAGCGATTTTGGCGCAAATGGAAGCTGTTCTTGATCCAGTGGCTTTCGATAAAGCTCGTCAAACGTTGCGCAAAGAGATCGCTAAAGACAACAAGGCGACATTGCTTGCAACTTACAAAAAATACCATGGTGTTGAAGCCCAAAGCCGCAACACGAAAGTATTCGGTCAACGCTTGTTGAAAAACCAAGCTCTTCACTACTTGGCAGAGCTTAACGATGCTGAGATCTATGACATCGTAGCCAAACAATACTGGGATGCTCAAAACATGACGGACCGTATGACGGCGTTGATGATTTTGGCAGACTCTGAAAGCACACACCGTGAAAAAGTATTGGCTGATTTCCACACGAATTGGAAAAGCGATTCAGTGGTGATCAATAAGTGGTTCACGGTTCAAGCCGTGGCTCACCGTCCACAGATTTTGGATGAGATCAAAGCTTTGACTAAAAACCCAAGCTTCAACATCAACAATCCAAACAACGTGTACTCGCTTCTGCGCGCATTCAGCACGAACTTGGTAAGCTTCAATAACAAAGAGGCCTATGAGTTTATGGCGGATAAGATCATCGAGATCGATCCAAAGAATCCGCAAGTGGCAGCTCGCTTGTGCTCGGCTTTCAATTTCGTGGCAAAACTAGAACCACAATTGAAAGACCTAGCGATGAAGCAAATCAAGCGCATGGTGGATGTTCCGGGATTGTCGAAAAACTCTCGTGAACTTTTGCAATCTGCTTTGACTTAAAGATCGCAGTAAATTGCTGATAAAACAAAACCCACGGCTCAACACCGTGGGTTTTTTATTTTCAGTTATCGTTAATGAACTATTGCTGAAAGACTTGCTTACAAAGCTTGATCGAGCCATCGCGGAACTGAGTCGTCATCTGGATTTTTTGTTCAGAGGCTCTGCGAATATTACGTTGGTGACCTAGAATATCTGGATGAGTTGATGAGTAGGCTGACTTGACTGCTAACGCCTCTACCTCACCACGGATATAGGACTCGAGCCCTGCCATTTGTTTCGTATATTGAACGTGTAGTTCTGTATTAGCCATGACCTCCGTATTCGCAAAAGATGCCAACGGAAGAACAACGACAAAGAGCGCGCAAAAGAGCCTTTTCATAAAGCCAAAACCTCATAAATTTGAAGGATTCTTAGTTCTGACTTAGGAAAGCAATTTAACGGCCAGTGCTCACCAGCCGCCATAACGAATTATTTGGATTTGAGGAGGTAACTCCTGGAATCAGCTGTCTAAGGGGCGAGAAGTGTCATCGCCCCTTTTCGAACTATTTAAGGCGGCAGTGATGAAGGAACTCTTCACGAGTCTCTGGCAGGGTTTTAAAGTGCCCACGCAGATCCGACGTCGCCGTCGTGCTGTGAGTATCCTCAATACCCCTCATCATCACACAGTAGTGCTTAGCATTGATATGGACCGCTACGTGGTCCGTATCCAAAACGTATTGCAAGCAATCTGCAATTTGCTTAGTCAGACGCTCTTGAACTTGAGGGCGACGAGCAAAGTACTGAACAATGCGGTTGATCTTAGAAAGACCGATTACTTTTTTGTACGGGATGTAAGCCACTGTCGCGAAGCCATCGATAGGCAACAAGTGATGCTCACAGAAAGACAGGCATTCGATATTCTGGACGACGATCATTTGATCGTAGTTCATCTTATTATCGATCACTGTCATTTTAGGGAATTTGTGCGGATCAAGACCACCGAAGACCTCGTTCACGTACATCTTAGCCACACGCTTAGGTGTATCTGCCAAGCTATCGTCATTCAGATCCAAGCCTAGGACTTCCAAGATCTCAGTGAATTTTTCCGTGATCTTTACGATCTTTTCGTCGTTGCTCAAACCATTATCAATCATCGGAGTTGGACGAACATTGTCCAAGATGTCCTTCGTGCTTAAGATTTGCTCAAGCTCGGAATCGACAACTTTTTTGCGCGGGTTTTTGCCTGCGCTCTTTTTAGTGATTTTTTTTGGTTTTGCTTTACTCACGGTGTTCCCTATCTGTCTATCAATGATGTGTTTCTTATGCCCTAAAAGGGGTCCTCAAGGAAGAGAAAGCTTAAACACCTTGCAAATTTTGACTGCTAAGCCACTGACGGATCAGCTCTTTTTCATGGTCAGAGGTATCCACGAAATGGACTCGAATTTCATTGTATGAAACAGCGATAATTTTGCCCTGACAAAGAATAGCGTCGATATCGGGGATTTCGATGGATACACGCTGCCCTACTTTATACTTCTCACGCGCCTGAGCCACCGAAAAACGAGCCCCCGTATAGGACAGATCGATGGACTTACATTGATCTTTGCCCCCTAAAACAGCGGGAATATCGACATAAAAGCGATGGGCCGTCTGCCCCAGCCAATGCTGGCGACGATCCAAGTCCGGAGATCTGGCAAAATACAACCATGCAATCCCGGCAACAACGATAGAGCTTACGATTTTAAAGGCCACAGCCTCGTTGGCCATCTCAGCATCAGGAAAGAAGAACAGATGCGACATATTGATCGCGATATAAAGAGCGCAAAGCACAAGCCCCGCTAGCCACAATAATTTATGGCGAATCAAAAAACTGATCCCCGCCAGAAAAACTACGGACCAGCCAATCATCTGCAATCGCGCGGTGGTGCCCGTATTCATCGTGGTGAAATCCATCACTGGAATAACCATTAACGTGAATGCCGCTGGCACAATCACCCAAGGACCGTGTGTAATTCCTGCTATTCTTCTCATGCCTAACTTATCGGTTCAGTGAATGTGAGAATACAGTTTTTTTGTTGCTTCCCCGCTTGATCCCAATAGACTGTTTAACTGTGAGACAACTCGTAAAAATATCATTTCTTATTGGTGCATTCTTAGTTTCAAAACAAGCCGTAGCCTATCCGGATTTCATTGGATATGGATATTCTTCTTGTATCACTTGCCATTACAGTGGCCTGGGTGGCGGAGCTCTGAATGACTATGGGCGCGCACTATACGCTTCTGAATTTACGGCTCGCCACGTTTATCCCAGCACGATGGACGAAGAAACCATCGCAAACACCTCAGGATTTTTAGTCGATAAACAGCTGCCTTGGTATTTCCGTCCCGGCATCAAATATCGCGGCCTCTATTTCCAAAAAGATCCTAATGGTTCCACCGAAGTGAACAAGTGGATCAACATGCAAAGTGATATCAATCTGAATTTCTTCTTTGATAAAAAGCAGAAATTCGCATTGATCACGACAACTAGCTACGCAGATAAGTATCCGCCCTACACGTCCATCAAGGAATGGGACTGGTTTGAGAAGGAATTTTATCTGCGCTACAAACAAAGTACCAATCTTTGGTGGTATGCGGGACAAATGGATAAGGCCTACGGCATTCGTAATGCCGATCACTCGGCGGTAAACCGTTTCCCTTACCAAGATGTCCATGTCGATCAATTTGGACAGTCCTTGGGAGTGATTGCTCACTTCACTTATCCGTTATGGGACATCGCGATCAATCCGTTCTTTGGAAACATTTATGATAAGGCCGATCTCAAACAGCAAGGTGTTGCGATCACTGGTGAATACCAAGTGTATGAGAAGTTCAAAGTCGGTGGATCTTTCTTGGCTTCAGAATCGCAAGCTTCAAAATGGAAGCTTGCAGCCTTCACAACTCGAATGGGTCTTTCTAAGGGCTCCTCTGTCATGGGTGAGTTCGGACTTAAAGAGTACACCAACAAATCTGCGAATACTGAAGCTCGCCTGGGTTCTTATGCTTGGGTGCAATCCTTAGTGGCCATCGCTCGTGGCTATAATCTTTTGACCACGATTGAGCACTCTAAAGACGACATTGATCATTCCTCCGCTGAAATTTTAAAGTACGGCGTGGGAGCATTGATGTTTCCTTTGCCAAGAACAGAATTCCGTGTGGGTTTAACCAACGGTAAAACAACCACGGATGGGCAAGGCACACCGGATTCGTGGACCTTCCAAACACAAGTGCATGTGTCGTACTAGGAGAGCAGGATTATGATTAAAACAACTTCCTTATTACTTGCTCTGATTATGACAGCTTCCCTTGCAGAGGCTCAGACAACACGAGCTCGCAAAAGAGTTCCGGCACAAACTGAAACTGCGGTGACGGAAAATACTGGCGCCACTGAGTCGGGCGAAAACTCCGACACTCCTGTGGTTGAAGATCCCAATGCTCCTAGCATGGAATATAATACGGATGCCGCTTCTGCGGATTCAACAGAGACTGTGACAACTCCAGATGGCAACACCACTTTGCGTCCACGCGCTAAGCGCCTGCCGAAAACTTCGGTGTCGTCATGGGCAGCAGGCATTCAAAGCCTACAATGGAATGAGCCTTTGAACGTCAGTCAACTGGGCACGACGACAAAGTCCCATCTGAACTTCAACGGCATCGGTTTGGTTCTGCAAAAAGAAACCTATTATCTACAATGGGGCTGGAATATCGGAGGGATGTTGGGAATTGGTCGCGCCAACGGGGGACCTTTGCCTGATGGAACTCCGATTGAACGCCAATCTTGGAATATGTTTGCGATCACTCCCCGCTTGTTTTGGAGAATCACAAACTCGGTCAATGTCGGTGGAACAGCGATGGTTTATATGCGCAATATCGACCTACCAACAGAGTCCGGAACCGACATCACGGCAGGACGTAAAACGAATGCGAGCTTCATGGCCGATATGAGTTTAAGAATCTTTAAAGAGTGGGATTTTTATCAGGCGATTGGCACCGCGGGTGACAATATGACGATCTGGAAGATTGGCGTAAATTACAGATACTAGAAATAAAAAAACCGGAGCTTTGACTCCGGTTTTTTATTTTTAGATTTAGCTTTTAACTATTTCTTTTTCGGAGCTGCGCCACCAGCAACCACTGGAACTTCAACGTGAAGTTTTACGATGTCTTCTGTACCAACACCCATGTAGTTGATGTCTTTGATACCAAATTCACTCGCATTCAATTCGAAATCAGCTTTCAAAAGCTTGCCTTCGATTTTGTAAGTACCAGAGATATCTTTTTCGATACCTTTGATTTTGATTTTACCAGTCCCTTTACCACCTTTACCCGTTGCCGAGATCAAAGTAGCTGTTGGATGCTTGTCTACTTCCAAGTATTTGCGTGTGTGCTTATCACGAAGTTCAACGCCCGTTACTAGGCTCTTCATGTTCACAACGATATTTTGTGCGGAAACAGAGTCACCACTCACTTGAGCGACACCCTTAACTTGATTTGTCTTAGCTTTGAAATCCCCCATTGGATTCAAAGTTACATCCACCACTACTGATTGTGCGAATGCTGCTGAAACACCGAAAGTAATCAACGCTGCTGCAAAAACCGATTTCATTTATATTCCCCCATGGTTTTTTTTACTGAATGCTAGATATCCAATCATACACAGCTTGTAGCTGAGTTGCACTCAGACTTACACCATTGTCTGGCATATTTTTTGTCCCCCCACCTTGAGTCCCCTTCATTCGATAATAAAGTGAAGAACTTAAAGGTTGGCCTGCCTTAACAAATCCACGGGTGATCATACTGGCTGCGGTCATATTTGAGAAATCACCCTTACTAGATCCAGCCCCATGGCAACTTAGGCAATAGCTGTCGATCACAACTTTCGCAGCTGCCAATTTTGTATCCACTGTTGGACTTGTGGACCCACTGGAGTCGGCAAAAATAGCCGGGTCAAACATCACCTGACTGATGGAATTATTTGTACCAATTAATCTGGAAATTGAATTGAGTTGTGCATTATTGAGACGGTCATTAAAGACCATATACTCATAAATCTTCCCACCCGTCGTTCCTGCTGCCAAAGTTTTCACCACGTAAGAAAACTCCTGAGGTGCTCCGGTTTTGGTGATCGTTAAGGTCTGCACCACACCATTCACTAGCAAAGAAAAGTCCTCAGCCTTTGTTCCCGTTCTGAGGGCGATGACCATTTGCTGACCCAGCGCTGGTACATTCACCGTCGCTTGGGCACTGTTGCCCGCTGAGAAGATTCTGTTCACAGTAATTTTGCCACTAGCAACTGAGACCGAAGTTTCCTCGGCTCCAGCACTTCCGGAATATGCTGCAAAAAGCTGCCCCGTCATCGCGCGATCAGCAGCGAACACGTAGGAAAGCTTGTCTGCACCAGAATAGCCTTTATCCACTTTGCTTGGTTGGCCCTGTTGATACCAACGCACCAAGGGACCTCTTGCAGGATCGGTTAAATAAGGCAGCTCTTGGGAATCCAACAAACTCTGCCCGCTAGCCATCGAAGATTGCTCCATGATGCTTTGTTGAACCGTAAAATCACTGCAGTTCTGGAAAGACAAAATCATCACTGGCAATCCCACTAAGGGAATCCAGTATTTTTTTGGCATGATCATAACTGCTCCCACCCTGTCGACTCACAAATCGCTAGAATCAAGTAACGCCAACGATCTCTGGCTGAGATCTGTGGGTTCTGTTCATACATAGCGCGATCAGACGCCATTAAACCTTGAATCAAACCTGGGTCCGCATCATCGCCTCGATAAAACATACCGAAGGCATTTTCTAATGAGGTCGCAGTCGGTGCGGCACCAACCACACTGACCTTACTGACAAAGTTATTCACGAAAACATCTTGAGATAAAACACTCTGACAAGCTTGAGACTTGAAAGCCGCACGCAGAGTATTAGTCCCTGTGTTCATCGGAGCCACGATGGTTCCGCCACAGTCATTCACACCACTTTTCGGATCACAAGGATATCCAAAGGCCGAGGTCTTTAAATAAATCCAAGTATTCAAAATATTCGTGAGAGTGGTTTTCTCTGCCGCAGCGGAAGTGCTCGTTAAAAACACATCATTAAAAAGGCTATTGATATAAACGCGATTAACCAGTACGGGAGACTGAATGGAGGGCGTTGCCACCGCATTACCTGGATGCTCGGCCCCCATACTGGCATTTGAATCCCCCGAAAGAGACGCCAATTCAAAAGGCTGAGCACAGTTTTGAAATGCCTGTGTCATCACAAGTCCGATGGTCAGTCCTGCGACTGTTAAAGAGAGTCTTCTATTCATAGTCTCTCCTACGCCACTTTCGGCATACCGACGAGGGACGTAATAATCCCCGTCGATTCGTTAAATGAAATCATGGCTGGTGCTGTGTTTTCCCACGGATTTGCTTCCAAACGCATCAAGCGTGAAAGCGTTGAGGTAGCCGAAGCCGTCGTTGGTACTCCACTCAAATAACCACTGATCGCGGCACCGTAACCGTTTGTTCCGTTGCCTGCGTTCTGACGAAGATTCCCTACAACATAAGGACCATTTTTGATCGCACCAGAGAAAGCACTCGTCACCATACATGGGAATCCATGCCCAGAGTTCGCACCATTGATGGAAGCATTGCGCGCGAATTCAGAGGAAACTTGGACCACAGACTCAGACCACATGTTGGCGCCGTTAGAAGCTCTGCGCACCGTTTGCAAACGATCGCGAAGTTCCAAGATCCCAGCAAGAATTCCTGAATAGAAATTATGTGTCAGCATCAAGGCCGTATATGCCCCCGTATTGCCATCCATATCTGTATGCGAGAACAGAAGATTGCCACCGTTCACAAACAAGTTATTAACGTCGTCACCAGCGATATAACTTGTACGGATACGCACGTTATTGAAATTAGAGGTACCAACAGACACTGAAGCCGTTAGTTCTTTAGTTAAGCAGTACTCTGCCAATGCCATCTGCTGATAGAGGTCGTTGTAATGAATCGTCGACGTCATCTCACGCATGTCAAAATCAGGAGCCAGCGTAAAATTACGTTGCAAATTGTATTGATCATTTTTGACAAAGCCAAAAATATTAAACTGTGCTGCAGGACCCGCCAATGAAGATGGTGTCACTGGAAATTGAGAAATCCCATTGATACCACTCATACGAGCGGTGCCTTCGATCGCATTTTTATAGCGAGCCACGGCTGAGTCCCAAAAGCCATCGATATCACTGATCCCCTGTTTCATTTTTGCAGAGGCATTTTCCAAATTCTTATTTAAAGTCTCAGCGCCCAATCGGTTGGAACGCGCATAGGACTTCAAATAAGCCATCGCATTTTCATAGGCGTTTTTATACGCTTCTTTACCTGCCGTTGTGGTTGCAATAGCCGATGACTTCGCAAAACCCGCCATCAACTCACGCACGTAACCGGACCCAACTTGCGTTCCCGCCTTGTTATGTGACGAGGTAAAGCCGACATTGTTATTCCCTGTCATCACGCCGGCAAAAAGACGCTCTGAAGAATCTGCGAGCAATCCACCAAGACTTGGCAAACCCGAAACCGGAACTTGCACTAAAAGATTATTTGTATCGTGACCGTCAAAGGCCGTTCCGAAACCACGCAATACGAGCATGTTGCCCAAGGCATCCGAAGCATTGCGACTGCCCCCTTGCCCATTTTTGATCGGCAACGAGAAAATATGCGGAACATTCAATCCATTGTATTTAAAAGTTTTGTAGGCAAGCCCCGCAACTTTGCCACCGCTAAAGTTAAATGCGGTTGAAACAAACGGATTTGCTACGATGTTGTCACCGTCATAGATACGCACCCATTGATCGAAAGAGTAGCGCATAGGCCCGCCATTCAACCAAATATTCAAAAGAAAACGCGGGTCCGCTTCACCATTCAAAGCTTCAGCACGCGCTTGTTGAATAAATCCCGCACCAATCTTCATTGCCAAATCATCAATGACAGATGCTGTGAGAACGGAGCCACCAAGAATGATTCCCTGCTTTAAAAAGTCACGACGATTTGAACTCATTCTGCCCCCTGCGGATTGAAGGATGCTTTATTATAGTAATCAGATCTTAGGATCGCCTCGACCATCTTAGATAAAGACTGCGAGCTTTTAAGATCACGGCCAAGATTTTCGATGAATCTGCGATCATCGATATCTCTTTGTGACAGAGACTTATTCAAAGGCGCATTGGCTGGATCTGTGCGATCGTATAAGGACACATTGATACCCGTGAAATACTGGAAGTATTTCTTAGCGGCACATTGGTAGAACTCATCAAGCTCTCCCAAACGGGCACCCATTTCTTCCACATTCGCCACGTCACGATTGATCAACGCCCCGGTTGAATAAGAGCGGATCATCAATTTACCCAAGGGATTTTGCTTGTGAAAATTTGCGACCGTATTAGCAGACCAGGTATTGGCAGCTGCTGTCGTCACATTAAAGTTACCGACCATGATAGATTTCATCTGGTTGCCGTTAGCTGTTTCAGCAACAACCCAGTTACGACCTGTGGTCGCGAACTGATCCATCGTCGCATGACAAGTGATACAACTCCCCGCACGACGGAAGGTCACCCCGGCACCGGCATTAATATAAGATTGGATGTCAATTTCACGCAAAGCTGGCAGCGCAAAACACATCAGATCTTCCAAGGTCGTCTTTGCCCATTTGCGTGGAAGCTTTAAGGCTCCATCAAATATCTGACCTTTAGAGTGACCGACATTTAATAGGAAATAAGACTGTTGTCCTAAAATACCGCCACCCAAGGCGCGGTAAAGATTGATACTTGTTTGTGCTCCCAACGCAGTCGCAAGTCCCTCAGTGGGAACAGAATAATTCGATAAAATAATCGATCCCGGACTCGCATGAATTCCTGAGATCATTCCTGTCCCTAAAAATGTAGCGGGTACATCACGATCAGCCACTGTTCCTGCTGCATCAGTCATCGCAAGTGCGATGTTTCCCGCTGTTCCCCGCATGGGCACATAACTGTTACTGCCACGCAGGACATCTGAATATTTCATTGTCGTGAACAAAGCGCGTGTGATCGTCAGAGCTGGACTCGAAAGCTCGACGAAACTATGGGTATTACGATCGAACTCATTTTGAAATCCAGAAATTTGTTCCTGCTTCGCCATAGGAAACCAAGTGCGATGAAACTGATAAAGATTATTCAGGACTCTGACACTTTCAGTGTCATTCACAGCTAAGGCACCGCTAGAGGCCAAGGTGCCTTTTTGCAAAAGAGCGATGCACGCATCAACAGCGCGAACCTTACCTGCTTTAATATTTGCCATGACGGTACTGTTCGTTGGAACAGGGAGCCCAGTTAGCTGAGCATAGCAACGGGCATAAACGGCTTTATCTGAAAGGGCACGTGCTGAAAGAGAATAACAACTCACCGCTAGCAGCACTAGCGACCCCAAAACTGACTTCATATTTCCCCCAACATATTGTCGGTTACTTTAGGCTTTTTTGAATACATAACTGACCTCATTCTCAAAATGAGACAAAGAAACTGAAATTTGCTGGTCCGGTAAGTTCTACTAATTTGATGGGTCCAATTAAGATATTCTCGAATTGTGTCGATAGGATGCGTATGAAAACACTGATTGCAACTTTGATATTACTAGGTATGTCTGTCACCGCGAACGCAGCCAAGATTACGAAAGTGTCTGGTGGTAAAGCTTTGATCGATCTTGAAGGCGATACAGCCCTGGTCGGTGACCAATATTTTGCCATCGATTCCAGCGGTAAAAAACGCGGCCTTGTTCAAGTATCAAAAGTTCAAGGCGGCCGCGCCATCGCTACCATCTCTAAAGGTAAAGTCGCAGCTGGCCACTCTCTACAACGCTTCCAAGGACGCATGAGTGCAGCACCTAATGAAGTGAAATCTCGCGGTCCCGTTTCTAGCGGCAAAAAATCTTGGGGTCTAATGGCGGGCTTCGCCAGCAACTCGATGAACGTAAAAACATCCTCTGCATCCATGAGCATGTCAGGTTCAAGCTTCAATGCTGTTGGTTACTACCAAACATATCTTGATAAAAACATCAGCGTAAAAGTCCTAGGCGGTTACGAGTCTATCAACGTATCCGGCTCTGCCCCATCATCATGGTCCGGCGGCACATGTACATCAGGTCAAACTTGTACAGCTGAACTCGGCTACCTTGGCTTGAACGCCTTGATCCGCTACTCTTACTACCGCACTTCTTCAATGGAGTTCACAGTGGGCGGCGGCTTGGGCTTCCTATTCGCAATGCAAAAGTCTTCCAACGTTCTTGATACAAGCAAGATCACAACGAACCAAACAATGGTTGGTACACTTGGAGTAGACTGGCACTTGGACAGAAGAACTTACGTTCCAATCCAATTCGACTACGCAATCTTCCCAGACAACAACACATCATCAGCTACACAGATGATCCTTCGTGTTGGTTATGGTTGGAACTTCTAGAATCAATTCTAATTTGACACTACTGAAGCCTCGCACTTGCGGGGCTTTTTTTATTCCTTCTCGTCGATCTGGGTAAAACTCCGAAGGGAGTCTGCCTGGTCCCGCCTGTTGCCTGCCCACAACTCCGCGACACGCCATCCGGGCTCACCGTCGCCGCCTTTGGCGGTTCGCGCATCCATGCGCCGACGGAGGTCGCTGCGTTGAGGGCATGCCCCAGTCGGGCCCAGTCAGCCTCCCTTCGGAGTTTTGCGGTGGTTGTAGGAATTACTTGGGCCGTCTAGGGAGTGGACACGGAGTTCTTCGCTGGATCGTTCGACGGGCGTTCTATTCGTTTTCAGCTGGAACCTCTCTTGCAACGAGAGGGAGATCTCTTAAACCGCGAGGTTACTGTGCTTCGAACTACTTCCAAAATATTAATGCCGATGGTGCTGGGACTTTCTAGCTTCCCAGCTCATGCTATGGATGCTGATCCTTATATGACTGAACAGCATCTTTTGAATAAGGCTGTGCAAGTTCATGTTACTACTCGCGGGATGAAGTATTTCGATACGGAGCTTGGGAAAATCCTGGGTAATCTTGGTGTTAATATTGATGAGGGGTACTTCCCTGCTCTTTCTTATGCTTTTGATAAGCCTATTAAGATTGATGACTATAAAGGGTCTAATCCTGAGGCTGTGAAAATGTACAATCAGGTTCGTGATCTTTTGACGAAGTGGTTGGTGGGTTTTTCTTTGGATGATCACCGTCCAAAAATTGAGATTGGTGAATCTGGATACGTTGCTAAATTCTCTCGCTTCTCTTTGCTGACCGATCAGAAGTTGATGGAGAAACTTGGTAAGCGTGATGGTGCGGTTTTGGCGATTGAGCTTGAGATCAAACATCTGACGCTGGGTACGAATTCTGTCAAAGTTTGGGATGTTAATAACGAATTCTTGGGAAAAATTGGCGCTGAAGAAGTGAATCTTGAGGCTGGTGACGATAAAAATCCGCTGAAGATTCGTTTGCCGTTTTACCTGCGTATGAATGCTTATGGGGCTTTGGAGTTTGAAGCTCTTGAAGTTGAAAATAACTTGGATAAAATTCCGGTCTCTCTTGGCTATAAAAAACTTTTGGTTCCGCAGTTTGCTATTGAGATCAATGGCAAAAAGTTTTTGTTGAACAATAAAGAGATCGACAATCTGTTTCTTGAAAAAGGTCCCGCGATCTTAACATCTGTGAGAGCTAACTTGGGTGAATTCGCCCGTACGCAGCTTCCTGCGATGCTTAATGCGAAGGCCAAAGAATTTCTGACTGGTAACTTGGATCAGGTGCAAAATATGGTACCTCCAGGTAAAGAGCCCAATGACACTCGCCCTGATTTTAAATGGGGTTTGCGTCTGCAAAATATCGGATTGAAAGAGTCCTTGAATATTGATTTGGCTGCTTATGCGGAAGACCCAGTGAATCCTCGCAGTTTGCCTCGTCCAGAGGACAAATCGCGTGGTGCGGTCACTTGGGGACTGCTTCCTCAGAGCAAATATGACATCGGTTTGAGTTTGGACCGTGGCTTGGTGAATCGTATTTTACAGCTTTCCTTCGAGCGCCGTAATTTCGAAAAGATCACTCTGTCAGATGGTTCGGCCCTTAAAATGATGTCGACGCCTCTGATTGACTATGTAAAAGCGCCAGTAGCGATGCCAATTAAGGACAGTGAAACCTTCGTTAAATTGCACGTCTCGGTGGAAAATAAGCCTGGCTCAATCTTCCTAAAAGATACCATCGTTGTCGCATTCGATATTATTGCAAAATTGCGCCAAATGGAGGATAAGAGCGGCATGCAGCTGGTGCTGTACTCCATCGATGTGGACAGCCTAGCGATGGATGATAAGTACTTCTCCCTCGCAGGTAAGCTGCTCAAAGGCAAAGTTCGCGACGGCATCAAAGATGTTCTTCGTAAACAATGTGCCGGCTGGAAAGACAAAGAAGAAGCGATCCCAGGGTCCTTGCCTTTGCCACCAGAAATTTTAGGTTTGAAATTAGATATCAATCGCGTCGTCATGGATCCAAAGGGTCATATTGTCATGTACCTGAATTATGCGAACGCAGGAGCGAAGTAGTATGAAATCACTAAAACTATTTATCATCAATGCACTGACATTTTTTGTGGGTATCGGTTTGATGAGCGGAGCTCTTTCAACGAAATCTGCACGCGCAGCTAAGTTGGAATCTGTTCCTTCCATCCAAGTGAGCAAACTTGGAAACTATAAAGGCCAATACTTGACGGTATTGTACGCTGTAGGTTCTCGCGCAATCATTTCTACAGATCCTTCACAGATCAATATTTCTCAGGTGAAAGAGTCTCGCACAGTTTACATCACTGGCGACAACGTGACTTTGCCACAGGTACAAGTTGAAAAAGAGGGCTTCCGTCCTTCTTACAACATCGTAGTGTTTGTGGTTTCTCCTCAGCAAAACTACAGCTGGGTGAACGCGGATGGTACAGCTCCCCAAGGGATGCCAACGACTCCGAACCGTTTAAGCAACAAAATCAGCGCCGTGAACAGATCTGACGTTGATAGCTTTATCACTTCCAAAGGTGATAAAGCCGTGATGCCAGTTAATCTTTAAACTGAGATTGAATTGGCCGCTTGAATTCCACTCTCAAGGGCACCGTTCAAGGTGCCCGGGAATTTCAAGCTTGTATGTTCGCCAGCGAACAAGAATCGCCCACTGTATTCGGGCTCCCCTGCTGCTCCCCTGAATTTCATATACTGACCCTTTTTGTAAACAGCCATAGAGCCACCGGCCCACGTGCGCTGCTTCCAATTGATCATCTGATGATCCAGATCTTTTTGTGGCAAATCCTTATAGAACAAATCCAAATCAAAGACAGCTTCTTGCTGAGCTGTCGCTCCCGTTTTCGCTCCTGATTGGCCTGCGCGTGAATAAGTCATTAAGGCTTTTGTGCCTTCTTGACCACGACTGCTGTCCCAGAATTTTTGCGACAGGAAATCACCGGTAAAGTTACCTAGGTTCGCTGGCATCGCTGCTGTCTTTTTGTTCCAGAATGCAGAGTCAAAAGAAAGCACGCCCTTACTGTGAGTCGCGTAGCTTAAGTTGGTGAGTGCCATTTTTTTGGCATCCGAGAAATTCAAAGAATCAATATTTCTAACTTCGCGCAATTTCGTAAACGGCAAAGTGCAGATAATGTGACGAGCTTTATACTGCTGACGTCCCTCTGGAGTTTGGAAATTCAGAGTGAACACGCCTTCTTTTTCAGAAATCTCAACTAACGCATGATTCATTTTCAAGCTGTGATTCGGAATCACTCCGCCCACACGACTCGCCATCATCTGCATCATGTTGGTCAAACCACCGGCTAAGCGATAAGTTGGACGTCCCGTCAAAAGATAGCTGCCTTCAGAATCCAGAGTACTTAAGAAATGCAACGAAGACTGCTCCTCTGCATCGACTCCGAAACGAGCGACAGCTTGGCTTTCGATCAAATGCAAAACCACAGGATCGACTTCGCCCTTCCATGAATTCAATAGGTCACGCAAAGACAAGGTGTCGTAATAACTGGAGCGATCGTAAACCAATGAGTTGCGATACGTGAGGATCGCCTCTTGATCACGGAACAGGTCCGAGCGAACACGGCGCAGAGGTGCCGTCAAAGTTTTGAATCGCGGCAAAATGTCTTGAACACGATAGTTCTTGCCCTCGTAGCGGAAATAGTGAGCTTCGAGACCTTTTTGAGTTTTGATCTCGATCGTATTCAAATTAAATTCTTTAGCGAGAGTCATCACGGAACGATGGGATTCCTCAAAAAACTCTGCCCCCAGCTCTGCCACGGGGCCTTCTCCACCAAAGGGAGACACAGACTGCACGCGGCCGCCAATACGCGAGGAGGCTTCGAAAACGCGAAAGGGAACTTTATTCTTTTTCAGAGTGTGAGCCGCAGCCAATCCCGCAGCACCTGCGCCAAGAATAACGACTTCTCCGTCAAGATTGCGTTTGTCTCCGGTAAAAAGACGGTCGAGACTTGTGCAGCCCCCCAAAACACCAGAGACAAATAGACCACTTGAACTCACTGCAGAAATTTTTAAAAAGTCGCGACGACTTAAAGAACTTTTTGCCATCAATCCCTCACCTGAATAGAATGGCAACACTTTGAAGCAGAATCAAATCAATCTCTCAGCATTAAGACAATCCTTCGAGAAATTGGCGGAAAATAACTGGGCACTGTCGACAGATGTCTTCGCTCCTGATTTTTGCGCTAAGCTCGCCCAAGAGTGTCATAATCTCTACTCTCAAGGTGAATTGAAAAAAGCCTCTATTGGACCAGCAAATCACAAAGTCACTGCGGCAGAAATCCGTGGCGATTACACATTGTGGGTCGACGAGGCGAACTCTCCCCTGCAGGGCGAGTTTTTAAACTGCCTGAACACTCTGCGTGAAGAGCTCAATCAGTTTTTTTATTTGGGTTTAAAACGTGTGGAAAGTCATTTTGCCTTTTACCCGCCACAGGCTGGATACGATAAACACATCGACAATCCCCGTGGTGCAAGTCATCGCAAAATTACTTTCGTGCTGTATCTCAACGAATCCTGGCAAAAAGACCACGGAGGCGAATTGAGCTTGTACAATCCAGAGAGCCCTGATGAGCTGATTGCTCGGTTGGAGCCAGTTCTGGGTCAGTTGATTCTTTTTAGAAGCGATCTTTTCCCTCATCAGGTTGAAAAGAGCTTCACTCCCCGCCTGAGTTTAACCGGGTGGTTTAGGGACGATGCATTATGAGATCTTTATTAGCTGAAGTTGTTTTCACTCGCTGGCACGCCCGTTTAGTGATCTTAGGATGTTCCCTTTTAGCAGCTCTTTTCGGGATCATTGGTCCGTTCTTCCAAAAAGAATTCATCGATATGCTAACGGGCACTCAAACGAAGCTTCATCTTTTTGAGGTCAGCTCTCCCCTTTGGTATGTCTTGGGAGCTTTTCTGTGTGTCCTTGCCTCCCAAGCATTCAGTCAGCTGGTGAACTATCTGAGTTCTAAAGAAGCCCTATTCATGCAAAGAGTCTTTGCTGAACGTCTGTATTCAAAAACTTTGAATCTGCGTGTGGATACCATGAGCCACCGCCCTGTTGGTGAAATCGTATCCTTGTATGCGACAGACGTTCCCGGCGCCACAGTATTTTTGGATCAAACACTTCCGGCGGGAGCATCAACACTTTTCCCGCTGATCTTGTCACCGTTTGCGATTTCAGTTCTTTTCGATATTCCATTGTGGCCGACAATTGTCGTGATGGTGGTGATCTCGTGCCTGAACACGTTCATGGCATTTCGTCAGTCGCGTTTCTTTTTTAAATTTAAGCAGCTGGCGGCAGAACGTATTGGTCTGGTGAATGAGTGGATTCAAAACATCCGCACGATTCGTATCTTGGGATGGATTCATCATTTCGAAGACAATATTTTTGCTAAACGTGAAATCGAGACACAGAATCGCGTCAGCATGGTGACTAACGGTCAGATGATGAATGCGATTTCATCCTCTGTGACATTTATTTTGAATGTCGTGACTTTGGCTTCGTTTGTTCTTTATTCAAAACACGCAATGACCAGCGGCGAGCTTTTGGCGCTGTTGTGGATTGTTGCCATTTTCTTGACTCGTCCGTTCCGCCAAATGCCTTGGTTCTTTACCTTTGCTTTCGACTCTTGGACGTCGCTGAAACGCCTGGAAGAGTTTTTCTCTACACAGAATAACCAAACAGCAGAATCTACAAATGAAACTCCAGAGCAAGCAGCCCTGGATGAAAAGTATGCCGTTCAAGTTCGCGGATTGAATCTGCGTATTGGCAGCCGTCATATTTTGAAAAATATGAACTTCGATGTGAAGGACGGCGAATTTGTCGCTGTTGTTGGCGAAGTCGGTTCAGGCAAATCCATGTTGATGCTGTCTTTGCTTCGTGAAACCGGAGCTCGTTTTGAAAGTTACCGCATCGGTGCGACCGATGCACTTCTGGAAGACAATAACTCGGTCCGCGCAAATTATGCCTATGTACCCCAAGAGGGCTTCATCATGAGCGCTTCGCTTCGTGAAAACGTGGCCTTCTTGTACGATATCGATCCAGACCGTGACGGCATGGTGGAGGAATCCCTTCGCCTGGCTCAATTTGAACTCAACACCGAACGAGTTGAAAAAGGTTTGAGCACTGAAATCGGTGAACGTGGTGTGAATCTATCGGGCGGCCAACGTCAGCGCGTAAGCCTGGCTCGTGTCCACTTCCACGATGCGCAGATTTTATTACTTGATGACTGCTTAAGTGCTGTGGACGTTGATACTGAACAAAAACTTTTTGATTCCCTGTTGATGGGAGCCTGGGCGGATCGCACGCGAATCCTCGTGACTCACCGTCTTTCTGCCCTGAACCGCGTAGACCGCATCCTTTTCTTAGAAGACGGTCGCATTATCGACCAAGGAACTTTCGAAGAGCTTTTAGCTCGCAATGAAAAGTTCCGTGAATACACGACAACGGTTGCCAAAGAAGCTGCCGCAAATAAAGAATCCGAGGCAGACCGTGGCTAAGCGCAATCCAACTCCACCCACAGCAAAACCGAAGTACCTGTCTGACGGAGAAGTTCGCAAAGAAGGTGGCTATAACAAAACCATCTATGAAACTTTGTACTTTGCCTACAAGCCATTCTTTGTGCGCATTGTAGTTAGTATCGTCCTAGGATTTTTGGGCCGAGGCCTTTTATTAGCCAACACCAACGTTGTTGGTTACTGGGTTGATAGCCTGGTGGGCAAATCGTCTCCAGTTCAGAATCTGACTTCGGCTGAAATCATCGGAATTCTTTTTGCGATGGCCTTGGGCGGCTTCGTGATGACACTGATTTTCCGTGTCAGCTTTTCGCGTTTATCTGCCAAGGCGATTTCAAGTTTTTACGACGAAGTAACTTTGCGCACGTCTCGTCTGCCGATGAGTTTTTTCGATAACACTCCAGCGGGTCGAATCATCACGCGCTTTTCCAGCGACTACGGAAACGTATTCCGCCTGTTCGGTGGTCCCCTGGCCGAATTCCTAAGTATCATTTTCGACTTGTTGATGATGACGATCCTGATCACCGTGGCCAATCCGATTTTCTTAATTTTGGTGGCATTTATCGGCGTTTTGAATTTCATCGTCTATAAACTGAACCAGGAAAACTTAAGAAGAGCTCGCCGCGAACTTTCTGCCAGCCGCTCACCAAGTATTGCGCACTTTGCTGAGACCACTCAAGGAGCAAGCACGATTCGCTCCTTCCGTCGTCAGGAATCATTCACAGAGCGCTTTGAAAGCTTGGATCGCTATTACCTGAGCCAAAAACTTTATACGATCAAACAAGGCATCAGCTTTTCATTTCAAATGAACAGTCTCACGGCTGTGTTGCTATTGATCACGGGTGTAGCCTCTTACTTTATGATTGAAAAAGGCTGGGCAAGTGTCGGCTCCGTGGGTGTGGCTTTCACCTTCATCACTCTTTCTGGCAACACCGTGCAGATGTTCTTTGAGTGGTTAACACAATTCGAAGAAGCCATGATCGGTGTCGAGCGCCTGGATCAATACATGCGCATGGAAATCGAAAAAGGGAATTATCTGCCTTCGACGGCTAAGTTTGAAACAGGTCATCCCGTTTATGCGCCGACCGTTGAAAAATATTTGGACAAGCGTCGCTTGACGGAAAATCGCAGTGCTTCAGTTGAAGTGAATAATCTGTGGTTCCGTTATAACGACAGCTTGCCTTGGGTTCTTAAAAATCTGAATTTCCAAGTGAAAGCTGGTGAACGCCTGGGCATCGTGGGACGCACAGGTTCCGGTAAATCGAGCTTAATCCAAGCGCTGTTTCATCTTTATCCAATTTCTAAAGGTGAAATCACCATCAACCAAAATGCGCCGAAGATCAAAACTGAGGACCGCGGTGTGGACCTTAATCTTTACCGTCAGTCCATGGCCTTTATCTCGCAAGAGCCGATTTTGTTCCAAGGTACCTTGCGCTTTAATTTGGATATCGAGGGTCACCATAAGGAATCAGACCTTCTCGAGGTGCTACAAAAAGTGGGTCTGTTGGAATGGGTTCAATCTCAGGCCCAAGGGCTTGATATGAAAATCGAAGAGCGTGGCAAGAACCTCTCCCTCGGAGAACGTCAGCTTTTATGCATGGCCCGCTGTCTTTTACAACAATCCCCGATTGTGATCATGGATGAGGCAACAAGCTCTGTAGATCCGCAGTCCGAAGAGATCCTGGTCCGTGCGACAGAGGAGTTTTTTGCTGATCGCACACAGATCATAATTGCTCACCGTTTATCGACCCTGGCTAAGTGTGATAGGATTTTATGGTTACAGAATGGGGAAATTGTCGAGCTGGGTCCGACACAGGAAATCCTGCCTCGATTTAAAAAGACAGAACTTGTTTAAATAATTCTCCTGCCCCCTAAATTTAAAGTTTGCCGCGTCCGATGAAAAGGGGTACTCCTCAAGGACGCGCAGCAGACAAACTTCGAAATCAGCAGTGAGGTGTGGGCATGGATAACAACCAAACCCTCGACGAAACTCTAGATGAAAACTCCGTGATCAGCCTGACGGATCAGTGGTCCTCTTTGACCCCTGATGAGCGTCGCGAGAAGTTTAAAGAACTTCCTAGAACGGATGCTGAGGAGCTATTCCTTAATCTTCCTACACATGACCAAGCCGAATTGATTTCTGAGGCGTCTCACCTTGAGAAGCGTTCATGGGTTCGCCTTTTGGCTCCCGATGACGTGGCCGATTTGATTCAAGAGATGGGCATGGATCACAAGGAAGACCTTTTGTCTTTGCTTGATCCTCAAACCAAACGTGAAGTGATCGCCCTCCTGGCTTATGCGGAAGACGCAGCCGGTGGTTTGATGAGCACGCGTTTCGTTCGTCTGCGCGCTGAAATGACCGTGGATGAGGCGATCAGCTATCTGCGCATCCAAGCCAAAACTCACGTAGAGTCGATCTATTACGCTTACGTTTTGGATTCTGAACAGCATCTTGCAGGTGTGATCTCTTTCCGTGAGATTTTCTCTGCGGCCGCTGGAACTAAAATTTCTGAAATCATGCAAACCGAAGTTCTTAAGGTTCCACCTGATATGGACCAAGAGGAAATCGGTCGTATTTTCTCGCAACATGATTTGATGGCCCTCCCCGTTGTTGATGAAAACAACGTGATGAAGGGTATCGTTACGTTCGATGACGTGGCGACTGCCGTCCAAGAAGAAACCACAGAAGACATCCACAAACTGGGTGGTGTGGAATCCTTGGATGCTCCGTACATGAAAATCTCGATGTTTGAGATGATCAAAAAACGTGCGGGTTGGTTGTTGGTTCTATTCTTGGGTGAGATGTTCACAGCAACGGCAATGGGTTATTTCCAAACAGAAATCGAACGCGCCGTGGTTTTGGCTCTTTTCATCCCATTGATTATCAGTTCGGGTGGTAACTCCGGATCTCAGGCTTCGACATTGATTATTCGTGCGATGGCCCTGGGTGAGGTGCGCTTGCGTGACTGGTGGCGTGTTCTGGGTCGTGAGCTCATGGCGGGCTTAGCACTCGGTGTGTGCTTAGGTTTGGTCGGTCTGTGCCGCATCCTTATCTGGCCAACGCGTGAAGCACTGTACGGTCCACACTACGTTCTTGTCGCCGTCACAGTGATGATCAGCTTGGTGGGTATCGTCTTGTGGGGAACTATTTCTGGTTCCATGCTTCCGTTCTTACTTAAAAAGATCGGATTTGACCCGGCTTCCGCTTCTGCTCCAGCCGTTGCGACCCTGGTCGACGTAACTGGTCTGATTATTTACTTCTCGGTCGCATCCTTCGTATTGCACGGGGCTCTGCTTTAAGCTTTATAAGTTCCAAAATAAAAAAGGCGTCTTGTTTCCAAGACGCCTTTTCTTTTTTAATCTTTATGCAAATTATCTTTTAGTCTCAGAAGCCAATTTCAAAGCAAGGTTTTGCTCTTCTTGTGCATCATGAGCTTGTTGTTGAGCGCCTGAGCCTACAGCTTCTTTTTCAGTTGTTGCTGTTGCCGCCGCAGAAGTGATGTTTGCACCCACTGCTGTGATCGCCAAAGAACCTTCACCAGAAAACTCTTTAGTCACATTCAAGTTCAATGAAGGACCTTCTGTCACTTCAGTGGCTTTATCTACACCCACCGTTGTGATTTTGTTTTGACCGATCAGCACCAGTTTATTTGCGCCGATATCAAGACTGCCGACTTCATGTTTGCTAAGAATATGGACGTTATTCAAAATCAATTCGTGGGCTTTAATCACACCTGAAATTGAAGACGAAGAAATATCACCGCAGATAAATACAACTTTCGCCGTAGCAGTTGTTGATTCAGTGCCTTTGACTTCGGCCTTAGCTTCCGTCAAACCATTTGTGCGAGTGTTATCAAGTTTATCTTCAGAACAACCTAGGTTGATGAAAGTCGTCAATGACTCCGCAGAAGCCAGAGTTGAATCTGATTGAGATGGGAACAACATCAATTGTTCGCTCTCGACAACCTCAACAGGCTTGCCGTCTTTGCCTTTACCTGGAGTAAAGGTGCTAGAGATGCCAGCTTTTAATGTCGTCGTTTCTTTCTCTTTGTCAAAGTCAACCAAAGCACCAGAGATACTTACTTTACCCGGCTGACCGCCAGCAAGAACTGCTGAACCAGAAGGAGTTCCATCGCTGTTGCGTAGAGCAACTTTACTTGCTTTATCATCTTTAACTGCACAAGCAGCAAGGCTTAACAAAACAGCTGTCGCCAATAGTTTAGAAATATTCATAAGTGGCCTCCTAAAATCAGGGGAAAATACATCCACCCTACATTTAGCAAGATCCACTCCAACGAATTCAGCGACTCAGCTGGAACTGTTTTGATCTGAGATTATTAGGAGCCCTACAGTGGCACTAAGTGCCCAATATGGGCACTAGCGAGAAGCCACCTGAGCTGGCAAGCGTTTATGGGATTTATGAGCAGCCACTTTCTTAGAGGTCTGAACTTTGGATTTACCCGCTACAGATTTTTTCTCTGAGCGAACAACCTTCAAAGCTACTTTCTTAGAAGTTTGCGGAGGCGCTGCTTTCGCAACCATAGTTACTGGTTTCTTAGGAAGGTCGATGCGCTCCCCTGAGATCTTTAATAGATAAGCACTGGCATAGCGAACTTCCCAAGAGTTGGTAGCATTGCGAGCCTTGCCTTTAAGAAGTTTCACATCCGACTTAGAGAGTCTTGCCACCTGAGCGCGCACTTGCGTTTCATCGCTCACACTAGCTACTTTTCTTTTGGAAAGTTTTTCGACCTCTTGTTCAATCAGCACTTGCGCCAAACTGAATCCACCTTTGCTGCTTTCTTCGGCAACAACCGGCACTGTTTCATTATGTGTCGTTTTTCTATTAGAAAGCTCGGCAATACAAACCAAACCTACAAAGAAGGAAAACACGATAGAAGACACAATGACATCATGAGATCGAGACATAAGAGAACCCCCACTGATGTCACCTACAACTCTTATGCCGTGTTAAAAGGGACTTATTCTATCTGGAGAGGTTTCTCTGTTTAGAGAGTAGACGAACGCTGTCAACCCGATCAATTTCTTATGACTCTTTGGATGGCTTATCACAGCGAAGGTGTTCTGCCACCGTCCACGGGAAGATTAATACCATTAATATAAGAGGCCGCGGGACTTACCAGGAAGGCAATGCCCTCAGCGGCTTCCTTGGGTTCACCAATACGACCTGCGGGGATCGTTTTGATCCATTGTTCTTCCACTTCATCGACAGTATTCCCTGACTTCTGCGCAGCTGCTCCCATGAGTGATTCAATTCGGCCCGTGCGGATATATCCAGGCAACATATTATTAACGGTAATTCCGAAAGCCCCCAACTCCCCCGCCAATGTTTTTGACCAATTCGCCATCGCTCCACGAACGGTGTTGGAAACGCCTAATCCAGGAATAGGATTTTTGACGGAAGTGGAAATAATATTCACGATTCTGCCGTAACCAGAAGAACGCATCGAGGGAACAACCGTTTGCACCAGTAAGTGAGCGGCTTTCAGATGCGCCTTAAAAGGTGCTTCAAATTCTTCGATCGAGACATCAAGCAAAGCTCCGCCTTTAGGTCCGCCCGAATTATTAATCAAAATCTGCACGTTCTCTTTCGCAATTTCAGGAAGAATTTTTTTAAGGGTGTCAGTATCGGCAAGATCGACAGCAAAGTATTTGTGCCCACTGCCTTTGAAAGTTTTAAGGAGTTCTTTAAGAGCATCTTCGTTACGAGCCAAGGCAATCACACGCGCACCTCTTTCCGCCAGCAATTTCGCTGTCGCCTGACCGATTCCTTGCGAAGCTCCACACACCACTGCTGTTTTACCTTGAAGATCCCATGAACTCATAACGCCTCCGCCTTCGAGAGAATATTTCAGCAAGAATCGCAGGCGTGGGCAAAATAAAAAAGGGGCACTCTTAACGAGTACCCCTCTTGGTGGTTTCTAATTTACTAAGCAGGACCTACGACTTCACAAGGTTGGCTGTCCACTGTTGGATCATAGCCAGAGTTCCCTGTTTCGCGTTTGCGAATTGCACCCCGTAGGATTGGTTCGCTTCGCTCCACACGACTTGACCCTGCACCTCGATGATCTCGTTGCCATCTGGGCTTTGGATTCGCATCGTGATGATACCGCCTTTTTCGAGAGCTTGGTCGGTGTTGAATGACAGACCCCCTTGAGAGATCGAGTTCATTGAACCTACCAACTCGCGATCGCCAACCATTACTTTGATCGATGATTGCATTTTGAAGCGGTCATGACGGCGTTTGTTTTTCGGATCATTTGCCATCGCACGTTGACGAAGGACAACCCAAACCATCATCGGAATCATCATCAAACCAAGAACCACACCCGCAGTTGGATTCGTACCACCTGCACCCGGGCCTTGGTGAATCGCTGTCGTCACCAAACCGCAACCTGAACCACCCGCAGCGTCTTCAGCAGAAGCCGGATAACGACTTGCTGAGTACACATACGTTGGCTGAGCCGAAGCTTCGTTATGACTTGCTTGCACCGCTTGGATCAAGTTTCCTGAGTCAATGCGCGCACTCGTAGAAACATAGTTAGCAAGACCACTGATCGAGTCAGCAGTTGCGAACAATTTCTGTTTGATTTGATAACCCGTCAAATGCGGCTCTTCACGCAAAGCCAATGCCGCAACACCTGCTACGAATGGCGCCGCCATACTCGTACCAGACATATAGTTATAACCGCCACCTGGAACTGTACTTAGGATACTTTCACCAGGGCTCGCGATATGAACTGTGCTTTTACCATAGTTAGAGAAAGAAGATTTTTGATCGTACGAATTTACTGACAACACCGAAACCACGCTCGGTAGGTCATAGTTCGCTGGATACATCGGAACACTGTCATTGTTGCTGTTATAGTTACCAGCAGCATTCACAATCAAAACACCATTATTATAAGCAGCCGTTAAAGAGTCCAACAACGCTCTAGAGAAGTTCGAACCACCCCAAGAGTTGTTGATCACTTGCGCGCCATTATTTACGGCATAATCAATCGCCTTGATGGCAGTAGCTGTTGTACCTGAACCATCCGCACCCAATGATTTCACTGGCATGATCAGGATTTTAGATTCAGGTAATGGGCGTTGGAAGATATTCATCCCCGCACCCACTACGATACCCGCCACGTGTGTTCCGTGGTTGTTATCATCACTTACGTTTGGAGAGTTCGAAACGAAGTTCCAACCATTGATATCGTCGACAAAACCGTTACCGTCATCGTCGTAGCCCGGAACGCCCGAAGCTTCCATTTGGTTCACCCAAACAGCACCCGAACCACCATTTGCCACTGTTTTAAACACGGGATGCGTGCGATCCAAACCTGAATCCACGACAGCCACGATCACTTTGCCAGAGTTCGAAGACAATGAAGTCGATGAATTCCAAGCATTAGCAACCTGTGTGCTCGCTACTGTTGATTGAGAGAACTGAGAATAGGACGTCGAATTCGTAGAAACCCAGTTATTAGTCACCAAAGTTTGCAAAGCATAACCTTGGGATGCGTTCTCAGCATAAATGCTCGTGCTCGTAGACCATATATAGTTAGGCTCTACGTACTCTACATCTGGATCTGATTTAAGATCCGCGACCTCTTGAGCTTGATTTGATAACGATTTAACTGAAACGTGGTACATGCCCAGCTTACTGTAGGCACCTCTCATAGTGACTCTTTGCGCAAGTCGGGAACGAATCCCCTGCTGATTAGTACCGGAAGACGCATTACGTACCTTCACGATGTACTCGCCTGGAACGACATTCGACATCTGTGCGAACGCCATCCCACTCCATGCGACACTTGTTACTATGAAACCTAATACAATGCGTTTCACGGCTTCTCCTTAGAAATTGACCCTTAACTATTCGGCAGATGGTCCAGGAAAACTGAGGAGAAATGCGCATAATATAGAGACCCATTTTGAGACTGGAGGTAAGGC
Organism: Bdellovibrio sp. HCB209; assembly: GCF_047306065.1. Classification (GTDB taxonomy): domain Bacteria; phylum Bdellovibrionota; class Bdellovibrionia; order Bdellovibrionales; family Bdellovibrionaceae; genus Bdellovibrio. The sequence goes on from NZ_CP178618.1 coordinate 2,638,432, forward strand.
CTTGATGAGACTAGCCTTACCTGATATTAATTTTTTGACGATACAAAGAGAGACATAAGGATCATCCAGCTATGAAACAGCTTCAGAAAATTTTCTTGCAAGGTCTTGTGACCTTCTTACCGATCGCACTGACAATTTATATTATCTACGCGGGCGTTTCGATTGTGGATAGCATCCTAGGAGATGCTCTTCGCCAAGTGATGCCGATGTATATTCCGGGTTTGGGATTCCTCCTCACAATCCTTCTGATCTTCTTCCTAGGCTTTTTGCTGAACAACCTAATCGCAGCCGGTATCTTTAGTAAGTTTGAACAAAAGATGACTCAGGTTCCATTGATCAAAGCGGTTTACAGCCCGCTTCGCGACCTGATGAATATGTTCTCGAAAAGTGGCGGCCCTGGTGGAGCCATGCAGACTGTGGTGCTAGTCGACATTGCTGGCAACGGCATCCGTGCGATGGGCTTGGTAACTCGTGAAAGCTTCGCAGACATTCCTGCGATTCAAGCGAATGCCAACGATCATGTTTCTGTGTACATCCCAATGAGTTATGGTTTAGGTGGATTCACACTGTTGATTCCTCGCAGCCGTATCACACCAATTGACATCCCTATCGAAAGAGCGATGAGCCTTGCGATCACGGGCTGGGTGAAAGCTGACAAAGACAAACATGAAGGTGATAAGTAATGACGGATTCCTCATGTGCGACCACTGTTTCTAAGGCTTTAAAAATCAACAACGACCTGGCTCGTTACGGCGCCTTTGCTGAAATCGGTGCCGGTCAAGAAGTGGCTCGCCACTTCTTCCAAGCGGGCAAAGCTTCCCAAACAATCGCTAAGACCATCTCTGCTTACGACATGATCGTCAGTGACGAAATCTATGGTCGCGAAGCGAACGGTCGTTATGTTTGTGAACCACGCCTGGAAAAAATGCTAGATCACGAGTACAAGCTTTTGATTGAGCGCTTAAGTGGCCCACGTGGTGCCTCGACTTGTTTCTTTTCTTTTGCATCAACGGTTGCAACCGCTTCTGTAGGCTCAAACAAGCAATCCCATGGCTGGATGGGTGTTCGTTTCCAAGCCTCCCCTGGTGGCCAAGCGAACGAAATCATCCTTCACGTGCGCATGCTAGATCGTCACCGTCTGCAACAACAGGAAGCCCTGGGTGTTTTGGGTGTGAATCTGATCTATGGTGCCTTCTATGGTTTGAACGATGTTGATAACTTTGTTTCTCACTTGGTTGAAAACCTGAAGGACGACCAAGTCGTTATCGACGTTATTAAATTCAACGGACCTGACCTTAAGCACTTCGACAATCGTTTGATGAATCTGGAATTGGTTCATAAGGGATTGGCTGAAGCTATCATGTTCTCCCCTAAAAATGAGATCCTGAATGTGGCTGATGCGGTTTACGGTAAATCCCTGCTGATTCAACGTGGGACCTTCCGTCCTGTAACGACTACTCATATCGACGTGATTCAAAAAGGTGTCGCTCAGCTCAAAGGTGAAGTGAAAGCCATCGAAGGCAAGGACCTAGAAATCCTGCCTGTGATGGAACTAACCATGCACAACCTTTTGACTGATGGAGATGTGAACGAAAAAGACTTCCTAGAGCGCGTCGAAACTCTGACGAGCCTAGGATATCACGTTCTGATTTCAAATTTCCGTTTGTTCTATACTTTGAAAAGATTCATCCGTCGCTACAACCAAAACCTGATGGCTTTGATTATCGGTGCCAGTCACTTGGAAAAGCTTTTCCAAGAGTCGCACTATAAAAATCTAGAAGGTGGTTTGTTAGAAGGTTTGGGTAAACTTTTGGAGCAAAAAACCAAAGTCTACGTCTACCCTCATAAGACATCTCAAATGTGTATGACGACGAAGAGTTTCTTTCCACCGAACAACCTACGCCACATCTATACTTACTTCGTGGAAAGTAAGCAGATTGTGGACGTATCTGGTTGCGATGAAACAGCTGATTACCTGCACTCGGGCGATGTGATCAAAATGATCCAAGCTGGAGATTCAGCATGGGAAAAGTTCGTTCCTGAAAAAGCTGTAAAGGCTATCAAGACACAAAAACTATTCGGTTATAAGTAATTATAAAACACCTGGATTTATTATTCGTACGAGGATTTTATTTCAGGTGTTTGTGTTGTCGGCGCGAGTCTACGTGCGCCTAAAGAAGATGTCTTAGTGCAAGTTTGCAAGACAAGATAGAAGAGTAGAGTTCTCTTTTTCATTTACGTTCAAAGTCATTTTGGCTTTGATCATTTCAAGTAGCTTAACCATTAATTAGCGCCTCCTTTCATTGCACCAATATACGGTAGATATGCCCAATTTCTCCAACGCATAACAAGAATTCAGATATTCACGAAACGCATACATCCCTTCTCCAGACCTAAGTAGAGCCATTTCCACCCCACTTCTGGTGGTTTTCTCAGTGGGTTCTCGGTTCATTCTCATTCGATTTTCATAAACGAGAATGACTTTCAAAATCTTGGATATCTGCCGATGAGGCTCATAACCTATAACAGTTGGAGGTGCCCGTGAGCCTAGTGCAGCTTATCTCTGGAACCGAATGCAAAATCTCTATTGTATCAATGGAGACTCTGAATCTTATCAATGGACTTCTGTCCCCTTCTACTTCTCGCAAAGAAGTCTTCCGCTTGTGCTGCAAAGCTGGAATCTGTCCTGTCACTTTACTCCGTCCTCAGAGGTAACTAGCTCCGAACCCTGACTTGGGCCCCCGTCGGCCCTTGCCTCCTCACTCCACGACACGCCATCCTTGGCTCACCGTCGCCCGCCTTTGGCGGGTTCGCGCATCGTGCGCCGACGGAGGTCGTTGCGTGAGGAGGCAAGGTCCGCCGTGGTCACAAGTCATGGTGGACTGTTTTTTGGACGGAGTGGGCGTGAGTTGTGAGCTTCAATTCTGTGATGTTCGTCCCCCAAGGCGGCTTTTGTGGTGGGTGGTGTTTTCCCAATCCTATCTACTGCAAAGGTAGTCACAGTATTGGAGCTCAGAGCTCATGCCTTTTTTTCTTGGTGTCAGAGTGGCTCTCGTTTTGTTGGCATTCCCTTTGCTTTGGTTGTCGTTACCTTCGCTGATGAAGGACAACCACAGGGGGAATTTTTTATGATGATGAGACGTGTTTTTGCTGCTTTTGTTGCTATGGCTACTTTGATGATTTCTCTTCCTTCTGTGGCTCAATCTCGTGATCGTGATATGCGTGGAGATCAAGATCTTCAGCGTCGGGTTTATCAGTTGGAGTCTCAAGTTTATCAACTCTCTCAACGAATGGAGCGATTGGAGTATGGATCGGCTCCTTCTCGGGGGTGGGTTTGTGTAGTTAAAGATTCGACTTGGGGCAAAGTTTATAAAGGACAATCTGAGACACGACTTGAAGCTGCTGCCGCTGCGACGAATGCTTGTATTGCTGCTTCCTTTGAAAGTAGCTGCCGCACGGAACCAGCTTGCGAACGTAAATAACAAAAGGTGCCTGGCGCTTTTTAGGAACGCTTTGCAAAATAAAAAACCACGGCTTTTTAGACCGTGGTTTTTTTGTTTTTTGGATCTGTGAAATTTAAACGCGAGCTTCTAAGAATTCGATCAAGCATTGAACGGCTTGGCCTGATCCACCGCTGCTGCCGATGGCACCACTTGCACGGTCTGCCCAAGCATAAATGTCTAAATGCGCCCACTTTTTGCCGCCGACAAATTTTTGTAGGAACAAGGCTGCTGTGATTGCTCCGCCGAATCCGCCGCCTGAGTTTTTGCAGTCTGCGAATGGTGACGATAGGTCGCCCCAGTATTTATCAAACAGTGGCATTCTCCAGTTCAAATCACCAGCACGTTGACCGGCTTTCGTAAGCTCACTCGCCAAGTCATCGTCGTTCGAGAAAAGACCTGCGATCTCTGCACCCAAACCAACTTTGATGGCACCAGTTAAAGTCGCCACGTCGATCACGTATTCAGGATCGTCAGAACCTTTTTGCTTACAAGCTACGTCCAATACATCCGCCAACACCAAACGGCCTTCAGCATCTGTATTGTCGATTTCTACTTTCATACCGTTACGAGCTGTCACGATGTCACCAGGACGGAAAGCGTTTGCGTCCACTGAGTTTTCAGCCAATGCCAAATAGAAATCCAAAGGACCTGGGTACTGAGATTCAGAGGCCCACAATGCCAAACCGACAACCGCAGCAGAACCGCCCATGTCTTTTTTCATCAAGCGCATCGCTGATGAAGGTTTGATATCCAAGCCACCCGTATCGAAAGTGATACCTTTACCAACGAAGGCCACTGGTTTTAGACCTGACTTTTTCGTTGGACGATATTTCAAGTGAACCATGCGAGGACCGTTGCTAGCCCCCTGCCCTACAGCCACATGCAATCCCATTTTTTCAGACGCCAATTTCTTGTCATCCCAAATAGTGATTTTTAGATTTTTACCCCAAGCGATTTTCTTAGAAGCCAAATCAGAATATGATTTCGGATTCAAATCATTCGGAGGCAAGTTCACCAAGTGACGAGCTAGTGTCACCGCACGTGCGCGCACTGAAGCGTCTTTGATCAAAGATTTATCAAAGTCGTCAGATGATTTCACCAAAGATACTTTTGGCAAATCCACCAACTGTTTTCCGTCAACGAATTGGCGGTAGTTGTAAGGAGCCATGTCCAAACCAACCAAAGCACCGAGCTCTTGAACTTTTTCAGTTCCAGAGAACTCAATACGCAATGCTTTTACTTGGTGAGATTTAAAGTGAGCCACCAAAGAGCCGAATTGATCACGAGCCCATGTGTAAGAGGCTTCATCCAATAAGCCATCATGACCTACAGAGTTTTTGCCTCTTGGGCGCAAAATCCAAACGGGACCTTGAAGGCCTACGAAGGACATGAACTCTTTGTCGTTCTTTTTAATAGATTCCATTTGCCATGCCAAAGCATGCTCTTCAACCAAACCGTTCAGTTTATTGGCGTCCTCAGAACCCAAGAAATAGACAAAACCTGTCAATTCATTCTTAGTTTTAAGTTCCTTGCCAATATCAAATGTTTCAATCCATGAACGGATTTGCAATTTTGTGGACGTTTTAGCGGCTGTTGCCTTCTTTTTTGCCACGATTCCCTCACTTTTCCTTTGAGCTTAAGACCGAAATCCCTAGAATATTAATATGACGTGGACAGAGACCACAAACCTTAAATTTTGCTTACTCAATGCAGAGAACCTGTTTCTGCTATTTGACGAGCCGCCAACGGCTGAGGTCCTCAAGTACAATGAGCGTCAATGGCAAGGTCAGTCCATTTCCATATATGAGAACAAGTCTTTAAAGAAATGCGAAGACATCGCGAAGTCCCTGCTCGAAATCAATGCCGATATTATTATGCTCTGCGAGGTCGGCGGCTTTGAATCATTAAAAAACTTCAACCAACTCTTCTTAAACAGCGCCTACTCCCCGTGTTTGATTGAGGGTAACTCTGATCGCAATATCGATGTGGGCTTTTTGATTCGCAAAGGCCTTCCGTTTTATTTTGACCTTCTGTCCAACAAATCTCGCCCGATCAATTACCTTTACCCGCACGAGCGCCAAAGCTTGGCGGAAGGCTATCAGGTTAAAGGTGGCAAGGTTACGACCAGCCATCGTTTTTCCCGAGATGTGGTTGAGTTAAGATTATTTAAGCAAGATAAAGACAAACCGTTCATGATTATCATGCTGACGCATCTGAAATCACGATTGGATCCTGAACGGATTGATCCCAACGGATTTGAACGCCGCCAGGCAGAGCTTCGTACTCTTTTAGAAATCTATCGTGAACTTGAAGATAAAAATCAGGGCATCCCTATTTTGGTGGCCGGAGATTTCAATGGGAACGCGGGAGTTCTAAACACGGACGAAGAATTCAAAGATATTTATACGTCCACAGGACTTAAAGATGTTTTTGAAGTTGCTAACTTAACTCCAGAACAGCGCGCTACTTTTTACCAAGTTAAAAGCAGTGCGCGAACTGAAGGGCGTCAAATTGATTTCGCCTTTCTCTCACCATTGATGCAATCCTTATTAAAAGCCAATTCGGCTCAAGCGTTCCGTTATCGAGACGAGTTCGGCAGCGAACGCGGGATTCCACAAACGATGGAAGCAAAAATGCGAATTCCTTCAGATCATTATCCGATCGTGTTTGAAATCGAGAATATCGTTTTGCGCTAAATGCTCCCCTACAGTTTTGATTGATCCCCACCCCGGTTTTCTGTACATTCAAATGTATGGGCATGCAGAAAACGATCGTTCCAGAATTTAAAATCAACGCAAAAGTAGTCTACGTTCCATCGGAATCAAACGTGGAAAAGGGCTATCACTTTTTTGCTTATAAAATCGCGATCACAAATCAAGGATCTTCCCCAGCTCAATTGATGAGTCGCCACTGGATCATTACTGATTCTATGGGTAAAAAAGAAGAAGTACGTGGCCCTGGCGTGATCGGTATGCAGCCGAAAATTCAGCCTGGCCAAACCTTTGAATACGACAGCGCCTGCCCTTTAAATACAACAACAGGCAGCATGCAGGGTCGCTATCACATGATGACTGAGGACGGCCAAAGCTTCGTGGTGGAAATTCCTGAGTTCTATCTTATCGCACCGAATTCTTTACACTAGTTTGCGTCCATAAATAATCTCGCAGCCAAAAAGGTCTAGTTTTTAAAAGCCGCTCTGGTAAACGCAAAGCGGCCTGTGCTAAACCCTTCCCCAATTCGGAGGAATGGCATGGCAATGTTTAAAACTTTGCGAGAACTCTTAAAGCACCCCAAAAAAGATCTATGCATGTGCATGGTGGTTTCCGAGCAGGAAGGTGCCGAGATTTGGATGAATGGCGAGCAGACGGCTGTGGTTACTCCCCGCCTTGTGGCAATTCCTAAAAATGAAGACGTCAAAATCCAAGTACGCATGATCGGCCATGAACCTCACGAAGCTCTGGTACGCAGCTCTCACAATCTGAGCTATTACTATTGCAACCTGGAGCGCATTCCTCTTAGACTGGTACGCGATGAAATCGACTACTGTGCCACTGTTTAAAAAAACTGAACGCTTGATCCTGCGCCACCTCGAACCCTATGACTATGAAAACTGGTCACAAGCTTTCAGCATCATGCGCCCTCCGCAAAGCACTTGGGATGAAACCAACTGGGTGCTAAGCGAACTGACAAAAGCAAAGTTCAAAGAAAAACTTAAAAAAGAAGCTAAACGTCGCGCCGCTGATTCAGCTTATGAATTCAGCGTCTTTCGCCAAGATGACGGAATGCTTATTGGCCATGTCAGTATCGATGGCATCATTCGTGGAAATTTTCAAAATGGCATTATGGGCTATCGCATCTTCAATAATTTTTGGGGAGAAGGATACGCAACAGAGGCCTGCGCAGCGGCTCTCCAAATTGCATTCAAGGATTTAAAACTTCACCGCGTTGAAGCTTTTATTGAACCCGACAACAAGCCGTCTTTGAAGGTCGCAAAGAAAATTAAACTTCGCAAAGAAGGATTGAGCACTCGCCGAGTCTTTTGGAAAAAGAAATGGATCAATCTTTTGGCCTTCGCAGCGACTTGCGAAGACTTTGGCATTAAGTATAAATTCCCACCGAAATCGAAATAATTAACACCCAAAGTCTATGTCATTCAGCAGGCAATCATCTGCGTACTGACAAGTTACGGACTGTTCACTGGTGATCACTCCTTGAGGGGTTCAGAATCAATGCAGGATCTGAATCCTCGAAACAAAGGAGTGAAATATGGCACAACCATCATACTCTTCAGCAAAAACGACCGCGAACCAAGCAGCTTCAAAACTTGAAAGCGGTTACAAAGAACTTCAAGGCAGAGCACGTGAGTACATGGACACGTCTACTGACTTCGTAGCAGACCATCCCGTCAGCTCCGTTCTTGGCGCATGCGCCGTCGGATTCGTTGCCGGAATGTTAATCCGCTCACGCCGCTGGTAATAGCAACGAGGGCTTTTCTTAAGGCACCCCACAGAAAAGCCCTTCGTTCAACCTCATACAATTTTATGAAACTTTTAAAAACTCTTTTACATTCACATCCCGGGAGGACGTTCATGATGAAAATTCTTGGCAGCTTATTAGGTCTCTTTTTAGGTTCATCTTCTATGATTGGAAGAAGCCTCAACATCGATTTCAAAGGCATTCAAGCCAGTGTCTTCGATGAACTCGCTGTCAGAACACGTAAACCCGTGATGCTGGTTCTGTTAGGTTTTTGTGCGATCATGTTCTTCTGCGTGGGCTCATTCATGGCGATCCTCGATGCCACTCGCCAGTTTGATACGACCGGCACAATCGTAGCCACTGCCACATTGTGGACTGGTGTCGGAATCGCTGCCGTCACATTAGCGGGCTACATTTACATTTTCATGCACGAATGGCCGGGACTTAAAGAAGTAAATGCTCAGAAAAAAGCTGAACACGAAGCCTTCGAGAGAGAACAACAAGCAGCATCCCATCGCCAACCTTCAGATATCGAAGGCGCACTCGCTGCGGTACTAATGGATTTCGTCGATAGCAGAAAAATTCGTCGTGAACGCAGAAACTCAGAACGCGATCAACGCCGACACGACAGAGAAACCCGCCGCGCAGAAAGAGATGCACGCAGATCAGGACACGTTGCCCAAGACGATGCTTGGCGCACAGATCAAAATCAATCTTCTCAGGAACCTCCCCGTCACTAACGGGGTCAGGAGACTTTAAGGAGAACGCATGAAGGTGGACCAACCGCCTTCTTCGTTTCGTTGATAGACGAAGCGTTCATGCAAACGTCCGTTGTGACCAAACCAAAACTCAATTTCAGTCGGAACAACCAACCAGCCACCCCAATGCGGTGGACGCGGAATCGGCTGACCTTCGAATTGCTTTTCGTATTCTTGCACTCGACGAGCCAGATGATCGTAACTTGGAATTTCTTCGCTTTGATTTGAAGCCCATCCGCCGATTTGACTAAGGCGTGGACGAGTATTCCAGTAAGCATCGCTTTCTTCAGGGCGTACTTTAACAGCCATCCCCGTCACGCGAATCTGTTGCCAGATTGCTGGCCAATAAAAATTCAAACAGATATTTGGATTGTCTTCGAGATCGAGTCCCTTATGGCTATGGTAGTTGCCATAAAAAACAAAACCCTCTGGAGTTCTGTCTTTCATATAGACAACTCTCACAGAGGGAATGCCCCTATCATCCACAGTTGCAATCGACATCGCGTTTGCCTCTGGGATTTGTTTTTCGATCGCCTCTTTAAGAAGGCGATCGAAGTGAAGATAAGGGTCAATAGTTAGATCGAACATCAAACTATTTTTTAGCTTTTGCTGCTGGTTTTTCAGCTTTTACGATATCCATCAATTCTACTTCGAAAACTAGAACTGAATTTGGTGGGATACCTGGACGACCAGATGGGCCGTAAGCAAGTTCTGGTGGGATGAAAAGTTTTGCTTTAGAGCCAACTTTCATCAACTGAAGAGCTTCTGTCCAACCTGGGATAACGCCACCAACTGGGAATTCAGCTGGTTGACCACGCTCGTAAGAAGAGTCGAATTGTTCGCCGTTAGTCAAAGTACCTTTGTAGTGTACTTTTACTACGTCTTCTTTTTTAGGCATCGCGCCAGTGCCTTCTTTTTCGATGATGTATTGAAGACCAGAAGCAGTTGTTTTTACGCCCGCTGCTGTTTTGTTTTTCTCAAGATAGTCTTTACCAGCTTTAGAGTTAGTATCAGCTGCTTCTTGTTGTTTTTTCATCGCAAGTTCTTGAAGTTTCATCATCGCAGCTTGCATGTCTTCTTTAGTCATTTCGTTTTTGCCAGCAGAAGCATCTTTCAAAGCTTGCGCCAAAGCATCAGAATCGAAATCGATGTTTTGTTGTTTCAAGTTGCCACCAATTTGTTGACCAATAGCGTATGACGCTTTTTTGATATCAGTGTCCAACTTTACTTTTTTAGTGCAGGCAGTAGTAGCTGCAACTGCAACAACAAGGCCTCCAAGTACCAACTTATTCATTATGTCTCCCCATTCAAGGTTGTTTAAAATTCACAGACATCACATCTTGCGCCGATTTATTGAATTTTCAAATAGATGATGCGTGTTGACACGCGCGGTCTTTCGCGAATGTAAAGTTGGACGTATTTGCGTTGGAAAGTGGCATCAAAGGGAGTTGTTCAAAAAGTCTTCGGAGATCGCACCGTACAGTGCTTCAAAATTTAAAGGTTTGGGAATAAAGCGAAGTGATCCCTGATCATCGTTACCTTTGCGTGCATAGGGCGCACTCATCTCTGTGCAGATATAGATTTTCACGCGTGGGAACTTTTTCTGAACGACTTTGAGTAAAGCCAAATGATCCATGTCGGGCAAGTTCACTTTTGCGATCACTAAAAGTACAGGTTCGTGACCGAAACTTTCTAAGCGATTGATGCATTCTTGAGCATTTGCAGAGTGATGGAAATTGAAGCGCAACGCAGAAGTACTCTGCGAAATTTGCTGCTTAAACAAATTCAGTAGATTTGGTTCGTCATCTACTAACAGCACATGAACCATCTAAATCGAACTCCAATTATCAAACGTTTTCCAGGGCTTAACCCCTAACAAAAGTGTGCTCTGCGTTGCGACATTCAGCAAGTGTTTCTTACGTATTTTGACCCCGAACTTTGAAAAAACACCCGAGAATCCAATTATTTGCCGTTCTTCGGGTAATCAGAGGACCTTACTGTCAAGAGGGCGTCTCAAACTGGGAGCCGCTCTCTGTCCTCGTTGCCTCAAAAGCGAATTTCCGGGCACAATGGAGAAAAGGAAACTCACTTTATGCTCAGCTTTGTTATTCTTTTGCTCCTATCAGATCCGACGTTTGCGCAGTCGAAAAAGCTCAACACCAACCTTTATGAAGCCGAAAAAGTCGAGGCTAAAAAAGAGAACTTCACCGCGAAAGTTCGCGTGGTCAGAGACATCTCTGATGAAGTCGAAGTCTTTTTTGACTCCGATAAAGCGCGTGGTGCTTACACTTTGCCACGACGAATTGATTCCTATGCTGAAGTGCTTAAAACGCTAGAAGACTCTGCAGAACCCGGAGGCGGCTCCGTTGCAGTCACAGCTGATAGTGAAAAAAGAATTTTAAAAGTTGATAAGTCGTCCTCAAGATCGGGTTCTGGCTATAAAAAGAAAAGCGAATACGATCCCGGCGAAATTCCTGACATTTAGCATTACTCTTGCCATCACAGAGGGGAAGTGAGACGTTTCCTCTCTCATGGAAAATGCTCGCGCCCGTTGGCTTTTACAGACTTGGCTTTACCTCAAACGCATTCTGATCGTGAATGTGGTTTTCATCTTTGTCGGCACTCTATGGCGCTTAGCTTTCATGTGGACTTACGGCAGCTCCGCAGAATTAAAACAGCTTTCAAACGATGTGACTCACGCCTTTATTTTAGGGGCTCGCTTTGACAGCACGGTTCTGTGCTACATCAACTCCATTCCTTTTTTGATTTGGTTTTTGCTAAGCCTCATTGCTTGGATCAAACCTGCCGAAAAATTCCTGGATCGCACCTTTTCACGATTCGCAAAATTTCTGATCCCCTACTATGCGGTCATGCTTTTGATCGTCGTTTTTGTGAGTGCTGTTGATTATGTCTATTACAGTTTTTACCAGGACCGCATCAACGTTCTTATCTTTGGTTTTTTTGAAGACGATACGATTGCCCTGATCAAAACGATTTGGCGCAATTACCCTATGGTTTGGATCTTCCTTTGCCTGGTTGTTTTCACTTACCTTTTATACAAAGGGCTTAAAGTGAATTTCACCCGCGGCAAAGAGTGGTTGCCGTTGAATATCAAAAAAGTTCCAGCCATCGTGTTCCCTGTTATCTTTTTGGTTTTGTTTGTCGCAAACGGCATCGGCGCCCGCGGTGGCTTGGCTCTTTTCCCACTTTCAGAAATGGATACGGGAATTTCGAAAAGCATTTTCATCAATCACCTTTCCTTCAATGGTGTTCGTTCTTTCACCCGCGCGATCGAGCTAAAAGCGCAACAAACATCCCATTGGGACAGCAATTTAAAGCATTACGGTTACGAGCATAATATCCGTCAGGCCTTTGCCGATTTCTATCAGATCCCTGAAGCCTCTGTCCCCCAAGATCCCTTAGATCTTTTGGGTCATACGACAGCTAAAAATGCTTGGGCCGAGTCCACAAAGCCTCACGTGCTTTTGCTCGTGATGGAGTCTTGGGGTGGTTACTGGCTTCAATACGACAAGCCTGAGTTTGATCTTTTAGGTGATTTAAAAACTCACATGCAAGAAGACACTTACATCACGAACTTCCTTTCCAGCACCAATGCGACGATTGGAAGCTTGAGTTGTTTGATGATTGGTGCTCCACAAAGACCTATCAGCGAGTTCTTAACCGAGAGTGGTTACTTGCAAGTGCCTTTCCGCTCTAGCCCCGCTCGCACATTCAAAAGATCGGGATACACATCGCGTTTCTTGTATGGTGGCAATCCCGGCTGGCGGGAAATTAATAAGTTCGCACTGATGCAGGGATTTGACACGGTTGAAGGCGACACAGAGATTTTTGAAACCCTGAAAGGCCCCCGTGAACGTCATGATTGGGGCGTTTATGATGAAGATCTTTTTGATTACGTCTTTAACTCATTGAGTGAAGCAAAAACGCCGCAGTTTTTGCTGACGATGACGACGACCAATCATCCTCCGTACCAACTGCCGTCAACTTACAAGTCTCCGCAGCTCACGCCTCCGACGGAGTTACAATCACGCCTGATTGGCGATCGCTCCCTGGCAGAAAAACGCTTTAGAACTTATCGCTACTCGGCTCAAAAATTGGCTGAGTTCTTAGAGCGCGTGAAAAACTCCCCGCTGAAGGACAAATTGATCATCGGCATTACTGGTGACCATACTTTCTGGATCGTGAACTTCGGCGAAGACCAATTGCTACAAAAAGGCTCGGTGCCTTTTTACCTCTACATGCCTGCAGCCATTCGTAAAAAATTAGATCCAGATACATTTGGTTCCCACGCGGATATTTTACCGACACTTTACAATCTCGCTTTGTCTGACAAAAAGTACTATGCTTTGGGCAGAGACCTGTTTGCCAAATCGGGCGACTTTGCGGTGAACAACAACAACCTGATCGTCGATCGTGACGGCGGAGTGTTGGTTGCTTCTCGCCGCGAAAACGATACGAACCTAAATTGGGAAGGACATTATCAACGTCTGATCCCTGGCACTGACACACCGGAAAAAACGGCTCTGTCATTGAAGTATAAATCTCTCATGGGTGTACTTGATTATTACTTCATGAAAGAAAAAGAAGAAAAGAAAGGACTGACTGACAATGCGGATACTCGTCGTTGAAGATCAAGCCAAAATGGCTAACTTTCTAAAAAAAGGTCTGAATGAAGTTGGCTACGCTGTTGATATTGCCGAAAGCGGAACAGCCGCCGAATCCTATATGGCCCAGGGTGACTACGATCTAGTGATCTTGGATGTCATGCTTCCTGACCAAAATGGTATCGATACAGCTCGCCACTTACGTCGTGACGGCTATGCGGGGCCCATCTTGATGGTGACGGCCCTTTCCACAACCAAAGATAAAGTAAATGGTTTAGATGCAGGTGCAGATGATTATCTGACAAAGCCCTATTCCTTTGATGAGCTTCATGCTCGAGTCCGTGCTCTGCTTCGTCGCAAAGGCAGTCCTAACGGTGGCACGATGACCAATGTTTTGAAATACGCCGACCTGGAACTGGATCTGCTACAACGAAAAGTTCGCAGATCGGGCCAAGATGTCTCCTTAACCACGAAAGAGTTCGCGCTGCTAGAATACTTTATGCGCAACCCTGAGCGTCCTTTGGGACGTGTCTCTATTGCTGAACATGTTTGGGATATTCACTTTGATTCGGAATCAAACGTGATTGACGTGTATATCAATCTTTTGCGTAAAAAGATCGATGCACCCTTCAACAAACGACTTATTCACACAGTGGTAGGGACTGGCTATGTTCTTAAAGAGTCTCCGTAGACTTTTTGAAAAATTCAGCATCCGTGCACGCCTCGTTCTGATTTTCGTCGTGATCTTTGGCGTAACCACGATTCTGTTCAACATGCTGATCTTTAAAATGTCGATCGATAATCTTCAGCAGGATTTCGACGATGCTCTTTTCAATTATTCTGTCGACGTTTCTGAAGGTGTGGAGATCGGCGTTAAAGGTGACTTGAACTTTCCTCCCCTGCGCCTAGATCACGGTAAAATTCTACCGTTTCCACTAGGAACTGCGTTGATTCAAGTACGCCACAGCTCTGGCGCGGTCTTGGCCCGTGTCGGAAATTTTGGTGAGTTCAATCCTCCTTATAAAAAAGATTTTGATCGCATCTGGGCTGGTGAAGAGGCCACCTATCGTACGATTGAACATATTCACAACATCCCCTCTGCCGAGGCGGATTCCTATCGTTTGATTTCATTTCCTCTGGATAATGCGGCGAAACCGCAATTGCTTTTGCAAATCGCAGTGCCCATGACTCTTTTGGAAACTCAGATCAGCAAACGTTTGACGTTACTAGAGATCGGTATTCCGGTGGTCTTGCTGATTGCGACCTTCGGGGGATTATTCCTTTCCGCACGCGCCCTAGCACCCGTAAATCACATGATCGACATCGCTAAAGAGATTAAAGCGAGTGAACTTTCAAGACGAGTTCCCGTGCCGACAGCCAATGATGAAATCAAAAAATTGGCGCTGACCTTGAACGAAATGTTAGATCGTATCGAACAGGCATTTTCATCCCAAGAACGTTTCGTCGCCGATGCTTCCCACCAACTTTTGACACCCTTAACGATCATGCGCCAAGAAATTGAACTCTTGAAAAAGCAAGATCGCCTCGACATTGAACAGTATGCCAAGAGCGCCCTTCAAGAAGTCGACAACCTTGCGAACATCGTTCAAGAGATGTTGCTATTAGCTCGCGCGGATGCCGGGCTCGGAGCTTTGAGCCTTCAAGAAATTTCATTGGAAGAATTAGTTTTTGAAGCCCTTACCCGCTGTGAAAAACTCGCAAGCTCCAAAGGGATTAAACTTAAATTTAATATCCACAACGAATCGACGGCCGATCGTAAAAGTGTTCGCGGTGATCGCGACTTGTTAGAAAACTTAGTTTTCAACATTATTGAAAATGCCATTAAGTATTCGCCGAACAATGAGGTCGTCACAATCACTTTGATTTGGAAAGAAGATATCAGTAGATTGGTTGTCGAAGATCGTGGACCGGGAATTCCTGAGGACAAATTGCCGTTTATCTTTGAACGATTCTCACGCGGATCTTCTGTGGAGAATAAAGTTAAGGGCTTTGGTCTAGGCTTAGCCATTGCGCAGAAAATTGCAAATCTCCATGAAGCAAAGCTAAGTGCTGAGAATCACGAACAGAACGGTGCGATATTCTCGCTTGAAATTAAAAACATTTAATATGTTTTTAATCAGGGTTTTAACTTCCTTTGTTAGGCTGGTTTTGTTTCCGATTAAGGAAAACATAAATAAACCACTTGGAGGTTTTATGAAATTCGCATCTCTAGTATTGTCTGTTGTATTCGCTGGTGTTGTTGCTCAAGCTAACGAAACTGCTGCTCCTGCAGCTACTACTGCTGCTCCAGCTGCTGCTACTGAAGCTGCACCTGTTGCAACTAAAGAAGTAAAAGCTGAGAAAAAAGCTGCAAAAAAACACGGCAAAAAAGCTGCTAAAGAAGAAGTAAAAAAAGAAGAAGCTGCTCACTAGTTTGAGTACTTCGAGCTTTTTGCTCTTAGTTAAAAGGGAACCCTCGGGTTCCCTTTTTTTATTCCTAAATTGTATCTAATATTTTTCTAGATATACCAAAGACAGATAATCGCTACGGCTGTTGGTGCAAGTGCCGCTACCAAAAGCTTCACTGGCTTCAAGCCACCTGGAAATTTGTGACTTAGAACTGAGTATCCTGCCGCATTCGGCGCATTTGCGATAATGGTCAAACCACCACCTGCTAAAGCCCCGGCCACCAACGCGTACTTACTAGAGTCCGATAAATCCACTTGCGATCCCAAATATGTGAGTGCCGCATTGTCAGTGATTGCAGTTAGCAATGTCGCACCTTTGAAAAGAACCGCATCATTCATTTTACTTAAAAGCGGAGCCAACCACCATTTTTGGAAAGCACCGAACTGAATGATCCCGCCCAGGAACAAGGAAACCAATAAGCTTTCTTTCAGACGTAAATGATCTTGATAACGAATCGTGACTGAAGCCACACCAAGGAACATCAGGAAAATTCCCAAGAAAGCATTACGATGGTGTCCTGTCAGAACAATCCCCGCTAAGAAAGCGACGTGAATCAACGTCACCTGCCAAGGGATCGCAGCATGACCACTTGCCAAGCGAGTTTCGACCTCTTTAAGCGTGATGCAATTTTTCGCAAAGTCTTTTCTGAAAATCAGAATCAAACCAACCGCATTGATCACGACAGCAATCGCAGATCTCCAGCCCAAGTGAGTGATGACGTAAGTAAAGTCCCATCCCCATTTGGAAGCCACCATCAAAATCGGAGGTGCCGCAAATGGAGTTAACGCCCCACCAATCGAGACGTTCACGAATAGAACCGCAATCAGTGCATAGATAAGTTTGCTGTTTTCTTTCTGTAACATGGCGTTCAGCATGAAGGCTGTTACCGTCATCGCCGCAGGCTCAGTAATAAAGCTACCTGCCAAGGGCCCGATGATCATCACCACTGTCAAATCAGTAACAACCGCTGGAGTCTTAAAAATTTTCTGAAACACAGAACTGATTGCCGCAATCCCCTGACGAGCAATCGCCAAAATAGGACGAGTTGAACACACCACCATGATTGCAAAAATAAAGAACGGCTCGGTGAAATCTAATGAGTTCTGGTAATTAATCGCAGGAGTCCATCCCTCCATCGCGATATAAATGACCATAAAAAGACTGGCCCAAATAGCAAAAACCGCTTCGATCTCTCCCAAAAGATGCAAGATCCCAGAGCGCATCGAGTTTTTAGGAAAATGATGAGACCACTCCATGATTTTCCCCACCATGAATGTGTGGATCACTGCGAGTGCGAAAAATACGGTGCCGATAAGTTCTAATGTTGTGTATGTCATGTGGGAATTTTACCCACCAGGTTTAGTTTTGTCTAAAAAAACCGGATACCAACTGCCGAATCTCTTCTTTGAATTCTAATTGATGAAGCCATCTTTCGGGAGTCGCTTGCGATCCATAGAAGGCTCCACACAATACTCCGGCTACAGCTCCACAAGAGTCAGAGTCATCGCCGCGGTTGACCACTGCGATCAGCGAATCTTCGAGATTTTCATATTTTAAAAACGCCCATAATCCAGCGCATAAAGTATCAACGCAAAATCCCGACGTAGATATGTTTTCCCAAGATGTGTCAGGAACTTTTATTAACTTTTGATAGATAAAGGGACTGATTTTTTCCGCTTCATTAACAGCCATGGCAAAAATTTCGTTTTTACTTTTTCCAGCCAATGCCGCTTTCACAGCTGGAATAAAAATCAGATCCGTGTCCACGCAGTGCTGATGACCGTGAGTCATCTTGGTCTGCGTGATTAAGAGTTCATGCAAACCTTGTGTTTTCTCTGAACCGTAAACGCCTAAAGCATCCTCTGACAATAGAGCCATAGGTGCTACACGCATGATGGATCCATTTCCTTGGAATTCGTCGTTGATAAACCCACACTCGCGTAAGGGTTTCCCCGCTTTCAGATTTTCCAAGCCCTTGACCGTAGTTGTCCCAATATCAGGAGGGTTGCTGGCAAACCATTTGAGCATTTCTGATTTTAAAATATCAAAGGAGATTTCTTGAGAGGATTTCAACGAGCGCATCACTGCTAACATCAAATCGGTATCGTCTGTGGCCTCACCCGGTGCCCAGTTGAATTTTCCACCGCCGACAATTTCAGTTTTAGTATTCCACTGAGGTTGAGGATCTAAAAACTCCCAAGGAGCACCCAAAGAGTCCCCAGCATGGAGACCCCACAACATTCCTAAAACTCTGTCTTGATAAGAAATCATTCTCTCGGTTTAGCGGCAAAGATTTGCATTGTCAGCCATAAACTGACGTTGCGCTTGCAGGTCTGCCACTGAATATTGGAACGTGGAAAGATCGCAGTTGTTCTGCTGAATCAAAGCTTCAACCGCGGCTTTTTCTGGTGGAGTGATACCCAGATCCCAGATCGCTTTTACTTTCAACCATTGTTCCAAGTACTGACAACGGTACGCACGATTTGGCGGCATGTAGCCTTGTGGTGAGCTGTCACTTTTCGCCATGTTCTCGTGAGCGTCTGTGGAAAGAAGTTGGAAATCATTCCCCATGTAGTTCGCATACAAGCAGCGTTTTGCAAAATTCCATCTGTGGGCACCGCTCACATAAGCATTCTTCAACGGAACAAAGTGATCGATCTGAATTTCAGATGCGTGTTCTACAGTTGCGCCCGTGTACGGTTCATCCCACAGTCCTTTTTGAACTGTGCAACCGTTCGATGCCATTGAAACAGGAACTTTGGAATCACGAACCAAAACCAAGCCACGAGTGTTCAAACAAGAGCTGTCGTTGTTCGGGCGAATCCAACCACCAAAATGTTTGCTACGATTATAAGCCTCACCGACATTGCCGTAGTCTTCATCATGATGACTGAAGCGCAGCAACGAAATCATCGTGGTTTTTATCTCTTGGATGGAAGCATTGGCGTCAAAAAATTCTTGGATCGTTTCAAGCGGATTTACGGAAGATGTGTAGCGAACAGAGGAGTTTTGAAGGGAAGGCTGCAGAGCGACAGTGTAGTACTCACTGAATCTGGGATTACTTCCACTTACTTCCGTAAGTAAATTCTCCCTCGCATGCACCTTAAACGCACAAACAGATACGAGCGCTCCGATCAGAAGCTTCTTCATCTTGTGTTCCCCCAACAAGACTTCCTTGTCTTGCATAATTTTGCGGATATAACCATTAAAGAAGGACCAAAGACCTAAGGCAAGGTTATAATTGTTAGAGTTCTGTTAGACGCTGTGAATTCAGGAAAAAGAGAGATTATGTTACGCGCAGGGCGCTTTCGCCACCGTTTGTTAGACGAACAGTTTTTAGAGAATAACTCTGCGCAGGCATCGGTTTCTTTGGCTCCATTCCTCTCTCAATGGCGCAATGGACTGTTGACCGACGTTGAAATGGCCTGCGTCTATCTTTTGATCTTTAATTTTCTGCGACGACCATCTGACTTTATGGGTGGAAAGCACAACCTCCCGCTTCCGCAATCAACATCAAATGGCACATCTGTTTCTTGCCGTGAGGTTGTAGAAACCCTGCGTCCCACGTTGCCGGAAAGTCTTCGCCATGCCAAAAGCCTTCGCCTTTTTGACAATGATGATGGTTTCGTTACTTTGTTTTCGGCTCACAGCTGGCGCTCCATCCCCTTTTCAGTCCAGCGAAGTTTGGCGTGCTGGGAGGCGGGACTTTATCCTTTGCAACTGATGACTCGCTTGCCGTCTGAATTGGAAGTCCTAGAAATGCAGGCCCGTGGGGAACGTGTTGTGAGCATGTTGATCGAAGCTGACCAGATCAAAAACTTTGTCGAGGAAGGCCGCGATGTTTTAGGCTTCATCGTCCATGATCTGATCCATGCGGATCACTTCTTTCATGATCCGCGCAAAGCCCAGGCACAAATTCACTTTTGCCAACACTTGCTGAAGGTTTTAGAACTTCCTCAGATTCAAACAATGCTGACCACCGATGCTGTTTTTCGCAAAGAGTTTCATTATCTAATGTCTGATATGAATTCCGTTCCCCTGCATCTGCTAAAAACCCTGAAAGCGGTCCTTTTAGGGTTCTATAAAAGACAAGCCAGCCCAGATATGAAACAGCCACTCCCCCTGATTGCGGAATTGAAGTTTAATGAGTGTTACCGCCAGGTTTTGGAAAATTGGAACTTTTCAGACCTGGAGTTTTCGGCAGCCCTTCGCCTAAACACAGAGAACTACGTCCATCCGGCTGATAGCGTCCTGTTAGATCAGGCTCTGAGTAAAAATCATTCGCCAACTGAAAACTATTTGGTAATCTCTTAAGTATGAAACTTAAGGATCTTCTGGATAAAGCACAGACATTTCGCCGCTTCAAAGCGGGGCAGACTATTTTTGAAGCCGGTGGAGAACCACTTGGTCTGTACAAAGTCCAAGAAGGTTTGATCAAACTGGATTCCACTTCTGCTACAGGAACGTCTCACACGTTGCGCCTGATCGGACCAGATGGTCTTGTTGGTTATCGTGCCTTGTTTGCTGGTGAAAATTATTACGCTACGGCCATTGCCGTGGAAGAATCCGTTTTATCTTTCGTTCCTAAAAATGAAATTCTGGGACTTTTCCGCGACCACCCAGAAGCAGCGATGCAATTTCTTGAGTTTCTTTCCAGAGACTTGCGCGTAGCCGAAGCCAAGTGGACAGGTCAAATGGACAAAGACGCAGCTGCAAGAATTGCCGATGCTCTTTTGTTTTTACAGCATCACTTCCCACAGCAAAATTGGACTCGTAAAGAAATCGCCCAATGGGCCGGCACAACTCCCGAGACAGTGATCCGCACCCTAGCGAATTTTGAAAAAGAAGGCATCATCGACCAATCTTCAGGCCGTACGATCCAAATCAAAAATCGCGACCTCTTGCTATCAAAAGCAGTAGAAGAATAAATTCACTTTTCAACTGTGACTCCATATTTTCATTGAGTAATAAAAGCGGCCTGCCTTAACGTCAGGCTGCTTGTGTATCGTCAGTGTTCATTTCAAGTTTCGTCCTTTCTCTTGTCGCCTCTTTAACAGCGGGTTTAGCCTGTGACTAAGTTTTTTAAAAGCAAATCACAGGAGGATTTATGCTGTCTCGATTCAACAAGGTCATGATTTTATCGGCCTTCGCAGTAGCCTTCGCCGGTTGCGCAAGCAACCCACCCAATGTCGTCTCTATCCCCAACTCATCTGATCCCGCAGTGGAAGTTGCGCGCACTGAAGAACTGGTTAACGAAGCCCGCGCCAAACAGATGGATGTCCTTTCCCCTGATAACTTCAAAGATGCGGAAAGAGCCTTAAGTAAGGCAAAGGATTATCAGGCTGATAAAAAAAGCTCTGAAAAAATCCTGCAACAAGTTTCTTATTCCCGTGCTTGGCTTAAAGAGGGTGAAAGCAAATCAGACATCGCCAGAAAATCTTTGGGTGAAATTGTTGATGCCCGCAGCGGTGCTTTAAGAGCCAATGCTCCAACGATGTATCCTAAAGAATGGAAGAAGCTTGAAAACAAACTTGAAAATACAACTAAAGACATCGAAGGCGGAAGCCTAACGGCCGCTGATAAAAAAGGTGCCGATATCGTTGCAGCCTATCGTCAAATTGAACGCGACTCTGTGGCGAAACAGTACTTGGGCAAAGCCAGAATGACGATCGAAGAAGCCGAGAAAGACAAAGCTTCAGAGAAAGCACCTAAATCGTTGGCCATGGCTCAGGGCAAATACAATCAAACTATGAAATTGATTGCCCAAGATCCACGCAATACAGCGGCCATTGCCAGAACTTCCGAAGATGCAACTCGTGAGTCAGACCATTTGGCTGAAGTGATGAACAAAGTGAATGCTGGCAATAGCGAGGCTTTGGTTCTACAAAATGAACGTCAACAAAGAATGATCTCAAGCCTGCGCAAAGAAACTAAATCCCAAGAAAGAGAGCTCACTCAAGCTGAAAAACAGTTAGAGGTCGCAAAACAACAAGAGGCTGAATTGATGCGCCAGCAAGCTCTGACTCAAACTGCCGACAAACTTCGTGGCGAATTACGCCCTAACGAAGCTGAGGTCTTCACTCAAGATGGTAAAGTGATGGTGCGCCTCAAAGGCCTTAACTTTGCGAGTGGTAAAACAACTCTGACTCCGCAAAATAAAAGTCTTTTGAAAAAAGTTGAAACGGCCTTGAATGACGTTCCGACTTCAAAAATCGAAGTGCAAGGACATACGGACTCTACCGGCAAGGCAGACCTGAATCAGAAAATCTCAGAGCAACGTGCGAAATCTGTTCAACAAGCCTTGATCGCTAGCGGAGCTTCCTCGCAAAATGTGAATGCTATCGGCATGGGAGACGAACATCCAATCAGCAACAATGGAACAGCAGCAGGTCGAGCACAAAACAGACGTATTGACCTGGTTATCGAACCAAAAATTCAGGAGTAGGTTATGGCAAACTTTCCCGGAAATGCATGGCAGGATTTAAAGAAAGAGCTCATGGAAAAATGGCATGAGCTTACCGAGAACGATTTAGATAGCACTCGGGGAAACTCAAACTCAATCGTAGATCTTTTGGAAAAAAAGGTGGGAATGCGTATCGAAGAGGCCAGCGAACGATTTGCTGAAATCGCCTCACGCTATCACCTTTACGATGAGCCCGAGGACGAGAAACCAACGGCCATTAAGCCCGAACAAGAACGCGTGATGGAGTTAAAACCAGATCGCACCAATCGTCCCGACATCAATCCAAAACATTAAATCTTACAGAGTCCCGTCGTTCAGGCGGGATTCTGCATCCCTATTGACGCTAACAAACGAACACGGAATTGAATTCAAGACATGCGGTTGGCCGTTTGATTTCTTAATCAACTCGAGCATGTCATTCTTCTTGTCTTGCTTTCTAACAAATACCATCAAGCCGTCATCTTTAAGTTGAGCAAATATTTTTTCCGGCATTTCACTCGAACCTGCAGTGAAAATAACCCGGTCATAAGGCGCCTCTGCCTCATAGCCTTCAAATCCGTCGCCCGTGAAGACCTTTGCATTCGTGATACGCATTTGATCTAAAATCCCACGCGCACGATCTGCAACCTCCGGAATAATCTCAGAGCTAATGACTCGTCCCTGCTCTCCCACAATGTGAGCCAGCAAGGCCGTATTCCATCCAGATCCTGCACCCAGTTCAAAGACTTTCATCCCTGGGGCCAATTGCAGCATATCCAAAATGCGCATCACAAAACTTGGCTGAGAAATCGTAGAGACGTAGTCGCCCTTTTTATAGAGCAACAAAGGCGCATCCTCATAGGCTTCTTGCACAGAGTATTCAGGAACAAACAGATGCCTTGGATAGCGATAGTACGCTTCCACAACCTGCTCTGACAGAGGAAGTGATTTCTTTAAAAGCAAATCCTGGTAGTGCTCCACTCTAAATCCTTATTTATTTTGAAAGCCAAGTTTTAGCGAGACGATTCCCCGGTGTCACGTTACACCACCTCCACAAAGGCCCCGTCGCATTGTCAGCAAACATATAGTTTTTGCCTATACCTTTCATAACAAAAGAAGATTTTTCTTCTAGGTTGTTTAGGCCTATCCTGTGTTCGTTAGGAATTGCTCACTAGGAGGTCATAATGAAATACGCATCTACTCACAAAGAAAACAACACCACAGTTCATAGCTTCAATAAGGCCACTGCGAAAGGCCAAAAAACAGACATGGAAACAGGGACAGTGGCGGAGTTGAAAAAAACTTTGGCGGATGAATATCTATTGCAATTAAAAACCCAAAATTTCCACTGGAACGTAGAAGGCCCTCTCTTTTTCTCTCTGCATAAACTGTTTGAAAAACAGTACGATCAGATCTCTGAATATGTCGATCGTTCCGCAGAGATTATTAGAGCTTTGAAATCACCTGCCCCAGGTAGTTTTGAAGAATTTAGAAAACTTGCAGATGTTGAAGAATGCACTGACACAAAACTCAGTGCCACGAAGATGATCGATATACTAACAGCCGATCACACCACACTTGCAGAGCTCTACAAAGCCCGCCTTGAAACAGCGGAGCATGAAGAGGAAACCAGTGCTGTGACTCTGTATGAAGACTTGATCAGCTTCCATGAAAAAGCAGCCTGGATGATTCGCAGTCATCTCTCCTAGTGGCGCTGCTTTTCCAGAAAAAGCAAAAGGCACCTTGCTTAGGTGCCTTTTGTCTTTGTTCATTATTTTAAATTAAATACTTACACAACAAGTTCGATAATTGCGCGGAATCCGTGATTCCCAGCCATGGCTCCCAAGATATTTCTCAATGAAGAAATGTTCTTGCCTTGAGCCCCGATCAATTTACCGCGATATTCTTGCGGCAATTCAACCTTGTAAATCGTTGTCTTCTCTCCACAGGAGTAAGTCACTTCCACCTTGTCTGTACAAGATGTCATTTCTTTCACTACTGTCGCCATAATTGATCCGATTCTCTGACGTGCTTCATTCAATTGTTGTTCGACTGTCACAAACGTACTCCCCTAAACACTACACAAGAAATTGTTGCTTCAAAAACTGTTGTCCGCAACATAGATGTCACTTTCTGGTCCTTGTATTGTTCCCATAAAGTAAATGTGAATTCTATTCGATGACAGCGATTGACTGTGCAGGAACAGATTAACTCATCTAGTTACTATTCAATTCGACAAAATCCACGAGTTCAACTTTTCTTTTTCAAACTAGTTGTTTTCAATCGAGACTCCAACAACAACAGGAGGATACACTCATGATTAAAAGACTATCTCAACTCGCAATTGCAGCAGCGTTCGTCACACCTTTGTGCGCTCAAGCCGAGAGCACAGCCGACTTAACAGTCGCAATGGCTGACTCCATCGTGTACTCAAAAGCAGATGCACCTGACTCTTGCAAACAAGTGAAGCTAACAGAGGAGCAGCAAGTTTCACTTCGCGATGCTTTCTTCGACTTCAACAACGCGAAGAAACCTCTTCGTAAAGATGTGAAAAAAGCTATGAAGGATATGAAAAAAGTTTTCTCAAGTTCAACATCAACTCGTGAAGACGCAGTTGCATCACAAGCTGATGTGAAAGCAAAAGTGGAAACACTGGGCGCATTGATGGGCGATTTCCAACTTAAAGTGTTTTTCGATATCTTGACTGCTGAACAACGTGATCCAGCTATGCGTTGCTTAGAAGATTTGAAATAGTAGAGATCATTGCATTTCTAACGCAAGGGGGCTGGTAACCAGTCCCCTTTGCAATTTAAAGCCTGTCCGACGGCTCACTATGAGACTTTCGTCTGGCTCCATAATCTCTCCATAGTTGTGTTTGAAAATGAAACTTAAGGACACGGGTATCATTTGGTACCTTATTGATTATGGCGACACAAATTTTTCTACTTGAAGACGATCCGGTTCTTGGCAAAGCAATCCAAATGCAGTTGGAACTTGAACAGTTCCAAGTACATTGGGCAAAGAATTTATCTGCGGGCCGAGAGGTTTTTAAAACTCAGCCTGGTATCGATTTGTTTCTTCTGGATGTAAATCTTCCTGATGGTAACGGTTATGAATTCTGTGAGTGGCTTCGCAACGAAGGCATCAACACTCCAATTATGTTCCTGACTGCTCGCACGGATGAGGAGAGCGTGGTGCGTGGCTTCGAGCACGGAGCCAATGACTATATTCGTAAACCCTTTGGGCAAAAAGAAATTCTGGTTCGAATCAAGAATCAGTTAAACGAACGCAAACCCACATTGGATCTCTTGCGTTTCGCCGGTCTTACTTTGATCAAAAATCAACAAGTTCTAAAAACTGAAACGGGACTCGTGACACTGAACCGCCGTGAATATGAAATTCTCCGCGTGTTCTTTGAAAACCCCGAAACCATCATTTCCCGTGAAACACTAATTGCGAGCCTTTCCTCGGGTGAGGAGCTTTTTGACCGAACTGTGGATTCTCACATCAGTCACATTCGTTCGAAACTTAGCAAAAATGGAATTCAGAACGTTAAGATTAATTCGGTCTATGGCCAAGGATATCGTCTGGAGAAGGTTGCATGATTACGCAGTCTCTGTTTCGTCGAAACTACTTTATCTTTGTTTCCATTATCATCGTCTTTATCTTTATGGCGTTCGGCTCCGCTTGGTTAGTTTCTTACTTAGACCGCCCGACTCAAACTCGTTTTGTCCGCCCGCCCAACTACCTGGTCAGAAATCTTTATGAACAATTGGATAGCGATCCCATCGTCGCTTTTCAAAAACTTCAAGCAAGTAACAGTCCCGATAACTTTTTAAAATTTGAATTGATCGATCGTACGGGTAAAAGCTTGATCTCTGGTGACCCGATTTTACCTCGCGGCCTGACGGACGTTGAAGTTGAAACTTTGGCGCAAGATAAAGCGGTACGCTTTGGCGAGATGGAGTTCGGTCCTCCTAAGCTTGATGTTTCAAAAACAAAATTCCCCGGCGTCTATTTCATTCACCGCTTTATGCCTCCTCCAGAATTTGGCGGACCTGGCGGCGGTGGCCCTCGTGTTCCTGGCCCAGGCCCCGGCGGCCCGGGTGGACCTGGTGGCCCTCCTCCTGGCGGTGAAATGATGCCTCCTCCTCCCGGTATGGGACCAGGTGGCGGTGGACCTCCACCTCCATTCATGAAAATGTCGGTTAGAAAAAATCCTGTTTTCATCACAATCGCATTCTTGATTGTCTTTACATTGGTCTCTGTGGGTATCGCCTTGGTGTATATGTTCTCTAGATATCGTCAACGTGCTGAAGAAGCCTTCGATGTCTTGAATCAACTGCGCCATGGAAATTTGTCTGTTCGCTTACCGACGAAAAAATTCGAAGAGCTGACTCCGCTGGTAAATGCATTTAATCAGATGGCAGGTGACGTTGAGAGCATGGTTGAAAGTCTACGCAAGGCAGACCAAGCTCGCCGTCAACTCTTGCAAGATCTTGCGCATGATCTAAGAACTCCTCTCGCGTCTTTGCAAACTTTCTTGGAAACGCTGCAAGTGGGCGAAACACGCCTAAGCCCCGAGAAGCGCCAAGAGATCGTGGCTCTGTGCTTTTCAGAAGTAGAATATTTTGGAAAGCTAGTTGAAGACTTATTGTTCTTGGCCCAAATCACGGAACCTAAATACTCCGCTGGTACCGAGGAAATCAATTTGCTAGAGCGCGTGGAAGATCAAGTGACAGTATTCAAAGGTCGCTACCCTTCCTTGCAATTCAAAGTTGATTGCACGATGGATGCCTCGAAAGTTCAGTTCATGGGTTCATCTAAACTGATTGATCGCCTCCTACGAAACGCTTTCGAGAATTCAACCTCCTTTGCGAAGTCCACAATTCATGTGTCGATTGCGAACGATGCTGGAAAACTGCAACTAGCAATTACCGATGACGGCCCCGGCTTCAGTGATGCCGCTCTGAAAGAGTACGGTCACAAAAAAGCCAGCCGCAGTCTGATTGAAAGTGGTTCGTCTGGCAAAAGAATCTCGGTTGGAATCGGATCTGTTATTATGCGAGAGATCCTCCAGCTCCATGGTGGCGAGTTGAAAGCTGAAAACATCGTCTCTGCAGGAGCAAATCCCTCTATCCTTGGTGGACGTGTCTCATTTTGGTTCCCAAAATCGTAGTCCACAATCATTAAACACTTGCCCGTTACCTTTAAGGTATACAAAGGACGGGCAAAATGTTTTTCAAGTCTTTAATCACAACTCTTCTCATCACTGCGACTCCTGCATGGGCACAGATGATGAACCCTTCACTGATGGGCACAGGCTACTGGGGAGGGAATCAAAGTTGTGCATACCAACAGCGCCCGGCCCAAGCCATGAACACTGAATCTGAAGAGGTTCAGGAATACAAATCTCAGATTTCTGAATTAAAAAAAGAGATCGCCGAGAAACAGAAAGAAAAAAAGCAATACGACCGCGAGGTTAAAAATGCCAAGTCGGATATTCAGAAAAATCTTTCTGACAATTATGCCGACGCAATCATGCAACACATGGATGGCTTTCGCAGATGTTCTGAATACACAGGTTTTAACAAATCAGATAGTGGCGATATCGTTAGCGACGATGAATCACCCGTTATAACTGCCGACATGGACAGCGATGAAATGCCTGAACCACCAGAAGGTGCTGAAGGTTTCGCTGGTGGCCCGCCTCCATCTGGTAGCGGCAACCGTCCGATGCCTCCTCGTGGTGGTGGAAGTGGACAACGTCCGTCCATGTCCAAGGCAAAAAAATCTGGTCAAGGTGCAAACTCCAACATGCTTGCACTGGAAGCCTTCTCGATGCAGGAATGGCAGTCTTATTGTGATGCTCGACAATCAGGTGCGGTATTCGGTGCCGTCTGTGATAACTCTCGCTTCCGCGCAGGTGGCGGTCGCTCGAACTCAGCCACTTGTAAAAAAGCGATCAGTAGCTATCGCAGTAACTCGCAAAAATCTTTAAAACTTCAAGACGAAATTGATTCCTTGAATCGTGATATCGAAAATGCCCAAGAGGACTTGAAAGAAGCCCGTAACGACCGCTTCGGAACTGAGGGAGAAGTTTGTTTGGATTGTATGGCGAAAAATAATTCCTACAATTACCAAAATCAACAAACTGATATGACAAGCTTGATCACCAACGTCGCTCTGGGTGCTGGTGCTATGTATGCAGGTTACAAAACCAATCAAATGGTTTCTGAAAACAATGCGAATCTAGGTTACCCGACACAAACTCCATCCGTGCTGTCCTATGGTTATCCTTATCTTGCAGCAGGAGTTTACGGTGCTCTGAGTGGTGGCGGATCTGGCCAAGGTGGCTTTGGTTGCGGCGGCGGTAGCTCGATGATGGGCTCTATGGGCGGCATGAACTCCATGGCTGGTATGATGGGCATGGGAAGCATGATGGGTATGGGCAACATGGGCAGTGCTTTTGGTTACCCTTCAAGTATGATGGGTTCCATGATGGGAATGAGCGGTGGTCTTTACACCGGTATGGGAATGAATTCTATGATGAATCCTTACAGCATGAATTCTATGTATGGTAACTCGATGTACGGAAACTCTATGTATTCCATGATGAACTCGATGAGCAACCCTTATGCTGCGATGAACCCTTACTCTATGTATGGTTCTTCTGGATCGATGTACGGTATGAATCCGTACTCTCAGTATTCAGCGATGAACTCGCTTCAGCAGCAAATGATGATGATGAATTATCAAATGAGCGGCTTGCCTACGATGTCGGGAATTTACGGAAATACGGGAACGACCTACAATAATGGAGTCTATTCAGGATATAGCTCAGGCTATATCTCTCCGACGGGTTACACGAATTCGACGGTTTTACCAAGCGGAGTCATCACTGGATCTAGTTATGGCAGCAGCAGCTACCTCTCCCCTTATTCGACGCTTTCCAACAGTGTGACGGTTCCTGGGATAGTTCCATATCCAACGACCACGACAACCAGTGGCACTTCTGGGTTGATCTACGGTACGGGACGATAATTCAATCGCTCAAAATAAAAAAGCCCCGATTCCTCGGGGCTTTTTTTGTTTCAAATATTCTTATAAATTAGAAGCTTTGTGTACGAGCTACACCGCAACGGTTGTAAGCTAGCACCGTGAAGGATGCTGAGTTCCAGTTGCTTGGCCAAGAAGCTGTGTTCAAACAGTCGTAAGCCACGCCACCAATTGTACAAGTCGTATTACCAACACCCGCGCCATTATCAAATAGATAAAGTGCTGTGGATGAAGCCGCTGACTTCGTCAGTGTAAAAGTCGGAGCTGCGTTTGGTCTTAGGTTACAAACTTCAGTTACATAGTCAGAAGAGTATGGATTGCTTACAGAAGGACGGAAGCTGATTTTGATTCCGTTACCATCCAAGTACTGGCTTGTTTGATGATTGTACAGGTACAAACGCAAATCTTTTGTAGTGCTCAAATCTGGGCGTACTTGCAAAGACACATAGAAATAAGAACCACTTTGCGTGATATACCCCGTGTATGAAGCCGTCACTGTACGATCATAAAGCACCCAGTAATAAGGGCTCATATCGCTTACATTTGAAGGTTTGCTAATTTTCAAAGTGATATTTTGACCCGCAGTCAAAACGATCGGGCTGCCCGTTGAGGGATAATAGACGTCACCAGTATAGCCATCAGCAGCCACAGTGCTTGAACCATCAGCTGTATTGCCTTGCGAGCAATTTTGAAAGCTCACTGTTACGATTGCTAATGCGGCAACGGTCCCGCCTGCGATCAATACTTTCTTCAACGATTTCATAGATATTCCCCCGCGTCCTACCTAAATACTTTCGGCTAATTTTGGGAATAACCGTAGCGAAAAGAGAAATTTATTGAAGTCCTTTTTGATGTCAGGGTCAGATTTGTGTCTCATATTGAGATCGTTCGCTGGGCCAATGATAAAAAGTCTTTCCCTCCATGGTCCTTCAATACTTCCTCTCTAAGATTTATTCATGGGCGACAGGTTGAGGGACCTCGAAGCCCCTACTCTAAAACTAACAAGGGAGACCTTATGACGATTTCTAAAAAGTATATCTTAACGGTGATTTCAGTACTTTCCCTACACACAGCCTCGATGGCTCAAGCCCAACAAGGTCCTGGACCTGGCGGCCCGGGTGGTCCCGGCGGAGGCCAAAGCCAAGCACAAAGAGAAGCCTTCCGCGCCTGCGCTGACTCGGTAGGAATGGAAAAACCAGAACCAGGCAAAAGACCCACAGCTCCCTCTGAAGAACAACGAGCTGCTCTGGATGCCTGCTTAAAAGAAAAAGGTTTTGAACCGCCCACAAGATTCGGCCGCCCAGGAGGCGAAAGACCTCCACAAGAAGCTTCAGCAGGCGCGCAATAATAGTTGTTGAAAATTTGCGATTATAAAATGGAATTTCAGAAGAGATCCGGTATTACAACCGGATCTTTTTTTTTGCACAGATAGCCTTTCAAGAACCGCAATCAATCAATCAATCAATCTATCTATCTATCTATCTATCTATCTATCTATCTATCTATCTACTTGCCTGCTTGAGCATTCGTTCGAGCTACTCCCATTCTCTTAGCTTCAGATAAGTTATGCGTGCGACACAATACTCTTAAATTCTCAATACTGTCAGTTCCTCCCAAAGAGATCGGCAGTCGATGGTCAATCTGCAACTGAAAGGAACTGTTACAGCAAGTATGATCCCCAGAGTATTCGCACTTATGACGAGCTAGCTCCATAACTTTTCTACGAGTAGAAATCTTAATGCCCGCACGTTTCCGCTTAGCCAAGAAATGTCGCGTCGATATAAGACCTGAATCTCTATTCGCACCAACTTCATTTTGGTTCTCAATATTTCCGTCCCTAGGTTCACATTGGGCCTCCGGGCGATTATCTTCAGAAACTGACACAACCTCCCCGTCATAATTAATTCTGCGAGATCTAGCGGCACCTTCAATTTTTCTGACTTGCTTTTGTGCCAAGTGAACGAAAAGTTCCGCCCAATTACCCTGAGGCAAACTATGAGAAAGCAAGTCTCTCGCTTTGGATAACACTGCCATTTGCTCTTCCGTAAAGGTCAACTCCAACCGAGTTGATAAGTCCCTTTGGATTCTAATATTTTCGTGCTGAACAATAGGCTGATTAAACTCAACCGCGAGAATTCGCTGAGTTTCCATGGACGTTTTATGCCCAATCTCCTCAATCACACGAAGGGTTTGCTCAGCACTTGTCTCGCGACCAGACTTCTTATCAGTTTTGATACACTTCTGAACCTGCGTCAGCTGTGTCAATGTAATGGCACCCGTTTCGATTTTGTCAGCCACTTCAGGAACTTTCTTAAGCAAGCGAGCCGAACTAAGCCGACGATAAGCACTGTCTTCACCATATCCCAAACATTTTGTAAGATAAGAAAACATAGAGTCATACCCTTGAGTCGCATAAAGCCTGCGTTCCTCAACCTCAACAATATGCCATAGAATCACATGCGTGATCTTACGCTCAGTACGCACAAGTTTCCCAAGACGGCTCATAAGTTCAGAATCAGAAATCAAAGACAAATCCATGCTTCTCTCCTAAGTTGAGAAACTTATAGCACGGGTTTTAAAACGCATTTTTAAAGGATTTTTCGAAACAACATACGCCAGAGAGGCAGCGATTATTAAGACGATACAAGAGCAACAATGGCTCACTAGAAAGCCAATTTTGCAAACTCAAGACGGATCTTATAAAATCAATTTCAACCGAACAGAATCAAAATTAGAAACACCAAAACACCGTCAACAAAAATAAGATTACATCATAAAAATGACGACATGTTTCTTGGCTAAGCGACTTTGTAACTTGTCTTACGGTGCACCAATGATTTGAAGCTGCCAGTTAGTGAGAGTCCCACTAACCGCATCTCCGTGACCATCAATCACCTTCAACGTCCAAGTACCTTCCGACCTTTCGCCATAAAATGCATTCGACAAAAACACATCAGCCGAATAGTCATGAACGTTCAGTAATGAGTTGTTCATATTAACCAAGATACTACGCATACCAGAAGGTGACGTTAACTCTAAAGCCAACTGAGAAATATCATTATGTGTAATACTAACTCGAACACGAACTGCCTCGATCTTCAATGCACCATTGCCACCGGATAAAATCTGAATTTCAGACAATGCAGCATTTGCCAAAGAGTTGTCTGGAATAGCTACATTAATAGTCCCAGTGCTGATCCAAGTCGATTCCGTATAGGTTCCGAATGTGCTCGTGTATGACTTAGCCATAGCTACAGCTGCATCTATGTCGACTTTTCCAAATCCATACCAATTCTGAAACTTGAAGCCAGCTCCATTGACTCTCCACGGAAGCTCCCACGAATACCCTGCTGGCACACCTCGATTAGCAGTTGTACCGCCAGGGTATGGAATAGATCCTGTCGTGACATAGTCCACAGCAAGCGCTGTCTTGGCTAAAATATACTTCACATCACGCCATGTGAGATTAGGATTCGCTTCGAGCAATAAAGCTACAGCCCCTGTCACAGTCGGCGCAGCAGAGGACGTCCCGTTGAATGTAACTGAATAGTTACAACCAGAGTTTCCAGATCCGCCATTTTCAAAGGCAATCGAAGAGCCTGCATTCGTTGCTGATCTTCCTCTTACACATCCCGTTCGATCCGTTGTTAAGATTGCTGGGGCAGAATCCCCATACATTCCACCAAAACCTGATATCCAAAGGTTTGCTCCCGGAGACGAATAGTTTGCAGAATAGCCCTGTGCAGTTAACGCACCCACCATAATTTGATAAGGATTTACGTTTTCTCCATCAAAATTGGAGTTTCCCAAACACACGTCATTAGGCTGTCCATTACATTGTTCATAATAAGAATTCCCGCCCGACTTAATGTAGATGGCACCTCTACCATTTCTAAAGGTCGTAACACCCGTTTTAAGCTGAGCTTCATAGTTCGCACTGACCGCAGTTTTCTGATATTGTTTAATACCCCAGCTCATATTGGAAATATCAAAGTCATTTCCATCGGCTTGATTTAGTAGTACGGACTCAGCGGTTGATGTTAATGCAGACATAAAGTTGGCAATACTCAATGCAGCTTTCGGTGCAACCCCTCGACCGCCCTTCCCATTGCCAGCAACAGCCGCCACAATACCTGCAACAGCAGTCCCATGATCATCATTGTAAGGTGTACCGCCAACAACTACATCACGAGGCACTGCCGTTGTTGTCTTGTAGCTATTATTACTATCACCAGAGATATAATCACGCGATCGCGCAACGACAGTTTGGAAATTCCCCGTCAGATCCTCATGAACATTATCTAAGCCATCATCAGAAATACGAACTTTAACACCATTACCGCGAAGACCAGATGACCAAGTCGCACGCAGATTTAGATCCATGCCAACTGTACCACCATTCTTAGCAAAGACCTTCTGACCACAATTCGCCAAATGCCATGCGTATGAAAAAAGCGGATCCCCACCGTCATTAAAACAGCTATCAGCAACTTCAAAACCACTACCATTGCAATTCACCAGAGTTATCGCAACAAATAACGATACGACGGTTAAAAGAATTTGAGTATACAACTGCTTAATTTTTAACA
Organism: Bdellovibrio sp. HCB209; assembly: GCF_047306065.1. Classification (GTDB taxonomy): domain Bacteria; phylum Bdellovibrionota; class Bdellovibrionia; order Bdellovibrionales; family Bdellovibrionaceae; genus Bdellovibrio. Next base: position 2,672,353 of record NZ_CP178618.1, read on the forward strand.
TAGTTGCGACTCACAATTTCTAGTTCCGCATTTGCAATGCGTGGATCTCTTTTTAAAACGTATACAAACTTACTTAAATCAAATTTTTCAGAATCAGCGGTTACAAAATACAGTTTCAAGTGATCAAAACGATCAGTCACATGCAAACTGTACTCTTTCTGAACCTGCGGCAGAGTAGACTCTGACTTGAGTGTTACTTTCACACGGCCTGTAACTATACCGACAGTTCTCATTCTTTCATCGAACACAACCATAGGTTGTGAGTTTGAAAAGTTACGCTCATCCCCAACCATCTTAGCGTCACGGATAACAACAAAACCACCGTACATACCAAGAACATCGGCATCACTCTCATCGAAATTCTTTGCCATCACTGCGCGAGTCCCTGTCCATACCTTCCATGTTGTATCCGCGAACAAAACATTCGAACGTAGTTCTGAAGGCGATGGCGGAACGATCCCCGCTTCTTTCTTGGGGCGATTTTCAGGCGTCGGCAAATCGCGCGAACGCATTTGCGGAACTGGCTGCTCAGGCGTTACTGATGTTGAAGTAGTTGAATTGCTCGCAGAATTCTGCGCAGGCAACGGCGAATCCATGTTCGCCATTTTTTCTGCGTGGTCGCCGGAGGCCTTGATGGCGTTGCCTGCGAGGTTGCTGACGCCCTCACGTTGGCCTTCCCGGAAAAGGAAGGCGGCAACTATTGCTAAACCTATGATGATAAGGCCTTTTTTCATAATAGGCTTATCGGCACTTTTTATGGTTTACACCAATTAATTGTTCTTACTCATAACTCCAACAAGCTGACTTACACGAGTCATTAGGTTCCCTAGATTGCGTTTTTCATCGCTATCGAATTGGGACCAGAGACGACTCACGTTTTCGTTATAAACTGGCAGGACTTTCTTCATAAGCTCTAGACCAGAGTCAGATAAAACGATGCGATACGAACGACTGTCACCCATGTTTTGTTGGGGTTGAATCAGTCCACCTTGCTTCAAATTGGAAATGATCGCAGAAATAGTGGCATTGGTGACACCCACAGCTTTAGCTGTTTCAGTTGGGGTCATGCCTTCCGGACTATTATATAGAAGGTTCAAGATCACAAAACGCGTCGTCGTCAATTTGTACTCTTGAAAGAACTCCTCTAAAGCCGTCTCAAAATCGATCGTTAGCTTGCTGAACAATAAGTGTAACTGCATTTCATCAGACATATATACTCCCCGATCCCTGGACCGTTATTAGAACTTTAAGGGGCAAATGTTGTGAAAATGTGGAATTTGACAACCTAACGACTGTCTAACATTTTTCGTCTTTTTGGTTCGACGCCCCAAGTTGAGACGCTATAAACGATTTAAAGGCACTAGGCGCCGTGCCAGCTCTGGCACAAACCTTGAGTAGTACCTAAGTGAGAACCAAGTTTACTAACGAAAGAGGGAATTATGAAAACGACAAAAACGCTACTTACGATCTTACTGACAGGTATGACTCTATTTCTAGCTAACTGCTCTAAGAGCAATAATAGCGGGTCATCATCTACTAATACATATGGCAGCTGCAGCACTGGCCAAGTCTATACGACTCAATACGGTTGCTTGCCGACTGAATACTGTGCTTCTCGTGGTTACACGAACTACGGTTACAATGCTTCAACTCAGCAATGTATCCAAGGCACTACTTATAACTATAACAATGGAACGAACGGCTCTTGCCAAACTGGATATGTACCTGTGAACAACACGTGCTTGCCGACAGCTCAATGTACTCAAATGGGTTACTCGAACTACGGTTTCGTACAAAATACTTCAACAGGTCAATGGGCATGCTACCCACCAAACTACTCTGGCGGTTGGATCTTCTAATCACAGCGTAAGCTGCTGACGCGAACAGAGTTCGCGGGATCCCTCACCCAACAACTTTGGCTGACCCTTCACCGGGTCGGCCGCGTCTGTTTCAAATGACATTCTTACCGAACTGAAATTTGCCCTGAACCTTACAGCCTTCCTATACTCCGATTTCATCTAAAAAACTTCTTTAGAAATCTGGAGTGACCAATGAGCAAGATTCTCTGTTTTATTTTTACCTGCACGAGCCTTTTCACACTTTCAGCTCAAGCCATCGAACTCAATATTTTACAGCCTAACTATGCTTGTCAGTCCAAAGAGTTCATACCCGATGACAACTTATCTGTGATTGTTCTGCAGGACAAAGTTTCCGGCCTTAATCATATCGAAATCGCCCAATCTTGGTTTGGTGGAGTTCGTAAGGCATACTTTGCGGTGGTAGAAAGAATCGAAAAAAATGGCGACAGCCAGCCCATCATTTTTGAGGGACATGGAATTCAGCTGACGATGGATCGCACTTTAAAAAACGACAAGCATCCCTTTGAAGCGGTTTTACGTATCCCCGTCTCTCAAGGAGAAATCACGACAAAGCTCTTACTCTGTGAGTCTTTACACGAACAAACACCAGGTACGCTACAATAGCGATATTGACGAACGTGATTGCGGCTTTCCACCAAGCAAAGCTTTCTGCCATTTTTAGAAACTCAAATGGCAGATAGATTGCGCCAGAAAGTATGGCTAACCACTCCGCCCAAACTTTTTCTTTCCATAGGCCGTAAGCTTCGACAAAACGGATGGTTGAGTAAAGAAATGCAAATACCACTAGCTGCTGAAGCCCGGTCTCACCCAAACTGTCGAAAGCTTCCATAAAGAAAGCGGAGTACTCCGTATTCTGTAGCCCCAGATAGCGAACGACCTTCACTCCCGTTTCATGCACATTTTGGCCCATGATACTGAAGGCTCCGATGCCCACCATCACTACAGCAACACCTTTTGCTGCTTCAAATCCTGCAATTGCTTGAACACCTGTTCTGAGACCGTCATTCGCCATATACACACGCTGCCTTTAGCTTAAGCCTTTGACAAGAAAAATGCGGAATTACAGCTATCCATAAATAACGGTCTGCTTAGAATATTCACATGCTCAATTATTTTAAAGCTCTCGTCTTGTGTTTGCCTTTAATGGCTGGCTCTTTAGCGCATGCTCAAGAAAAATCTGATCCTCACACTGAATCTCCCGCTCGTCAGTGGGAATGGAGTCTTCCCGTTTTTGCCCAACGAGTGATTGATAAGGGATTTAACCTGCCACGCCCTTATGGAGTGAGTTTAATCTATGGGCAACTGACCCAAGGATTTAATATTGATCATCTAAAAGTGGCCTTCAGTGAAAACGCTGACTTGCATTCCATCGACTTCATTAATTTTCAAAACACGTCGGTAAGCAATAATACTTGGCAAGTTAAGCTCGATGCCTGGCTATTTCCCTTTTTGAACATTTTTGGAATTATCGGATCTGTCAAAGGCACCGGCACTGTGCCTCTGACCATGGCTTACAAAGATATCTACAATTTTCTGCTGCCCGGTAATCCGTGCAGTGTCGCCAGCCCCCCGTCTTACTGTGAGGGGTACATCAATGCAAACGCACCCATCGACTACCATGGATACAGTGTGGGAATCGGAATGATCCTCGCCGGTGGATATCAGAATATTTTCTTTGCAATGCCGGTGACCTACGTTGAATCCGACGTCAATGTCTCGGACACCAACACTCACGCTCTCAATATTACTCCCCGCATCGGCTACAATATCAAATCAGAAAAACACGGAAAGTTTGGCGTCTATCTGGGAGTAAACTACTTTCAAGCAGATGTCGCCCTGACGGGAACCTACACACTTCCTTTATCGGGAACTCCCGTGGGACGTGATGTTCCAATACGCTACTCACTTAAAGAAAATCCGATCGATCATTGGAATGCTGTCGGTGGAGTCAACTGGGAGCTCAGTGAGTTCTGGTCAATTGTGATGGAGATCGGACATAGCCATCATCGCGATACGACCACATTTAACTTTGCCTACAGGTTCTAACCAAAATGGTTTTGCTACTTATCGCTCTCGCTTCACTTATTGGAATGCAGAAATCGGGAGTTTCGACTCAACCGCTGCCTTTACATTTAGAGTTGGATGCAGGAGTACTTGCAGTGAGAAGCAAGAACAACACTCAAAGCATCAACACCAATCTGGATGCAAGTTATGACTTCGGAAAAAATACGCTCTCAATTTACGGAGGCTATTTAAAAACTTCCACACAAGGAACTGACAGTGCTCTACACTGGCTGGGAGGAGCTCGATATGACTATGAATTCATGCCTCAATCTCGGGTATTCTTAGACTACAACTCAGAAGCCGATCCATTTATTGGCTATGTCCAGCGAAACAATGAAAGTCTTGGTTACAGTTATATTGTCTATCAAAAGCAAAATCTTAAATGGTGGATGGACTTTGCTTATCTTCACTCTAAAACCGATGTAGTTCGTAGCGGAACGATCTATGAGAGCAAAGCATTTTTTGCGACATACACGAGTTGGAAATTTACTAAGGACTGGAGCTTAGACGGTTGGTTCCAACTGATACCTAACTTTACGACGCCGGATCAAGACATGATCAATTACCAATTTTCCGTCACGTCTATCATGAATCCCTGGATATCACTTCGAGGTGCATATCTAGTTCGCTATATAGAGCAACCCTATCTAAGAGATCGCTATCAAACGTTAACCACATTAAGTCTTGTGTCGTCATTTTGATGAGTATTGACAATATCGATTCAAAAAAAACGACTTTTTCGCTATAGTTTCCCTATGGATACAAATGCATTAGATGTTTTAAAATTTTGGTTCGAAGAGACAGATCAACGACTTTGGTTCGCAAAAAATGCAGAATTTGATGAATTGATTCGCTCTCGTTTTGAAGAAATCCATGCAAAAGCTGAGAATTGCGAAACATACCTGTGGAGAAAAAATCCACGTGGTCGTTTGGCTGAGATTATTGTTTTAGATCAATTCTCACGCAATATGTACCGTGATACTCCACGAGCTTTCAGTAATGATTCTTTGGCGCTCGCATTGGCTCAAGAGGCCATTGCCTGCGGTGATGACCAAAAGCTAAAGCCTCAAGAAAGAGCTTTCCTGTATTTGCCGTTCATGCACAGTGAATCCGAAGTCATCCACAAAGAAGCGATGCGCTTATTCTCTCAAGAAGGCCTTGAGACAAATTTGGAATTTGAATTGGCGCATAAGGGTTTGATTGATCGCTTTGGTCGATACCCTTACCGCAATGAGATCTTGGGCAGAGAATCGACCAAAGAAGAATTGGAATATCTTAAAATGCCGGGGTCGTCGTTTTAGGCGACCTTTTTACCCACGACTTCATAGGCGATATTGTTCACCATGGATTCAAGGTTATGAGCCTGCGCTGACATCTCTTCAGATGTTGCCGCTGTTTCTTCTGCTGCCGCAGAGAATGCCTGCGTTTGGCGCTCCAAACCTTCCATTGATTTATAAATCGACTGAATGCCTTCCGTTTGATCACTGGTTGTGGAGGCAATCTCACGATTTAAGATACTGACTTTTTTAACTGATGAAACGATTTGGTTCAAAACATGGTCACTCTTCGCAGCAAGGTCCAAAGATACGCGCGTTTGATTGACGTTGTTCGTAACAACTGTTTTTACTTCCTTCGCAGCCTCAGCCGATTTCAATGACAGACTACGAACGGCATCTGCGACCACGGCAAATCCACGGCCCTGCTCGCCCGCACGCGCGGCCTCAACCGCAGCATTCAATGCCAGCAAGTTCGTTTGGAAAGCGATATCATCGATAATATCCATAGCCGAAGTGATTTCAGCCGAAATCTTAGCCATGGCATTGATCGAATCCATCAAACGACGAATTTCTTCAGCACCTGTGGCAGCACCGTCTTCAGAACTTTGCGCTAAGCTTGCTGCCTCATTTGCACGTTGTTGATTCGCTTCAACTACACTGCTCAGAGTACGAACGGCACCAAGAGTGTCTTCGATTTTAGCAGCCGACTCGACTGAGCCTTGCGCCACGTTTTGACCGGCATTCGAAAGCATGTTCGACGCTTCCTTAACCTGTTTACTCGCATCACTTGTATCCATCACCGTGCGAGACAAGAAGTTCATCAACTTATTAGAGAATACTGCAAAGAGTCCCATCGCAAGCAAAGTCGCAATACCAAATCCTAAGATAACTTCGTTACGCACTTTTGCTACGATCGCTTCAACGTCGTCGACATAGATCCCCGTGCCCACAACCCATTTCCAAGGTTTGAACTGGCGCACGAAACTAATTTTTGGCTCGGGATTTGGCGAACCTGGCTTCGGCCACATATAGCTGACGAAACCTTCTGCCGCTGGAGTTTGCGCCATCGCCGCGAACTCTCTAAAGAGATGCACACCGTTTGGATCTTTCATCTCACCTGCGTCTTTGCCATCAAGTTCAGGCTTGATCGGATGCATAAGCACTAGTGGTTGAAAGTCATTCACCCAAAAGTATTCTTTACCCGCATAGCGGTACTGTTTAAGAGCTGCTAGCGCCAAAACTTTGGCTTCGTCCTCGGTGATTTTTCCGGCTTTGAATTGATTGTAGTAAAGTTCGACCGTATCGCTTGCAAGGTCCACGGTATTTCTAAGCATCACTTTGCGATCTTCATACATATTGTTCCGAACCAAAGGCAAAACATACATTAGCACAATGGCCCAGAGGGGAATGATGGCTGCTACTAATAAAGACAAAGTCTTATAACGGTAGCTGCGACCTTTCCAAAGACGTACGTTCATTATTTCCTCCTGGGATAGAGACCCCACTTCATCGGTCTTTAACAAGGAGCCCTGAAGATCTCTCGAAGTAAATTGAGGAATTCACATTTTATTGTCCCACTTCGAGACGAGGTTTAGTAACATGTTGTTTTCATTGAAAGGGAACGCCCATGCCACACCTAAGATTTCGCGGTTTGAAAGAAGACAACGTTGCTGAGCTGAGCAATGCTCTAACAAAAGAGTTAGCCACAACCATGGAGACAACTGAGGACAACTTTTCTTTTGAACTCATCGGCACGACTTTCTTTAGCAAAGGCCAACGTGGCGGTGCTTACCCATTCGTCGAAGTTTTATGGTTTCAGCGCTCTCAAGAAATCCAAGATGCCGCAGCTAGGATTATCACGCAGAAAGTAAAACAACTTTGTCCTCAAGATGATGTCGCGGTCATCTTCGTTCCTCTGGCTAAGAATTCTTACTACGAGAACGGAACCCATTTCTAATTGCTCATGAATCTTTCTTAATTTGATCAATCTTACCGCTCGTTCATAAAGTTGAGACCTTAAAGTTTAAGTAATAAAGGTAACAACACAATGAGCGTTAAGATTCCTCTTAAGCCCGTTCCCGTTTTGAATTTCATTTCAGGAAAATTCAAAGCTGGCAGTGGCAAGATCCAACAAGTTCACTCCCCTCATAACGGTTCGGTTATTGGCGATCTTCATCACTCTAATAGCGATGACGTCGCACTGGCTGTGCAAGAGGCTGCCGCGGCTCAAAAAAAATGGGCAGCCTTACCAATCAAAGAACGCAGTAAAGTATTTTTTGAGCTGCGCCATATCCTGATGCGTGATCTGCATGAAATCGCGAACCTAAAAAGCTCTGAATCCGGCAAAACTTATCAAGAAGGCAAAGCCGGCCTCCTAAAAGGTATCGAGGTTCTGGAGTTTGCAACTGCGATACAAAACTTAGATGTCGGTGGGCGAACTGAAGTATCCCGAGGTGTTAGCTGCGAATACCGCCGTGAACCTTTGGGAGTTGTTGCCAGCATCACTCCCTTTAACTTCCCCGCGATGGTTCCCTTCTGGACAATTCCGAATGCTTTGATGTTAGGAAATTCATTGATTTGGAAACCGTCTGAGAAAACTCCCCTGACATCGATGAGAATTGCCGAGGCCATGCTTGAAGCAGGATTGCCAGAGGGTGTTCTACAAATTGTTCAAGGAGGACAAGAAGCCTCTGAGGCCTTGATCGATCATCCCGATGTTGCCGCGATTTCGTTCGTGGGCTCAACACCTGTTGCTCGCAAAGTTTATGAAAGAGGAACAGCGCTTGGAAAGCGAGTGTTGGCTTTAGGCGGAGCAAAAAATCACATCGTCCTTTTGCCTGACGCTAATCCTGATCTTGCAGGCGTGGGTATCAGCGACTCTTTCACTGGATGTGCTGGCCAGCGATGCATGGCCGCAGCTGTGCTGCTCGCTGTCGGCGACGTGGATTTGCATATTCAAAAAATCATTGCCCGCGCAAAATCCTTAGAGCTTGGAAAAGATATGGGAGCGATCATCTCCTCACAGCAAATCAAATTCCTAAACCAACAGATTCACCAGGCAGTTCAAGAGGGCGCGAAAATTATTTTGGATGGCAGAAATGCCAAGCCACCTTTTGATTGCATCAACGGGAATTGGGTAGGCCCTACAATTCTGGATGGAGTTTCACCAGATCAAGAAATTGCAAAGCTAGAACTCTTTGGCCCCGTTCTTTGTATCATTCGCTGCAACGATATCAGCGAAGCCATGAAAATTGAAAACTCCTCTCGCATGGGAAATGCTTGTTCAGTTTTTACCTCTTCAGGAGCTTTGGCAGAAAAAGTTATTAGTCTGGCATCGACCGGGATGGTCGGTGTGAACGTCGGCGTGCCAGTACCTCGTGAGCCCTACTCTTTTGGTGGCGTGGGTGATTCCAAGTTTGGACACGGCGATATCACGGGAATTTCATCCCTCGATTTTTGGTCAAACTTAAAAAAGGTCACAGTGAAATGGGACCAACAACAAGATAGCAACTGGATGTCATAATATGAATGAACTAAGAAGATCCCCGCACGTTGTTCTAACTTCGCATTCAAGTCATGTTTTCAAAGAAAGCCTTCCCATCAATTGGGGAGCTGCAACTCCTATGGAGCGCGGTCCCGTGATCGGTTCCTTGACGGATACTAAAAAAAGAAACGCCATCGGAACTCATAGTGGCAGCTACACAGTTTATCGAGCGCTTTCGATTGCACAAGGACGCTACTCCACCGCTCACCGTCCCGATTTGCACAACACCGAAAGCCCGGTGAAACTGGGACCTTTCCCGTCATGGTTTGAGTCCGACAAAATCGTGTCGTTGGATCCATGGGGTTTTGACGTTCCGATGCATTTTAAAGAAGCCTATGAGTGTGGCTATGATGTGCGACCGACCATTGCGATCACTCAAGCCCGCTTGCAAATTCCCGAAATCCAAGAGGCCTTGGAGTTAGGCCGTCTTAAAATTGACGGCAAGATCATCACGGAAAGTGGCGATATCAAAGTCACCAAAGTCGCTATCGAACCCGTCTGGCATTTGCCTGGTATCGCCAAAAGATTGGCTGTTGATGAGGGCGACTTAAGAAAAATTCTTTTCCAAGAAACTGGCGGAATGTTTCCAGAGCTCGTTACTCGCCAAGATCTGAAGGTCTTTCTGCCGCCAATTGGCTCAACGACAGTTTATATTTTTGGAGATCCTGCGGATCTTTGCAATCCACAAGTAGAACTCACTTGCCGAGTTCATGATGAATGCAATGGCTCTGACGTGTTCGGATCAGACATCTGCACTTGCAGACCTTATTTGATTTACGGAATCGAAGATGCGGCCCGCACCGCTCAAAGAGGTGGTGTTGGGATTATTGCCTACTACCGCAAAGAAGGACGCGCCTTGGGCGAAGTGACAAAATTCTTGGTCTACAATGCTCGTAAACGTCAAATTGGTGGCGACTCGGCAGCGACTTACTTCCATCGCACAGAATGCGTGGCCGGAGTTGAAGATGCTAGATTCCAAGAACTGATGCCCGATATTTTAAATTTCTTTGGGATCACTAAAATTCACAATCTGCATTCGATGAGCAATATGAAATACGATGCCATCGTTAAAAGTGGCATCACCGTGGTGAATCGTATTTCCATCCCCGATTATCTGATTCCAGCTGATGCTCAGGTGGAAATCGAAGCAAAGAAAGCCGCCGGATACTTTAATGCTGGAGCTGCTGCAAAATCATTAGAAGAACTCAGTCAAGTTCAAGGAAGGGGCATCGATGAGCACTATTAATTATGAAATGGCCAACCTGGATTTCTTACTCTCGCCTCAAGCGGTTCGAGACAGTGCTGAGAAAATTCTAGAGCTCACCCTGAAGGATCAAACTCACTTTAACTATCATCCGGAAAAACTTCCGGCGGTGGTAGACTATGTTTTAAAAGTGATCCGCGAAAATTACCCTCAGCTGGACATTCCCTTTCATTCGCGCTGGGGGCATTTTAAAGCAGGCAATGTAGATCGCGCAGCCTGGTTAAAAAAACGTATTCAGCATTTGGATCCTTTGGAACAAGCTCGTATCAAATTAGATTTGGTGATTCCTTCTGTCCTGCTTGATGCTGGTGCTGGAAATATCTGGTCTTTTAAGGAAGAAAGTACGGGTAAGATCTTTCAACGCTCTGAAGGTCTTGGCGTTGCCAGTTTTTATCTTTTTATCATTGGCTATCTCTCTGATGACCTGGATGAGCCGATGCAAGCGACTGATTTGGGACTCCAAACTCTGTCGAAAGAGGCTCTGTGCAAAATATTTCAAGTGAATGATCGTAATCCCCTGGTGGGAGTTGATGGTCGCTTGAAGCTGATTCAAAACTTAGGGCGCACGGTTGCTGAAAAAAGAAATCTGTTTCCATTAGGCAGACCTGGAAGTCTTGTCGATTATTTAAGAGCCAAGTACGGCCAACGCATCACTGGCCCGCAACTCCTGAGAGCCGTACTAGATGGACTCGGCGATATTTGGCCGGGACGCTTAGAGGTCGATGGAACAAATCTTGGAGACACTTGGGCTTACGAGAAAATCCCAGGGGGCCTGGCTTGTTTTCATAAGCTTTCACAGTGGATGACTTATTCATTGATCGAACCTTTGATTGAGGCTGGTTTTGAAATCATCGATGTCGATCAACTCACAGGACTTGCCGAGTATCGCAATGGCGGTCTTTTGCTTGATCGTGGATTGATTTCTTTAAAAGATCCTTCCTTGGCAGAAAAAACTCATGCTCCCAATTCTGAACTCGTCATTGAGTGGCGCGGGCTTACCATCAGTTTGCTCGACAGAATCGGTGCCGCCGTTCAAAAGGAACTCAGAAAAAATCCTTCCGAGTTCCCCCTCGCCAAAGTCCTCGAAGGAGGCACCTGGTGGGCGGGCCGCAAGGCCGCGAAAGACAAGCGCCCTGATGGGTCGCCTCCTTTGCGTATTCAAAGTGATGGGACTGTTTTCTAAAACTATTTTTGAGGTCAACAATGCAAACACGTATGAAAATTATTAACCATCCCCTGCTTCGTCATAAACTGGGGTATCTTAGAGACCGCAACACTTACTCCCACGAATTCCGGGAACTGGTAAAAGAGGTCACTAAGATCTTAGTTTACGAAGCCATGAAAGACTGGCCCCATATGGAAAAGGTCAGCATCGACACCCCAGTTGCCACGGCGACGGCTTATCGTATCGCCAATCCTCCGATTGTGGTCTCAGTAATGAGAGCTGGCAACGGTATGCTGGATGCTGCTTTGGCGATGCTCCCCTTTGCCAGCACAGGGTTTATTGGCATCTACCGTGACAAATTTATAAACAATACGGTCGAATATTACTTTAAGATGCCCCATGAAGTACTCGGCAAAGAGGTCCTCTTGTGCGATCCATTGATTGCTACGGCAGATACCATAATTGCCGCCATTGACCGCTTGAAAAATTACGGCGTAGGACGTATTAAAGTACTATCCATTTTAGCCAGTGAATCGGGTTTGCGCAAAATCCACCATTTCCATCCCGATGTCGAAGTTCTGACTTTAGATATCGAGACCGAGATGAATGAGATGGGCTACCTTGTTCCAGGCTTGGGTGATGCTGGCGACAGATTGTTTCAAACAAAGTAGGTTTCATGATTGCGACAGAACAACCAAAACCTCATATCATCGGCGTGGCTGGCGGAAGCGGCTCGGGAAAAACTTATTTCGCCCGTGAACTGCAAAATCTATTAGGTAAAGAGCACTGCTCGATCATCTATCAAGACAATTACTACCATGATCAGTCCGCACGCTTTGATGGTGACGGTGGTTCTGTGAATTTCGACCATCCTGACAGCCTTGATTTTCCTTTACTGGCAGAGGGCTTAAAGGTTCTAAAGACTGGCTCCCACATCTCTGTTCCTATTTATGATTTCGTCACTCACACCCGCAAAATCGAAACGCTGACAGCTCAACCAACTCGCATCGTTCTTGTGGATGGCATCTTGATCCTGAACTCCCCCGAAGTCCGCGCTCAATTGGATGAGGCGATCTTTTTCGACACTCCTGAGTTCATCCGTTTTGAACGCCGTTTACATCGTGATGTCGAAGAACGTGGTCGCACCGCTGAAGGGGTGAGAAAACAATTCGACTTACAGGTTCGTCCCATGCACAATTTGTTTGTTGAACCTTCAAAAGCCCATGCTCATCGCATTGTGAAAGACCACGAGGACTATCACCGTGCGCTGGCGCAGGTCCGCTTGCACTTGGCAACGAAGTTCAATTTATAATTTTTTACCCGAAAATAAAAAGTCGGTCGGAAAGGATTCCATGACTAGCAACTCTGAGATGAGCAGAACTTTGGGTTTTATCCCCGTTTTGTCCTTAGTGATCGGTACGATCTTGGGAACTGGCGTTTTTCTTAAAGCCGCCATTATGTCTCAGTACCTGGGCTCCTCCACGTGGGTTTTGATCGCCTATGTCGTTGCAGGTCTGTTGTCTTTGGCTGGCGCTTTAACTTACGCTGAAATCGGAATCCTCTTCCCACGCGCTGGTGGCGAATACGTTTACTTGAAAGAAGCCTTTGGCGAAATGCCCGCCTACTTGTACGGCTGGCAACGTTTCTGGGTGAGTGCTCCTGGTACCATCGCAGCTTACGCCGTGGGAACGGCGACCTTTGCTGCTCCCATCATGAAGCTTGATTGGATCGGTGGACAAAAAGGTTTGGCGATTGGTCTGATTTTAGTCTTTTCTTTGCTCAACTGCTTGAACGTTCAACTGAATGGTCGCCTGCAAAGTGTGATGACCTTTGTGAAAGTTGCGATGCTTTTCTTTATTATTGGTGGCGTTTTGATGTTCAGTGAGAGCGGTAGCAATTCTAATATCACTGCTTCAGGTACCGCATTCCCAGGCTTCAGTGCTTTCGGTGCGGCTTTGCTCGCTGCTCTTTGGGCGTATGATGGTTGGAACAACATGCCGATGGTGGCTGGCGAGATTAAAAATCCTAAGCGAAATATTCCTTGGGCGTTGGGCGCTGGGGTTTTGATTATCCTGGGGCTTTATAGCTTGATTCATTATTGCTACTTCTATGCTTTGCCTTTTAGCGAAATTTTGAATGCGAACTCCAAAGTAAATCCTGATGCTTTGCCTGCCGCTGCTAAAGTGGCAGTGACTTTCATGGGCTCAGCGGGAGTATTGTTTTTAGGAATTGCGATGATGTTCTCGGCATTGGGAGCCATGAGCTCTTCGATCCTGACGAATGCTCGCGTGCCTTATGCCATGGCGAAGGACGGCCTTTGCTTGCAGTCTTTGGCCAAGCTTCATTCTAAAAGTGAATCACCTTATGTCGCGATTTTAGTTCAAGCCGTTATGTCTGCGGTTCTTGCGATGTCTGGATCATTTGATCAGCTGACTGATTACGTGGTGTTTGCTTCGTGGATCTTTTATGCTTTGGTGACAGGCTCTGTGTTTATCTTCCGCAAAAGAATGCCTGAGGCCGATCGCCCTTACAAAACTTTAGGTTATCCGTGGGTGCCAGTGGTGTTCTTGGTTTTGGCTGTTTTGCTTTTAGTAAATACTTTGTGGACGAGCCCTCAAGAAAGTCTATGGGGTCTTTGTATCATCATGGCAGGAGCGCCCGTTTACTATATCCAAAAAAAGTATTTCAGCGGACAGCCTAGGATTCAGGCTGTGACCGCTGAGTAAGTAAGTAACTTACTGACCGTGGCCTTCGCCATCTGACGAAGGCTCTGGCTGATTTCTCATGTGATCAGCCAGATTCAAGATCGAGTGAAGCATTTCGCTTCTGTACGGTTCTTGTACTCCAGCGTCTTCCATTGCATGCACCATGCAAATCATCCACTGATCACGTTCTGATTTTCCGATTTTAAAAGGCATATGGCGCATGCGCATGCGTGGATGGCCGAAGCGCTCTTGGAACAAATTCGGTCCACCCAACCAACCCGACAAAAACATGAACAGCTTTTCTTCAGAGCCCTTCATGTTTTCAGGGTGCATATCACGCACGCCTTTTGTTTCAGGCAAAGTGTTCATGACTTCATAAAATCTTTGGCAGATTTTTCTTAAGACTGGCTCTCCGCCAATCAAGTCATACATTTTCGGTTGTTGTTGTTCAGACATAGTTTCACCGCTTTTTAAAAATTCGCGGTGAAACTACTAAATAATAACTTTGGACGCAAGGAAACATTCCTTGGGAGCTTTAAACATTGGTTTAATCAAGGCGCCAGGAGGAAGGCGTACATTGTACGCCGACGACGCAGCAACGCCGAGTAAACCAATGTTTTAGTTCATCATTTGGATTTCAGCTGTGGCTTCAAGGTTTTCGCCTTCGCCGTTGTGGCCATAAACCGTCAGATAACCCCATTTCGGGTGACCGCTGAATGGAACTGCTCCACACTTCATGTTGCAGAACGTCTGCGCTCTCATACCTGGGTTGATAACATCAGCCAAACCCAGCTCTTGCATAACTTTACCTGAGTAAGTGCAAGCATAACCCATATCACCCGTTCTGAATGTGATGCGCGTTGGATAAAAATTCTTGTTAGTTTTGTTCGTCACATACAACTCAGAGATGCTGATGTGAGGAGCCGACAAATCCTCTGTACGACCTGCATTCATTGCTGTACAGCTCGTGCCACGCCCTGGAATTGGGTATAGATGATTGTTTGTTTCTATTACCAGTGAGCCCGCATAAACGTTGGAAGCCGCACCTAAAGTCGCAAGCAAAAGCAAAATAGATTTCATATGAAACTCCTTTGACTCAACCGTACTTGTCAGTCGCCACCTTAGCCAAGCAGAGATCAACGCGCCAATTTTACAATACTGCAAGATTAGCCCTTGAAACTCGAGGCATTATGTTTCAAATTCATTGCATGGAAAATAAATGTCCCCAATGTAACTCCGAAAATATTTACGAAGACGGCAATCTGTGGATCTGCCCTGAATGTTCCCACGAATGGAGCGCTCACGCCGCTGGCGAAACTGCCGCAGCAGCCGAAGAAACTCCCGGTGTTATTAAGGACGCCAACGGAAACATCCTTCAAGATGGTGACACTGTTGTTGTAGTCAAAGATTTGAAAATCAAAGGTTCATCTTCTGTTGTGAAGGTTGGAACTAAGGTTAAAAACATCCGCTTGCAAGAAGGCGGCGACGGCCACGATATTTCATGTAAGATCGATGGTTTTGGCGCGATGAATTTGAAGAGTGAATTTGTTAAGAAGGCTTAGCGAGCCCTAAGCCTATTCTGCGTTTTTCTTAAGGCCATTCATATTGAATTGGCCTTTTTCTTTAAATGGAATCTTGAATCCTGAAACCTTTGCTTCACCCAGAACTTGGTAGCCCACGTCCTGCCCCGCTAGTACTTTGGTAACTCCATCGATCGCTCTTAAGAAGTTCACCGGAAGTGGAACCTCAACTAGCGTTGTCTCCCCTGCTGGGATTTTTGTCTTTCTATCTGTTTTTGCTTTTGCGAATTCTTTGTCGTCGATTTGAATCTCGTAGCTGAGCTCATCAACATTCAGGTCTATCTTATTAGGATTTTTTACGCTCAATACAAAGACCATCGTTGTCGAAAGTGGAGTTGTGTCTTGCAGATAAATTTTCGCGAGATCAATTTCTGGCTCTTTTGCGTAACGTTCTTTCAAATACGAACAACCGCCTAAGATCATTGCCATCGTGATTAGAATTAATGATTTCATTACAGGCCTCCTAATAGCTCGTACTCTCTTCCCAAAAGTATCCCATTTGAATTTGTATAAAGACAAGCTGTGGTGTGCCTTCCTAGGCAGGAATCGAAATTTCGGGAACACTGATCCGTGGAGGCAGAATATGAAATACGTTCTTGCACTGATGTTAATGATTGGCTCGACCGCATCCTTTGCCAACGAAAAAAAGGATGAACCAACAAATACTGCAAAACCAGATCAACGCGAACCCATGGATGAGTCTCAAAGAAAAATGGATGCCGCGATTGGAAAAAATCATGTGGGTCCGACACCGACCAATAAAAAAGCTAAAAAGCCTTTCGCTAGCAAAGAAGAAAAAGCGAAAGACGACACAAAATCAGCTTACTAAAAATGCTCCAAGAGGGCCCAAGTCCTGAAAAACTGGAATTGGCCCTCTTGGCGGACTGCTAGCGCTTTCCTACGAAAGCTTGAACGCAGTCCCTAAAGATCTTCATCATCTTCCATTATACCGCTCCCGGATTTTCTGGAAGAGTTTAAATTGGAAGTGCCTTTGCGTGAACTTGTAGAGCTAGCATCTCTGCTGCTACTACTACTTGAACTTCCAACTTTTTTGTCTGGTTTAAACGAGCTATCGCGACTGTTTGAGAAATTGCGGTCGCTACCACTACTGCCGCTTGATTTTCCTGTATTACGAGTTGCCATAAATGCCTCCTCAAAGGAAAGGAATGTTGTTTCAGTAGCCCTATCATACGCTTCTTACTTCTCCCCTCGTTGTTCGGTTAGACGAAAGGGCAACAAATCTGTCTTTAAGACAAGGTAGAACCGAATTGTTTCTACTTTTAAAGTGCGCAAATACAAGCGCATCCTAGTTTTAAGAGAGTAAAATATGAAGCACGGAGGTGCTTTATGAGCTTTCTCAATAGATCAGAAAATCAGAATGAAAACTGGAGTGCCGTGAAATCCATGGTTCATCGTCGCTGGTCAGAGATCTCCGATGACGAAATCGAAGCTACTCATGGCGATAAGGATGCGGTCATCGACTTGCTCGCCGGAAAGTATCAGATAGAGCATGATGAAGCCGTCAGCCGCTATGAAACTGCTCTCGCAGAGGAAAAACAAAAATTTCAAGCCGTGGAAGAAATCCGCAAATCTGAAATCCGTTTTGAAACAGATGGCGGCAGAGTCGTTCCTGGATTTGACGATAGTTATGAATATCAAAGCTCTGAAGATGATGACTCAAATGAGATCAGACACTGAATAAAAAAGGCAGCTTTCGCTGCCTTAAATTAGCCAAATAGTTTTTTACCAGCGGCACTTACTTTGAGACCTTTTTCCTTGGCGATTTCGCGAAGGTGCTTTTCCTCTTCTTTACCAAGTTTATCTGGGAAATCCACACTCACATGGTAGTAGATATCACCACGACGATTGCCACGAAGTGAAGGAAGACCTTCACCTGACAACTTCACATTGTCACCGTCCATGCAACCACGAGGGATTTCAACCGTTGCTTTACCAGTGACCGTTGGAACTTCCACCTCACCGCCCAAAAGCATTTGGACATAGGGAACATTCAACTCGCCGATCAAGTCATCACCACGACGTTCAAACTTGTTATGAGGCTTTACGCGAATCTCAACGTAAAGATCGCCCGGCTGGCCGCCCATATAACCGCCCTCACCCTCAGTCGCAACACGCAGGCGCGTGCCTGTGTCTACTCCTGGGGGAATGTTTAAGCGGATTTTTTTATGAATGGATGTACGGCCTTTGCCCTTGCATGGCTTACAAGGATTTTTAACGACAGTTCCTTGACCGTGACAAGTTGGACAAGTCGATGCCATCGCAAAGAAACCTTGAGAACGAACGACTTGGCCTGAGCCTCCGCACATTGTACATGCTTCAGGAGTTGAACCTTTTTCTGCTCCCGAGCCATTGCACGTTTTGCAGTTTTCATCTGTATCGAATTCGATTTCTTTTTCAAGACCCGAGATCACATCTTTCAGTTGAATCTCTGTCACGTAACGAAGATCTGAACCTCTGCGCGGTTCATTTCTGCTACGGCGTTGTTGGCGAGGACCGCCGCCACCGAAAAGATCACCAAAGATGTCTCCGAAGTGCGAGAAGATATCGTCAACGTCTTGGAAGCCGGCTCCACCGCCGCCACGGCCTGTGAATGCATCATGACCGAAGCGATCATACTGAGCGCGCTTTTGCGCATCACTTAGAATCTCGTAAGCACCCGCGGCTTCTTTAAACTTTTCCTCAGCTTCTTTGTTTCCGGGATTTTTATCAGGATGGAACTGCATCGCCATCTTGCGATACGCCTTTTTAATTGTGTCCTGATCCGCGTCTTTCGCGACGCCTAGAATTTCGTAAAAGTCTCTTCGAGCCATGAGCCGTCCATTTCAAACATATTCACTATTTCTGAAATATGGTGCTTTGAGCCGGATTCGTCAAATACGGAATAAAAAAATATTAAATACGCGTGATTATAGGGATTTAGCGCCCTGAAGCATAGCCTCTAGTTCGCCTTAATACTGTCTATCTTTTTCTGAAGGCGCTCTATAAGGAGCTGATCCTGCCCACTATCTTTCATTTCCTGGAGAAGTTTTTCTGCCAATTCAACATCTCCAGAATCAGAATATAGCCTCCCCGCAAGAACCCTTGTCCAAGGCGGAGCCCCGTTGTTTGCCGCTTCGATTAGCAACTCCGCAGCCCTTCTATTGTCTTTCACTTCGTAAAGATAGTGATAGGCGGCACGATATAGTATAGGCCAATCATGTGGAAAGGCTTTGACTGATTTATCGAAGATCTTTGTGGCTCCATCTATATCACTGATTAATATTGTTAAAGCCAACCCGCCAACTGCATAGGCTATTCTGAATTTCGGAGAAAGGTTTGTCGTAGTATCCACCATATGGTACAACCACGAATCATTTTTACAAGTATTCGCAGCAATCTCCTGCTCGCAGTAATCCAAATCCTGCAACAGCCTTATCCACATTGTATCTGCCATTATCTCATTATAACCAAACGTAAACCTTTCCATTTCAGGAAGAGGCTTAAGATATACTGATCGATTAGTGAAGGAAGTCGGTCTATTCGTCTGTGATAGAAGGAGAAGCAACAAAGAAAAAATCCCGAGCATAATACTCGGGATTCTTTCTTTAAAATTTAATGGCAATGAGTTTTTAGATAGTAAACTCATAATTCCCAAAAACTAAGGGATACCTGACGCTGTGTTAATTAGAAGTTTGTTTTGGTCCATTGTCCAAAAGTCACCCGTAGCAACTGAAGTATGAATGATCGCTCCTGCTGCTGCAGTGAACGTAGTTTGTGACGTCGTCGAAGCTGGCAAAGTTAGAGTATTCGCAACACCAGTAGCTCCATTCAACATAGCGCAACCATTTGAAATAGCACCGCTAGCCCCACAGTATGTACGTGTAAGTGTATTACCAGTACCGATAGTCGTGTTATTGAATCCGTTTGCAGCTGTAGCATTTGGACCAGCTGTTTCGAAGCCAACATTATAGCGCAATTGACCTTCAGGAGAATAACCCACCGCCTGGAAGCGAGAGTCGTAAGTTGTATACTCAGCATAGAATGCTTTCTCAGAAGTATACAAAGAAGCCAAGTTAGTTTTCGCTTCTGATTGACGTGCTTTCGCGATGTATTTGTTAACTGCTGGTACCGCGATAGATGCCAACACACCGATGATCGCAACAACGACCATCAACTCAACTAGCGAGAAACCCGCTTGAGACGTTCTAGTAGTTTTTTTCACTGAAGACCTCCATAAGTCTTATTTTAAAACTGTTAAAAACTGAAAATGACCTAATGCTTATCGACATTAGTGTGTCAAAACTAAAACATGAAAGCAAGTCTGAGAAATCAAAGTGACTTCGCGAAAACTTAATTTTGTTTTCGAGTACAACATGTGAGCGAAGCACGACTATACTCTAGCTTTTTGAGACACCTAGACTTGCCAACAGCAATTTCGTGCTCATTCTGAGACAAGGAGTAGAATAGAGAACATGGCAAATGATAACGGAAACAAAAACGGAAACTTCCCTTACTCATCAACCGACGGAGAAGCTGGGGTCCAGCTCGTCCCAAAACTAGACACTCCTAAGATGTACAAGGTCATTCTTCTAAATGACGACTACACCCCGATGGACTTCGTGGTTCTTGTATTGCGTCGGTTCTTTGCGAAATCAGAAGATGAAGCCACAAAAATCATGTTAGATGTACATAAGAAAGGCGCCGGCGTAGCTGGAGTCTTTAGTCTAGAGATCGCTGAAATGAAAGTGATGCAGGTGAATCAATTCGCCCAACTTAATCAGAATCCCCTTAAGAGCACACTGGAGGAGGAACCATGATGAGCCGCGAGCTTGAACGCAAGTTAGCAGAAGCCACAGAACTCGCAAAACGTCATCGTCACGAGTTCGTGACCCTTGAACACATCCTACTCGTCTTATCCGAGACACCTATAATGGTGGAAATCTTGGAGGCCTGCGCAGTCAACGTGCAACGCCTTAGACAAGATCTCAGGGAACACCTTAAGGTGGGAATCCCACAAATCACGGACGAGCAATTAGGATCGTATGGTGGATTTGATTCTTGGAATCCCGAGTTCACACTCGCCTGCCATCGTCTGATTCAAAGAGCAGCAATTCAAATGAAGAGTGCTGGTCGGAATCAAATTAGCGAAGGCAGCCTATTGATATCCTTGTTCTATGAACAAGACTC
Source organism: Bdellovibrio sp. HCB209 (assembly GCF_047306065.1). GTDB lineage: Bacteria > Bdellovibrionota > Bdellovibrionia > Bdellovibrionales > Bdellovibrionaceae > Bdellovibrio. The sequence continues at coordinate 2,693,019 of NZ_CP178618.1, forward strand.
TCATGCGACATTTGCTCTCGCTCGCCAAGGTCTCACTCAATTTGATATTATAAATTATGTTTCACATGGCATTACGAAAGATGGAAAGGATCACGACATCCCTCCAGCTTCCTCTGCCCGCCCTACTGAGTTTAACCAAGAGTCTTTCGAAGAAGGTCGTGGATCTCCTTTAGAAAGTTTCTGTGTGAACTTAAATGAGAAAGCAAAGTCAGGGAAACTCGATCCACTTATTGGGCGCGAAGACGTTATTGAACGTACGGTTCAAGTACTTTGCCGCCGCACCAAGAACAATCCTCTGCTTATCGGCGAGCCCGGCGTAGGTAAAACAGCCGTGGCTGAGGGACTTGCACAGAAAATCGTCGCAGGAGAAGTTCCAGAAAAACTTAAATCTGCCGTGATCTACTCACTTGATCTTGGCGGCCTGCTTGCGGGAACAAAGTTCCGTGGTGATTTCGAAGGTCGTTTGAAAGCTGTCGTTAAAGAAATCGCTAAACGCCCTCACACAATCCTCTTTATAGATGAAATTCATACGATTGTCGGCGCCGGAGCAACAAGCGGTGGCTCGATGGATGCTTCCAATCTACTAAAGCCCGCCCTTGCAAATGGCGAAATCAGTTGCATTGGTTCCACCACACATCAGGAATACCGTCAGTATTTTGAAAAAGATCGCGCTTTGAATCGTCGCTTCCAAAAAATCGACGTCAACGAGCCTTCCAACGAAGACTGTATTAAGATTTTGACGGGCTTAAGAAAATCCTACGAGACATTCCATCATGTGACTTATAGCGATGCAGCCATCCGCGCAGCTGTAGAGCTTTCACAAAAACACATCCACGGAAAACTTTTGCCCGATAAGGCCATCGATGTCTTGGATGAGGCTGGTGCTCACTTCCGTTTGAAAAATGCGACGGAAGACATTATTAGTCTTGATACACCAGAAATCGAAGAAACGATCGCGAAAATGACCGGCCTTCCGGTTGCGACTGTTTCCTCGACGGAAAAAACACAACTGCGTGATCTAGATAAAAAACTAAAAGCACTTATCTTTGGGCAAGACGACGCGATCGACCGCTTGGTTGCCAGCATCAAATTTGCTCGAAGCGGCTTAGGACGACCGAACAAACCTATCGGCAGCTTCCTTTTCACAGGACCGACAGGCGTTGGTAAAACTGAAGTTTGCCGTCAGCTTGCACAAATCATGGGTGTTCATTTTGAACGCTTTGATATGAGTGAGTACATGGAAAAGCATGCCGTCTCTCGCTTAGTCGGCGCGCCTCCGGGATATGTCGGTTACGAAGAAGGCGGTCTACTGACTGAAGCTGTCAGTAAGCATCCTTACTGCGTTCTTCTTTTAGATGAAATCGAAAAAGCCCATCCCGATATCAACAACATCCTTTTGCAAGTCATGGATGCTGGTCGCCTGACTGATAGCAATGGCCGTGTTGCTGACTTTAAAAATGCTGTGATCGTGATGACTTCTAATGCCGGTGCTGCAGAAACAGCTAAAGGCACAATCGGCATGGTCGAAGAAAGCCGCAGCCTTCTGTCGATGGATGCGATCAAGAAAACATTTGCGCCAGAGTTTATCAATCGCTTGGATGCAGTGGTTTCTTTCCGCGATTTATCCGATGACATGGTTTTGAAAATCACGCAGAAATTTGTTGATGAGTTGGCAATGGTTCTTCTACAGAAAAAAGTGGAACTCAACGCCTCCCCTGACGTCATCAAATGGCTGATGAAAAAAGGTTTCGACAAAGTTTATGGGGCTCGTCCCCTGGCTCGTACAGTTGATGAACATCTGAAAAAAGCTTTGGTTGATGAACTGCTCTTCGGTCGACTTGTTGACGGTGGTCGTGTCAATGTGGAACTTGATAAGGACATTTTGCGGTTCCAATTTAGCACCACTCCCAATGGCGGAGCGGGACAAAAAAATCAAAAACAGCCAGTTACAACCTAGTCGTTTTAGGCTCCTCTTCTTAACAGATTTGAAGAGGAGCGCATATTGACAATTCCTAGAGAGATATCAAAATTAAGGTGTCTCTTAAAGGAGTTAAAAATGTCTTTTCTAAAAAGAATCGGATTATTCATTCTAACGAATCTTATGGTGATCGTGACCATCGGTATCGTTTGGTCAATAATCAGCCGCGTGTTCGGCCTTGATAAACTTAATGGCTACGTCCCATTCATGATGGTGTTCTGTGCTGTTTGGGGTATGGGTGGCGCGTTCATTTCTTTGCTTATGTCCAAATGGATGGCAAAGATGTTCCACGGCGTTCAAATCATTGAAACAAACAATCCGAACCCACAACTTCGCGCACTTGTAACAACAGTGCATGAGCTTTCTCGTCGCGCTAAACTTCCTAAAATGCCTGAAGTAGGTATTTATGAATCTGCCGACATCAATGCCTTTGCAACAGGACCTTCGAAAAGCAATTCACTAGTTGCTGTTTCTACAGGTCTTTTGCAACGTATGAACGAAAAAGAAGTTGAAGGTGTCCTTGCCCACGAAGTAGCCCATATTGCCAATGGCGACATGGTTACTATGACGTTGATCCAAGGTATCGTTAATGCCTTTGCGATGTTCTTCTCCCGTATCCTTGCAAACCTTGTGGCACAGAACGTGGATGAAAAACTACGTGGCATCGTACACTTCGGTGTTGTGATCTTGGGCGATATCGCCTTCACTATGCTGGGTTCAATCGTGGTTAACTACTACTCTCGCAAAAGAGAGTTCCGCGCGGATGCTGGTGGTGCGAAATACTCATCTCGTGAGAATATGATCGCCGCTCTTCAAAAGCTTCGCTCAGTTTATGACCTACCAATTCCACCGGAAGAAGGTCAGACTGCGACGCTAATGATCTCCAACCGCGACAAAGGTGGTTTGGCTGGACTGTTTATGACTCACCCACCGCTTGAAGTTCGTATCGAAACTCTTCAACGCGGCACTCGTCTGTAATTTTCTATTCCTTTGCAACCGAGGCATGAACGGGCTTAAGCTTACTTCATGCCTCGTTTAATTATCGCCCTTTCATTTTTATCAGTTCTAATGGGTTGTACGACAACTTCGCATCAAGACACCCGCTTTGAAAAACGCCTTATCCCACAAGACAATCCAGAATGGATTCGACTTTATACTCAGAAGTCTTGTGCGAACTTCAAGCAGCTTTCAGCCACTCAAGACTTTCCTTTAAAAGATCTTGCTCTGCTTCGTGCCTATGAAACCTGCCCAGCTGGAGAACAACTCAACGTTCTTCCGGAAAGCATCAATCCTTGGTACTCAGTTCTTTTTGCTGACATTCGTTTGAAAGAGTCTGCGGAGACTACGGATTTAAAAGACGACTTCACGGCCTACTTTGAGAAAGCTGCTGTTGAAAGTAATAAAAAGAAAAAGGAAGACTACCTTTTGAAGGCATTGTCCTTCGCTAAAAAATTAGAGTCTCAAGAGTATGAGGCTTTGACTCAAGCGGAGCTTTATAAAAACTCTCCCCGCCTGAACCCATCTCCAGCATTTAAAGAACTTAGCAATGTCGCCATGGACCATCGTTTCCATCGCGAGTTCGATCAAGCCCTTGCGACTTACAGAAAAATTCTATCTTCTAAAGACGCTTCTGCGGATGACAAATTCCAAGCTACTAAAAATATCCGCATGACTTACAAGGTGGCTCAACGTCGCCAAGAATACATCAATGCAACTTCCGAACTAGTGAACACGGCTCAAAAGCAATATCGCGCTAATAAAAAAGATCGCAAAACCATAGCTCGCTATCATGATTCGATGGTTCTTTTGGCTCGCACTTTGTGGACTGAAGATCAAGGCACGATGGCATCCAAGACTTTGAATGAAACAAATCGTCTTTTAAAGGGACTATACCCGATGGACGAGGTTTATTTTATTCAAGGCCGAATTGCTGAAGAAAAAGGTCAGTTCGAGAAAGCTTTAGAGTTTTACGAAGAAAGCTACAAACAACCCGTCAGCCAAGGTGGCTTGCGTGATAAACTCGCGTGGTTGAAATCTTGGAACTACTACAAACTGCAACGCTATGATGAGGCTGCAACGAGCCTTCTACAAATGCGCGATACAGTTAAAGACGCTTCTGACAAAGCCAAAGCAAAATTCTGGTTGGCGCGTGCTTACAAAAATCTAAATAAGACCACTGAGGCGACAGCTGAACTTGAGAGTCTGATCAAAGAAGATCCTCTTGGTTACTATGGCGTCCTTGCCTATCGTGAAATGAATCGCGAATATCCTGTGATCAAAGCGAATGCACAAGAAAGCGGAAACGCGTCTTTGCTGAATGTAGATGAGCTGCAAGGCCGATTGCGCCTGCAAATTGAATGGCTTATTGCCGTCAACGAAAAGCCGTTCGCGGAGAAAGCTCTGAACCAAGCTTCGGAGGACTTGAAAAAAGCAAATATCACTTCTGAAAAGACATGGCTAACGATGTTCTCAGCATACGCTCGCGCGGGTCTTTATATGCCGCTGTTTTCAACTCTCGGCTCACTTCAGCCCGAAGTTAAAGACCGTTTGTTAAATGATCATCCTGATCTTTTATTCCCACAGCCATACGGCGACATCGTAGCAGGTGCTTCTCAAAAAAGCGGCATCCCGCAAGAGTTTATTTACTCTATCATTCGCCAAGAATCTGCGTTCGATCCGGAAGCTCGCAGCCCTGTAGATGCATTTGGTTTGATGCAGCTTTTACCAAGCGTATCTAAGAATCTAGCGAACACATATGGCCTGGAATACAAAGAGGCTTTGGATCTTTATAAACCGGAGATCAATATTCCCCTTGGAGCATTTGAACTAAAAACTTTGATGAAGAAGTACAATAGTCAGTACATTCTTGCGGTTTCTGGATACAACGCGAATGACTCCGCAATTCGTGGATGGATGAAAACTCGCTTCAGACCCGATGCTGTGGAATTTATCGAAGAAGTTCCTTACGAAGAAACTCGTGCGTACATCAAACTTACGATGAGAAATTATGTTTTCTACAATCGCCTACTTCATGCTCCGCAGGCGATCAAGTTTCCGGAAGAGTTACTAAGCTTTAAAAAATAGTTAAGGCCAATCACAATCCGTTGAAGTTCCTGCTGAACTGTAGTCAGGAACTTGCAGCGGAGTCAGATCTACATTCGTTAAATCCGTAGCCGTCGAATCACCTGAATTTAATTGCAGTTTTAATGTGTTGAAATTGACTTCTCGAAGAGGGAAACGAATCGTTTTTGGGGACACAGTCCCGCCCGTTACTGAAGCCACCATTTCGTTTTCTCCGGAAGAGGTAACATCACCCCCCTCAACATCCCATGAGCCGGTCATTTCACATTTTGTGGGAGTTCCATTCACATACCGCACAGACTGATAGCTAAACTGAGATCCATCTGCTTTTAAAAAGATCTTATTATAAATAGACAAACTATCCCCGTCGTCCGTCAGCAATCCTTCTTGAAGATCATGATAGGTAACGTCTTGGCTCAAACTACCGAAATCGGCAGAGCCAGAACCTAGATCATTTGAGCATGCAGCTAGAAACACGATGAACGTTACAACGAGTGACTTTTTCATATTCACCTCATCGGCGATGCTGGACCTGCCTTTAATTGTCTCACTTCGAGACGCTTCTTTCTACTACACCTCGACTGAAATCTGCCGATAAGCCAAGTGTAGAAAAGGGGAACTTTTCATGTTTTCTCGCAAGTGGTTGTTAGCATCAGGTGCTGTCGGCGTGATCTTCTTTGGAGGCCTCGGGGCTTATCTATATATTTCAGACAGCACATCCCCTTCCCGTTCGCAAAGCTCTAGTAAATTCAATAAGAAAGACGGACGTCTTTTTGAAAACTCTACGATCACATCACAAACAGACAAAGTTGAAGATGAGCCGAGTGCTCTCTTCAACGATCCTGCTATCAGCCAAGCTTGGGGTTTGAAAAAATCTGACGCCGCTCGCGCCTGGTCTGTAACTCGTGGGAGCAAAGACATTGTGGTTGCTGTGATCGACACAGGTATTGACGCTAACCACGAAGACTTGGATAAGAACCTTTGGATCAACCCAGGCGAGTCAGGTCTTGATTCCAAAGGTCGTAACAAAGCGACGAATGGTATTGATGACGATGGTAACGGTTTCGTTGACGATGTGAATGGTTGGAACTTTGTTTCTAACAACAATAAGCTCGATGACAATCACGGACACGGTACTCATATTGCGGGTATCATTGGTGCTGAAGCTGGCAATGGTAAAGGGATCACAGGTATCTCTCCGGAAGTCAGCATCATGGTTCTAAAATACTATGACCCGAAAGTTCCGAATACAGATAACTTGAAAAACACAGTTGCTGCTATTAGATACGCCGTAAAAATGGGCGCTAAGATCATCAATTATTCCGGTGGTGGTACAGAGTTCTCTCAGGAAGAACATGATGCCGTTCAAGAAGCCGAGAAAAGCGGAATTCTTTTCGTCGCAGCTGCTGGGAATGAGCGATCGAACTCAGATCAACATCATTACTACCCTGCCGACTATAAATTAAAGAACATCATCTCTGTAACTGCTATTGACCCTTCAACTCAGGTTTTGAATTCTTCAAACTATGGAGTTGAAACTGTTGATATCGCAGCTCCAGGCCAAAACATTCTGTCTTGCCTGCCTGGTAACTCTTACGGTTATATGACTGGGACATCTCAAGCTACAGCCTTTGTTACAGGTGCCGCAGTTCTGGTTATGGCGAACAAACAGGCCTTCACCGCAACTGATGTTAAAAAGTACATCCTATCAACAGGTGATGCACAAACTCAGCTTGCCTCAAAAACTCGTACATCACGTCAGCTTAATCTCTACAAAGCTCTAACGATTTTAGACCAGGGCGTATCAGCCTCTGGAGTCGTTACCGTGAACGTCGACAGCATGCAAAAGCTAGGAGCCGATCCCAATGAAGCACCAGCCGGTAGAGCAGCCAATGAAGTCAGCACTTTTGGTCGCTCACTAATCAATGCTATTGGCGGGAAGCCAAAACCTAGTCGTATCGGCACCAAAGCCAGCGACGGAGACAACTTCTAAATACACTCGACTTTAGGCTGTTTCATTCTTCCTGATAGAGAAGGTCGCTTTCGTCTGCAATAATCCTATTATGCAAACACAGCCATCAATTCTTCTAATTATCGTTAACTACAATCAAGAACGAGAAATTGAAAAATTTCTCGTTTCCTTGTCGTCCTATTGGCCCAATCAGCACTCAATTCTAGTTGATGACGGCTCAACAGATAGATCACATATAATAGCTGAAAATTTGGGATTCACCGTAATAAGACATCAAAATAATCAAGGCGTAGGAGCCGCTATTCGTACGGGAATAGACCATGCAAAATCTAAAGGATATGATTGTGTTCTAATCATGTCTTCGAATGGAAAAATGATTCCAGCCGAAATACCCACAATAGTAACACCAATTCTTCAAGACAAGGCTGACTATGTTACTGGCAGTCGCTTTCTAATCGGTGGAGACTCCCCCGGACTTTCCAATTTCCGTCGCTTATCTATTCCAATATTTTCATTTATCTGCACAATGCTTTTGAGAAGAAAATTTTCAGATATAACGTGTGGCTTTCGTTGTTATAAAATTGATTTTCTATTTAATGGATCATGCAACATCCATCAAGAATGGCTGTCTCGATACGAACTCGAATACTATATCCACTATTGGGCTTGCGATCAAAACCTACGTATTTGCGAGGTTCCGGTAACTATCAAGTATTCGCATCTTGAAAAAAATCGCACGAGCAAAATTCGCCCTGTCCTTGATTGGTGGTCTATGATCAAGCCCTTATTCTTCTTAAGGCTTAGACTAAGAAAATGAAATCCACCTTAAAGATAATAATCCCCGCATTTTGCATCATTATACTTTGTTGCTTCTTCAAATCACGATACCTGTCCGCCGACTCGGGGGTAAACTCGTCCGGTGGCGACTATAGTGCCCACCTCAACATAAGCGAGCACCTTTGGAATAACGACCTATTTCCATCCCTAACTCAGGACAAAGTCGGCGTGCACGCCACATCAAAGTATTTACCAATTTATCATGGAATATTAGGATTCCACTCTTTATCATGGGTCCTCGAGACAATCGGAGTACCAAGACCTGGCGCCTACGCTTTGATCAATGATATGTCTCTTCTGATCATCTTCTTGGTATTTATTTTTATTACGTTAGACAACTGGCGAAAAGAAAATCGGGCTGATCTTTTAATTGCAGGATTTCTTTTTTTTCCAATTTATTACAACTACTTTACAAAATCCGTAGATGCCGGATTCTATTCTCTACTACTATCTCAGTCGTTAATTGCATTAGGAATATACTTATTTTCCCGTAACTACGGAAGACTGGCATGGCCGTTCATCCTATACGCATTTTTTTCCTATCCGGACTCTCTGATTTGGTTTATCCCCATTCTGCTTTTTACACGTCAAAGATTATTCATTTACTTGTTCGTCATCGCAATTCCCCTATGGCTCGCTATGGCGGCCATTCCTTTGAATCGAGGCGCCCTCATGGGGGCATTCGTGTCGTCATTAATTCCTTGGTTAGGAGTTGTTGGCTTTTTTCTATTATTTGGCACGAGAATTTGGAAATTCGACAAAAAACTAGCAGTCACAACTTTCATTTTTTCAACTTACTCTACAGTTTTACTTCTATTTACTTCTCGGTTTTATAACCCGAGCTATTACGGTGTAAAACTATCTTCATTTGCCTATATCTTACTGCCTTATCTATTTATCAAAATTCCTATTTTTTACAGTCGAAGAGGTAAAATTCTAACCTGTTGTATATTATACTTTATGATATCTTCAGACACCCTTTGGAGCTCTTCTAGTTCACATTACTTCGAACAACACTCATCGTTTAACAACTCCGAATACCAAATAGCGAGAACACTTCAGAACGAAATTTTAAAGACCGACTGCACCCAATCTACAACCTATGCAATACCCGCTTTCGGGGCAGAAGCATCACTTAGTAAACTATCAAGCTATAATGCGTTACTTATTAATTATGACCTCTATTCGTTGGAACTCAAATCAGATGGACTCCGTGAATTAGTTGGGCTGAACAAAGCACTAGGCACCTATGGCCAGTTTATAAACAACGTACTTAAACTTGAGGTCACTCCCTGGATAACTTCTTTCGAAGATCGCATTAAGGAAACAAATCCCCAGTTAGACTTTTGCCTTGCCGTTTCTAAAGAATACTCAAGTAACTTTGCAAAAAGTCAGTACTTTGAGAAACTGTATGCAGGAGAACAGTTTGTCTATTTCAAACCTAAGAAACCTTAAGCACGCCAATTATATTCACCCGACCGCCGTGATCGACGATAGCGTTGTTCTTGGTGAGGGAAACTACATTGGCCCTTACTGCATCATCGGTAAAGATGTACAAATTGGTAACAACAACCGTCTGGAAGCACACTGCTCGATTGGCACTCCCCCTGAACATCGTGATTTTTGGACTGGCTCTTATAAATCAGTAGTGATCGGCAACGATTGCATCATCCGTGAATACGCGACGGTAAACTCAGGCACTACCACAAACACCACAATCGGTAACGGAGTAAGCCTCCTCCACGCTTGTTATGTGGCCCACGACTGCATCGTTGGCAATAACGTCACGATCTCAGGCAACTCTGCAATGGGTGGCCACTGCGTAATTCTTGACGGCGCTAATATCGGTCTTAATGTTTCGATTCATCAATACAGCGTAATCGGTCATTACGCCATGCTTGGCATGGGTACCGTCATCACTAAGAAAAGTAAAATTGAACCTATCAAAACGTACGTCGGAAATCCCGCTCGATATTTAAAACCAAATCAGTACGCAGTGACAAAAAATAAACTAAGCGTTCAAGATATCGAAAGATTTAACAACGAATACCAACTCGCCTACGAAAAAATGCGCAAATAAAAAAAGGCAGTCGAAAGACTGCCTTTTTCAATTCCAAAATATAAACCAATTAATCCATAAAATCAGACAAAGACAAACGACCGCGAACCATGACGATCAATCCAACCGCCATGCACGACAGGGCCACGCCCACTCCGACCAAGTTGCGGTGACCAAGGCTTAACAAGCCCCACAGGATCAACAAAGCACTCAAAGCAAACGGACCGATGTAAACCCACTTCATCCATTTCGGACGATCTGCATGAGCAGGATTTTTAACCTTCATCGTTGGCTTTTGGGAAATCCCCACCATCATAATGCTGTTGATACGCGCAAGCATTTGATCACAAAGAGCATCCCCGCCTTGAGCGGCCTTGATCTCTTCGTACTTCATCGTTGCAAAACGAAGCGCATCCAATTCAGCACAGCTCTTAATAAAAGCTTCGTGCAAATTTTCATCTTCAAAATTTTCTAAAATATTTTTCCACTTACGCACCAAGCTTGGTTGGGCACGCAAATTAGGATCTTGTGGCAAGCCCTCTAACCGTTCGAATAAAACGTGGCAAGAATAACATTCTTGAGCACGGCGACCGTTCAAAGCCCCACATTTCGGGCAAGACTTCATTTCCTGATTCTGAACTTGATGAGCCGTTGGCTCAGACGCCACAACCGCCTCAGAAGCAGCCGCCATCACGGACGCAAAGATGTCTTCAGAGTTTTGCTGCACATTGGCGCGAGCCTCGACAGCTGGAGCTGGAACCAAGAAAGTGACGACATTCGCCGCATCCACTGGAGGGTTCTCAAAGCCGAAACGATTTTCACAGGACATGCACTGAAATACAGGAGTGTCCGAGTGAAGATCTTCACTCGCAACTTCGTACAACTTAGCGCATGACGGACATCTGACTTTGAATTTCACGTGGACTCACTCACTCTTTGTGTTACTAATACCATGATGAAGAAAGCCGCACAATTATTCAAGCACAAAGCCTACGAATTACGTTGGGCATTACTCTCTGGGATTTTAGTTGGCACAAGCTACATTCCGTTCCCACCTTGGGCACTCCTTTTTTGTTATGCACCTTTGTGGTTTTCCATCACAGAAGGCAATTCTCCCTCTGTAAAAAAGGCTTTTTGGAGTGGCTGGGTCACGCAGTTTTTGCTGACTGCCATTGGTTTTCATTGGATTGCCTACACAGCTCACGTGTTCGGAGCGATGCCGTGGTCGGTTTCCATCGCAGCTTTGCTACTATTTTGTGCTTTCATGCATCTCTACATTCCAACGGCAGCCGCCGTGGGAGTATGGTTGCAGCGCCGTTTTCAGCTTTCGCGAATCCAAACTCTATTCACGATTGCCTTGCTCCATGCGCTTTTGGAAAGAACATGGCCGGTTATTTTTGACTGGCACCTCGGATACACTCTTTTAGGAGCCCACATCCCGGCTTATCAATGGGCCGACGTGATTGGCTTTGCGGGCCTATCGGCACTTATTCTGATTTTCAACGCCTGGGCGACAACAATTTGGCTGAAATTCAAAACTTCACGCCAACAAGCCGGACTGCATTTGGCGGCCTTCATTGCCGTCATCGTATTTTTGATCGCCGGAGGCGCTTACCACAAAGCCCCTTGGGACCACTTTGACCAAGAATTCAAAACCACCGTCATCCAAGCCAACATCGGCAACTCCGATAAAATTCAGGCGGAGCAAGGCCGTGGCGCACAAGAGTTCATCACACGCAAGTTCACTGCCATGACGATGGACGCTTTTGCAAAATACCCTGATACAGATTTGTTTGTTTGGCCGGAAACAGCCTTCCCCGATTATTTGGATCAACGTCTTTTGGGTCGCAAGCACACGCAAATGCTTGCCCAAGGGATGGCCACTTTGGATCGCCCGATTCTAACGGGCGCTTACTCACGCAGTCCCGTTTTGGATGCCCACCGTGATGAGGCGACTTTCAACGCTCTGTTTCTTATTGATGGCCGAGGCAACAACCTCGATGCGCCTTATTTGAAAACCAACCTTTTGGCTTTCGGCGAGTACCTGCCTCTCAGTGAAAAATTCCCGATTCTTCTCAAGTGGCTTCCATTTATTTCGAATTTTGGTCGCGGCAAAGGTCCTCACGCCATTTCTTGGAACCACAAGGGAGAGCCGATTCGTTTGGGCGGTCAGATCTGCTACGAGGGGCTGGACCCACAATTCTCGCGCGGATTGATTGCAGACAAGTCCGACATTTTAGTGAACGTCACGAACGACTCTTGGTTCGGCCAACCTTCTGAACCACTTCAGCATATGTACATGACACTGGCGAGAGGCATTGAAACTCGCCGCCCGCTCATCCGTTCGACCAACACTGGCATCAGCACGGTGATTTGGGCCAACGGTGACCTTCAACAAAAATCCCCACTTCATCAAGAATGGGCGGGGCAATTTACTGTAAAATACCGCAAGGACGCCCCGGTGACTGCTTATGTAAAATGGGGTCACTATGATTGGATTGTTCTTTTACTCGCGCTTACTGGCATTGTTCTAATTGGAGCCCTTCATGCAAGATCTCGTCGTCCTTGATTGGATTGAAATTCTAGAAAAAATTAAATCGCATGCGACCAGCGATATCGCACGTGAAGCAATCCTTGATATCAAACCTCTAGCTTCGGCAGAGGAAGCCTACATCAGCTTCCAAGAAATTTCAGATGCGACCGAGGTTTTGAATCAAGGTGTGCGTCCCTACATGCAAAGTTTGGATTTGTACTCCACGTGGATTGCGCGCTTAAAAAAGAAAGCGGTTCTAAAAACTTTAGAGATCAAAGACGTTCGCAGTTTTTGCATTGAGGCCTTAGCACTTAAAGAAGCCTTGGAGCCTCTTGAAAACAATAAATGGGCAAAACGCATTCACGACAGCATCATGGATGCTGAAGAGCCTTTGTCTGCCATCGATCAAATCCTCACTCCGGGTGGCGACATCCGTTCCGACGCCAGCGAAAAGCTTTACAACCTGTTTAAGGAAAAAGAGCGCCTCGCTCGCGAAGTTCAATCTACTTTAGATCGCTTGGTTAAAGATCATCAGATGGAATCTGTGATCCAAGATAAATTCGTAACGACTCGTGAAGGCCGTTGGGTTCTTCCGGTGCGCGCGGGAATGCAGAGTAAACTTCCAGGGGTGATCCACGGAGCTTCTCAAAGTAAGCAAACCGTTTTCGTCGAACCAGAAAAAGTAATTCCCACAAACAATCGCCTGCGCCAAGTTGAGGCCGAGATTGAAGACGAAATCGAAAGACTTCTAACTGAGCTTTCCCACTATCTGTCGTCTCAATCAACCGATATTGAAAGCACACGCATCTTGATGGAAGAGGGCGATCTACGCTTCTCTCAAGCCCAGTTCACAAATCAGATCACCGGACACGCCATCGAATTCAGTACCGATGCGATGGAGCTGATCGAAGTTCGCCATCCCCTGCTACAATTAAGCGGCAAGAACGTTGTTTCCAATACAGTTCTTCTGGATGAGAAAAAAAGTATTTTGCTATTAAGCGGTCCCAATGCCGGTGGTAAAACTGTATTGCTAAAATCGATCGGCCTTGCCGCTCAAATGGCAAGATGTGGTCTTCCGATCTGCGCCAGCGAAACATCGCGTATTCCATTCTTTAAAGATGTCTTAATCGGTATCGGTGACAGTCAAAGTGTTGACGAAGAGCTTTCTACGTTCGCGGCTCACTTAAAAATTCTGGGCAAGGCTGCAGCAGTCAAAGGTCACCAAAATCTAATCCTCATCGATGAGATCTGCGGATCAACAGATCCCGAGGAAGGAAGTGCCTTAGCGCGCGCCTTCATCGAAGAATTCTCTGCGAACAATGTCTTTGCAGTTGTGACATCTCACTTAGGACCTTTGAAAGCGGGCTGGGATGAAGAAAGCCGCGTGCTGAACGGAAGCATGGAGTACGATCCTAAAACGGGTCGTCCAACGTATCAGTTCCTTGCTGGTATTCCCGGTGACTCTTTGGCGATTCAAACAGCGAAACGCGTGGGCGTTGCTCAATCCATCGTACAACGTGCCATGGACGTGTTAGCTCCAGCCACTCGCGCGCGCCTTGAAGGCCTTGAACAAATCGAACGTCTAAAAAGTGACATCGCGATTTTACAAGACCATCTTCGCAAAGAAACCAAAAAGGCTGTTGAAACTAAAAATAAGTACGAAGGTTTGCTAGCCCAATTCAATAAAGACAAAGAAGAATGGCTACAAAGAACTCTGAAAAAAGCCGAGCGCAAAGTCGAAGAGGCCATCGCTCAAGCTAAAGTTGCTGAGACATTCAAACGTCACGCAGCTTTGCAAGAGATCAAGTACCAGTTGCCGGAGATCGTAAAAGCAAAACCTACGGTTCAACCAGGAGCTCCGCAAACAGCAGAGGAATTTGCTAAAAAATTCCCTCCTGGTGCAAAGGTGTTTGTTCCTACATTGAACCAAGACGGTATCGTGCAAAGTGCACCGAACAACAAGGGCGACCTGTTGATCCTATCGGGTTCTGTACGTCTGCAAGTAAATTGGCAAGATCTGCGTTTACCTGGCAAACCTCAAAATCCGACATCACAGTTGGTGCGTAAATCTGGCGGCGTGTCGGTAGCTATGGCGGATGATGATCGCACCTTAGATTTGCGCGGCAAAACTGTCGAAGAAGCTCTGGAAGAACTTGAGCTTGCCTTAGACAGAGCAGCGACAACTCGTGAAGATCGTCTTAAAGTTATTCACGGTCACGGCACTGAGGCTTTGAAAAAAGCCGTACGCACTTACTTGTCTCGCTCCGTTTATGTCAAAAAATGGAAAGCCGGATCTCCAGAAAATGGTGGTGATGGTATCACGTGGGTTGAAGTCGGCGAAGCATAACCCAGGAGGGTCTTTTGAATCATTACCTCATTGCGAGTTGGGTGATCTCAAAGACCCTATCCCTCACCTACTTTATTGCGTTTCTTTCTTTGTCCACTCAAGTCTTGGGACTCTACGGATCACGTGGAGTTCTTTCGATCGATCATCTTTTAAATATTCTGGATAAAGAGCTCGGCGTTTCGCGCTTTCGTCATTTTCCTTCCCTATTCTGGTTTGCCTCAGGTGATTTTGTTTTAAAGGCCGCTTGCCTTGTGGGAATGCTTGCTTCGACGTTGGCCTTCCTTGGATTCAGCCAGTCGTGGATGCTGCTACTGTGTTGGCTTTTATATTTGTCTTTCTCAAGCACGGGCCAAGTTTTCCTCTCTTACCAATGGGACAACCTGCTGCTAGAAACAGGCTTCATCGCACTCTTCTTTGCTCCCTTCGCCCTTGAATGGATTCCATTTCAAGCGTACGAAATTCATCCAATGGTGATGGCCTTGGTGTGGTTGCTTTTGTTTAAGCTTATGTTTTCTTCAGGAATCGTCAAAATCACCAATAAAGATCCTGACTGGAAAAATCTTTCGGCCCTGCGCTTTCATTACTGGTCACAACCGCTGCCGAATCCCATCGCGTGGTTTATCGATAAAGCTCCTTTATGGTTTCATAAAATAAGCTGTGGCTTGATGTTTATGGTTGAGATCTTTGTGCCCTTCTTTATTTTGTCTCCAGGAAAAATCGCCTTTGCGGGAGCACTGCTTTTAGTAGGCCTGCAAATTTTGATTGTCCTAACAGGAAATTTTGCATTTTTTAATTTGATCACAATCGGCCTCGCGCTCTCCACTATCGCTGACGATTTCTGGGTTTTCACGGACACCAGCTGGATCCGGCCAATTGGAGTTTCAACAGAAATCGCGGTGATCGCATTAGTCGTATTGGTTCCAGGAAATTTATTTTGGATATTTAAGACGATCTTTGAAAAAACCAAGGTCTTAGATTTCATGCTCCCTTGGATGCGTTTCTTATTTCCCTTTAAAATCACCAATCCCTATGGCCTTTTTGCCGTCATGACAAAGACTCGCCCGGAATTAGTTCTTGAGGGTAGCAATGATGGCGAAACGTGGGTTGAGTACGAATTCAAACACAAACCCACAAAACTCAACCGAGCCCCTACTTTTATCGCTCCCTTTCAACCGCGCTTAGACTGGCAAATGTGGTTTGCCGCTCTAGAGAGTTTCAATGAAAACATGTGGCTGCAGAATCTTGTCACTCGCATGTTTGATGAATCTCCCGAGATGAAAGAGTTCTTTAAGCACGATCCCTTCGACGGACATTCACCGAAATTCCTGCGCTTCGTGCGCTATAACTATCATTTCGGTACATGGCAGGACCTAAAATCGAAGGGTCAATGGTGGACCCGCGACGGTTTTTCTGTGTATTCCCCAATTTTCGCACGTGATGATGAGTCCGAAGCTCCTTAGAAAGTGTGTGCAAAGTTGACAGCTGTCTAAACCGTCACGCGGTATTTTCGCTATGAATTCCAATGACTTCAGAAAACTCAAGTGGTCGGCTCAAGATAAGCCGAACGCAAAAATAAATTGGAGATTTTTCGCGGAAACTCGCAAAATGGTTTTTAGGGGAAATTCTAACCAAAGGCTAGGTAGTCATGCACAACTATCGGGACTTTATTTTACGCGAACTCGAAAGACGTCAGAAAAAGAATCCGTCTTACTCACTCAGAGCATTTGCCAGAGATTTGGAAATGCCCTCTTCACGACTCAGCGAAATTCTGAATCGTAAGATGGGACTGTCCGAAGCTAGAGCAATCAATCTGGCTGAAAGACTGAATCTGTCTCAACCTGAGAAAGAGTACTTTATCGACTTAGCACTCTCAGAACATGCGCGTAGCGCTGTAATGAAAGAGATGGCTTTACGTCGTGTGAAGGCTCGGACTGAGTTGATGGCGACGATTGAAACTCGAGACCTTAGTGGTCTCTCTGAAGGCGCACATCTAGCGATTCAGATCAAACGGGAGCAATACGCTCATGCGCTCGAGAAGATTAAAACCTTCCAAGAGCAGCTAGCTAAAGAGCTAGAAGCACCCACAGAGAGTGATTCGGTCTACAATCTAACCGTACGGTTGATTGAATCCAACACGACAAATGAATAATAACTAGACCCCCTCAAAGCTATTTGAGGGGGATTTATTTCGCAAAATCGTTCAAAATAGACTGATAGATATCTATTGGGAGATTTGGACGTGAGTAAAGCGAGATATACAGCGGCAAGCATCGGCATTGCCTTATTCATGGGTTACATTGTTGGCAAGGTATACGACAAAGCTCCTCGCCCAAAAAAAATAGAAATCAGAGATTTAGCAAGCTCCAACAAAGTTGAATTCGAAACTTTGAAGTTGAAGGTATTGCCTGATCCTAAAAAATATAGCCATTTTAAAACTTTGGAAGAGGCCGACAATTACATCGAGCCTTTCCACGAAAGACATTCTTTCAAATGGCATCCGGGCTACTCTGTCTCCGCTCCAGCATTTGACTCTAAAAATCGTCCGTACTTCCGTTATCATGACAGAGAGCAAACTGTTCCCGTCACTAATGGCTTTCAGACTTTGAGTCAAAACTCATGGACACACTTCCCGTTCATGACTGGCGTGCTATTGCCACTATATGCAGAAAAAACTGCAGATCTGATTTTACAATCCAAGCAAGACATTTTGTGGGATCCGAAAATGGCGGTCTTCGATAAGAATGACCGCATGTACACGATCCTTCGCATGAAGACGACGGTGTTCAACAAAGACACATCTTACGTGATGATGTACTCTGACGACAGAGGACTCAATTGGTCCGCTCTTCCTCTCGTAGGAACTAAAGATACGGCGTGTGTATTCAGAGTGCTTGGCACCAACGACTGCCCACTGCCAATGCTTTATGATTTAGAGCGCCCTTACAATCGCGCTCCCCTGCAAAGTCCTCCAGCAATGCTCTATTTCTTGAGCGACGGCAAGTTACCGGGGTTTGATAAAACAAACTATTCTTGGCTTGGCACGGTAGGAAAATTATATCTACAACCTATCTCTAAGGACTCTCGCGGAAAACTAGTAGCTGAAAAACCCGTGTTGATCAGCTTAAGCGCCCAAGAGATCGGCTACCGCAGTGGCTCGACGACAAAAATCATCCGCTCCGGCAACAAGTACTTTGTAACTTGGCTTGAAGCGAACCGTGACTTTGTTCCAAAGCTGGATCAGCGTGGCAACCCGATCATGCCTAAGCCCGACAATCAGAACAATCCCTACTCGCAGATTTGGATTGCTGAGTACGACATGAAAACTAAGAAGGTTTCTAAAAAGCCGATCTTAAAAACATGGCCGGTCAATGACACTCACAACCAACCTGGCATCGTACGTACATGGGATGGCAACTTGATCGTCGTCAACGGCGGTCACGGCTCCCACTTCACTTCCACGTATTCCTTGAAACCGGATTCAATTGCTTCATGGAGTCCTGAGACTCCAATGAATACAGCCGATGTGGGTTACAAGAGCAATTATAGCTCCCCGATGTGGACTGGCGGCGGCCAAACATATATTTCGATGATGATTGATGGGAACGACACCGTTCACAGCGTTTATCGTCAATGGGTGCATGATAAGAAGATTTTCGATTTTGAGTACTTCGGCGCACTCGTTTACCAAAGCGGTAAATTCGACAGAAAAAAGAAAACATTCAATTGGAATCCATCTCGTATCTTGGTGTACCCAAATGCTTCAGAATACACTCACTGGTATCAAGTGATGGCGATCGATCGCAAAGACAACATCTATGTTGAATACAGCAACATGCGACCGTATCCACCGTACAAGGTAACAGACGAAGCTGGGAAACCTTCCTTTGTTTCACCGTACCTCAACAACGCACTTCTGCGTTCTGAGAACAACGGCAAGACGTGGTCCCTAGTAAGCGATGATGACCTGATAAAATCGCAAATAAAGTAAACAATAAATTTTAGAAATCCAAACCAGCAGATAACGTTGGTAAAGAAAAATCGCGATGAAGAGCCACAATGAGACACGGCCGCATCGCGATTTTCATTCTTATGTTAAGACATTGATAGTTCCCCGTTGATATTCCTAGTGAAAACAAAGTGCTCGTCTCACTCTCGCACGTTTCACTGATGCAAAAAGCTGAGAATTTTCGAGAATGTTAACCAGACTTTTTACAGTGTTAGTCTACTATACAACGGCGACGTTTTTAAGCCCACCTCACTTGGCATATCCAATGCAGTGACTCCAAGACATAGGGGTTAATATGAAAAAGACAAATGCATTCATCTCGATTCTCTCACTAGCTGCTTTATCCGCGTGTGCTCCACAGGACATGAGTTTCTCACAGTCCACAATGGCATCGTCTACTTCTGATGCAACGGACACCGTGATCCCTTCACGTGGTCTATCACAAAACTTCGATATTAAAGAGAACGCCAATATCGATATCCTCTTTGTGGTGGATAACTCCCCATCAATGTTAGAAGAGCAAGCCAACATGTCTTCTAAGATCAATGGTTTCATGAACTTGGTATCAGGCCTGAACTGGCAAGTGGCTCTAACAACAACAGATCCACGCGTGAATACATTAGATTCAAGCAAAGTTAATCAACCTTGGGGTGACGGACAATTCCGTCCCATGTTGAATCAAATCTTCCTTAAAAAAGGCGATGTTTCAGACTCAGCTGCACAAACAGCTCTAGCTGAAGCCATCAAAGTCGGCGCCAACGGTAGCGGTGACGAACGCCCTATCAATAATATCTACCGCGCCATGGAAAGATCCGAAAACGCAGGTTTCTTCCGTCAAAACTCAAACCTAGTAATCGTAGTGATCTCAGACGAAGACGAATGCAGTAACGGCCAATGTCCATCAAGCGCAGCAGACACTAAAAAATCCGTGCCTGCAAACCTAGTAAGCTTCGTACAATCTAAGTTCGGCGGAGAAAAAGTAATGATGGTAGACTCCATCGTAAAAGCTCCATCCGATGCATCATGCTCAACAGCAGCTTACGCTCCAACCCTAACATCACTAGCCAACATTACTGGCGGTATCGTGGGTTCAGTGTGCGCATCTGACTATACATCCATCTTATCTAACGCCGGTAATGCAGCTGTATCTCTAACAAGATCCATCTCATTGCAATGTATCCCAATCGACTCCGACAACGACGGCAAAATCGACTTTACACTTAAATCTTCCTCTGGCGCAGTCATCTCCTCAGGTTACTCAGTCAGCGGCAAGATCGTAACATTCACGTCAACTCTGCCAAACGGTTCATACTCAGCAGACTACCGTTGCGCACAGTAAAAAGTGATTTAACCAAAAAACCAATTTCCAAAGAAAACTTTAAAAACCGAATTTCCCAAAAGGCCAACCACCAAGGTTGGCCTTTCTAATTTAAATCAATCCAAAAACCATTCTCCAGCAATCGACATAGGGGGAACTCCCCTCTGCATGCAGCGACCTCCGTCGGCGCAGGATGCGCGAACCGGCGAAAGCCGGCGACGGTGAGGCACGACGCCGTGTCGCGGAATGCTGAGGGGAGTTCCCCCTATGCCGATTGCGGGTAGAAAGACCGTCTCGACTTGATTCAAATAACGAAAGGCCCACCGAACGAAGACGATTTGTGTAAGCCCTTTTCCGTCACGTTCTGCGCACCGATTTGAGACCAAGCCCAACTCCCCTTTTCCCCTCCCGTAACCAGTTGTTTTGCCTAAGAAATAACCCACGTTCCAGAGTGATATATGGCATCCCGGTTGCTTAATAGGTAAGTGAACAGTGTGCAAGGGGGCTTTATGAACACATTCACTTTGAAAAATGGTTTGATGGCAGGTTTCTTGGTTGCAGGATTAGCGCTACTTTCCGGTTGCGGTTCTTCTGGTGCACAATCAACAGACTTTGCAAGCCGCGAAGCCACTTCCTCAGTGACAGATGCTGATCGCAAAGCCCTTGCTGTTTGTAACTCAACTGCTGGTACAAATCTTTCTGTAAAGCAAATGGCTTACACAGAAGGTAACAACTACCGCATGGATCTAGTGTGGGTAAAACTCACAGCTCTTCCGACAGATTTCTCCTCTGGCACTTCTTATATCTCTATGTGGAAATGGTTAGCGAATGCAAATGGTTCAGTGTACTTGGATTCAGCAGCTGTTCCGGTAGCTCTTTACGATACTCAAACTAAAAAATTTATTACGAACTGGGGTACTTCCATCAAATGGACTGATATCTCTGCAATGGCGCTTTCAATGGGTTACTCAAGCCCAACATCTTTCTTTGGCCGTGTGATTGTCTTGGCAAATCTTAAAGACTCCGGCGGTGAGTTCGATGTTTTGAAAGTGACTGTTTACAATACTTCTACAAACAAAGCGATCAACGAAGTGAACAGCTTGCTTCCCTTGTTCGCAGCAAACCCAAATGCTTATGCGACTGAGTCTACAGGAGTGACTCGCGCAGCGGTTCTACAAAAACTTCACCCGTTCTATACTTATAAAAGCACTGGTTACACGAGCTCGCAATATCAAGGCATGGCTCAAAACTACTGCTTCTAATTTAGCATAACCCCCAAAAACAAAACGCCAACCGTGTCCCCCCGCAGTTGGCGTTTTTCCTTTTAAGCGATATTGCTATCGTCCTGAGGCTGGTGCCGTTCAAAAAAGTATTCGTAGGAATTAACCAAAAAGAATGACAGCAAACAATAAATCGGCCCAAGCAACAGCATGGCATAACCAATCCCCTGCGTATCCGTCAGATAACCGATCAATAAGTGCATCCCCACCAACATCATCGAATCCGTCGCCATCATATAGGATACCGCTGAGTCTAAATCCGTAGGAAATTTCGTCGAGATCCAAGTGATCGCTAAAGGATAAAAAGGCGCCACTGTAAAGCCAGTGATCGGCAAAAAGATCGGATGCCAATGAACACCCAGATAAATACTGACCGCACTTAAAACCAAAGCTCCAGATAATTGCGTGCGCAGACTGAATGGCAGTTTAATCAATGCGAACAAGGAACGCCCTACCAGCATGCCTACGAAAAAGTACGTCACATAAAGACTCGCATGCTCCATGTCGTAATCCATCGTTCTGCGCATGAATAAAGCTAAGCGTGAAGAGACCATGATTTCCGCGCACACACAAAAGCTCACCATGAATGCCAAAAAGATCTGAGGCTTAAAGTTACGAGCTTTGTTGAGCTTGTGGTTTTCAGCTACGAAATCAGTCTTTTTATGAAGATCGCTGTGGCTGCCATGGAAGGTATAAATCAGCAGTCCCAACGGCACCAAAGTGATAATACCGAAAGTCCAACGCCAGCTTCCGGTGAAATGTTCAACAGAGGCTGCAATCAACGGAGAGCAAAAGCTCGCAACACCATACATGGCATGAAGCCCCGACAAGAGCTGCTGTTTACGCCCTTCACTGGAGCCCAGCGGAACCAGGACATTGGGAATCAAACCCAAAATCCCCAGGCTCATCCCAAAGGCCAACGAGAAAAATAAGAATACATAGAAATGAGGTGCCGTCGCCAACCCGATCAAAGAAATAATCAGAGCCGTGCATCCCCCGCGCATCACATTCAAGCGATCAAAGCGACGCAAAAGATGGCGAGTCATGTAACTGGAAAGAAATCCCGAAACCGAACTCAGCGCGAACATCCATGATCCCATGGAATCGTTCACAGCAAATTCTTTCATAATCTCGGGAAACAAAGGTCCTCGCACATTATCGCTCAGACCGAAAACGAACAAACTAATATAGGACAGGATGATGTAAGGCCAGATCATTGGTTTAGTGTGATGACTCCTGGCTTACTTCCTCAGCCTGTAGGTTTTCTCCCTGACGATAACGATCCACTAATGCTTCATCATTTGTCGGGAAAGAGAAAAGCAAGGAGTGCACATTGGTTTCGTCGTCCTCTTGAGTGACAGCGACATAAACCAAGTCTTTCGTTTCATGATCTGGATATTCCTTAATGAAACTGACCAGGACATGACCTTCCGTGTCTGTCTTGCGCCAGATCTCGTCAGCAGATTCGATCGTGTCTTCACGTAAATCTGCAAAATCCTGGAATTTGTCCTGAGGAATATCTTTATCCGTACGCACTTTCATCATGGCTTGGTAAAGACCCACGGCTAAAGGATCTCCCTCAAGCATGGCATCACCTTCGATGGCACCCGCTGATGCTTCTGCATAGTTGCGGTCGTAAGCCATTTCTTCTTTTTGGTAATTGTGCCAAACGTTAGGATCACGCGTTGGGAAATGCATAAACACAAATGTCGGGAATTCTTCATCTTCGGCCATGTAAGCAATGGCGATGTACTTGAAAGCCGTCGCGCCCTCTTCGAACTCACGGATGAAGTAATAAACCGGATAATCTTCGATAAACTTCATATCGACCCAAACTTCATCTGGATCATCCAATGTGGACTCCAAATAATTTTCGCGTGCGATCTGATCATCATCGGTAAAGTCATCAGATGTTCTTAGGGATTTATACTGCTCTTGGAACTTATCAATCGCGCCCTTAAAATAGCCAAATAAGTCCTGTTCGTTTTCAAAGATCAAACCGGCCTTTTCATCGACAACGATATACTCTTTTTCAACGATTGATTTGAGTGTTTTAGATTTAACGGGACGAGATTTAGCTTTGGCCATCGTGGCTCCTTATTCGTTCATATTGAGAGATATCATGCTTCGCAACAACAGGAAAAAAATCTGACACGACAAGGTTCGTCATGACCCTGATTTTTTCCTCTTGCAACTCTCCGAAATCTTCCTCAACATCGAAGGAAATAGAACGTCGCAATCGCAAGGAGGCGATCTTGGCAAACACTGGCATTGAAGAGACAAGTCTCGAGCGCATGGAAGCTCTACTCTCTCACTCCGCTATGGGTGTTCATGTTCTGTTCGATAACACAACCATCGCGAATGTCCTTAAGGAAGTCACAGACGACAAAGACTTCTACAGCTTCGACAAAATGAAAAAGGTCCAAGATGTGATGACAGAACTCATCGCAAAGAAAACCTATTTCGAAAAAATGGCGTATTTGCAGGCATTGGACCCAGAAAGTTATCAAATGCTTGTCCGTGCGTATTTTCACATTGTTGAAAATACGGTTCGCGCCAATCACGAACACGCCCACTAATAAAAAAGCCGCTCCTCGAGAGCGGTTTTTTATTTTATTCACATATGACAACTCTCCAATGGAAAGTGTTTAATTCTTTTCCATTATCCCGAACATTTTCTGCCACGCTCTGAGATGTTCCCTTTTATGTCGATCTCTTAGAGTCCTAATTCGACATCGAAACCGGAAACTAATGCAATGCAAAATCCTAATGCTATCCTGACAGGGTGCCTGGAATTATGTTTTCCCACCGCAAAGCCGATAGGGGATATTGTGAAATATCGACGTCTCTTATCGGCTTTCTTTATTTTCTTAATCCCGGCACTCGCCCAAGCTGAGTACCGTGTTTTCCTTTTGAAAATAGCAAAGCGCGCTCCCGCTGCAGCGGCAGCCCCGGCAGAAGCCGACGCGGGTCCAGGCTTTCGTCTAGTAGAAAGCACCCTTGATCCTGAGCAGTACCGTTCTTTTTATCCGGTGGCATTGGACGAAGACATCAGCTACATCGCTACTTGGCGCTGCTATGGTCGCACCGATGGTATGCGCCCCCACTGCCCCAACCCCAAAGGCCAGATTCCCTCTGAAGAGAGTCCAGCACCTTAATTGAATTGCCTCTTTTTGATACACTAGTGGATATGTCATCTATCGACAATTCCGCACGCAAAGCCCAACAAGCCGAACTGAGTGAACTTCAGTCGGACTTCAATCGCAAGAAGAAGCAAGTCTCCAAAGAGAACGAGCAACAGCTTGATGATCTTCGTGGATACTATGCTGATAAAAAAGAAACTCTGCGCGAAAGCAATGAGGCTGCGGTCAATCACATCCGTGAGCGCCAAAAGGAATTGGTCGAAAACTCTGTCGAGCAACGCCGCCAACTGGGCGACACTTACAACGCTCGCACCGCGGTTCTGCAAAAAGGCTATGACGAAAAGCTAAATCAAACGCGCGAAAAACGCCAAGCTCAACTGGCAACAGTTCAAGAAGATTCCAATCGTAAGATTCAGGAAACTCAAGAGTATGGCCAAAACCAAGTAAATTCGATTCGCGAAAAATCAGCAACAGACGTACAGGCTGCGAAAGAACGCTACAACAAGGACATGAAAGAGATCGATACGTTTTCACAAAAACGCCTCGAAAGCCAACGCTCTTCCAACGAGACGGCCCTGAACAATGAAGTTGAACGCGGCAAAACAGCACAAACTCGCCTGCGTGATAAACAAGAAAAAGAAATCAACGACACCCGCTCTCGTGGAGAGCAAAAGATCGCGTTTGAGCAAGAGCAGCAAAATAAAAAACTGACTCGTACTCAAGTCGAAGGTGAAAGCCAATACCAAAAGCAACAACAGCAATGGGATAGCAAAGAGAAGAACTTGAATGCGCAATACAGTCAGCGCATCATGCAAAACAAAAAAGCCTACGAAAAAGAGATCAAAACTCAGAATGATCGCTTCCAAAGCACGTATCAAAAAAATAACGAGGCCAACCGCGAATCTTTACTGATTCAAGATGAAGTCTATGCCCAAGAACTTGCTAACACTCGTCGTGAATTCGTTAAAGAGGCTGGTAAATATTCTGATAAAGCCAACGATCCATTCTATAAGATAGAAAATCGCGGCAGCATTATGGATGAAACCCATAACTTCTATGTCCTAAAAGCGTTCGTACCTGAGCATGAAAAAGACAGCGTGCGCGTCTCCGTACAGAAAGATCGCGCCACTATTTCTGGTCAGCGCTCTTTTAAAGACAAAGTAGAAGACAATAACAAGACTTCAAGCTCGAGTTCCTATCAAACCTTCCGTGAGGAGTTTGCTTTCGAGCAACCCGTCGTCACAGAAGGTATGACACGCGAACGTATGGGCGACTGGGTTGTTTACAAGATCCCGAAGCTCAACGCCGTTGGCTTTAACCGCAAAGCCTAGATACACTTGTCATCTTTACGATGAAAGAACCAGTGAAACTTCGACATATTGCCGAGGGCAGGATTTTTAACTCCCGCCTTGCAATCTTTAATACGGAATTCTTCGTTCATAGCCATCATATCTTGAAATGATGGCAGGTACCCGTTCTTCTTATAGAACTCCGCTTCTTTTTCATAAATGTTCTTCTCTAAAATCGAAGCCACTGTTTCAAACTGCACATTCGTTTTGATGCTTTCTACGGGCATATACTTTGGCAGAGTGTCCTTCGCGACACCGAACTGACGAACCATCTTAGCCAAATAAGCTTTGGCACTGTGCTGAGGTGCCCACGTAAATGTATAATCCTTCTCGATCATCCAGCTATAAACACTTTGCAAAACCGCATCTTGCATTCTGACCTGACGAAGCAACGGCATATAGCGATACTCTGCAAGGAACTCAAAGCGCGGATCGACTTCGATATCATACGGAGCAAACAAAGAGGACTTCGTCACGCCCAGGCTGCGCGGATAAGTCGTGTCCTTAAACTTACTCACCGTGCTGCGATACTTGGGAACAATCACCTGCCCGCCTGATGCCTTGTCATAGGCCATACGGATCACTTCTGAACAGAACAACTCTGAATAATCATCGTCATTCATCGCAAAGTCATAGCGAATACCTTTTTTCTTATCCAAAGCATTTTGAGCATGGTCATACATATAGCGAGCTGCTTTAGTCGCAAGCTCCTTATCAGGATAGCGGAATAACGCCACACGAGAGTCTTCCGCTTGACGCCATTTTTCTAGAGGCGTCACTGTCACTCCGTACTGAATCAAAGCTTCGACAACATACTTTTTGCCGTTCTTATCTTGGCCCACGATCGCCAAATGAGAAAAGTTACCTTCCTCATCCGCGATACGCGCGATCATCGCAGAAACGTAGGACTTACCGCGAATCAACATCACGTCACCAGCCTGCAACTCAAACCCAGCAAACTTTGGATTTGTCCAAGTGCTTGGCTTTTCATTCGTCATGATGGGAGTTTTCTTAAATGTGTATACTTTTTGTGAGTAAAGCCAATCTAGCAAATACTCCTCAGAGAAGCGCGCATACTGAAAGCCTTCTCTCATTTTTTGCAAACAGTCTTTGCTAAGTTCATTGCGGGAATCAAACTTTTGGAGTTTTTCATGAAGAGCAACACGAATTTGAAAAACCGTATCCAGAACCTCGGGGCCGTACTTTTTCAAATTCTCTTTTTCTTCAGAAGTTTTGGGAATAAAGTGATCGGCCGGCAAATGGAAAAGGTAATCGGTCACGTTATTTACAAACGTGGGACAAGTTTGTGGGTTGAATACTTGTGAGTTCCCGATATCCGCAAGTACCTTCTGACTTCCAGAAATCAATTCCCCGGTACTAGCCGGGTTACGATAGGATTGAACCTCTGCTGTTTTCACATTCGATGTCGAGCAAGCAGACAAAAGAGCCGCAGTTCCTGCGACCAAACAAACTAGCTTTTTCATAGGTAGTCTCCCGATATTATTAACAAATACTTCTCGGTATCTCACTCCCTGATCGCAACTAGACCTCTGGCGAGGATTCGACTTAAATCCTCGCCTTTCGTAAACTACAAAGTAACTGCTATCCGCGTTGAACAGCTATAACTTTGATACGTTTCACTTTGTCTGAGCCTAGTGGCCAATGAATGATCTGTCCCACTTTCAGACCGATAAGTGCCGCCCCGACGGGAGCAAGAATAGAAACCTTATTTCCATTGATATCCGCATCCAAAGGATACACCAACGTCACTTCCTGCTCTTTGCCAGAATCTAAATCTACGAACGACACCTTATCGTTCATAGACACCGTATCTTTTGGAATCTCAGCAGCTTCGACCAACTCTGCACGCCCCAGCTCCTCTTCCAATAGATCGGCAATGTCAGTTTGAGCAACCGACAGCAATGTAGATATTTTTTGATAGTCTTCACGTGAAATGACCAACGATGGATTTTGCTCCATACACGAACTCCTTATTCAATTGTCTTATTTAAAAATTAGAATGAACTAGATACAGAAAAGGCCACAGAGAGAATCCCTGCGGCAATGTGAAATAAACTTAAGAACCAGTAAACGCTTTTTCATCAGACTTTCACTCTAACAAAGAAGCTGTTTTCTTTCAACCCAGGACACAGCTCCCCGTCCCAGACATCGGACGGAATCCAAAAAGTGAGAAACACCCCGCCCTCAAAATGAATTAAAGCGCAGTACAGGTTCATTTTTCGGATTTTCTCTGTGCCCGGGCATTGCAATAAGGTCCCTGCATCAAGGAGTCTTAAAATGATCAAATCTGTACTTAACAAAGTTTTTAATACAAACCGCCGCGAAAATATCATCGAGGCAACACGCAACCCATATCAAGAGTTGCGAGACATGGCGCTGAATCTGCCCCACTCGCAACGAATTGAACCAACAGTTGCGGGACTCTATGCTCTGTTGTGCGAATATAAGGTCGGCGAAACGACGGTAACGGAAGTCTATACCTCTGAAGGTTCCGCGAGTCTTTACTTCAGCAATGGAAAATCCATCATCGGCGGTGGCAATCACGATTCCGTTCACCACCCGACAAAAGATCTTATGAGTGATATCTCTGGAATCTATCAAGCCTTCCCACGTTTGAAAAACAAGGAAGATCAACCTGATGATTCAGAAACGAAATTTATTTTTGTCGGAAAGAACAACACTCACACGACGAGTGACATTACCCAAGAAATGTTTGCTCCTAATCACAGACTGCACACCCTATTTAATCGCGTGAACAACATCAGAACTGAAATTAGAAAAATTGAACAATCTCGCCATGCCGAGGTACAAATTTAAATAAAGACCTCTTAACCAATTAGAAAGTTGCTGCTAACGGCGACTTTCACAAATTGATTATCCATAAGCTTCTCTTTTACCTCGACCAAGCTGCCAGGAACGAATTCCCACTGCTCTCCTAGTGGCATATGGTTCGACGGTGACGGCAGAATTTTGTAAACATCACTTTGAATCTTGTTCGCTAAAACCGGGCGCCATACAGGCACTTCTCCGCCAACAAGCTTTACGTAAATCGTTTCGGGCATAGAATCCTCATGGAGGTTGCTAAGCCCTACTGTAGGCCTGTCGGTGTTTACAAACAATGACTCCATGACAAACACAAACAAATTTATATAAAGGTCCATGCGGAAACATCCGTACGGCTAATAAAACTCGCGTTGTAATGATTCGGAAATAAAAAAAGGGGCCCTTAGGCCCCTTATGACAATTCGAACTTGGGTTGTTCGCAAGGTTTCAGAAGATCTTCCAGGAAGTATGCCGCTAACTGATGACGTCCCTCTACGGCAGCTTTCTTGTACAAAATCAATGCTTGCTGTCTCACCGTGGTTTCTGAAGTACCACGAGTCTGCGCAATCGCGCGCAAACTTAATCCTTTCAACAGCAACATACCGATGTCACCTTCGGTTTTCGTAAGACCCCACTTTTGGAACTGGCGTTGAACAATAGGATGAATTCCGCCAGTCGGGATACATACGTGTGCACATGTTGACTTATTCATATCCTGCATGGAGTTCTCCTCTAGAGAACATCAAACGCGAATATTTATTGTATGTCATCTAACATGTGTTTGGTTATGGTAAGAAATTTGTCAGACTGAATTAAATAGAGTTTAGGCCTTCAAAAGATAACGCACTTCGCGCATTACAAAACTATATCTTGTTTGCAAGTCGTAAAGCATTTCTAGATTAGCGTGCAATTGAGAAATTGCATCCGCCTCTTGTACAGTCTTGTCTGCAAGCTCGTGGTAAGACTTCTGCGCCACAGGTTCAGATTGTAGAAATGATTCCAAGAAAGACCCTGTCACTGCTGCTGTCTCTTCAACTTGCACTGTCTCGTTCTTATTAATCACTCTCATCTTGAACTCCTGATTCTGCACGCTTTGGGAGCCGCGCCGACATAAAAGTCTATTTCGAAAAAAAGATCTCTCAACTTAAATAAACTTACATAAAACTTTTACAAGCCGAGTCACTAGTACTCGCACTTCAAATCTGTTGTATCCTGAGAAGCAAGCTCCGTGCGGTCTTCGTGATCATGAAGATATGTAGCCATAACGGAACCACCATCATCATTATGTTTGAGACCCAAAACATGACCCATCTCGTGCAGGATCAAAGCTTCGATATTTACAGAGCCTGAGCTCTTGTTATTCCAATAGAATTCATACTTTGTATTAACGCGAATATCAGTTTCACGAATCTGGTCACCCGTCCACAACACCGTGGTGCGAGCTTGCTCTGACGCCTTTTCAGGCTCCCAGTTTTTCATGAAATAAATGACGTTTTTCCCGTCTTGGCGAGGCTCATTCGGCCCCGAGATACGTGGAGTTGTAACAATATTAAAGAGTCTACGACCCGTGTTGCGCTCCCAAGTTTGAGCCGCAGCCACAACCGCACCCACGTATTCTTGTGGAACGGACTCGTGAAGATACATAGTCACCGGAACATCGTTTTTCCAAGAGACGCGCTCACCATAGCTATTTTGAACAAATCCGCAGCTTTCTTGCGATTTAGGCGCACAGGCTTCTAGAAATAAAGCCGTCACCACAAGCAATGCTACGCTAATTGACTTCCACATGAGCAGTCCTCCTGATGTTACCTATTACAAAGACGGGACCATCCTGTTCCACCTCCGGGACGGCCCTAACTGTCTGAAATTCCACAATTTTTAAATAATTACGATTTACGGCAATCTGCGAGTGATACGGGCAATGCCCTGTCAGGTGCGCAGACACCCCACATGAACAGCCGTAAGTATTTGATTTCACGCATTATTTGGATGTCAAAGTTCTGGACAGCCTTCCGCCGCAAATGGGGAGTTTTAAAACCAATATATTGAGGTTTGAGCCCAAACTTGGTATTTCTGTTCCATTCTGAAAGGCAGACTATGATGAAACTGACTGTAATCCCTGGTGATGGCATTGGCCCCGAAATTATGACTCAAGTGATCCGTGTTCTTAAACACGTACAAGCTCCGTTTGAATACGAAGAGCACCAAGCCGGTGAAATCGCCTTGGCTAAATTGGGCGACCTTCTTCCACAAAACACAGTTGATTCCATCAACAAAACTCGCCTGGCAATCAAAGGCCCTACAACAACTCCAGTAGGCGGCGGTCACAAGTCCATCAACGTAACGATGAGACAGAAATTTGACCTTTACGCGAACGTTCGCCCTGTTCGCTCTCTTCCGGGCGTTCAGTGTGTGGCTTCTGACGTTAATTTGACGATTGTCCGTGAAAACACGGAAGACCTTTACGCTGGTATCGAGCGCATGGTTGATGAAAACACGGCAGAGTCAATCAAACGCATCACTCGCAGAGGTTCTGAGAGAATCGCTCGTTACGCTTATGACTTGGCTCAAAAAACAGGTCGCAAACAAGTAGCGATCGTTCACAAAGCCAACATCATGAAAATGTCTGACGGTTTGTTTTTGAAAGTCGCTCAAGAAGTCGGCTGGCAATATCCAAACATCCAAACTAAAGACGTTATCGTTGATAACGCCTGCATGCAGCTAGTGACTCGCCCGCAACAGTTCGACGTGATCGTGACTGAAAACTTGTACGGCGATATCTTGTCTGACCTTTGCGCAGGACTTGTAGGTGGTTTGGGAGTCGTTCCAGGCGCTAATATCGGTGAAAAAGCAGCGATCTTTGAAGCTGTTCACGGTTCCGCACCAGATATCGCTGGCCAAAACAAAGCCAACCCAACGGCGTTGTTGCAATCCGCAGTGATGATGCTTCAACACGTGGGCGAACCAGCAAAAGCTGACGCTATCATGAAAGCTTTGATCGCAGCATTGTCTGATATCAACGCTCGCACGGGTGACTTGGGCGGTAAAGGAACGACTCAATCGTTCACAGACGCTATCATCCAAAAATTGTAATCAGCTGCAAACAGATTAAGTCTTAATTAAAAAGGGCGCTCAAAAATTCTTGAGCGCCCTTTTCTTTTTCCTTTCCTCTTGGACTAAACATCCTTAGCATTAAACCCATGAGAAAATCGATTCTACTTCTGTGCGTTTGCCTCCTGTTTTCTGCCTGTGCCACTAATCAAAAAAGTCGTTTAGCTGCTACGATGGCAGGTGTCGCCGTTGGTGCGGGAATTGGTGCTGCCACAGCGCCTGAAGATGAGAGACCGGAACTTCATGCACTCTACTGGGGTGGTATTATTGGTGTGGTTTCCGCAATCGCTGCGAACTACTATTTCAATGACGAGCGCGACATCGACATGGTGAAGCTTGAAAATGAAAAGATGAAAGCTCAATTGGATTTCTTCCAAAATGGTACTGCGACTCTTTTAAAAGAAACTAAAGGTGCTGCGGATCGTAAGTACTTCCAAAGCGGTAAAGCTAAAATCAAACTCTACAAAATTGATCAATGGGTGGACGAGGGACCTAATCGCAAATACCACCGTGATCAGATGATTGAAATTCTGCCTTTAGAAAAGGGCGAATAATGAAAAAGCACCTTTGGCAGATTTTATTTGCGGCAAGTTTTATCTGGGCCTCTGTGGTGAGTGTCCTTTACTGGCAGCTAAAATCAAATCCAAGGGTGATCGCCATCACAACGGACATGACTGGTGGAGCTGATAAACGCCCGCAAAGCTTGCAACTCAGCGAGATGGAAAAAACCACGTTCCTGAGACAGTACCTAGAGCGCTATTTTACCTACGACTCGAATAACTTCTGGCAAACGCAAACGTCTCTTTCGTTTTTGATGTCGCCAAGTTTGCGCGAAAAACGCATTCAAGA
This sequence comes from Bdellovibrio sp. HCB209, assembly GCF_047306065.1. Taxonomy (GTDB): domain Bacteria; phylum Bdellovibrionota; class Bdellovibrionia; order Bdellovibrionales; family Bdellovibrionaceae; genus Bdellovibrio. Next base: position 2,725,726 of record NZ_CP178618.1, read on the forward strand.
AGTCCAACGTCTGCGTGATAAAATTCAAAGTAAGTCTTTGAATCAACGAAGCACCCTGCTCGCTCTCACAAATGTCGGTGGCAATAGTTATCATGCGGTTTTGTCTTTGCAGATTAGCGAAGCTCAAGGCAAGGCCAGCCAGTTGTACATTAAGGCCAATTTGAAAATTGATGATACAGAAAGAACTCTGGAAAATCCTTGGGGACTGATGATCTCTGAAATGGCTTTCCCTCAGACCTCTCCTGAACCCGTTTCTTTGACTGGCACTTTGGGAATTCGTGCGCAGTCTCCTTTGGTTATTACTTTTCCTTGTGCGATCGAAAATGTCGAAAGCTCGCCCGAGTCTTCACTTGAAACTAAGATCACCACTCTGAATGTTTCCGAAATTCAATTAACGACGGCAGGAAAACTGGCGACCGCAGTACAAATGATCGCATCTTGTAAAGACAAAGAATATCACTTCACAGTGACAGCTTCTGAAAAGGAATCGGACCTATTTAGAGCCTTCACTGCAGATTTGGCGCAAACTCGCAAAATCCAAGCTCCTGGTAAAGCCAAGAAGAAAGATATCTACGATAAAACCATCGAAAATGTTTTGGGAATTCAGTTAGAAAACTAAGAGATTCGTTCTTCAGAACGAACTGTGTTTTTAGGAATAACCATAATCACTTGAGTCCCCACACCAACGCGGGAACGCAATTGCAAATCACCACCTACCGCTTGCAATGCCTTGCGAGCGTCGAACAGACCAAGGCCGTTGCCGTTTTCTTTACCAAAGCTTTTGCCCTCTTCCATCAATTGCGGAAGAACTTCTTCAGGAATGCCCGAGCCATTGTCCATAATTTGTAGTAACCAGTTTTGATCACGATCTAGCAATGAAATATTAATTGCTGCATCTGTTTCTGGAGAAGCCTCGACAGAGTTATTTAAGATATTACCCAAAACTCTCAAAAGCTTCATTTCCTCTAAGGGAATATGCAATTTTTCTGCATTCACGTGTTGGTGCCAAGCAAACTGAATATTTGGATATGAAAATCTGTATTCTTTCAAAATGCGATCTGCAACGGCGATGATATCCGCACCTTGCGCCAAAGATTTAGCTGCCATCGCAGTTTTTTCCGGAGCAGAAGTGCCTTCTACCTTTTCACGGCCACGCTGAAGAAGATCATCAGCGATACCACGGATACGCCCCACTGCTAGATTGAGCAGTTCTTTTTTCTCGTTCGTCATTTCATGGGAGAGTTGTGCCAAAGTCGTCAAAGCCATCAAAGGTCCACGAATATCGTGCGCGACTTGTCTGGAGATCTCAGAGATTTCTTTATTGCGATCAAGCTCGGATTGCAGTTTCTGTTCTTGCAGACGATTTAAAAGGTCACGTCTTGAACCGAAAGAAACAAACATCACACCTAAAAAGATCGCAATTAAAAAGATCGGCGACGAAGCTGTTTTTAAAGCCAGGTCTGCACTGGAATAGCAAACTTGCACTTGCCCCGCAGGCAAAGAGAACAATGTAATAGGAATATCATTTTCAAAGGCACAGAAGCCATCGACGGATTTCACCGAAACGCGGTCCACAGAACTATGAACCTCTTTAAGCTGACCTAGGATTTTATCCAGCAATGTGGAATCTTGCTTAACCAATAAGGACTTAGCAATGTCCTCTTCCCAAATCGCAAAGTATTGGGCTACGGCGCCCTGAGCTCTGCGCACCTCTACAACGAAGCTTAGAACACTGATAGCTACCAAGGCGGCAGCAAATACAGAGATCCATGGGTTTCGTTTCAAAAGGTTTAAAGTGGGTTTTATCATACCCTTAGACAAAGCAAGGACCGCTCCATCCCGCCGATCACCACCGCGAATTTGGGCGCACAAGGGATAGACAGGTGCCATTCCGCGAATGACGTTTCAAAACGAGTTGTCTCAGTCTGGGACATAAAAAAAGGGAGCTTGCGGCTCCCTTTTCACTAATTCATCGATTGACGATGAAGCAGGTTTTTCAACTCTTCCACTTCACCCAAAGAAACATCGTAAGGCTTACCGCAAACTTGGCAAGTCACGTGGACTTCTTCTTTTTTATTAATCATGTCTTGAAGCTCTTCTTCTCCCATGGCTTCCAAGGCGCGCATCACGCGAGCTTTCGTGCAAGGGCAAGAGTATTCAACATCGTAGTTATGTTCGATCTCTTCGTAAGGAATGCCTTCCATGAACGGAGCCACTAGGTCCACACATGTCGCACCTTCATTGAGCATTTTAGAGATGTTTGGTTTTTTCGCTTCATAGTTCGCGATGATTTTTTCAACCATCGACTCTTCCACACCTGGCATCACTTCGATCATGACACCACCTGCGGATTGAACTTTACCGTTTTGATCTAAGTAAACGCCCAAAGAAACCAATGAACGAATTTGATGAGACTGATGAAGGTAGTGAGCGATATCATCACCGATTTCACTGCTCACCATTTCCACAGTTCCTTGGAACGGTTGTTTTTGAAAAGGTTGGTGACGAGCCACTGTCAAAAGACCGATGCCCAAAGCTTTACGCAAGCTCAAACCATCTTCGTAGTTTTCAGGTTGGTATTGGGCATTTGGAGTGTAACCACGCACGTGACCTTCATAGCTGGCCTCTGCGTAAACGCTTGATAGAGGTCCGTTCCCACGGAACAAAAGTCCCACTTGCTGACCGTCTTTCAGATGAGCCGCCATTAAAAGAGCGCCAACCATACTGCGGCCGACTGCTACCGTTGCCAATGGATACGTATTTTGAAGATCCTGCATATGTCGAACAACTTCCGTCGCGTTCACAGCGGCAATACGCACTGTCAGATCTTTAGAGACAAAGCGGTGGACTCGTTCTTTACCCATGACAAACTCCCAAAATAGATAGAAAATAACAGCCGAAACTAGCAAAGCAGAGCTGTAAATTCAAGCATCAATAGCAGAGTCGGATTTATGAAGATTTATATCTTTCGTCACGCACAAAAAGCCATGGATTTTTCGGGAGATCCCGATCTGACGGCAGAGGGGCACGGTCAGGCCTCTACTCTGCTGGATAAGGTTCTAAAAAATGAGCTTCCAGCCCCAACTCACCTTTGGGTTTCCCCACGCAAACGCACGCACAGCACTTTCCGCCCCCTTGCTGAGCACTTCAAAATTCCTCTAACCAACCAAGAGGACCTTTTGGAGCAACAAGGTGACGAGTCCTTGCAAACATTCCGTAAAAGAATTGGAAAGCTTTTAGAACAGGCCTGCGAATCGAAAAATGAAGTCATTTTCATGTGCTCACATTATGACTGGGTGATTGAAGCGATGAGCATCATCCCTAGTGAAACCGATCTTTCCGAAGATCATTTCCATCACTGGACACCGTGCCAGTGTGTGGGTTTTGAGATTGAAAAAGACGGTATGTACAAGTTCCTCGAGATCAGAAGGATGTAAGTTATGATTCAGAATATCTGGGCTATCGGTCGCAATTACGTCGAACACGCGAAAGAACTTGGCAACGAAGTTCCGACGGAGCCTTTGGTGTTTTTAAAAGCCGGCAGCTGTGCGACTTTGGCGAGCTCGGAAATCCGTCTGCCAAAATGGACGACGGATGTTCATCACGAAGTCGAAATCGCATTGCAATTTGATGAGAACTTACAAATTTCTGCGGCCTGTGTGGCTTTGGATCTGACGGAGCGCACCCTTCAGGCGAAACTCAAAGCCAAAGGCCAACCATGGACCTTGGCGAAAAGCTTTACCGAGGCCTGCCCGATTTCTAAATTCTTCCCCGTCAAAAACTTGGATGAGCTTCGCAATATCGATATCAAACTGATGGTAAACGGAGAGGTCCGCCAAAACGGCAACACCTCCTTGATGATTTTCTCTTACGAAGAGCAGTTGGACTATGTGCGTCAGCATTTTCCGGTAGCCCCTGGCGACCTGCTTTTGACGGGAACTCCAGCCGGAGTCGGTCAGGTAAAACCAGGCGACGTTTTAGTGGCGGAAATTGTGGGTAAAATCACTCACACTTGGACGGTAAAATAGGACGCCTCGCCCCTCAGTAATTCCTTGAAAATCTAAGCCCAGAGAGTAAATATTCCAGCACTCACAGAATGTAACGTGCTGGTCTATTTCGCCCGCACAAGAAGGCTTAGTTATGAACGATATCCAATCGAAGATCGTCACTCGTGGCGAAGAAATTATGAAACGCATGGAAAGCCAATCCAAGGCTTCCATCTTCTCCAAAGATTTCTGGTACGGCTCCATCATGGAATGGAGTATGAAAAATGAAAAATTCAAAACCAATATGTTCCGCTTCGTGGACGTACTACCTTCTATCAACTCCGGCGACGAAGTTGCCCGCCACTTGAAAGAATACTTCGCTGAAGACGGCGGAAAACTTCCTCCAGTATTCAACGTAGGTCTTGGCCTTGGCTCGTTGGCTCCAGGCTTGATGGCTGGCGCGATTAAGAAAAACGTTGTGGGCATGGCGCAAATGTTCATCACGGGTGAAAATCCTGATGATGCTCTTCCAGTTCTTAAAAAAGCACGCAAAAACAAAATGACTTTCACAGTCGACATTTTAGGTGAAGCGATCTTGTCTGAAAAAGAAGCGCAAGAATATTCCAACAAATGCATCGAGCTTATCGAGTGGTTGGCGAAAGACGCTGAAAAATGGGACGAAGTTCCTCAGATTGATCGCGATCACGAAGGCGCTATTCCAAAAGTAAACGTGTCTGTGAAAATGACGGCACTTTACTCTCAAATCAAAGACTCTGCTTGGGACGAATCTAAAAAAATCCTTAAAGATCGCATGCGCCCTATTTTCCGCTTGGGTATGCAAAAAGGTGTCTTCATCAATTTGGATATGGAGCAATACTCCGTCAAACATCTGACATTGGAAGCCTACACAGAGCTTATCAATGAGGACGAATTTAAAAACTACAAATTCTTCGGTATCGTGATCCAAGCTTACCTTCGTGATTCTTTCGAAGACGTCAAGATGTTGACTGACTTCGCAAAAAAACGTGGCACTCCATTCTGGGTACGTCTGGTTAAAGGCGCATACTGGGATTACGAAACTATCGAAGCTGAACAACGTGGCTGGCCAGTTCCTGTTTACACAAACAAAGCAGAATCTGATGCGAACTACGAAGTGTGCGCAAAATACTTCCTTGAAAACATCAAATACATCCGCCCTGCTTTTGCGTCTCACAACGTAAGAACAATCGCTGCTTGTATGTTGTACGCTGAACAATTGAACATCCCGAAAGAAGCGCTGGAATTCCAAATGCTTTACGGAATGGCTGAACCAATCAAAAAAACCATCGTTGAGATGGGCTACCGCATGCGTGAATACGCTCCAGTTGGTGAATTGATCCCAGGTATGGCGTACCTAGTTCGTCGTTTGCTTGAGAACTCTTCCAATGAATCTTGGCTTCGTGGAAAATTCGCAGACAACAAAACAACGGCTGAGCTTTTGAAAGACCCAGCTTCTGGTTTGACTCCGACTTCTGCGATCATTCCGCAAAAACCAGGCAAATTCTATAACGAGCCACTTTTGGATTTCGCAGTTAAAGCTGACCGCGAGAAAATGGAAAAAGCGATCGCTTCATTGCGCGCGACTCTTCCAGTGAATGTGCCATTGATGATCAACAACAAAGAACAAACATCTGCAAAGATCTTTGATCGCGTGAACCCATCTGAAAGTTCACAAGTTGTTGCTAAAGTTCACATGGCAACTATCGAGCAAGCGGAACAAGCTATGCAAGCAGCACAAACTGCTTACAAAACTTGGAAAAACGTTCCAGCTGAACAACGTGCAGCCTTGGTTGATAAACTTGCAGACCTTATGCAACGTGACCGCTTCCAATTGATCGCGACTCAAGTTCTTGAAGTGGGTAAACCATGGGCGGAAGCTGATGGTGACGTGGGTGAAGCGATCGACTTCTGTCGTTACTACGCTCGCGATATGCGCAATCTGCAAAAACCACTTCGTGTGGGTGGCTTACCTGGCGAGCTTTCTCACTACATCTACAAATCTCGTGGTGTGACGGCGGTTATCGCGCCTTGGAACTTCCCATTGGCAATCCTAGCCGGCATGGTGACTGCGGCTGCAGTAACTGGAAATACAGTCGTGATGAAACCTGCAGAGCAATCTTCATTGGTTTCTTGGGGCTTGATGAAAATGATCCAGGAGGCTGGCTTCCCAACAGGCGTTATCAACTTCCTTCCAGGTTTGGGTGAAGAAGTTGGTGAATACATCGTGAATCACAAATTCACGACAACAATCGCCTTCACTGGTTCTAAAGCTGTCGGTCTTCACATCCTAAACCGTGCATCAATGGTTCAACCAGGCCAACAGCACGTTAAGAGATGCATTATCGAGATGGGTGGTAAAAACGCCGTGATCATCGATAACGATGCAGACCTTGATGAAGCAGTCGACGGAGTTCTGTACTCTGCATTTGGTTTCTCTGGTCAAAAATGTTCAGCGGCAAGCCGCGTGATCGTTTTGGATGAAGTTTATGATCGCTTCACAGAGCGTTTGGTTGAAGCCGCTCGTTCTATCGAAGTGAAGTCTGCGGAAAATCCAAAAGCTTACATGGGCCCAGTTGTGGACCAAGAAGCTCACGAGCGTATCTTGAACACGATTGCTGAAACTGAAAAAACGAACAAATTGTTGTTCAAAGGAACTGCGCCAAATAATGGGTTCTATGTTCCACCAACAATCTTTGGTGATGTTCCAGGCGACGCAAAACTAGCTCAACAAGAAGTCTTCGGACCCGTTGTAGCTGTGATTCGCGCGAAAGACTTGGATCAAGCAATCGAAATCGCGAACTCGACAGAGTACGCCCTGACAGGTGGTATGTTCTCTAGATCGCCTGCCAACATCGCTCGCGTGAAAGAAGAATTCGAAGTGGGTAACCTATACATCAACCGTGGTATCACTGGTGCGATGGTAGACCGTCACCCATTCGGTGGTTTCAAAATGTCTGGTATCGGCTCCAAAACTGGCGGCCCTGACTATATCAAACAATACATGGAACCAGCCGCAGTCACAGAAAACACTCTTCGCCGCGGCTTCGCTCCAGCAGAAGACTAAAGGTGCCAGGTCCTATTTACGGAAGCACTGCAAAAGACCGATCCTCACCGATCGGTCTTTTTTTTGCCCATTTCTATTTTTACAATATCGTAAAAATATCCTTACCTTTTTAGTAAATATAAACCTACTTCTCGCACCAGTCTTTGATTAAAACCCCTTCAACGGTTCACAAAACAAACACTACGAAGGAGTATTTAATGAAAAAAATTATCGCAACAATCGCAATGGTATTGGTTTCTCAGGCTGCATTGGCTGAAGTTGAATTCTATGACGGCACATTAAACATCGTATTTGCAAATGAAGAGGGCGCTTTTACAGCAATCACTGGTGATTTGTCTCAAGTTGTGTACGACAACCTTAAAGGCAAATTTTCCATCGGTGATGCCAAAGGTAATGAGAAATTCTTCTGTGGAACTGCTGCCGTAGGCATGAGCTGCATCACTGGACTTACAGACATCACATCCATGAAGCACACTGAAATTCCGGTAGTCGCTATCTTTGACGATGCAGACGCCACAGGACTTGTGATGTTCTCCGGTCAAGACGCTGAAGCAGCTTGGGCAGGCATGGAGAAAATCGAAGAAGTTAACCATGAGTTTCTTGGTTCTGGAGTAAAACTTGGTAAAGAGCTTCTGTGTATCAAAGCAGAAAAAGTATCTGAATCTGCTTGTGGATTGATGATCGACGTAAACGGCAAAGTCTCTGCGCCAACAACGCTTCAGATGACAAATGCACTTTTGAAATAATCGAAATTTTCAATACTAAACTCGGTTGCCGCCGCCCCTCGGCGGCAGACCGCAAGGACCTTATATGAAATCTCTTTTTTGGGCTTTGCTATTTATACTTTCTCCCCTAACGTCGCTGGCTCAAGCAATGCAAATTGCTGAAATCACAATTCACTCAGCAAACGACAACGGTGCTGTGGGCTCAACGTCGGGAATTTTTGCAGCTATACTCTACTCGAAGCTAATAACGGAAGAATTACCCTATCAGGAAAATGGTCTCGAAAAGACCTGGAAAAATGGGCAGGATTACTACTGCACAAAAACTTTGAACACTTTAGCTCCAGATGTGCAATGTCATCTATTCTTTGCAAACTTAAAGTCCCTTCCACACCCCGAATTTATCATCAGTATTCGATTCGATATTGAATCAGAGACCATGACTGGCTACTCGCTGAACGCTGAGATCAATCAGATCCTTATCTGGAATGTGACGGCAGGACGAATCATCAATTAATACTAATTTAAATTAAATCATATCAAAGAGATCCATGCACAAAACATGGGTCTCTTCGCCGTCGCTGTTGCCTACAATTTTTGAAGCATCTTCAATCGCCTGCAAAAAAATCTCACGAATTTTCTTATAGTCTTCTTTGGTGCAGCTGAATGGCACCGTAAAACAGATCTCATGATCTGCAATCACTTCTAAACGAGTCAAATTGCGAGTTCGCCAGTTTGTGTGGTGTCGAGTCGCCCACTGAGATTTTGCATCCACATGAGTTTTCGCAGCACCAATACGCACTCGCCCCTTTTCCTCGACGAGCAAACCCTTTTCAAGCATGAAGTCCACCATTTCGGTCAGGCGCTGGCGAGTCAGGTCCAACATTTGAGCCATCTCATTCAAGTCAGGAACCTTCTCAAGGGATGCAAGCATACGAATTGCACTGTACTTCCAACTGGAATAAAAAACCGATTGATCATACGTGGTCAGCTTCTTATTTACGGATCCAATACGCTTACGAACTTCACTAAATGTAGCCTTTTGTTCCTCAATTTGTTTCTTGAGTCTCTTACGTAAACTCTCGTTCCCGGCACGCTCTAAAGAAACCATATTCAGGAAAAGATCCGCTTCCGATTCGTTCATCCCATCAAAGTCACAGAACAAAGCCCCCTGCTCCAATGTCAGATCACGGTGACCATTCAAAATCTGGCTGAAGAGAGTCGTATGAATCCCCAGTGCAGATGAAATCTTACTAGCCTGCCCGCGCCCCCCATTAGGTTGGTACTGGATAAATGCCTTCAGATAGTCACGGTAGTTACTGAATTGCCAGATCTGTAGCTTGTTCATGGAAGTCACCTCACGCGACGTACGATTTCATATATTTACAATTAGGTAAATATATAGTTATCAAACTAGTAAAGCGGCGTTCCACAAGATCCCTGGCCTCACCCGCAGGCCGTCCAAAGGCATATCTCGCTGAAGTCTTTACATAAACGTAAATAAAGGCAGGGATATTTACAGAACTTTCCTTGGATTTTTAAAGACCGGTTGATAGAAGCTGGGCATGAAAACAAAGCTGGTCACAAATATTTTTGTAGTTACTCTGACATTGTTTTTTTCGAACTACTCTCCGGCAGCCAGCCCCGTCGCCGATATCTTCACACCTGGCAGTACCTCTGACTACACCGAACAATTTATCGACTTCGGAAAAATTGCAGCAAAAAAAATCCGCAGTGTTGCAAACTTCCCTGTAACTGATGAGCAAATGCTTCAGGCCGTTCTTTCTACAAGAATCGAATTTACTAATGATCAACTGTTCTCGCCCGAAGGTATCCAGGTTGATGCTTTGAACTATCCTGGCCAGGGACTCATTCGCATCAACATCGACAGCTGGTTTCGCTATCGTTGGTCCGAAGAGAATCGCATGCAGCTTGTGATTCATGAGTATTTGGGAATTCTACGAGTCGATGACAGCAAATACGCTTGGACACAGTACCTCATGAACGGTGGCGCTTTAAAAGGCTATATTGCCTGTGAGTACTCTGTTGCTGGCAAACCCTACTATCTCCGCTATGACAACTACGGCTCAAAAGCCCTTAAGACTTACGACTATTCATTTGTTTTTTATAGCGGTGAAGGCTTCGCAACTGCGCCAGTGACACGAACACCGGCGACAATAACCTCGCTCAACTTTAAATGGTCAGATTTAATTACTGGAAACTGGCAGAACTTTGTCAACTGGGCCATTGGAATTTCCTGGTATCATGAAGACATAGCTCTTCACGGCAGAGCAACACTCACCCACATGTCTCAAGCAGGAAAATTTCTGATGGACGTTTATGAAGTGAATGTCTTTAACTCTTCGGGAGTGATGACCCCACGCCATTTCATGACTCTTACTTGCGAAAACATCGAAGTATCGGAGACACCATGAGATTTGCAATTCTCTTTTTGATCATAAACCTCCTGAGTCCGATTTCTTTTGCCAAAATTTCAGAGGGTGGCTGGGATAGCGGCGGTGGTTCTGGGTTCGCAGCCGAATTCACATCCTTGGGGCGCGACCTCGCTAAACATATCAGCGGCATCCCAGGCCTGCCATTTTCCGAATCCCAATTTCTGGACAAGGTAAATCGTGTTGCCGTTGAGTTTACAGATGAAGACTTGCATGACAGTGCGCAAGTCTATCCCCAATCGAACCTGATTCGCGTTTCTCGATCCGCGTGGAAAACGAACACAACTCAACTGGAGTTGTACAGAGCTGAATTCGTTCTGCATCTTTATATCATGGCAATGGGTATCGACGATTCTAACTATCAATGGACTCAAGTGATCCTAGATGGCGGCCAAGCCATTCATTCCTATGAATGCACATTTGGCTTTTTTAGTACAGAAACTCTGTCGATCCGTTGGGTGGACCTTAACAATGATGGTTACGGCGACAAATACGTCGGCACCTTATTCGTATCCTCAATCATCGCCAAATCTAAAACAGCGATCAATGTTACCGAGATCGAGCATGGGATCGTTCTTAACTGGATCAGACTCACAGGTGGAGTTTACGTTCTGTTGCCAAAGGTCTCTCTGAATCAGCTCCGCCCTTTTAAGGCAGATATTAGCAAAATCAAATCCTATACTGAATCCGGCGCCCCGATCATCGAAACGGACGGCACAGTCACATGCCGCCCCACTAGCTACTAAATACGTCAGAAATTAAATATCCAAAGACCGATCTCCTAAAGATCGGTCTTTTTGTTTTTGGGGACTGCGTGGATTCACAGTTTGCAGAGCATTTAAGGCATGCGCTTCTCGCAGAAGCTCTGCAGTCCCCACTCCCCATCGAGAAAATATTTTTGCCATTGATAAGACCGGGATATTCAATATCTGCACATCTGACTTGGGAACAATAAATAAAGAACCACTTAAAGGAGCCGGCACACTGGGAGTGAAGATCACATAGTTTTGTTCAAACTCCTCCACTACATAAACGAGCGCATTCATTTCATCTTCACGCTTCAACAGCGCAGCCTGAAACATTTTTTGACGTTCTGAGGGAATCAAGCGTTGGGAGAAATCCTTCAACCCTCGATAGACGGAAATGCGATTCAGAATATTTCGTTCAATCCATCCCCCCGTGGCTCGGCCCCACGAGGTCAAAGCGACAGCTCCTAAGAGCAAAGACGCCACCGCTAAAATACTCATGGTAACAAGCTCCGAGGCGATCGCCCGAGACTGATAAAGTTCTGGAAAAGCCGAACTAGCTATCGGAGCCACCATGCGATTGCTGACACTGACAACTTTTCCTAAAAGGAACAGCAATAAAAGCACTGGCAGAATCACTCCAGCCGCCGCAAAGAAACTGGCTTTCAAATACGCCTTCAACCCAGTCATTTTTAGCCCCCATATTTCTATTTAAACAGCTGATAAGACTGCCTAAAAGGCCCCTTAAATCGGGCTGCCAAGAGTCAGCCTCGGCGTCGACAATCTGGGCGTATTTCTGCAAAGACTTCATGGTCAGGGGGACAGGATTGGCTCTATTTCATTTAAAGCTGGCGCGGAGTTTGTAATAGATGTGCACGGACAATAGCCTCAAAGGGATGTATATGAAGCATTTTATGCTTATAGTTTTAGCCATGATTTTGGGATCTCAAGCCCAAGCCTCGGTATCATCGAATGAGTTCGTTGATAAGTTCGTGGCTGCCGTGAACCGCCGTTTGGTTGTTACCAACCAGGATCGCATCATGGAAAAGAAAACGATCTATTGCACGGGCCTGCGCCCCGCTCAGATCGAAGCCATTTCGAACATTTTGCGTGAAGATTCCGAGATAACGGTTCAAACCTTCATGGCAAAAGCCTCTCAAGAAATTAAGTGCTACCCAACCCTATTGCCGCAACTAAAACGCAGTGGCTGGGACATACTGACTAAATCTTATTGGAAAGACGCTGAACTGGTAAAAGCGACGCTGGCTGATTTAGGCCTGAACCAACGCTCACACCTTGAAGCAAAACTTCTCGACAGCCTGAATCCGTAAGAAAGAAGGATAAAATGAAAAAGCTAATCGTACTTGCGATGACATTGATGATGGGCCTTCAAGCGGAAGCCTCTGTAACTGCGAAAGAGTTCGTTTCTGACTTCGTAGAACAGGCCAACCGCCGTTTGCACTACACAAACCTAGAAAGAACAGCCTCTAAGAAAAGAACCAACTACTGCGCAACTATCAGTGCGGAACAAACGAAACTGATTGCAGACATGGTGAACAAAAATCCAGAGATCACTGTGGGTGAGTTCACAATGCAACTGGGTGATACTTTGAAATGCTTCCCTGAATTCTGGTCTCCGTGGAGCCGCAAGAAAACAACACGTGGCATGTTGGTAAATACCAAAGCCTACGTGATGGACATCTCCTTGATCCAAGATATCTTGGCTGACCTGAACGAAGGCAAATTGCCGAAAGAGCACACGAAGCTCTTGGACTCTTACAATAACTGGGACTTCCTAAAAGGTTCTAAGTAACAAAAAAACCCGCTGTAAAAAGCGGGTTTTTTCGTTTTGGACCTTTATAAGCTTTAAGCCTTACTCGCCGACGGAACGAGATGTTTTGATCAGCTTACATGCGCCTGATTTCGTATTCGTGATCTCTACACGAACCGAGCGATCCAAGGGATAGTCGATATCATAGTCCGAAGAACCTTTATAAAGGTAAACGGTCACATCATAGGACTCGAAAACATCGCCATTTTTTAGGTCAATGGAATCATCAGTCACCGGGCGGCCGGCTCTGAACTTATAGTCTGTAAGGAGCTTACCGGCCTTTACGACCTCGCTAATCATTTGGTTCAAGGCATGCCCTGCCGCCTCGTTTTTACAGTTAATGCCAGCGGCCTGTGCGCCAGAAACGAAACCAAAAGTAAGCAAACCAACCATCAAGAGCTTCATACAACCTCCCTATTTACGGTTCACAAAAGTACCCAGTGGACAGAAAGAGGTCACCTTGCAAACCCACAATAGTTTAAGAATGCGTTCCCTGGGGCCGAAGATGAGAATGAAAAAATGCGGAATATATAGGCAGGAAAAGAAAAAGGCCGGTATTGCTACCGGCCTTTATAATCTCATTTAAAATAGAGGTGAGCACATCATGCACCCGAGTACCTTCCTTGGTATCACCCCTCCCGTAGAAATAATTAGACATGCATGTTGAACACAATGCAAGCGCCTTTGTTTCATTTTTTTAAGATTTTTTAAGTTCCATGCTTTTTTGTTAAAAAACCGCCGACCGAGATGCCGTTCATCACGATTCCACAAACATGAAGTAAAGCTTTACTCACAGCTTCCAAAAATCAATTCATTTAACAGTATTTACAACAACTTAGTTGCCACGCTTGAAGTACTTTAATATACCATCGTTCATGCAAAAGGCACGCTTCGACGACCCACGATTGCATTCAACCCAAGCTCACGGTGGTACGCTGTTTAAAAAAGCGCGTTATCGCTGTCGTCGTCCCTTGAGCACCAAAAATTCGCTGCAAGTGGTTTTAAGATCGAGCGAAGCCAAAGGTTCACTCAGTTTTAGAAAGCACGGAAACTGGAAGCAGATCGAAACTCTGTGCCGCGAGTTCGCCAAGAAATACAAAATCAAAATCGAAGCCTTCGCCAACGGAGGCAACCATCTGCACTTAACCATTCGCCTGAAAAGTAAAGACACCTACACCCCGTTCATCAGATCATTGACCGGAGCCATTGCCTTAAAATTGACTGGCGCCAATCGCCACCAAAAGAACAAAACCAAGTTCTGGGACTTCCGCCCCTTCACCGCGATCGTCGAAAGAGCCAAGCACGCGTTGAACAATTATGTATCATTGGATTTTCTAAAAGACTTCGCCATCATCCCCAGAATTGGGATCCTAAACTACCAAGAATGGCCTCCGCCATAATTCGGGCATAAAAAAAGCCCGGTCAGTGCCGGGCTTGATTTCTGAACTTCTTTTAGAAGTCGTTAATTGAATCGACCATGTTTGGATAATCGATGAATGGATTTCTGTTGTTCTGAGCATCAAAGATCTTGTTATTTCTTTCGATCTCTTCGCTATCAGGAGGATTCTCACGATTCCACTTACGCAAGATCACTTCTTGCTCTGCTGGAAGTGGAAGGTCATAGCGCAAAGAGAAGTAGAACAACGCGCGAGCTACGTGACCTTTGTGATTTTGCGGTGGTTCGAAAACCTCGTCGCTATCACCATCACCCACACCGAAACGAGAAGCCTTACACTTCAAAGTTTGCGTGTCAGAGTGAACCTCACCAAACCATTGGTTGCCACGGATGGAATTCAATTGAGAATCCGTTGGGAACAAGTGGTGAAGATCTGATTTTTGTGTGTCTTTATCAAAGCGACGGTTGAATTTGCTTTGTGGCCATGTGTGCTCAACGTTGATCACTGTGTTGTCAGGGATCGAACCTGGAGCAGGAGTACCTCTGCCGCGGAAGTCTGCGCGAGTTTTGTAGTTATCGCAGTAAAGGTCTTTCACTGCATACGTGTTCGAGTTTTGATCAAAGGAAAGATAGAACTTACCCATCAACCAAACGCGTGCACCGTTGTAACCGATTTTCTGATGAGCGTAGCAACCCTTAGCTGCTTGGCAATCAGAGACGACAAGGTCGTAACCATTTTCTTGAGGAACGTGGAAGCTGCGAAGAACAGATTTAATTCTGTAGACAAGCTCTTCGTTGGATTTACCAGCCGCAAGATCTTGATAGAATTCTTCTCCGTAGTATGGAATCGCTTGCGATACCTGAGCTGCAGATGCAACTCCTACGAAAAATAACGATGTAAATACAATCACTGACTTAATGAGCTTGGTTAGCATCATTCGGGTCCACCATTCAAAGTAAGGGGGTGATTTTCAGCCTCTAACGCTGCTCAATTTGCCTAAGACCCTTACCTTCTGTCAATGGCCCTATAAAAAAACCCCGGTCAGGGTTCTGTTAAGGAATTTGTCGCGGTCCCAATGCCTTCGCGAAATGCAAAACCGCCTAAGATACCGAAAACACTGCCACCTAAGTGCGCGGCATAGGCTACACCGGAGCCCAAGCCCTCTGGGGTTGCCCAAAAACTCGCCAAATCAGTCACCAAAAAGAGAGGAATAATCATGAGTGTTGGCAAATAGATAAATCCATAATGCTCTGGCATCGGCGATACGAAGAACATATAGCGAGTCTTCCTTTTAACCTGAGCCACGCAGTAAAACGCCAACAGCGCGCTAATAGAGGCGCTCGCGCCTACCATAGGAATCGCCCCATGCCCTTGGGACCACAGAAAGCCCAAGCCTCCTGCGATGCCGCCAAAGAGATAAACGACCAATAAAGCCGTACTCCCCGCCAGGGCTTCCACAGCGGCTCCCATAACGATTAAAAACATCAGGTTCGATAACAGATGCATCCAATTAGAATGGGAGAACTGATAGGTAATCCACGACAGCGGCCCCTTTTCCAGGGAGCTTAAGCCAAAACGGAACATGAGCTGTTCCTTGTATTCGGTGCGGAACTTTTTAAAGTCCTTTTTCCAAGAGGCGATTTGAACTTGGTCGCCTCGGTAGGTGCCCACTTCGGCCGTCTCCAAAAACTTGGCATCGCGAAGGGCATAAGCACCTAGGATCGTCATTTGTTCTGAGTTGGAGCTACTCATTTTTTGCACCCACTCCGGGGATTTCGCGAGTGAGTCGGCAGGCAAGGTTTGCAGGTATTGATAATACAAACGCCCCGTCAGAGTCATACCTTCCACTTCAAAAAGTTTGCTATCAGTAAGATCTGCTTTCGCGCCGCTAAAAATCAAAATGAAAATAAAGACATTCAAAAAGGTCAAAGTGATCGTCAATGGAAAGCGCTGATACTGCTTAAGATCTTCGGGGCATGGGATGATCATTGCACACCATACTTCTCTTTAAAGTCCTCAAGCCACGGTTTGGTTTCAACACTTGCAGGCGCACGCCCGCGTTTTTCATTGGAGGATCTTTGCAATCCCCAAATCGAGCGAACATATTTTTTATCTAACGCCTGACGAAGAGCTGTTACCGATTGCAACTCATCAATCACTTCAAGGCTGCCCACATAATCATGCTGATTGTATCTTTGCTCGGCTTCTAGAATTTGCGTGACCCAAAGTTTGTGAGACGCATCTGCAAGCTTAATGTCATCTGGATTATCCAGATACTGAGCTAGTACACACCCTGTGGAGGTTTTCTCTTCGCAGACTTTACTCAAATAATCAGTGCGCTCAGTGCCTTCACTTAAAAGGAACTTGGCAAAATAAGCCATGGACTGAGAGTTCACCGGATCGCCCCACAAAGATAGCTCAGCCTCCTTATTCAAGCAGTCCGCAGAAATCTCTTTAAGCAAAAACAATGACAGAGCCGCATCCAAACGCTCCGGCCCGTGCAACTCTCTGTCTTTGATTTCTTTACAAGCACTCACACCCGCCTCTGCCGCGACTTGATAGTTTGGCAAAGACAATGTGTTGTAAGACTTAACTAAGGCAACAAAGCCGAATAGAGCAAAGAAAGAAAAACTCAAACGCAACCATGAACCCATCACTCTTTGTTCCAAAGGTTTTGGTCCCGTGTCGTGTTGTTTTTTAAGAGTCACCACCATCGTGTCAGAGGCCTTCTCATGGAAAGCACGGCGTAACGGATGACTTAGAACTTCCAGAAATGGCAATGCAAATAGCAGGAAGGTTCCACACCAAGCCGTCGCACGCACCAAGCACTGACTTGGTGAAAGGCGTTCTTGAGGCTGAGGATAAGAGATCACTCGCAGCTGCAAGAAATACTGGCCGGGAGTTGCTTGCCAGAAATACAACGATAAGGCTTGCATTAAAACCACAATCACTGTCGAAACCACAAAGATCAAACCGACCGCAGCAACACCGTATTCAGATTGTGAGTTTAATAAGAAAAATGTTTTTGATTGGCGCACCAATCCCGCGATCAACAGACTCACGGTCGGCGAAATGATCAAGAAATCCAAAATCAACGCAATGAAACGATCCACAACGAATGCGATCGCAGGCTCTTGCTTGAACTGCTTGGAATTATTGATTTCTGGAGCCGACAGATCTGGAAATAACATACAGATCGTATCGGCTTGAAACAGGTCGGACTAAAGGAATTACTGAGTAAATTTCAGAGAGTGAATGCGGCCTTCTGCATCGATAGCGAAGTGCGCTTGACCCACGATAGTCTTGGAGTCGTCAATGAGGCTGTAAACTTGTTCAGAAGGATCGCTGGACTGAGCCAACGTTACTTCAGAATATTTAATGCCAAAAGCATCTGCATACTTTTTCAAAAAGTTTGCTTTGTTACCGATGGCCATCGCCTTCTCACCGGCTTGCGCGTCGATGAATTCAAGACTCAAAATACGGCCTTCAGAAAGCTTCATGCCGTATTTACCTTCAAGGTAACCAAAGATCAGATCATCACGCAAAGTCGGCTTTTCAGCCAACGAAGCTACCAGACCTGTTTTTTCAGCGGAAAGTTTTTTAGCGATTTCGTGCTCCCACTTTACATCACGGGCAAATACACCCGGTTCAAAGCTGGCGATACCACGATTGCCACGAGCACCCAATGCTGAGTCTGAATTTTCAACTAGCCATTGGTTTACAAACACAGTCATCAACGCTACGGAAGCGATTGAAAGCACAAGGACGGCTTTTTGCTCCTGGACTTTGTCCTGGAATCTTTTACGGAAAGATCGTTCTTTAGGAAACTCAATCACTTTAGCATTCCCCATGTTCTGTATTCTCCTCGCAGTGGTCATTCAGTAACTACCCTTGCGAAGGGCGTGCCGCACCCTTGCGGCTGTTTAATTAATTATGACCGATAATCAATTGAACACACGTACAAAACTTGATTGACGTCTCACATTGGGACTCTAGTCCTGGAAAGATTTTACCCAAGAATCAATGCCAGACTGCATTTGCGGCAGATTGTAATAGAGCACTTTGTCTAGCTCCACCCCGTTCCCCTCAATGCGACGACCCTTCGCACTTACGTAAAGTGCTTCGGGAATCGAAATCTGCACACCCGAAGCAATTTCTTCCATCGGATACCAAACTCCCACTAGTAATTGCCCACGCGAAGGGGCACCACGCAAAACAGCACCCTTCACTTCTTTAAGACCTTGCGAAACCATCTCCGCAACGGATGATGTTTTGCTGTCCACCAGAACCTTGATATTTCCCGTATAGCAGCCTGGATTGCGGAAAGTCCTTAAACTCACTTCACGATTTTTCTCTAAAATCTCAAGTTGTTTTTCGTCATCAATCAAGTTTGGCATCTCGGCCTTACCGTCATGAGACTTTGGTTTTTCCAACTTTCCAATCAAAGTAGGCTCACAGATAAACAGTGATAGAAAGCGCAAACCGGCGACAAAATTTCCGCCGGCATTATTACGTAAATCAATAATCACCGAGCGCGTGTCGCGCATACCCGCAGCGATGGCTTTTAGTTTTTCGTCTTTAAAAAAGTCAGCACGGAATGACGGAACTTCTAATAAAACCGTTTTTTCGCTGAGCTTGGTTAATTTCATGTTGTCATTGCGCTGTACGGGACCAGGATGAATTTTAATCGCGAACTCATCAGCTCCACGACGAATTTGATAGTCACCCGCTTCGGACTCCATAGCCCACGAGCTCGGTTGTTCACCGTTGATGGTGACAATCACGTCGCCTTTTTTAAAACCTAATTTTTCGGCAGGAGAATTTGGCAAAACTTTGAAAACAACCAGCTCGCTATCAACGAACTCTCCTGCTAAACCAGTGACGCGAACTTCACCCTTCCAGATCCCCTTCACCGAAGGAGCATCATAGATTTCTAAATGAGAGACCTGCAACAGCCCCAGCACATTATTGATATCGCGAAGAATAAGATCTTTTTTTGAATAAGGTGTCACCAAACGACTGCGATCCATGCACGTGCGTCGCCAGTCTTTCAATTCACTATCAGGCAAATATATTTTATCAGAGACAAGATCGCACACCACAGGGTATGGGTTCACGAAAGTCTGATTGATCGTGAACTGAAAGGCTGCATAGGAGCAGGCCAATGTCAGAATGACGGCGGCGATTTTTTTTAACATTATCTACGAACCCTTAACGAAAAAATGGACTCCACCAAAGTGGAATCCATTTTTCCTTATCCTAAAGCATTTTGAATTGCCCAAGACATCTCGAAAAATTAAGCGGCAACCACTGTTTTCTTCTTGCGAGCTGCAGAAGGGTCGATGTGGTATTGCTTAACTTTACGATACAAAGTTGCGCGACCGATACCCAAAGCTTTAGCAGCTTCAGTTAGGTTGCCTTTGTATTGAGCGATCGCGTTTTCAATCGCGTGTGCTTCCATCTCTTCCATTTTTTGAACGTTAGTAGATGTTGCAGTTGGCGTTGGAAACTGGATCAAGTTGTTGCTGTGATTACCAGAATCAGTTGTTACTGGGCTGTTGCCAGAGATCAACGCTGGTACGCCAGCAGAAAGTTGTTGTCTGAAAAATGCATTATCAAGACCCTCTCTCCACTGTGCAGATGAATAAGCCTGAACTGTCACATCGTGCTGCTCCCAGTACTTCTTAGCGTTTTCTACGGTTTCCTGGTTATCGCTCACCACGATCATTACTGTGCGTGACATTCTTGTCCTCCCTATTTGAAACAATTAGCGATCATATTTGACTCACTTTGTACCTATCGGCGTTTCATCGTGAGAATTTAGGGCTAGTTGCAAATATTTTTTGAGACACTTTAACGAGCCAGAATCACTAGACTTTTGGAGGGTCTCAAAATACCTGTTGCATTCAAATTTGTGAATTTCGTGGTCTTTATTGGACCGCTAAAGGCGCCCGCACAGGACGTTCGGGGGAGGTTTGAGGCAATACGAACTGAGGCAAATCGGCCTCAAATTGATCAGCAACACTCAGAATATACTGAGCGTACTTAGAAAGGCTTGTGTAATCACTGAAGTGACGGCAATCAAAATACCCAGGGCGAGCCGCGTGAGTTGCTCCTACGACCAACCAGCCACTCTCTGTCTCGAGATAAGCAGGGCCACCGGAGTCGCCAAAGCAAGCACCCTTCCCGCTCGTCTGATCGATCACTAAGAATTCCTCGACAATAGAGTTCAAAGTCACTTCGACTTGATTCATGCTTTTCGCACGGGAATCCGTTTCGTCATCAGTCATCCCGAAGCCCGCTAGCAAAAGTTTGCTTTCCGAAGGAATCTGATCCGTGTCTGCATGAATGGCGATGGGAGTGAATTCTCGAGGAGCATCATAGGACAGCTTTAACAACGCTATGTCATGCTCCGTCGTCCAATACTTATCCCCGTCAACCCCTGGCTTCTGAACATTCCTATATTCAGGATGTGAGGTCGATTGACTGACCTTGATCATTGATTGAGTCGCCTGCGGAAGCTTTTCACCCAAAGAAACATAGAGCGGAGTGAATAAGGATTGCAGACAATGAGCCGCCGTCACGACCAGATCTTTTGAAATCAAAGTCCCCGTACAAACGAACTCGAGGCCTCTGCGGCTTTCAGTATAGATTGAAACCGTCGCTTGGCGTGCAAAGTCGGTTTCACTTACCGCCGTGCCACCAATGATTTTTCCAGAGTTAATATCAGAAAGAGAATAGCTTTGAGGAGCTTGTCTTGCACAAGCCGCAGTTAGAATTAATAAAAAGATAATTCCGAACTTACTCAAAATCTATTCCCCCGATTCACGCCTTATTTGATAGGCGTTACAAATTGTGGTTGATCACCTTGCATCGTATTCGCTGCATAAATCAAGAAGTCCTTGTAGTTAACAAGGAGTGTATAACCACCCAAAGAGTGGCAATCGACATATCCATACTCAGGACCGCGAGTTGCACCCGCGACAACCAACCCGGCAGAGGTTTCGATATATGCTGGACCACCGGAGTCGCCATTGCAGGCTCCCGTACCTTTTGTTTGGTCGGTCACCAGATCCATGTCTCGAAGGTCAGCAACAGATACGACAGTCTTTTGTAGGACATTGGGTTTTGTACCCCCCTGTTCATCAGTGCGACCCCAGCCGACCAATGTAACTTGATCGCCCTTATTAATAGCTTTGCCGTCACCCAATACTGGTACCGGAACAAATCCTGCTGGTGCATCTGTCACAAGCTTCACGACAGCAACATCATTAACCGACCCGCCAAGTTCTTGAATGAACTGGAAGCCTTGATGACTGATCGCCTCCGCGATTTCAACCAGACGCGGGTCATCCCATTTATCTGGCTTGGTTGCACCAAACATGATTTTAACCTGATTGTGCTCAAGCAAGTTCGTACAGTGCGCAGCCGTCACCACTAAATTTTTTGAAATCAAAGTACCTGTGCAATACTGAGAGGGCACACCAGCATCACCTTCGATAACCAGGCCCACAGTCGATAAAGCATAAGCCTCAGAATCCAAAACAGCAGTCCCGGCAATAATCGAAGCCTTTTGAGAATCGTCAATTTGTGCGACCTGTACCGAATTTTTAGTACAAGCAGCCAAAGCCAACATCGGGATTATTAAAAGTTTCTTCATACGTAAAATCCTTCAATCATTCTTCAATGTAAACTGGAGCTTCGCCACCAAGAACAGGAATTACCTTTTGCAAGAATTCTTTAAATCCTGGCAAAGAGGAATACACCACATTGTGACTGCAATCTTGCGAACCCGCAGCCGCGCCACTTGTTGCACCGACAACTAGTAGTCCTCTGTCTGTTTCAATAAACGCAGGTCCACCAGAGTCACCCCAACAAGCACCTGTCCCGTGAGTTTGATCGACTTCGATTAATTTACCCGTAAGCTTTGCGATCTTGACTCGAGTCGTTTGCATAATCTTGGACATCGCATTTTGGTTTTCTACGGTACGACCGAAGCCTGCCAAAATCACTTCTTGTCCAACAAACAACCAAGAGGGGTTCCCAAGGATCGCTGCTGGTTTCGCAGTTTTAGGAGCCGAAGTTAAAAGCTTGATCACAGCCACATCATTGAGTTCGTCAATAGGTCTAAACTCCACGTAAGTACGAGGGTTCACCATATCATAGGTATAAGCGCGCTCGATCTCTCGCAGCTCGCCTTCATTTTTAGAACTAAATGTTTCGGAACCAAAAGAAACTTGAACTTGATAGCCGCTTTGCAACGGTGCCACACAGTGGGCTGCCGTGACCACGAGGTCTTTAGAGATCAAAGTGCCCGTACAGAATGACTTGGTACGATCTGCATCGACCATAACCAATGCCACGGTCGCTTTTTCAATGTCGCTGCCCACCTCAACGTTCGCGCCGTTGATGATAGCTTCGCCATTAGCTAAACGCTCTGGCCCTGAATTCTTAGAATTTGAGCAAGCTGCTAAACATAGCAAAGACAGCAGAACCCATTTATTCATCAAACTCTCCAAGTAAAAAGTGATGAATTCCACTAAGCTAAAAGTGGGCCATATAAGGAAAGACTCATAAGCTATAAATTAGATTTGGAACACTCGCTGTTACCGCCACCGGGTAGCATTTACCCGGCGAGGTGACTAAGGATTGGTCAGGGTGATTCTTGTCGCGGGTTACCGCCTGGATTTCGGCAAGAATTCCAAATAAAAAAAGACCGCCTTGTGAGCGGTCTTTTTAGAAATCTAATTTTTAGATAAAACTATCTACGGCCAGATTTGATTTTCACTTGAAGCTTAGAGATCAAGTGAACAGCCATTTTTTCTTGCACGCGGCACATTTTAAGTTCGTCGCGGCGGTAAGATCTTTGAGAAGGAGTCAAAGTTCCTGTCTCAAGTTCCATTTCGTAATCCAACTTAGAAGAACGGATGCCTTCTAGTTCTTTAGTTTGTGTTTTGAAAAGCTTCGTTACGCCAGACAATGGAGCAACTTCGATCCACTCTTCTTTACCACGGTACCAGCTCACCATACGCAAGAAGCGAGCTTTGTTTTTCGCTAGCGTAAATTTTGGGAAACCTGTGTCTGGAAGCTCAAGGATGTTTTCAACATCATCAAGATTCAAGTCATCTTCTTCACCTTCGCCAAGAAGGTTATCAGAAAGTCCCGCTAGTGCTGCAGCTTCCATTTCTTCATCTACGTCGATATCGAAAGCTGACGTTTTTTTGGATTCCTTCTCATTATCAAGGTCCAAATCCAAATCTGAATCCATTTCTTCGGCCATGTTATTGCCTGGATTGATCAAAGCGAGCCTCCCCGGAGTACATTATCTTTTTAAATACTGTTTGAAAGTGGGAAGAGTTATATCGCAACTTTCCCGATGACACAATATGTTAATTGCGTGAAAAAAGGTGAAAATCCCAAATCCTCTCTGAAAAGCCGAATGCTGATCCATTTTCTCATTCGGCTTTCAATGCTTAGTTTTTGCGCATCCCTAGCGATAAGCCGTCACATCCACTCGGAAACCACCGGGTTTTTTCCAAAAGTATTTATTACTCGCTACCACCTTGATGGCAGTAATTGGACGACCATCCAAAAATGACAATCTCGTAGTTCCCGCTGTGAGTTCACCCATCAAATTGTACTCATAACGGCTGCCTGGGTAGTCCGCATAGAAGACCTCAACGGATTTAATTTTTACATTATTACGTGTCCCCTGAAGCTGAATGCGAGTGACCTTATTCCACGTGCTATTCGGATAGAACGTAAAGGTGCGCTCTTTAAAGCGTCCCGTATCCCCTGCGCCCAAGCCATAGTCTCTGGATGGCCCTGACGGCGGTTGTGGTTGCTGAGGGGGCTGTGAGCCCGGGTCTTCAGGATAAGGGTTCTGTGGAGGCTGTGGTGCGGGATCAGAGTGTCCTGGATCGTCAGGAAGGGGCATCGGAAGATCCTCCTCTGCATAGGAGAAGGAAAGAGAGAAAACAGTCAGAACAAGTACAATCCATTTCATGGCGCTGGCCTCCTTAATCTCCTCAGAGAATAAAAATCCAGCGCCTCTTTCAATCATTGATCGAATGGAATGTCAGAAAACAGCTAGTCAAAGCGAAGATGTTTTACAGATTCGCCAGAGTCACGTAATTCACGAAGTGCGTCGATACCGATATTCAAGTGCTTATCGACGTAATTCGTCGTCACTTTTTTATCGCTCTCTTCCGTTTTTACGCCGTCTGGGATCATCGGGTTATCAGAAACCAACAACAAAGCGCCGCGAGGAATTTCGTTAACGAAACCGGTTACGAAAATCGTAGCCGTTTCCATATCCACCGCCATCGCGCGAGTTTTAGTTAGGTATTCTTTGAAATGATCATCATGTTCCCAAACGCGACGGTTTGTCGTGTAAACCGTTCCCGTCCAATAATCGCAGTTATGCTTTGCAATCATCGAAGAAACTGCACGCTGCATACGGAACGATGGCAACGCAGGGATCTCTGCTGGCAAGTATTCATTACTTGTTCCCTCGCCGCGGATCGCAGCGATTGGCAAAATAAAGTCACCCAATTGGTTTTTCTTTTTAAGACCACCGCATTTGCCCAAGAACAAAACGGCCTTCGGGTTGATTGCAGACAAAAGATCCATACAAGTTGCAGCCAGAGCGGAACCCATACCAAAATTCAAGATCGTGATGTTTTCAGCCGTCGCACTTTGCATCGGACGGTCCAAACCTTGAACCGGAACATTGAATTTTTCTGCAAACATTTTAACGTAATTGCTGAAATTAGTAAGCAAGATGTACTGCCCGAACTCATTGAGAGGAACGCCTGTGTAGCGGGGCAACCAGTTATCGACAATTTCCTTTTTTGTTTTCATAGTTATCCTTAACTTTTCTATCGTCAGATGAATTGATCAAGGATAGCATGCTTTTATTGAACAGAAAAGGGGCAATAATATGAGCATCGCTGAAAACAACATCTTGATGGAGATCCCTCCGCGCCTTCTCTCTTTAGGTGGTGGTTCCGAGGTGCATCGCATGATCCCTTACGCAAAAAAGCGCATGGTCGGCCCCTTCATTTTCTTTGATTATTTTCCAGCAACAGAATTCGGCCCCCAGGATGGTATTCACGTGCGTCCTCATCCGCACATTGGGCTTTCAACGTTGAGTTACCTTTTAGAAGGTCAAGTTCTGCATCATGATAGCTTGGGTAATAAGCAACTTTTAAGCCCAGGTGATGTTAACTGGATGACAGCGGGTGATGGGATTTCTCACTCGGAAACAACACCTGAAGATCTTAAAAACATTCCCCACCGCCTGCACTTGTTGCAGTTTTGGGTGGCCTTGCCATTAGCAGAAGAAGATCGCAAACCAAGTTTTAAACATCATCCCAAATCATCAATCCCCCGCTTCAAAGTCAAAGATGCTGACGTCGTGATGATTGCGGGATCTGCCTTAGGCCATGCCTCCCCGGTTGAAGTGTTTTCAGATTTATTCTTTATGGATGTTCATTTGAAAACCGATAAAGAATTTTACTTTGATCCGCGCGGCGATGAACTGGCGTTTTACATTTTAAAAGGTCGCTTGAAAGTTGGAGAGAAAAGCATTCCGCCAGATGATTTTGTGGTGCTAACACAAGGCTCACCTCTGCATGTCTTTGCAGAAGAGGACACACAGTTTATCGTCCTCGGCGGCACGCCTTTCCCAGAGCCTCGTCACATCTATTGGAACTTCGTTTCTTCATCAAAAGATAAGATTGAAGTCGCCAAGCAAAGATGGGCCGATTTAAGCTTTCCCCAAGTCCCAGGGGAACCTGACATCATCCCCCTGCCTGACAAATAAGGGCAATCGTCAGTTTTCTGACGGTTATAAATAGAATTATCATTAGTTCTCCTTGGTACCGGATATGCACAATGAGGGGCGGAGCCCGACGCCCTTTTACCAGGAGATTCTATGAAGTCCATTTTAGCTGCTCTTTTTATACTCACGAGTGTGAATGCCCAAGCGGTGACAACGGCTATAAATCCTTCGTCTGAATTCATCACTTCAATTGAGGGCTGCAATTTGAGATGGTGGTTTCGTGGCTCCAACGACAATAATCCCATCGGCGATATATCTTGGACAGGCGGATGCGTCGGCAATAAAGCCCAAGGATTCGGATTTGCGTCTAAGGTCTCAAGCAACCACGCTTATTTTGGAAGTTTCTCTGCCGGAGATCTAGGGGAGAATGTATTTCTTGAAGTAACTGATGGAGCAATTACCCCCTATAAATTAGACTTTTCGCGCGGGTTAAAAGTTACTACTGACAACATAGACAAATCGACCTTAGCGAAGGTCATGGATCAGTACAGCAAAATGAAATCCAAAAATCCTAAGACAGGATCGACGTCAAAAAAATCTTCTGGCTCAACAAAAAAGTCTGACAGTTCTAAATCGTCCACTCACAAAGCATCTAGCTCAGTGACTCCCCCTCCGATTGCTATGCTAAAACAATACGAGGGCACTGCGGTTGCGTGTACGGAATATGCCTTAGGTGCTGCAGGCAATGAAATCGTCAACAAGCTATACTCTGAAATCCATGCCGAGGGGATGTGTCCTCCAGCTAAAGGTGTCGCTAAAGCTCTTTATTTCTCGATTACAACGATTGAAAAAAGTTGTAGTCCAGCCGAGATTGCAAACGTTGCCGATATGGCAGATCTGCGCTCGCAGCTTCAAGAGGCTGTCGACATTATCAAGTTCTCATGTGTTAAATAGGAATTAGATTCCCCGGCAGTAACGCGCGCGGCGCATCACAGTATCAGTTGCTTTACAATAAGCATCACAGGTAGTCTGAGCCCCGGATAGAGCACTTGGAAAAACCCAGTGCTCTTTTCATGTTGCAGTCGTAGTTCAATGGATAGAGCACTTGGCTTCGAACCAAGGGGTTGCAGGTTCGAGTCCTGCCGACTGCACCACTTTTCTTTTCAACTAGCTTCCACTTTTATTACGCATGCCGTTTCGATTGACCCCACACGTATTAGCAAATACCTCTGAAGTCGTTCTAAAAAATCGAGGGGGACTTCTATGAGAAAATTTATCTCTATCTTTGCATTCGCAATGATCGCAACAGCTTCTGCTCACGCAGGCTCTACATCTGTCAAAGGCCTTTGGGGCACTGATGCTCTTAACTGGGAAATCAGCGGCACAGAACAAACTCAGCTTTGGGATTTGTTCACTGGCTCTAAGCAAAAACTTTTTAAAATTCAAAAGTCTGACGATGGAGTTTACGCTCTTTCAGATATTGATGGGCAATCTAACTTGTCTTTCTCTTACTCGCCAGAGTTGTCCGTGTTCAAAGGCAAACTGGATGGCAAGTCTGTTGATCTAACTGTGAAACACACAAATCTTGGTACTCACTGGTTTGAAGGTGTTTTCAAGAATCACCGTCCATCGCTTCGTATCGATGTTCCGAGCGAACAACGAGTTGAAGGCCGCGCTACAGGCTTCTATAAGAATGAATTGGCAGATCTTTACATCATCCGCCAAGAACATGGTTACTGGTTCAAAGGTTACATGAACGGTTACTGGATTGACCTAACAGTGCAAAGAAATGGCGACACTTACACTTTCGAGGGCTCTTATCTTAATAAAAAGATGTCTCTGACCGTGACATCCAATCAATCTATCAACGATGTGATTGAGTACCTGCTTTTGGATATGCCTATTCCAAATTCTGATTTCTTGAACCTTGGTGATTTCAAGTAAAGTTTAGATGTAATGAAAATCGAGGACCTGCGCGAGATCCAGAGTCTCGCAGTCTTCGATTTTTTTAAGCGCACTGTAAGCCGTGTGCATTTCTTCCCTGGCGAAAAAC
Organism: Bdellovibrio sp. HCB209; assembly: GCF_047306065.1. GTDB lineage: Bacteria > Bdellovibrionota > Bdellovibrionia > Bdellovibrionales > Bdellovibrionaceae > Bdellovibrio. Next base: position 2,753,802 of record NZ_CP178618.1, read on the forward strand.
TCGTAGGCTTTTTCAATTGTACTGGGACGTAGTTTCGTTCCTTGGACTTTGGCTAACAAAGCCCCATCCATCGCTGACAACGCAAAATACAACGGCGACTTTTTTGATTTTTGCAGACGATGCGCAATCAAATTGCGAGCCTCTGCATGACGTTCCGTCAAAACCAAACCGATAAACTCTGCCTGAGTCACCAATGGACAATAACGATCAATTGCCAGACTTCGGCGCGTCTGATGAGCCTTGCCAAAGTGACGCGTTGAAACTTCTGATGGGCCTTTCGTGAAATACTCGATCATTCCCAAATAGAAATGCGCTAGCATCAAACCGCGTGCCCACCCTGTAATCGCAGCACTTCGCAAAAGTTTTTTACAAGTGATCTGGGCTTTTTTGTAGTTACCCATGCGAATATAAATATGAACCAAGTGAACGTAATCCAAAGAGATCGTCAGCGGCATGGGCTGAACTCGACGGCGATAACTCACTAGCAAACTATGGCGAATATCCTGCAACGCTTGCTCAAGACGTCCCTTATGCAAAGCCACTCTTGAACGGAAATAGTAAAATTCAGACTGAATGGAAAGATCCGTTTCTGAAGTCAGCAATGCTTCAGCTTCAGAGAGAAGTCGTTCTGCCGTTTTAAAATCACCGAACGCTTCCGCCCTGCGCGCGCTCCAGATGATCGTGTCGATTTTCATATTGGAATTTTCAAGGAGACTCGCAATTTGACCAGCAAGCCTTAAATACAAATCAGCAGCTTGAAACTTCGCCAAATAAAACGAGCTAATGCCGATATTGCGAAAAACGATATACCTTTGCTCTGACGACAAGGCATCCGCATTTACCGACTTTAACATCTCGATGTATGTTGACCAGGTATCGTTCAAGCGAGTTCTTTCAAAAACTCTTTCTGTGCAGATTTCTGCAACAGTTCGATCTGTCACACGCAAACTTAAAACGGGAACGTCTCTGTGAATTTTTGTGGGACACACACCAAAGATAGCACTTAATTTATCGACAGTGTCTGGCTTAACTCGTCTGATACTTTGGTTCAGCCAGCGTTGAATAGTCTTGGTGGAAATATCCAGTTTCTTTGCCAAGTCCGCCTGTGAAACCCCTTGCTGCTGCAACAGGTTTCTTAAAGAGGTGGCATCTATTTCGATCAAATCACTATTCATATCTTTAAGAATACTGATTGATACAGAATCGAAACAGTCTAGTTTAGTAATTAGTTTTCTGCGTCACGCTCTGTAAAGTAAGGAATTTCTACGATAGAACGAACACCATGACGAGCTGTCAAAGCAAGAGCCACGTTACGAATACTGCTGATCATTTTTCCGCGTGACCCCAAAATTCTGCCAAAATTTCTTTTGGAACAATCGATCTTAAAAATTGTAGTGCGCTCACCTTGGGAAACGTGGACACATACTTCATCAGGAAAGTTCACCATGAGTTTGAGGATTTCCTCGAGTTTCGCGCGAATATTCTCAACAACTTCACTTTTGTTAGCCTCGCCCGACTTATATCCTTCAGCAATACTCATCTATTTTCCCTCCTGAATAATTAGATATTTGATTACATGTCGGAAAGCTGCCACTGAAAATTAGGTCGCGATAGTATCACTAGCCTCTGTCCACCATGTCCCTCTTGAACCTGGAATAAACTTGGCTTTTAAGTCCGCAGTCCTCATGATGGAAATATGCAAGGAGTCTCTATGAAATCACTTTTGTCCGTTTTGTTTCTGACAACTTTTTCCGCAATGGCACATGCTGAAGATGGAAAACTCCCTCCTCCCCCGTTCAAGGGCGATTATGGCAACTACGAGATTACAAATTGCGCTGGCCAGACATTCCAACTGGATTGCAAATTGAAGTCAGTCACGATTGGTGCGGCAAATCCAGCAACCAATCCCAAGCCAACAGGACCTTCTGTCGGATTCGTTTTTAAATCAGGTACAGGTGCAACGGCGGTCAGTGATATCTGGCTTTCCAAGTCAGATAAATACGAGGTCGATGGAGACAAAGCTGTTTTGACGACAGATAAAACTAAGAATACGACGAACTGGAGTGAGGAGTCGCAAGAAATTACTTTGGATAAGTCGGATTCAAAGGAATGGACTTTAACCTTTGCTGTCACTCGCGACAACTTAGGAAAGTCCATCAAACGTCAGATCGAATACAAAATCAAAAAAACCAAATAGCTTTAACGAATCACTAGGTGATTCTTAAGCTGATTGTGGCCACCGTCAGTATGAGGGAAGTGCTTTTGCAGATGCTGGCCACAAGATTCAATCGCTTCCGTCAAACCTTGGGACCACTGCTTGCTTTTAAGCTTTGCACCTAAATTATCTAAGATAACATTCCACGTTTCTGGCGGAAGTTTACTGTTGATACCTTCGTCGGCAAGAATAACCGCTTTATGTTCCATCACTGAAACGAAAATCAAAATCCCCGTGCCATGGTTTGTGCGGTGAATTTTATTTAGGTAAAACTCCAACTGCGCACGCTGATGAACTTGATCTAACTCATCACGCTCTGGCACAAAGATTTTTTGAATAAAAGGCAACTTCGCCATCGCGAAGGAAAAATAGTAAACCGCAACAATCAGGAACGGCCAAACATAAACCCATGGAGTCGCCCACAGCAAATCTGCAAACGGCAATTCCACAATAACCAAAACCAACAGCAATAGAAGTGTTAGAGTCAGCGGCACATGGCCTACTGAAGAAGAACTCTTCACAATCACTGGTACGATTTCCCCGTCGGTGTGCTCTTCAACCTTGTGAATCACCTCGGAGACCTGTTCGATTTCTTTATCTGTAAGATACTTATTAATCCAAGTCATTTACTACTCCAGTTACGCGCGTTCGCGCTCACACCCTGCGCTGAAGCGCCTACCAAGAACCTGAAGATCCGCCGCCGCTGAAGCCACCGCCGCCACCGGACCAGCCGCCTCCACCGCCGCCGCCAAAACCTCCACCACCGAATGTGCCGCCACCAAAGCCGCCGCGCCCTCCGCCGATGTAACGTCCGCGACCGCCACCAAAGCGACCTAAAACAGAAATCACAATAAGGATTATAATAATCACGCCCAAAGGAATACCGCCGCCTTTGTCATCACCACGGTCTTCCGTAGTCATGCCTTTTTCGTCAGCAAATTCCTTATCGGCCAAAGCCATGATTTGTGCCGTGCCCGCGTAAATCCCTTCCGCAAATCTTTGCTTGCGGAAATACGGAGTCACCACATCTGCGATGATTCTTTTTGCATAAACGTCAGGAATAGCCCCCTCAAGTCCCTGCCCAACCTCGATGCGCATTTTGCGATCTTGGATTGCGATCAAGAATAAGACGCCGTTATCTTTTTTTGCGTCCCCTAATTTCCATTGATCTGTGATTTTGATGGAAGCCTGCTCGATCGGCTCGCCTTCCAGAGTATTCACAACCAAAATTTGGATTTGAGCTTTGCCGCGTTTATTGAAGTCCAACAACAACTGCGTCAGATCTTGGCGCATGGAACGAGGGATGACTCCCACTTCGTCCATTACAGGTCCTTGAAGAGCTGGGACCTTAAACTCAGCGCGAGCTGAAAAGCCCGCGACTAAGAAAACTGAAAAAATAAGATGAGATAAAAAACGCATTAGAATTTAACTTCTGGTGCTTTTTCTGCTGTCGCTTTTTCTTCAGCAGACATATCCCACTGAGGCATTTTTTCGAAATGGTACATGATCGAGTTCGTCCAGCTTGTTGGTGGAACTGTCACAAGATTGTTAAATTGATTGATCGATTCGATATAACGTTGACGAGCAATCGTGATGCGATTTTCAGTGCCTTCCAATTGAGCTTGAAGATCACGGAAGTTTTGATCCGCTTTCAAGTTAGGATAGTTCTCTGTTACAACCATCAAACGACCCAAAGCTTGCGACAAACCGCTTTGTGCTTTTTGGTATTCTGCCAATTGTTGAGGCGTCACTTTAGAAGGATCGATTTGCATAGACGTTGCTTTTGCACGCGCCTCCACCACTTGAGTCAAAGTTGTCTCTTCGTGTTTTGCATAACCTTTCACCACGTTCACTAGATTAGGAATCAAATCAGCTCGACGTTTGTATTGATTTGATACCTCTGCCAAAGCTGCTTCAGTCGCATTTTTGGATTGAGGGATACTTTGAATTCCGCAGCCTGCTAAAAAAGGCAAAACAAGGGCTACCAAAAGAACTTTAGACATACGTTTCATGGGAAATTCCTCCATGTCCATTTCTATCGAATCTCTCAGTGACGCTCAATGAAAACCGGTCTATATTAGTTGAATGACACGCACGATTAAACTTCGATACACCGAGACAGCCGGTTGCATCTTCATTGACAAGATTGCCGGCCTCAACACGCACACTCCCGAACACGGGCAACGTGGTTGCGTCGAAGTTTATGAAGAAGAACTGAACCAGAAGTTATACGTCGTGCATCGCCTGGATAAAGCCACATCGGGAGCCCTTTGTTTTGCAACGAGTTCCGAGATTGCAGCCGACATCACCCGCCTGTTTGAACAACATTTGGTAAAAAAGAGATATCTTTTTTTAACTGACAAGCCCGCTGGAGCTTTGGAATTCACTTACCAATCCTTCATTGAAAAAGAGCGCAATCAATTCGTCAGCCGCAAAGACAAAGACCCAAACTCTAAAACCACATTCCGCTGGTTAAAGGCTTTGGGGCGTTTTCAATTGTGGGAAGCGGTTCCTCACACTGGCAAACCACATCAAATCCGCCTGCATGCAGAAGCCAAAGGTATTCCAATCTTAGGCGATAGCGAACACGGTGGCAGTCACTTTTATCGTCTGTGCCTGCACTCCCATTCCTTGGAATTTAATCTGAAGGGACAAGACGTTCGCTTTGAAACGGATCTTCCTGTATGGGCACGTGATGGAGAGTTCAACGAACACGAAGAGGACTTGGTTGTGGCCGAGGCCTTCCAACGTCGCGAACGACTTTTTGATTTTTCAAAATTAAAAGATGAATGTCTGCGTTTATCCCACCGCGAACTCGATACTTATCGTATCGATCAATACGGCGAATATCTTTGGGTCTATTGGTACAAAGAAGAAGACCCGTCTGTTTCAGATCTTTTGCGCTTCGAAAGAATCAGCAAAAAATTCGGGAAAAAGATTTTAGTTCGTAAAATGCTAAATCGTGGCGATGATCCCAATGCCGAGCTTTTATGGAATATCGGTCAAACTCAGACGCAATGGACAGCCAAAGAAAATGGCGTCAACTATGAACTGCGCAGCGATACAGGGCTTTCCCCTGGTCTGTTTTTAGATCAAAGGGAAAACCGTCTGTGGGTGCAAGAGCACGCGCAAGACCGTCGTGTTTTAAATCTTTTTTCTTACACAAGTGGCTTCAGCGTTGTTTCTGCTTTGGCTGGAGCTTCTGAAGTTTGCACTGTCGATGTGTCCTCTAATTTCTTAGATTGGAGCAAACGCAATTTTGCCTTGAATGGACTTAATCCCGAAGATGATAAGTACGAATTCTGGAACAGCGATTGTATTCTGTTTTTAAAGGGCACAGTTCGTCGTAAACGCAAATTCAGTCTGATCATTTGTGATCCCCCATCATTTGGCAGATCTAAAAATGGTGTTTTCTCGATCAGCAAAAACTTTGATGAGCTTTTAATCAACTGCCTGTACTGCCTTGAAAAAAATGGTTTGCTGCTGTTCTGTACAAACTACGAAAAATGGACAAGTGGTGATATTCATCTGCGCTTAGAAAAATTAAAGCGTGAGTTTTCATTCAAGATCCTTCCTGCGCCGTCACAAGGTATGGACTTCGAACTTCCCGATCAAGAACCTCTGATGAAATCAATCATCATCCGCAAAAATTAGTTTTGCGGTTTCTTCACATCTATTTTTTATTCTTCATACTTCTCTTCGTGGGTTGCGATTTCGCTTAAAAACTTTCACTATAAAACGCAGTTTTTATAGCTGAAAGGAGTCGCATGCTCGATATTTTTCAAACATCACTAAGCGCAGAAATTATGCAGGGCACTCAAGTGGGCTGGCTGTTGATGATTGGTATTTCCATTCTTGGTGCTATCCTCATCAAGGGAGCTTTGAAGTTTATCGAAGTTCGTCTGAGTGGATTGATCGCCCGCTTCAAGGGAATCTGGGATGATATTATTCTTCAATGCTTGGGCGCGACAAAAACTTGGGTTCTATTCTTTTGGATTCTTTACCCTCTCGCTCAATCCACACAGGCGCCCAATGGTAAGAAAGCCGTTTTTCTATTTTTCGTCTTTGCCTCGTCGGTACAAATTGCTCTGTGGGGTTTGAAATCCATCCGCATCTGGCGCGATGATGTCGTCCAAAAGAAACTTCCCACGGATGGTGAATCCGCTTCTGCGATCCGTTTGATCGCCACGGGAATTCAAGGGCTTTTCTTAATCTCTTTGGTCCTTGTGGGACTTAGTAATTTAGGCGTGGACATTGCTGCCTTGATCGCAGGGCTTGGTGTTGGCGGTATTGCGGTTGCCTTGGCTGCGCAAAATATCTTGGGCGATCTTTTTGCTTCTCTTTCTATTTTGCTCGATAAGCCATTTGTTGTCGGAGACTTTATCGTCGCAGGCACCGAAATGGGTACCGTTGAAAATATCGGGATCAAGACAACTCGCCTGCGCAGTATTTCTGGGGAAGAGTTAATCCTAGCCAATAAAGATCTATTGGAAAGCCGAATCAAGAACTTCAAGCGCATGTGGCAACGTCGTGCGGTTTTGAACTTTAATGTCGGATATTTGACGGATAATAAAAAGCTCGCTTTGATCCCTCAATGGGTAAAAGGTTTTGTGGAGGAAAATTCTTTGCTCCGCTTTGATCGCTGCCACTTGATGAATTTCGATGAAGCTTCGTTAAAGTACGAAATTGTTTTTTGGGTCAAAGATCCTGACTTTAATAAGTACTTCGATGCCCAGCAGGGTTTGATGTTAAAAATGATCCAAAAATTTGACGAAGAAGATGTCAGCTTCTCGATGGGAGCAAGACCGTTCTTGGTGCAAAAAGGCGAGCAAGGCGAAGAACAAAATCTTCTGACTGCTCCGATGCGAGAACAAGATAGACCTAATGGAGTTGCTTCGAGCAACCCCTCTTAAATAAAAAAGGGAGCCATGAGCTCCCTTTTTTTATGGGTAAAAGTTGTATTTAATATGGATTCGCTTTTCATCTTGAAGACCCATTTTTGAGCCGCTCAAGAATGCCGGAACTTTCCGCTTGATACGTTTTCGGTCTTTAGGAAAACGTTTATCATCGACAAAGCAATCAAAGCGTTCATCCTTACAAAGGTTCGTGAACTCTGTCGCCTCATTATTAAAGACGTAAGCATCCATCGCTCGTCCCATGCGATCTCCCAAATCAAGATCCGCCTGTTGAACCACAATACCACCACCCGTTTTCACCTGTGGTTTTGCGGGTGCAGGTTGCCCTGGAACATGCTTAATGATCACGCGAGGTTTGCACTCCGGTGGCAGATCAAGTTCTGGTTCGCAGTCGCAAAAAGTTTTCTTTAAGGTCGCACAGGAACTTAAAGTCAGCATCAATAGACACAATCCTAAAATCTTTTTCATTTCTATCGGCTCCACTGAGACCAGAATTTATCTTTGCCCATCGGATGAGCTTTTGCGTAATTATAGAACTCTTGAATGAACGCTGCGCGCTCTTTTTGATAAGGATATTTCCAGTCAGTTTCTGCTGGAATCGTCATCACATCATAGTCATCGCTAAGCTTCGTATTGCGCTCGATGATCGCCTCAAAGCTGTCTGTCTTAGCGTTGTGAAGCATGTCGTACATCACCATAAATGTTGTTGTACGGCCTTTGCCTGCACGGCAGTGAAAGTGAACCCAGTTGTTTTCTGGTAACTCTTGAACGGCTTCGATAAAACGATCCACCATGGAGTCTGTGGGACGAACGTGGTCTGTCACTGTCAAACGAACATACTGATGGCCCGAGCTGCGAACCAAGCTTTCTTCGGTCTCAATGCTTTTAATATCAGTGCCGTTAATTTTTTCGCCGACTTTCAAATCGCCCAACAAACGACGCTCACGATGAATCACATCCTCATGCCCCAAGTCTGCATTGGCCCAGTCACGCTCCGCCTGCCACGTCACTGGTTTATCGTTGATAAAACCATGGGACTCTTGGCGCAGATCGAATACATATAGCTGCATTTTCTTCTTTTTAAGACCGCGAGCGATTTCTTTTAAAGCGGCTGGTGAGTAGCTCGCGCTGCCCGACATTTTTAATTTATCATTTTTGCGGTAATTAACAGGCTTGCGTCCGTCATACTTCGTATCGAAAACCAACTCCACCGGTTGCATCGGTGTGGGTTTATGCTCGAAGGCTGGTTTTTTATTGGTGTCCGCGGCAGCCGTAGCATTCGCAGTGGGAGTTGCCATATTTGCAGGGTCTGTAGAAACACTTTTCTCAGCACAAGCTGCGACAACCAAAGGCAAAAGTAAGATCCATTTTCTCATAAGTCCTCCCTATGAGAAAAAGTCTAAGCTTTAATCTGGCCTCTTGCAAAAAGTTCTTCAAGATATTGAAAGCCCGAATCTTGAGTACGTAAGTAGTAATACGCACGCAAAATGTCTTGCTCTTGCTGAGTCAGGGAGGCATTTGAGCCACCGCGCTTCATACGATCTTGAGAGATATGATACAGGCTTAAAGCACCTGCTACAGAAATATTGAAGCTTTGTACGAAGCCCGTCATTGGAATGATGATGCACTCGTCAGCGGCAGCAACCATTTCTGGGCTCACACCGTTTTTTTCGTTTCCTAGGACCAAAGCTGTCTTACCAGAAAAATCCACTTCATGAAGAGGTTTCGAGCGCGCATCCAAATGAGTGACGTAGATTTTGTAACCTTGGTTTTTAAGGTTTTTTACGCAATCTGTGGTGTTCTGCCACTTTTTAACTTCAACCCACTTATCCGCACCTTGAGTCACGCGAGCTGATTCTTTGAATTTTTCCTGTGTTTCAATCACGTGGAAATTTCCAAAGCCCAAGCCTTCCGCACTTCTCATCACCGCAGAAATATTACCGCGATCATAGATGCTTTCCAAAACCACTGCTGTGTCGAAGTTTCTTTGCGCGACAACACGGTCAATTTTTTGACGACGGTCCTCGGTCAAAAGCGGCCCTAGTTTTTCTAGAACCACTTCATAACTCATCTTTAAATTTGCATTGATATCAATCTGAGGACCGTATGGAAACATGAAGCCTACTTGTACAAAGACTCAGGATTTTTTGCCAAGTCACGTGTGATGTTTTTTTGATGTGCTTCAAGAGTACCGCCACCAATTTCTAGTAGCTTTGCATCTCTCCACAATCTTTCAACAACGTACTCGCCCACGTAACCGTAGCCACCCAATACTTGGATCGCACGGTCAGCTACGTTTTTCGCCATTGTCGTTGCCACAAGCTTCACACCGTCAGAATCTAGACGGTTGCCTTCTTTGTTCAAATCCATACGGCGAGCTGTTTCGTAAACATACGCGCGTGCTGATTTGTATTCTGCATAGCTATCAGCGATGTAGCGTTGCATTTGACCGAAGTGGTTCAAAGATTTTCCGAAGGCCTCACGCTCTGTCGCGTAACGGTTCATGATTTCGATAGATCTGCGAGCAATACCCAAGCTCATCGCCGCCAAAGTCAGGCGTTCGATTTCAAGGTTGCGCATCATGTGCAACATCGAATCACCTTCGTGACCGATCAATGCAGACGCTGGTAAATGACAGTCTTGGAATACAAGTTCAGCTGTATTTGAACCACGCATACCCAATTTGTCTTTAATTTTTTGACCTACTTGGAAGCCACTGTGATCTTTCTCAACCAAGAAAGTTGAAATCATCGCACGACCGTTTTTCTCGCCCGTTTTTGCATAGACAAGAGTCAAATCACAAGGAGTGTTGTTTTCATCGATAGTGCCGTTAGTGATCCACATCTTGCGACCATTCAAGATCCACTCGCCGCCTTTTTTCTCGGCGCGAGTTTGCATGCCCATCACGTCAGTTCCGATTGCAGGTTCTGACATCGACATAGAGCCAACCCATTCGCCAGAACACAATTTTGGCAAAACGCGAAGACGTTGTTCATCACTGCCGTTCACGGCGATGTTGTTCACACAAAGCATTGAGTGCGCAAGGTAAGCCAAAGCAAAACCTGGATCTGATGCAGACAACTCTTCATGAACGATGGCCGCTGCCGTCGCATCCATACCTGCCCCTCCGAATTGTTCTGGAACAGTGATACCTAGAAGACCTAGCTCGCCCACTTTTTTGAAAAGAGAGAGATTGAATTTTTCGGAACGATCGTATTCGTGAGCCTGTGGTTCAACTTCCGCTTTCGTGAAAGCGTTGACAGTTTCGCGCAACATTGTGTGCTCAGGTGTTGGATTGTAAAGATCGAATTCTTTCCAATTAAAGGACATGGTAGCTCCTAAGTATATAGAGTAGGGAATCTAGAAAAAACCCATGTAATCCGCAAGGCTTAGCGCCCCTAACGCTACGCAATAATAGCTGATTTCGATCACTTTTCGGGAAGAGTCTGGACGTCATCACGACACAAGCCTAATCTTGATGAACCTCTGTTAATGGAGACCCGTATGATCGCGACTGTATTAGGAATCGGAACCGAGTTGGTAGATGGCCAAATCGTCAATAAAAACGCGGCTTGGATTTCTGAAAAGCTAAAAAACCTGGGACTCACGACAAAACTTCACCTTGTGGTTCCGGATGAAAGAAAACTCATTTCTGAGGCCTTGGATTTTTGTGCTCAAAACTCTGATCTCATATTTGTGACTGGCGGCTTGGGCCCCACAACCGATGACTTCACTCGCGATCTGATTTCTGAATGGACCGGGCTTTCTTTGAAATGGGATGAGGCTTCCTGGCAGCATATCAAAGACCGCTTAGAGCCGCGCGGTTACGTCGTTAAAGATATTCAAAAACAACAATGCTATTTCCCTGAAGGCGCACGCATCATCACCAATGTCGAAGGCACAGCGAATGCTTTTTATGTTGAGGCAAAGGGCAAAAAGATTTTCGTACTCCCCGGCCCTCCCCGTGAAATCGAAGCCGTGTGGAAAAATGATATCGCCGCGTGGTTGAGTAAAAGTGTTGAAGGCATGGACCCTTATATCACTCGCCACTGGGACACGATCGGGATGGGTGAGTCTGATGTTGCAACTTTGGTGGAGCAAGCTCTAGCGAATGTGAATGTCGAAAAGGGCTACCGCGTGCATCTGCCGTACGTCGAAGTGAAGATGTCCTTTTATAAATCCCAAGAAGAAAAAATGCGCACTCATGTAGAGCACGTAACGGAAGCATTAAAAGGCATCACCATCACTCGCGACCAACAAGATGTTCCTTTGATGTTGTCACTAGCTTTAAAGCCATTTCACTCTGTAAGCGTGCAAGATTCTTCGACAGGACAATTCCTAATCAATCGTATGCTCCCCGTGATGCGCGATTTTATGACGGAAAAATCTTGGAGCTTTTCAAGTCACTCCATTGATCAAACGGCCCAAGTGCGCTTGATGATCGAACCCAAAGACGAACACTCCTGCTGGGTGAGTATCGATCGCGGCAACAAACGCTTCACTGACATCATCGAAGCTCCCTACAAAACCATGCCCATGCGCGAACGTCGCGCTCAGTACTTTGCAGAGATGGCGATGATCTTTTGGATTCGTCATCTTTAAAAGGTTTGACTGGAAACTAAGGACCTCTAAGATTATCGAATGAAGATCTTAATTTGGTTATTTGTGTTTCTATCCGCAGTATCAGCTCAAGCAGAAATCTATCTTGAACCTTATCTAGGATATTCCACAGGCTCCGGCACTGGTTCAAACACGGAGCAAGGAAGTCCTCCTATTTCAACGACAGGCACGAACACTTCCTCGCAACTGCTGTATGGAGCTCGCGCGGGTTGGACAAATAAAACATTTGCCGCGGGTGCTGAGTTTGAAACAGGAAATATGTCCTTCAAAAACACTGACAATCTAGATGATGGCAGTTCGACGACAACTGAAGAAAGCACTTACGAAGCAAGAATGACAGCACTGGGTGTGTTTGGATTAATTAGAGCTGGGAAGTTTAATATTTATGCTACGTACTTCCCTAGCTTTAGCATCGGAGACCGCAACGGCAGTGGCTCTAAAATTGGAATTGGTTATCAGACTTACAAGTCTATCTATGTGAACTTCGAGATGATGGGCACCACCATCAACGAATTTGGCGATGTCCCTGCCAACATGACAAATCTCACCTTCGCCCACAACCTGATGACGTTGTCTGCGAGCGTGCCGTTAACTTTATAAATCGGCTTAAAAAATGCAAAAGGTGACTCTGCTTTCGCAAGGTCACCTTTAAAGACGGACTCACTTCCGGTAATCCGAAGAAGGTCCGAATGAACACCACACAATGTTCTTATCGGCCGATTTTAAAGCTTATTAAGCAGATTCTTGTGATTGTTTTGGTCCTTATCAAAATAATCAAAGAACTCTTGTAACTATAAACTCTTACCTCTGGAACGTTTCCGACTGACCTTGACTAGTAGACCTAGCCCTAGGCCCAAGGAAGGGACTTAAAATCCCACGGCTTATTGAGTCCAAGGGGCCTTGTGAAAGCACCACCTACTTTGTATTGGCGAGGGCTTCGCGGCCTACTTTCATGGTGTGTTCTTGAATGTCTTTCGGCCATGTGGAGATCATCTTTTTAAATTGTTTTGTGTCGTAGGCATACATCGCGCGCAAAGCTTCCTCGTAATTTGGAAGATCCCCTGCCATCGCATGCATGAATTTATAAACAGCATCTTGCGCTTGGCGGATTTGGTCTTTTGCGAAGTTTTTCTTTTTCGCTTCTTCGATCAGTTTACGCAAAGTCACGGAGGCACCACCGGGCTGCAATGCGAGCCACTCCCAATGCTGAGGCAAAAGTGTCACCTCTTTAGAAACGACACCTAGCTTTGGACGACCGGGGCCTGATTTCTTTTCATCAGGTTCGATCAGGGCTTCCATTCTTTTGGCGACAGCATCAACAGTGCCACGTAAATCAAGCTCAACTTGGGCGCTAGTGACGTCATCGAAAATCAAAACATTTTCTTTGCCGTCGTCTTTCAAATACTTTTTAACTTTAAGTGCCACTTCCAAAATATCACCGGAAGCAATCATTTTAGTTCCCGCAAAAGCGGTGCATGTGCGATCTGCTCTTGGTTCCATAACTATCCCCTAGTGTCCTGCTGGCGCATCGGCAGGATTTAATTTTATCGCGCCCGAAGATTTCTTAGCGACGTCCTTATTAATGAAATACATCAACACGACGGCCGTCACAGACAAGGCTGTCATCACGTATCCGATCACATCATAGTGAAGCATTGTACCTGATGCTTCTTGCACAACGATAGCACCCGCCAATATCGCACCCAAGCCACCTGCCATCTGTTGTAACGAGGCACCAATGGACATAAAAGACCCGCGGCTATCTGGTGAAGGAATAGCAGACATCAAAGTTTGCGAAGGAATCATTCTGGAAAAAATCCCCACAAACATCGTTGCATTAATCAGCATCACCATCGGCATGGGAGTAATACCCAAATGAGTGTAGATCAGAACAATCACGATGCTGACAACACTGCCAAAGACGAATGTGTTGAAATTCCCAAACGAGTCACTGATTTTACCAACCAAAGGACCGATCAAGATCGATGCAAACCCCGTAACCAGATAAATCATGGGCAAATGATCTAACGAAATCCCCAAGTTATGAACCGTATAGGCACTGGAAAACGGCATCAGCATAAATCCGCCGATAGACAAAATCGACGTCGTTACAAAGGCCAACAAATACCTAGGAGTCGCAATCGTATGAGCCAGATGCACGAATGCTTTCTTATCTGTCTGCAACGCCAAATGCCCTGTCACCGGCTGCATATGAATCCACAAGAAAACCCCGGCAATAGCGCTGGCGATCACGATCATAATAAAGGGAGCATGCCACCCTAATTGATTCGACAGATACAGTCCTGCTGGTAAACCTAAGATTTGACTGGCAGCAAAAGCCGTCTGCAAATATCCCATGACTCGACCGCGCTGCTGCAATGGAAATACGTCTGTGGTGATCGCCATCACAATAGATCCGATCACTCCCCCGAATAAACCCGTGACGATTCGAGCTGCAAGCAGCATATGGTAGTTCGGAGCAAGGCCGCAGAACAAAGTTCCCAAAATAAACCCAACATAAAAGAACATCAGAAGTTTTTTGCGATCGAATTTGTCAGCGAACCCTGCCGTTAACATTCCCGAGATCGCAGCGCTGATCGCGTAACCCGACACCACAGTCCCGAACTGTGATGCTGTGATATTCAAAGCCGGCATCAAGATCGCTCCCAATGGAGCCAAAATCATAAAATCCAAAATGATGGTGAATTGTAAGAACGCTAAGAGCGCAATGAGGATCTTTTGCTCTTTGGTGAAAATAAGTCCAGCTCCCGAGGGAGGTTTTTGAGCTTCAGTCGTTGCCATCAGAAATGCCTTTGAAAAGGTTGATGAAAACAATATTACCCGGGTTTTATTCAGAAATCAATATCACCCGGGTAATATTAATTAAACCCGGGTAAATTACTGAATAGACTCAGCAATTGGAATTCGCTTACTTGTCGAATTGGAATTTACTAAAGCCATCTAGCTCTTTCTCGATCAAAACTTTATTGTGGGATGACTTGTGTTTACCAAGCCAACTCCATTGTTGAATTAAAAGATCTTGGTTTTGTCTGTCAGCCTTAAGATCCAACACTGCTACCGCTTGATCCCCGACAATCACTGGCAAGGTGAAGTAACCGTATTTTCTTTTCTCTTTAGGAACATAGGCTTCAAAGCGATGATCATAGTCAAAGAACATATGAAATCGCTTGCGCTGAATCACCAAAGGATCAAAGGGCGACAAAATATGTGTGAGTTCTCCAGCAGAAGATATTTTGGACGATAATACCTCTGGAGTTGTCCAGAAGGCTCCCCCACCTACGCCTTCAACATTGACGTCAATCAACTGTCCCTTTTTCACGCGAGCTTGGACGTTTTTTAAAAGATCTTTTTTCTCAGGGCCTTTCTCCATATAAGCAAGAGAATCCAGACTGACAACACCCTGAGAACGCAATGCTCGATCTATTTTATAATCCAGAACTTCTTTGCGACTGGCAGCTTTGGGTCTTTTATCCCATCCGAAATGACGATTGGTTATGTCGTATTTTTTAAGCATGCCCAGACGCTCGCTAATAACTAAGTCGCCGGAATTAAAGGCTCTCTGCATGGCTCTTTTAGATGGTTTTTTACTAGCCCATGGATGGTCCTTTTCGACCAGTACATCATCATCGATATCACGAATTGTAATCGGACCGTCTTTCTTGATGATGCGAAATACTTTCTCCAAATCTGATTTAGAGACGTCATAGTACCAACGAGAAGGATTGGTCTTTCGATCTTTCATCTCTGAAACGAAGTACTTGAAATCTTCAGTGGCCACATAAGACAAAGCATGAGTCCAATACTCAAAGACAGATTTATCTTTGCTTTGCGCTTGAACTAAGTGGGACCGTTTATAATCAAGGTTTCTGGTATAGAGAATATGATGATGACTGCGCTCGATCACATGAATCGTATCGATCTGAACATATCCAAGATGTTTCACGATTTTCGCAGTCGCCTTTGGACCGCTGCCGAAGGGATGAGACCGATCAAGTCCCTGGGCCTGAAGCCACAATGCCCGAACTTGAGATTTAGTAAGATTGGCCGCTGTCATAAAACCTCACCAAACTCCAGACGCAAAAATGGCCCGACAGAAAAACTGCAGGGCCATTTATAACTGATTTATTTTTTAGGTTTGATGTTCAGTCCTTTAAGCGCATCGCCCAAGGAACCAAAACCGCTGCCAGAAGTTGGCTGGTGAGTTCTCCAAGAGTGGTCTTCACCCGCACCTGGAACTCCCAATGAAATCTTTTTCTCTTCGAATTTGATTTCATCGATTTGTACCGCGATTTCATCACCGCGTTTTTTATTTTCAAATTGAGCGCCGTCAACATGATCACGCCATTTTGCTTTCGGCAAAAGACCTGTGATGCCCGGAGCGATATTTACGAACAAGCCGTAAACTTCTTTCTTCTCAACTTTACCATTCACTACAGTGCCCACTGGGAATTTCGCTGGAACTGAGTTCCAAGGATTCCCGTCACCGTCAGCTTGTTTCATCGACAATGAAATTTTCAATTTGCCGTCAACTTCTTCCATTTTCAAAAGCTTAACAGTCACATTTTGACCTGGAGACACAACTTCTTGAGGGCTGTGAACACGTGACCAAGTTAGCTCAGACAAATGAACCAAACCTTCAACACCGCCATCAAGCTCAACAAAGGCACCGAATTTTTCCAAGCGAGTGATACGACCTTCAAGGATCGCCCCAACTTGAACCTTTTGCATGAAGGCACCTTCGTTTTCAACTTTTTGCATATCCAAAAGTTTACGACGAGAAACCACGATGTTGCGTTTATCGAATTGAGTGATCAAGAATTCAAACTTCTTACCAACGTATTCAGAAGCATCGGTTACGAAGCGAGAATCAATTTGTGAAATAGGACAGAATGCCGTCTTGCCCTGAACGTTAACGCGCAAACCGCCGTTAACAACTTCAGTTACAGTTCCTGAAACCGGAAGCTCCATATCGTAAGCATCTTCCAAAGAATCTGCCTCAGCAGAAGTCGAACCTTTCACAGTCAAACGGATCTCGCCGCCTTTAGTGGAAAGAACAACAACGTCGATCATATCACCCACGTGATATTTTACTTCTTTGTTTTCATCCATAAGATCTCTTGTGAAGATCATACCGTCTGTCGGAGTACCTGTAGAAATAAAGGACTCTTCCTTACCGATGGAAAGAATCTCTCCACGGATTTTATCGCCCACAGAAAC
The DNA here is from genome assembly GCF_047306065.1 of Bdellovibrio sp. HCB209. Classification (GTDB taxonomy): domain Bacteria; phylum Bdellovibrionota; class Bdellovibrionia; order Bdellovibrionales; family Bdellovibrionaceae; genus Bdellovibrio. Next base: position 2,770,791 of record NZ_CP178618.1, read on the forward strand.
GCGAGTCTTCAAACCACCCGAAGAAGACTCAGCAAACATTGCCTCAAAATCTTCAAACGATTTCCCAGAATCAACATCATCCCCAAAAATATCTTTCTTACTCATAATTTTCCTCAAAAGTCGGCAACGGCCGGATCAGGAGCAGCCTACAGTGGTTCCGCAATTGGGGCAACGATAGCACCCACTCGTAAGCACCGTGTCGCTCCCACATTCAGGGCATTTCATAGTGAATTTGGGGACAGAATCCCCTGGCGCGGTCTTTTTCTTAATATTCAGCGGCTGACTAAGCTTACTTCCATCCCGGTAAACCGCCACAGCCTTGACTCCCAGCTGCCAAGCTAAGAAGTAAATACGACTGATATCATCCTCAGATGCCGAATTCGGCAGGTTCACGGTTTTTGAAATCGCACCGCTAATAAACGGTTGAACCGCCGCCATCATTTTCACATGGCTTTCAGGTGAGAGCACTCGTCCGCCTGGGGCCGCATTTGCACAATCGAATACAGCCAAGTGTTCTTGCTTAAATTCTGGGCAACCCACGAAAGTGTTATGCTCGGCAATGTAACTCAGGATTGATTCAATCTGTGTGTCTTCGTAATCCAAAACACGAAGTGCGGGCTTCACCGATTGGTTGACGATTTGAATTTCTCCGCCGCCCACCAATTTTTTAAACTTGATCAACGAAAAATCTGGTTCGATCCCCGTCGTATCACAATCCATCAACAAACCGATAGTGCCCGTCGGCGCCACCACTGTTGCTTGGGAATTTCTAAATCCATATTTGCCACCGTTAAATACAACGGCCTTCCACAAATTGCGAGCGGCTTTATCTAACCCCTCTGGCAAATGCTTCCAAGAAATTTTATCCAAAGCTTTCTCGTGCATCTTCATCACATTAAGCATCGGTGCACGGTTCTTTTTAAAACCAGTGAAGGTACCTTTCGCGCGAGCCATTTCGGCACTCGTAAGATAAGCCACACCCGTCATCAACGAAGTGATCGCCCCTGCCCAAGCGCGTCCCTCATCGCTATCGTAAGGTATGCCTTTTCTCATTAACAAACTACCTAAGTTCGCAAAGCCCAAACCTAAAGGACGATAGTCATGGGAATTCTGTGCAATTTGTTGCGTCGGATAACTGGAATAGTCCACCAACACTTCTTGCGCGATAAACAACGTGCGCGCCGTGTGAATGAAGGATTCAAAATCAAAACTGCCATCAGGATTTAGGAATTTAACCAAATTAATCGAAGCCAGGTTACAAGCAGAGTCATCAAGGAACATGTATTCCGAGCATGGGTTGCTTGAACGAATTTCTGCCGAGTTCGGGCATGTGTGCCACATGTTGATCGTATCATGAAACTGAATCCCTGGATCCGCACACATCCAAGCCGCATGAGTGATTTTGTTCCAGACATCGGCGGCGGGAACTTCGCGAATGACTTTCTGATCCAATCGCGCCAGTAATTTCCACGGCTTTTTTGCCTGCACAGATTTCATAAACTGATCTGTGACTCTGACAGAGTTATTTGCATTCTGCCCTGATACCGTTTTGTAGGCTTCGCCCTCAAAATCAGAGCTTAAACCAGCTTCAATCAAAAGCTTGGCTTTGTGCTCTTCGTTCATTTTCCAATCAATAAAGTCTATGACTTCCGGATGATCGATGTCGACAACGACCATCTTAGCTGCACGACGAGTGGTTCCGCCGGACTTGATGGCTCCCGCTCCCCGATCTAGGACTTCAAGAAACGAAATCAATCCCGAACTATGCCCACCGGAATTTAAGGGCTCATACTTACTACGCAAGGTTGAAAAGTTACTGCCCGTTCCGGACCCGTACTTAAACAAACGAGCTTCGTTTTTAGCCAGCTCAAAAATTCCATCAATCGAGTCATGCACACTTTGAATAAAACAAGCCGAGCACTGCGGTCTTTCATAGGCGTTTTTGGTTTGCTGAATGGATTTCTTTTTCTCATCCCATGCATAGTGTTCACTTGGAGAATTAATTTTATACGACTCAAACAATCCGGCATTAAACCAAACGGGGCTATTAAAAGCCGCGCGCTGAGACAGCAAAATGAATTTGAGCTCTCTCGCAAAAACATCGACGTCTTTTTTTGTTTTGAAGTACCCGCCCTGTTTGCTTGCAGAGCCAGAAATAGCCTTCACAACTCGCTCTACCATTTGACGAATAGATTTTTCGTGCTTTGTTTTGGGCACGCCGGATTTACGGAAATACTTTGACGCTGCAATCTCCACAGCAAGTTGCGACCAGCTTTCCGGTGCTTCGACACCTTTCATCTGAAAAAAGATTTCTCCTTGGCGATTCTTGATTTCGCAGTTGATCTTTTTCCACTTCAACAGGTTCTCTGGATTTTTGTTGCCGGTAACAAAATAGCTGGTGCTGTGCAGAGTTTGTTTTTTCATACAAGTATTGTAGGAGAGTTCCCCTCTAAGATAACTAGGAATACGACACCTGTACTAAGGGCGAGTTTGCCTCTCGAACATGCATTCTATAACTGGACTCAGTTTGATTACTCTTTTGCAATAAGGAACACAATCCGCATCAATCCCCTGTTTATTTAGAATGGAGTCGCCGTAAAGAATATAACTCACAATTTTTTAACAGGAACGTTACATGGAACAACAGACCGAGAAGCGCAAGCTGCTGATCATCAAGTCGCATCCACAAAGCCTAGGACCTGTTGAAGGATTTTTAAAAAATCGTGATTGGGAAATCAAAAGTACCCACAATCTTAAAGAGGCGATGATTCATCTGGTGCAACACCAACCACAATTTGTGATGGTGAGTATCGATCATCCCAACAAAAAAGTTCGCAACCTTCCCAAAGTATTAAGCCAAGCCTTTCCCGTTTGTGTGATTGCATTTGCAGAACATTCCACACCTGCCTCTGTCAAAGTTCTGAATGACTGTAGTTCTGGCTATGCGATTTATCATCCCATCACCGGCCCTGCTGTTGAGCGAATGGTTAATAAATATCACAAAGACCAATCAGCCAACCCTGGTGCCTTAGGTGCACAAAGAACTTGGGAGAGTGGCAATGGACCGGGCTCAGGTGTGATCGCAATTCGCGGTGGCGAAGGCGGACCGGATACAGCCAACGCATCCACACAAAATTTTTTAGCTAACTTAATGGGAGCACTGGAAAGCAACTCCACCAGCGGCACTTTTGTTCCAATGACGCCAGGAAATGTCGACGGCTCTTCAGCTATCGTACAACCGGGCATGGCGGGATATATTCCACCATCTCAGCAAGATCCTAATAGCAACGGTTTTGCCGCTGGAGGAACTAGCGGTCTCAATGGCACCGATGCAACGGGCGGTCCCATCGGTGGCTTTGATCCCAGTTTTTTAGGTACTGGGAACTCTCACCAAAATGGAAACCACAATTCGATGACTGGTGGGTTCGGAAGCAATGATCCGCAATTCACAGGTGGTTCTGCAGGCAATCAACACAATCCCCACGGAAATGGCCATAACGGTTTTAATCCCAACAATCCTTTTGGGCAAAACGGAGAAGGCAATTTTCAACCTTCGAAATCTGGTTCCTCCAATCCTTACGAGCCCAACTATGAATCCTACGGTGATTCCAGAAGCAATCCCACTCGCGGTAAAAAGAATGATCCTAGCTGGGGACCTTCTGAAATTTCTCGTCGAGATAATCTCAAAGAGATTGCCGACGAAGTTGCAAATGACCCAGGCTCTTTAATTCTAAAAGGGACACGCGAGGCCATGGAAAAAGCCTGCGTGATTACGGATAAAAAACACGAAGTCAGACACGCAACAAACGTCGCCTGCATCTTGGTGGAATCCGGTCGCTTCTCTGGATACCTGGTGGCAGCGATGGCTCAGCATATTACCATTGATATTCAATTCATCGATAAAATCCGCACTCGCCTTTTCAAATTCCTCAGCGACAATGGCGAGAATTTGGAAAACAACGGCACCATGCCAATTCGAATCAAGCAGGTTCCCTTCACCGCGTGGGCGGTAGATCATGCTGAGTTCCTTAGGAAGTCTGTGCACGAAGGAAACGAAGTCGCCATGGCGTTCTTTCCGCGAGCTGACCTTAAAGCAGATCTCAAAGACTCCCCTGACGAAGAAATGGCCGCAGTACAAATTCATGAGATGAAATCTGACGTCGTCGTGGACTTCAATGTCTACGTCCATCTGCCGCGCAACAACCGCTACGTTCTCTATACTCCAGAGGGCGGTGTCTTTTTGAATGAGCAGAAAAACCGCCTTATGAATCAGGGCATCACACATCTCCACATTTTACGCATGGAGCTTGTGAATTTAGATAAGTACCGTGCCCAAAACTATTTAAACGATAAGATCGACGAGTTCGAAGCACAGCAAGATGCTGTGCTTAAGAAAACTAAGGCGTCCTAGGATTCTGCTTGACCCGCTCCCACCGCCGTTATTAGCTGTTTGCCATGGAAATGATTCAGCTAAGCACGACACCGGCTCCAACGACCGACTCTGGACTGTATTTCGATTACAACGCTACGACGCCCGTGGATCCACAGGTGTATGCCGCGATGGAACCTTACTTCAGACAACACTTCGGAAATCCCGCAAGTGCTGCTCATCACTGGGGTTGGGCCGCAGAAAATGCTGTGCAAAAAGCACGTATGCAAGTGGCATCTTTCATCGGAGCTAAAGCTTCTGAAGTCACGTTCACTTCCAGCGCTACTGAATCCAACAATTGGGTGATCTTTGGTTTGCTTACAAAACTTCGTGAGCAAAATCCCAACGGTCCTATTCACTACATCACTAGCTGTATCGAACACGGCTCCATGCTGAAAGGCATGCAAGCGGCGCAAAAACAAGGTGTCGAGGTCGACTTCCTACCTGTGAATAAGTATGGCCAAGTGGAGATGGAAACTCTTCGCAACGCTATCAAGCCACACACTAAGTTGATCAGCTTGATTTGGATTAACAACGAAATCGGCAGTATCAATCCGATCCTTGAAGCTGCAAAGTTGGCGAAAGAAAAACAAATCCTTTTCCACACAGATGCGACTCAATCGATTGCGAAACTTCCGATCAATGTAACTGAAATGGGTATTGATCTGATGTCCATTTCTGCACACAAATACTACGGTCCGAAGGGCGCTGGCGCTTTATTCATTCGCTCTAAAGATCCGCAAGTTCAGTTAGATCCTTTGATCTATGGTGGCGGCCAAGAAAAAGGCTTACGCTCAGGAACACTGAATGTTCCTGCGATTGTCGGTATGGGTGTCGCTTCTGAACTTTGCAAAAACAATCTGGCGAATGAATGTGCTCACATGACTGAACTCAGAAATCTTTTCTGGCAAAAGTTGCAGACGGCTATTCCAGGAATTCGTCTGAACGGTCATCCGACAGAACGCTCCCCTGTTAATTTGAATGTGACTTTACCCGGAATTAAGATCGAATCGATCACTTCCAAAATTCAAAAATTGGGGATCAGCACGGGTTCGGCTTGCAGCTCTGGCTCCATGACGATCAGTACTGTGCTTAAGGGAATTGGTATGTCCCCTGAAGAAGCCCAATGCACTTTCAGAATCAGCATTGGCCGTTGGACCACTGAAAACGACATTCAACGTGCGGTGGAGATCCTTAGCGGCGCCATCCCATCCAAAAATATATAATATTTTCAGTATTTTACGCGAGTCCCAACGGGGTTGGATTCAAGCCTCCCCAGGGACCGCGGACTGTGTTACACTGCTTGGGAATTAATCTCTCAGGAGTTCTTGTATGATCAACATTTCCCCAGAAGCTGCTCAAAAAATTGCTGCGTTAAAAAAAGATGATGGCAAAGATGAATCGGCATTTTTGCGTGTGGAAGTGAAAAAAGGCGGCTGCTCTGGCTTGTCTTACAAAATGGATTTTCATACAGAGGCTCGTGAGGGCGATAAGTTCTTTGAATCAAACGGCCAAAAGATCGCAGTTGATGCGAACTCCATGCTTTACATCTTGGGTATGACTTTGGAGTACTCCGGTGGCTTGAATGGTAAAGGTTTCGTCTTCAATAATCCCAACGCGACAAAACACTGCGGTTGCGGCTCTAGCTTCAACGTTTAGAGATAAGAATTACCTCATAACTTCCGTTGGAAACACTGGCCTTTTCATTGCAGAAAGGCCATTTTTTAGACCTACATGTGTATTGTAGGACGTCCAGAACTCTTGAAGTCTTCATTCACCAATTAGGTGTTCTGTCCCCTGACAGCTTATAATTTACGGTATGAGCCGTAACTTCCTTGAAATCCATAGTCTGCAAAATCTAACAACAGAATTTGAGCTGATCAAAAATCTGAAGGCACGTCCTTTGGAAGTTTTGGAGTATGGAGACAAGTCCTTCACTATCGAAGCGGCTCCTCGCATGTGTGGGTTGGGAACGATCCTCCATATCGAAGGTAAGTTCCATATCGCGGGCCTGGAATCTGATTTCTTAGCGACGGGTAAAGTTGCAGTGAGCTCTCCCTTAGAGGACGGCAAGCTTGCAAAATACACTGTCGAACTTCACCGCTTTGATAAAGGTCTCTGGGAAAAATTCCTTGAAGCCAACATGCAATCACAACTGAATACCGAAATGCTCTTTAGAGCGATGAGAGATCTCGACTAATGAAAAATCTCACAGCCCTTATCGTCGACAGTTCACCGTCTTACACGAACCTTATCTCCTCTGCTTTGCTGGAGATCGGTTTGCAAAGTGAGAACATCATGACGACAAAAAGATATGTGGGAGCTCGTGAATTTATCAATGATAAGAAGCCACAGCTTTTAATCACAGAGTTTCAAGTGGACTCGAAGTTTGGTTTGGAGTTGGTGTCCCTGCACACGGCGAATAGTCCGAACAATATCTCTGTTATCATGACTCACAATAACTCGAGCTCCTCTATTGCAGAGGCAGCTGAAGAGTTAGTAGATGACTATATCGTAAAGCCCTTCCAAAGCGGAACTCTTTCAAGTCGTCTGCGCAACCTGATTGATCGCAAACTAAATCCCAGCGAATACATCAAACACATTCGTGAAGGAAAACAGGCTCTTTTTGATGGTCAGCTGAAAAACGCTGAATACCAATTTACCGCAGCCCTTCAACACCAAGAAAAGCCGACTCTAGCGCATTACTATTTGGGATACACGAAGTTCAAAGAAACAGAATACCAATTCGCCAACGATGAGTTTGTGAAGGGCCTTAGTATGCAGCCTTTGCACTATCGCTGCCTGACTGGGAAGTTTGACACTTATTACGAGCAAAAAGATTATAACAACGCCTACACAGTTGCGAATACCATCATCGAGAACTACCCGATTGGACCAAAACGTCTTGGTCAATTATTCATCGCTGCTGTTTTTTCCGGAAAGCTCGATGAGGTTCCACACTACTTCCAATTATTTGCTCAGCTTGATCACAAGACTCCAGAGCTTCGTCATGTCTTCTCTGCCGCTTTATTCACAGCGGGTCGTTCTAACCTGAACAACAAAGATTTGGGTAAAGCAGTTGAGTGTTTTGAACTTGGTGTACAGGTTTTGGGACCGGAAGTGGAATACATTTCTAAAGTCGTCAAAGTCCTACTACGTGGTGATGCCCAGGCAGTAAACCAGGCTGCAAGATTCCTTCAGCAGTTCCCATCAAATCAAGTTGGCAGCAAAGAATACGAAAACCTTTACTTCCTGTTCAACTGCAAGACTTTGCCTTTATCCAAAGTAATTGATCAAGGGCGCAAGATGGCTGCGAATAATCGCATGGATGCTGAAAGCTATGAGACCTTTATTCGCCTGCTTAAAAACGACAATAAGCTGGTCTTAGCTGAAGACATCACTGAACGCTATCAACGTGCTTATCCGAAACAGCCCACAGGTGTGAAAGCTTAATCTACTTTGCGATTTTCTTCTCGGAAGATTCTCTGAGAAATTCCTGAATATGGTGAGCGACTAATTCTGGTTTGGATTTAATCGCCAAATGTCCCGCGCCTTCAAGTACAACCAAGTCTTCACAACCTAGGTGGTTTGCGAACTTTTTGTAGGCTTCTTGATTAAACAGCAAATCACTTTGATCAAATATCAAACGGCACTCGCCGCGATAATTGAAAAGCTTCTTATTCCAATAATTCCAATCCTCAGAACGCAAGATCCATGAAAAATGATGAATCAGATGAGCCACGAATTGCAGCTTTCTGCCCTTCAATCTTTCTAGGGAGATCTCCCCTCCGCTTCTTTCATCTCTGAAAATCTGTGCGGCACGCTTTAAAAACGAATGCCCCATCGGAGTCGATAGCATCAGGTAAATACTTTTCAGATTTAAAGGTATCGAGAAAAAGAACTTCAATTCCTTCGGCAGAAAGTTCTTAACTGGATCTGTGACCATCGGGTTGATCAAGGCCATCTTTTGTACCAAGTGTGGATGCTGAGTTGCCAGCGCCCAGCTAAGTGCTCCACCATAACTAAGTCCCGCCACATGCACACGCTCATTGGGGAAATGATCACCAATGAACTTGGCTAAGACTTCGACTTGAACGGTAAAGAACAACTTATCACTGCTAAGATAAAGATGAGTCAGATTGGGAACGATCACGCGGTATTTCGCCTCAAGGGCTGAAGCCACCCCTTCCCAATGGTGAACGCTTCCTCCGTAACCGTGAAGAAGAATCAATGTTGGCCCCTGGCCGCGTTCTCGGAAAGTGATCTTGTGAGACATTCTTGAAACTTATCGGTCTCTATCAAATGTCATGCACTAGACCTTCAGCCAATTAGTTAACAATTGGTGAAGATCTGTACTCTTTGGGTGAGGCAAACCTATTGCTTAGGCTTGCCTTGATTTGGATTCTGCTGATTTTGTGGGCGTTGCTGTTGCTGCTGACCTTGCTGAGGCTGTTGTTGTTTGCCCTGCTGTTGGTTTTGCTGCTTCGGCTGATTGTGCTGGCGATTTTGGTTCTGGTTCTGATTTTGACCGCCGCCTTTAGCTTTCTGCTGATTTTGATTCTGCTTCTGCTGGTTTTGGCCTTGGTTTTGATTCTGACCAGAGTTCTGCTTCGCCTGCTGTTGGTTTCTGTTCTGTTGCTGACCGCCACCTTGTTTTTGATTTTGGTGTTGGCCTTGCTTTTGTCTTTGCTGATTCTGGTTTTGGTTCTGCTGTCTATTCTGTTGCTTTTGCTGATTTTGGTGCTGATGTCTTTGCTGCTGCTGTTGTTGTTGTGGTTTGTCTCCGCCTACAGCAGTTTCAGTGGCACCTTCAGCCGATGCATTCGCAGAAGCTTGTGGCGCACTTTCATCAGGCTTAGCATCCAACAACATCGTGTCGTTCACAGCTTTAGATTCCATTTGTTTATTTGTACGGAATCCTCTGATTTTCTTAGTTTGGTTTTCTGCGCGTTCTACTTGCTCTGTCAAATCCACTGTCACGTCACCGAAACAACGAACTTGGCAGCTTAAACGACGACCGTCGATAAAGTAGCTGGTACCGATCAGGCTTAGCTCAGCTTTACCTGGAGGCAGAACATTGTTGTCACCCTCTTTGATACGCACACGGCATTCCGCACAGCTTGGTACACCTTTACAGATAGAACGGATCTCAAGATGATTCTCCGTCGCGATCTGCAAAAGGGACTTATCAGGAGTTCCCTCGACCTCGATATTTTGCGGAAGAAATTTAATTTTCATACTGAAAATCCTCAATGGTGCCAGGCACCTTTTACTTCACACACCGCATTCGCGGCATGTTCTTACACTAACTTCACTTTCGCGAATTTTGTCTTGCTGCCTTTAACGACTTTTCCGTCGATATCAGCTGCCGCAAGCTTTGCTTTCGCGTCTGTGATTTTTTTGCCGTCGATTTGTACGGCGCCACCTTGAACCATGCGGTTGCCTTCACTATTAGAAGCCGCAAAGCCCAACTTAACTAACAACTGAGCAACACCAAGGCCGTCAGCTGGGATATCATTTTTTGCAATTTCAACGGTCGCAATGTCGTCAGGAAGACCTTTATCGACAAAGATACGATTGAATTCATCTTCCGCCCCTTGCGCTGCTTCTGCAGAGTGGAAACGTTTGATGATGAATTTTGCCAATTCAACTTTAACTGTGCGTGGATGTTTCACTTTATTGGCAACGTCTTGTTTCAACTGTTCAAGCTCAGCCGCAGTGATGTCCGTCAAAAGTTCGTACCAACGATACATTAAATCGTCAGAAATCTTCATCGTCTTACCGAACATGTCTTTAGGAGTATCAACAACCGAGATATAGTTATCCAAAGACTTAGACATCTTATTAACGCCGTCGATACCTTCAAGGATCGGCATCGTCAAAACACACTGAGGTTCTTGACCGTAAGCCGTTTGCATTGAGCGTCCTACCAGAAGATTGAACTTCTGATCCGTACCACCCAACTCTACGTCTGCTTTCAATGCCACAGAGTCATAACCTTGAGTCAATGGATACAAGAACTCATGAATCGCGATCGGCGTACCAGCACGGTAACGTTTCGTGAAATCATCACGTTCAAGCATTTGCGCCACAGTATATTGTGCCGCCATTTTGATGAACTCACCCGGAGTCATCTTGCCAATCCAAGACGAGTTGTAAACGATCTCTGTCTTGTTCGGATCTAGGATTTTGAAAATTTGTTTTGCGTAAGTACGACCGTTTTCTTCGATCTCTTCACGAGAAAGAACCGGACGAGTCGTGCTCTTACCAGTCGGATCACCGATAGTCGCTGTAAAGTCCCCGATCAAAAAGATCACATGGTGACCTAGATCCTGGAACGTTTTCAATTTATTGATAACAACCGTGTGACCAATATGAATATCTGGACGAGTCGGATCTGCACCCAATTTAATACGAAGCGGCGTGTTCGTTTCTTTAGAACGCTTTAACTTCTTTAGCATCTCTTCATCATTGATGAATTCAGCGACACCAAATTTAATTCTCTCTAACTGTTCTTTAGGATCTAAGAAACTCATTAGCGTGCATGCTCCACAGATCTTGTTTCACGAACCACGGTAACTTTGATTTGGCCCGCTTGAGGAACTTCGCGTTCGATCTTACGAGCGATATCACGAGACAACATCACCGCTTGGTCATCAGTTACTTTCGCTGATTCAACCAAGACGCGAACGTCTTTACCCGCTTGCAAAGCCAACGTTTTCAAAACGCCGTCAAAGCTGTTACCGATAGATTCAAGGTCTTCCAAACGGTGGATGAATGAATCCATTTGCGGACGACGTGCACCTGGGCGCGCGCTCGACAAGATGTAAGCCGCGTGAACAATCCAAGCCAAGATCGAATGAGGTTTTTCCTCTTCGTCATGGGAGCGGATCGCGTGACATACGTCTTCAGATTCAGAATATTTTTTAGCGGCTTCAGCGCCCACCGTTGCATAGCTGCCTTCAGCAGTATGATCGATGGCTTTACCGATATTGTGTAGCAAACCTGCACGACGTGCGAGTTTCACACTCACGCCCAACTCACCCGCAAGAAGACCTGCGATGTTGGCAACTTCTAAAGCTTGGTTCAAAGCATTTTGGCCTTGGTAGTTACGGTATTTCAAACCACCGATGATTTTGATTAGCTCTGGGTGCATGTTTGCGATACCCAATTCCATCACGTGGCGTTCGCCCTCTTCTTTGATGGATTTCATAAGCTCATTACGTTGCTTCTCTACAACCTCTTCGATACGTGCTGGATGGACACGACCGTCCTCCATCAACTTTTCGATAGTTCTGCGAGCTAGTTCACGGCGAACTGGATCGAAACCAGAAATAACCACTGCCTCAGGAGTATCGTCGACGATCAAGTCCACGCCACAGTGTGCTTCCAAAGTTCTGATGTTACGACCCTCACGACCGATGATTTTACCTTTCATCTCGTCGTTCGGAAGCGCCAATACGCTGACAGTTCTTTCAGAAGTGAACTCAGAAGCGAAACGAGACAACGCTGTTGCCAAGATACGCTTAGCTTTAACTTCAGATTCTTTTTGAGCTTGCTCTTCGATTTGTGTGATTTTTTTAGAAGCTTCGATTTTTGCTTCTTCTTCGATTGCAGATAGCAACTGACGTTTTGCTTCGTCCTGAGACATTCCTGCAACAGATTCCAACTTCAGTTTCAACTCGCCAATTTGTGATTCGCCTTTTTTCTCAAGCTCTTTCACACGGTTTTCAGAGATCGCGATTTTTTCTTCGCGGTCTTTCAATGTGTTCAATTGGCGTTCGTTTTCTTCCATCTTTTGTTTGAATTGCTGTTCGATTTCTTTCAAACGGCGATCCAACTGAGACTCTTTATTTTTCAACGTAGAGTTTTGCTTGTGAATATCAGCTTCCACGTTTTTGCGGGCGCGACCTTCGAAATCCTTAGCGCGAGTTTCAGAATCTTTTTTGATCTTAGCTGCTTCAGACTTAGCCTTGTTAACGATACGCTCTGCCTCAACACGAGCAGACTTCTTGCTGTTGTTATCCTGGATGCGTTTCACCATGAAAACAGCGACACCGCCCAAAATTAAACAGATAATGGCTGTGATTAAAATTTCCATTTCTTCCTTACTCCTAAAAAGTCCTAGTGGACTTCAAACTGCTGGCAAACCTTGATCCCCGACTCGGTAATGATGAAATCCATTTTCTCATCATGCGGTTCCATGGGGATGGTCTGTTCTGAAATTTGAAAATCAAAACAGACACCAACCTTGATTCCTTTAAAGTGAGCGAGGGTTTTGTCATAAAACCCCTTACCCTTACCAAGGCGATTGCCATTCTTATTAAAAACTAAACCTGGGATCAGCAGACCGTGAATGCGGTTAAGATCAATGATAGCGGAATTGGGATCAGGTTCCAAAACGCCAAAGGCGCCCTGGCTAAAACCTGATGCAAAACAAAACTCAAGTTCGCTTCCCTTTACTCGAGGGAAAACCCAGTCGATATCTTGGATTTGGAAAACCTCGTCCACGCTGGGTTCTTGAGCTAGAGCGCGATAAGCACCCCAACATCCGTTCTGCTTAGACATAAAGTCCTGCAGAAATACATTCAACTGCTGCTGGTTTTGAACAAGACCTTGCGCGAACTCTTGGGCGCAAAGAGATTTATAAAAGGAACGACATTCCTGTTTAGAGCTCCAAGAGGGCATGGGCACTCCAAGAGAGTTACATCAAAGTTAGTTGTTCAAAACCTTGTTGTTCTTGGAGTTTTCAAGTTCCAAAGAAAGCTGCATCGTTTTTTCCTCGAGCTTGTCGAGTTCACGTTGGGCTTTTCTTTTCAAAAGGATGAGTTCTTCTGCAACATTCATCGCTGTCAAAACAGCGGCGTTTTGGAAGGAACCGTTTTTAGTAACGGCCATAGCTTGAGTCATTTTGTTATTAACAAAGTCGACGAGTTCCTGAACCGTGGCATCGTCGTGTGAGGACTTAAGTTTGTACGGGACTCCTGCAATGAGGAAATTAAAGTTCTTTTTCTCAGCAGTCACCGTGTCTCCTCTATCAATCGCTAATGGGCTAAACCTTTTAAAACTCTAGAAAAATTCCTAGAACAACACTACAAAAAGTATAGCTATAACGGATAGCGCTATTCAACAGATTATTTCTTAGTGCAAGTGCAAATAATCCCCAGCTGTGGCTCGCTACTGCAAGACAGACTGCGCTTTCGCGAAGGTCCCTCTAAGCTGTACTCGATCACCTCTCGGAAGTTACGTTTGTAAGTGGAACTCACTCCATTCAGCTTTGTGTCATGATAGGAGTAGACGTCGCTTTTGATGGTCGCATTCAACAGGAAGTTGTTAATGATCTCTTGCTTGGGATTGATGCGCTGATTCTTAGTAAGTGCTAAATCTGTAAGCACTCCATCATCACTCACCTTCTGCAAAACCAACTCGGTCTTTTGCTTTTTGGGTGACGACTCTTGGGTCTTCAGGATGAGGTTCATCGACTCTTTGTCTGCATCCAGATAAGAGATCTTTCTTTGACGCAGTTGCGAGCGCACGGTCACAAACTTCTCGTCCGCGATTTCCTTAAGCTTGGTCAAATTCACTTTGAACGCCAAACTGTCATCCTTGAGTTCCGGGAAACACTTCACAACATTTTCATAAGAAATGGAAACAGGAGTCGTCGACGCCACCGGCGACGGCGATGAAAGCTGAGCTTGCGCCCCCACAGACCACAAAAAAACAAAAGGGATGATTTGGTTCATCCCTTTATCGAAACATAGATTTTGTGTTTGGCCAAATTTATTCCACCGAGGTCGGCTTAGAAGTCACCACGAGCTGCTGCATCTGCCAAGGCTTGAACCAATTTGGGATCTTGCTCGTACGGATCGTCCGCGAAGCGAGCTTTGCCATCTGGAGTTTGATCTGCCGTTAGATAGATCAAGTAAACTGGCATCGAGTATTTCATCGAAATCCATTTTGTTTGGAACGTCTTCGATGTGTCATTTTCACTCGCCGGAACCAAGCTCTTAATATCACCAGGCGAAGTTTTCATGAAAGGTTTCAAGTATTCAGCCAAAACCAACGGCTTTTCCAAACGAATACATCCAGAACTTCCGTGACGGTTTTCCTGCTGAAACAATTCTCTTTCGTTCGTATCATGCATGTAGATCAACTCACCTGCTTGCAATTCGAACTTCACAACACCTAATGCATTCATGTAACCAGGTTTTTGCACGATTTGATAACCGCCATCACCATTTTGGAATTCATCAGGATTAAAAGTGTTCCAGTCAATTGTCTCTGACGGAACGATCTTACCGTACTTTTTCAAATACATATTATGTTCATTTAAATAGTTTGCGTTTTGCTTCAACAGAGGAAGCTTATCTACGCGAGCCAAATTTTCAGGCACTGTCCAATCTGGATTTAGGATAACTCTTTTAATAGCATCGATACGGATAGGCGATTGTCTGACACCTCTGCCATTCACAGTTTTAAATTTCAGCGCTTCTTTATAGATATACCCACGCTTGTTCTCATCAGCGGAAATTTCGTAAAGTTTAAATTCGGTCATTGCTAAATTGACGAAAATTTCTTTGGAGCTTGGATTTCTTGGCAACCAACGAAGGCGTTCCATATTAATCGCTACATGCTGCATACGTTGACTGATCGGCATGTTTAAATAGCGAAGAACCTTCGATACATTTGCGCCAACTTCACCGTCTGGAGTTAAGTTGTTCATTGTTTGAAATGAAACCAAGGCATTTTTCAAATCACTGTCAAATTCATCACTTTGCAAATTTTGAGTTGGGTACCCATAAAAAGCTAAACGCTGACGAAGCTCAGGGATAATCGCATGTCTCAATGTTGGCGACTGCAACTTTAAAGTGACACCCGGAGATTCGATCTTTTTCCAGTTCCCCTTGTAAAGTTGTTCTTTGATCAATTTCACATTAAGTGCAGACAGACCTTTGTAAGCGGGATTACTTGGTGCAAAGCGATCCATACGAGCGGAAAGCTCCGACGGATTTGCCGCCAAAGCATTGGCTAAAGCCACATAAGATTGAGCTGTGATCACACGAGGACCCATTTTGATATTTGGATCGACGCCTCTTGGATCAAAACGACCTGTTAGTAGATGTTGTGCATATTTCAAGAAAGCTTCAGTCGCTAGGATTTCAAAATAAAGCGGCTCAAACTGACTTTTGCGATCCCAGATGTTCTCCATTGTCGGAGTCCAATAGTTCCAAGAAATATAGTTCGCTTTACCATTCGGTTCAGTCATGAATTCAGCTGGCAAACCATGGCGGTAAGCCGTCAAAAGCATTGTTCTTAGGCTTTGCACATTCGGGTTCATCGTTTGCGATACGGGATCAACCCAGATAGGCTGCATGTTACGTTGCTCGTAAAGCTTTTGGATTTTATCAAAATGAAGTCCTACCAAACGAGGATCGCCGCCTTGATTGTTTAAGACTTGCTGAATGCTTGAGGTTGAAACTTTTGAACCGACTTGCGCGTTGCCGAACAACGGAAACAGCAAAAAGATCCCGATGATGATCAAAACGATTTCGTTACTGCTGATAAAGTCTTTAAGTTTCATAGGAACCTCACTCAATTCAATAACTTCCAACATCTATGCCATCCAGGCTCAAATACATTGGAAATAGGCTCATTCACAGAGTGAGGTAACAAATAGGGGCAACACCTGCCAGAGAATTGACTGTCTCAAAATGAGACTCTCTCCTTTTAGAAAATAAAAAAGGAGTAGTCACACCTACTCCCTCAACAAATTACTAAGATAAACCCAAGCTAAACCTTAAAAAACCAAACCACATCGCCCAAGTCTGGATCACGATTTAACTTTCGCCATTCGGAGTCAATTCGTTCGATGATTTCTTCCGAAGTGCCTTTCCATTTTTTAATAACGCCATCATGTATTTCTCCAGCGATCATAGATTTTTCATCAAGAAGCTCCCTAATTACTTCCAGAATCGCCGCCTTTTTTACTTCCGGGCCACCTTGATAAAGTTGATTTGCTAAAACCCATACTTCCCAAAGACCAACATCATCATCATCTAAGCTCAATAAAAATTCATTCTTCAGCAATTTAATATTCATATCATTCAAACTTTATTTTAATTTTCATATTTCCGCCAATATTAATATCTATCGTCGGAACACCTTTTGATGACGTCTCTCTCAATCCCACTGTCGTCTTGTCCGGAAACTCCATCATTTTTCCCGGATACCCTTGCTTAGACACTGGTTTTCCCCCAGCACCTTTGCATAGGACTTCATACATTTCTTCCGCAGCTTTCAAGCCACCTTTTAAAACTCGAATTCCCGATTGCCCTTTTTCTCCAATCCATTTTCCAGCTGGTTTCAGCACTTTAATAATTGCCGTTCCTGCCGCCATCCCAACGACAGCCCCACCACCTGAACCACCCCCGCCACCGCCAATTGTATTGTTATCGATAGTATTGCCAGGTTTATTTTTACTGTATCCCTCTGTATCTACCCAATTGACAGGATCATTTTCTACATATCCAAAAAGATTCGCATCCCCGCCTTCGAAATTGATCGGATCCTTTGCAGTCCATCTCCCAATCTCCGGATCGTAGTCACGCACTCCAAATCTCACTAGTTGAGTGTGATCATCATAAAGTCCGCCAGCAAATCCAAACGGAATTAAACCTGGGTTCGTGTCCTCGATCACTCGACCAAACTCATCGTGATCCATTCTTTGCAAAATACTTCCGTCAGATACTTTTACAACAAGACGCAAAGATCCCAATTGATCAGAGATTATTCGATAACTTTCGCCTCCCATAATCATGTAATCTGGAATATTGGCTTTAGATCCATACACGAACCGTTTAGTGATAAAGCCGCCAGCGTCCATTTCCGCTGCGATACGATATTGATCCATGTAGATCCAATACTTTTGAACGACGCCGTTTACTTTCTTACCAACTCTTCTGTTAATTGCATCAATGGAGTAATTGATAACCGTGCCGCCGGGCAGATCAACTTGTTTCAAATTACCGAAAACGTCATATTCATATTGAACCGTCTGAGACGTTGTAGAATTTGTTTTCGTTTCAATAACTCCATCTGCGTTATATGTAAACGATAGAGTATTATATGTTAATAACCGATCTTGATCGTCATAAGTGGCCGAAGTTCCTTGAACTCCAACATTGCCGCCATTGCGATTAGAGTTTGAATCATAGATATAATTACTGACAATAGAGGAGTTCTTACTGACTTGACCCAACCTTCCAGAAACATCAAAAACATATTCATAGTCACTGGAAACTGCATTCATGACCTGTGACTTTCCATTAATACGCCCAATACCATCCCGTGCGAGATCAAGCTCATAGATCACCGTCGAACCGAAGGACGCTTGATATCCTGTGACTTCACCAAATGTGTTATATGTATAACTGTCCGTAACTATCGAAGAGCCACTTCCTATCTCCGTACCTGTCAACTGTCCATTCGGAGTATTGTAATTCAACGTGATAGCTCCGGCAGTTTTCAGCTTCTCGTCGCTGTCATATGTATATGAAATGGTCGAATCATTGCCACCCGATGGGCCGTAGCTTAATACCTGCTCCGTCAATGGTAGCTCTGTAGCAGTATACGACGTATAGAATCTTCCGAAATATGCACCAATATTGTAGTATGTTCCGCTCAATTGATTACCAAACCAGTACAGACTCAAGTTACCTGACGGATAGGTGATATAAGTTGGTTGCTGAATAGTGGTATCAACATTAAATGAGTAATTTCCTGAGCTCGTACTTAAACCACTTATTACTCCATTGCTCGTAATATTTCTATTAATGTACTTCCCGCTGGGGAAAGTAACATCCGTGAGTTGCTTATCGAGGTTATAACTGAAGACCGTGTTCACAGTTGAAACTCCAGACAGTGCTGGCGGATTGTAGCTACCAACGAGCCCATGTGAATTCAACGTAAAGCTGTGAGGTGGCTTGCCTGATGGGGTGATGCCAGTTAAGTTGCCCGCCCCATCATAAGAATACACTGCATATCTACTATCAGGCTGAATGACAGAATAGATTCGATTCGCACCATCATAAACAAATGAAGTAACTTGAGACAATGGGTTAGAAATACTTTGAAGCAGATCATTTGAGTTATAGCTAAAAGTTGTGGTTCGTGCCCCTTGGACAATCGAAGTTAATTTTTCGTTTGTATAATTAAAGCTAACTTGCTCTTGGTTCCCATGCTTGGAGGAAACCAATCGCTCATAGTCATCAATTACGGATTCTGACGTCACTCCTCCACCGGATGTAGTCGTAAACTTCTTTAATACCGGATCATAGACGGTGTTCATAGAAGTAGCTGTCCCACTTAAGTTAGATCCAATACTCAAAGAGGTAATTGAGAACGGATTACTAGGGTCTGAAAGGGTATGTGCTCTAGTAAACTCCACTGTACGACTTCCGCCATTCATTGCTGCCTCATATCTCGGAACTCTCACCATACTTCCAAATCTGGGATCATCTATTACCGCCCAAGTTCTTCTGGTTGGCCCAGTATAGGAAGATCGATCAGTTGAAGTGCCATATGAAACGTAGGAGTCACCTGAGCTCTGTCCATTTGCTCTATAATGAGTTCTCGAAAGATTTCCATTCGCATCAACATTCGAATTTATGCGATCAACTCGCCCCATAACGCTCGTCACATATGTATCGTTACTGGATGACGAGTTTAAGTCTCTTACGATTTGAAAGAAGTATCCCCCAGAATGACTATCTTGAGTTAGCAACCCATCACCATTGTATGTAAATGTACTTGTTTCCATGTTCGGTTTTTGAAAAGTCTGCATAAGCCCCTGAGAACCGTAATACGTCATCACGTAGGACTCCGAGAGAGAGTTGGTAAAACCAGAAACAAAGCCATTTGAGTCCAAGCTCACCGAAGTGATTTGCAAATTCGGTGCTGTAATAGATGTCAACTCACCGGAAAGATTTCTATTGAAAGTGGTGGTCTTGGCAAATGGATCGGAGATGGATAGTAATCTCCCAGAAGAATCATAGGAGAATGTTAAAACCGTCGTGCCTAGCATCGAGGTTTTTGTGTATACGTGACGTCCATTTAGATCAAAAATATAAACTTCAGACCCATTCACATCCGCAACATATAGATAACTTGAGCCAAATGGTTTAGCTTCAACATCTACAGCACTTCCGGTGGCATAATAAAGCCTTTTGCCAGCCACATCATAATAGCGCAAAACGCTAGGTAACCAACCACCTACTCCAAATTGATTTGCATCAAAATGAGCAAGTTTTACGGGGTGAGTTTTCGTAAAAGACCCAGACGGCAGAGTTTCAGTAAATAAAACTTCAAATGATTCTGATCCGATCTTCACTGTATTGGTGGCATCATATCCATTCCATAAGTACTCGTACCACTGATCCGCCACCAAGCTAGAATATGTAGCCGTATCTATTGTAGTACCGCCTCTTTTCGTTTCAATGCTAAATGTCTGAGCATAAGTACTTGCCGTACTCGGAGTTATTCTGAACTTAATTTTCAAATCCTTGGAATAACCACTTTGGAATCCTGAGTGATAGTACAGCGAGAATGGTACGCCTGCGAGCTGAACCTCCTCCGCTAAAGTTTGTGACTCAACCCCAACAATTGAACCAGTCTTTTCAACAGGACCGGAGGCAGCACAAGAGCCTGCAGGATTAGTCGGCACTCCTCTTTCGGGGGCCACTGGCGTACTGGCACATCGGCTATCCACCAATAGGAACTGATATGCAATTCCATATGGAGGATTCGGCCCAGTATGGGTGATTTGACAATAATAGCCACCACTCATGAATATTACAGTTGGAATGTTACAAACCCCACCCCAACACCCGGCCTGAAGAGCGCATTGAGTATGAGCATCGCTAATTGCCTGCGCTCTATTTTGTTCACAGGATTGCCCATACGAAGCGTTCGATACAAAATTAAAAGCAAGCAAAGTAAATATGAAGATACGCATACGTCCTCCAGCTATTTCAACACCTAGATTATCGTATATAAATATAATTAGCTTTAGACTTAAAATGAGATTGATCGAATTGAATCAAAAGCATCTAAACTGCATTGAATATTAGTAGCATTAATTTTAACTGTTCTTTGTTTTTAGATATCGCGATGAAACAAAACAAAGGCCAGCAGTTAAGATCACGTAACTTCTGGCCTAACATTAGATTACCGACGAGTTCCCGTCTGAAGGAAGCGAACCACATCAATATCCGGAGGATTCGCGATTCCTACTCCCGGTTTCGGGCCTGTTAACTCCCCGAGGGAGTAATCCATGCGAGCGTCGTAAGTGCGCTCGTACTGATAGCGCAACCAGCGTTCAGCGTTGTACCACGCGCGCTTGTTCGCGTTATCAGGACACGACGCTAACTCTCCTGAAGACTTAGCGCCCCAGCGAAGTTCGGCGCAGTGATACGGGTCGAAGCTCATGTCGAAAACTCTTTGGCGGGCTTGTTCTAAATTCAGTGTGATCAATTGTCCCGAAGAATTCGTGTAACCGAATTTACATGCATTCGATTCACGTTGGTAAATTGCTAGCAAATCTCCGCGCAGGTTGTTGCCACGATACACGATCGTCGGATCTCCGACTTGATGACGTTGAACCATGCTGCGAGTTTGTGCGAGCAAGTTCATAAACGACACTTTCAAACGTGCATCCCGTGACGGAGAAGCAAATTGCTCCCACTCCCCTGTTGTTCCGAAAATATTTTGTGGCAGTCTTTCGGGATGAGCCTTGTTCTGAACACCCGAACGCAAGGCCACGTTCACTGCCTCCACGCGGTCGACGATGTTCACGCACAAATCCTGAACCATGCTCTGCATGTCTGCTAGCGGATCGATCTTAAGCTCACCGTTCGCCATCATGATGCGCAGGTATTCGTAATAATCCACCGTGCGACCATTATAGACGAACTTGCCTTGGTTCCATTTTCCATCAGGATCGGGTTGATTTCCGTAAAACTGCTCAAGCGAGTAATAAGGCAAAGTGTTGTTCTTAGCGCCGACTACACGCCCCCCGATATAAGCGCCACTGGAATCGCGTTTAGCTCCTGTCAAAGTCAACGGACGGAAATTTTTGAAGCCCGCACCTTGATACGGATTGCTGCGCTCGAATTTTGGATTGTACATCCCAGAGGTCAACGTATTGTCTGGATGGGAATCTATATAATAGATACGACCATCCGTCGTGATTTTGTAAACCACTGCCACATGCCCATTGGGATCGTAAATGATCGTCCCTGGGCGAATGCTATAGCGAGTGATCTTAACTGGATAGAAATCCGCATACATCTTGCCGTCTTCAGTTCCCATCATACGGAAAGTGGCAGACAACGTTGTATTGGTGATAGTCCCATTCAATAACGACACGGCATTGGGATAGCGTGATGCTAAAATTCCAAAACCATAATCAAAATCTTCGATATTGTAGATAAAGGCACTGCGGTTGCGACCATTCCCCGCGATCACATCAAAGCGACCTGTGACGTAATTCCCCTGAGGTGTATACCGAATGTCACCAGTATTTCCGGCAACAGGACGAGCGCTCACCCGACTTGCAACCGACATCGGGAGTCCGTTCTTCCACGCGAAGTAAGAGCGCAAATAGTAAGGCAAATCCGCGCAATCCGCATAATATGCGAGCCCTGAGGGGTCCGAAGAGTAATACGGGTTGGCATTACTGGTTAGACATCCTTTCACAGTGTCGCATTGACGATTTTCAACAGCGGCTCCAAGGCGTGCAACGAAGGCCGCGTAGTTCTCTTCATCTTGTTGTGACCATTGGGTTTTTGTGACTTTCCAATCACGGGCCGCATAGGGTGAAAACTGCGCCTGAGACAGGCCAGGCAGAAGTAAAAAGGCAAGGCCCAAAATCCATTTCATGAAACCTCCAGCGTGCCGCGGGGCACATTTACAATTTGCAGATTAGGAGTCGACCTCAATAAAGATTTGATATACGAAGACTCCGATTTGTAATTTATGCAATTGATTCGGGGGAGGACAATCCATGAAGGTATTATTTGGTAAAAGTCGCGTGAGCATGGCTTTCGCATTGCTAGTTGCCACTTTGACACTTAACGCATTTGCAGCTTCTCAAGCAAACGCCCAAGCGCAAATCTCTGCGGTCGCAAAAAACCAACTTGTTATCGGCAAAACATATTACATCGCTGCTGATAACTTGAATCTTCGCAGCTCTAATTCAACAGCAGCGGGCAACATCGTTGGCCAGTTGTCTATGAATGATGAAGTTGTTTTGGTGAGCGTATTAGATGAGGCGTCTCCGCTAGTTCAAATCAAATTGATCAAATCTAAATCAGTTCCAACAAACGTTGCTCCGCAATTGTTTGTTTCTAAAGACTACTTGTCTGACAAAGTTTATACAGTTCCAGTTTCAAAATACTTTGTGGTTCAAAACATAGCGACTGAAAAAACTCGTGTTTACGAACGTTGCACAACAACTCCAAACTGCCCTCACAAACTTGTTATGGAAACTGACACAGTTGTGGGTCGCAACGAAGAAGGCACTAAAACAGACCGTTATGCTTACATGACTTGGTTGGGTCACTCTCGTATCGCTTCATGGGTTAAGTTCTACTCTGACGGCGCACAAATGTACCCAAGCTGGTACACTGCTGGCCAAGATCTTAAAACGATTCCAAAACCAATTTCTAACAACTCATCTCGCGTGATCGGTTCTCGCAAGTGGTTGACTAAGAAAAATGGCAAAGACACTGTTTACGGTGCTTTCGGTTGGTACGCAGCTAAGCTTTCCCCTGCGGACGACATCAACGGCGTTAACAGCCAATGGATGCACGGAACTATCGGTTGGGGCGTTGACGGCTCTGACGCTATCGATATCACTCGTGGTTTCTTCATGAACATGTTCTCAAATCCTGGTTCTCATGGCTGCACTCGTTTGGAAAACCGCGCGATCGCTTACTTGCGTGAGACTTTGCCTGTAGGCACTGACATCTACCGTGTTTACGCTCGTGAATCGACTCGTGAACGCCAAGTGATCCTTTCTGACGATTCAGTGATCCCATTGACTCGTTATAAAAATGCTTACAACAACCCTCTTCGTTGGGATTACATCCTATTGACTGATGGTGCACAAAAATCTGGTGGCTTGAGTGCTGATGCAACAAACATCATCAACAAATCAATCCCAGTAATCCAAGGTCAAAACTTCCTTGAACAAGGTACTTACATGGTTGACCAATACCCAACAGCGACTCCGTTGAATTACAAAAATTCAGCAAGCTCTGGTAAATCTGGCGACCGTTATAAAATTGACTCTGGTAAATCTAAAGAGCCTACAAACTTCCGTGGTTACTTCTTGGTAGATGAAGGTCGCTTCATCGATTACCAACATCCAGATGCACGCGCAGTTAAAGGCAAAATCAAAGTAAGCGGTTTGATGGACTTCAGAACAACTGTTCCTGAATTCTTGAAAGCTACAGGCTATCACTTCCCGCCTAACATCACTTACTAAGAATGAATTTTCCGACTGACATTTGCATGACAGGCGCAACGGGGCTCGTGGGTAACGAGCTCCTTTTGCTTTTGGCGAACATCGATCACGTAGACCGCGTGACGGTTCTTTCCAGAAAACCCTTGGGTCGCTTCCCAGCTAAAATTGAAAACATCGTTTTAGATTTCGATAAGCTTGCTAACTACAGTGGCTCACTGAAAGCGCATACATTCGTTTGCTGTTTGGGAACAACAATCAAGGTTGCTGGCTCTCAAGAGGCCTTCCGCAAAGTCGACTATGACTATGTGATGGAGTTCGCTAAGATCGCTGAAAAAGCCCAAGCGCAAAAGTTTATGGTGATTTCTGCCATGGGTGCCAATGCGGAGTCCTCGGTATTTTATAATCGCGTAAAAGGCGAAATGGAGCGCGATCTTAGAAAGCTCTCCATCCCTCAGATCGAAGTTTTTAGACCATCATTACTGGTGGGAGAACGTAAAGAACACCGCACAGGAGAAGCTTTCGCTATTAAGCTTGCTCCCATCATGAATGCCCTGATGATTGGGCCTCTTAAAAAGTACAAAGCCATTGCTGCAAAAGATGTTGCAAAGGCAATGGCTCTGGCGGCTCTGAATTTTAATGCGGGACAATTCATTTACGAGTCTGACGAAATTCAAAGAATGTCAGACTCGATCAAATCAGACGTGAGCTTGGAATAAAGAATCCACGAACTCTTGCGCTGAGAATGTACGAAGATCCTGAATACGCTCGCCGACCCCGATCAATTTGATTGGGATTTGCAGCTCTTGCGCCAAACCGACAGCGACACCACCTTTGGCAGTTCCGTCCATCTTAGTCAAAACAGCCCCTGTTAATTCCAAAGCGTTGTGGAATTCTTTGGCTTGCATCAAAGCATTTTGGCCAGAGTTCGCATCCAATACGATCAAAGTTTCATGTGGAGCCTCAGGAATAACCTTCGTCATCACACGTTTCATCTTTTTGATCTCTTCCATTAGGTTTGCCTGAGTATGCAAGCGACCCGCTGTATCCACGATCACGACGTCGTAATTTTGAGACTTACCTTTGGCAACAGCATCAAACGCCACCGCACTTGGGTCTGTCACACCTTCTGGAGAAAAGATCTCTACCTGAGCGCGATCAGTCCAAACTTTCAATTGGCCACCAGCGGCCGCACGGAACGTATCCCCTGCCGCAACCAAGACCTTTTTACCCTCTGCCGCCAATTGCGCAGAGATCTTACCAATCGAAGTCGTTTTACCAGCACCGTTCACACCCACGATCATCAAAACCGTTGGACCTGAAGCTGCAAAGTTAATTTTAGAGAGAATACCTGCCGTTGGCGCAGAAGAGTGAGAACCAGCAAAGATGCTTTTGATTTCTTCTTTCAAAGTATCACGAACCGTATCGTAGTCCGCGCGCTCTTTACGAGATAGCTTGTCTTGCAAAGCCCCCATCAAGCGTTGAACTGTGATTGGACCTAAATCACTTGTATAAAGGATCTCTTCGATATCATCCAAGTGTTGAGAGCTATCACCTGATTTAAACAAGCTACGAATACGACCAAAAAGATTTTCTTCTGTTTTTCTAAGAGCATCAGCCAAATCAACAGCTGGCATATCAGAAACGATCTCACCCGTTGAATCGACGTGAGCTAGAACAGGTTCTTCCACTGCCATTGTTGGCATCTCGCGCTTCACTTCGTGAGTCAGCTGCTCTTGAGCCTCGATAGCTTTCTTTTCAGCACGAACACGTTTGATCACGCTAAAGAAGATAGCTGCGAAGATGATCGACAGCAGGAGTGCTACGAGTCCGAACAAGATTTCGATTTGATTTTCATGACCTGGTGACATCACTTCTCCTCTGAAAACGATGCCGATTTCTAACTTACTTTTGCTGGACTGTGAACTCTCTAGACCTTAGCCCTGAGCGTTACTTCGCGACGCTACGCATCCCTCCACCCGGGACCGGTTTTGTTAAACGTCTGTTAAAAAGTGGTCATATTTCGTTAACAACATCACGACTTCATCCGAATAAATTCACAATTAGGAGTTACCCCATGTTGAGAAAGTTCTGGTCTGGGATTCGCGGTAAACTGCTTTTCCTCGCGCTATTACCTGTTTTTGGTTCCGCAATTCAAACGTATCTGACATTTAATCGCGCGGATCGCATGAGCTCCTCTATTGAGACGCTAACTCAAAACGTACTGCCATCTATTGAAACAATGGCAGAGATTCGCAAAGCCAGAAATGCTTCACGCCAGTGGTTTTGGTCGGGAGTTGTTCACGCCCAAGATGAAAAGGCCCGTTTAGCGGCGGTGGAAAAAGCCACGACAGAATATAATATTTTGGTTAAAAACTTCGATAACTATTCAAAAACTCCGTTCGTAGGATTTGAACAGGAAGAGTTTCCAAAGCTCAAAGCTCTCTTTCCTGAGTACGAAACCGTTTTCAAAAAAATCTCTGATAATATTAAGCTCGGCACTCCAGAGTCTTTGGCGCAAGCCACTTATGATATGGATCATCGCTACTTGGAGATCGGTGTTATGATCTCCGCGTATTGTGACAAGGTCGTTAAGTTTTACAACGACACTGGTCATGAACAAAGTGAGAAAACACAGAGTGATCACGCTCAATTGAAGAGTGCAAATATCTGGACGTCCATCATCTCCACTTCCATCCTGTTCGTAATCACGTTCTTGATGTCTGAATATATTGTTAAACAAGTGTCGTCGGTATCGACGGACCTTGCAAAAACAGGCCAGCAAGTTCGTGAGTCGATTGAGCAGCTGTCAAAAGCTGGTGTGGATTTATCTCATTCATCGACTTCTGCTGCGGCTTCTTTGGAAGAGACCGTTGCTTCCCTTGAAGAGATGAGTTCGATGGTAAAAATGAACTCCGACAATGCCAAACAAGCGGCTCAATTGTCGCAGGTCTCTTATCTTTCTGCAGAGAAAGGCGAACAAGAGATTCAGCATTTGATCAGCTCTATGAAAGGCATTTCACAATCTTCGAAACGTATCGAAGAGATCACAACGGTTATCGATGATATCGCCTTCCAAACAAATCTTTTGGCTCTGAATGCTGCTGTGGAAGCGGCTCGCGCTGGAGAGCAAGGCAAAGGCTTTGCCGTGGTTGCCGACGCTGTTCGCGGTCTTGCGCAAAGATCTGCCTCTGCCGCAAAAGATATCTCAGTCCTTATCAAAGAAAGCGTTGATAAGATCGATTCCGGAACGCAAATTGCTGATAAGTCAGGCGCAGTACTCACCGAAATCGTAACCGCAGTTAAGAAAGTATCTGATATCAACAACGAGATCGCAGAAGCCAGCTCGCAACAGGCCACGGGACTTCAACAGATCAATAAAGCCATGGGTGACTTGGATCAATCGTCACAAAACAATGCGGCTTCGGCAGAGCAAATCGCTAGCACGTCTTCAGAGATCCAAAATCAGGCTTCGGTTGTTGAGCACGATGTGGCTCACTTAAACACTATCGTCCTTGGTAAACGCGCTGAAAACATGAAAGTGGCATAAAGCCACCTTCCCTGAAAAAGCAAAAGGGCCTTCATAGGGCCCTTTTTTATTTCCAATGTTTGATTCTAATTTTATTGAGCACCGGCTTGGCGACGTAAGACTTCTTCTCTAAAGAAGTTGTTCTCAAAGCGGCGGAACGATTCTAAACGCACCTCAGAACCCAATAGATCCTTCATACGAGTGACGTTTTCTTTCTCAAGAGCACGCATTTTCTCGATGCCATCCTTAATAAAGTCTGGATGAATTTTTGATCGACGGTCTTTCAGCTGATTAACCAAGGCATTCGCAGCAGCAAGAACTTGCAACGATTTGTCTTCGTCAATACGCCATGTTTTTAACAGATACTGGGCTGCCGCCTTATAAAGACGCTTTTGGAAGTCGTCTTCAGTATAAATATCGCTAAAGCCACGCGTGTAAATAACAGAGTCCGTATAGGTCTCTTTCACTTCATCCGTTTGCGGAGGATTGAAACGACGGCGCTCTAGGTCCGCAGCCTTAGCCGCAGCTTCTTGTTGGGCGCGTGTCGCCATTGGATTTGAGTCACGACGAACTCTCTCCATAGCCAGCTCACTGGTGAAATAAACCAAAAGGCCCATTGCCACACCGGTGCTGACCCAGCGTACTTTTTCATTTTTTCTTTTCTTAGCGATATCCAGAGGCTTCGCATTCGCATTGGTTGCGGAGCTCTGAGAGATCGAGGAAACACGCCCCTCAACGGCTTCAGTGATTTGCTCCTGAACCTTTTGATTGATCTTGCCCCACGCATTGACGTCCATCACCTGCACGACTTCTTTTTCGACCGCCAAGTGGATGTCGCGGATCATACCTGCTTTTTTAGACATAACGTCTTCAACCAGGTCTTGTTCCATTTTAGAAAGGCGTTTGGACATTTCCAAGCGCATCTCTTCCAAACGCTCTTCTTCCGAACGAGCCATTTGGGATTTTTCTTTTTCTAGTTTTTCATTCAAAAAGATCTTCTGAGCATCAAACTCTTTAAACAAATGATTCTTTTTGTTTTCAACATCGGAAACCTCGATCTCAAGGTTCGCCTGTCTGCCCTGCAATTTTTTAAGATTCTCTTCCGTCGAAAATGCACGTTTCGTGTGTTCATCGATCGACGCCTTCAGGGTTTCAAGCGCCTGATTGTCATCGGCGATCTTTTCTTCCAAAGTTTTTAGAATATCTTGGGACTTCTTACGGAAATCATTAAACTCGCGTTCAGCAGCCTCTTGACGCTTTTGATAAGAGGACTCAGCCGTTTCCTTCATCTCCGTCGTATCAGCCAAAGTCTTAGCTAAGGCTGCACGTGCTGTTTCCAAGTCTTCTTTGATCACCGCCAAAGCACTCGAGTTTTTCAAAAGCTCGTCTTTAACAGTCACCAATTGCTCATGAGTTTGCTGAGCTTGCATACGAGCGAATTCGATGATGCGAACCGCTTCATCCTTAGCGTCTTTGATAGTCGCAGCGTTTTCGTTTTGCGCAGTGATGCGTGCTTGCTCCAACGCTTCGGTTTTCATTTTTTCAGTCGCTAAAGTCGCCTCAGCGATTGTTTCTTCTAAGTCATTTTTAGCTTTTTGACGCAAAGATTGAACATAGACGTCGACTTCTTCACGAAGTTCTTGGGCCATGTTACGAGCATCATGCAAAAGCTGATGACCTTGGCGTTGATAGTCTGCCAAGATCGCATCCGCTTCTTTGTGTGCTTCTGCGATACGGGTTTGATGAAAGATCTCGGCTTGCGCTTGAGCATCGCGGGCTTTTTGATAGATAGCCTGCGTGCGTTTTTCGGCTTGCTTCTCCCCTTCCAAAACGATTTGCGCAGCTGCACGTTTTGCGTCGTGCAGGATCTTTTCTGCTTGGAAAGGAGCCTGGCTTGGTGCTGGCATAGCGATGGTGTCTTCGTGACCGGTTTTTTCTCCGGCTGGTACGACTTCACCTTTCGCTGCTTTTACCACTGGCAAAGATTGCGGCACAAACGGAACTTCTGGTTCCGGTTCTGGCTCAAGCTCTGGCATTGGTGCAGGAACGTCGTCGGTTTCTAGATCGAACACAAGAATGAATTCGGAGCGGCCCATTTGCAAACGGTCATTGCTCGTCACATTGACCGGAGTGCCTTGAACCATTTTATTGCCATTAAGGAAGGTACCGTTGGAGGAGTTTTTATCTTCGATAAAGATTTGATTCCAACGGCGACTGACTACGAGGTGAACACGACTGACATGTGTGTCATTGAGTGACAGGTCACAATCCAAGGAACGACCAATGGTAAAGGAATCCTTCATCACCTCTTTGGTGATTGCCTGATCCTTCCTGTGGATGGTTACTGTAAACTTCGTCAACTAAACTAGCTCCCAAGCTTAGCCCTTTTAGGACTAAGCTCCCCGTGCAACAGCCGGAGCCTTGGCGATCTCTTTATTTAGAGCATCTTCTGCCAAAGCCTCTACAGCATCACGGTGTTCATCAAATGGTTTTTCGTGATCCGGATAATCATTATTATCGGCACGATACCACAACTGATTAAGGGCACTATCGAAACGATCTACCATAGACACGTAAGAACGGTCTGGGTTGAACATCGTATTCGTAATATGCGAAGCCAAAGAGAACACGATACCCGCAATAGAAGTTCCCATTGCGAAGGAAATCTCATGTAGGAAGCGGTCCATGATGTTTTTAGTTCCCTCAAGGTCCTGCATGTTCATCGTTCCAAGCTCTTGAAGACCGCCCGCGATACCGATGAAAGTCCCGAGGATACCACCGATAACGAATAGACCTGGCAACAAGCTGATCAAATCATTCAACCCAGACATTGGTAAGATACCAAATACGCGGTTGAAGCATGGATTGTGTTGGAACGTCGCTTTTGTAATATTCAAAAGTTTTGGCGTTTCATCAGTCCATTTCAAAAACTTCAATTGTTTCAAAATATCTTTTACCAACCACGCACAACCTTGGCGGATCAAAAAGATACGGTCGCTTGTCGACATCACAGAGTCTGGCTTACGACGTTTCATACGATCACGCACTTCGAATGTTTCGTAGTACGTTCTCTCAAGCATACGTTTCGCAAGCACATAGAAAGAAACGTCTTTCACTTTGCCTGGAATCTCTGCATGCATATAACGATTCACGCGTTTTTCAAACTCCACCGCAAACCATTCGTGACGACGAACAGTAAAGTAGATCACGGCGCGGAAGAATAAACCGACCACGAATACCGCTGCCATTGCGTATGGCAGACCTAAGATAAAATATTGAGCTATTGCAGCCTTATTCACGTCCCACCCCTTTTATTTCTTTTGATCCATAGAGAAGCGGATGATAACCCGCTGAGCCTTTTTACAGTCATTTTGCTTACAGAATTCAGCTGCCGTAGCAACGCCACGGTTCTGAACCTTCATGACTTCCAGGAAGCTTCGTCCTGAGACCTTCATCAATCCCATCAATTGTTTTTGATGATCAAACTTTACGTTATCTTCATCCAACATATAGTTGAAAATCGACTTCGCACGACGGTATGAAAGGTCCATGTTATATTTCAATGCTTCTTTATCGCCCGGCTTATTACTCTTAGGATCGATGAAACGACCTTGGTAAGTTGGCGACGCGAAACCCACGATCTCTACCGCAGAAACTTTGTCAGAGATTTTTGGATTGCCGAACAACGAACGAGAGTAAATTGGCATCGCTTTTTCGATGACGCCTTTCATTTCACGTTTCAATCTGTCAGAGTCTGAATCGAAATATTGCTGACCGAAATCCAAGACAACGTCACCAGTTTGACCATCGATTTCAGCCTTGATACCGGCCTTAGCAAAACCTTTGCTGATCTCAGTTGCCACCGCTTTACGCGCTTCGATTTCAGCACGAGCCGCTGCTAGTTGGCCTTCTGTTTCGCCCAACTTGCCCTTCAAGTTTCCAAGTTCACCCTTAAGGTTACCCACTTGACCTTGTAAGTGACCCAATTGGCCTTTTGCTTGTCCAAGTTCACCCTGTACTGCTGCCAATTGTCCTTTGGCTTGACCCAACTGACCACGAGCAGAACCAAGTTCGCCTTCAAGCTCGCCCATTTTACCTTTAAGTTGTCCCAGCTGACCACGAGCTGAACCAAGCTCCCCTTGTGCTGCTGCCAACTGACCGGAAGTTTGCGCCAAAGCACCTTTGGTATTCTGAAGTTCGTTTTGCGCGGCACCTAGTTGACCTTTAGCTTCACCCAATTGGCCTTGAAGACCGCGTGCTTCGCCCTCTTTCTGAGCTAGCAAACCTTTGGTTTTATTAAGATCGCTTTGTGTTTGGCCCAACTGTGCACTCGCGTCTTGCAATTGCTGTTGGTACTGAGCATTCGCATTGCTCAAATTAGAAATCTTAGAGTTCGCATCCGCACGAGCTGCTGCCATTTGCTTATCGAACTTAGCTTTGTTCATTTTGTTTTGCTTGTAAGCATAACGAAGTTCGTTCACGCGTTTTTGCAATGCCGTTTCAGTCGCAGCGATTTGCTGCTCACCCTGAGCGATCAACTGTTTCTTTTGTGCGATGTCTTTATTAAGATCCGTGATCTGTGTTTCTTGATCATCGATAGTTACGTCTTGATCTTTGATCAAGTCATCACGATTGATGATTTTCGCTTTTGCCATTTTATTGGCATTCATCACGTTACGAACCATTTGTTGGTACTTATTAAGAGCCTTCGCTTTTTTGTCATTTTCTAACGCCTGCTGAACAAGCTTATCCTTCTCAGACTTAGCGTCCTCTTGAAGAAGCGTCAGCTTATCCATGAGCTCTTGATATTCTTGAGCTTCGTCTTTCGGCGCTTGATTAGCGATATAGTCGTTCTTCACCGACTCATACATATTGAGTTGATGTTGAAGTTCTTCGACTTGCATCGATAACTTTTGATTTTCGATTTGACCTCTAAGAGCGTCAGTTCCAGTTCGCAAACTTGCTACCACATATAATAGTAGGAAGATCGTACTTAGCCCTAAGAATAAGTCAGAGTACGATGTCCAGAAGCTGTCCTCTGAATGAGCACTCTTGTGTTTTTCATAATTGAACGACATAACAAACACACCCCACTGCAGCTAAAAGCTTAGCAGCTACTAAATGCGAGTGGGTGTATCATTTGTAGAAATCCCGACCTTTATTGAGTCTAAAGTGTCAATTTGTATTCCATGAGTGGTGGTCTAGGGCACTATTGTTCGAAATTTTGATTAATCTTTGTTCACGTTAGTCCAGGATCGTGAGACTGCCAACAGTTCAAACGTTTCAACAGTTTATGCACGTTTCCTGGGAAATTATTCTCACGAGTGAAAGTTACTGGAGCATTATTGTATTTGCTCACGGTGTGTGACTGAGCAACGTGTACTTATGTTTTCTGTATCTTTTGTTCGCGATAAGGACAATGACGACAACCAGAGTTGCAGCAGTGCCCTCTTTTCAGATGATTGAGTTTGGTGAAAACTTGATAGCCCGTTTTAGGATCGATATAAAACAATTCCCCTCGAGAACAGGCCTCTTCGTGGAGCTTTTCTATCTCTTGTTTTTCTTTTGATTCACTCACCGCGAATTAAACTTTTTGCGTGAGATCTGCGAGTTTGATTTTACTAAGGTAGGACATCGAGTGATTTTCGAGTCCCGTCGTCACGTCACACATGATTTTTTTCATCGCACAAGAAACTGCACAATGCTTCAGTGGTTCTTTATCTGGAGTGTTCAACAAAGGTTTACCAGATACCGCCATATAAATATCTTTAAGAGTGATGTCTTTACGTTGTGAGCTTAAACGCACTCCACCCGCTTTGCCTTTAAAGCTTTCGACTAAACCTGCTTCGACAAGTTTAGAAAGCAAACGACGAATGACCGTGGGATTTGTGCGAATGCTTGAAGCCAATACTTCAGACGTCATCAGTTCACCTCTGTGGTAACTGAGAACCGTCATTATATGTACTGATACTGAAAATCTTTGATCAAGCATGGAACCATTATAGCCGATGGCGCAGAAAGAGGCAATGACAAGCTCCGATGGACGCCAAAACACCTGTCTTTACAGCTATTTGACTATTACTCGCTTTAAATGTGCTTTTTACTGTTGCAATTAAAAACGAACAGGTTCATATTGTGCTTATATCGGTCACATTAACGAAGGAGTCCGAGAATGGCTAACAATCAGATCCAAGAAGCTCTTGAATGGCGTTACGCGGTTAAGAAATTTGACCCGACTAAAAAAATCTCTGAAAAGGATCTTACAACTCTCTTGGAGTCCTTAAAGTTAGCGCCGTCTTCTTATGGTGTTCAGCCTTGGAAATTCCTGGTGATCGAAAACCCTAAAATCCGTGAGGAGTTGAAACCCGTTTCTTGGGGGCAAACGCAAATCACGGACGCAAGCCATCAGATCGTGTTCCTTTATAAAGACACGATGGATGAAGCTTTCGTGCAAAAGTACATCGACCGCATCGCTGAAGTTCGCGGTGCCCCTGTCGAGTCTTTGCAAGGGTTTAAAGAAATGATGATTAATAATCTAGTGAAAGCCCCGGAGGAAAAAATCAGAGTTTGGTCTCAACGCCAAGCCTATATCGCCATGGGATTTTTGCTAGAGACTGCAGCCCTTCTCAAAATCGATGCAACTCCTATGGAAGGCTTCAGTCCTTCAGACTATGACCGCATCCTTAAGCTCGAAGGCACTGGATGGAAATCCATTGCCACGGTGACTTTGGGATATCGTCACGCTGAAGACTCTTTTCAAAACCTTAAGAAGGTCCGCTTCGCTGACGATGCACTGATTGAATACGTGAAGTAGACCATCCTCCCGAAGCCATGCGTGTGACCTCCAGCGCATGGCTTTTTCTTTATCTTTAATTGGGCTCAATCTCCAATACCGTGGTGTGAGAGCCCTAAGACATGCAAAGCCCCATACGGCATCGGACACTTTATGGGGCTTTGTTTGTTTTAAATTTTCGGTTTTAATTAGAAGTAGTAAGCGTCGAAAGGCATTTTGCCTTTCAAATGAGATTTCTCTGGTCCGCTGTCATAGACACGGACTTCGATCACTTTATCTTTGATAATAATCACCACCGGGTTCAGATATCCCAAACCTTGAATTGATTTCGCCGGAATCACGTGCGCTTGAGCATCAGAAAAACGGAACTCTTCAAGTAACTTCAAAGTATCAGTCTCGCGAATCGCCTGCTCCATGCGAGCATCTGTGACTGCGAAATCAAGATCACTGGTTTTTTCGTAAGCTTTGCCATTCGCAAAACTACCGTAAATAACGATCGGGCCTTCGTGCTTTTCTTGAGTGATAAATTTGTGTTGCAAGCGCAGGGCCGTCAGCAAAACATCGGCACCTTCTAAGTGCATAGGTGCGTCTGTTACTTCTTGGATGCGTTTGAAATACATATCAAAAGTTTTTTCGATCGAGGCGTTGCGCTTGTTGATCATGTAATCGAACCAACTGCGCACATTCAAAGACTCGGAAACCATGACGTCTAAGTGACGTTTAAAGAATTTCATCGGACCGTCTTTGGAATACTTCAGAACTTTCACGTCATTGTAAATGTCGTGAATCATCGTCATCATCTCTTGCTTGGCTTCGGGTGAAAGTTGTTTAAAACGAACCTTCACTAAATCCAAAGACTCACCTTTTTGATTGATTTCAGGAAAGCCCATGACCTGCTGATAGCGAGCCATTGAATCCAGTACTTTTTTAGAAGAAACGTGTTGGCTGATAAATTTGGCATAAGCCTCAGATTGAGGAGCCATAGCCGGGTCGCTGTCGTACTTAGCCTCAAAGATACGAGAGCACATATACTTATAGGCATGCGCCTGACTGACCATCAGGAACGCCAAAGCGCCTAAAATATATCGAGCGAAAATCGCAGTACTTTTCATATCAGGGAAACAAAGAGCAAGAATCCCACCACCGTGAACTCCGTTAAAACGCATATACGCGACCTCAACGGTGTACAACGGGTTAACAGGTGACACTAACTGGTAACGAAATCAGGTACTTCCGGTCGTTTTCAAAGGAGTGAAACCCCACCTGTTTACTTTTACCGTTTCTATTCAAAACAGTTTCGCAATAGAAACTCGTGTTTCCACTCATGCAACCTTAGGGACCGGACGATAGCAACAGCATGGGCCTCTCCCGGAATGTTAAGTAAGGAGGAATTGTGCGTTTTGGAAACCATCTCCAAAAAATTATCACTCTCGTGCTATTTCTCTCGTCATCTTTAGCATTAGCGAGCGCGACCTCTTTGACTTATCAAGGTCGCATACTGACCTCGAGTGGTCAGGCCTTCGAGTATAACAACGCTAGCTTTCTTTT
Organism: Bdellovibrio sp. HCB209; assembly: GCF_047306065.1. GTDB lineage: Bacteria > Bdellovibrionota > Bdellovibrionia > Bdellovibrionales > Bdellovibrionaceae > Bdellovibrio. The sequence goes on from NZ_CP178618.1 coordinate 2,806,612, forward strand.
TAAAATCACCTCACCTGACGGCCAATGCGTGATCTATCAAGAGCAATTTAATGGCGTGGATATGACAAACTCCAATGGCATATTCGATGTGCCTATCGGAACCGGCAGCGTTCAATATATTTCTTCGCCCGCTGTCACTGTCATTGATGTCTTTAACAATGCTTTAAGTTATCAGTGCGGATCCTGCGTCGCCAATGGCAATTCATATACTTGCTCTCCTTCGATGTCGGCCCCTTATGTAGCCAACCCGTCAGATGGCCGACTTTTAAGAGTGGCTTTTCACGATGGCAGCGGTTGGAATTCCGTCACTCCTGATAACAAAATTCGAGCTGTTCCTTATGCTGGCTATTCATTCACCTCCTATAAACTAGGATCTTACACCTCCAATGATTTTATGTTGAAAACAGACGTCCCTGCCGCCTGTGGAAGCGCCGGAAATTTTCTTACTTGGAATTCATCTCAATCGAAATTTGCTTGCTCCACTTTAACCAGTGCAGGCGCTGGTACAATCACTTCCGTTACCGCCGGAACTGGACTTTCTGGAGGAGGTTCTTCCGGAGGAGTAACGGTTTCACTTGCGAACTCGGGAGTTACTGCCAACACTTATGGTTCCGCGACACAAGTTCCTGTATTCACTGTCGATGCGTTGGGGCGTATCACCAATGTCGTAAATACGACGATCAGTGGAATTGCCCCGTCGGGCTCTGCGAGTGGTGATTTGAGTGGTACTTATCCTGGTCCAACGATCGCAAATAGCGTTGTTACAAGTGCTAAAATTGCTGATGGTACGATCGTTAGTGCTGACATGGATTTCACAGGCACCAATATCGCGACATCTACTCTTGTAGTTAAAGACTCTACAGGAAAATTTGCAGAGTTCGCATGTTCTACTGTAGGCCACGTTGCTACGTGGACTTCTGTAGGCTGGGGATGCCAAGCGGCTTCAACAACAGATTCAACAAAATTGCCTCTTGCTGGCGGTACGATGGCTGGTGCCATTGACATGAATACTAACAACATCACAAACATCGGCTACATGACAATGTCATCTGGTAGAAGTTTGCATGTTTCAAATAATACTTCTGATCCAAGTTTGGTTGCTGCTGATAAAGGTAAAATCTGGTTCAACTCGACATCTAATGAGTTGAAATACTGGAATGGTACGACTGCAATCGCGGTTGGTTCATCAGGTTCTGCCATCACCGCTCTGACTGGTGATGTGACCGGGACGGGTCCTGGCTCTACCGCTACAATAATCGCCAACAGTGCTGTGACAAATGCAAAAATGGCGAATATGCCTTCTTATACTTTAAAAGGTAACAACTCAGGTTCTGCTGCGGCTCCTTCTGATGTGACGATCTCTTCACTGCAAGGAACTGGCGCAAATCAATTCGCTGCAGGTAATGACGCTCGTATTACGGGTGCTCTTCAATCAGGCGCTTCTGCGGGTGGTGACCTTAATGGTACTTACCCAAATCCTACAATTTCTTCGGGCGCCGTGACCTCTAGCAAGATTGCCACTGCGACGATTTTAGGAACTAATCTGGATTTCACGGGAGCCAATAGCGCCACCACCGGAATCGTTCTAAAAGATTCGACGGGCAAATTTGTAAATTTCCTTTGTACTACTGCAGGTGATATTCCGACTTGGACTGCATCTGGATTTTCTTGTCAGACACCTTCGCCCTTACAACCCTCACTTGCCGATGGTAAATTGTGGGTCGGAGTTAGTGGCACAGCTACTGCCGTCACGATGTCGGGCGATGCGACTCTTTCAAATGCAGGAGCGTTGACTCTGGCAAATGTGGCAACCGCTGGAACTTATACTAAAGTCACCGTGGATGCAAAAGGACGTGTAACCACGGGGGCTAATTTAGCAGCAGGAGATATCACCACAGCTTTAACGTACACGCCTGTAAACAAAGCTGGTGATGTGATGACCGGTTCATTGGGATTAGGCATCTTTACAAATACAACTGAAGCAACTTTGATTGCGGGTTGGAATAGTTCTGATAAAGGCCGAACTTGGTTTAACAGTGATACAAACCAAGTAAAGTATTGGAACGGCTCTACAGCCCAAGCTTTAGGAGTTTCCGGCGCAGGATTAACTTCCCTAAATGGTGAGTCTGGTTCGGCACAAACTTTTGCTGTACCTGGAACATCGGGTACAGCTCCCTCATGGTCTTCTGCTTCTAACACTCATACTTTGAATATTCCCATGGCTTCCGCATCGGGCGTCAGTGCCGGTCTTTTAAATAAAACTGATTACGACTCATTCGCAGCCAAGCAAGCGGCCGGCAACTACATCACTGCACTAACCGGCGATGTAACAGCCGCGGGCCCTGGTTCTGCCGCTGCAACAATTGCCAACAGTGCTGTGACCAACACAAAAATGGCCAACATGGCAGCAAATACTTTAAAAGGTAATAACACTGGCTCGGCAGCAGCACCGACGGACATTACGATTGCCAGCCTTCAAGGAACATCTGCAACCACATTCGCTGCCGGCAATGACTCTCGCATCACCGGCGCTATGCAGTCAGGGGCCACAGCCGGTGGAGACTTAACAGGAACATATCCGAATCCCACGATTACCGCAGGCGCTGTAACGACAGGAAAAATTGCTTCAGCTACTATCCTGGGCACAAACATGAACTTTACCGGCGTGAATGCGGCAACTACCAGCATGGTTCTTAAAGATTCTACAGGAAAATTTTTTGATTTCACCTGCAGCACGGCAGGACATGTCGCTACATGGACTGTGTCTGGCTGGGCATGCCAAGTGGTCAGTCTGACCCCTTCTGGTTTCGGTTCACAAACACAGAATACATTCTTGGCTGCCCCCAATGGTTCTGCAGGTAACCCAACATTCAGAACGATTGCATCCGCAGATCTTCCGATTACTGGAGCATCGGGAGTATTCACAAACGGTGGTAATACTTTTGGGGTGGACGCCATCATCGGCACTAATGATGCCAGAACACTTAGTTTGGAAACTAGTGGCACAACTCAAATGTTTATCAGCGCCACAGGAAATATCGGCATGGGAACCGCGTCTCCCACCTCCAAACTTCACGTCAGTACCGCTCTTACTGGAAACTCAGGTCAGTTGTACACGAACTTCTTCTATGCGACGGCCGAACCTACAGCAGCTTCATCCGCCACTTATTACGGAAGCCAGGGCACCGTCGCAAATTATGCCAGCAACACACGTTTAAATGGAGCCACCTTAACCGGTGTGGCAGGATTGGTTGAGCAAGGTGGCACGGGAATAATTGGAAATGCCAATGCCATAGAAGCATTAATCAGTAAATTTGCGGCTGGCAACATGGGCTCTATCAATGGTGTTTATTCTCACATCACCACATCAACTTCGGGCACCACTGATACGTTCCGCGGTCTGTATGTTTCTACCAATATTTCTGGAACTAGCACACTGACTAACGGATACGGAGTTGTCATCGATTCAATGGGCGGAACGACCAACAGCTACGGGATCTATCAAAACGGTGCTAGTGACAGAAACTACTTTGCGGGACGAGTCGGTATCAATACAGCAACGCCAAGTGCAAATGCAAAACTTGAGGTTGCAGGTTCCATCGTAAGCACTGCTTCCACAGTATCTGGTGCAACAGTGAACCTTTCGACATCAAACACAATCACTCTTACCGCTGTGGGAGGATCTGCTATTACGCTGTCAAATATGGTACATGGTGGAAACTATACTCTGCTGGTTAGTGATACGACTTCGCGTACCTATACTTTCACCGGATGTAATACGAGCAAGTATAAACCTGCGAATACCGCCACTGTCGCCAGCACAAGTACCATGTATAATATTATTACCGTCTATAACGGCTCGACTTACGATTGCTGGATTACATGGGCCAGCGGGTACCAGTAATGAGATCCATCACGTTTTTATTTCTTCTTACAATTGCTCCATTCGCGTTACAGGCGAATACATTTGGCACGACGGGTGCGTTGCTGGCCGCACAAACAGCGACCAATCAACTTGATATTTCGTGGACACCACAGTGGAGCAACTTGAAAGCCTATTACCGTATGGACGGAAAAACCGGAACTATTGCAGCTTCTGCCATCATTCACGATTTATTTGGAACTTCCAATGGGACGACCTCCGCTTCCGGACTTTCTTACGCCGTCGGTAAGCTAGAACAAGGCCTTACGTTCACTACTTCTTCAAGTGTTACGATTCCGCGGACTTCCCCCGCGAACGTATGCACAAATTCTACAATCATGATGTGGGTAAAATGGAATGCGACGACCTCAAATTGGTGGACGAGCATAGCCGGAAATTTTAATCAAAATTCATGTACGGATGCTGGTTGGTATTTTCAACAACATAGCAACACCAAAAAAATTGAAATCACTATCAACACCAGCGGCAACAACAACCAATCGGATTACAGCACTGGGGATGTACTCGACGGAACCTGGCATCACGTTGCAATCACTATTGCATCCTCGCAAATGTTGATGTATGTGGACGGCACCCTTGATAAAACTATTTCTATCATAATGGGTACCGGAGTCTGCAGTCCCACTGCCCCCATTAGCTTTGGAAGCACCATGTGTGCAGATCCCCTTCCCTCTCCCGCTATGCTTGACGAAATAGCAATCTTCAATTCGATTCTTACTGCTTCTGATATTTTAACAATCTACAATCGCCAAAAAAATGGAGTTAGATAAAAATCTTTTCCTCTATTCTTCTAAATCTTCTGTGAAATGTTCAATAAAAGTACGTGCTGCCAAACTGAGCTGACGGCCTTTCTTTTGGGCGAGCCACAAATTGAATTGATGAGGATGCTCCACAGGAACTTCGAACAATTCACCGTTGGAAATTTCTTTCACAACCATCGAGCGAGTTAGATAAGCCAATCCCTCCCCGGCCAGACAGAAACGTTTTTGTGCTTCTTGGCTGTTGGTTTCTAAACCAATTTGCGGAGCCTCACCGAAAAGCTCCATGATCACTCGCTTAGGACGAGATTCCAACAAAGCTCCGATTGAACACAGATACCCGTAATTATCTAAAACTTTCGCCAAGGTTTTATCGTTGCTTGAGGACTTACACTCTTTCCAAATTTCTGGTTTACAAACCAAGGCCATAAACTCAGATGTCAGTCGGCGGTACTCGATATTAGGAATCGCGACCTTTGCAAACAACAGGGCAAATTCATTTTCCGTGTGAATCAAGGAATTGATAATATCATCCGGAGGCCCCGAGGTGATACTTGGAATGACCTTTGGATATTTACGACGGAAACCATGCAATGGCTCCACTAGATAATCGTTGATCACGTTATCAGTCGCCGCAAATCGCAGAGGACCCTCGCATTTTTCCTGAACCTCGCGGCACAGGTTTTCAATTGCTTTTTCAGTTCTAAATAGATCTTCACACAGATGAAAAACCTGGCGTCCCTTTGCCGTCAACTCCACTCCACTTTTGGAGCGATCAAAAAGTACAACGCCTTCAGATTCTTCCAGCAAAGAAACCGAACGACTTAGAGCACTTTGACTGATGTTGAGCTTGGCAGCGGCCTCGGAAAATTTTCCGGCCTTAGCGACTTCGAAAAACGCGCGCAAATAATTGAGTTCCACGCCTGATCCTTTTAAATATCTAATTTATAGATACTTAAATGCTATCAGTCTAATTCATGAATCCAAAGATTAATTTGAGTTTACAATAGGTTTTCTAGCCACACGTAGATGGCACAGAACGGATAAGCAAAACAAGCGGAATAAACTATCTGAAGTGGGGTGAGTTTACGACGATCCACGGTTGTGTTCTTTTTCTTATCAACATCCACATGTCGTACCCAGACACCAATCAAAATCGCAACAACCGAGCTGATAACAACAAATATCACAGCAGCCCCTTGTTCTTGATAAAATAGGCCTCAACACTTTTCATGAAATCACTCTCTGAAAAGGTGCTATTGAAAACTCTCAACGCTTCTTTGCCCTCAGCCGTGTTTTTGAACGCTACTCCGTACTGATAGACCTGCAGAGGTCGTGGATTCAAACGCAGTTTATCTTTGTACGGTTTGAGCTTTTCACTGTTTTCCATTTGTTTTGCAAATGTACTCATATCAATGAACGCCATATCAACGCGGCCTTTAGCAAGTTTTAATAAATTCTCTTCGTCACTGCCGACGTCTTCGATCTGCAAAAGTTTTTTATCTCTTAGAGGTTTCAAAACTCCGGCGATCTCGTAACCGACAACATTTCCAATGCGGTACTTGGTAAGGTCTGAGTGGTTCTTCCAAGAGATCGGGTTCTTTACTCTTTCAGCCAAACTCCAAGTGCTTTGCTGAACATTTCTGGAAAGGATAAAATTCTTGGGCAGATTCTCTGCCACCTCTGGGAAATATCCCACTGTGTCTTTTAACTCTGCAGCTTTCTTGGGCGTATCGCCAACGGCGGCAAAAGTTACTTTGATGTCGTAGCCTTGCTTTTTAAAAAGTTCCTTAAGAACAGCGATCGCAGCTCCCCCTTCCGGGAGATCTTTTTTCATATAAGGTGGAAGTTCGTAAGTTACGAAGTGAAGTTGCTTCGGTGAATTTGCCCAAGCAAAACTAGAGAGAAATATAAGAGTGGATGTGATAATCCAGGAAAACATTAGAACCCCATGAGCCGTTCGTCTTTGTTTAGCATAAGGGGCCAAACTCATCGGAGGCAACTGGGTTCTTGATGAAGTCGACGCCTTTTAGTTCGACTTCATCGTTGAAACTTGTAAAACAAACTTTACAGAGTTTATTTTTCGCTTTCTACAGCATAACCCGTCTCGAAATAGACGTCTTTATCCATCGTCACTTCAGCGTATTTCTTATCGTGAACTTTAGAAACCTTGGCAAAGCCCACACGGTCTTTCGTGCAAACAGAAAAACGACCACCGCGACATTCAGAACGGAACACAGCCATGCGCTGACCCACAGTCAAAGTTGCTGGCTCTTCCAAGTTGATCTGTGCTGTTGAAGCATCCAACTTCATCGTCACATCACCTTGAGCGTGTTTTTTAAATGAACAGAATGCAGAAATAGAAATAAACATCATCGCGACAAATGCGAACGCTGCCATCATAGTTAAATCCCCCACAGATTTTTTTTCTCAACCTACTGCACAGAAAAGTCGCAGGCAACTTGCAGTACACTGTATTTTCATTTTTTATAGTTAGCCCCCAAATTATGGGGGCAGAATATGCTGCGCGTTTATACTACTCTACGTAGTCCTTAAGTATGCTCTCAAGCCAATCCATAAAGACCTGCACTCGCTTCGCCACATTCCTGCGATGAGGATAGACGATCGAAACAGGCATTGGTTCCGCTTTATATTTAGGAAGAATCTCCTCGAGCTTATTCTTCATCAGATATTCATCCTTCCCCACTCTGGGAGCTTGAATGATACCGAGGCCTGCTAAGCAAGCCGCCGTGTAGGAATCGACATTGTTCACGGTGATCTTGGACTTCATCGAAAGAGTTCTAAATTTTTCACCATCGTAGTACTCGAAGCCATCGGGCTTTCCACCCCAGGTTTGGACGTAATGAACCAAAAAGTGATTTTGCAGGTCCTCGAGCTTTTTAGGTCTGCCGTATTTTTCCAAGTAGGCTGTGCTGGCACAATTGACGATGGTGAATTTACCGATGGGTCTGGCAATCAATCCTGAATCCGCCAGATTTCCCACGCGAATCACGCAATCAAATCCTTCACGCACTAAATCGACCTTGCGATCAGAACAGCTCAGCTCAACTTGTACGCCTGGATATTTTTTTAGAAATTCCGGCAACCGAGGAACAACGGCATTACGAGCAATGGCAGCTCCCATGTCCACACGAATTCTGCCGCTGACCAAGGAGGGATCCTTGCGGAACATGCTCTCGACTTCATCCACATCGGATAGGAGATCTCGACAACGCTCGAAAAAAGTAACTCCATCTTGAGTGAGTTGAACTTTCCGAGTTGTGCGATGGAACAGTCTCGTTCCAAGATTGTTTTCTAGCTGTTGAATGGCATTTGAAACAGACGCTTTGGGCAGGCTTAAATGCTCAGAAGCCCCCGTAAAACTCCCCAGTTCCGCCACCTTCATGAAAATCTGCATACTTTCGATACGATCCATATGTCCCTCGGGGATTGTTCGTAATTCTTGAACAGTGTTTTTAATTATAGCCTATTTATTCAGAATTATGAACAGGCTAAATTAGAGATATCACAAGGAGTACTAAAATGAAAATCGCAATCATCACTGGCGGAAGCCGCGGACTTGGTAAAAGCTCAGCACTTAATATGGCGACCAAAGGCATCGGCGTCATCCTTACTTACAACAGTCAAAAAGACGAAGCCGACAAGGTCGTCGCTGAAATTGAAAAGAACGGCGGCAAAGCCGCAGCTATCCAATTGGATGTTTCTAACTCCAAAAACTTTGCAGCATTTGCTGGCTCCGTAAAAGATGTTTTGAAATCGAAATTCTCTGCGGATCGTTTCGATTACTTAGTTAACAACGCTGGGACCGGAGCCTACGTTCCTTTCGTAGAAATGACTGAAGAGATTTTTGATCAACTACAAAACGTCCACTTCAAAGGGCCTTACTTCCTGACTCAAAAACTTCTTCCCTTGATGAATGACGGTGGACGCATCGTGAATGTTTCAAGTGGACTTGCACGCTTCTCAGTTCCCGGATCCTCTGCTTACGGCGCCTTAAAGGGAGCCGTGGAAACATGGACTCGCTACTTAGCGAAAGAACTGGGTCCCCGTAAAATCACAGCCAATGTTGTAGCCCCTGGACCGATCGCCACTGATTTTGGCGGAGGCCGCGTTCGCGACAACAAGGAAATGAACGCCATGCTTTCCTCGCAAACAGCACTAGGTCGCGTGGGTGAGGCAGAAGACATCGGCCGATTGGTCGCAAGCTTAGTCCAAGACGACATGGGTTGGGTGAACGCGCAAAGAATCGAAGCCTCTGGTGGTATTTTCCTCTAACTCTTAAGCTGCCGGGCTCCCGGCAGCCTCCGATTTTCCAGCAGATCAGCCTGCCGTCACTTCGGCAGGCCCTCGCTCAGATCTTATAAAGTCGATCCTACAGCCTCAAACACTTGGTACAGCGATTGCTTTTATATCCTTTCGAAAACACACATCGAAAGGATCTTAAAATGAAAAATCTAATTCTAACAATCGCACTTCTTGGCTCATCGTCTCTGGCATTCGCATCCGGCGGTGTAACAATCCACAACAACACTCACTTCACAACGAAGCTAGTTATCAAACAAGGAGACCTCATCGTCTCCCAAACTATGCTTCGCTCAAGTACAACTACAATCGGAGAGCTGAATGACTACTACAGAGTCAATGCCACCGCGATTATCAACGGAGAAAAAGTATCTACAGAAGCCGTTCTGATGGATGGTTTGGCGGACTTCACAGCCGCTCTCCAAGAAAACCCTGATAACTCAGTGGCATTCGGAATGGAAGAGTCTTTGCGCTCTAACGTAGACAGCATTGCCTTCACAAACACTCTGACTACGCCGGTACAATTCACCATCTTCGGAACAGATTCTCCGGACGGTGGCGGCGCTCGCGTCCTACAAACCGTAGTCCTTCCAAGTGCCTCCACTTCAAATTTGAAAATCACAGCTCCAAGCGAAGGTTACCAAGCATATGCAGTCATCAACGGCATCACCACACCTGCAATCAAAATCCAAGGTTATGGTAGTACCGTAACAATCGAACCAACCAATGACTCTGCCCACCCCGGCACGTTCAAAGTTGTTGGCGAAGATATTGATCTTTCCACGTAGCAGAAAAGAAAAAACCCCAGGTGTTATGCACCTGGGGTTTTTAGTTTTTGGAATCTATGAACCGAGAACGCCAGAAGCGGTCAAAAAGGTTCAGACGCGAGGCGGAAGTCGGGACCTGCCACGCAGGCGTACTCAAAGTACGCCGAAGAGCAAGGGCCCGGCTGACAACGAAGTCGGCTGGGCCTTTTTCACCGCTTCGGGTTATTTGATGTCTTGAAGAGATACAGAAACCATCGTCGATACACCACGCTCTTGCATAGTTACGCCGTAAAGTTTCTTAGCAACTTCCATCGTGTGCTTGTTATGGGTAACAACGATGATTTGCGAACGTTTAGCCATCTCGCGAACCAAGTCGTTGAAACGGAATACGTTGGCGTCATCAAGTGGAGCGTCAACCTCATCCAGCAAGCAGTATGGTGATGGTTTCACCAAGAAGATCGAGAATACTAGTGCTACCGCAGTCAAAGCTTTCTCACCACCGGACATCAAAGACACGTTTTGTGTTTTCTTACCTGGAGGGCGAGCGATGATTTCGATACCCGCTTCGTTCTTCTCTGTTTCTTCAACAAGTTCCAACCATGCTTCACCACCGCCGAATAGCACTGGGAATACGCGAGTGAAACGTTCGTTAACCAAGTCGAATGTCTCTTTGAAACGTTTAGAACAGATTCTGTTGATACGATCGATAACTTTACGAAGTTGCTCTTTCGCTTCAGTCAAATCCGCGTGTTGTTTCGTCAAGAACTCATAACGAGTTGCTGTTTCTTCGTACTCTTCGATCGCTGACAAGTTAACTTCACCGATTTTCGCCAATTTCTCGCGAAGATCTTTCAATTGAGCGTCAGCTTCCATGAAGTCGCCTTCTTTATTGATGTATTTTTCAACAACATCAGGAAGGTTCAACATATAACGTTCACGGATTTGCTCGATCAGGTACTGCTCTTTCATCTTAGCTTGTTCAAGCTTCAATTGAGAGTCGTTCATTTTGTGCTGTCTTTCGTTGCGAAGACGTTGAGAAGTACTAGCTTCCTCTTCGATCGCGCGGATAGATTCAGACATCACTTCGTATTCGTCTTTAGTGCGAGCTGCTTGCAATTTCAATTGCTCAACTTCATCCAATAGACGTTCGAATTCGATTTTCTTTTCTTCCAAAGTCACTTGGCTCTCAGTCATTTGAGAGTTGTAGCCTTCAGCTTCTTCGCTCATACGAGCCAATTGTGCTTCAAGGTCATTCAATGACTTCGTAACCATTTCAAGCTGTCTCAAAACACCTTGGTATTCTTGAGTTTTAGAAGCAGATCTTACTTGAAGATCAGTTACTTCAGCTTGAAGACCGTCAAAGCCCAAACGAACAGAGTTCAATTCAGAGTTCAACGACTCAACCTCACCCTCAAGAAGAACTTTCTTCTCGCGAGCTTCGATCAAGGCTTGGCTTAATTCTTCATTTTTTTGTTCTTGAACTTCCAATTGCTCTGTCAGTTTTTTGACTTCGCGTTCTTGGCGTTCAACCGCTGCTTGAGCGTTTTGAACTTCATTCTCAGCACGTTCTAGGTCTTTTCTCAATTCCGCAACTTTGATCTCTTGATCCATTTTGCGTTTTTGAGCGCCTTCGAAATCGTTCAATACGTTGTTCAATTGTTCTTCGACTTTTTTCAAAGCCATTTGCGCCAATTGAAGTTTTCCAGCGTATTCGTCTTTTTTCTCTGACAACTCTTTGATCTCACGGCGGCGTTTAAGCATACCAGAGTCAGCTGATTCAGAAGAACCACCCGTCAAAACACCGTCAGCCGTCAACGTATCACCGTCAAGAGTCACGAATGTCCAACCAGCGTATGTCGCACGAAGATTCAAAGCCGTACGGATAGAATCAACGATCGCAACACCGTCCAACATATAAGTAACAGCGTTTTGGAATTTATCAGCCGCTTTAACAACATCTTTCAAGATAGCTTGTACGCCAGCTTGACCGATTGGTGCTTCCGCACGGTTGAAAGCCAAAGATTGATCGCTAGCAGACATGAAGCTAGAACGACCTGATTTTTGTTCTTTCAAGTGAGAAACAGCGTCTACTGCGATGTTAGAATCAGAAGACAAAAGCATTTGTAGGCGTGAGCCCAATGCTGCTTCCATAGCTACTTCGTACTCAGCTGGAACTTCAACAACCTCAGATACAGGTTGGAAGTGAGTGACAACGGAACCATCCGCCATCAACTCTTGAGAACGAGTTTTTTGCCACAACATCACTTGTTTCACACCTTCTTGGAAGCCCTCGAAGTTGTTTTGCAAGTTTTCAAGACCGTACAAACGAGAAGCCGTTTCATTCAAAGAGTCTTTGAATGATTCCACTTCCAATTTTTTCTCTGCCAATGAATCCGAAAGGATCTTTTTATTAGCTTCGAAAGAGTCTACGTCAGAAGCCAAATCCAATTGCATTTGGCGTTCTTTATCAAGTTCGTTCATCACTTTTTTACGGCGACCTTCGAACTCAACTTGTTTTTCGCGAAGTTCATTCAACACTTGTTGTTCGTTGTCTTGACGATCTGTCAAATCAGCGATTTGTGCCGACAATGAATTCACACGAGCATCCAAAGAAGACTCTGACTGACCCACTGCGAATAGTTCGCGGCGTTTCGTCGTCAAATCTTCATCGACAGTTCCGATACGGGAATTGAAGTTTTGGAAGATGTCGTTTTTCTCTGTGAAAGTCGCTGTTAGTGTTTCAGCTTCTTCCTTAAGTTCTGTGATTTGTTCGTCCAATGTTGCTTTATCACGAGCTAGCAATTCTTGGCGTGCTTGCTGTTCTTGCAAGATCGTACCAGTCATTTGCTCATTACGACGAGCCTGTTCAATTTCGAAACGAAGTTCTTGAATCTCCATCTCTTTCTTTTGAACAGTGGATTGCTTATCGAAGTGAACCGTTTGGTGTTCTTCAACCATTTTCTCTTTTTCAAGGATTTGAAGTTTCAAAACTTCCAATTGGCCTTGAAGAGTCGAAAGGTTCGCATCGCCTTCGATTTCCATGTTTTGCGCTTCAGTGAAGATCGCTTGAGCTTCATCAGCTGCACGCTTCAATTCTACGAATTGAGCTGTCGACAACCACAAATCCAAATCTTCGATTTGGTTTTTGATGTTGCGGTAACGTTCTGCACGTTGCGCTTGTCTTTGCAAAGAATCGATTTGGCGTTTCAATTCGCCCACGATGTCTTGCAAACGAAGCAAGTTTTGATCTGTTTGAATCAACTTACGTTGAGATTCTTTTTTACGAGCTTTGAACTTAGTGATACCCGCAGCTTCTTCGATAAGCATACGACGGTCTTCAGGTTTCGAAGTGATGATCTTACCGATCATACCTTGAGCGATGATAGAGAAACCTTTTGAACCAGCACCCGTATCCATAAAGATCTCTTGCAAGTCTTTTAGACGAGAAGGTTCTTTATTGATGAAGTATTCACCCTCACCATTTCTGTGAAGACGACGAGTCACCATGATTTCAGAGTGTTTGATGTACTTAGCTGGGAATGCTCCGCCATCGTTTTCAAGTGTCAAAGACACTTCACACATACCTAGTGGCGCGTAACCTTCAGCACCACCAAAGATAACGTCCGTCATTTGCGACGCACGAAGATCTTTCGCGGACTGGTCACCCATTACCCACATAAGAGCATCTACGATGTTGGATTTACCGCAACCATTTGGTCCCACGATACCCGTGATACCAGCATCGAAATGGATGACTGTGCGGTCTTTGAACGACTTAAAACCAATGAGTTCAATCTTTTTAATTCTCAAGGTATATTCCCCTCTTGAGCTACATGTGTTGCGGCCTCCAGACCTCAACACTCCCCTCAAAATATACAAGCCCAAGGTCTAGCTAGACCAAAGGCCATTTAACTCTCTAAGCTACGCGGAACTATGTCAACTGTGGGCTTTTAAAACATCTCTAAACGCTGAAAAGTTAAGCAGAAGATCCCCATGCAATCCACTCAAAAGCTATTGTGCGTTAATCGCTATGCAGCAATCGCATTCTTCAACTTGATACATCTTTATATAGTTTTGATGGGGCTCAGCCCTAATTTGAGGCTTCTTTGACCCAGCGATCACTAAGCTTACGGTTATCAGGAGGCATCTATGCAGTACAAAAAAACAGAAATTTACCCGAAGACCACATTTCCAAAATATGCAGCCCTTCGAGTTCTTTTGACGTCGCTGACTTTGGCGATTCTGGTTACGTACTTTACGCGTTAGTCCGCATCGCTATTCGCTTCAAAAAGTTGAAGTGACAGTCCATACACTTTATCGGTGCCAGGAATTGCTTGCAGATCTTTTACCAAGGATGAGTGGAACTCTTGCAAGCGATCCTTCGCATACGCCAATTGCGCGGAGTTCATCGCAAAGACCCTCGACGAAGATTCGTCATCATGAATGGATTCATGTTGGGCTGATTGTGAAGTCCGCTGCACCAATTGCAGAACAGCCAAACACTGCCCCTCATCCTTTGCATCGAAAAGACCACTCATTGTTTTCTGATGTTCGCGCACTCGTTCTTGGGCTTCTTTTTTTGCCAGAGCACTGCGCGCATGTTCGGCACGAATCAAATCCAGGAAGTACTCGCACTCTTTATCAGTCAACCCGATACGATCAGCAAGTTCCATCCCCTTCACATCAGACAGACCGACTTTCCCATTCATGATCTCACTCAACCGCGAAGGATTCATTTCCAAATCCCGCGCAAAGCCACGCAACGAATACGACGGTTCTTTAGTTCTTCTTTTTTTGAATTCTTCGTAGAGGAAGTCGCGATAGCTAGGGCTTTTAGATGTTTGAGATTTCATTCTTTAATCATTAAACATAGGTAACTTTACTGTCGAACCATAACACACGGCACTGTTTAGTTTTTTTCGGCACCCTCTGTGCTCTCTAGAATATTGCGCGCTCACTGCTGGTATTGAAAACCAATAGCTTGCAGGGCGCTGTTAGAAGTTTGACAGGTGTAGAACCAAACACGGGAGATTCTCATAATGAGACAGTTAACTATCTTCTCTTTAGCTATGATTATGAGCCTAACCGCTTGCCGCCAAGGCGTTGGAGAAAAAGCTCCCCCGCTTAAATCTGCTGAACTAACACAATCCAACCCCGCTGGAGACAGCGCCAGCAAAGACAATCGTGGATTTACAGCGAACACGCCAGAGAACCAAAAACTAAAAGAACAATATCCGTTGGAGTATTCTTGCACGATGGATCTTTGTGCTGAAGACTTCAAAAAATATCCAAGTATTCCAAAGCTTGTTGAAGCTGCTGCAAAACCGACGGCGGAACAACAGCAATACTACGCAACTTACATCCTTCCAGCGCTCGAAAAAAATGCACAACTTCAACAAGAGAAAGCTCGTAACAGCTTGGAAGTCTTGATAGCTAATGAAAACAAATTTCCAACTCAGAAACTAGAGCCTGACCAACTCGTAGTTCTGCATGCGATGTATTTTATTAAAAACAGCGAAAAATTCCCGCTATTCAAAGCCTACTTTGACAACATTTTGCCTTTAGAGCCCTTCTATAAAGCGAGCGTCGCTTATCGCCAAATGGGCAATTGGACTTATTTCTCTGAGATGCATCCTAATCTAAGCCTATTGAATGCTGCAAAACGCGAACTACAAGAGCTGATGCTAAAACTAAATCAGCTAAACGCTATTATCGCTGGAGCTGTAACAGTTGATCCCCTCATCATCTCTAAACTCGATAATAATATCTTGATCACAACAGAAGAGGCGAAAGCCCTGTCTGACCTGGCTTTCTCCGTTCGCCTTATGCACCACTTTACGCACGGGCAAGGCCACGACATCATCATTAAGCTGTTAGAACAATACAAACTCTCGCAAGCTGATCTCTATTCAATGTATGTCAAATCGGACTTGAAAACATCCCTGGCTATTAAGTCCAAAAAAACCATCAGCAACAGCTGTGAAGCTCGCTACTTCCAATCGATCAATTTGTATCCACAAGCAGTAGAGTTGGAAAATTTCAAAAAGATCGCAGAATCCACTCGCCAAGCCTCTTTGGAGACCGTTGGTGCTAACGATGCCGTTTATCAAAAGATCCAAGAACTTAAATTCAACTATCCACTGACAGCCGAAGAAAACAGCAAGGCATGGTTGCGTTCCTTAGAGATGAAAAACAAAGATCTAAAGCAGCAAATCCAAGAGATTGGTACTCTTCCCGACAATTCCCTTTATGCGATGTTTTTGATTCATGCGATGTTCAACACTAAAGACGGCAACACGACCGACGATCAATGTCCTCGTATTCCTGATGCAGATATTTCCGATAAAACGAACACTTACTCGGGCCATGTATTGGTGAGCTGGTACTCAGTCAGATACCCAGAAATGGGAGCAGGAATTCTCGCTCATGAGATCGGTCATAACGTTAAAGACTACTCTAACGCGACTTCTATGACTTCTACGAACCAATGCCTTGAAAGAAAACAGGGCTCTGAAAAATACTTGAGCGAAGATTTCGCAGACGTGTTTGCGGCAAAAGTAATGGTTGTCCTTAAAAACAAATACCAAATTCAAACTGGAAATTACGGATGTGGTTTAATGGATAAGCTTCAACCACTGTACAACCTGAACGATAAAGACATTCACTCATCAGATCTATACCGTGCCTTGCAGTTGCGAATTGAATCAGGACAAGCGGCTCCAGCGTCTTGCCAAAATCTAGCAAATCGCGATGGTCGCGCGGTTACTCATTCTTGCCAATAAGATTATTCTAACGGGATCAGTCGCTGCTCACGTCGATGCTGACGATAGCGATTGATCACACCTTGAGTATCCTCAGGAGATATAGACGGTCTTGAGGATTCGCCGAACTGATAAGTGAAACCCATTCCCCAGCCCACATTGTAATCTGACTTATGCAAAGGACTTTGGCGATTTGCTGACCATGTGTAATCAGAAATCGAAGCGCCGACATACATCGACACACGCCCCGATGAGAAACGTTGATAGTAAGATAAATTCTTATTCAAAAATCCCGCAACAGCATCATAAGAAGGTCGTCCTGCCGTTGCATGGGCCGCATCGACTTCAAAGTATGTGCGCATATATTCTTGAGTGGCCGCTGTTACTTCCAGCGCCGTGGTACCTGTAATTATAATCGGAGCCGGGAATGGACCACGAGTCTCCCCTTCCCAACGATAGATCGCTTGCGCTTTGAATAGCATTCCGTTCGGGCGGATGTAAGATCCACTGACTGCCGTTGAGGCATAGGGTGCTAGTTGAAATTCCCAAGTTCTGCCACTGGCATAAACCAACTGCGCGCCACCATCTAAAACAAAAGGCAAATCTTCCATGCCTTCACGGGCTTTATTTTTAGAAGAATCCAGTGCAATTCGCCCACCACCCGAAAGTTCCAATGACCAATTACCTGATTTAAAAAGATACGCACGACCACCTTCACGGTCATCGGCACGCAAGAATTCACCACGATATTGAAAAGTAGGAAACGGCAACATCAACTGGGAATATTCATCTGAAGAGGGATAATCAGCGTAGCGAATATATCCCAGACCAAAGCCCCAATCCCACAACGGTGGAGCTTCCTCTTCCGCAAATGCAGCCGAAACAAATGAAAGTGCCAGAAAGAGGACCATGACAAAACGCATATATGAATTATCGGTCATTCCTCTGATTTCGCAACTGGACGAGTCCGACAAAATGGTTAGAAAGGGTCACTTTCGGCATAAAAAAAGGGAGGCTCGGCCTCCCTTTTGAAACTTATGAAGTTTTACTCACTAAGAGTGTAGCTTTTTAGTCAAAAGCGCTGCTCTTGCAGCTGCCAGTCTTGCGATTGGTACGCGGAATGGAGAGCAAGAAACGTAATCTAGTCCTACCTTGTGGAAGAACTCGATCGATTCAGGATCACCACCGTGCTCACCGCAAACGCCGATTTTCAATGACGGCTTCATGCGACGGCCCAAGTCCACACCCATTTTAACCAAGGCGCCTACGCCCACTTGGTCGATAGATTGGAACGGATCTTTTGGCAAGATGCCGCTAGAAACGTAAGAACCCAAGAATCTGCCAGAGTCGTCACGAGAAAGACCCAAAGTCGTTTGAGTCAAATCGTTCGTACCGAAACTAAAGAAGTCTGCATGTTCAGCAATAGCATCTGCTGTCAGAGCCGCACGAGGAAGCTCGATCATTGTGCCGATTGCGAAATCGAATTTCATGTTCTTTTCGTTTTGAACTTTTTTAACTTCAGTCTCAGCTTGGTGACGAAGCATATCTAGCTCTTTATCTGTCGCCACAAGTGGGATCATGATTTCAGGAGCAGATAGTTTCAAACCTTCCTTCATCATCATGCATGCAGCTTCCGCGATTGCGCGAACTTGCATGATATAGATTTCAGGATACGTAACAGCCAAACGACAACCACGGTGACCCAACATTGGGTTGAACTCGTGCAAAGCTTTTACTTTAGAACGAAGACGTTCAAAGTCAGTGCCGATACGTTTAGCCAATTCTTTTGTTTCTTCGTCAGAGTGCGGAACGAACTCATGAAGAGGTGGATCCAACAAACGGATTGTAACTGGCAAGCCGTCCATGATCTTAAACAATTGATAGAAGTCATCACGTTGCATTGGCAATAGTTTCGACAATGCTTTTTCGCGATCCATTTTGTTATCAGCGATGATCATTTCACGAACAGCGTCGATACGATCAGCACCAAAGAACATGTGCTCAGTACGGCAAAGACCGATACCTTCAGCACCGAAATTTTTCGCAGTTTGTGCATCTTTCGGAGTGTCAGCATTCGTACGTACTTTCAACTTACGAGTGCGATCTGCGATTTTCATGATGCGCTCAAAGTACGCGTCAAGTTTAGGCTCGATTGTTTTAACTTCGCCCAAGAACACTTCACCAGTTGAACCGTCCAAAGTGATCACATCGCCCTTTTTCAGAACGTAGCCTTTCACTTTCATCGTTTCGGTGCGGTAGTCGACTTCAACTTCACCGCAACCAGCTACGCAGCATTTACCCATACCACGAGCAACAACGGCTGCGTGAGATGTCATACCACCACGAGTTGTGAAGATACCTTGTGCTGCCACCATACCTGCGATGTCTTCTGGAGAAGTTTCAACGCGAACTAGGATGACTTTTTTGCCTTGCTCTTTCCACTCAACCGCTTCTTCGGAAGTGAACACGATTTGACCGTTCACACCACCTGGAGAAGCAGGCAAGCCTTTCGCAAGCTGAGTTTTTTGTGCTTTAGGATCCAATGTTGGATGCAGAAGCTGATCCAAAGATGCTGGATCCAAACGAAGAAGTGCTTCTTCCTCTGTGATCAACTTTTCATCGATCATGTCACAAGCGATCTTCAAAGCCGCGGCCGCCGTACGTTTACCGTTACGAGTTTGCAGCATCCACAAAGTAGAGCGCTCGATCGTGAATTCGATATCTTGCATATCGCGGTAGTGACCTTCTAGTTTTTTATAAATATCAACCAACTGTTGGTAAGCCTTCGGAAGAGCTTCTTCCAAAGACTGCACACCCGCAGCAGCAGCTGCGATTTTAGTGATTGGCTGAGGAGTACGGATACCCGCAACAACGTCTTCACCTTGTGCATTGATCAGGAACTCACCATAGAATGCTTGATCACCTGTTGATGGATTACGAGTGAACGCAACACCTGTCGCAGAATCATCGCCCATATTACCGAATACCATTGATTGGATGTTCACCGCTGTACCCCAAGCAGCTGGGATGCTGTGAAGTTCACGGTAAGTGATCGCGCGAGGAGTGTTCCAAGAACGGAATACCGCAGAAACTGAACCCCACAGTTGCTCCCAGGGATCTGTTGGGAAAGATTGACCTGTCATTTGGTGAACAAGCTCTTTGAATTTCTTAACCAAAGATTTCAAGTCATCAACAGTCAACTCTGTATCTAGCTTGTAGTGTTTCTCCTCTTTCATGTCTTCAAGAGTTACTTCAAGCAATGAAGAGTTCATACCCATAACAACGTCAGAGTACATTTGGATAAAACGACGGTAAGAGTCCCAAGCGAAACGTGGGTTGTTAGAAGACTTAGCCAAGCCCTCAACTGTTTGATCATTCAAACCCAAGTTCAAAATTGTATCCATCATACCCGGCATAGAAGCACGAGCACCCGAACGAACAGAAACCAGCAATGGGTTGTTCACATCACCAAATTTTTTGCCAATCTTTGCTTCAACCTTTTGCATGGCTTCAGTCACTTTAGGACGAACCCAATCAGGAAGTTTTCCGCCCTCTTCATAGAAGTGCGTGCAGATTTCAGTAGAGATTGTAAAACCCGGAGGAACCGGAATTCCTAGAGAAGTCATCTCTGCAAGGTTGGCCCCTTTACCACCCAGGATGTTTTTCATTCCTGCGTTGCCTTCGGAGTCACCTGCAGCAAAGAAGTATACGAACTTCTGCGGAACAGCGGATTTCGCTTTTGGTTTTTCGATAGTGACGTTCTGGTCCATAGTTTTCCTTCCAGTTTGTCGGTTCGATTTATATGTCTTGAAACAGTAGAATAAGACAATGCGCTGACCTCAATTTCAACGAAATCTTACGACACTTCGCCCCTCGCAGTAGTAGAGTTTAAGTTCAAAAATTGAAGAACAAAAAAATCTGTTATAACAAATAGTTATTTAACAAATGAGAAACTCAACAGCGCATCAAGTCATCACCACTTCCCGTTGACAAGGTCCACGAAGTACCAAAACCTTGAGGAGCTTCAACAAATCTCTATTTACGAAACGACAACTTATGAAGAAAAAAGCACTTTTACTGACTCTTCTGGCAACGATTCTTACTTCAAATGCACAGGCCGACGAACATGGCGTGTGGTTCGAAATTCCCGTCTACGACTACCCTTTTAACAACAGCGATGACAACCCACCGGATTGGTTCAGCATGCGACAGTCAATGTCGCTATCAACAAGTTACATACAAACGGTTCACAGAGTTCTTGGTGGTGACAATACTCACGAAGAAGGTTTGTGGTGGAGATACGGACTCATGGCAGCTTACGACTTCGCCACAATGACTTATCCCATCGGTCCCGGCTGGGCGCATGAAGAATGGCATAGAGCCGTAATGACCCGACATCAAATTTCCAGCTTTAATGAAATGAACGCGTGGCCTACAGGAAGTGCAGTTGTAGCTGTCGATCACGTCAGTGACGACGCCCTTATCGCCTTAAAGCGTGACCATCCCGCGGATCAAGTTCGATTAAGCTCTGCCGGTATGGAAGCTCAGGTTTACCAAAACCTAAAAGTCGAAGAATCCCATTTCTTCCGAGACGCTCGTTCTCGCGATGAAACTCTTCTTTGGCTTAATGCTTTGAACGTGACCTCCTACATGTTGCAATGTGCAGGACCTGATGCCGACACAACGACAGATGATGAAATGGCCGAAGAGGGCGCTAATGTTAAAATTCGCGACTTTACGGGCTTAGACTGTACAGCGTGGGTTTATGACCTGTTTCGTCCTGACGAAGCCTACACGGCCCGAGGTACACACCCTTCCGGCGTCGGCATCAAACGTTATATTAAATGGTCGGATCTGAATGGACAAGAGCAGGATTTCCTTTCGCTTCAATCCAAACTTTCATATTTGAACTTCTTAGATCCTTTCCTGTTGGGCATCAAAGACTTCAGAACTAGTTGGGGTCGTATCAATGCGAAGACGTCGCATTATCTAACTTCTTTCGGTGGAAACATTGATTTGCATGTCTTTTTGGACATTCACAATTCTAAATGGTTGGTCACTTTGCATAACGGAATGACCAACAAACGATACTTCCCGGGATTGACTGTAAAATGGGTTGCAGCAGAAATCGCAGACTCTTTGCATATGACATTGTCTGGAACTGGCTGGGCTCAACCGAAGGACCAACGCTTTGATGCTACAGAAACAGACATGCTGGTTGATGGAGCGGTCGAGTTCACTTATCGCGGTCATAACCGAGTTGAGTATTTCGTGGGATACGAAGTGAAAACACCGGGCTTTGTCGCAGGTAACGTTTATTTGGACAGCAACTGGTCTGCCTACACGGGATTCCGTGTAGGTATGTTCTAATTCCAGGAAATGCCTGTCTGGATTTTAGACATTCCCTAAGAATTTACATTTCCAGCAAACTCCACCTAGTGAAGATCCGATCCTGTGCTAAAAATGCCGGATCGGATTTTTATTTTAAGGAGTTTATCCATGAAAAAGTTGGTCGTTCTATTGTCATTGATCGCAAGCTCTTCGGCTTTTGCTGCTGGCGAATCCTGCACTCGTGAAGATGCACAAGTAGTAGGTACAGTTGTAGCCATCCAAGAAACTGATGGCGATCTTTGCGTAGCTCAACTTTCTTTTGCGGGTCGTAACAATATGTTCAACGCCGCTTATGGTTGCCCACTTGATAAACACGAAGTTCAATCTCAAGGCGTTTTGCTTGAGTGCGGACCGGTTGTTGGCTCTCAGGTAGATGGCATCCTTTATCGCACAAGCCCTAATGGTCCAATCCTTCTTTACTAAGAAGAATTAGACATTGAATCCCCCCTCTTAAGGGAGCCTCCCCAAAAGGCTCCCTTTTTTTTATTCGCTGGCCTTACCCACTAAGGACTCATGGCGAACGTAAACTCGCCCGTCCACATCATAGCGAACCAAGAATAAACCCCGTTCATAGACTGCCGTCACAGTTCCGTAATAGATTTTTTGATCATTCATGGGTCCCACCATCACCCGATCACCAGGGCAGATTCCGCGCGGACCACAGTTCATTTTTTTTGAGATCAGACGCGCATCACGCTGATAGATTTTGCGATCATGGTCATCACGAACTTGGGCATTTCGGCCATCGCGAGACACCTGGGTAACGACACCCGTATAATATTGCTTACCGATAAAGGGACCTGACAGAACTTGGTCCCCGACATTCAGTCGACCTGGAATAGGTTGCGGTGCTGGTTGTTGTGGCGGAGCTGGGTCATTGGGATTATCTGGCGGCAGAGGCATTGGAAGCTCATCGCCAGGATTTGGTAGATCTTGCATCTGAGCTCGAACACTTGAGCTCAGACCGAAAATGATCAAGAAAACGAACAGAATGACTTTCATAAAAACTGGCTCCTTTCAGGGGCGCCAGTTTCGATAAAAATCGGGCGCTCCCTTAGCGAATCTCGCGGTAAGGGCGCAAAGTCAAATTACCAGAATAAGGGTCAAGGATCGTAAAGAAACCGTTGTCATAAACGCGTTGGATATTGCCCATATTCACTTGTTGGCCAACACACAAACCTTTATAGCAATTGATCTGTTTTACCAAATCACCATTCTTACGAATGTCTTTGCCGCCATTGTATGTGGAAATCAAGTACACACCGTCTTGGTAAACTTCCAAAACTTGCGTTTCAAAATAAGGGGCAGAACCTACTGGCTCTGTCAAAACCGTTTGGCCTTGGCAGATACCTGTTTTTCTGTCGCAACCGACAGAGCGCAAAACTTCTTTGGTTTTTGCGATATATTTTCTGCCGCCGAAGTCCTCTTTAACCAACAAGTAATCATTAGAGTAAACGCTTTCGATTTGCACCGGGTTGTAATTGCGGCCACGGTTGTATTCATACATACCCTTAGCGCCGTAGCAGTGACCTTGCTTATTGCAGTTCAACCATACGCCCACTGATTTTGTTTTTACTGTTGTAAAGCGACCGTCGTAGTCACCACGGATCGTCACCAATTTACCGTCACGGGAAATAGATGCGATAGTACCCGTTACAAACACACTGTCTGTCACCGCAAGCGCACGGTCACCCACAGAGATTTTATCATCTGTATCAGCGCCTGGCATACCCACTGGCGGCTGTGGAGGTTGTTGTGTCGGCGGTTGAGCCGGTGGTTGCGCAGGAGGAAGCTCCGGAGTTGGAGTTGGCTCTTGTGGCCATTCATCACCTGGAGTTGGATAGTCTGGCAAAGGCTGAACTGTGCCTGAACCATCGTCACCTGGAATTGGAAGATCAGATTCCTCAGCATAAGCATGAGTTAAATTGAAAATAACAAGTGCCGCAATCAGCAGGTTTTTCATCGGAACATCCCTTCAATAAACAGGCAGTTTGCTATCAAAAAGGGCTGTTTCTGTCACTAATTACCGTCCCCATTTGGACACTCTGAGTTCCTTATGAAAAAAACACGCGTTTACTAAGAAAAATGCACCCCTTAGCACCGATCCTGCCTGTCAAAAAAACCGACGATTCAGTCATTAGTTCATGACCTCCTGACTCCACCCCCTGGCAAACCGAATTACGTGGTACATACGGGTCTATGAAAAATCTATTGATCGTTCTTCCATTATTTTTCGCGACTTCGGCTATGGCTGAAAACATCGTTTGTAAGCAAGTCGACGCTCAGATCGTCGCGCAAATTGATTCAATCAAAGCCTTGCCAGGCACCGGCCTTTGCACAGCTCAACTGAACTTTGACGGCTATGAAGCTCTTTACGCCGCGAATTCGGCATGTCCTTTGTCCTTCGACGAAGTGATGGCTAAAGGCATCGTCGTTCGCTGCGATCGCCAAGCCGGCGACAAACTTGCGGGTCTTTTGCATCGCTCAGTTCACGACACGACAATTTATTTCTATACGCCGGAAAGCTTCTAAGGAGTTCACCATGAAACACGCTGCTCTTGTTCTATTAACAGCACTCTTCGTATCTCCGTCTGTTTTTGCATCTTCTGTTGTTAAAGTGATGGATGGCTCTGTTGCTTATTGCAACGAAGGTACGACTCATACAAAAGGGAAATTTGTCTCTATCGGTTTGATCGATGAAAGCTCATCACAAACTAGCAAAGACGTGACGGTTCGTGTTTCCATGGTGAAATGCCAACAAGGTGCATGGATTGCAGATTCTCAACCATCTGTTGAAAGATACACGGCTCCAAATGGTGTGAAAGTTAAAACAAGCTACAGCAATTATGAACTACTGGTTGTCGATAAGAACTTCCGTGTTTTGATGCGTGCTTCATTGCAGGATCTGAATGCAGGATCCTTCCAAGATCAGTCGGTTTCGATTGATAAGAGCGAACTTCCTCAAGCCTATGAGTTGATCATTCGCACACAAAGAAGTGTGAATGCTGAAAATGGCGTGAAGTACTCAGAGCGTATTAACTTTGGGATCTTCCGTTTGCATGCTCGCAACTAGTTCGTTGTTTTGAGCATTTAAAAATAAAAAAGGGAGCTTTAGCAGCTCCCTTTTTTTATGCACTGTCCTCAGAAATAGGACCTGGTACCTTTTAGAAATTTTTGATTTTTCCTGCTACGTACGCGTTCAATTGTGACATTGGGATACGCTCTTGAACCATTGTATCGCGGTGACGAACTGTTACCGCTTGGTCGTTGATTGTATCGAAGTCGATAGTTACGCAGAACGGAGTACCGATCTCGTCTTGACGACGGTAGCGTTTACCGATGGAAGCTGCTTCGTCGTATGTTACGTCGAAGTCTTCAGCCAACTGGTCACGCAATTTATCTGCGATCGAAGTTAGCTCTTCTTTTTTAGACAATGGCAAAATAGCTACTTTGAACGGAGCGATTTCTGGGTGAAGACCCATTACCACGCGCACGTCTTCTTTGCCAGCTTCGTCTTTCGTCACTTCTTCACGGTAAGCATCACACATGAATGCTAGGAACAAACGATCACAACCCACGGCTGTTTCAATAACGTATGGGATGAATTTTTCTTTGTTCGCTTCATCGAAGTACTCAAGATTTTTACCAGAGAACTTCATATGTTGAGTCAAGTCGAAGTCAGAACGGTTATGGATACCTTCTAGCTCCGAGAAACCCATTGGGAATTTGTATTCAACGTCAACCGCAGCGCGCGCATAGTGAGCAAGCTTTTCGTGAACGTGAACTTTCAAGTTTTCTTTTTTGATACCGAATTTGGAATAGAAAGCCAAACGGCGCTCTTTCCACTCTTCAAAGAATTTTTCGTCAGTTCCTGGTTTTACGAAATATTGCATTTCCATTTGTTCGAACTCACGAGTTCTGAAAATGAAGTTACCTGGCGTGATTTCGTTACGGAATGATTTACCGATCGCTGCGATACCAAATGGTACTTTGTAACGAGACGATTGTTGGCAGTTCAAGAAATTCACAAAGTGACCTTGAGCTGTCTCAGGACGCAAGTACACAACACTCGCAGAGTCTTCCAAAGGACCCATGTGAGTTTTGAACATCAAGTTGAAGTTACGCTCTTCAGACAAATTTTTGCTGCCACAGTTCGGGCACTTTTTGTCTTTAAGGTAAGACTCTGTATTGTCTGCGCGGAAACGAGTTTTACACTCTTTACAGTCAACCAATGGATCAGAGAATCCATCCACGTGACCAGAGGCTTTCCACACTTGTGGATGCATCAAGATCGCAGCATCAAGACCCACGATGTCTGGTCTGCGAGTCATCGCATTCCACCACGCGCGTTTTACATTTAGTTTCATCAACGAGCCCAATGGACCATAGTCCCAGCAGCTACCCAGACCACCGTAAATTTCAGATGATTGGAAAACAAATCCACGACGTTTGCTTAAAGAAACAAGTGTGGCTAAATCAGTAAGGGGTCTAATTTCAGGAGTGCTCATGAGGGCTCGACTTTCTCCTCCGATGGCTTCGGAGTGGTTAGGCAACAAAGTTACACTTGGGTCCAGATACAGTCAACAAATCAGGGACTTACTTGATTCCGAGTCGGGTCCTAAGACATCCTTGTTTTATGCAGCGCACTCAATTGGTTTTCATCCTTTTTACGGCGATTTTCTTAATGGGTTCCCTGACATCAGCGGAATCTGTTCCTAAGTTCCTTAAAAAAGAAGAAAAGATCCGCGAAGAAATGGTTACGATCTCCCGCGAGTTGGGCGTGACCTGCACTGAATGCCATAACGTTCAAAATTTCGCTGATGACAGCAAGAAAAGCTTCAAAGTCAGCAAAGAGCACATGAAGCTCACTCAAATGCTTAAGGATAACGGCTTTGACGGAAAAAAAGGACCTGCGGCCACATGTTTCATGTGTCATCGCGGAAAACTTATGCCGGATTATAAAGAGCCTGAGTCGGCAAAAGCCCACTAGGACTCCCCGTGAATCCCCTCAGCGCAACCAAACGCAGCGTCTATTTTGTCCTTGGCTGGATTTTTCTGGGGCTTGGTTTCATTGGAATTTTTCTGCCGCTTTTACCCACAACTCCCTTCTTGTTGTTAACGGCATTTTGCTTTAGTCGCAGCTCCGAACGCTGGCACAAATGGTTGCTTGCCCAACCGCGCCTGGGGCCTTTCATCAGGGATTGGCAAAATCACGGCGTGATTCGTTTGCGTGCGAAAATCATGGCGACAGCTTTGATGGTCCCATTGGTTTCGATCTCACTATTTTTTGCAGACGTCCCTAACTATGCACGCATCAGTGCGGCTGTCGTTTGCTCCTGCGTGCTCATCTTTATTTGGTCTCGCCCGTCAACACCACGTTCCCACTGACTGCCGTGATTGGGCACTCTCTGCATTCCTATTCGCCTCAGGGTGAGAATACCGATTTCAACTGAAACTCAATGACCGTCAGACTCGCACACCCCTTGCTTATATAAATCGCAACGGGAGTGCATACGATGAGAGCTTTTCTTTGTTGTCTCATGTTGGGACTGACGATTTTAAAATACGGAACTGAAATGACGAGCGAGTTTGCGTCGACAGCTCCGCGTGCTCCCTGGAATGACCGCGAAGGCATTTACTCTTTGGTGAATGGTGCAGACAACTGCCCTTCGACGATGACTTGGATTGAACAATGCGGTGGCTTTGTTTTGAATCCTCGTCACAAAGATCGCGAACTTGAAACAGTTCGCATCTGCAATATCAATAAAGGCGCAAAAATCTCTCGTGGTGAATTCGGAAAAATGTTGGCGCAAGCCGATCAAAAAGACCAATACGTGCGCAAGATTGAAAAGTCATTACTGGCGACTGAAAGCCTGACCTTGAATGAAGACATCGTTATTCTGGATAAGGATCGTCAATCCTTCCAATGGGAGCACAGCCAAAATGGCCGTGGCCTCAGCTGCCTATATTCCAAGTAATTCTATTTTTTATTAAGAATCGCGTTGTACGCGGTTTCAAAGAAATCGATCGACTCTTTTTCGCAGCGGCGAATCTGAGTTTGATAGGCTTCGGTGACTGTTTTGATCGAAGCTCCCGCCGGAACTCCCAAAACCTCATAGGCATCCCAAGTATGGGAATTATAGCTAAAAATCACATTTAGATTCTTAGGACGCATGTTTGCCAAATCCGGGTGAACCGCCGTTGAGCGCGCAGCTGCCGCCGTCGCCACGTCTCGAGTGGCGGCTTCAGTGGGCTCCGGATTGATGAGTGGTGGCGCCGTGTCCTGTGCTTTCATGTCGAGGCGCGTAGGAGTTTTTCCCCCACCTCTAGATAAAAGGTACCAGACAACGAAGGCCCCTGCCCCAACAAGGTTCATCGTCAAAAAATCTTGGCTATTCATGTAAAGTCTATTATTCGTTGTCAGCTTAAAATTAGCAAGGAGTCCCTTAAGATGGCTGCACCAAATCCTTTCGAAAAACAAACTGCTATTCCCGGAGTGAAACATATTATCGCGGTTAGTTCCGGTAAGGGTGGCGTAGGTAAGTCTACGGTTGCAACCAACCTCGCAATGGCCTTGGGGCGCAAATCAAAAGTTGGTTTACTTGATGCCGACATCTACGGCCCGAGTATTCCTCGCATGTTAGGCTCGCTTTCACAAAAACCCAATATTAATCCCGACACGAATCAACTTGAGCCAATCACTCGCTACGGCATTAAACTAATGTCCATCGGCTTTTTGATCGAAGAAGGCAACGCCGTAGTATGGCGTGGCCCGATGCTTTTCAAAGCAATGGATCAATTCCTGCGCGATGTGAACTGGGGCGAGATTGATTACTTGGTCGTGGATTTGCCTCCTGGCACGGGAGATATCCAATTGACTCTTGCTCAAAAAGTTCCGGTTGCAGGTACAGTTCTGGTGTCAACACCGCAAAACGTGGCGCTTATCGACGTAAAAAAAGCGGTGGATATGTTCCAGCGCGTAAACGTACCTTTGCTAGGTATGGTCGAAAATATGGCATACATGGTCAATCCAGTGAATGGCGAAAAAATGCAGCTCTTCCCTAAGGGTGAGATCGATTCTTACGCAGCACAAAAAGGTATTGCAAAGCTTGGGGAAATTCCATTTAACCCGTCTGTCGGACTTGCTTGCGAAGCGGGAATTCCAATTGTTGAAGCGAACCCGAACGGCGCAGAGGCACAGGCTTTCATGAAGGTTGCTGACCGCATCCGCGAGATCCTGCCGTAACTTTTGAGGACACTAATCCCCCGAGTGAGCTTTTACATCTTGCAAACGACCCCGTTTGTTTGTTGAATAGCGGAAAATCATTTAGGGGGATCTAATGAAAAAATTCTTCGCTGCTACTTTGATCGCTTTGGGTTTCTGCGTTTCTGCTCAAGCTGAATACGCTATGCCACAACTTCCAGTTACTGCTGAATCTGAAGTTTATGCAACTTCTGCTGAAGCTACTGAAGCTCAAATCATGAAAACTCAAGGCAAATATTGCTGCTACCAAAGCCATGGTGGTGGTTTCTGCGAATTGAGCAACTACTACAACGTAGGTACTCCTTGCAAATGCTACAACGGTGGTAACAACCAAATCAGCGGTCACGTTTGCAAATAGTTTTGCAATAAACCGGTAATAAACCGTCACGGCCATAAGTCGGCGCCCAAGCATGTTCCGTAACACAGTATCTTGCGGAAATTCATGCTTCAGCGACAATTGACTTGTGGCCGTTGTTTTTTTCAGCCGAGGTCTTTATGAAAGCGTTCACATTCGCACTCTTCATCTCAGGCATGATCTTTTCGAACATCCAGAATCCCAAATTTTTTACGTCCTCCGATCCTGAAATTGATGGTGATGAAATGCATACGATGAGCGTTTGCTGTCCTGTCGGAAATGCCCCAAGCTGTGCTTGGCCAGGCAACTTTCCTGAGGGAAGTGACTGCTACTGCAGATCCAATGGTCAGATTTTTCCAGGAACAGTTTGTAGCAACTAGATTTCTACGAACACACTAAGGAGGATTTTATGAGAAAGGCTTTTAGCACCTTCGCTCTGATTCTTGCTTGCGCGTTTACTGTGAATGCGGCTCCGAACCAATCACAACTCCCTGCCGATCGCCCTCTATTTCCGATTGATGTTCAAGCTTCTGGCTTGATGAGCACAACCGAAGAACAAGAGGCCTTAGACATGGCCAAACAAGACGATGCGGATACAAAATATTACTACGGCAACAAGTGCTGTACGAACTACGGTTGGTGTTATCTCAATCAATGGGCACCTATCGGCTATAGCTGTTACTGTTACAGCTGGGGCTGGTACTACTACGGCAGAGTTTGTTACTAAATTTTAGAAACAAATCCCTGCTCACCATCGATAACAAATGAAAAAAGGCACCGAATTATCCTCGGTGCCTTTTTTTATTAACGAATATAGCGACGTGCTTTCACTCTAGCTTCTCGGTGTGAGACAGGGTTTCGAACTGTTTTGAGAAAATGATGGCGATCACTTTGTCGAAAAATAAAATCGAGTTATTCTGTAAAAGTTGAAACCGAGGGCCTGTTAGACTCGACTTGTTCGGGTGAATGCTTAAGGGCCAGCTAAAGGAGGACAGTGATGAAGTTTCGTATCCACGACCATCATGATGAAGCACCGAAGTGACGAGCGTTCACTAGTTTATCAAAGCAAAAGGTTCGGTTCGAATTCTATAGATAACTCAAAGGAGGTTCCTAGGGTTATACTCGTTAGGATTTAGATCCTTCCTTTGCCTCAAGGCAAACTATGGGAAACCATAGGGCGCAAAGCTACAGGGGCTTCACTGCCAGCCAGCTGCCAAAGGTCACAGAGTACCTAAGGGAACTTAGAGGTGTGCAAAATGGAAGGTCTTTTTATTACAAAGGATTGGTTTCATTCCCCTCGCCTAGGAGCTATCAATGATGATTACTTCTAGGCACTTTTCTTTTTAAATCCATTCTAAAATTTAGTTCACGGATCACCCAGCTTGCTGGGTAAGTGTGTTTGCATAACACCGACACAGCGTCGTGCTTCGCCGTGGCCCGCCTTTGGCGGGTGCGCGCATCCATGCGCCCACGGAGGTCGGCTTTTATGCAAACACACCTACCCATCAATCTGGGCGTCTGCGGCTTTGTCTTCGGACTAGTGGGAAGAGATAAAGGCGGAAACTTTCTTGGATATCATTCGTGGATTGCCACTGCGACTGAGGGGGAAGTAAGCCAACCTTTTCCATGACGTGGCTGAGCTATAAAAAAACCCACTCTTTTGGAGTGGGTTTTTATTTTTTTAGTTTGCTTCAGCTATGGGGATTTGGATTCTTGTTCCTACCATTAGAGAGCTTGGGTTGCGCAGCTTGTTTTTTTGTTTTAGCTGGCTTACTGAGACGTTGTACTTGGCAGCTATGTCGCTCAAGTTGTCGCCCTTACGGACTACGTGTACTTTGCTTTTGGCTACCTCCCGGGCGGAACCGTTGTCACCGCCTGGAATTTTTAGTTTCATGCCCAACTTCAATTTGCTTTTGCGTTTGATGTTGTTGGCTTTTTGAAGTTCAGCAACGCTTGTTGAGTACTTTTGTGCAATCGAGAACAAAGAGTCGCCGGATTGAACTACGTAGTAACGACCACCTGTTAGCTCTGCTGTTGCGGTCTCAGTCACTTTTTCAGGTGCTGGTTTCGCATTTGATTTCGCGGCTACAGTGCTGTTGTTTTTACGATCAGAACGATCACGTAGTGGAGTACGATCTGGTACGTAGATCGTGCGGCCTACTTTAAGTTTTGATTTTCTTGGCAAGTCATTCAAGTCACGAAGGTAAGCAACAGATGTTCTGTACTTACGAGCGATCGTTTTAAGATTATCACCTTTACGGATTTTGTACGTTTGAGTGTCACCGCTATCAGCGATGAATCTTACGTCAGTTACCGCAGACTCTGCTGCTGCAACTGTTGCAACTTCTGTCGTTCCTGGTGGGATACGAAGAACTAGCTCAGAACCTTTAAGGATTGCCACTTCACCTTTGAACTTAGGATTCAAAGCTTTGAAGTCCTCGTAGTTCAAGTTTAGCTTTTCAGCCATTTGGCGCATGTTCACCGGTTGTTTTACCGTGATGTGATCGAACTCGATCGGCGGAAGATAATCGATGTCTTCGAAACCATACTTAGCTGGTTCTTTAGCGATCAATTTAGCCGCGATGAATTTCGGAACGTAGTTCACAGTTTCTGCTGGCAAACGTTTTTTACGAGCAAGCTCCCAGAAATCACGCGTGTAGTGATTCATCACTTCGCGTTTTACGCGGTTTTCACCAACGTTGTAGGAAGCCATTGCCAAATACCAAGAACCGAATACGGAATAAAGACCTTTGAAGTATTCAGCTGCTGCTTGAGTAGCGAACACAGGGTCACGACGTTCATCGACGAATGGATTGATTTCCAAACCATAGCGTTTACCCGTACCACGAATGAACTGCCAGTAACCAACAGCTGCTGCGTGGGAAGTTGCTTGTGAACTGAAACCAGATTCGATCAATGCGATATAGAAAATGTCTTCAGGTAGACCGTTGTCACGAAGCACTTTTTTCATCAACTTCTCGTAACGAGAAGAGCGTGCTAAGTAGCGTTCCATGTGTGGACGGCCACGGCCTTGGAAATAAGTGATCCATTTTTCAACCATTGGGTTGATTTCAGTTGGGATAACATCCAACTCTTGGTCTACGACCTTAGGACCCTCAGGATCTGACAAACGGAACGAGCCAATGTCTTTGATTTCAGGCTCGTTGCCCGCGTTCCCTGCTGCCTTTTCGCCATTTGCGTTCAATTCCTTATGAACACAACCCGAAAGTAGGCCCAGGACTATACATAATGTAACTAGTCTCCTCATGAGTCCTCCGAACAGCTTTCAGGCTACAAAACTCAGAGGACTTTTACAATAAAACAACGTACTTATTTTGCCTTTTTAGTAAGCAAGTCTTGCCAAATAATAGGAGGTACTGTGTAAGACTCCTTGCCTATCATCGAGTAAAGCAGAGTGTTTCTTAGAATCGCCTTCACGTAGAAACTAGTCTCGTTCCATGGCAATTCGTCCACCCACAACTCTCCCTCTGGAGACGATCCTGGGACTGTTAGAGCGGATGAAATTTCAGGACGTGCTTCGATCCATTTTTTTAGACGATAGGGTCCTGCGTTATAGGCTGCGAGCGCAAACGGCACATTTTGTGAGAACTGGCCTAACATCTGGGAAACATAGAATGAGCCCATCGGAATATTTACTTCAGGGCGGAACATATCTTCAGGCAATTCCACTTTCATTCCCAAACGTTTTGCAGTGTCTTGTGCTGTCGGTGGAATCATTTGCATCAAGCCCAAAGCATTCGATGTGGAAACCGCTTTCATATTAAATCCACTCTCTTGGCGAGTCAGACTGCGCAACAACACAGTGTCGATACCATAGCGATCTGATTCTTTTTTATAAAGAGCTGTGAAAACTTCGGGGTATCCCACCTTGATGAATTTTTCTTGGCGAAGTCTTACGTCATTTTCCATCGCATCGTTCACCAAGCGAATCGCAGTGAAATACTGACCACGTTGCGAAAGCTTTTCTGAAATAGCAACTTTCAACGTCGGATCTTTCATTGGAGGCAAATCACCAAGCTCCACTTGAGCTTCACTCACCCACCCTGCTTGCGAAAGAGCTAAGAAACGCTCCCAAGATTTTTTCTGACTGCCCGCCAGATAAAATGAATCTGTCAATGCGAGGTTTTTATCAGCATCTGGCCAAGTTAGCTTTCCGCCATTAGCTTCAGCACGCAAACGCATTCCGTAATAAGAAAACGGATACTTTTCAATCAAAGCAGCCGTTGCTTTATCAGCGCGTTCTTTGCTGAATTGTTGTAACGAGCGAACCAACCAATACTGCGCATTTAAATCGTAACGATCTTTACCTTGTTGAACCAAGCGTTCAAGCAAAGCCGCCGCCGACGTGTATTCTTGTTTGCGATAATAAATCAGGCTCGAGCGAAACAACGCTTCTGAACTTTCATCAGAACCGTTCGCAAGCAATGTAAGCTTATTGTAGTAATCAAGGGCCTTATCATAATCACCAGTGAAATGTGCAGAGCGTGAGGCCACCCATAACATACTTGTCACTGATGGTGACTGCGGATTTTTATCAAACGCTTTTTGCGCAAGTACTAAACTTGAAGCCCATTCGCCACGGCGATGAAGGTTTTGCGCCCACTCTAACAAACGAGACGCATCTGCCTCACCCATTTCTACCAAGGCTTTATCAACCACGGCTTTGTCAGAAATAGAGTTAAAGATTTCAAGAGGCTTATCTTTCAATCTTTTTGCAGCACGACTGCCTGGAAATTGATTCAACAAAGCAACAGAGTCTTTCAGGGCAGGAATCAGATCATTTTGCTTCAAGGACTGACGAATGCGCTCTTCAAGTTTTCCATCCTCGCCGATCGCCTCGATCTGAACGGCCGTGGCTTGCTTGACTTCTTGATTGCGAGCTTTCGCTAGGAAATCCAATTTTTCGATCAGATACTTAGAGTCTTTCAAGCTTTGCGCTTCTTCGTAAAGAAACTGAGCTTGCGGATAATCGTTGGCGTTCAAAGCGAAATCACCCAACATCTGGAAGCACTGTGATTTTTGTTCGCGGCTCAGACGATGGCTATTGTCTAAAAGCTTTTCGATACGCGCTTCAACTTTACGGTTTTTCTTTTTTACTTCACCGTCTAAGAAATTTAATTCCTGAGTAACCCATTGCTGCCACAAATCTTGCGCCCAAGGTCCTTCATCAAATAAATTCCAAGACTTTGCAATCGCTGTGAGCACGCGGTCTTCTTGGCCCGCGCTCGTCTTTTTACTTTGAGCTTTGTCCAAGCAGTGCAACCACACTTGGCCTACCCACCCTTTTAGATCTTTTTGCGCCGCAAATACTTTTGGCGACAAATTCAAACACTCATTCCAACGACCGTTGATTTCGTGATTCTTCAATTGGGCTAGGGCTGGCAATTTCGCAGCTTTCTTAGCATCCAAATCGTAAAGATCCACATAGCCTGATGTTTTCAAATCATTCTGAATATTGATTTTACGAACGACATTTGCGGGAGCTGCTGGTGCCGCTACTGCACTTGTGACTACTAAATTCAGAAATAAAGATAAACCTGTCATTGAGGAACCTCTTTCATCGGACTCACCACTTCGAAGGAACCTTTGTAAACTCCATCAAAGAGGCTTTTCTTTAAATACACCACAGAGTATTCGCGCTGTTGGCGAAGCATGACTTTAACTTTCATATAATCTTCTGTGATGAACGACTCGACTTTATTTTCAGCCGGAGTATCACAGAAATAGATCCATGCATTTTCGATCACTTTGTTCGTGCATAGATCCCAGTGCGTTTTAAATCTTCTGAAAACCCATGGGAATGGCCATTGTTCTTTCATCCCCATTTGCAAAGGCTCTGCTCTTAACAGTGGATTTGCTTTCGCCATATCCAAAATCAAGTTCTGCAGATCTTTCATTTCATAAGTGGAGTTTACGTAGACATACGGATGATTCAAATCAATCGGCTCACGGTATGATGACAACCAGGCGCTGCGCACGCTGCCAAAAATACCGATTAGCAAGATTAAGCCAAAGACATATCCCTGCCAGTTACGACGGACAAAAATCTTTTCTGCATACAAAGCCAGAACAAAATAAAATCCCCAAACCAAAGATAAAATACACCAAACAGTTTTATACGGGATGAAGGAGTACACCAAAAGTTGGAACAACGAAAATGCCGAAACCATACGCATGCGCGCATCTTTAGTGAATAGACCAATCACCGACATGCCTGCGCCAAACAAAACTAGAGGTTCTGCTTGAGCCAAAACTTTAACCCAATACCAAAACTCTTTGTTGTGGCCCGTTTCGCCCACCCCAGTTTTCATCCATGGCAAGAACGCTTTTACGAAATCTAAAAGCCCCGGCATGTTTCTTAAGAAACCCGTAAACACCAAAACGAACGAAACCAGTAACAGACCTACAAGGTAGGTCAAACGTGGCGACCACGCATTTTTGATTTTCGCAAAGTTAAAGTACTGACGTAGTACTTTGGGTCCCGCAAAGATAAGCCCCACTACCCAAGCCGCCAAATTGATGGTGAAGGTCTCCTTCAACGTCATCATACCTATAGCACCGGTTAGCAATAGGCCTAAAGAAGTTCCATCTGCTTCATCAAACCAGCGAAGCATACCAACGGCGAAAACCAGTTGAAAAAACACAAACGGCATTTCGTGAATCCCTGAACGACCATAAAAAATGAACGCGGGACTGAAGAACAAAAATAACATCATCAAGTAGCGCACTGTCTTTGAACGCACCACCATGAAACCAAAAAGCATCACACTCAATACCGAACAAACTGCTGGCACCGCACGCAAGGCCACGACGCTCTGACCCCAGATCGCCTCAAAGCCTCTTAAAAGATAAAAGTACAGCGGACCATGGTAATTTGTTGGGTCATATTTATAAAAACCCATTTCACGCATCTGCATCGTGAACCAGCCATTGATACCTTCGTCAAAATGGAGAGGCTTATTCTCCAAAAGATAAAAGCGACTGAAGATAGTCAAAAGCAGAATGACAAGCCAAATAAGGTATTTCTGGAATTGAGTGACGCGAATCGATTTCATTGTTATTAATCGTAAAGATGGAATCCCCTGTGTCAACCCCTCACTGCTCTCTCTTAGTATATCTGAACAAAGATGCGGACATTGTTCCCGCTTTGCTGCAGGATTTACGTACGTTTTTTCAAAAATTCCCAATGACGTACGAATTAATTGCTTTGGTGGAGCACGGCGCTGAAAAAACTCTGCAAGTGCTTAAAGAGCAGGCGAACTCCTCCGCGAAAAATGAAATCCTGGTGATCCATCGCAACGAAAGAAAAAAAGGACGAGCCCTCAGCCTTTATCAAGGCATGGAACTGGCGCGCTCCCCCTTCATCATGATTTTGGATTCCGAATTAGCGTCCCCTTTCGGCGATGTTTTCAAACTGTGGCAACACCTGTTCGCCGAGGAAAAAATCGATGTCTGCTGGGGCGACCGCTATCGCAAAAAAGAAAACCCGTTTCTGCAAGCCAAAACACCGCGCTCAAAAACGGAAATGATGTTTAATAATATTCTGCGCGAGAAATACAAAGACTCCTTACAAGATCCTCTTTGCGAAGTGATCGCCATCAGGAAATCAGCTTGGGATAAAATTCGCCAAGAAATTCCTTTGCAGAAACTGCGTGGCTGGTACCTGACTCCGGCGCTTCACCAAAGTGCATTGCTTAAAACTTTAAATATTATTGAAATCCCGATTTTTGATTCAGGTGTGACTTCGAAATCATATCATGTGTGGAAAGAGCGCTTAAATCTATTCCGCGAAAGCGCTTTTACGAACCGACAGTCAACTCCTGAGTGAGTTTGTCGAGAGCTTCGCGCAAATAATAATCCATCCAACGATGACTGCCCAATGGGGTTTTACGCTTCGTTAAATAACCCATGTGTCCACCACGCTGCTCGATATGCAATGACATATTGTCGCGGAATTTAACGTCTTGATAATCCTGAACCTTGACGAAGGGATCATCTGCCGAAGTTAACATGTAGGTCGGAACATCGATATTGTGCAGATAATTAATCGCCGAGCAGCTTTCATAGTATTCAGTACGATCTTTAAATCCCGAAGCTGGCGCCGTATAGATTTTATCGAAATCATTAAGCGTCGCCCACCAAGGGATATTGTATCTTTGCTCGATCAGCCCCTCTTGGAATTTCATCTCAACGTTTTGACGAAGACGATAGACAAAGCGCACATCATAGATGCGGTTGAATCCCGTGCGCAGCATACGTGCACCACGATCCAAGTTTAATGGCGCATTCACCGTGATGATGCCATCAGGTTTATGCTCCCCGCGAAAGCCCCCACCCAAGCACAACACAATGCCGCCACTCATCGAGTAGCCCACTGCGATCTGCTTTTTATTTGGAAATTTTTGACGAAGAGCCTTGATCACTTCTGAAACGTCTTCGGCTCTGCCAGAGTGATATGGATTTCTGGCGGCTTTAAGTCCCGGCCCTGCCCCACGATGATTGACTAAAACCACCGTGTGACCCAGCTGGCGGCACAAGATCGCCGTTCTTTGCATGTAGTCCGCATTCATATCACCAGATAGACCATGATAAAGACTGACAACAACATCGGTGTGGCCTTGATGATAGAAACAAAAAAGTCGATCCCCATCAGGCAGATCGACTTCAAAATTAGAACCTAAATTATCAAGCTCAGGTGATTTAAGGAAATGCCCCCACAAAGTTTGACTGTGACCGCTGTCGGCCCAGAAGGGAGCTTCACATGAAATCAACTCTAGTCTTTGCAATAGAAAACTCCATTAAGCATCACGTAACCATCAGGGCGATTGCCGCGCGGATCGTGGTGTAACCAGTGAAGCATCGGCCCCACATTTGTCCAAAGGAACATGCCACCCATAGCAACACGATCACCGACTTGCACCGGAACGTGTGGGCACATATCTGAATTGTACACGGCCTGCATCGTTTTTCCATTTGAAAGTCTCACAACCCATTTTTGGTGTTGATTGCCAGCGGTGTCGTCCGGCAAAACCTGAACAACTTCCATATCTGAGCCTTCAACAAAGTCGACTCTTTTGTGAGATTCCACTGCACGAACGATTGCAGCGTCAGGAGCTGAAGATCCCTCTTGTTGGTAGTTATAAGCTTTGGCTTGAAACGAGAACGTACCGATCGTGACACAAATAGCGAGTAACTGAACAGTTAACTTCTTCATTGATTCCCCCTCCGAAATCCGAGAGGAAATTACCATTTGTTAAAATAAAAACAACACCTATTTTTACGACTTTTTACAGGTTTTGGTTAGGAACTCCTCAGAGTCCCTAATAACTCCTCAGAGTCCCTAATAATAAGAAGCGTTATTTGTATTCCACGCCTTCGATGGTCACAAATTCTTCGCCGGAGGGCTTCACCAGCTTTACTTCATCCCCTAATTTCTTACCCAAGAGGGCGCGAGCCACCGGGGACTTCCAGCTGATTTTGCCTTTTTTTGGATCAAACTCATCTTCACCGACAATTTGATAAACCAATTCGTCGCCTTCTTCAGTGACCAATGTCACCGTGGCACTGAACAGAACTGTTTCACCCTTCATCACTTTAGGATCTACCACTTCAGCGTCTTCAATTCGTTTTGTCAGAAAGTGAACTCTCTTATCGATTTCACGCAGACGTTTTTTTCCGTATTGATAGTCGGCGTTTTCCGAGCGATCCCCGTTACTGGCGGCCCATTGAACGATCTCAACGATCTTCGGGCGTTCACCATGCATGAGCTGCTGATACTCACTTCTCAGTTTTTCCAGACCTTCGGGGGTGATGTAGTTCTTTTTGTTATCCATTTTTAAGATACTAGACCAACTACCAGCAACATTCCAAGTCTTTTGGCCCATCAAATATTTCGAGAAATTTTCCGAAAAGTGTATGAGGAGGAAACAGATGAAAAATCAATGGAATAGACTAATGATTGCTGCAATCAGCTCATCATCTGTTTTTGCGCTTACGTGGATTTGGTATCAATCAACGGACAAGCAGCAAAACTCTCATAACAATGAGAAACCACTGGCATATGTTGGAAAAGTTGTTGATGACATCCAACGTCGTCCTGCCACTCGATTACTTTGGCAACTCGTGAATACTGGTGAACCACTTTATGATGGTGAAGCAATTCGTACATCTGATCGTGGCGAGGTGCGTATTCAGTTCACTGATTCAGATCGTTATTTAGATTTAGAACCAGAGTCATTGATCGTTATCAAAAAATCCCAAGGTGAAATCGCCCTTGATTTGATGGAAGGTAGTCTCTTCGTTAATGCGAAAGCAGGCGCCGCCGAGGGCGATGCTCCAGGGCTCGTTCTTAATTCCGCAAATGGTAAAGTTGACTTGAGTCAGGCTTCCGCTTCCCTTTCCAAAGGCAGCGGTAACTCCGTCGATGTCCAAGTCTTAGAAGGTAAAGCTTCGGTAAAATCTAAAGATGGTAAAAGCACAGAGATCTCTACAGGTAGCATTGGTGCCTTGGGAGCCTCTGGAGTTCAATTTGATAAAAACAGCGTGAAGGTTCTTGCTCCAAGCTTGAACAAACCCGTGGCAATGGATGCTGATGACTTGCAAGCGATTCCATTTAAATGGACAGGCTTTGATGCTGCTTCACAGATCTCTTTGTGGACGGGTAAAAACCGCCGTGAAATGAAAGAGCTTGTCAAAGTTCCGTCTGGTGAATCTGAAGTACTCGCTAAACTTCCATTCGGTAAACATTATTGGAAACTCGTCGCGACTTCTGCAACGGGCGAAAAGATTGGTGAGAGTGCTATTTATAGAACTGAGATCCAAGCGCGCTATGCTCCGACAGTGGTCTTCCCGACTGCTGACGTTGAAGTTCCAGCGAATACAAATCCATTTGATATGACATTCAAATGGCAAAAAAGCGACGACACTCGCCAAATGACTTTGCAAGTTTGGTCCGATGCCAAACTCACGCAACCAGTGACGACTAAAACATTCACCACAGAGGACAGCTTCACTCTGACGGGTTTGAACGAAGGCACGTACTACTGGCGCATGACTTCTTACTTTAATGACTCTGATAAACCTATCTTGGGTAAAATGCAGAAGTTCAGCATCAAACTCACTGATATGGTGAAAGATGCGGCTCTAGCACAAAATACTCCGGCTCAAACTAAAAAGGCCGAGGTAAAACCTCTAGCATTCACAATGCCTGAAGCTCAGATGACTCAGTACTTTGTGGGCACTCCGAAAGTAGACATCACTTGGGGCGCTGACAATATCGAAAACGTGGCGGCTTACCGTGTGCGCCTGCATGACGAAAACCAAACAGCTTTGGAAGTTCCAGCTGTTGAAGTGACAGAGAATAAATTCTCCGCTCCCGTTCCTAAACCAGGTCGTTATATCGCATCTATCGAAGCTGTAGATAAAGACGGTCAAGTTGTAGGAACAGGCAGTTCGCAAGCTGTTAACGTTGTCCCTCGTCCAATCTTGAAGGCTCCGCAGTTCATCCCTGCTGAAGGTCCACTGCAAGCCTCGATGGATGGTCGCTCTCAGTTAGAGTGGGACAAAATTGATGGCGCTGTTGACTATGAACTTGTGATTACTAAAGACGGTAAAGAGTTGAAACGCACGAAGTACAAAAATACTTCGACCGCAATTCGCAATCTGTTGCCGGGTGAGTATGACGTAACTATTTCAGCGCAAGACTCTTTTGGTCGAGCGAGTGAACAAGCTCCGGTTCGTAAACTGGTCGTACCAGATAAATCGAACTTAAAAGCACCGACGTTAAAGAAGATTAAAGTGAATTGATGTTTAAGTATTTAGCCACCTTTCTTCTACCACTGATTTTGCTAAGCGGAGTTGCCGCAGGGGCCGAGCCATATCGTCGCCTTGTGAACTTCGAGTGGGAGCAGATTGATGGAGCTAAATCTTATGAGATCGAATTGAAACAGATGAAAAAAGATGAAGGTGCGGCGAAGCCAAAGACCTTCAATTTTAAAGTGAAAGAATCCGTTTGGAATGGCCGCCTGACTCCGGGTAAGTACATGATGAAATTGCGTTCACGCGATTATCGTGGTGTTCCGGGTGAGTGGTCTGAACCAAGCGAATTCAACGTAGGGTTGGATAATGTGAATATGAAGTCCCCTGCTCCAAAAACTAAACTCGCTTCAACAGACGATGAAAAAACGGATGTTGAATTCAAGTGGGACCCGGTGGGTGGCGCTGACACATACACGTTTGAATTAAACTCTGAAGATGGAAAAGTTAAAATCAACGAGACTCTGAAAGAGCCGCGTTTTAAAACTTCCATCCCTGTCGCTGCCAATTACTCTTGGAAAGTCACAGCTCAAAATGACGAGGGCATCTCTAGTGATGCGACTTCGGTCGCTGAATTCACAGTGATGGGTAAAGCTATCGAGGCTCCTTCGATTTCAAAACCTGAATCAGAATTCGTACGCGATATCAAATGGTCCCGTCCTGATCACATCAAAGAATACGAAGTAATCGTGGCACGTGCAAATCCTGCAACAAAAAAATGGGACGTCGTAAAAACTTACGAAAACTACACTGAAGACACCCTTCCTTTTGATTCCTCTTGGGAAGGTGGAAAATACCAAGTCATCGTGAAGGCCAAGTCGGAGTTGCGCCCAACCTCCCCTTCCAGCAAAATCATGTTTGATGTGCGCCAAGGTGATCGTTCTGCGGCAGCGGAATACACAGCACTTGTGCGTAAATCGATTGAAAAAACAAGTGGCTGGTATGGCATTGCAAGTTACCTAGTCACAGACATGAAGTTCAGCGGAACTAATCCAGAGAAAAACTCCCAAGTGGCTTATGACGCCTTCGGTGGCACAGGTCGACTCGGTTTAGGTTGGACGAATCGCAAATCCAACTGGGGCTTCCTGGCAATTGCAGATATGAGTGGTTTCACCGTCAGTGGTGAAGTTCGCACATTTGCAGCTCTGGAAGTGAACGCCGTCTACAAACAACCGATTGGTGATCGCGCAGAAATTCGCTATCAAGTCGGCGGCTTTTATAAAGAAATTCCTGAAACAATCGGTGATCCATTCACAGGCACGTCTGAAAATCAGACGATTTCTGCATTGGGTCCTCACGTTGGCGCCGAGTACTGGTACTCGCTCACGCCAAAATGGGGTCTTCAATTGAATGCTCATCTGTATGCCTCGGTGATGAAAGTGTCTACGCCCAATGGCCAAGACATCGACCCGAGCATGTCCACTCAATTTGGTATTTTAGGCAGCTATAGATTCACTGAAAGATTCACAGGACTGTTCGGTTATGCCCGCCGCGAAGATCGAATGTCCTATAAATCAGTTCCGTCAGACACCAACTTTGCGTTGGATGGCGATGTGAACGAGTCTGTTGTTGTCGGTAACTATATTAACTTTTTCGCGGAATGGAGTTTCTAATGAGAATCCCTATCTCAACCAAACTCATCACGGTGACGATCTTAATCCTTGTGGCTTCCACGGGAGCGATCACCTATATCTCATCTAACTACTTCGAGAAAAAGGCCGCTGAACAGGTCGACATCGCGAATTTGGAATCTGCTTCGGCGAAAGCCAAAGAAGTCGACAACATCATCGCAAATCTAATCGATAAAACACGCACCAATGGTTCACTGTTGATGAAAGGGACATCAGCATCTGAAGACTTGGATTTCAACTTCACCCGTGACAAAAACTTTGTCGCGATGGAAGTTCTAAAACTGAATGGTTCCTCTGTTGAAACAGTAGTTCGTAAAGTCAAAGAAGACGTTTTACAACCGTTCCAATTAACTGAAGCGTACTTTGTAAACGTCAGAGCTTGGCAGAAATTCCCGGTTCGTAACGTGGCTGAAGGTAGCATTGAACTTAAAAATGCTTCGTATCCGAATGCTCCTGCAATGATCACGATCGGTATTCCTTTAGTAAAAGATGCTCAAGGTAAAATCACGCATATCGTTTTAGCGGACGTGATGATGGCTCCTATTCAAAAACCATTCACAGATCCTTCGGAGCGTACACAATACTTGATCGACCGCGAAGGTGAAGTTCTAGCTCACAAAGACGAACAAAAAGCGATGGGCCGCCAAAACGTGGCAGCCTCCCCGTTCGTGGCAAAAGCCATGGCGACAAAATCTCCACAGTATCAAACGAAGTTCGTAGACCACGAAACGAATGCAAACTTCTTTGGTGCCTCAGTAAAAACGTCCTACGGGCCAATGGTAATCTCTCAGACTTCTGAGGCCGCTATCCTCGAAGTATCCAACGAGGTAAAACGCCGAGCGATCTTCGTGGCAGGTTCCGCGATCTCTCTTGCGATCTTCTTTATCTTCTTGTTCTCTATGACACTGACTTCCCCAATTGAAAAATTGGCAGGTCTGATCAACTTGGTTTCAAAAGGTAATTTCGACGTAAAAGCCCGCGACCAAGTAAAATCCCACGACGAAGTGGGCGACTTGGCCTCTGCCTTCGACCACATGACTGAAGGTTTAAAAGAGCGCGATAAAGTAAAAAGCCTCTTCTCCAAGTTCCACGGCTCGGCAGTAACCGAGGACTTGATCGGCAAAGACATCGGTGTCGGCGGTCAAAACAAAGACGTGGTCGTCTTCTTCTCAGATA
Source organism: Bdellovibrio sp. HCB209 (assembly GCF_047306065.1). Classification (GTDB taxonomy): domain Bacteria; phylum Bdellovibrionota; class Bdellovibrionia; order Bdellovibrionales; family Bdellovibrionaceae; genus Bdellovibrio. The sequence continues at coordinate 2,850,816 of NZ_CP178618.1, forward strand.
TCCGTGGCTTCACGGCGTTCTCAGAAAAACGTTCACCAGAAGAAGTCGTAGAAATGCTAAATGAATACTTCGGAGTCATGGTAGGTATCATCAACGCCCACGGCGGTGTCGTAGATAAATTTATCGGTGACGCCATCATGGCCGTCTGGGGCGCCCCAAAATCAGGCCCACGCGACGCCCACAACGCGGTTCGCGCCTGCCTAGAAATGCGCAGAGCCCTAGAAAAACTAAACGAAACCCGCATCGCCCGCCAACAACCAGCCATCAACATCGGTATGGGCCTGCACGCAGGTAAAGCGATCTCCGGCACCATCGGCTCTGACGAGCGTATGGAGTACACAGTCATCGGTAACACAGTAAATACAGCATCCCGTATCGAAGCCTCAACAAAAGCCTTCGGTGCAGACTTACTAGTAACCGACACAGTCATAGAAAAAGTAGGCGAAGACTTCAAAGTAGAACTAGCCGGCGCCGCCGAAGTAAAAGGCCGCTCCGAAGCCATCAAAATGTACAAAGTAAGAGCCTACAAAGCCGGCGACAAATACGTAGAAGTAAAAACCCCGTATTCAGACTATGAGGCAGAATCAGCCGACAAAGTAAAAATCAAAGCCTCCTAATCCCCATCCCAACTTCAAACAAAGAAATAAAAGGCGACCGAAAAGGTCGCTTTTTTTATTTCCCCCAAACCTCCCCTGAACAGATCCCCTCCCTTTTCCCATCTGAAACAAAATTTGAATCTCCCCGAGAGGCAGACACAAGCACGACGGACTGAAGCCCCCGCATGCAGTGACCTCCGTCGGCGCAGGATGCGCGAACCGCCAAAGGCGGCGACGGTGAGCCCGGATGGCGTGTCACGGAATGCGGGGGCTTCAGGCTGGCGGGATTGAGGCTGACTCTCGGGGAGATTCAAATCCCCGCGCCAGAAAAAGAAAAAGAGCGGAGTCCGTGAAGACTTCCGCTCTTTAGAGGGTCTTAATGTAAAGCCGCAATTAAAGCGCAGCTTCCTTTTTCAAAATCTGTTCGATAGTCAAACCAACATGAGCTTCACCAGCGAATACAGTTCCAGTTTTCTTCTTAGTCAAATGCTCCTTAGCAGTTTTGTAAGCAGCAGCTGGAAGTGGGATGTATTGAACTTGTTTCGCCATTTCAGCAGCTTTGTCCAAGTAGAACTCAACGTATTTTTTAACTTCTGGTTTCGCCATTGCTTCGTGAGAAACATAGATGAAGATTGGACGAGAAAGTGGGTGGTATTCACCAGTCATAACTGTTTTTTCAGTCGGCAATACCGCTTTTTTAGATGGAGCTTTTGGGCCACCAACAACGCCAACAAGTTTCAACTTGTCTTTGTTAGTTAGGTAGTAAGCGTAAGGGATGTAACCCAAGCCACCTTTAGCACCGTTAACACCAGTCACGCGAGTGTTGTGGTCAACAGACGCTGTGTAGTCACCGCGAGAAGATTTAGATTTTTCAACAATAGCTTCAGTGAAGTAATCGAATGTGCCGTTATCAGTAGAAGCACCGAAAAGAGTCAATTTTTCGTCTGGCCATTTTGCATTTACTTGTTTCCAAGTCATGATTTTGCCTTGAGCTGCTGGTTCCCACATAGTTTTAAGTTCTGCAGCAGTGATCTCTTTAACCCAGTCATTTTTTGGGTTTACAACGATTGCGATAGCATCAAATGCGATTGGCAATTCGTAGTAAGTAATTTTAGAAGTACGGCAAGCAGCCATTTCTTCTTTAGTGATTGGACGAGAAGCATTTTGGATGTCAGTTTCGCCACGGCAGAATTTTTTGAAACCACCGCCAGTGCCTGAAACACCTACAGTTACTTTTGTAGCGCCTTTAGTAGCCGCTTGGAATTCTTCAGAAACAGCTTCTGTTACTGGGAATACAGTGCTTGAACCATCGATTTTAACTAGAGACTCTGCTTTTGCAGCAAATGCGCTTAGAACCAAAGCGCTAGCGATAAAGAACTTCATTTTATATCCTCCGATATATTGGATATCAGAAAATTAACAAAGTCCGGGGCGGAGAGGTATCACCTCCCCGTTAAGATTATGTCAGGGAATTGTTAAGGCCTAATTACACTCGATATAACAAGACCATGCCGTTGGCGCACACATCGGAGGTGGACAACCCACTGGCCCACAGCTGAGTGTTTTTGCGGAGCCCGAAGCACACCACTCTGCGGCAACCACTGAAGCAGAAGGCATCGTTCCGTAGCGAGCATCTGTTTTCGTATAACCCGCACACATATTAGGTACGTTGTTGGCCGCATTACAACAAGGTCCGTTGTTACAAGACTGAGCCGTCGTTGCTCCACCACAAACCGCAGAGTTCGTTGGAGTACAGCTTTGACTTGTCACCGCAGATCCACAAACTGCATCGCTCGTTGGGTTGCAACCTTGAGACGTCGCAGGTTTACCACCACCACAGAAGGAATCTGCTTGAATAGTTGCATCACTGCGCTGACATTGCACTGTACGAGTCTGCGTTCCTGATCCTGCATTTCTTACGCAACTTGCAGAGCGAGATTGCGATCCTGAGTTCGCATTGAAATTACAGCTTGCAGATCTGTATTGAGTGCCCGGTCCACAACTCGCAGAGCATCCGCCCCAACCACCATAACTCCACCAGCCAGAGCCGCCATTACATCCGCTCCAACCACCGTAGCTCCAATATCCTGTTCCACCGCTACAAGCACCGAAACTTCCATTGATCCACTGATAAGTAAAATTAATGCGCACAACATTGGACGACGTATAGGTGATCGCCTGTCCCGCCGTATTTCTTGCGATATAGCGGAATTGATAGCAACGTCCTTGAACTCCTGTGTATGTGAAACTTGCAGAGCCCGTCGTTTCTGCAACTCCCGCATCAGCGAATCCACCGAAAGCTCCGCATGACAACGTGCTTGGATTCAAGGTCGCATAAGCGACTTGCAACTGATAGTCCGCACTACTCGTGCTCATCGCAGAAATTGCATCAGAACCTGGAGCCACCGATACTGAAATCGGAGTCGTCGTTTGCAACACATTCCCGTAAGTGACGTTACCGCCACTTGGACCTGTCGTATTGATTTTTACAATAGAGGCACTCTCATACCAATCACTGACATGGCCTAATTCATCGGCTGCACGATAACGGAATTTATAGGCACCCGCATTCACGGCACCAAAACTATAATTCGCGCAACTCGTACTGACTTGAGAGTAAGGACCAAAAGCCCCGACAACACCATTGCTCACAGTGGCGTCAGCTTGTTCCAGCTCACAGTTTGCGACACTCGTATATAAGTCAGCCTCATTGGTCACAACCGTTACCGCGCCCGTCGCCTGCCAACCATTTGTATAGGACAAAGAAACAACCGGCGGAGATTGATCCAGGATAATCGTGTCTGACAACGATGGTGATGTCACATTTCCGATTGTATCGCGGAAATTCATCCACACGGTTTTGACACCTTCACCTGCGGCAAGACTGTGATTGTAAGACGAAGCACACGCCTGCCAGTTACCCGTCGGATTATTGACATTATCAAAAGCAGTTTCGATCGGTGCATTGACATCTGTCGGGCATGTCACGTCCAACAATACACTTACGTTGTCAGTGGAGTTCGCATTGTTATTAATACTGAACGCGCCATTAACAGGACTGCTTTGATCCAGTTCAATCGAACGAGTGATTTCCGAAGTCGTATTTCCATAACCATCACGGAAATGCATATACACTGTTTTGATTCCATCACCCGTAGGCAAAACCAATGTTTTGCCCGCAGCACATGCCTGCCAATTTGTTGGCGCTGTTGCATTACCATAAGCCACTTGCACTGTGCCCTGTTGATCTGTCGGACAAGTGATTGCTAGATTAATTGTACTTTGCAAAGTCGGTGAGCTTTCGACAATGGTAAAATCACCACCCACTGGAGGACTCACGTCAGCATCGTCTGTCCAATTGGCATTACAGTTTTCATCCACGGAAGGATCATCATACTGGGGTAAAACACTCCACACCACGCAACGCAAACGGCCTGGTTGGAAAATCTGACGATTCCCCGCCACTTGAACCACGCGGACACGCAATCCCGTGCTATTAAATATATTCGAATATCCCACAGCATCTGGCAGACTGAATGTTGTTGTCGGCAAAGCCAAATCACAATTCACCAGTGGCGCCAACGGCTCCCACACGCCGATGTCTTGCTCAAACTGAACCTGACAACCATCGACTCCACCGTTGTTAATCCCGCCCACAGCCCATGTCAGCGTGAATGATTTATTGTTATTCCCGTGATTCAAAACAACCGAAGGTGGAATGACGTGATCATTCGTCGTTACATTCCAGGTGATCGGACCGGTTGCTCCAATATTGAATTCCGCTGTGCGTGTCGTGCTAATATCATTTGCCGAGGTTAAAGCGAGTCGCAAGTAATCACCGGAAGCATAAAAATCTGTCGCCGGATCGAAGGCAATCCAATCAGTTCCTGAAACTGGTAAACGCTGCAAGAAAGCCGCGCCCTCACCCGTGATCGAGGCCTTAATTGGAATATCAATTCCTGAAATCAAAACTCCGTCAGAATAAATAACCTGATCTAACAACTGCCCCGCTTTATCTAAAATAACAAATGCATCTGGGGTGATATCCGCAGGCACACAAGCATACGTCGTTACTTTATAAGGATACGCACATTTTGTGACGATGACAGGTCCCCACTCATTGCCATCCCAAGTTTGATTTCCTTCTTCGGCATGAGGAGGCAATACTTCTGGAGGAGCCGTTCTGTTATCCGCTACACAGGTATTGCCTGGGGTACCACCTTGCAATGTGTAGTTCAATTTACAAGCGCTGATCAAGCACAGTCCCCATTGATTAGGGCCGTGACTTTCCCAAACTTGGGTACCACCCGATGAACCTGTCGGCATCGGATCACATACACGAATATCTGCAACACAAGTTGTGTCTGATGTGGGAGTGTAATTCACGTTACAATTAACAACCTTACAACTGCCCCAAGATGTCGAATCATTTTCACCCCACTCTTCACGAGCTGTGGAGTTCGCAATCGTACACGTACGATATTTTGAAAGAAATTTTACGGGCAATGGATGTTCAACCGGAGGGCTGTCGATATAGGCTTTATAATCACCCGGCACATCTGACTTAATAATACAGTGAGAAACACCCGCAGCATCGGTCACGGTGCAGGTATAATTCGCATTCCCCGGACCATCAATTTTAAGCTTCGGCGTCACCATAGGCTGCACGATGTTCATGCGATCACGAATTGTAACTGTCGCAAGGGCTTCACCTTTGCTAGCAGCTGCATAGGTCGTGGCCGAGCCCGTCGATGTTTCAGCAATGGTTGAATAGATGTCATAAAAGACCGCTTCGACGGCGTCCTTTTTAAGATCTTCATTTGTCGGCTCACGAGATGGCGTCGGCACTGGAGAGTTCACCAACTCAGCCTTTACCCGAACTCTGGACCAAAATTCAGAAGTGATCGTACAATGAGCGATCCCCTTGTCGTCGGTCCTACTGCATTCGTTCGGATAAAGATTATTCTCTAGTTCATCATTCGTGCGAAGTTTGATTTCAGAATTAGCAATTGGAATATCACCGCCTTTGATAGCAGTGACTGTCAATTCGACTTTGTCGACTCCGTCTGCCTTCGCTGCTTCCTTTAGGAAGTCAATTTTAAGCTCTACAACGTTCGACGACTTAACAGCAACATCCATATTGCATCCAACAGACGCAATAAGAATGAAAAGCAGGGTGGTTTTAAATGAGACGTTCCCGAAGTTACCCATGTTTTTAGTTCGGCTAACTTCGCGGGCACCTAAAGTGAATTCACTCGAATAGGATTAAAACTCAGAGATCAAATTTGCTTAACAGTCTCACAGGCGAACGCTGAGACCATCTTTCAATGTTTGCTTTTGAGCTCTCAATGCGGGAATAAGACCGATCAATGTCCCAACAACAATCGCTACGAACATATATGCTATTTCAGTGCTGGTAATCGCTGGACCTTCGAGATACAGACCAAATTCATTCTCTAACCACGGTTGTAAAGAAAGTGTTAATACGAATGAAAGAATCATTCCAGAAATAACACCAATCATACTCAACAACGCAGATTCAAAAACCAACAGACCTAAAATTTGACGAGGACTCGCACCGACGGCACGCAAGATCGCCATCTCACGACGTCGCTCATTCAATGTCGTCGTCAAGGCGATCAACATGCCCATGAAGCCAACTGCCAACACCATCCATGAGATCATACGCAAAACGTTTTCAACGTACGACAGCCCCTGCCACAACTCACTCAAAGTAGCGCCAGGAATAATCGCCAATAAGGGCTCGTTTTTGTATTCGTTGATATCACGCTGTAATTTTAAAGTTTCAATACGTGATTTCGCACCCACGAAAAAGGCCGTGATCGTGTGAACCTTCACATCTTCAATTTTGATTTGTGACGAAGGGGTTTCTTTGCTAGCAGATGGAGCGGCTCCATCATGCCAATCCATATGCAAAGCTTCCATTCCCTCAAGGCCGATATAAACGGCGCGATCTAAAGGAGTTCCGGTTGGCTTCATGATACCAACAACTTTAAACGGACGAGTTTCGTGATGAAGAACACCCTCACCCTTTGTCACGCCATGAGCGATCACCACACTGTGACCCAATTCATAATTCAACTTATCGGCCACTTCAGAACCAATGACGACATCCCACAAACCTTGCAAGACCTTGCCGGATTTTAGCTCGACCTTTTTATCGCCGCGATAGTGATAGTGATTGAAGAAGTCATCATTCGTACCCACAACACGGTAACCACGATGGCTATCACCCAATGAGTATGGAATTGTCCATTCTATCGCTGGGTTCTTTTTCACATCCTGATAAGTTTCAAACGAAACGTTATGAGTTGCATTGCCCAGATTGAAAACCGTGTACAAAACCAATTGCAACGGACCACTGCGAGCACCCACGATCAAATCAGTTTTAGAAATAGTTTGAGTAAAGCCCTCTTGGGCCGCTCTTTGTGCGCGCTCCACTGAAAGCAGCAAAGCCACGCTCAGTGCAACAGACACCACGGTCAACATCGTCGCGAAGGAACGATTCTTTAGTGATTTAATAGCCAGGTTCAAGAAGATCATCACGTTGTCCTGTTAATCGATTCAAGTGACAGCGAACGAGTAAAGAGTTTTTCAATACCTCTATCGTGTGAAACAAAAACCACTGTCGTTCCATAAAGTTCAGAAAGCTCAAAAAGCAGCTTCAAAAATTTCTCGCGGTGATCAGCATCTAGTGCTGAAGTCGGCTCATCTGCCAACAACAAGTCAGGTTTCCCCAACAAGGCCCGCGCTACGGCAACACGCTGCTGTTGTCCTACGCTGAGTTCAGTAACGCTTTTATCAAGCAAGTCACCGATACCCAAATTACCACACAAGGCGCGGATGACCATATCCGTATCCACACTGCCCAAGCGCGATTTACGCACCGGACTTAAATGCAATGGCAATTCAATATTTTCCATAACTGAAAGATAAGGAATCAAGTTGAAGCTTTGAAAAACATAACCCATGTGTTCCGCACGAAATGCATCGCGCTGGGAGGAACTCATTGTCGCCAAATCCTGTCCAAGAATTTTCACGCTGCCCTTAGTGGGGGCCAAAACACCTGATAAGCATTCTAGAAAAGTCGTTTTGCCTGTGCCACTCGGACCATATAAAAAAAGTTCTTCACCTTTTTTAACCGTGAACTCAGGAACCACCAATGTCGGCTTATTGTATCCCGCATAAGTGTATTCAAGATTTTGAATTTCAATTAAAGCTTCGTTAGAGCTCAACTTGTTCTCCGTCTTTCTTAATTTCCTGAGACTTTTGCGTGTCCCCTGTTAGCACATTTACTTTCACAGATTTTACTCTTGAAAATACTTTTTGCACTCCAAAGCTAACAGCCGTCCCTGTAGGTGTTTTTTCACATACGACGTTAAAAACAGCATTTACATCAGCGTGGTTCTCTTTTTGTACCACTTCGTTGTAGTCCATTTTTACTTCGCATTTGTTGTCCGCTGCAAACAGGAACAAGTCATTCACTTTATCATTAAATTTCTTAAGCCCTGCCTCTTTATTAGCCTTATCCTTCACAGACTTAGCCTCATACTCGAATCCATAGATTGACGACGCAGGAGCATGAAACTCAATTTTGCCGTTCTTTCCATCGAACGCAATGTCTATTGTTGCGACTCCATGGACATGGGCGCTATGCGCGGACGCGACGGATGACAACACTGAAAACAAAAGCACATTGAACATAAAACCCCCTGTTATTTGTAAGGCTCCACGGCCTCACCCGTAATTTCGAAGGATGCATCTCCGTACATTGATTTCTTTGTAACCAGTTTTAACGTTCCGTATAACCACAAAGGACCCTGCATTGCCGGGACACCCTTTTTCATTTTCACATAAACCATTTGATTTGGTGGAGGAGCTGGAACGTGGATACATGCCTGCGGACTAGGCACCAAAAGAAACTCCACCACTTGGCGTTGGTCATCTTCCAAAGGAACCATGAAGCCCGGAATTTTAACGACTTTGCCGTCCAACGCCTGAAGCTCTGCTGAGGACTTCCCCGTGATATAATCCATCTCGCCCAGCGTGCGCCAATCAAGCGCTGCGCCATCATAATTAGGCCCACCGCTGAGTCTCTGATAGAGAGCCACGGAGGCAATAACGGCGATAATAAGAATTCCCGGGATCAGCCATTTCTTCATAGTTTCATTAAAGACTCCTCCCCCTCTAAATGCAATAGCTTTGCGTGACCTCATCATGTCTGCTATAACAAAACAGCCGATACCAAGAGGACCTAATTATGAGCGGAAAAATTCAAAAAGTTCGTGGCACACGTGATCTTCTTCCAGAGGAGAACATTGTTTTTCGTTTTGTCGAAGAATCAGCCTATCAAAAAGCCAAACTTTACGGTTATGGCGAAATAGAAACGCCGATTTTCGAGTTTTCTGAAGTATTTCATCGCACTCTTGGTGAAACTTCCGATGTTGTCAGTAAAGAGACTTACGATTTGACAGATCGCGGAGGGGAAAGCCTCACTTTAAGACCTGAGGGCACCGCTGGCGTGGCTCGCGCTTTTATTTCAGAAGGCATGAGCCAAAATCTTCCCCTTAAATTTTATTATTCTGGCCCGATGTTTCGTTATGAGAGACCGCAAAAAGGCCGCTACCGCCAATTCTTCCAATTGGGCGCAGAGTGTCTAGGTTATGACACTCCTCATGCTGATGTGGAGTGCATCGCCATGGCTTGGGACCTTTTGCAAAAAATCGGTATTTCAGCAGATTGCACTCTGGAGATTAACACTCTGGGTGACGCGGAAAGCCGCGCAGCTTACCGCGATGCTTTGGTTGTTTACTTTAGAAAGCACGAAGACCAATTGTCTGCAGACTCCAAAACTCGTTTAGAGAAAAATCCTCTGCGCATCTTGGACTCTAAAGATGAGGGCGATAAAAAACTCAATGCTGAGGCTCCTAAGCTTGAACAGTATTTGAACGAGACTTCACAAACGTTCTTTAAAAAAGTTTTAGCGGGCATCGAAAAATTAGGAATCCCATACAAAGTGAACAATCACTTGGTGCGTGGTTTGGATTATTACTGCCACACAGTGTTTGAGTTCACGACAGCGAAACTGGGCGCGCAAGGCACAGTACTCGCTGGTGGTCGCTATGACGGTTTGATTGAATTGATGGGGGGACCAAGAACTCCAGGTGTTGGTTGGGCTGCGGGCATTGACCGTTTGGCTGATCTGACTCCGAAGGAATTGGCTTTCTCTAAAGAAGTCCTTGTGGCAGTCATTGGTGCTGACGATGCGGGCGAGGATGAAAGCGTTAAGCTTGCTCACGAAATCCGAGCACGCGGCTTGAAGGCTGAAAATTTCTTGTCCGGAAAAATGGGCAAGAAAATGCAAAAGGCCAACAACAAAGGTGCACACTACGCACTGATCTTGGGCGGCAATGAAGTGACAAGCAACACTGTCACCGTCAAAAACTTCGTAACCGGCGAACAAGCCGTGATCCCACGAAGCGAAATCGCCACTTACGATTTCAAAATCTAAAAATAAAAAAAGGCGAGATGGGAATCTCGCCTTTTTCGTTCTTAATGTGTCTTTCGCTTAGTTGGCGATAAGAGATGTAAGGATTTGTGTTACTTGCTCTGGACCAACGCCGTTTACTTGTGCGGCTTTGTCGATCAATGCGCCCACATCGCTGTAGTCACCTTGAGCTTGTTTTACCATCGCATTTTTCAACTCGTTGTAAGAGCTGCCGATGATCTCTTTTGTGTAAGCATCGTAGTCAGCATCTGTCATGCTAGCTTTTGGGTTGTGTTTCAATTGCACAGCCAAGCGAGCCAATGTTTGCGAACGTTCCGCGCTCAAACCGAATTGAGCTTGAATGCCTTTTGCAGATTCGTTGATATCCAACGCTTGTTTCATCGCTGTCATCTTAGCAAGGTCTTTGCTGCTTGCTGTGGATTCTTCATAAACGTAGCCAGAAGAATCTTGGTAGTAACCATTGCCGATGTAAGCCACATCATGCCATTGCTGAGAATAGATGTAGTCGTAAATATTTTGACCTACAGCCCAGCCATCAATGTACACAGCTTGCGTGTTACCGTGATAATCAACAACGATATAACCCGCAGAGTTCGTGTTAGCTTTCACCAACGTCAAATTAATACCTGCATCTGTGTAAGCGCGTTTTACGAATTCATTCGCAAGCTCTTCGTGGGTGTAATACACATTACCCGTGCTTACTGAACCACCGCCTCCGCCGCCACCACCGCAAGCGCCGATAGCGAAAACAGTTGCCGCAGCTAGGCCGACTTTCAAAGTGCTTTTCAAATAGTTCATTGCTTTCATTTTTACCCCTTTATGAATCGACCCCCTGTCGATTCGGTGTTTTGTTTGAAAATTACGTTAGCAATTTGTTTGCCAATTTTTTCGGTGTCATTTCGAACTGTGTTCAAATACTCAATGGAACAAGCTGCATTTCTGCGTTCGCCGCAGACGAACCACAAAGCATCACTGCAAAGTTTTTATTTCCGTACGAGGAAAATTTCTGCGGAGCAAGGGCGCGACAATCATTTGGAATATCCAAATTTAATTTCGCAGGCGAAACCAAATCCCCTCTTGAGCTTTCCGTCCAGAAATAAACATTGTTGGAATAAAGCTGAGTCGCATCGACATAAATACTAGGACTTGCGAATCCACGATTCTGCACCACAGATGGGTACAGCAATTCCGTGGAGCTCAGCCCCGGCCAAGTCGCACGGTGAATTGAACTTTCATAACGACGCGTTTTTCCATTCGAAGAATTAACCTGCATGATCAAATTACTTTTGCTTTGTGCAAAGGTGAAAAACTCATTCCCGCGACGGAAGCTTTGAATGTAGCTGATCAACAAATCCTGCGTACTGGAAGATTGCAAAATGATTTCACTTTGCAACTGATTGTAAGAGTCAAAAATCAGATTCTGCGCCTTGATAGGTGTCAAAAAAACACCGAAGGACCAATTTGCATTTTTAACTGCTACTCCATCTGTCAAATCTGTGACAGGAGCAGGTACGCCATTCGACATCATCGTTGACGAAAATGACAACGGTTTCAAAGTGAACTTGCGTTGATCCAACCACTCACCACGCGTTTCGACCACCACGTACTTCTGTAGATCTTGAGTGCCATAGGAATAAAGCATGCGAATGCGGTCTACATCATAGACTGACTGAGGCAACATCGTCAGCAGACGCAAATCGTACTGAAATCCAATTCCCAATTGCGCACGCAGGTCATTCTGAAACTTGTAATTATCAAAGTTGCGAGTTTGATAAGTCCAAGAATTTCCCGACGCCACTGGTTTTAGATAAAACACGCGACGTTGTGGATTGTTGCTTTCAAACTGAAATGGATCAGGATTGATATCTTGCTTAGGAATTTTACCGATAGTCGAAAAGACTGGAACCAATCCCGTTTTGGCAAGACTCGCAAAACGCAGACTCGCCACCGCATCACGATCCAGAACAACCGTCTCTGGAACAAAAGAGATCTCTTGGCGCACACTGCGTAGGTCTTCAGACATCACCAGATAACTCATAGTCTTCGTCTTACCATCAGCAGCTGTCGCCAAAGTTCCGATCCAATAGCCGTTCATATCATTTGATAGCGGAACTTTCATAAAACTTAGAATGTTGCGTGTGCCTTGCGGCAAAGAGATCACGGACTGTTGAAAACGTCTGCCTTGCAATTGCAAAAGGCTGACACGCATTTTTTCAGAGGACGTCTCGGTCAGATAGTAGTCAGGATTTTCGCTAACTCCCATAACATCGTTGACCGTCATCACGTTTCTCAAGGCACTTGGCAAAACGTCCCCGGAAATCGCTAACGGAACTTTCACAACATCTGCATCATTTTTAACTTCGCGAGACAGAGAAAACTCATGCACAAAGTTTTTAGTATTTGCTGATGTACGAACCGTTACGCTCAAACGCACAGTCCCCGATTCAGATGTGTCTTGAATACGGCCTGCAACCGCAAGGCTTTGCACTTGCCCCTGCCCTAATGACAACGTGGCATCAGCACCCTCTTGCAATCTGAAATTTGCAGACAAAGATTTCACCTGAACAGCTACTTGGTCTTGGGCTTTCCAATAGTTTTTAATTGGTAAAGTAAAGCGCGCTACACCATCTGCGTTTTTAAATAGAACGCGGGAAAGATTTTTAAACTCCGGAGCCACAACCGGAACGGCTGCTTGCTCCAAAGCCTTTGCAATTTTTAAGGTTCCATAACGAATGAATTTTTCGCCATCCACGGACTGCGTCGAAGCAAAAAGACGGGCTTTAATTTCATCCGCAGTAATTCCCGGGAAGGTACCTTTCAAGACCGCGACAGCGGCCGTTACAAAAGGTGCTGCCTGACTTGTTCCGCTAAGGACTTCATACCCCTTCACCGAAAAGTTCGTCGGTGTTTTCGAGTTTGGATAGGTGCTAAGAATTTCCTCACCTGGAGCTGCCATATCGACTTGCCCACCAAAATTAGAAAACCCCGTCAAAACATTGTCGATTCCTGTCGCCGCCACGCACAGCACGCCAGGATAAGAACAAGGAAAATTCAAATTGTTGTTATTGTTATTACCAGCCGCCGCAACGATAAAGACTCCCGCGTCTTGAAGATCCGCAAAAACTTTACGAAGCTCTGGCGTATCTGTGGCCGCTGGCCATCCCATACTGATGTTTACAACATCTACACGTTTCGCCAATGCATAACGAAGAGCCTTCAACACACGCCCCGTCAGTGCCGTACTTGCTGAAACACCACTCCCTGCATTGGCATCAGCGGCCCCCGTCACTTTAAGCGGCAACAAACGCACGCGATTTGTAACACCCGCAACACCCTGAGCATTACCTATTTGCGCAGCAATAATACCAGCCACGTGAGTCCCATGCCCTAAATCATCATCAGCAAGGTTTTCGTTATTCGCGCCCGCACTAGCCATAAAGTTCCAGCCGATGCAGTCCCCTTTATAACCATTTCCATCATTATCAGTGGAAGGTCTGAACGGAGTTGCACCATTCACGCACTCGGAATCATTATGATACAAAGATTTCGCAAGGTCGGTGTGTTGGACTTCCACGCCGCTATCCAAAAGTGCGACGACGATGTCTTTCTTCATCACTTTAGAAAATCCATCGGCACGCGCCTGCACATCAGCACTGCGACCAGAAACGGCTCTCGCCTCTTTAGACCGAATGTCCGTTTGATCACGCAGGATTTTTTGATCCGCGGGGAAGACCGCCCATTGATACTTCGCCAAAGGATCATTGGTAAATCCCGATTGAGAAGCAGGCACTAGGGCCGCTTGGGCACTTCCCACTGTTAGAATCATCATGACCGCTGTTAGTAGTTTCATTGTTTCAGCCTTTACAGTGGGTTCAACAACCACGTGATGAAGAATTCACCATTTTGAATTTGTAGATTTTGTTGGATAAAGTTCAGAGGACCACTCGAAGCACGCGCTCCGACAACACCGATGGTATTTCCCATCAATGGACTGTCGCCCAGTTCATCATTTTGACGGAAACCCTGCACGCGAGCTTGAATGAAGATATTCTGCTCGCCAACTACGCTGACCAATTTACGACCTGGGAAGTATGTCTCTGCCAAATCGACCATCGCCAATGCACGGTCCGCGGCCTCAGGCCCATTGCTGATACGCGCGGCCAAGTATTCTTTTTGTGAGCGCAAGTAACGACGGAAGTGAGTGTCGAAAGATTTTTGTGCACGATCACACTCCCCTTTTGGCCAAGGAACATTGCACACATCAAACATCGAGTTACGCATCAGCATTTCAACTTGATCGCGTGGCAAAGTCGCTAGTCTTTCAAGGCCTTGCTTGTAAACATTGATCGTCAAAGTGATCGAATACAGAAGAATCTTGCGCGTGTCTGACAACGAAGCATCTGGGATCAATTTGACGCCGAAGTCTTCATTCATGTCTTTTAAAATTTTCAAAGCCTTATCGCGAGTGATATTCCAGCCCTTATGCTGATGCACCACTTGCGCAAATTGGCCTTCAGGATTTGTAGTCAAACCGGAGTTAGGATTCTTAGGATCCTTCTGAGTTCCTTGATAGTTCACCACACGGGAAACGGAACTTCCCATAAAGGTGTCTCCAGGATTTCCGTTCGATCCACCATCTAAGACGATATTATCAGAGCCCACTTTTTCACGCAGAAATCCCGCCAAAGTCTGCATCGCCAAGGAATAGTAATCCTTACCCGTACGCACACCTGTTGAACGATACAGAACGGAAGTCTGAGCGCCCTCTGGCAGAGTGATTTCAAAACGATCTTTCACCGTCATTTTGCGAGCTTGATAAAACAAGAATCCAAAGTTCACATCACGCTCAGAGAAATCATGACCAATCACGGTGGGATCTTGTTCAGTATTAAGCATCTCCAAAGAGTTGCTCATGAAGATCTGTTTCAAGATGCGCACGTTGGTTTCGTATTCGCGCTGATTGCGCTCCAATTCTGCGGTATCCGAAGAACCGATCACCAGAGTATAGAACTTAGTATTTACCTTACCGCTCATTCCACCCACACTGAATGTCACCAAAGGGACACCATACGAAGTCAGGCCCACAGCGGCACTGCCTTTAGTCACGCGACCTGGATCGTTATAGATCTGGAATGTGTACTTATCTTTTTTATAAATTTGAATACGGTGCAGGAACATCTGAGCCGCATTCAGTGATGTCTGCAATTGCACTGATGGAGACGTCGGATAAGTCAGATTAAGACCCGCTTGCGCCGTCACGCTGTCTGTAATCAGCAAAGACTCGCCCACTGCCATTTCTTTATCTAATGCATCCGCGATGGCGACCAAATTACTTTGACCATCAACTGTCGTCATCGGCTGATCCATCTCCGCCGCCCATTTCTTTTTCAAGAATGGCACCAGCATATTGCGATACGGAGTTTTATTGACGGCTTTGATACTTTTCAAAGGCTTGATGTGAGTATAGGAGCGTTGCATTTGCAAACCGACACCACCGCTTTCGCTGATGCCGTTTAGACCTTGAATACCAATGAAAAACCCTGGAGTGATTTGAAAACCGAAGGTGTCGGCCATTTGCACCAAGTTGTCAGTTCCCATGTAGCTTCCGACAACAACATCGCGTGAAAGCAAAATACGCCCTGACCATGATGGGATCGCATACATTCCCAGTGGAATGTTCTTTTTCTGACCTGTGATTGCTTGGTGAATCATTTGATCAACAACGTTATCCAAAGTGCGTTGATTCACTTGGCCTTGAACACTGTCGTTATTATTAAAGAAGGAATTCATGTAAGACATTGCAGAATCAATCAGTGCCGAAATGCCTTTAGATTTTAGGAACGCTGTTACTTCTGAAGTGGAAAGTGGGTTGTCTGGATCACCGAAAGAAAAACGAGACGCATAACCCGGCCAACCTGTCGCTGTCAGTTTGCCTTCAGTCAATCTGGCACCAGAGGAAATTTTGCTATTCACAGCGAGCTTAACTGCCGACACTTTAAATAGATCTGTTAAATCGTTGCGGCGAGATTTTAGTTTTTCAGCCAACAATGTTGCCACTTCTGGAGGAACAAAGGATGCTTGGGCTACTTCCTTCCAGTCCTGTGCACTTAAACGAGCCAGACGACGAACAATCCACTGCGCATCTTGAAACGTGGGATTAAACCAAGACGCCCACTCGTAATTCAAATAAGCCGCTTGATTCACAACACGACCTGCAACCCAAGAAAAACTATTCAAGCTTTCAGGAACATCAACTAATTGGAATGGCACTAGCAACGCATTCATCACACGGCGACCCTGAATCACCGCTGGAGGAATAGCTCCCGTTTCCAAACTGTAGTACGTCTGCACAGCAGGCATGACCAAAACGTCTTGAAGATCCACGTAGTCGATAGATGTGTTCGTGGTATCATTCGTCACCCAACGGCTTGGATTGCCTTCGGTGTTATTTTTGATGTCTGTTAGGAAGCCCATCAAGCTCGCATGACCATTTAGTTTCACGCGCATTTTAGACAGCCATTGCACCGGCTGCACTTGGTATCCCAATTTTTCCAGCACCGCTTTACGCAACAAAATGTTATGAGCTTTTTTGCCAAGCACTGCTTGATACTGTTCAATCACGCCGTTCACTTGCACTTGAATGATAAAACGATATTCACCGACGACAGATGGAGTGTTACTGACCCAGTCAACACTCACACCACTTTGCAAACCCAAAGTATAATCTGCAGCATTCAAAGGTTTCACCGCAGAGTCTTGCCACAAATCGGACGGCGCAGGATTCAACAAGGAAATGTCGACACCAGATTTCAATGCACGCGTAAGATCTTCGGGCATCATGATCTGACCATGTTGACCGACGACATCCACAGCTTGCGCACCATCAGTGCCAACAGAAATCATTCCCGGAAAATCTGTGGGAGCCGCGACTGCATTTAAAGAGACGCAGACAATCCAAACAAATAGTAATGATAAATATTTTTGCATATTCCCCTCGCGAGGAGGGGTCTTTGCTGAAATCGTGCCAAGACAAAATGGCACCAAGAGTTTACAGATTTTTTGCGCCGCACTTTCACCGCATAACAGAAGCGGTCAAAATTCAAGCATGTCGGAGTGAGGAGATGGCCCGACAACGCAGCAGTCGAGCCTTTTTCACCGCTTCCTATTTTCTGTTCAATTTAATTGAATGACCACGTCCCCATCCTGGAATCTTCAGCGAGCCCGAGCGACTCCACAAGAACATCAAGATAAAACCTACTGCCAACATCGCGATACTCAACCACTGACCACGAGTCAGACCAAAAAGTTGGAAACCGATTTGTGCATCAGGCATACGGAAATGTTCATCAGCGATACGCACCAACGCATACAACACGATGAATGTTGAAGCGATGAATCCTGGCTTGCGTGGTTTTCTCCAAAGGAAGAACAACAACACAAACAACAACAAACCCTCACCAAACGCTGCAAACAATTGCGACGGATAGCGCGGAGTCAACAATGGCTCGATCGCTGCTTTCACCGCACCGTTGCCATCTTGAATTGTCAGAATGATTTTGTGAAGAGTCGCGTACACTTGTTCACGAGCACCCTGGTCCATGTGAAACTTGCCCACGATTTCCAACCACTGCTCACGAGTCATTCCCATTTTATCAACAACGTTTGAAAGATCATTCAAACGATTGAAATCTTGAGAAGGCCACATTTCGATGTCTTGTGGGAACTTCACCGCCAAAGGGAATGAAGGATCACAAGGACGACCTACCAACTCACCGTTGATAAAGTTAGCGATACGACCAAAGAAAACTCCAATAGGTCCCGAAACCGCTACAAGGTCAAAAAGGTAAGTGGCATTAACTGAGTACTTTCTTGCGTAAAGGA
The DNA here is from genome assembly GCF_047306065.1 of Bdellovibrio sp. HCB209. Classification (GTDB taxonomy): domain Bacteria; phylum Bdellovibrionota; class Bdellovibrionia; order Bdellovibrionales; family Bdellovibrionaceae; genus Bdellovibrio. The sequence continues at coordinate 2,868,822 of NZ_CP178618.1, forward strand.
AGCACGCAACGACGATACCGATCATACCGCCATGACTCGCCATCCCACCTTCGTTCACCGCAAGGACACCCCAGAATGGGAAGCTGGATTTAAATTTCCACAACAAATCAGGCCCGTAAAAGAATACGTAACCCAAACGACCGCCCACCAGGGTTCCAATCGCCGCATATGTGATGAAATCGCCTACCATTTGGGCAGTTAGGCCTGAACGTTGGCGCTGAGCCAGCCATTTGATTAATAAATAGGCACAAATAAAGCCCATCATGTAGGAAAGGCCGTACCAACGAACACCAAAATCACCTGAAATTCTTAAAGCAAAGGGATCAAAATCGTGAACCACTGTTCATCCTTTTTTTGAGACTCATTCTACGTCTCTGTTTTTTGTCTCATCCTGCGTCTCAACATGGATTTTTTTAGACTCGAACCTAATAAAGCGAGAAAATAGAGGCATGTCCAGATTTTCATTTTCACTTCTGTTATGCATTATGGCGTTTTCTCTCCAATCCCAGGCACAAACAGCCTCTAAATGGAGTAGTGGTTTTGATTTCACTCAGCGCGCAGCCAAGCGTGAGGCGGGCCGCTGGTCCCTGACTGACTGGTTAGCTATCAAAGATAAAAACCGCATGATGGATCAATGGCTTTCTATGAACAGCCCTTCTCCTTACGAGGTGATGTTGGGAGTTAATTTCCTGTCGTACGACATGCACGTAAAGGACGATGTTACGCCTGACAAGAACTACACGCGTTTTGCGGGTGAGGCCGCAGCTTATGCCCAATTCATCGGGCTGGGTGTGGAATACTTGGATAACTCTGACGAAAGCTACAAAGATTTAGCGGGAATGTTCCATCTGCGCCTGTTAGGAAACTCTCTCCAGAACACTGGCTTCACCTTGTCGTACGGACTACGCACTCGTGATATGAGTGGCACAACGACGACAAAATTGAATCAACAATTCGGTCAGGCCGAGTTGCTATTGTATATGACTAAGTTTTTTGGCTTGAATGGAAAGTATCGTTACTATCTTCCAACGACTAACGATCAACTAGGAGATCTGAAAGAGGACTTGGCTGAGTTCGGTCTCTTTATCGACTTTAAAGCCCTCAGAGTCTTCGGTAGCTGGTACCGCGAAAGCCAAAAGAACAAAACACCAAGCATGACCGACGACTTGACCACCGAGCGCGAGGGAATCAAGTCAGGCATCAAATTGTTCTTCTAGTTAATCTCTTTAAATTCGCCATCACCCGTGATGTAGAACATGCGGGATGATTCTTCGCTGCTGATGAAGGAGCTTGCGGACCAACGCAAGTTCACTTGCATCGCTGCCAATGGGTTTTGAGCAGTTCCGATATTTGTAACTGTTGGAATCGCAGCAGACACATTGAACTTAAATCCCCAAGCCACAGATAAATTCACAGGAATCACAGTCACATTCGCAAGGTATTGGCCGATACCTTTGACATTGCCGTTCGCGATGTACATCACACGGTACGTGAAATCCACAACTGTCATGTCATAGATGTTTTTGTACTGAACGTTGAAAGTTTTGAATTCAGGAGCTCCCCAGCCCTCGAGTTCCGTCCAATCCGTCGCCCCACCTGGCAAAGCATTGGCTGTATCAAACTTCGTATCTGTTGTCGGTTTACCAGCTTGAACAACCGTCCAAACACCTTTACCGATATTGACGACTGCATCTAGGGAAAGGAATGAAGTGATATCCAAAACTTCAGCTTCAGCAGGAGCTAAATCAAAATCCGCAGGCTCGTTTGGAACAACAACCGATGGCAGATTTTGTTCAGTGATCTCTTTAGTCACCACAGATTTGATTTTATAATAGTTTTGATCGCGAGTTGGAATTTGCGCCTGTGCTTGAAAGGCGATAAGAGCAGAAAGTGCGAAGACTGCTAAAACTCGATTCATTGTAACCCCACCCGTTTGGTGAGGGCTTTTTATCAATAAATGCCTATTTATCAAAGGCGTATTTATGGAGTCAAAATTTTACCAGGATTTACTTAACGAAAGCGTCGGGAACAGCCAGCTCTTGGTGTTCGCCTCGGAGGTTTCGGTGCCATCCACTGTTTTCTTAGTGTAAGCAGCGCTGTAATAATTCAAGGCCACCCCCATATGAAATCCCGATTTTATCTCGGGCATGATCCCGAATGAAACCAAATAGCTCGTCCCCATCCACGCCTCTGTGCTATCCGAAACCACGTTTTTATAGGAAGCCTTGGCCAGAACATTAAAGACCGCCGTTAAACTAAAGACCTCGCTTTTACCAAAAAAATATTTCAGCGCAGGCCCGGTGTCTGAGGATTGAAAAGAGGTCGGCACCGAGGAGCCCGTGGCATTCGATGTCCCCGACATATTCACGCCCAAATAGCTCCAACCCGCCCACCATTTTTTAGCGAACTTAAGATAACCGCCCACATTGTAGGAGTACTTTGTCGAGTCGTCTTTCACATCAGTAGAGTTTGTTTTTTCGGTCAGATACGTGCCCGATAGATCCAGCATGAACTCAGCGCGAGCCCCAGATGCGAAAAGCAAAAGGATCAGAATGAGTGGAAACGTTCTCGTTTGCATATCATTCTGATCGGCTTGTTGGAATCTTGACTGAAATTACTTAACACTTCTTAATGTCCGCAAGCAGGCCACAGGACGTGAGCCTAGCTTTTACGGATCAAAAGTGCGGCATAGAAGCCGTCGAAACCTTCACGGTCTGGACGAAGGTGCATCTCTTTTTCAAGAGTCCACTGATCGCCATGTTCGCTGATAAAGCGCGCCACTTGTTTTTCATTTTCAGACGGAAGCAAACTGCAAGTGGCGTAAACCATCTTGCCACCCTTCTTAGTCATTTTTGAATACGACGTCAGAAGTTCATATTGCAAAGTCTGAAGACGAGCGATTTCATCATCGCTCAATTTCCATTTTGAATCTGGATTACGACGAAGAACGCCCATACCAGAACAAGGAACATCCAACAAAACGCGATCTGCTTCTTCGTGCAGACGCTTAATCACTTTGCTGGAATCAATCACGCGGGTCTCGATGATGTCGACGTTGTTACGACGAGCACGCACTTTCAACTCTTGCAATTTCCACTCATGGATATCCATCGAGATGATGCGACCTTTGTTTTTCATAAGAGCCGCGATGTGAAGTGACTTACCACCCGCACCTGCGCACGCATCAACCACGCGTTGACCCGGCTGCACGTCAAGCATCGGCACAACCATTTGCGAAGCCGCGTCCTGCACTTCGAACATTCCTTTACGGAAGGCTTCAGTGATGAACACGTTACGACGTTCTTTCAATTTCAAAGCAAGAGGAAGATCCGGGGAAACTGGCAAAGCTTCAATTTCAGCTTTCTTAAGTTCCTCGATCACTTGAGCTGGTGTGAATTTCAAAGCATTCACACGCATGAAAACTTCAGCGGGCTTGTTCAAAGCTTTCACGGCACTTTCCCACGTGTCACCTAATTCTAGGCGACCGCGAGCATCCATCCAGTCAGGAATGGATTGAGCAACAGCAAATTTATCTTGAGCTTCTTTTTCGCGAGCACGAATGAAATCGTAATCCAGGCCTTCGAACTCTTCCCAATCTGGTGGAAGATCATAGCCCATACGCAACCACTGAATACCAACGATGCGCCACATGTCCCCGCTTTGTCCCATGAACTCAAGCAAGCGGTACCAGCGCACAACTTCGTAAATTGTTTCAGCAAAAAATTTGCGATCACGGGAACCCCATTTGGAGTGCCCCTTAAGATTGTATTGAATAATTTTATCGGCGTATTTGTTTTGGTCGAAAATTTCTTCTAAACCATTAACAACAGCCTCTGCGAGATGTCTGTGAATTCTCAAAATGTAAATACCAAGCCAGCGGCTAAAAAGGTTCCATTAAGTTGCCCTGAAGAGAGCAAAAACAGGGAATTTCTTAACCCAGCCTCCAAGAAGAATCCAGTGTTTTCAAAGACATTGAAAAAGCGTGCACCGGCAATCAACTGGTAATCCAAAGTGATCATTGATTTAGAATTCGTTTGCTTCATGAAGATACCCAAACCTGCACCCGCACCGAAATAAAGCGGAAAGCGCGAGCCCGCATCTGGGAATGTGATCAACGGAAGAAATGAAATTTTACTAGGATTATCGTCAGCCACGCTGTAATCCGCATATTCCATACGGATATTCATATCCATCGAGTTGTACCACTCACCCACACGGTATGTGACGCCGAAATTATTATTACCTACATCGTCTTCCTGACCGTTCTTACCCCAGTCATAGGATTGCGAAGCCATGTAACGTGCAAAGTGGATCGCCAAATAGTGATCTGATGGACCGCCAGCTACTGTGCTGCCGTTACCGCCACCACCCACATACACGGTGTCGTCGTCATTTTTTTGAAAATATTTCGCGGCAGCATCACGGCCGACTACGGGTTGCTGTGCCAGAGCGTATGAGCCCACCAACAATAGGGGCAAAATCATGGAAAAAACGTTCTTCATAGTCACCTCATCCAGCCTTTATCATAGCCAAAATTGCCGCCTTAGCGGAACACATTGCAGTATATAATGATGCATATGGTCATTGAGCCTGGAGGCATTGACTCTCAGAGGGGCGGTCCCTAATCTCCGGCTAACCTTTTGGGACGGGACCAAAGACTATGAAATGCCCATTTTGTGGCCACGCCGATGACAGAGTTTTAGATACGAGAGTGCAGAAAGATGGCAGCATCCGCCGCCGTCGTGAATGCCTTGAGTGCAAGGCTCGTTTTTCGACTGTTGAAACAATCATGATCGCCCTCCCATATATCATTAAAAAAGACGGTCGCCGCGAACCATTCAGTAAAGAAAAAATCCTGAAGGGTCTTTCCGCTGCGACTCAAAAACGTCCTGTCAGTGTCGCGCAAATCGATGCCGTGGTAGAGCGTATTGCTGCTTGGATCGTCAATCGTGGCGAATCCGAAGTGAGCTCTCGCCTGCTTGGCAAAAAAGTGATGGCCGAACTGAAACAGCTTGATGACGTGGCTTATGTTCGTTTCGCGAGTGTTTATCGTACCTTTAAAGACGTCCAGGAATTTGTTGAGACTCTTGAAGACGCTGAACTGCTTGATTTTGTCGATGCAAGTAATCCACAATTAAGCCTGACTGCGATGAACTTCGTTGAAAGCGAGAAAAAGCCAAACCATGAAACTGACAGCAAGACGACAAGCCCGGGAGCTCGCTCTCCAAATCCTGTTCCAAACTGAGTTCACGCCAACTATCAGCGTTCGCACATTTATGGATGTTTTCGAAGAGTCTTACGATGCTGAGACGATCTCTTACGCCGATCTTTTGATCAAAGGTGTTCAGGCCGATAAAGCAGCCGTTGATTCTAAAATCCAAGCGTCTAGTGCTCACTGGAAAGTAGAGCGTATGGCGACGATCGATCGCAATATTTTGCGTATCGCTGTTTGGGAAATGAAATTCGCAGCAGACCCTATCAAAGAAAACATCGCCATCAATGAAGCGGTTGAAATCGCTAAAAAGTACGGCACATCTGATTCTGCAAGCTTCGTAAATGGTTTGCTGGATCAAGTGAGCAAGGTCCACTAATGGCTCTGAATGTGCTTTCTCAAGCCGGCGCTTTGAATCCAGGGTCTGACCTTTGGATCGTGCCACAACTTGGGAAATCACAATGGACTTCAAAGCTGGATTGGTATTTGAACTTCCAGCTTTGCAAATCTTCACGTCATAACAGTGCGAATGTGCCTGGATTCTTGAATGACGTGATCAAAGAAACCGAACTGACTAAATTCTATCGCCCTGTCGCGAACTCTGCCCCGATGATGATTGCTTCCGAAACGTTGCTTCCCAACAAGTGGGTGGTCGTCGTTCCTTGGGATGAGAATTTGGGCTCGTGGACTCAATCAATCTTTCAGGTTTGGAGCGGCCTACAACAGCCGACACTGAGAGTTTTCCTGCCACCTGGACAAAGTACTGGGAACTTTCAACAGGCTTGGGTGAAGCATCATAGCAACCAGGATTTCACTGTCGTACTTGATTAATACGCGCCCCTGCCTTCACAATGAAGGTAAGAGGATTGCATCATGGAACGTCTATCTCAAGCTCTGGTCTCTAAAATTTCAACTTTTCAAAAACGTCTTCAGTCATTTCTAGAAAATGATTTCGATCCACAATCTGAAGAACGTGCACAAGTACAAAAAGAATTCGAAGCGTCTCGTGATGAAGCTTTAGTACGTGGTCTTTCACAAGGTTTACCGGAAGATCATATTGATCGTGCGATCGTGGTGTTTTCTCGCCTAGCGATGATTTTTGAAGCGGGTATTTTGTTGGAAAATCACGATGGTGATTGGAAGGCTCAGGCTTTCTTTCACAAAGGTGTTTCTGAGCTTTTCAAAAACAGCGCGAAATCTTCGATGTCATTGCCGAATGCGAATTTGATGTCTTGGCTTAAAACAGATGCATCAGCTATTTTGCGTAAAGCCAACTTGCAACACCTGGATACAGGCGCCAAGACAACATGCCTGTTGATTAAAGTAACTCCTGATTTTTCATTCATCTTGTTTTCAACTTTGCCGGATCTTTGGTTGCAAGAGCATTGTGAAAATGTTCGTCGCGCCTTGATCAACGGATTTGCGGAATAAAAAATGAGCGAAGCAAAAACTTACACGCTTTATATTTTGTCTGACAGTACCGGGGAAACCGCAGCCACGATGATTCGTGCGGCCTTGGTTCAATACTCTAACAAAGACATCAATATCATCCGTTGTAAGAACGTGCGCACGGAAGCCCAAGCTGAAGCCGTGATCGAAGAATGCTTTGAACGTCGCGGGATGCTGGCTTACACGGTCGCAAGTCCTTCGTTGCGTAACAAGATTCGTGATCTAGCGTCTGGCAAAGGCATTCCGCATTTCGACTTGCTAGGCCCATTGCTGAACACCTTGGATACCTTCTTTGGTGAACATTCCGAATCCCATGTGGGTGCATTGCGTGCCGTGGACGAACGATACTTCAAACGCATCGAAGCCATCGAGTACACGGTTAAACATGATGACGGAAAAACTTTTGCGGAACTTGATAAAGCCGACATCGTACTCGTTGGGATTTCTAGAACAAGTAAAACTCCCCTGTCGATTTTCCTAAGCCATAAAGGCTGGAAAGTTGCCAATGTGCCTTTGGTTTTGAATGCTCCCCTTCCAGAGGAACTTTTCAAAGTCGATCAGCGCCGTGTGGTGGGATTGATTATTGATATGGATTCCCTGCAAAGAATCCGTAAGAGCCGTTTGGAAAAATTTGGCCAAGATCCTGGTGGCGCTTACGCCTCGATGTCTCACATCGCTAAGGAAATTGAATTCGCTGAACAGATTTTTAAACAGAATCGCAGATGGCCTGTGTTCAATGTGACGGAGCGAGCTCTTGAGGAAACGGCGAGTGAAATCGTGCGTATCATCGCTGCCCGTTTGGGCCTGCCAGACAGCGTGATCTTCTAATCTACACTCCGGCGTTGCCGGAGTAGGTTACAACAAGAAATCCAAAACGCTTGCCAATGGTAGCGTCATCCAGAACAGCACTTTCTTAGATACCGGGACGTTCTCATGCATAGGGCGTCCGTCTTCTCTAAAGCCAGAACGATTCAATTTTGAAGCACTTGCGATATGCTCTTGAATATTCTTTTGCACAGCCAAGGCAAGTTGTGGGTTGTCGCGACAGATCAGTGCCATCTCAGCATTAATATTCGTTGAACGTGGATCCATATTGAATGTTCCAACGATCATCGTCTTTTCGTCGATCACCGCACGCTTAGAATGCGTGCCCCATCTTGACGGGCGAGCTTCTGCAATCACAGGGTACACCTTAGGATCGATAGTTCCTTTGTGCATCCATACATTCACACCGAGCTCTGTCCAACGACGAATGCGCGTATCGAAGATAGCTTGAGTATAAAACGCGTCCGTTGAATACAGACTGTTCGACATCACGTTGATTTCAACATTGCGACGAAGAAGATCATCCAAAATCGTAGAGATTTCTTTCTTCACCACAAAGTATGGCGACTCGATATAAACTTTCTTTTGCGCAAGACTTGCCTCTAAAGCCAATTGCTTACGCAGAACGCGAGTCTTTTCGCCCATTCCTGGGAAGTCAGCAGCAAAAATCATATCATGACAAACGCCCGTTGCTTCCTTTGCCAAAAGCTGCGCACCCAAGGTGTCTACGTAACGACGGATGCGATGATCTTCTACTGTTAATACCGTAAAGGCCTTGGCTTTCGCTGTGCCCTCTTCGTATCTTGCGACTTCGCCTTTAAAGCGACTGATGCTGATACGCGCGTCTTTATCGTGAGCCCATGGTGAGTTTTCATAATCATCGCTTAATCCCGGGAAATCAGACGGACGAGGATAACGTACCAACGGAGCTTCCTCTGTGATTTTGGCATTCCAGAATTCCTCGAAGCTCGTGCGCATATCTTGAACGATGGAACCCTTAACCACGATATCCGTATCCAAGAAATTATACTCAGGGCTTAAATCAAAATACTCGTCGGCGATATTACGACCGCCCGTAATGCCTTCAACACCATCCACGATCAAAGTTTTACGATGACTGCGGAACTGTGCCGTCACCACGCGAATCAAAACTGCTGGGTTATAGTAATGAACTTGAATCCCCGCTTCTTTCAAAACAGAAGCGTAGTATTTATTCAGCTCAAAGATCGGCAATGACGTATCCACGATCACGCGAACTTTCACACCTTGGCGGGCTTTGCGAACCAAAGCATCAGTGATCAAGCGACCTGCGGTATCGATGCTGTAAATGAAATATTCCATTTCAATCGATTGCTTCGCACCTTCGATCATATCCAAGCGTTTCTTCAATGAAGCCAAACCGCTATCGAGGATTGTTACCTGTTGAGGTTCCGTACGACGACGATAAACACCATCAGAGTCTTTCATGTTACGAGAAGCCAAAGCTGTACTGCTGGTGATTGCAATCACTGCTGCCATCAAATACGTACTTGTTTTCACTCGGACCTCCGCACTGGAATTTCGACTCTAACTATGCAAATTGACGGCCATTTCATTGCGAATTTGCAGCAGTTGAACAGAAATACTCTCGGGACCTAGGCATTATTTTCAAGGGTGTTCAATAACTTAACACTCGGGCTTTTTCAAACCCCGTGCTTGGTCGCCAGACCCTCAGAAAACATAAAGATAAATAAAAATCCCTGTGCGATGCTGTGACCGTTTTCAACAGCAACCAAAATGACAGGAGGTCATTATGTTTACCAAAGTGATTGCCGCTCTGATGCTAACTTCCAGTTTTGCATTCGCCTACCCAACTGTGGGCGATAAAGTCATGTGGACTGGCGAGGAAGAAAAACTCGATGGCACAAAAACACCAATGTCTGCTTCGAAAGAAGTAACAATGTGGGATACAGAGTCTCACATGTGGACTATCAAAGTGGACAAAACTAAAGGTGAAGAAACCACCACTGAAGAAGTAAAAACAAAATGCCTGTGGAGTCCTGAAGACTGGCAAATGCTGATGGCTAAGTGTGAAGAAAAAGGCGGAACTTTGGAAGACGTGGGAGTTATCGCAGGAACATTCCCATCCTGCCGTATGACTGTCACTGCGGATGATGGCCGTGTTATCAAAACTTGGATGGGCGACGTACCATTTGGTTTGATTAAAAAAGAAATCACAAATGTCGGTGAAGGTTCAAAAACTACGATGGAAATTGAATCCATCACTAATGGAGTTCCAACTCCTGTACCAGAACCAGAGCCAGGCACATAGTCTTTAAAATATTAAGAGCAAGGAGACCACCCCTTGCTCTTAAATTCATTTTTAATTTTTCGAATTACTAAGCGACTTTTTTGTGCTCACCATGAACAAAGACGTTCATCTCATCAGTGGCACCCTTCATGATATTGGCCTGATTGCTAATATCTGTCGAAGTCCCTGCGATCTCTTCTGAAGAAGCTGCGTTCGACTGAACCGAAGCATCCAACTGATTCATCGCCTTTGAAATTTGCTGAATCCCTGTGGCTTGTTCTTCACTCGCCGTGGAAATTTCAGTGTTCAAATCAGACACTTTCTTAACCGACGTCACGATGCCTTTTAAAACTTCGCCAGAACGATTTGCCTGTTGAGTTCCATTTTCAATCTTAGTCACGTTAGATTTGATCAACTCATTGATGTCTTTCGCTGCGACCGCAGAACGTTGTGCCAGTGCACGAACGGCCTCTGCCACCACGGCAAAGCCTTTACCTTGCTCCCCGGCTCTAGCTGCCTCTACAGCTGCATTCAAAGCCAACAAGTTTGTTTGGAAAGCAATATCATCGATAACGTTGATGATCTCTTCGATCTCTTTTGAAGACTTGGAAATCTCTGACATCGAATTCATCAATGAAGACATCTCTTGTTCGCCACGAGAAGCGGCCTCAGAGGATTGCGAAGAAAGCTGCGCTGCTTGTTTTGCGTTGTCAGAATTCATACGAACCATCGAGCTCATTTCTTCAAGAGCTGCCACAGTTTCCTCAAGGGACGCTGCTGACTCACTTGCCGATTGCGACAAGCTTTGACCCGCTTGAGAAAGCTGTTCAATCGCTAGTGTCACATGATCACCTGTTTCAGACAGACGATCTGTAATACCACTCACCGCTTTAGCGATATAGCGAGCGATGAATAGAACTGCGACCAACAGTACTAGCGTACCAAGGACTGCGATAATCACCTGAGTCCACACCATGGCACGAGCATCGGCCATGACTGTTTTTAATGGAGTACGGATCACCAAAGACCAAGGAGATGCTGTTGCACCAATCGTCATCGGAGACACAACATACAAGCATTCCTCTTTAAGTTCTGGGTCCATGCCAGTTACGACCAAGCTTTCGCCTTTAGCAAAAGCTTCTTTAAATTTTTCTGGCGCCACTGAAAACTCAGCGTGCTTCGTTAGCATTTTTTCATCTGGATGAGCGACGTAGTTCCCAGAGTTCGTCACCAAGTACGCTGACGAAGTTTCAAACGGTTTGATTTTCAAAGAATCTTTTTGCAAGTCTTTCAGTGGCAAATCCACACCTGCAACACCGACAACTTTACCGTCTACAAAAATCGGAGCCACTGCTGACGTCATTAACACTTGCACGCCATCGATCGGGTACAAGTAAGGCTCGACCATCGTTTCTTTACCACGTGCTTTTGGTACTAGGTAATAGTCACCAATGCCCGGCTTTTCGTAATCCACCAGTGGTGACAATGTCGATTTGCCTTCAGCAAAGCTCAAGTAAGGAACAAAGCGACCCGTGGCATCTGATCCTGATTTATTGACGAAGTTGGCATCTTGACCGTCCCATGCGTTTGGCTCCCATGCCGTCCACACGCCGATCAGACCTTTATTAGATTCCAAAATATTGCGGAAGGAATGTTCAATCGGACCACGCTCTGTGTGATTGAATTTCTTAGCGGCCTGAAGATGTTGTGCGAGTGTACGGGAAATCCCTAGCCCCTGCTCAACTCCGACGCGCATTTCGTTCGCATAGGCTTTGGCAATTGCAGATGATTTTTCAACGGCTTGCTTTTCTGCGGTATTCAAACTGTTTTCAGCGACCAAATAATTCATCGCTGTGAAAACCAGAATCGCAATCAGGATGATTGGCGCAGCCATCTTAAGTTGAATCGATTGATTAACCTTCATAAACACCTTTTCCGAAAATTAGTACCCAGTGGTACTATTTCGGAAAAATGTGAATTTTTTTTGAGGAGTAAAAAGTCTAGGCTTTCTCTTGCCCTGCTAAGGTCGAGTAGAACACCTCGACCAACGGCTTGTTGGAGGAGTTCTTTTTATAATAGAACATCAAGTCCATCTCGTAGGCCAAGTCTTTCACGTAAACGCGGTTTAAACGACCGGAACGGACTTGTTTCTTGATCGAGTGAGCTGGAAGGAAGCCCCAACCTAGTCCCGCCTCGATCACACGTTTCAGTGTTCCCACATTGGCAGATTCAAAGATGGCGTTCGCTTTCGATGTATCCATTTTTTCTTTCAGCAAGCGATTGAAGCGTGGAAACTCATCGGTGAAATCCACCACCGGAAATGCTCCCAAGTCTTTGGAGAGGATCTGCTGAGGCATTTTTTCGTCCTTGCTCGAACCAACCAACCACATCTCTTCTTTGACTAAGAACTTCTGTTCGGCGCCTTCAAGCTCTTCTGCGAATTCTGTTTTCGTATCCGGCAGGATGATGACGTCATAAAGCGACTTTTTGAAATTCTTGATCAAGTCTTCGCCTGATTCGTAATCGATCTTCAAAGACAACTCGGGATTGTGGCGCATTAATCGACCCACAATCGGACTCATCAAATGCAAACCAATAGAGTTCAGCGTACCGATACGCAGCTGCCCCTTCATTTGATTGCCGATGGATTTGATCGCGATTTCTGCTTGTTGAGTCAGATGGATGATCTTTTTAGCATAATCAAAAAGAACTTCACCCTGTGGAGTCGCCTTGATCTGACGAACTCCGCGAACCAAAAGCTCCACACCTAGATCTTCCTCCAGATTGCGAATCTGTTGGCTGACCGCGGGTTGAGTCAGGTAAAGCTTATCGGCGGCGGCAGTCATACTGCCTTCACTGATCACAGTCACAAAGGTAGTTAGCTGATAAAGGTTCTTCACGACAATTTTCTCCTTTGAGCTTTGATCCCGGACGCTTTTGTTATTATACTTACAAACGTCTGCACCTCGGAGGTATCAGAATATGAAGTTACGTTTGTTAGCGCCGCTCGCACTTATTCTACTCAGTTTTAGCGCCAATGCAAAAGTCTTCCGCAATGCTTATATCGCTTTCGAACTTCCTGATACATGGAAGTGCAACCTGGAACAAACCGAATGGGTTTGCCGTAGCGAGCAAAACAAGGAATCCAAAGAAGCAATCATCATCCTAACGGCTAAAGAGGTCGGCCCTACCGACACTTTCCCACTTTACCAAGCCCATTTGGACTCACCGATCTCTTCAAACTCTAAAGCGGGCGCGTTGACATCCAAAGTGGTCTATAAAAGTAAGCAAGAAACTATCAATGACCAGGTTTGGCTTGATTCTTTGCACATGAACTCTGAAGTACCGAACTACTTCACTCGTTACCTAGCGACGATCAAAGACAAAATCGCGATCCTCGTCACGTTCTCTGCTCACAAGCAGTACTACACGAAATACAGCCAAGACTTCTTTAAAGCAGTTATGAGCTTAAGAGTGATCGCATCCAAAAACCTTACGAACAACGTAAGCCTTGGACCGATCCGCCCAGGTGGCGACACATTGGGTAGCACAATTGGCTCTGCAATGCCGGCTGATATGTACCAAGACGGTCAAGGCGGCTCTGGCGGCGGAGGCAATAAAACGATGCTTCTGGCTGGTGCTCTGTTGCTGGCAGCTTTGGGAGCTTACATCTTCCTAAAAGCTAAAAAGAACAAACGTAAATAGGTCCCATCGTTTAAATTTTCTATTAAATAAAAAGCCTTCTTGGAGATCCCAGAAGGCTTTTTTATCTTGTCCATGGTAAAAATGCAGGCCTGTGGACTTTCACATTCTAGCGACACCATCGCGCACCAGGTCCGGATTTGCGTTGATTCGAGCCAGTTCTCCGACAAAAAGGTCCTATTCAGGATAATTCTTAAATTCCATTCAGGTAGGAGGAAGGGTCAATGAAGTGGAATTGAAATTTCCTGATGCTTAATCAAGATACTTGAAGGTGTTTTAGGTTTCTTACCCATTAAATCAGCAATTTTACCATAGATATAGTATTTGCCTCTAGGTAGGTTATAGACTCCATGCTGACTGCTCAGCTTATAAGTATGCGTTCCTGGCTTTAAGGTTGTTTGAAGTATCGCACCCGTATTGTTAATCATCTCACAATAGCCACCATCGCTGCAGAAGATCAAGAACATCGAAAGTTGGAGTTCGGAAGTCGAAGAGTCTTGCACTTCCACGGTCAAAGTTGTTTTCAGCTGCCCAACGACCTCAATTCTATCTTTTACTATGTCAAACAAATGGACCTCCGCTGTGGAATCCTTACGAAATCTCACCTCTTCAGTGCGGATCGTTTTTTCCTCTTGTATTTCAAAAAACGGAAGATTTTCTTTACAGTCCATCAGGCCATTTAGGTCCATATTACAAAAACGCTTCTCTTCTGCCTGTGCGAATAGCGCTGAAATTTCTTGAACAGAACGTCCACGAAGAATTCGGCTTAAAACAAAAATACTAACAGGACTATCAGAATGGCCTTCATTATGAGAGATAAAATAATGGTTTTCTGTTCCTTTCATTCGCTCGGCGAGATTGATGACATCACGACTGTCTTGATCACCATCAACTCCGAAAGCATACAGCATCGTTGCCTTGGATTTTTTCAATGCTGCTACGAAATCATCACCATTTTTGTTAAGCTCTGCAGAAGTAAGATTTCGAAGCTTGAGCGCATAATTTTTACGAGCGAATTCCACAAGACTGTTCCCGGAAGGATTTTTGTCTTGTATTGCCTTTTGCATAGAAAAAAAACTTTTAGATGCGACAACTCCAGGGCTGCCATCCCAGTTCATATCTGTGACATATTTTAAGACCGGAGCTAGACTTCCATTGGCTGACAAGCTATCGGCAGAAGGGTTCCACGGGCCACTTGCCGCAATCACCATGGACAAGCGCGGATGTTGCGTTGTTGCGGCAGCCATTGCTAAAAAAGCGTCATAGGATGTACCGATGGCGATAATGCTTTTAGTAGACCACGATTGATTGCTAATCTAATCCAAGGTTGTTTTTGCATCTTGAGCTTCGCGCTTCCAGTCCAACCATTCAAATTCACCCTGACTCAAATATGTTCCACGCGCAGGTTGAAATACGACATTAAATCCACTGGACACATATCCTAAGGCTTGTCCCCAAGAAGACAACACTGTCAGCATGTAGGGAGTACGTATTAAAATCGTTCCGGCCGCTTTGGACCTTTCATTTTTAGGATGGAATACGAATGTTGGTATTACGACTCCATCATTCATATTTAATGCCGCCTGCTCGACATCAAATTCTCCATACGTTAATTTAATCGCAACGAGATTGCCCTCGCGATTGGTTTGAAGGATTCCAATGTGGTCTCCATTAGCGTAGACTTGAATTGGACCTGCATTCATTTTTAGTTGCGGATTGCTGCAAAGGTTTGCAACAAGCGACTTTGCAGGACGAGAGTCGATTCGTTTATTTAATAAATCGATCTCATCCTTTTTTAAAACTTGAGTATGACCTTCTAAAAATAAGCAAACTTTTTGTAATGCACCAAAGGCAGCCGCTTGGGTGTAGGACGCTCCAAAAAGAAAAATCATAAAAACAAATAATTTAAATAAATGTGTTACCATATTGCTCCCTTTCTTATCCCTCGAAGTCTCGTACGGAGCCTTCAACGGTTTGTAGTCGCCGTAGATTTCTCGAACCATGCGAATTACTCTAGTACCAAGTTCGTCGACTCTTTTTCCTAAAGCCATATCTAAAGACCGATCTTGAAGGATTCATGACAAACGAAGTAGCGAGACCGCACGGTTCGGGATGAGTGCCTCTGGTCAGGATTGCACATAAAAAAGCTAAAGGTTTTCACCTTCAGCTTAGTAATTACTTTATTAAAAGCCTTTAACCAACAATGAAGAGGCTCTATTCGTCCCCAACAAAGTTAGCACGAACGATAGTGACGAAACCATTTTGTTCTAAACGAACACAAGCTCGATAGAGTCCTTCACCCCGAACATAATCATCTTCAGATCTAGTGCATTGAGATTCCCCAGGCCCTATTACGATGGCCAAGCCACCACTACAGTTCTCTGCAACTTCTACTTGAAGTTCTGGAAGTAAAGTTAACCCTTTTGAACAGGCAACGATATATGCGTGACTAAATTGAGGTATTAATGCCATAGCGAAAATAATCTTTTTCATATTAAAATCCTTCATATAAACAATGGATAATGTTCGGATCCTTCGCTAATGCAAGACACGCTCCAACGTCAGAACCCGTTCTCTCTGTCTAGTGAACTTCATTTGTTAAAAGAATCTCTAATTGGAAGATAAACTGAGACGAGATTAGAAGGGATTTCGCTAAGTTATAGCATTCTTGTTAAAGAACTCTGCAATATGCCAAATATGGGAATCATTAGAAACGGTCGTCAGGGCGGATTTACAGGGATAGATATAGAGGTGCGCGCTCCAGTCGGGGACAATTACGTCCTATAGGTCAGCGCGCCATCGAACGCCTGCTAGCTAAGATGGATTACTTTGATGACCACTGTAGTCATCATTGGTAAACATAATTTATGGAAAAAGAAATTCGCTCGCTGAAAGTATATGCAGTTGTAATGACTATTTGTTGCGCCGTACTTTTCGCAATCCTTTTTAAGATTATTGGCAGCGGCACTAAAATCTGAAAGCTGCACACTCTCTGCTAAATATTTCTACTAAACTAAAAAACCCACTTTTTGGGTGAGGCTTTTTAGTTTTGGTAATTTAGCGCGATTATTTATTGATAGCGTAGCAAAGATTCCAGTCATATCCGTATCCATGGCCCGGGAATACGAATTTTCCGATAACGCCGCCACTAGAAGCTTCACCTAAAAGAGCCGGCTCTAGATAGATTCTGCCGATTTTATCAAGCTCTTGAGTTTTTGCGATGTAAAGACCACTCAATTTGCCGGATCCACCCTTAATACTTTCAACCGTGTAGTTGGCTTCGTATTTAAGTGTCGTATTGTTAGCCACCGTGTTTACATAGAAATACTTAAGACTCACTGTGGGACCATTTACCGAAAGAACCGTGTAACCTTCATTAAATGCGTGGTTCATGTCGGCCGGATACTTTGACGAGAAGCATTTGAAATCTGCTCCGAAAGAAACAGAAGAAACTAAAAGAACTATAGAAGCGATCATCGTTTTCATCGAAAAACTCCCTTTGATTTTGTTTTTATGGACGGAGTTATACCACTGCTTGAGGCCAGATCGTCATGTGGGGGCTTGCTGGTGAAAACATTACGCGTTCTCAAAACGTTACCGACATCGATGCGAGCCAGTATAGGATCGAAGACTTTTATGCGGCTAAAGTTCCCGTCTATAGAATGGAACGAGTTCTCATCGGCGGAAGAGTCTCATACCTGTAGAACTCCTTTAGGCTCCTCGAGTAGGGAATCATTAAACATTAATCTATTCTCCAATATCAAAATAAAAAGGCACTGACTTTAAATCAGTGCCTTTTTCATTGCGGATTTATCTTATTTAACGCGGACGATTTCTGGTTGGTAGTCTTTGAATTGTGGGATGATAGATTCATTCCCGTAGACCACAACTTTGAATTTTACTGGGTCCAACGCCTTTTTTAGAGCGGCGTTTGTATCCTTTTGCTTAATCTTATTTACCGTACTGATATAATCCGTTAGGTAGTCATAAGAAATATTAAAGTAATCCAGCACCAACAAGTTGTACGCCAGACGATCTGAAGTTTCGATCGCGCGTGGGAACTGCCCTACTAGCTGATTGCGTGCGGCTACAGTCTCTTGCTCTGTCGAACCATTATCGACAAAGTCTTTTAGAACTTTCAAAGTTTCGTCCAAGGCCTTCGCTGCTGTTTCATTTTTTGTGAAAGTAGAAACGTCGAAGCTCCCGCGCTCTTTACGAGCATCGAAATTTGAATAGATGGAATATGTCAGACCCAAATCATCGCGAACTTTTTGATTCAAGCGGCTGCCGAAGCTGCCACCCAAAGATTCGTTCGCCATGCGCAAAGGAATGAAGTCATCGCTCTTACGAGAAATACCCAATTGACCCACGCGGATCTGTGTTTGTTGCAGACCTTTTTTAACGATCAACTTCACTTGCAACTTTTCAATTGCCGGAGCCGCCGCAACAGTCACTTCAGGAATCGTGCGTTTCGTCCATTTCCCCAATTGCTCTTGCACTTGCTTTTCAAATTCATCATCAAACTGCCCCACAACCGCCATCGTCGCATTATTAGGACGATAGAAAGTCAGGTAGTGCTTAATGATGTCTTGTTTGCGCAAAGCTCTTACCGAATCTTGCGTGCCATTCGTATCACGACCGTATGGGTGATCACCGAACAAGAATAGATCTGCTTGTTCATCTGCAAAGGCCGATGGATTGTCGACTTTCTTTTTAAGACCAGCCAAGATTTGCGAGCGTGTACGATTGATCTCTGCATCTTTAAATGCAGGATTCATCAAGATATCAGCCACCAATTGCAACAGCTGTGGAGAGTTGTTCGTCAATGAATCAGCGTAAACAGTCGTCACGTCAAATCCAGGGCTGACATCTAAAGACGTTCCCATTTGACCGAACTCATCTGCGATTTTCATCGCATCACGTGTTTGTGTGCCTTGTTCAAGCATGTACGCTGTCATCGCGTTCAAACCTGCAAGCTCTTTCGGTTCTTGCATATTTCCCGTCTTAAATAACACCGTCATGCTTACGCGAGGCAGACTGTTATCACGGACGTAAATAACTTTAAGACCATTTTCCAGAACGACTTCTTTGTACGGCATCAATTTAAATGAGCCTGTGCTTTTCGGAGCAGAATAGCCTGCCGGAACAGGACCTTGGCTCCCCGTTTTAGATCCCTTACCAGCACATGAAGCGAGCGAAACTGCAACGATTGGCAGAGTCAGAGTTTGGATCAGCTTATTCATTTGCAGCTCCTTGTTTTCCTTTTGGTTCCAGCACGATGATGGAGCGCTGAGTTTGATTCGTATATTTTTCGCTGACACGTTTAATATCGTCAGCTGTTACAGCCTGATATTTTTCGATATCTTTAAATAGGTTTTCATAGCTGCCCGTTAGGATTTCATTCACCGCCAAGGCGCGAGCTTTACCATCCATAGTTTTCAAGCCATCAACCAGCTCTTTCACCACTTGAGTTTTCGCTTTCTGCAACTCAAGATCTGAAACCTTGGCATTTCTCAATTTCCAAAGCTCATTGTAAACGATCTCCAACGTGTCTTTGTATTCCACACCCGGCTTCACCATCACACCTGCCGCATAAACACCGGCATTTTGCATCGAATAGTTAAACGAGTACGTCGAAGTCGCCGTTTGTTTTTGATAAACCAGGCGTTTATAAAGACGCGACGAAGTTCCGTTGCCAAGAATATTGGAAGCCAGATCCAATGCGTAAGAATCAGGAGATCCTTGCTCAGGGCTTTGAAAAGCCACGATAAATGAAGCATTCTGAACATCTTTACGTACGAAAGCGTTTTGCTGAACAGCTTGCTGACGCTCTTTCGGATATTCGCGGCGAGGCAATGGACGATACTCCAAAGCGCCGTAATATTTTTCAATCAAAGACTTGGTTTTTGCAGAATCGAAATCCCCTACCAAAACCAATATCGCATTGTTTGGCACATAGTACGTGCTATAGAAGAAACGCAACTTTTCAGAGTCATAGTTTGCGATATCTTTCATATAGCCAATCACCGGCCAGTGGTAAGCGCTGTTTTTGAAAACCGTGCTCATCATTGTTTCGCGAACCACACCCATCGGGTTGTTGTCCACTCTCCAACGACGCTCTTCTTTTACGACTTCTTTTTCACTTTTCAAGTCTTCAGGTTTCAAAGACAAAGAGCTCATACGGTCCACTTCCATGTCCATAACAAGCTCTAGCTTGTCGCTTGGAAGATTTTGATAAAAGCCCGTGTAATCATTCGTTGTGAAGGCATTGTTCGTAATACCATTTTCGTGGAAGATACGATCGAATGCTTTGCCATCATATTTTTTGGCACCTTTGAACATCATATGCTCAAGCATGTGCGCAGCACCTGTAACTCCCGGAGACTCATCACGAGAACCCACGCGGTACCAAGTGTGATAGCTCACCATAGGAACTGAGTGATCTTCCACCAACAAAACCGTCAAACCGTTCTTCAAAGTGAACTTTGTCACTGGCAGACTGAGTTTCATACCATCCGTATTCGACCATCCTTTGATGGCACCGATCACTTCTGGTTTTTGAACTGGTTTAGGCATTGGGTCGACGGCATGTGCCGAGCTTGCAGTGATGCACGCCACAGCGACAAGCAAAGTAGAAATCCGTTTCATAGTTGCTTCTTTCCTTGGAGTATTTTCTATCGATTTAAGTTTGGTCTGGTCCAACTCAGATGACAAGAATTTGCCGCGGTTTAAGACTTTAGACATCACCGACTTTGGGTGAGGGAAAAGAAAAAGGCTCCGGGGTTACCGGAGCCTTAGAGCTATTACATCTTTAATTGTCACGTATGCTATTGCACAACAAAGTCAGAGAAGAACACGTCTTTCACAACACCCTTATGAAGGATGCCGTTTACTTCCATCGCGATCTTGTCTTTTAGGAATAACTTTCCTTGGATGCTCTCCAAGTCGTTAAAGCCTTCTTCGTTAAGGATACGAACGATTTTGTCACGGGCCTTGGCGCGATTCTCTGGTTCCATGACTTCTTCAAAGCCATCTTTACCCAGCATCTGCAAATTCACCTCAAGACGAATTGTTCTTTTAGGCTCCCCTTCTAGATTCACAGTGAACTTGTCCATCGTGAATACCATAGGTGCCAATTCTGTTTCCTCAGTGGAGGCTAATTCCCTTTTTGCTGATTCTTCGCTGATGACAGGGCTTTCCCAACCTATTGTCGAGGCATATACCATATAAGCGCCGCCACCCATTACAGCCAGATTCAGCACTGCAAATGCGATTTGCAGGATCATCCCTGTGTTCTTGGGCTTTGCCGGTGCTTGTCCCTGTTCTTGACTCTCTGCCATGTAAACCTCACTACAAAGAGACTATCGGAGCAACGGTCCTAGGTCTTAACGCCCTAACCCTCAATTTTTCTTAAGGATTCCCTAATGAATTTAGCAGTTTTCGTCTAATCTCTAGACATTTTCACGCTGAGACTTGACAAAAATAACGAGTCTTCCGAAATAATATATTATGAGAATTTTGCTCTCGGGATCCCTACTATTATTAGCTTGTTTGCCTGCAAGGGCGGAATCTGTATCTTCTGCACCGTCTCAGATTGGGGCAAGCGATTTGCTGCCAGCTCCACTGCTGCAGATCTCGGAGACAGAGGCCTTCTCTAAATTCGTATTCCTTGTTGATAAGGAAAAACGTAAGCTCACAGTTTTTGAGCGCAATGGCGAACAAATCAAAAAAGTTGAAGAGTACCCTGCTGACATCGGTGCGGCTGGCGGTAACAAAACTAAACGTGATGACAAGAAAACTCCGGAAGGAATCTATTTCTTGCAGAAGCGTCTGACTCAACCAGAAATTCCATTCAACCTTTATGGCGGTTTGGCTTTCACAACGAACTACCCGAACCTTTTCGACAAACGTCAAAATAAAACAGGTTCTGGTATTTGGTTGCATGCAATCCCCGACACGGTTCCTTTGACTCGTGGTTCACGTGGTTGTGTTGTAGTTCGTAATGAAGTTATTAAAAAATTGGCTGACTATGTGAAATTGAACGAAACGCCGATCTTGATCTTTGATCATGTGAGCTACGTTTCTAAAGATGAGCATGAAAAACGCCGTGTGGCTTTGAATACATTTATCGAAGGCTGGCGCCAATCTTGGGAAGCCCAAGACATCGATAAGTATATGGGCTTCTATGATGCTGAATTCAAAGCCCCTGGTTTTGACTTCGCTGGTTGGAAAGCACACAAATCCAATCTTAAAAAACAGTACGAGTTCATCAAGGTTCACCTTTCCCAACCTTACATCGTTCAACACAACGATCAGTTGTTGGTAAAAACGCTGCAACGCTATGAATCTGACAAGCACATCGACTACGGTGTGAAAACGATCTACGCGGTTAAAGCCGGTGACTCTTACAAAATCATTCGTGAAGAGTGGGCACCGTTCAGCCAAAAAGCTGTGACTAGCGCCATCGCTCACGAAAACTCTATGCAAGCGCAAGCTGGCAACATTCAGCAAACTCAGTAATCACTAAGGGGCGATACATGACTAAGAAAGCCCCTGCCGCTGCGAATTCGCACGTCCAAGATTTTCTTGCAGACTTAAAACTTCTTTCAAGTCTGCCAACTTCCAAAAAATATCAAAAGATCGTTTTAGACGAGTACCCACTCGATGCTCAGCTTTTGCATGCAAGCTCCCTGTACCGCGCGAGCCGCGAAATGTATCAGGAGCTCGGCGGAGTCTTTGAAGCCAAGGTCTGCTCAACGATGCGCTCTTTGAGTGCTCAGGATTTGTTTGCGGATGTAATTCAATACTCCCCGTCTTGGTCTGAGCTTTTGTGGTTTAAGGATCACTCTGACGAACTGGCTGATCCTGATAAGGAATTAGAAGCGTTAGGTCGCTTTAACGAAATCTCTTTGTATCACGAGCAGAATCACCGCGTGCTGTGGAGATTGCTTCCACCCGCACCGAAAGATGCCACGGCCTTTCGCAGATATTTGAATTTCGCCGAAAGCTTGGTGGTGGTTTTAGATTTAGCTTTGGGTGATGAGCTTGGTAAAAAGCTTTCGCCGATTTACGAAGATCTTAAGGTCATTTATAGATCTGGTGGAGAGCACTCTTACCACACGAAGGATCTTGCGACTTATCGCAAATACCTGCTCGCCATGGTATGCGCAACTTACTGCACGCTGGAACTGGTGAACCCCGAAGACATCGTCAAAGTTGTCGATTACGTTTTCCCAGGACAAAAGAAAATGAACAAGGATGCTACAGAGCGCAGCCTTGAAATCAACGAGCTCTTTACTCGCGTGACCAATCCTCAATGGCAGGAACGTTACTGGCAGGAAGCTCAAAAGAAGTTGGCTAAGATTCACAAGCCCTCGAAAGAGAAAGCCTTCGACATCGCTTCTGATCCCTTAGATCTGGAAGCTGAATTCGCCATCGCCCTTCGCGTTTTTGAATACTACGGTATTTAGAAATAAAAAAAGCAGCCTCTTGAGGGCTGCTTTTTCTTTTTAATTCTCAGAAATAACTACTGACCGATAAAGCGTCTGCATTCAGTAATGTTACTGAATGTAGTGTTGCTCTTTTGGATTGAACCGTTATTTACATTTACGCTGATCGCGATAAATGGAGCACGTGAGTCTGAATCTCTAGAACCACAAAGCGCTACGTTGCCGCCGCGGTCTGCTTTCATCAGTCTCAAGTTTTCGTTGCAATCACCTTTTGTCATCACAGAGCCTGCAATCTTAGTCAGCTGTTTACCAGCGATAACAGCCATGATCGTTGGCTCTCTGCCGTCGTTGTCTTTAGAAGAACAAACGAAAGTTTTATTTCCGATAACACGCGCTGATTTCAAAGCTTGATCACAGTCTTGTGCAGTTCCATAGATCGCACCCAACTGAAAAGTTTGAACGCCTTCACGAGCGGCCAAAGTATAAGGAGGGCGACCATCATTATCGCGTGGAACACACGACAAACTCAAAGAACCTGACTCATCCAAATCACCGTCTAAGATGAAACGGATAGAATCCAAATTCTTATTAATTTTTTCCAATTGTTCTTGAGACAACTGGTGGCCACGGTAACGAAGTTCCATCGCCACGCGATCTGCTTTTTCAACAACACGGTTCGAAGTTGGCGCCGCGAAAGAAGCCACAGAAAGCAAACAACCCATAACCACTACAGAAAGTGATTTCATAAGCACATCCTTTATATTTAAAAAATTATTATGCTGAGGGAGGCTTTATCACATTTTGTGCCAGCGAAAGCCGGGCCAAAGTGCACCGTATTGCCTATGAACTGTTGCCGTGGAAACAACAGGAACTATTTACCAAGCTGCCCAGGAGTTGCTCGGTCAGAATGAGGGCATAAAAAAAGCAGCCTCTAGGGCTGCTCTTTAACTCCAAACTAGGACTGCGAAGTCTTAGTGAGATTCTTCTGTAGAAGAAGATTTACCGTCGATAGTGAACTTCTCAACGTTGTGAGCAAGATCAGGAAGTTGCTCAAGGTGCTTTTGCATTTCTTCTTTTTTAAGCTCACCAGAATTGATTTTAGTTTCAGTCATTCTAGTGTCCCATTTAAGATTCTTGTTAGCTTCAGCCAAAGACATGCGTGCTCCTTTTAAATATATAAATCGCTAATCGTTATATCCAACTCCGACGCCCTTGTCCAGAGCCCCTCCCCAAAAAGCTAAAGGGCCCTTTTAAGGCCCTTTGAAGCTAGTTCCAGTATTTTGGGGGCTTGTCGTCTTTCTTCTCATTATCGACGACCAGGCGAAGGTTACGGCCCTTATTTTTGGCCTTTTTCTTAAAGTCTTGGCGAACAATCCAGGCTTTCACCTGAAGAGTGATGAAACCAGCTGCAATACCGCCCAGATGGGCCAGGTAAGCAACCTCACCACCCGTAACGCTTGAAGTCATCATGGAGGCGAACTGCACGCCTCCCATCAAAGCCACGAACCATTTGTTCTTCATTGGGAAGAGCATAAAGAAGTAAACGATGCGCTCCCCAAAGATGATCCCTTGAGCCAGCAAAAGACCAAAGATCGCACCCGAGGCGCCAACCACTGGAACGATTAAGCCCGTTTCAGAGCCCGTCGCCAAAGCCCAGCCCCAAACACCCACACAGTAGATGATCGCGGCACCGATGCCCGATGCGAAGTAATACGTCAGGAAGAACTTCGTGCCCCAGCGCTGTTCAAGCTCGGCACCAAAGAACCAAAGCATCAACATGTTGAACAAGATGTGCGTGACCTGCAAAGAGTGCACGAACATGTATGTAACCAACTGCCAGATTTCGAAATTAAAAAGGACCTTGCCCGGATAGAGCGACAACCATGGCGTGATAGGAATCTTACCGAATCCCTCCACCATTACTTGTAGAAGGAACCAAATCGCCACATTGATGATCAACAACCACTTCACTGCAGGAGTCAGCGGTGCTGTTTGAAAACTTACGCCTCTATTCATATCTTTTTAAAATACTCCAAAAACTTCTCATAGGTCTGCTCGAGACTTTCAACCAAGACCTTGGTCTCAGCAATCAATGGGAAGAAGTTAAGATCACCCGCCCAACGCGGAATCATATGATAGTGAAGATGTTCAGGAATTCCCGCACCCGCCACGGCCCCATGATTCAAACCGAGGTTAATACCGCCCGGTTCGTAGATCGAGTTGATCGCCTTCATTGTGATACGGATCACGTTCTGAAGATCAGTAAATTCAGCGTCGCTGAGTTTTAACAAATCCCCACAGTGACGACGAGGCAATACCAAGATGTGGCCACTGTTATAAGGAAACTTATTAAGCACCACCATGGAATGCTTCGTTTGATAAACGCACAAAGAATCAAACGACACTTCGTGTTTGGCGGCGTTACAGAAAACGCACCCCTCAGGCTTAATCAGCTTACGCACGTACTTCATGCGGTCTGGACGGAACAGAACATCACGTTCCATCGGCCAAACATTCTGATTAATACAGACCGCAGCTTTTTCAGCCGATGCAGATTTCTTCATCGGCTTTTTAGCAGCTTTCTTTTTAACAGAGGTTTTTTTCAGCGCTTTCTTTATTGCCATCAACTACTCCCAGTAGCCTGGCATCAAGTACAACGGTTGATTCAAGTATTGAGCACGAAGCAAGTACTTCACAGCACCTTCCATGTTCACACCTGGATTGATACCAGCCGCAACAGCGGCTTTACCTTTAAGGATGTCCGCGTATTCCGCCAAAGAGTTCAAATCGTCTTCCGCGTCTTTGTCACCGAAATCAAAGATGCTCATTTTCTTTTTAGGAACTTCAAAGACGTCGTAGTCTTTGCCAAGTTTCGCAAGATCTGCCGCCAATTTAATAGCGTCATCCAGGAAACCTTCTTGGTCCGCAAAGCCGACTTTCACCGCTGTAGAGCCTGTGAAAACACGACCGTCAGCATATTGAGACACAACGTCATCTTTAAGATTACGCTCTTTAGCTACGGCGCCGCGGAACTGTGCATAGACTTCGTTGATCATGCTTTGGAACAATTCTTTTTCATCAGCGCGCATCGCACGGTATTCAGCACCAGAGTCTTTGAATTTACCTGAAGTGATGGAATAACGAGAAACCTTAGCCCAGTCATAAAGCTTTTCAAGATTCGCGAATTCCATGATCACACCGATAGAGCCCACCAAGGCACCAGGAGCCACAACAATTTTATCGCAGGCGATAGCAGAGTAGTAAGCGCCAGAAGCCATCACTCCCGTCGTCACGCAAACGATAGGCTTTTTAAGTTCTTCACGTACTTTTTTGATGTGGTGAAAGATCTCTTGAGAAGGACCAACGGATCCGCCCGGAGAGTTGATATTGATAACGATCGCTTTCACGCGGTTGTCGTCAGAATATTTCTTAAGATTTTTTAGGAAGCGTTTCCCGTTTAGGATCACGCCATTCATTTCCAACTGAAGGATTGTGTTTTTAGCAGAGAGCTTTTTTTCTTGCTCACCGAACATTCCTGATCCGGCTTTAAGAACAGCGCCGATACCGATGAAAACTAAGATAATGATGATAAGTTTTTTGAAGAAACCATTCTTCTGCGCCACGCTGCCGACTCCTGCTGAAAATAAAAAAAGGGGAACCTTGTTAGGCTCCCCTTTTTCGACATTTCAGTCAATCGCACCGCAACGCGGTATGATATTACTGTTTGCCGTCAGTCTTCATGTTTTTCAACTGGTCAGCGAACAAGTCACCGAAAGTTGATTTAGAAGTTGCTGTTGCTTTCTTAACATAGTCATCAACGTCAGCTTTTGACTCACGAAGTTTAACTAGTTTTGCAGACAAACCGATCTTACGAGCGTCTTTGTCGATAGAGATAACTTCAGCTTTTACAGATTGACCTGGTTTAATGAAGTCTTCAACTGTGTTGATTTTATCAGTTGTAAGCTCAGAAATGTGGATCAAACCTTCGATATCAGACTCAAGCTCAACGAAAGCACCAAAATCAGCTGTTTTAGTTACTTTAACGTCGTGTTGTGTACCGATAGCGTATTTGTTCTCGATGTTAGCCCAAGGATCTGATTCAAGTTGTTTGATGCCCAAAGAGAATCTTTCGTTCTCGATGTCTACGCCTAGAACAACTGCGCGTACTTTAGCACCTTTAGCGAACATTTCGCTTGGGTGATTTACACGTTTAGTCCAAGAGAAGTCAGAGATGTGAACTAGGCCGTCAATACCTTCTTCGATGCCGATGAAGATACCGAAGTCAGTAACAGATTTAACTTCACCTTCGATGATTGTACCTGGAGCGTAAGACTCTTTAAGTTCAATCCAAGGATTTTGTTGAAGCTGTTTCATGCCCAAAGAAATGCGGCGGTTTTCAGTGTCAACTTCAAGAACTACTACTTCTACTTCGTCACCAACGTTAACGATTTGAGAAGGGTGTTTTACACGTTTAGTCCAAGACATTTCAGAAACGTGGATTAGGCCTTCAATGCCTTCGCCAAGTTCAATGAATGCACCGTATTCTGCCAATGAAACAACTTTACCTTTAAGCTTAGTGCCTGCTGGGTAAGAAGCTTTAACAGATTCCCAAGGATCGTTGTGCAACTGTTTCATGCCCAAAGATACGCGTTCTTTTTCTTTGTCGTATTTAAGAACTTTAACTTGGATTTCGTCGCCAACATTCAACATTTCAGAAGGGTGTTTTACACGGCCCCATGACATGTCAGTGATGTGCAACAAACCGTCCATGCCACCTAGGTCGATGAATGCACCGTAGTCAGTGATATTTTTAACGATACCAGTAACAACAGAACCTTCTGCCATAGTGTCAAGAGTTTGTGAACGCAAGCTGTCGCGTTCTTCTTCAAGAAGCGCACGGCGAGAAAGAACGATGTTGCCACGCTTTTTGTTGAATTTGATAACTTTGAATTTGAATTTTTTGCCCAAGTAAACGTCCATGTTGCGAACCGGACGTAGATCGATTTGAGATCCAGGCAAGAATGCTTTAACGCCGATATCAACGCTCAAGCCGCCTTTAACTTTAGCAACAACAGTACCTTCGATAACTTCTTCGTTTTCTGCTGCTTTAGAGATGTCAGTCCATGCACGTAGCATGTCTGCTTTATCTTTAGATAGAACGATCATACCGTTTTCGTTTTCGATACGGTCGATAAGAACTTCTACTTTGTCTCCAGCTTTCACTTCACGAACACCGTCAACAATACGGAATTCATTGATAGCGATCAAACCTTCAGACTTGTAGTTGATGTCCACTAGAACGTAGTCAGATTGAACTTCTACTACTGAACCAGTAACAACGTCGCCAACTTTGAAATCTTGCTCTTTCATGGACGCTTCGAATAGAGAATCGAATTCGCCTTTTTCAGATTTTTTAGCACCATAGATGCCAGGATTAGCAGCGACTTTAGAATCTTCTGCATCCAAGAAAGCTAGCACTTTCTGTTTTTCAAGTTCGGCCTTGTTAAGTTGTTTTGTCATATCGTTTTTTAAAAACCTCCACGTAGTAAAGCCTCAGGGACCTTACCCGTACCTTTCTTCGCTCTTTGGCGAAACAATGGTTTAGCGAGCTAAGGGGGCGGAAGTCAAAGGATTTACGCCCCTCGTTACCCTTTTCAAAAGGTGTCTAAATGTAAGCTAACAGGGGCTCTTGCCTCCCCCCTATTTTCCCTGCTGAACTCGAACATATTTGATTTGAGAGTACGGGAGGCGTGGTGAAGGTTTTTTCCATTTTTTTGTTCGCATGCTTAAGCGGTCCCTTTTGTTTCGCAGGACCCCAATTTCGCAGCCAAATTTCATCCGCTTTAGGCTTTATCGAGCACTATCAAACCACGGGGGAGGAGGGCTACGATCCCGGACAATGGATCGCCCGAGTCACCTCTTACCTGCCGAGTTCCGTGGGAGTTGGTAAATTCAATCACCCTTACGAAGAGCCCACTGCCTTTGTGGCAGCCTCTGTTGCCAATGTTTTGGCAGAGATTTATTTTTTAGCGCCCGAGTACAATTCCATTCCGCCGATGATTCGTAAAACAGTCGCAGGATTTCGTAATTATTATTGGGATCAACTTTTTAATTTTTATCCGCCGACAACTTATCGCGGAGTCAAAGTCCGACAGCCTCGTTACATGTATCTGGCTCCGCGCTTTAAAGGTTTTGCGAACATTCCTCCTGATGCCGACACCACTTCTGTGTCTTATGCGACCTTGCAGTACTTGCACAAAATTGAAAATGGCGAGCACAGCTATCAGCATCTTCCAGAATCTGTGGTGCGTGCTTTTTCTAAGGCTCGCGATGTTCAGCGCAAAGCCCATGTTTACAATGCGGGACAGGGACAGAAAAACACGGGCGCATTCTTAACTTGGTTGTGGGATGAAGATGATCCTAAGATGCCGCGCAATCTTTTTTCCCGTCCCAACAACGGAACACGGGTGCCGTTCAATCGCAATGATGTCGATTGTGTAGTGAATGCCAATGTTTTAAAAGTTTTGACGATGGCGAAAAATACGGATGGCCCGGGTTACAAGGCTGCCTGCAATCACTTGAATCGCATGGCGATCAAAAATGATTTCTTTTATTGCGGAATGTATTATCCCAGCCGTTATGTGCTGCCGTTTACGATGGCAGAAATCATCGACAAAGGCGGCAGTTGCCTAGAGCCTTCGCGTGACAACCTCATCGCTTTTATTTTGAAAAAACAAAAGCGCAATGGTGGCTGGAAGAACAAGTACATGAGTCGCCCGGACCGCATTCAATCCACCGCTTGGGCTTTAAGTGCTCTGGCCCAATTGGGTGATCCCAACAATCGCGAACATCGTGAAGCCGTACATGACGGTGCCAACTATTTGGCGGGAATGGCGACAAGGGACCGCCATGGCTTTGTGTATTGGCCGGGGGAGGTTTACTTTGCCGCGACCTTTGTGGCTCGTTATCCGGTCGTGTGGCGCTCCTCAGCCTATACGACAGCTACCGCCGTCAAAGCGCTGTTACTTGCTGAGCGTTTCTAACTATCTGTCCCGACTTGAGACAGTATAAAAATATATTTTGAGCTCCATAATCATCCAACATTCTATGCCTACTCTGATTTCACCTAACGAAGAAAGAGATCAGAGATGGCCAAAAAACTCACGACCACCTTATTGATTAGCTTAACTGTCGCGCTGCCGGCACACGGCTTTGAGATCGACAGTTTTTATCAACGCGATCGCAACATCAAAGACTCCACAACTGTGGTGAATCAGGAAGTAAATAAAAAGATTCAAACGGCCGTGTCGATGACGAAATCCTGCGACCTCAAAGAACTGTACACGAACGTGCGCAATCAGATTAACGCTGATAGCTCCGGTTTAGGTATCGTCGGCGGGATGGAAAATTGGGCCGAGAAAAACCCAGCGATTGAAAAAATCGATCCTCCCAGCACGGATGATTCCATTTATTCCAACACCTCATTTGAATCCGTTTTCAAAGTGGGTTTTTGGTTAAAACTTTGGGGCACGGTGAAGGAAAACTCCTCCACATCTGTCGCCAAAGCAAAACTTGCTGTGCGCAAACTGATGAGCAGTTCTTCAGATCCACTGGTGATCTGTAAAGTTCCTGACTCACAAAAAGAAGAAGCGCAAAGACTTGTTGAAATGTCGAAACGTAAAGGTCCTCCCGGCGGTCCCCCAGGCTCGCGTGGCGGACCGAATGGTCCCGGTGGCGATCATGAGGGTGGTCGACCACCGGGGCCACCACCTGGAGACATGCAAGGCGGACCTCCCCCTGGAGGCCCGGGTGGACCTGGCGGTCCGGGCGGCATGGATTCTAAGTTTATGGAAAGTGATGCAGGAAAATGTTTGAAGCTGGTTTTGAATTTCAAAGACCGCGGCGACAACGTGACTTTGCAAAGTGTTATCAAAGTAAACGGAGTGAATATCGGTTCAGATAAACTGGGTCACTTTTTTGACCAGGGTTTTGATCTTTTTCAAAAAGAAAACTCCGTGAGCGCCAACTCTTTGACGACTCAGGAAGACGGTTTGAACAAAGCTTTGGATTATAGCATGAGCACAGAAGACGGTATGTTTGGTTTAAAATCCTCGGGGGTGAAATCCTACGGAGATCTTTCTGCCAACTACGGTGGTTCGGTTTTCTGGAAAGATCTTTCCAGCGGCAGCAACCCGATTGTGAGTTGCCAAGATGGTAAATTCAAGGTCGCGCGCAGTTTTGATTTCAAAGACTACGTGACGGAGGCTTGGGATGAGGGCATCAACTGTTCGGAATACAGTTCTGATTCGATGACTCAGAAGGTGGCGGAAAACTTGAAATCAAGAAACTTGTCTTGTCCTGTAGAAGTGGCAAAATGTCAGGGACTGGAAAAGAAATATTCAGCCCAAGTTTTGAATAAGATTTTAAGTCCGACCTGCAAAAAGGCAATGACGGCCGCTAGCGGTTCTAACTCAGTGAGAGGTACTCAATGATGACGTTTATTGCAACCTTTATCGCTTCGCACTCTTTGTGGGCTGCGAATGGCAATTTCAAGGAAATGAAATCGCAATTTGAAAAAGCTGTCTCTTGTCGTGTTCAACCGGCTAAGGCAGATGCGACCCAATTGGTGAATTCGGTGAACTGCTATCAAGAAGTCTTTTCTGAAAAGATGGACACTCGCGAACAAGGTGGAATGTCGTACTGGTTTAACAACCTTCAGTCCGTTAAAAAAATCTGGGCCTGTGATGGCAAAGAATATCAGCTGAAAAGCTATCACGCTGTCACACCTTATTTTATTTGCGTGAAGTTGTCTGAGCCCGAGACAGGCGAAACCACCAAGCTGGTTTTCTTTAAGAAAGAAAAATCAGGATTCAAGATCTCGAGCATTTACACTCCTGCCAAATGGTAAGGAGTGTTGTCATAACACAAAACGGGCACCTGCTTTTCTTCAGGTAGGTGCCTATTCAGTCCTCCCCTCCCAATGCAACTGTTAGCTTAAATAGGTCACATTCAAATTCATTTTTTGAAAGGATCTATTATGAGCGCGCATTTCACTGTCTCTGACGGCACAAAGATTTTTTATAAAGACTGGGGCCAAGGGCAACCCGTTTTGTTTTCTCATGGATGGCCGCTCACGGCTGATGCGTGGGATGGACAGATGTTGACCTTGCTGAATGAAGGCTACCGTGTGATTGCTCACGATCGTCGTGGTCATGGACGCTCTTCACAAACAGCCGAAGGCAATACGATGGATCAGTATGCGGATGATTTAGCAGAGCTGATTGATCATCTGGATTTGCAGAATCTTATTCTAGTCGGTCACTCCACAGGTGGCGGCGAAGTGGCCCGTTACATCGGACGCCATGGAACGACTCGAGTGGCAAAGGCTGTTCTGGTGGGAGCCGTGCCTCCCCTGATGTTGAAAACACCGCAAAATCCTGAAGGGTTACCGATTGAGGTTTTTGACGACATCCGTAAGGCCGTTGCTGACAACAGATCCGAGTTCTTTCGAGAACTTCCTAAAAAGTTCTATGGCTTTAATCGCATGATGAATAAAACCTCCCAAGGAATTATCGATTCATTTTGGTTGCAAGGTATGATGGGCGGAATCAAGCCGCTGTACGATTGCATCAAGCAATTCTCAGAGACTGACTTTACCGAGGATCTAAAAAAGATCGATGTACCGACATTACTGATCCACGGCACCGATGATCAAATCGTTCCGATCATTCCCGCCTCATTGGAATCTGCGAAGCTGATCCCTAATGTGACTTTGAAAGTCTATGAGGGCTCATCCCATGGATTGGCCCAAGTGGAAGCAGATAAGTTTAATACCGATTTGCTGGAGTTCTTTGGCACTGAGGCAGACATCACCGCAGGTCGCAACCAAGGCCGCCTGGGCGACGAGCTCAGCTCTAAACATCACTAAAGAAAAAGGCCGTTGCGAGACGGCCTTTTTTTTTATTGGAAAACACTTCGGCAAGAAAGCCCTTTGGGATTGTAGACCACCGGGAAGTTGTGAATCTTACGAATAAAGCGATTGTCCTTTGAAGGAACTGCAAATGGAGCCCTCTCCCCCTCCGATGAAATTCCGTTTTTAGACATCAACTCATCAAGGCGATATCCATTGAACAAATCATTATACGCGTCGACGACCCAGTCCACACCATTTTTACGAATAACGGTGAAAGCATGGTCCTCATTGTACAGATAATAGTTATAAACTCTTGCCACATCCGCATAGACGAAGTGATTGGGAACGCCCGCAGCCTTTAAAGCAAAATGTAAAACCATGGCATGTTCCCGACAAACTCCCGCTTGGCAGCTGACGTATTCACTTAAAGGAATATCCTCGCCAGCCACACGATACTTTTTCAGCAAACGACGATAATAGGGATTGTAGTAGTGTTGATATTTAAAGACGTCCTGACGAACGACCTCTAATACCATACCGATCTTATCCCACTCATCGATTTGCAAAGCACCGATGGATTCGGACTTCTTCATGATCGCCTGCAAAGGTTCTGATTTCAGATCCATTATATAGTCCGGCTGAATGCCTTTGTGCCCCACGGATCCGTCGATATAAGCACCCTCTTTGATATCCACGAAGCCGCCTTCAATACGCTCGAAGGCGTCCTTATTAGACGGGCCTGCCTTGGCAACCGAAAGGCTTCCAAGGAGCAGTACCGCTGCTATAAAGGATTGAAGGACTTTAAAAGACGACATACTCAATATAAGAAGCAATTAATAAGCCACCCATAATCTATTGTATCAATCTGGGAAGCCTTGTGCTGATCAGTCCGTTGACAGCGCGGTGACAAAACGCCGAATCCTCCACAGAAGTTAAAAAATGGAATGAGGTCGTAACGTTTTAAGTGACTGGAATCACTCAAAAGTTCCAGTGTGCCAACTGCGCCTGCTCCTTGCACTTGAAAACCGTATGGAACTAACTAAGCTTTACAAACGAATTTTAGCCGGCACGATCTGCGTGTCTTTATTGTCGGGTTTCACCGGCAAGGAAGAATATGTAGAATTGAATGGCATGCTAAATGGTCGCAGCTCAAGCTCATTCAACAGAAACGATAACAATATCGTCACCACGTTAACGCGTGGAACTCGCGGAGAAATCCTTGAGACTAAGAAGCTACGTTCAGGTAGCTACGGTATTAAAATCAAAGTGATGAACGGCCGCATGGCTGGCAACGAAATGTGGGTTTACCACAAAGACGGTGCTTCCGATTTATCTCTATTTGAAGAAGTTCCACAAAACTGGGACAAGGCTGCGAAATCTAAAGATATCACTAAAGCAAAAGCAACTAGAACTGAAGTTGAAAAACCAGCTGTAACAGATCCTGAATTCTCTAAAAAGAAAGCTCAGGCAAACAAAGAAGCTATCGATGCTATCAATAGAGCCAATGGTTCTAAGAACAAAGACAACTGTATCAACTGCTCTACGGTTTCGACACAATCAGGTCGTCGCGCAGTGATCTCTAAAAAACGTGTGAGCGGTAAAAAAGCTCGCGGCATGTCTAATCAATGTCAAAACCTGTTGATGAATTCTCAAGGAGATTCAACACAACTAGGTCAATACATGATGAGCACAATGGCTGATCCAAGAAACAGCAAATACTATTTGAAGAGCAATGCTCTGGGTTCTTTCTGCCCACGCTTTAACAACCTAAGCACTGAAAACAAATTGAAAGCTTGGAACTGGTTCTGGACTTCATTGGGCCAAGAAGAGTCTTCAACATGTAATCCATCACTAAGACATGGCCAATTCTACAGAGATAGAAATGGTAATACACGCCGCCTAAATCCGACGGATGGACTTGGTATCTGGACCGTAGAACTTTCTCCAATCCTTCGCAGATCTCGTGGTCCTGAGTGCTCCAACGTAAAAACAGCCGCTGGACAAGCGAAGTGTGCTATTGAGATAATGAAAGACACGCAACTAGCAAAAGGCAGTAAAGCGACGACTGGTAGTAAATACTGGGGTCCAACTAGAAAAGGCCGCCTGCAAAGACAAATGCTTCCACACATGGAAAGGTTCGCACTATGTTTTCAACAGTAAAAGCTCTGATCCTTAGTTCTATCATCGTGTTGACTGGTGTTGCCCATGCTGAAACTGTTCCGGTTTTGTCTTTCGGTAAATACAAACTGACAAGTGGCGATGATTTGATCTGCAACGAAATCGATATGCAAAAACGTGATCTGCGCGACAAGAACTTGCGCGTAGGTATCGATATCATGCCGATCGTTAACGAAGACGTAAGAATGCAATCGGACTTGGATGCAAACTGTGAATTCACGCAAAAATCCACTCGCACGGACGACGCTTCTTCAACAACATTGGTTAGAATTGATAATGAGATTTGCCAAGGTCAGGTTAAATCTGACTCGATGACGACTGTGAAAATCACGTCTTCAACAATCACTGTTAGCTACAAACGTGATGGCAGCGATCTTGGAACTTGTGTTTATACGAAATAGATTTTAACTAGCGAGCGCAAGAAGCTAGGTAAATTGAACGAGGCTTGGACCCACCGTTGAGAGTCAACGTATCTTGGGCCAGGCCTTTTCCCGTTTTATAATCAATATCCAAAGTTTGCTTGGACAAAGTCATACCCATTTGGCGTTTAGCGCTGTGAAGGCTTAAACCGGAATCATCATTTTTACGGATCACTTGGGCTGCATCTACTTTGATATAGATTTGCGATGCCTTGGCATCTTGGCCCTCAAGCACGATGTCACCGAACTCTGTCAGCTTCACCGCATAGGTCTCCTGAGGCTTCATATTCGCATTTACAGACCCTTTGCAGGTCACAACCACTTCCTTATTTGCATGAGCAAGTGAGCTGATCAAAACTAAAGCTGGCAATACGATGAACTTCAACATAACGGCCTCCGGGATAACCAA
This sequence comes from Bdellovibrio sp. HCB209, assembly GCF_047306065.1. GTDB lineage: Bacteria > Bdellovibrionota > Bdellovibrionia > Bdellovibrionales > Bdellovibrionaceae > Bdellovibrio. Next base: position 2,904,668 of record NZ_CP178618.1, read on the forward strand.
TGCCGCTACTACTACAATCTCCGGGCCGCCAGTGAAGTCGCATATATCGCAGCCCAGGCCATTTTCCCTCAATATTTTTGAATAAATACCAGGGCCTGACCTAAAACTGCGCACTCCCGTAACTTTACGGATCTCTGTGAATTTGAACTGAATAATTAGATTTTTGATTTAACGAAGGCTTCGACTTTGTCGACAACCTGTTGAAGATCCAACTCTGTTGAATCCAACTCAAATGCATCAGTGGGAACTGTCATTGGAGCTACTTTACGAGTGGAGTCTTGGTGATCGCGTTGCTTTTGAGCTTTCGCCATATCACCTTGATCAAGACCCAATTCCGTCGCACGACGAGCAGCTCTGTGAGCACTAGAAGCTGTTAGGTAAACTTTTGCTTCCGCAGTTGGGAATACAACAGTCCCGCAATCACGGCCCTCTGCTACCAAACCATGTTCGCCCTTGCTGCAGTTACGTTGAGCATCCAAAAGCGCTTTACGCACTTCTGGATAGTGGCTCACCTTGCTGGCAAAGTTACCCACGTCTTCGTGAGCAATAGAGTCTGTTACGTCTTCATTTTTGAAATAAACACGAGTGCGGTCTGATTCAAGACTCACATTCCAAACTGGATTGTGCGTAAGCTCTGCAAGAGATTTTACGTCGTCAAGATCAACACCCAATTGGATCGCAGCATAGGCAAGACCACGATAGAACGCACCTGTAGAAACCCACTTCCATCCAAGACGGCGAGCAAGTTCACGGCTTACTGAAGATTTACCAGATGCCGCAGGCCCATCAATCGTTACTACTAATCCCATGTCCACTCCAAAATCCAATCTACACTAGCTTTAAGAAATTCTAAACTGTTGGAATTGGCGTTCCAGCCAAAACAGGAATCTCTTTGAGCACTTCTTTTAAAGCAGCCAATGCCGCTTCATTTTCGTGATCAAGCCCTACACTCAGACGCATGTGCGTTTTGAAACCATAATTTAAAACAGGTCTCATGATGATCCCACGACGAAGCAAAGCTTCATTGACTTTCACCGCGTCACGAAGTGTGTCAAACATGACGAAGTTCCCTTGGGAATGAATGTACGGCAGGCCTAATTCTTCTAATTTCTTATAGAAGTAATCAAGCCCTTTCCAGCAAATTTGCTGCGAGCGTTGAAGGAATTCTTTATCTTGCAGAGCCGCATTTGCAGCCACTTGCGCTAAATCATTGACATTAAAAGGCTTGCGCACGCGGTTAAACACCTCAACCACGGCTGTTGGAGCAATCATAGCACCCACGCGGAAACCCGCTAGGCCGTAGATTTTCGAGAATGTGCGCAAAACAATCAGGTTGTTGTATTTGTTGATGTAATTTTGTGCAGAAGCATAGTCTTCAGCTCGCACAAATTCGTTATAAGCCTCGTCGAAGACGATCATCACGTCATCGCGGTTTCCAAGACGAGCCAAGAAAGTCTCAACTTCCTCTTTGGATGCATAGGTCCCCGTCGGATTATTAGGATTCGAAACAAAAATAATACGGATGTCTTGCTCTGGGTGAGCAAAGAAATAGTCCGCGATCGCTTCTAAATCGAAACGATATCCCTCTGTCAAAGGCACTTTACGAATGGCTGCACGATTCGCAGCAGCACTTACCTCATAGGCGTTAAAAGCCGCTACAGAAGTCAAAACCCCCTGTTTCGGCTCGCAGAAAATGCGAGTTAGCAAATCAATCAACTCATCACTGCCATTGCCGATCGCCAATTGATTTGTAGGAAATCCCCACTGTTTGGAAATCGTGTGCAAAAGGTCATAGTGAGATGGATCTGGATAAAGATTTTGATGCTCTAAAGCCTTTTTAACAGCTTCCATCGCCTTCGGGCTTGGCCCTAGAGGGTTTTCATTGCTGGCAAGCTTGTAAACTGTCTTCAAACCGTATTCGCGTTGAGTCTCGGAAATAGGCTTTCCTGGTTTGTAAGGGACAAGATTTAGAATTTCTGGAGAAATCTTCACGTAACAATCCTTTTCTTACGGGGATATCTTTGCTATATCTGATCGCCTAGCTTTAACACATTCTAGTGCGATTTCAATAGAGAGCGTTTAAAAATGCAAAACAGTTTCATGTTCGGTGTAAGTGTTGGCGAATCTTTCGCGGAGTACATTCTGTGGGATGGTTCTAAAACAATTGCAGCCAAACGCGCCTACCTGACCCGTGAGAATTTAAAAAATTCACTTCAACAATTCGTTGCTGCTCATAAAGACAAAGAAATTTCCAAAGCCTTTGTCAGCCTGCGCATCTCTGAAAAACTCATGGATTACAAACTCTCAGGCGCTGTGGCGCATGTAACTACTGAGGGCTTTGAAAACTGGCTGGAACTTCGCGGTTGCTCGGGATCTGCACTAACCTCTTCAGAATTGCACTTTTCCGTACGTGAACGTATTCAGGCTTCTGGTGAAATTCACCAAGCTCTTGCAAACGAGGAACTAGAAGGCATCGCTGCAAAATTGCAGTTGATGGAAATCAAAAAAGTCTGCCTTCATTTTTTACACGCGAACATCAACCCTGCTCACGAAAAACAAGCTCAAGAATTTTTCCAAAGCAAAAACCTCGAAGTTTTCGTTCCTGAAAAAACTGAAAACCAGGATGAGGTCACTCGCTGGCGCAAAAATGCGCTGAATGCGACGATTTCGAGCCTGTTCCAAGATCTTAAAAAAGACCTGGTTGAGGGTTTTAAAGATGTTGTGCCTACAGATAAAATCTATTTTGTCGGCGCTGAGGGCGAAGTTTTCCAAGATGAAAACCATAAACGTGTCGGTAGCCTTTTTGCCTCTTACAGCGCTTTGGGTTTTCAATATCAAGATTCTAAAGTCGACGTTTTGCACTTAGGCCTTGAAGACTTTGTTTTGATCTCTCCTAATTCTTGGAGCGATATCTGGGAAAGCCCATGGGGCAAAGTTGAAAATAAAAGTCTGAAAATCCGCTCCCTAGGTATCCAACCAACATTGGGTCTGGAGCTGAACGACTTCAAACATTTCGATTTCAACAACCGCAGCGAAGGCTGGGAACCAGGTCCGATGAGTTTTGGTCGTGGTCAAAAAGCGACGTTGATGGATCTGTGGGTGGAAAACGCGAAAGTCGCGAAACTTGAGGGCTTGCAAGATCGTATGATCCCCGCAGGCGTACAAAAATTTAAAAACTCGTTGTTAGCTTTGATCAAAGCTTCCCATGATCGCAATCTGGAAACAGACAAAGTGATCAAAGATCTGCAAAGCCTTGGTATGCAGAAAATCGTGATGGAATCACTGATGCATCGTCAGAATAAAAAAATCAAAGTTACAGGTCCGTTGGCTGATCTTTTCTCCAATGGCTTTAAAAAAGATGCTGGTGCTTCTTTCGATAAGGAAGATTTCGCTGAAGCCCGTGCGGTTATCGCCGTCGGTATGAAAGCCAAGGTTTAGTTATGTCTTATCAAATCGAACTTTTTCAATCTTTGCTGGGCGACTTCCTTCACGGCGAAGCTGCATTGCTAACAACTGAAGGTGATGTTCTCTTACTACGTGGAAGCAATCCCGTATCCTACGACACTTTGGTTAAAGCGGCTCGCACGGTCACTAAATATTTGAAATTGAACGAAGGCGATATCGCGCTTTTGAACGATCCTTACAGCGGCGGCACGACACTTGATGAAATTACTTTCCTGATGGCGGTTTCAGAGGACTTGGTATGGGTGACTCGTCGTCCACTTGCTAAAAATCTGAAGCTTGTTAAAAGTGTCGAGGAAGAAGGCCTGCGTATTCCTCCGACTCCCCTTCGCCAAAAAGGTCAATTGAACGAAATGATCTTGGGCGCGATGAGTGCTCACCCAGCCTGCCCTCCGCAATTCACGGAGTGGATTAAGGCACAATGTGCGCAAATGATCGATAGCGCACAAAGACTGCATGACACGATTGAGGGCACTGGCCTTTCCGTGACTGGTGATTTGATCGAAGACTATTTGAAACTTTCCAAAAAACTAGCTGTGCAAAAAATTTCTGAACGTGCATCGGGCGAAACTCGTGTTGATGTGGTTTTGGACAGCGGTGAGTTGTTGCGCCTGAGTCTTGAAATTCAAGACGGTAAAGTCACAATGGACTTCGGCGGCACATCAGCTGCGAAAACCTTGAATTTGACGGAGTCTGCAACTTACGGAACTTGCTTCTATGCCTTGAGCCGTTTTTACGGTTTCGACAAATACGCCAACACCGGTTCATTCTCTGTTTTGACGGTGACGAAGCCTGCAGGTTGCTGGTTGATGGCTAAATACCCAGCTTCTACTTTGAAAGGCATGACTTGCGGAGTGGCGGCTTTGGAAACAGCGATTGAGCTCGCACTGACAAACATCCACACTAAAACTGAGAAGTCTTTGAATTCCTATTCTCCATTGATGGTTCAATTGAATCATCAGGACACTCACGTGTTCTTAAATATCGAAGGCGGCAAAGGTGCTACGGGTGAAAAAGACGGTATGGATGCCCATATCGAGGGTCTTTCTATCGAATCTTTGGAAAGAAACTTCCCCGTGCGTGTACAACGCATGGATCGCCGCACCTCTACGGGTGGAAAAGGTAAGTTTTCTGGTGGTCGCGGCTTGATCCTTAAGGTCGAGGCCTTGGAGGACGTTCAAGTTTCTTGGCTGACAGATATGACTTTGCATCGTCCTCGCATTCCTAAAACTTGCAGCCATGGCGACCCTTCTGAGGTGAGCTTGGAACAAGCTGGTGCTTCGAAGACTTTGCCAGTCCTGGGTCAGCAAAAACTGCTTAAAGGTGAAATCCTAAGTCTGTGCTCAGGCACAGGTGGCGGATACGGTCGCGCGGAATAAAAATCTGTGTTAGAATTTTCCCACGGGAGGTTTTCATGAAAACGGAAGTCACATATTTAGCTGGTGGATGTTTTTGGGGCATGGAGGATTTGATTCGCAAGCTTCCAGGCGTGATGAAAACCGAAGTGGGTTACATGGGTGGTAAAACTCAAAATGCCACCTACAACGACGTGAAAACCGGAACGACGGAACACGCCGAAACGGTGAAGGTCGAATTCAATCCCGATCAATTGTCCTTCGAAAATCTTTTGCTTTATTTCTTTAAAATTCACGATCCCACAACGGTTGACCGTCAAGGCAACGACGTCGGCACTCAGTATCGCAGCGAAATTTTCTTTACTTCGGACGATCAAAAATCCACCGCTGAAAAAGTAATCGCTCGCGTTGATAAATCCGGCGCCTGGGGCAAACCCGCAGCCACAAAAGTCGCGAAGGCACCTGAGTTTTGGACAGCCGAAGGCTACCACCAAGATTACCTTCTGAAAAATCCGAACGGCTACACTTGCCACTTCGTACGTAAAGTTGATTTCTAATTAAAGATGAAACAAAAAAGCCCGCGGTGAAGCGGGCTTTTTTTTATTTGCGAATTTCTTTAAGCATCAAGATCAGCTTTTGTTGGCTTTCTGCTTCCATCAAGCTTTTAGCGCCTGATTTTTTTGGCACTCTCATTTTGTCGATCAAGCGGGCTACCTTGGAATCCATTTTTGGTGTTTTACCCAACTGGATCAAAAGGTTCTTGGCATCGAGTCCCTTTTGCAGAACTTCGGTTTGCAGATACTCGGTCTGAGTTGCATTCATCGTCGACAAATCCAAATCCCAACCCATCAACAAGGTCTTACCTTGGGAGAAGATATTCTTATCGCCAAGCTTTGACATCATATCGATGAACATCAACGGGAACATGTTGTAACGAGTTTGCAGGATCTGAATGGCTTTTTCTTCGTGAGCTAAAATCTCGCGGATGTATCCTGTTTGAGGAACCTCACGCGGGGCAAGCAAAGCTTCTTCCATCATGCTGTACATGCTGATGAGCTTCGTTTGGCCTGTGGACTCAAGATTCGCGTTTTGCTTGCGGTTGGTTTGATCCATCGCTACGGCCATCGCATTGAACGAAGCTGTGCGATCATCACCATCAGCCAATGGATTCACAGACCCATCACGTGGTGCCAGCTCCTCGATCTCCATAAAGAATTCTTGGGCTGCTTGTTGACCTAAAACATCACGCTTCAACACCGAGGTATCTTGGCCGATGCCATTCCATAATTGGAACTCAAAGGACATAAAGTACTTGGTCGCTTCAGAGATCTTTTTAAACATCGTTGGCGCTTGCACCACCGAATTGTAAGCCTCACGACGTAATTGCAGGGCATTCCCTTGGCGAAGGGCATCGTAGAGCTCGTCAGTCATCCCCTTCAGGTCGCCCGTCTGCTGCTTCATATCCTCGGTTGTATCGCTCATCTTCACGGTCGCATCGTGCATTTCATCGACCTTTTTGATCTCGGAACAAGCGACGATCGTGAGTGAACAAAGACTGGCTAAGAAGATCTTATGTTTCATAAATTCATCCAATGTGGTGTGTTCAACGAGTGTACAACTGACACTTTCGGTCACTTTGGTGGAACACTATCTGGGTTTAATTTCGCTCTCATTCTGCAGAGAGCAAAAACTCCAAGAATAGTGCCACTATCCAGTTACATCTCCGTAATTTGGCAGTTTGGGTTGGAAACTTGCGAAAAGACACGGTAACGAATTATCAGTCTGTAAGTAAGAGGGGCTACTAATAATGAAACAGCTACTGAGTGCAATGATTCTAATGATCGGATTCCGGACATCGACGGCGATGGCGGACACGATCATGATTAGATCTGATGCTTGGTGCCCTTACGTCTGCGACAGCGAAAAAGAACCCGGTTACATGGTTGAGGTCGCAACAAAGATCTTTGAGAAAAACGGCCACAAAGTAAATTTCTCGATGGTTAACTGGGCACGTGCGGTCAGCGAAACTCGTCGCAATAAGGCCACTGCTATTCTAGGTGCGAACTTTAACGATGCTCCAGATTTTGTTTTCCCGGCAAAAACTTTGGGCCACGGCCAAGACTTCTTCTTTGTGAAAAAGGAAAGCAACTGGTCTTATAAGGGCTATGCCTCGCTAGCGGGCAAACGCATTGGCGTGATCAATGGTTATGCTTATGGTGGCGACATGGATCGCATCATCAAAGAAAACCAAGGCACCTTTATTTCTATTTCTGGTGAGCATCCGTTAGAGCAAATCTTGAAAATGATGGACAGCAAACGTTTAGATGCTTTCATTGAAAACCACATCGTTATGCGCACAAGCCTAACCAACCTGGGCATCAACCCAGATGACTACAAGGCTGTCAGTGGCACTGTTGCCAATGATACAAAACTTTATATGGCATTCTCTCCAACAAATAAAAAATCTGAAGAGTATGCCAAAATATTTTCTCGTGGAATTTCAGAGATGCGCCAGAACGGCGAACTCGCAAAAGTACTGACAAAATATAACATCCCCGATTGGGAGCAGCAGGAGACGCAAGAATCAACTAAATGATTTTTGCGCCCGCAGCTTCAAGGGCACGTTTGATTCTGTCAACGTGCTCAACACTTGTCGTTTCCAAAACAAAATCAATACGTGTTTCACGCAAGGACAATCCTTGAGAAACGCGATCATGACGAACTTCCAAAACATTGGCTTTTTCAGTCGCAATCACTTGAGTCAGGTTGCTTAGATTTCCTGGCAAATCATCCACGATCACAGACAACTCGCACAGCTTCCCGCGCAAAGCCTGACCACGATCGATAATTTTGCTAACGATATTCAAATCGATGTTACCACCACTGATGATCACGCAGCACTTTTTACCAAGATCTAATCCACGGTGCATCGCTGCTGCCATGGCTGCAGCACCCGAACCTTCGGCCACCGTTTTTGCACGTTCCATCAAGAACACGATCGCTTCAGCGATTTCGTCATCACTCACCGTCACAACTTGATCGACGTATTTAGAAATAAAACTGTCGTACATGATTTGCGACGGATTTTTAATAGCGATACCGTCAGCAATTGTCGCTGCACGTTTCTTTTTCATATCCGGAGTTTGCTTGTTGTAAAGACAAGCCATTCCTGGAGAACGATCACTCTGCACACCGATCACGCGGATTTTTGGGTTGATGGTTTTCGCCGCCAACGCCACACCACTGATCAAACCACCACCACCGATAGGAATGATGATTGTGTCTAGGTCAGAAACTTTCTCCATGATCTCGATACCGATTGTTCCTTGGCCAGCAATGACAAACGGATCTTGGTAAGGATGCACGAATGTGTAGCCGTGTTCTTTCTCAAGTTTTTGTGCGTGTTCAAAAGCCTCGTCGTAAATCTCGCCTTTTAAAACAACGTTTGCTCCGTAAGCACGCGTTGCCGTGGCTTTGTTGATCGAGCAGTTTTCTGGCATGACGATGGTGGATTTTACTCCCGCCAAACGTGCCGACAAAGCGACACCTTGTGCGTGATTTCCGGCGGAGCTAGCTACCACTCCACGAGATTTTTCTTCAGGGCTTAGATTGGCGATTTTATTGTAAGCACCACGGAATTTAAAACTTCCAGTTCTTTGTGTGTTCTCGAACTTGAAATAGACTTCGCTGTTCAACAGATTGCTGGCACTGATCGAGTGACTCATATCTGTCGGGCTGATGATGTCTTTAATAAGCTGACGAGCTTTCTGAATGTCTTCGAAAGTAACTTTCATAGAAACCGGAACTCCTGTGTGTTCGCCTACTTTCTTCCAAAATAAGGCCCCGGGCAAGCGGCTTTCCATTGGGAACACCCGCCTTGTTCCCCACCCCGATCGATCCTCTAAGTACCTATAATTACTGATGTATTTAAGGGGTCCTCACAAATATCAAGAAATATTATGTCGCAGAGGCTAGTGAAATCCTTGGAAATACTCAAAAGGACTCATGATTTCGGCAGTTTTGACCGAAAAGTCCAGTGAGGGGTCTCATTGATTAAACGACTTAGATTTCTGAATTTGACGACAGCTTTGATGCTGACTTGGAGTTTCGCATTCGCACAAGTGCCGAATGAACTTCAGGAAGTCGTATTGACAGGAAATCTGTTCGGTCGCTCCTCTGCCGATTTTTCAAAAACAGCCAGAAACATTTCGACAACTGTCACTGAAGGTTCCAAAGGAACTGTCGTTGAAACTCGACGCATGAAAACTCCCGGCGCCTATGGCGTTAAGATTCGTTTGAGTGAAGTCGGCAAAGGTAAAACCAACGCCAAACCTGGCGATGAAGTTTGGGTTTACTATTCTAAGAAAAATCCGTGGATTACTTTCCGTGATACCAAAGACCTCGAAGTGCAAAACCCTGAAGACGCATTAACTGCGAAGGCTCGCACGTCTGGCGAGGGCATCCCTGCCCCAACAACTCCAGTCGATGACAAAAGCGTTGATCCCAACGAAGCAATGACGAGCGACCGCTACTCGACAGAGGCTGGTACAGGCGGCAATTGTATGCTGACGAATTCCTGCGGAGGCGCTGCCAACCACGGTGCTTTGAAAGACGTCGCGACTAAAATCGCTGATGACGAAGCCAAAGTAAAAAAGACAGTTGATGACTTGGCGAAAAAGAAACCTGTCGAAAAAGTTGAACCGAAACCTGAAGTCGCAAAAAGCTCGGCTCCGTACGACAAGTATAAGAAAAGAAAATACACGATGACTCAACACGAATGGGAGGACTTCCCTGACGTGATGAAGTACTCGCAAAGTAGCAAAGTCACCAAAACGATCAAAGCCGGCATGAACGGTCGCGAGCCAGGCTCTACTGGCTGGTGCTATCGCTATGTTAAACGTGCTCTGGTATCTGGTCAGAAGATTAAATACCCACCGGGTGGCCACGCTCGAGAAGCCGTCAGAGACCTCAAAGCCCAGGGCTTTAAAAACTTGATGGACTCCCCTTACAAAGGAATTATCAAATCACCTGATGATGCTCCTAAGGGTTCGATCATTGTGTACGAAACCGCTGACAGAAAACAATCTGGCGATATCCAAATTAAAACTGACTGGGGTACGAATGGTGGTTACGTTAGTGACTACTACAGTACGCGAAGCTTCTTGGAAGGCCAGAAAGCAGAGCAGTTCAGACTTAGAGGTAAACCTTACCGCATTATTGGCGTTATGATTAAGCCATAGGGAACTTATATGAAGACATTAAAACTTTTCACAGTTCTAGTCCTTCTTGTCAGCGTTCACGCCAGTGCCGACGCTGAACAATCCATTCAAGACCTGAATAAAGCTAAAAGTGCAGTGCTTACATTGCCATCGATGGAGACTGTTCGTTACAACGACGGCGATGCCAACGATAAAGCTTTAAAGAAGGCCTATACTGTTTTGGACAAAGCCGTCGCGGCGATGAAAGAATCCAAAGACGACCAAACTCTTATGGATGATATCGTTTCTTTGTCAGCAGAGATGATTAAGAAAGACCCATCAGGTGATGCTGTGTGGAGCATCCTGGATCTTTATAAAGATAAAAAATTGAAGCCGTCTTTCACGAAAGCGGTGTCTAAACTTCCAGCCAAAGAACGTTCGTTCTTTATGAAAGTCTTAGAAGGAAAACTAAGAGAAGATTCCGGCGCAGGTAACGGCTAAAATCTGCTGAACAGAAAATAAAAAAGCGCGCCTGATAAGAGCGCGCTTTTTTTATTCTTAAAATCAGTAAAATCTAAACAGTTGCGATCTTGTGGAAAGAATCAACTTCCAACGAAGCGCCACCAACCAAGAAACCACTCACGTGAGCTTGCTTGATCAACTCGCCAGCATTGTCTGGTTTCACACTGCCACCGTAAAGGATTGGCGCCGTGAAGCCCATTTTAGTCAAAATACCGTGAACGTCAGTGTGAGTCTCTGCAACCTGTGCCGGAGTCGCCACTTTACCAGTGCCGATCGCCCAAACGGGTTCGTAAGCCACAACGATAGGTTTTGTCTTGTCAGCTTTCGCTAGACCCAACAACAACTGAGTTTCAAGTACACGGAATGTATGAGTCGCTTCACGCTCTTGCAAAGTCTCACCAATGCAAAGCATAGGAGTAAGACCCAAAGACTGAACGTAAGCCACTTTATCAGCGATCATCGCATCCGTTTCGCCAAAAATCGCACGACGCTCACTGTGCCCGATCAAGATATAATTTCCACCGATCTCTTTCACCACTTGCGCGGAGTTTTCACCCGTGAAAGCACCTGAAGCTTGGAAATAACAATTCTGCGCACCAATCTTGATCGCAGAACCCTTCACCGCCTCACAAGCAGCTTCCAAAGAAATAGCCGAAGGAAAGAACACAACCTCACCAGTAGCTGAAGCCATCACCTCTTTGAACTTATTCAAAAAAGAACGAGTCTCCGCCGGCGATTTAAAAAGCTTCCAGTTTCCCGCAAAAATCTTTTTCATAAAAAACCCTTTCAAAAAAATCCCTGCCCCTAAAAACAAAAATGGCCCCAAAGGGGCTCATTTTTATCCCCGCGCCCGGCTTCGGCCACCCGTTCAAAGGTTCGCTAAAGCTTGAGCGCAGCCGAGGCGCTAGGAGGAAGGCGTACAAGTGTACGCCGACGACGCAGCAACGAAGGATCCGCTCAAGATCTAGCGGATCTTTGTGCGCAAGATTTCCAATCCTGGCAACTTATCCCCTTGCAAATACTCAAGGCTCGCACCACCACCAGTAGAAATGTGGGTCATCTGAGCCGCGAAGCCACTCATCTCAGCAGCCGCAGCAGAGTCTCCCCCACCTACGATTTTAGTCGCATTGGATTCAGCGATCGCTTTCGCTACGCCAAAAGTCCCTTTCGAGAACGCCGGATTTTCGAAAACGCCCATTGGACCGTTCCAGAAAATAGTTCCTGCTTCTTTAAGAGCTGCAGAATAATTGCGTATCGTTTGAGGACCAATATCCAAAGCCATTTCGCCATCTGGAATCACAACGTCTTTAGTCGTGTGAGCATTTGCCACATCACCAAAAGCTTTCGTTGCAACGTGATCCACTGGAAGCAAGATCGTTTTGTCGCGAGCCGCGATACGTTCGATCATTTCTTTGCAGTAGCGAACTTTGTCAGCTTCAACCAAAGAGTTACCAACAGACACGCCTTGAGCTTTCAAGAATGTGTAAGCCATTGCTCCACCGATGATGAAACCGTCAACGATATCCATCAACTTTTCGATCACTGGCATTTTGTCAGAAACTTTTGCACCACCCATCACAGCGATGTAAGGGCGTTTTGGATTCGTCAAAAGAGAATCAAGCATGTTGATTTCTTTTTCGATCAAGAAACCAATGCCTTTTTCTTTCATTACAGACGGCAACGCATGAATCGTCGCATGGGCTCTATGAGAGGCACCGAACGCGTCGTTGATGTAGATCTCTGCGTAGTTCGCGATTTTTTGTGCGAACTCGATAGAGTCTTTAGTTTCACCCGCTTCAAAACGTACGTTTTCAAGAAGGATCAATTGATTCTTTTTTAAAGAAGGTAGCAAGTGAACTGGAGCATCAGAATCTGGTTCTTCAACCAAGATCACTTCTGCATTCAAGTGCTCTTGAAGACGTTTTGCAACGGGCTCCAAGGAGAACTCTTTGTCGTCTTTAGTTTTAGGACGACCCAAGTGCGAAGCCATAACGATCTTCGCACCATGTTCCATGCAATACTTAATTGTTGGAAGAGAAGACGTGATACGGTTTTCATCCGTGATCTTGCCGTCTTCCATTGGAACGTTCAGATCCAAACGAAGGAAAACTACTTTTCCTTCCAATTGGAAATCACGAACGGTTTTAATACCTTTAAGACCTGCGCTCATCGATTACAGACCTTTCGCAGCCATGTGCTTAAGAACGTCAACCATACGGTTAGAGAAACCAGTTTCGTTGTCGTACCAAGAAAGAACTTTAACCATGCGAGGACCTACAGTCATAGTTGATGCAAGGTCTACGATAGAAGAGAATTTGTTACCGTTGAAATCAACAGAAACTAGTTCGTTCTTTTCGCAAGCTAGAACGCCTTTCAAAGGACCGTTCGCAGCAGCGATCAAAGCTTCGTTAACAGCTTCTTTAGTTACGTCAGCTTTCGCAGTGAAAGTGAAGTCTACCAAAGATACGTTTGGAGTTGGAACACGTACGGAGATACCGTCGATTTTGCCTTTAAGTTCTGGCAATACCAAACCAACGTTTTTAGCAGCCCCAGTTGTTGTTGGGATCATGCTAACTGCAGCAGCGCGAGCGCGGCGCATGTCAGAGTGAGGAGCGTCCAAGATTTTTTGGTCGTTCGTGTAAGAGTGGATTGTCATCATAGTGCCGTGCTCGATACCGAATTTTTCATTCAATACTTTTGCAAGAGGCGCCAAGCAGTTTGTTGTGCAAGATGCGTTTGAAACTACGTGATGTTTTGATGGATCGTAGGCTTCGTGATTGATGCCGTAAACCATAGTGATGTCTGCACCTTTTTCAGCAGGACCAGAAACCAATACGCGTTTCGCTCCACCTTCGATGTGCTTCATGAAGTCTTCTTTGTTTTTGAATGCGCCAGAGCACTCAACAACAACGTCTACGCCCCAAGCTTTCCAAGGAACTTCAGCTGGGTTGCGGAATTTTGTAACAGCGATTTTTTTGCCGTTAACGATCAAGTTTTCGTTATCGTGAGAAACGTCACCAGCAAAAGTGCCGTGTGCAGAGTCATACTTCAAAAGATGAGCATTACCTTCAATGCTATCAAGAGAGTTAATACCTACGATTTCAAATTGATCATGAGCCGCTCTGAAGAAAACGCGACCGATACGACCAAAACCATTAATACCAATACGAAGTTTTGCCATGAATGAGCTCCTTGTTTTAAAACCCAGTCACTATCTGCCTTTGAACGCTAAAAAGCCAGTCTAGACACCCCGTCCCGACTGGCTTTTATGCTTTAAATAGCGGCTCTAAATTTCGGCCTACTCCGGCAGTGCCGGAGTGTCTCTAGAAGCGTGACACGTTAAGGTTTGGGTAACCATCTAGTGAGAACACTGACAACAGAACGTCAGCATAACCACCCATGGACTCCAAGCGAACATCGATCGCTGTTACACGGTCACCGCGGAAGAAGTTTTCAGACGTCGCACGGTCACCCGCGTACAATGTGCCTCTGTTTTGTAGGCTGTACAGGGACAGACGTTGACCACTTTGCATATAAACTACCGCGTCATGAACACGAGCTCCCGCCGTCAATACGCGAACTTCGATTTGATCGATCGCTTGAGGGTAAGCAAGGCTGAGGCGAACCCATTCACCACCTGTGCGGCGAGTGATGCTAGAAACCTGCACATCAGCGCGGTCATAGCGAGAACCTGGGCCCGGAGGCGCTGGACGAGGAGGCATTGGGCGTGGACCTGGGCCAGGACGAGGACCTGGATTGTAACCGCCACCGTGACCACCACCACGACCGCCCCAGTTTACTTCAGAAGAGCGAGTTTCAGACCAAGAACCGTTGCGACCTTGGCAAGCGATCCCTTGAGTTCTTTCAGTACGGCCACGCATTTCGATAACGCTGACGTATTCACGGCAGTATTCACCGCGAGAGTTGTAACCTTCACGAGTGGAGTTGAAAGAACCGCGCGCTCCGGAACGAGAACCATAGCGGCTACCATCCCAGTCACAGCTTTCGCCAATACCACTTTCAAGAGAACGGCGTTGAGCTTCATTGTAAGCACGACGGTCGTTGTCTTCCATTTGTTGACCCAATTTATTACCGATGATGGAACCAGCGATAGCACCGATGATTGTTGCCGCTGTTTTACCATTGCCTTTACCGAAGCCAGAACCAGCTGCTCCGCCGATCACTCCCCCGATAATTGTGCCGATGTCACCTTTATCAATTCCCGCGTGTGCTACGCTAGAAGCTTGAACTACGGATGCCATCAAAACTGCGCCAAGGATCATTTGTTTTCTATTCATGTGGTTCCCCTTCGATAAGGATTTTATTCTTGCAAAGACTCTATCCAAAGTCCGTGCCAAGAAATTCGGGGCCATACTGGCTCCGCTCCAGGAGAAAGAAAACCATGATTTATTGAAGTTAGGGAATTACCGGAAACCGCTAGGCAACGTACATCAGCAGGCAAAGATACTGACACATGCTTCCAGTGATCACGAACATATGCCAGATTCCGTGACCGTGTTTAATTTTCTCGTCGAATAAAAAGAAAATAAATCCAACAGCATAGGCCAAGAAGCCCAACATAATTAACGTAAATCCCCAGAGAGAAACCGCGTGGTAAAGCTGGCTTAACACCGGTATCACAGTGGCACTCATTGTGACGTACAAAACATTTCGCATGATGGCGCGTTTTGGTTTCCGAAATACCTCAAGATAAATCCCCAGCAGAGCAAGTCCCCACACCACAAACAGCACCGAGTAACCAGCCAGGCCGCTGATCGCAAGAATCATGTAGGGAGTGTAATTGCCAGCGATCTTAAAATAGATGCCGATGTAATCGAGACGTTGGAACATTCTCTTCTGCTCGCCATGTGCTGAATGATACAGCACCGACAAAATATAAATCAGAACAGTTGAGACGCCATAGATCGTAAAAGTCAGAATTCGTGGCACATCATGTCTAGCAACTGCAAGGTACATCAGCAGAGCCACACCCACGAAGGCAAACAAGCCTCCCAACAAGTGACTAAAAGTATTGAATTTTTCGCCGTGCTGTACAGATAAAAGACGTTCCACTGATCTACCTTAAAACTTTAACACATGTGCACGCAAGCACTTCGAAATTACAGGACCATTATTTTTGGGATTTGTATTGCCAACAGCACGCACATCGATGATTTTCCGCCCATGAAAAAACTTATTCTCATCGCGCTCTCAACAATGGCGCTCGCAGCATGCCAGCCTCACGGATCTGACTCGTTGAATCTAAATGAGCAAGTTGGTGTCATCAATGGCACAAAGGTTTCTGCCAGAACCACAGCTGCTGCGAAGAGTGTCGTTTTGATTGAAGTGCTGGGCCCAACAGGCATCGCGCGCACTTTCTGCTCTGCCACTTTGGTGGGAGCCAACACCATCCTCACAGCGGCCCACTGTTTTGATAAAAAGTATGTCACAGATTTTTCTAGCTTCCGTGTCGTGTTCGCCAATCAAACGGGCGTCACAAATTCGGGCCTGGTTCGTCGCGGTGTTTTTTATAAGCAACATCCCGACTACAACTCCAACGGTCGCTACAACCAAGATATCGCCATCGCTATTTTTGAAGGTAAACTTCCCTACGGATTCGTTCCCGCAAAAATGGATTCAGACGTAGGTGCGAACTACGCTAAGAACACTCTTTATGTTTATGGCTATGGTCGCTCTCGTGATTACACGGGTAAAAAAGGTGAAAACCTGCGCGATTCGGTCGGAATTCTTCATCGTGGCGTTGTTCGCGTGGCCGATGACTACAATCAATTGGAAACTTTGTACCTTACGAACAGAGTGGGATCGACGTCCTACCTGTGCCAAGGCGATTCGGGTGGTCCGCATTTCTATAGCAACAATGGCGTGACCAAAGTGGTCGGCGTGACCTCTGCCACTTACGGCAAAGTTTTACCGAATGGCCAACACTCTTGTATGGATTTTTCTCAAGCTACTAAAGTTGCTATGAACTACTCATGGTTTAAGCGCGAAGAAAAGAAAGCCCTCGGCCTACAATAGAGAGCGCCGCGTTCCTAAAAACCGGCAGGCGCCTTTTTCTACCACTGAATTTTTGGGAACATTTTTAGGGCGTTGGCTTTGGTTTGCTCGGCCAATTGCTCGATCGTCACACCTTTTAGATCAGCTACGAATTTTGCCGTGTGAACAACATAGGCTGAGGTGTTCTTTTTACCGCGCATTGGAATGGGCGCTAAAAAGGGAGCATCGGTTTCAACGTGGATACGATCTAGTGGCAAGCCGCGAACGGTGTTGCGAAGATCTTCGGCATTTTTAAAAGTTACAACTCCGCTGATGGAGATGTTGAAGCCCAAATCCAAGGCTTCCTTAGCCAACCAAGACGTGCCCGTGAAGCAGTGAATGATTCCTGTCACTTCGCCTTTGAATTCTTTTAAAATACTGATGGTGTCTTCTTCCGCATCGCGCGTGTGGATTTCCACAGGCAGACCTGTTTGCTTAGCGATTTTCAATTGTTCGCGGAAAGCATGCTGCTGTTCTTCACGTGGTGATTGATCGTAGTAATAATCCAAACCGATCTCACCGATGGCAACGACTGAAGGGTCCTTGGCATTATCCAGAATGAATTTACCGACTTCGTCTGTATATGTTTTTCCGTCATGAGGATGAATCCCCAGAGTGCAATACACATCAGGTGCATACTTGTGAGCTAGATCTAAAACTAACGGAAGGTCATTGAGTTCCGTACCAATCGTGATGATTTTACGAACGCCAGCGGCCTTCGCATTTTGAATAGCGGCTTCGACGCCCTCTTCGAGCATATTTAGATGGCAGTGAACATCAACCCATTCAGTCATGGTTTTATTCTACACTAAATCCTGGGTTGTGATGAAGTATTCTTCCATCACCAGTTGAGAATCTCTGTTAGCGCCCAAAGCATGTTCTGCATTGAGGCCTTTTTGGATCAAATTGAGGAGTCTTGCTCGTGTCTGTTCGGCCAAAGTCTTAATAAGCTCGGCTTGATCCAGATTCACCACTTGAGCTTTGGCACCCTCTTGATAAACGATAGCATCGCGGAAAAAACTGACCCAGTAAGAAAGCAAACGCTGTCCTTGCTGACGATCCTTAAATTCTGCACGCCACATTTCATTCAAAAGGAAGTCACCGTCCTTCAAAAAGACCGTCAAGATATCCACGGCTTTCTGACGAACTTCCAATTCAGGTCCATCTTGCAGCTGAGCGAGTTTTTCAAAACTCCCCGCTGCTGACTTCAAGGCCCATGTTGGAGCTTTGACACGTTTACCAAGTTCCTCGATCGACAGTGGTTTGAACTGAACGATGCGAGAGCGCGAGCGAATCGTCGGCATGATACCAGCAACACTCGGGGCAATCAGAAAGAAGAACGTGCCATCTGGTGGCTCTTCTAAAGTTTTAAGCAAGGCATTGGCTGCTTGGGGATTCAAAGTCTGCGCTTGATCAATGATGATCACGCGATTTCCACCTAAGCTTTTTAAGCTCAAGAATTCTAAAACTTCTTTAGCTTGTTCAATTTTGATATTGGCACCAGAAGGAGAAATAATACGCAAGTTTTCATGCGCATGCGCTGGTTGAGCCACACGGAAACAAGATGGACAACGGCCACAACCACGCGGGCTTTGCGGGCACATCAAGGCCTGCGCCAAACCAATCGCTGTCATTTTTTTGCCAACACCAGAAGGACCGACAAATAAAAAAGTCTGGCCGGGCTTCCCTGCTTCGAAGGAATCCACCATCTTTTTAATCGTCTCTTGGTGTCCTAAGACAAAATCCAACAGCCTTGCCACTTTGCTTTGTTCCTTATTTCAAAATCTTTTTATCAGTCAGCGCTTTGATCAATTGCTCAAACAAAACCGCTGGAGTTTCTTTAGCATCTAAAACCAACCACGAAGCAGCGTCCGCTTTCGCTTGGCTCAAGAAACTTTGACGAACTTTTTCATGAAAAGTATCCGCTTCAGATTCGATGCGATCTTCGGATTCACCGTTTTGTTCGCCACGACCTTGACGACGTTTGCGAGACTCCTCCACCGGAAGATCCAACAAAATCGTTAAGTGAGCTTTCAAGCCACCTGTCGCGAAATTATTCAACGTCACAACGTCATTGGCTGAGATCTCACGACCACCACTTTGGAAGGCCACAGAGCTTGCGGTAAAACGATCACACAAAACCCAAGAACCTTTTTCCAGCTGAGGGCGAACCACTTGGTCCACATGTTGAGAACGACTTGCCTCGTACAAAAGCAATTCCGTGCGCGCTGTCGGTGCAGGACCTTCCTTGCGCAAAATCATGTTACGGATTTCATCTCCCAAAGGAGTGCCGCCCGGTTCACGAGTCATGTATGTGGGAATTCCACGTTTTTGCAGCTCTGCTTCCAGAGCCTTCATCAGTGAGCTTTTGCCGGAGCCGTCAAGGCCCTCAAATACCAGAAAAGACATGCCTAGTTTTGTCAGTCATTGTGACAGCTGGGTCAACAAAAGGCCTTACAACAAGGGGCAGCAAAACAGCCTTTTAGCGAAGGCTGTCCCAAAATTTACGCATATTGGCCTGCTGCTCTGCCGTGGCCTTTTTAGAGAGCTTAAAAACGATGCCATAGGGCTTAGCCTTAATGAAACCCACCTGAACACGACGCTCAGGGATCAACGCTTTATCGTAAGGGTCCACCATCGAAGCCTCACAAGTTTTACCCGAGTGAGAACTCCAAATTTGAAGGCCCTCCGCTTTAAGTGTAATTTCATTCAATGGACCAAACATACTGCTCAAAGCTTTTTTGCAAAGCTCTTCATCCATCTTTAAACTGCTAAGATCTGCCAGATCATAGAGCTCTGCTTGGCGAAGGCCTTTATCCGTCTGTGCCGTGCGAGTGAAGTATCCCACAAAGGAATCCGCATTCACCATCGCAAGCATCTTTTGCTCTTTTTTATGCCCAAACACGACGTCTTCTTTAGAAGAAATCGGTGGAGGAGTTGTCGCTGCTTGAACCACTGCCGTCATCACAAGGGATGCTATAAGTAAAGTCGTCTTGTTCATCATCACTCCTTACTTCACGCCGCCAGCACCACTCGATGAGCCACCCAAGTCACTGCTGACTTTGCGACTGATCGAACGAAACTGAGACTCTGTGGCTTTATTGAAAGTGATGCTATTAATCTTAACACTTTTTGAATCTATCAAAGAAATAGTCGGAGGTGGTTCTTTGCGATTGTTCGCACCCGCCTCAAGCTTCATCGTTACCTTGTTGTCGATGATGCAGACTTCTTTGATGTAGGTGACCTGTTGATAGTCGTCACCGCTACCGATGGCGTTGACGTTTGCTTCGAGCTGCATTTTCTCTCCCGCTGGAGAAATTTTGAGCCCTGCTGTCACTGCAAAACTATCGACCGTGAACATCACTGGCAGCTTTTGCAGCATTGGGGGAATTTGTTCTTTTCTTTTTTCAAAGTCAGCCATGTTCGACACGCAAACATTGGCCGCGTGACTCTGAAGACAACCGAACAAAGTAAACACAAATAGGATCGACGAAAACTTCATCTGCTCTCCCTCTTTTGTTTATTTTAGAACGGTCCAATCTCCGTTCGCATCCTTTTTTAAATTTAGTGTAGCGAAGGGATACTTCATAGGCTCGCCCGGCATGCCTGTTTCCTTAGAGATCAGCTGAAACGCGTTTGCAAAGTTGAACATTCCCGTTTTTGAGGAGTCCATATTGCCTGCCACTCGCAAAAGCTTCTTACGGATGTCAGGTGCGTAGGATTTGATATAAACAGTCGTCACGCCGTTGTTCTCGCCACTCATACGCACGTCTTCGGCCATGAATTCCGAGTTTTTATGCATGAATGCGATGTAGGCCTTTCGGAAGGATTCATTCTGAGTGAGGTAACCCGCGGCCTCTTCCTCGATCGTGGCTTTGAATTGCGCCTCGGCGGTCGCTTCAGCCGTTTGCTTGAAGGCTTTTTCACTAGAAGTACAAGAAACCAGGAACGCTAACGCAAGAACCGTCAAAGTCTGAATAATTGTTTTCATACCCCTAAGTGTACGGATGTGCTGGCTTTAAAGACAACTAGATGTGACTTATTGCGTTATTTGGACCGCTAATAGGCAGTTTTGGTGGACGAAGGTGACCCTTTATCCCTATATTGTGGGACTTTGGGAGATACTTGAAATGACTACTTTTGTTGGAATTATCCATATCATCGTTGCTCTTGTTTTGATCGTACTAGTTTTGATCCAAGATTCCAAAAGTAACGGCGCTTTGGGCATGGGCGGAAGCTCGGGTTCAAACAGCTTGTTGGGTGCAACAGGCGCACAATCACTTGCTGGTAAAATGACTGTTTGGGCAGCGATCATCTTCGCGGTGACTTGCTTAACTTTGTCAGTTTTCACTTCTTCAAAAACTAAATCAGTTGTTGATACATTGCCTGCGGCAGCAGCTCCGGTTCAAACGGCAGCTCCTACGACAGAAGCAACTCCAGCTCCTGAAACGACTGCTCCAGCAGCAGCTGCTCCTGCGGCTCCTGAAACACCAGCAAAATAAAGTTACTTAGTTCTGAGTTCTTCGTTATAGTTTCACTATGGCGAAGAACAACTGGTTGATTCCATCCCTTATCGGTCTCGGTGTATTGAGTTTAGCTCTCTCACTCTTTATTTCCTCACAAACTGAAAAACAAAAAGCTGCCATTCGCCCTCTTGCGCGCATTGATTTGAATCTTGGCAAAGTCTTCGTCCTTCGCAAAAACATGACTCAGAAAGAAACTCTGACTCGCACGGCTTCGTTGTATCCTCAAGACTCTGTCGAAACAGGTCCTGATGGCGATGCCACAATGACTTTTGATTCTGCTAACCGCATTCGTGTTCAAGAAAACTCCCTGATCACTTTAGATCAAGAATACGACCGCCAGGTGATCTTGATTAAACGTGGAGATGTTCAGGTTGAGGGTTATGGTCGTGATGGTTCAGTTATGATCTCTCGTGATGGTGTTCGCTGGACAGCGACTGATTACGAAACAAATTACCGCAAGCAAGCCAACGCTCAAACTAACTTGCCAGATCTGGCGCCTTCTACAGAGGGTTACTCTCGCCAACAAAAAGCGGGAGAAGGCCTGACTTCGGAGTTCATTCAAGAAACTCTGCGCACACACCGTAATTCATTCTTTAAATGCTACACACAGCTGTTGCAGAAAACTCCAGGCGTGAGTGGTCAGGCTTCAATTGGTTTCACGATTGAACGTACAGGTAAGGTCAGCAACCCCACTGTGGCTTCATCATCCATCGCCGATCAGCAGTTTAAAAAATGTCTGACTGAAGCGATCCGCCGCGTGGAATTTAAATCCTTCGCAGGCGATCCAATCTCGACAGTTTTCCCTCTGAAATTTGAATAGCAGATTAGTTTTGTAGAAGTGACTTTGCTCTGGCGATGGCTTTTGCTGTGGATTTGATTTGGTCCTCAGGGGCTTCGCGTTTAAGTCTTAATTCCATGGCTTCTTCGAATAAGACCAACGCTTCACTGAACTTATTTTGATCGAACAAGTTTTTACCTGCATGTTGAAGGGCGAAGTCCAAGTATTGAGATGCTTCATCGTTGGTTCTGCAAGCAGCAATAACTTCATCAAATAGAGCATTGCTGCGTTTGAATTGACCTTGATATTGCAGAACATGGGCTAAGCGAATTTTATTTTGAACTTCACGACGAACACCTAATTGTTCCTCGCTCACAATTCGCAAAGCTTCGCGCAAAACTTGCTCGGCCTCTTTAAGATCACCCAGACATCTTAAGTGAACACCCGCCTCACCTAAAATACTGACACGCTTGTTGTGATTTTTTCTGACGGCGGTCAATGAGCCCAAAAGTTCGATAACGTATTTGCGAAGTCCAATCGGATCAACGGGAATGGTTCTTAGATTTTCGTCCTCTTTCATTTCGAGTCTTTTATCCATGTCTGCATTCCCTCGCAAGAGCACTAGCGGTAATCGTGAAGGTAATCAATACGCTCAGGAATCCACGGTTCGTGGATTCCTTCCATCTCGTACACTCGCCCTTCGACAACTGTTTTTTCCTTCAACGGAGCAACCGTCGGAGAATAAGACGGATACAACAGGCCTTTTTCAATAAAGAAGGTCTTCGCCGTTTCATAGGCCGTGTGACCGATGATGCCGCGGCGGATGAATTCATCGAAACTCTTCATCAACTCTTCCGGCGTGTAGCTGTAGTTATAGATCATGTCTTGAACCACAGCATAGACGCCATCCAGATTGATACGACCATCTTGGTACATATCCATCGCGACTTGGAACGTATTGTAAGTCGCTAAAGTTCTGCGACCAAACTTCAAATAGTAATCAGGATCTGTATCGGTTGCTAAGTTGATATAGATCTTTTCAACGGGATCGTTTTCTGGGATCTGCGCTTGCAGTTCCAAAATCGTATCCACTTGCTCCCCGGTCACATTCAATTTTTCCAAAGTAATGCGTATATCGTGAGGCCCCAAACGGCGCGAACAAATATCAGAGTACAGATTATAGATAATCGCATCTGTTTCGCTGTCATCTCCCCAGCAGATCTGACGAACGTTTTCAGCCAAGCGAGTTCTTAACTGCAACAAGGCTTGCAGTTTGTAGCCCACTTGCTTCGTCAAACGCCAGAAACGACCCGGGCGAAGATTTGCCAAATTGTCTTTATAGAAACAACCGAAAGGACGGATATTATCCAACGCGAATTTTTCAGAAATACGCTCTTCCATCTGCGGCGGTGATGCCGTGATGAAATAAATTGGAAAATACATATAGCCCTTTTGAGCTTTACGATATTCAGACAAAGATTGAAGGAGTGTGTTTGTGCCGGGAACATTCTTTTTACTCAAAGCACGTTCAAGCACTGTCGTTAGCAAACCAGACAATGAATCGATAGTTGTATCAAGGTAAGTTTTATCGATGTCCCACAGAAAGACTTCGTCGTGAGATTTCTCCATGCCCTCAGAAACATATCTGAAGAACACAACGTCACCATTCATTTCGCTTATTTCACGCCAGTCAGCCATTATGACATTTTGTCAGGGCCGACTGGGCTTGGCAAGTCTTAGCAACCAGTACCTGGCTTAGGATCAACCATTTGACGGCAACGCACTTGGCTCTTAGAGCACTTAATACGCATGTGGAAATGATTGTAGTGATTTACCTCAGGAACTAGACGTCGCAAAGTCTCCACTGCGAGGTCCGTTTTGATTTCACCTTGATTTTGGGCATAAGTGCACAAAGACTTTTTCAAAGTCGGATGGATAAAGATGCGGTCTACGAACTTAGAGCTGACCGTATACTTCAAAAGCTTCCATTGCTGAGCCACCATCCAGTCACCCAATGGTTTGCCACCTTTAAGTGCTGAAGAAAAGCCCGTCATGTTTTTATCGGCTTTAAAGTAGTACGCGATGTCTGCATCAAGACCGTTCGTGTGGGACTTGTGCGAACCCAAGCGGCCACCGTTCTTTCTAGACAAATCACCCATACGCAATGAATGCGCTGGTGCAATAGCTCTTGTGTACTTACCCATTTTTGCAACCAAGTAAGCCATCTCAATCGTACCGAAGTGAGTAAGGCGCTCTGGTCTTAAAATACGTAGATTCGTTTCAGGATATGCTTTTTGGTAACCCAAGATATCCGTCGCGCGCTCTAGCTTCCCAGAGTTCACCGGACCGATCGCTTGATCCAACTTAGCCAACAAATCGAACTTCGGTGGCTGAGTTGTCACCACAGGAGTTTCGTCTTTATCGTCGTCTTCGTCCTTATCATCGTCCTTTTTAGGATCTTGCTTTTTAGGCTCGTCCTTCTTAGGAGTTTCTTTTTTTGGATCTTCTTTCTTAGGGTCTTCTTTTTTTGGTTCATCCTTTTTAGGAGGAACTTTTTTCGGATCTTCCTTCTTAGGCGGAGTCTCTTGCTTAGGCGTTTCCTTTTTAGGATCGTCTTTCTTAGGCTCGTCTTTTTTCGGAGTCTCTTGCTTTGGAGACGGCGAAGTTTTTGGCTTTGGTTTTACTTCCAAAACTTTCTCGATATCGTTTTCAATATCACCAACGTAAGCACCCTGCTCTTCTGTTAGGTCCATTTCACCGTGCTCATCTTCGTCGTGATCTTCGTCAGCGAAGTCTTCGCCTTGAGCCGGAGTATTTGGATCCGTCACAGTCTCGTCAGCGTCTTTAGGTTCTTCACCCATCGTCATTGTGTCTTCAACGGACTCCACTTGATGATGGTAGATGCGATCTTCATAAGAGATATAGATATCGATGAAATTGCTTGAACAGTCGTTAGCAACACCCAAGCACGTTGCTTTGGCTGCGATTTCAAGATCAGCCACGCCCACAGAACCCACAGGTTTCATCACGGAAAAGCCCTGCATATCTGTCGTACCTTGAAGGCTTACATCCAGTGGAATTGTTTGCTTAGAATCTAGAGTTTTAAGAGACAACTTACCTTGGAGAGTGATCTTGTTAGTGCCCTTATCATAGGCCACTTCCATACCCTGCAATTGAGTCGCGCCTTCGACTACCTCATAGGCACCCACAACGCGAATTTGCGCTTGTTCGGGCATTGGGGCGGTATCACGCACAGAGGCCGGAAAGCCATTCCCGCGAGGAGCACAACCCGATAAAACTAAGCCTAAAATGAGGAGTGATGACAGTAGTCTTCCCATAGCTATGCCTTTAGTTGCATGAACTATGCTCCACTAAATTCAGCTATACTGGAAATTAAGGGACTTTCAGCTGTCTAAAGCTTCGACAGGGGCCCAAATTCGCGGAAGGACAAATAAAAAAGCCGATCCATTGGATCGGCTTTTTGGAGTCTATATTGGGATTAGACAGATTAGAACGCTGTTACAGTTTGGCAGCCCAAAGCTGTGATTCTTTTCTTAACTAGGCCAGCCCAGTTGTTTGTTTTTTCGTTCAACAAAGAAGCTTTCATTTGGCCCAATTGAGAAGCGTAAGTACCTACACCGCGAGCGGCTTGGTTACCACGGCACATTTGCACCAAAGTAGCGTCTTCAGAACGGCTGTCATAGATATAATTGTCGATCATTTGGCAGAATGATTCGATCGCTTGCAAGTGGTCTACTGCAGCAACCCAACGGTTCCATACATCTTGAGTCTCGCGGCAAACATCAGCGTGCATACGAGTGTTTTTAACCAAGTTCGCAGGGATCAAAGTCTCAAGATTGTCACCAGCTTGACGGTCACGTGTAGCTTGAGCCATTTGTTCTTTAGTCGGAGACTTGTAAGAACCATTGTATGGTTGACCCAAAGATTGGCCAGTTTCAGTCATGCGGTAAGCGCGATCTTGAAGTGATTTAAGACCTGCTTTGAAGCTAGTTACTGAACCAGTGTGAAGCTTAGTTGTGTAGTTGAACCAAGCCATTACTGGAGAGTTGATACCCAAAGTGCGGTTCGCGAACAAACCGTTTCTCAAACGAGACATTTCAGAATCGATTTCAGATTGAGTGAAGCTAGTTGCGTATTTGCGCAAGTTATCCAAAGAGTTCGTGATACGAGCTGCTTGAGCTTGTTTTTCAGCCAAAGCTGCAAGACGAGTTTGGATTTGGTTGTACTCTGGAGAACGTTTCAATTCTTTATCCAAATCAGATTGAGCTTGCTTCATGATATCACGAGCAGCAACTGCAGATTTGTCCATTGCCTCAAGCAAGTACTTCGTCGTCGTTGCACATTGTGCAGCGTTGTTACGAGCAGTTACTGAAGAAAGGTTGCGAACATAAAGAGCACCAGCACTCTTCAATGTGTTTGTGATTGGAGAAGCGCTGTAACCAGTCGTTGATAGAGAGTAGTTTACGCTCGCCAAAAGCTTAGCAACATATGATTGAGGATCGTGAGCAGTCGCTGCCAAGTTGATACCCAATTCACAGATCATGCTGTCAGCAGTTGTGCTTTGTACGAAAGTTTTGTCCAACTCAGATTGTGCAGAAGCAGCAGTCAAAGTCGTGTTCAACTCAAGAGCAGCTGCGCTCAATGCGTTCTTACGAACCATCAAAGAGTTAGTGTCTTTAGAAACACCAGAGATTTTCATAGAGTAGTTACGAGCTACCAACATCTCTTTAGAGATCTTAGCAACTTGCTCTTCGCGACCTTTAGTCAAGAAGCGGTATTTTTGCTCAAGACGGATGTATTGGCATGTGTTCTCAAGAACTGCACGGCGAACCAATGGGTCTTGGATTTTTGTAGAGTTCTCAGTCACGATTTTTTCCATAGAACCAATCGCGCTAGTCAAAACTTGACCACCTACGATGAATGGAACAGCTGCTGTACCACCAGTCATTGATGCTGCCATCAATGCATATGGAGTCAAACCGTTGATCATGTCGTTGATCGCAAGAGCGATAGAACCACCGCTCATTTGCTCGCGGCACTGCTTAGTCATGATGTCTGTGTTAGAGAAAGTCGCTGCCAAAGTGCTTGCTGCACGGATAGCGATGTCTACAGTTTGAGTGATCTCAGTCACTTTTTCGCGAGGGATTTCGTCTTCAGAGTTCAAGTACGGCTGAAGTTTCGCGATAGCGTCTGTGATTTTCTTGTTGTTATCAACAACCGACTGTTGGTTGATTTGATTGCCAGCACAAGATGGAGAGCTCACAGCTTGGTTCAAAGCGTTTACTGCTGACAAGATGTCAGAGTAAGTTTTGTCGTCAGCATTTGTGAATAGGTTACATTTGAATTCTTCAGCAACGCCTACAGAGTCTTTTACGTTCACTGGAAGACCGTTACCACCAATAGTGCTACCTGGAGGTTGGTTCGGAAGTGGAAGTGTTGGCGTTTGACCTTTCGGTGCATTTGGATTGCCCGGAGCTGTCGGAAGACCTGTGCCAGGAGTTCCTGGAACTGGATTGATTGAAATCGGAGAGCTTGGATCTTGGCCAATACGTGGTTGAGTTGGGAACAAATCGTCCACAGAAGTTGAAGAAGTTGGCGCAATATCGATTGGAAAGAAACCTGTACTGATCGTTGCAGGAGCGGCGAAAGCCACCTTACATTGAATCGCAGTCAAAACTGCTAAACCTACTCTACCCCACTTCATAGGAACTCCTTATTTGGATGGCGGTAACCACTTTCAGATCCGAGCACTTCCCCATCGTGCACACTCAATGCCAGCAAATCCGCCACTAAGGTGAATCCTAGGGTTACCGATTTGTAGGCGTTTTAGTCAGGTATGTAAAAAGGGTCAAACCTTTATTTACTATTGCAAATAATTGAGGAACTTTTGACGGAGCTCACGATTGTTAACTTCAAAAAGATCGCCATGATGGCCACCTGGAACGGTCCAAAACTGCTTCGGTTCACGCGCCGCTGCGAACATGTCTTCGGAGCTAGCAAAAGGGATTACGGGGTCGTCTGTTCCATGGATGAACAGCATTGGGATCGGGGAAAAATCACTTAACGGTTCAGGAGAGTACGAGTCACTAAGTGCCACATAAGTCAGCGGCTGAAGTATCCAAGTCACCCAGGATCGAGCTAAGACCCGTCTTCCGATCTTTCGATACGAGGAAAAGCTCGAGTCGACGATCAGATTGCGGATCGGCTGCTGGTCCTTGATTTCTTTGACCGTGCGCATGGCAATGATGCCACCCAGGCTCTGCCCATAGATGATCAAGGGACGTGTGTCCTTGTTTTCCCTTAGCCATTTGGCCGCAGCCACCCCTGATTCCAGGGTGCTTTTCGGGCTCGGTTTGCCCGAACTTTGACCATAACCCGGGTAATCAAAAATCATGTAATTATAACCCTCTTTAGGGAGCCAATAAAACATCATGAAGTGCGAAGTTAAGTTCTGAGCATTCCCATGAAAGAACAAAACCGTGCCCTTGCTCTCCTTTTGTGGAGTGGCAAAGTACCACGCGTGAATCTCGTCCCCCGCGGAGGTTTTGAATTTCACATCTTCGTATTTCAAACCAATACGATCAGGCGAGTAGAACTGAATCGGCGACGGATAATAGAAAGCAGACTGACATCCGCTGATCAACACAACCAACGCAGCGAGGCTTAGAAATTTAAGGCACAGGCGATTCAAATTCGACATACTTGAATCATGAAACGCTTTGAACATGCCTGGCAAGATTTTACGTGGATCGACATAGAAGACCCTAAAAAAGAAGACCTTGTAAACCTCGCGCAAGAGTTCGAGATTCCCATGCAAGCTCTTGCAACTTGTATGGACCCGGATCATCTTCCCCGTGTCGAGTATTTGGATCACTCCACTTATATTATTTTACGACACTTTGATGATCGCGCTCGCCCGGGTGCGGGTTCGATTCAGGAATTGTCGACGAAGTTGGTTTTCTTTGTCGGTAAAAAGTATGTACTGACTTTGCATCGCACTCCCCTGCCTTGTATCGACGACAAAAAAGACAAAGTGAAATTCGAACAGTTGGAAATGGGACAACTCATTGGCCGCCTGTTCGTCAAAGTTCTGCAAAGTTTTGAAACGCCACTGGATGAGTTGATCAACAAAATGGATACGATCGAAGGCCGTATCTATGCTCTTCGTCGCAAAAATATTTTGCGTGAGGGGTATCATTTGAAACGCCGAGCTTCGGGTTTTAAAAAGATCTTTAAATTCACCGATTCCGTTCTAACGAACCTACAACAACACTCGAAATTTCCGGCACTGAATTACGACTATGTCCGTGATCCATTGGCGCGTTTGCTTTTTGATACGGACAATACTGTTGAGGAAATCACGGGATTGATCAATCTTCACTTGGCTTTGATGTCGCAAAAAACCAATGAGGCATCTTTCAAAACAAATGAAATCATGCGCATTCTGACAGTGGTTTCGATCTTCTTCTTACCGCTAAATTTTATCGCCGGTGTTTATGGGATGAACTTTGAGTTTATGCCGGAGTTAAAACATCATTACGGGTATTTCTCGGTTCTTGGCACGATGGCTCTTTTGGCCATTGCGATTCTGGGCTGGGTTTGGCACAAGGGTTGGCTCAGTAAGGACGATTTCTAAAAAAAGCGACGAGATGATTCCAAAGACTTTGTTTTGGAATCATCTTTTGCAAAATGCTTATGATCTCTTGGCGTTTAAACATCTTCGCCGCTTGAAGTGGTGTCATGTTATCAAACTCGGAACACAGACTGGGATCTGCGCCGTGCTCTAATAAAAATAAGGAAATTTCCAGGTGATTGCCGACGATGCTGGCAACCAGTGCTGTCGACATAATTTCAGGATGTTGGTAGTTCGGATCGACACCGTTTTTAATATGATACCGCACCAGCTCCAGATTCCCAGAGGCTGCGGCACCATACATTTCTTTCCAATCACCTGCCGACATCGCGAACCCTTATGTTTTCGCGTGAGCTTGAACGAAGCTGTAATAGAAAACGGCGTTCGGGTCGTTGGCGACCGCAGCCATTTCTTTTTTCATGCCTTCGACGACTTCTTTGGATACGCAGCCCGCTTTGATCAACTGATCACTCGCGCTTAATAGCAACTCGGTCCAATACTCCACGCAGTCTTTGCGGGCTTGGGGTTGACGGTTGTCTAAGAACCAAGTTTTCACTTCGGTTTGAATATCGTGATATCCCAATTGCATCAGGAAATTTCCAAGCTTGGCACCGACAAAGGGATCACCCTTTTGTTGCAGCTGATACTCATTGAATGCCATCCAATACTTCAACATGTTCGGCGAATATGGATCTAAGAAGAACGTCGCATTCATCACCTCGGTGATATAAATCGGTGAACCCGGACGAAGTACACGGCGAACTTCTGAGAGAACACGAATCGGATCTGGAACGTGCTCCAGGATCCAACACAAGAATGCTCCATCAAAAGAGTTCGCTCCGAACTCCATGTTCGTCGCATCCATTTCTTTCATATTGAAACGCCCCGGAAGCCCCGGGATTTCCGCCAAGTGTTGGCGAGCTGATGCCAACTGATTGGTACTCAGATCAATACCTGTCAGATGTAAGTTCGGGAATCGGCGCAAAATGATTTCACTTTGTGCGCCGACACCACAACCGACTTCCAACAAATTACCGACATTTGAAAGATTGATATTTTGATAAACAGTGAATTCGCCGAAACGCGCTTGTTTGCGCAGACGTTCTTGTTCATCTTTGCTAAAACCATGCAGATACGGAAAATCGCCAGCCATAAGGCCTCCTTAAACGGACACCGGAATCATACCTGAATTTTAAAAAGAATTCCATTTGATGGATGACAGCGGGAAATCAATCCAGTCTTCTTCTTCGGGAAAGCCCTCAGGTCGAGACTCTGTCAGACCTTTAAAGCTAAGGAAGCCGGTAAGAGCACAAATAAATGCTTCGAAGGCATGATTATTTTCAATCATCAACTTCACATCTTGATCATATACGAAGGCGATATTGTGAGTACTCAACGCATTTAAAATAGCACGACGACTGTCGTCTCCACCCACCGAATGTTTATGGAATAGCAAATGACTTTTCATCACGTGCAATGAGCGACCAATACGCCATACGGAAAGTTTTGGAAACACCTCGATGCACTTATGCTCTAGACGACGACGGATGTACATCGCACGCGCTAGCAGCGGAGCACAGTTTGCACCCATCGCGTGTTGCAAGATAAAGGGCTCTTCAAGTTCTGAAGACAAATACATCTCGACACAGCGTTGAGTGTACGGAGTAAAGAGCTTACGCGGTTTTTTCTTTTTATGGAGCTTACGTGTATAGTCCCACATCCATTTGATGTGAGGCTTTGGACAGTCTTCGATTCCGCCGCAGCAGTTTTCACGCAAGCACACCGGAAAACGGAATGGCACATCAAATGCGATGGAATCAATTTCCCCGCGATACTGATCGATAATTTCGTGGATTTTAAAATCGGCAGAGTGAACTTCGTCGCTTTTGATTTTTTCAACTAAGCGCGAGAGGAAAACTTTTTTGTGCTTGGGATAGTATTCAACAACTGCCACGCAGGCCTTGTCGGTTTTACCGCCCCCTAAAGAGATTCCGAAAAAGCGGTGAACCTCTCCAGAGTGGGAACCAGATGTCGCACGTGAAGCCTTTGCGACGGAACGAGGTTTTGCAACCCTGCGTTTCGTCGCCTTTTTAGCAACCTTCTTTTTTACAGAGGGTTTACTGGCTTTGCGGCCATGACTTGGAACCCGGCTTTTTGACATGCGTCTGCGACCCCTTGTTTCTTTTCAGGAGGACACCAAACAAGCACGCAACCACCGCCCCCTGCTCCACAAATCTTAACAGCCTCAGCCCCGTTCTGCAAAGAGAGTTCAGAAAGCTTACGGATCTCAGGACTTGAAAATTCTGGCGCCAATCGCACGCGAGCTTCAAATTCGCGTTTAAATAAAGATCCGAGTTCATTCCAGTTTCCAGAGCGGACCGCATGCTCAGTTTCAATCGCAATCACCTTAAGATCACGAAGCGCTTGCAGTGTTCCAGGATCTTTCGCAACTGCATCCTTCATGACTTCAAAATTATTCAAGCCAGAATGATGGGCTTTGCCCGTGTAAATAAGCATGAACTTTTCTGCCAGCGGAGTGCTGCTAACGTTCATCACTTCTTGCTGAACACCGTCGTAACCATAGCGAAGGATATTAAGTCCACCAGAAGCCGCAGGATAGTAATCTTGAGTTCCTGTTGGAGTATTTAAAATTTCTGCTTCGATGTTGTGAGCGGTGTGCACCATGTGATGAACATCTTTAAAAGGCTTCCCACAAAACTGTGCGAAGGCTTTCATTAAACCGATTGTTAAGCTCGAGCTTCCACCCAAGCCACCACCCACAGGGCTCTCTGAAGAGGTCTTCAAAGTGAAACCTTTGGTCGGCATCCAATAACGAAGCTGAGTTTGCAAAAGGATCATCATTGGATCTGTGTCTGCCAAAGCTTCTACCAAGTTGGAATAAGCTTTACGCAATTTCAAATCCACAGAATCCAGGACTATAGTAGAGTCGTCGTGAGGAGTGAGCTCCACGTTCGTAAACACGTCGATTGCGACGTTTACTGTGGAAGCGCCATTGATGAATAAATAAAGGGGCCACAAATCAAGTGTCCCCCCTGCCAAATCCACACGAGTGGGTGATTTAACTACGATCTTTTGCATGACTAGTTGTCTTTCTCTTAGGCCCCTGGTTCGTGAGCCAACTGTGCTTGTCCCTTATCATCCTTCGGAGTGGCACCAACTTTCAAGTCCTCAGTTTTAAGCTCGATCAATTTGTCGACCGCGCCTGGGGCCATCTGCATTTGGAAAGCTGGATCTGATACTTTAGCATAGATTTTCTTGTCAGCGGCTTGACCAACTTCGGCTTTCCAGTTCTTGTCCCCTAACTTCATATCCAGGGTGAACAGGTTTTGCAAAGCAGGCATTTTACCGTCGACATAGTTCGCACCCTTGGCATCGGCGATACCGCGGAAAATCTCGCGAACTTTCTGTTGATCCAATTCCATTTTTTTAGAACCGGCATCAACCCACTTGCCATCTTTCAAAGCGATATCGACGATGCCGTTTTTATTCTTCAATTTGAAAGTATCGATCGCACCCATTTTGTGGCGCAGGAATCTGCGATCACGGAATTCCACAATCGGCATTTCGGCACGAGTCGCCCAGGAAGAATTCACGATTAATACGCGATTTTCTTGATCACGACGAGCAAACGGATGGCCTTCGAAGTTAAATTTTGCAGAAACATGAAGCGTGCCTTTTTGCCCTGCAGAATTTGTGAACGTGAATGAGGCTGCTGGTTTATCCAAACCAAAACTCGCCCAGTCGATATCTGCGCCTTCTTTAGCGACGTCTTTAATTTTCTCTGCCGAAGTCATTTTGATCAGATCTTCTGCGGCAGCATCGTCAGCGGAGTCTTTAAGTGGTTGCAACAAAGTCCAACCATCCACGCCGCGTTTGATTTCTACGGTCTGACCATCTTTTTGAATTTCAATGGCGTCAATTTGATCCACGTTCATTGCGAAAATTTTGGCGTCCGCCGTTTGCTTTTCGGAAGCACTTCTTTGCTTCTGAAAATCATAGAACGCATAACCACCGAACAAAAAAAGACACATTACTAAGATTCCGCGACCTTTGATCTTTCTCATGCATTTTTCCTTCTCAAATGTAAAGTGATGCCCGCGCCTAAGAATACCAAAGGCAAGGGGATTAAAAAGGCGAACAAGAAAATAGCAAACTTAGTTTCAGTCAAAATCAATTGTGTGGCCTGAGGCTCCTTAGGCGTGATGCTGATCAAGCTTTCCTCTTTAGCCAGGGATGCAATCGAATTCAAAACCAAATCACGATTCAAGTTTTGATACAGCATTTGATTGGTCATGAAATCCACATCACCAGCAATCACGGCTGCAAACGGTTTCGCTTGCGGATCTGAATCCCATTGACCTGTCACCTGATCGACCAAAGCATAACTTGCAATCGGACCATCTTCTTTCAAGTTCAGAGTTTTAAACGCCATGGATTTTGGATTGGTTCTAACCAACTCATCAATACTCATTCCGGGCGGCTCTGTGACTTTCAGCAAAGACTGCGGATGACGGAACAACGTCACTTCGCTTT
The DNA here is from genome assembly GCF_047306065.1 of Bdellovibrio sp. HCB209. Lineage (GTDB taxonomy): Bacteria > Bdellovibrionota > Bdellovibrionia > Bdellovibrionales > Bdellovibrionaceae > Bdellovibrio. Next base: position 2,938,771 of record NZ_CP178618.1, read on the forward strand.
GACCAAATGATTTAGTGATTTCGTTCATCGGAGAGAACACAGAACCCATCGCTGGGCCTTGATTGATCCCTTGGCCCATCACCGTATCGACAACGTTAAAGATATAGTTGTTCTGAAGCTCAATCCCCATTTTACGCACAAGCTTATCTAAGTTCGCAGGATTCTGAGATTCCAAAGCGATAAACAAGCTGCCACCTTGAGTCAGGTACGCTTCCAATGCCTTGATCTCGTGGTCCAAGAAATTCTGAATGGGACCTGCAATCACCACAACATCTGCATCTGCGGGAACAACTGGTTCTTGGATCAGAGGCAACTGCTTAACTGTGTAACGATTGCTTTCAAGCATCAGCTTCAAAGCATTTAAGCCCAAGCCTTCTTTCGCTTCATCAAGCTTCGCTTCGCCGTGACCGACTGTGAAATAAACTGTTTTGTTTTTATCACGAGTCACTTTTACCAAAGAGCTTGTGAACTCTTGCTCATCAATTTTTTGCAAAAGATTACGACGACCTTTGTATTCAACAAAAGCAGTGCCACTGCCTTTATCGACACCAAAATCTCTCGCAAGATCTGGCTGCTCGTTCACTTCGACAAAGTTCAATTGAATGCGTGGATTGATGTCTTGATACTTTTTGATCAACTCACGGAAGGAGCGACGGTTTTCTTCGTTACCCTCAACACCCTTTTTGTAAAAGAAATAAACTTTCAATTCAGAATCAAGGCTCTTTACGATCTTTACAGATTGATCCGCCAAGCTGTTGGACTGCGCAGATGAGAAATCAAAAGTCGCGTAATGACGAACACCGATATAGTTCACGATAGCTAGAACTGCCACCATCAAAAGAATCAGCACGCCCATGCTCATGCCTTCTTTAGTCGTCTTCATCGTAAAGAACTCTTTAAAGAAAGCACGATCCTTAACGATTCCTGCGCCCAAGAAAAACACAGCCATCCCTAAAGACAACCAACAAAACGGAACCCACTCGCCTAAAATATAACGAGTGATCGACATACAAACTAACGAGATACCTGCTAATAAGAATGCAACTTTACCAAACTTGCTCATCCGATTATCTCCAACGAGAAGATTCAACAACGCGTTCTGCAAGGAAGCAGAACAAAACAATCAAGCTGCCAAAGAAAACCAATCCGTTGGTACGGATTGTTCCTTCGACTAAGCTCGACAAATGAGTGCTTAATGAAACGTGCTCGAACACTTTACGAGCGATTTCACTATCCACAACTTCAGCGCCAATACCGATAAACCAGATCGACACATTCAAGATCACCGACATCACATAAGCCACTAAGCTATTTTCAGTCAGGGCAGAACAAAACAGATTCATCGAAGCATATACAGCCCCGACAATGAAAATCCCCAGGAACGCAATCAGCAGAGGTCCCCAGTTTAGTTTCGCCAAAACTGCCGTCGCCACCGGATAGGACAAAGCCAGCAAGACAATCCCTGCCACAGCCCCTAGCGCCGCCAAATATTTTCCGATCACAATTTGTGCGGAGGTCACTGGCGAGGTTAAAAGCAAATCAAACGTACGAAGTTTCTTTTCCTCAGCGAATAATTTCATCGTGAGTGCCGGCACCACGAAAATCAAAATCAGATTCAAGTAGGAAAGCTGACGCAAGAACACGCCGTAATGGATGTTCAACTGATTTGCGGGAATACCTTGCTGCATAACGTAGTTCATCAACAGCTGAGAAAAACCATAAAGCTGAATTGGGTAAATCCAACTGAACATCACACTGACTAAAAAGCAGATGATGTAAAATGTGGGATTGGCGTAAAAGCCTTTTAATTCTTTTTTAAGAATAATGAGTGAACCGCTCATAGCCCACCCTCCTTCTGACCGTAAGTAAGTTTCAAGAACACGTCTTCCAAATCCATTTTGCTTGGACTGAATTCCAAAAGCCCCAAGCCTTGGTTCACAAGTTTAGACGATACCGCTGCTACGATTTCATCACCGCCGCGGACATCAATGCGCCATTCTCTGTTGGATGTTCCTTCTTGAATCGAAATAACCTCGCTAATACCAGAAAGGACCGATTTCATATCAGACACTTCTTTGGCAACACGAACCAACAGGCGACTTTGCCCCTGCTCCATAGTTGCTAAGTGATGAATACTGTCTTCAACAACGATCTTGCCTTTGTTGATAATAATGATTTTTTCACAGGTCGCTTGGACCTCAGGCAAGATGTGCGTGGAAAGAATAATCGTATGCTGTCCACGCAATGCTTTAATCAGGTCACGGATCTCTGCGACCTGTTTTGGATCAAGTCCCACTGTCGGTTCATCCAAAATTAAAACTTCTGGATCAGAAACAATCGCCTGAGCAATACCTACACGTTGTTTGAAACCTTTGGACAAGTGTTGAATCAAACGATTTTGCACTTCGCCCAAATTGGTTTTTTCAATCGCCATATCGACAGATTTTTCGATCTTACCTTTAGGAACTTGTTTTAAAGCTGCAACATAGCGCAGATAATCGCGCACATACATGTCACCATACACAGGTGGAGTTTCTGGCAAATAGCCGATGCGCTTTTTTACTTCCAGGGGATTTTCAAAAACGTCAAAGCCAGCAACAGAGGCAGAGCCATGACTTGGAGCCATGAAGCCTGTGATGATTTTCATCGTCGTTGATTTGCCAGCTCCATTGGGACCTAGGAAACCAACAACATCACCTTTGTTAACTGAAAAATTCAGATGATCAATTGCTCGACGGGAACCGTAATCTTTGGTGAGGTCTTTTACTTGAATCATAGCAAAATTTTAGACTGCTAAGACTCTCAGTCAAGACTCGTCAGGATTGACGCAAAGAAAAATGAAAAGTCTTTTCCGAATGGTAAGTCACTCTTCCCAATTTATCACCTTTGATAGGACGAACAAAGCGACACTCCACCATCACCACGGCGACTTTCTGCCCCACCATCAATGATTTTGACGACAAAGATTCTCGCGCCACCCACGCAGCCACTTCTTGAATTTCTACCTGAGAGATCTCCTGATCGCGCTGACGATGTATAATGGCATGTGCGCCGGGATAGTCTTTCAGATGGAGCCAGTAATCCCAAGCCTTAGCCTGACGAAGAAGCGCCAAGTTATCTGCAGCAGAACGTCCACAGTAAGCCAAAGCACCTGATTCCAGTGAAAACTTACGCCCACGAGCATCGGCTTTGTGCATAAGATCCACTAAACCCGGTTTCGCGGAAGCTTTCTCACGGAACTTTGCTTTTTCTAATTGAGCGATTTCTTTCTGCAGCTCTTCCAAGCGCTCACGGGCGCCATCTTTTTTAGCCACCAACTGTTTGGATTTCGCAAAAGCATTCTCAATATTCCAACTTAACGACTCACGCGGATTCACAAATGTCTGCAAATGCGCTGGGACTTCCAAGCTTCTGTGAGCCACTAAGAAATTTCCAACCTCTTGCCACTCCAAATGCTTTTCGTTGTCGATTTGCTTTTGAATTTCATCCAAAGCTTTGCGCTTTTTATCCAAATCCTTTTGACGTTGTTTTTCCCATTGAGCAACAGGATCTAACGAAGGTTTCTTGTCCTGTTTTTGTGCATCCAACCATTCTTGATGCAGTTCTTCTAAAGACCGCGGCTCAGGAGGGTTTTCAACCGGTGGAGCTTCCTTTAAATCCAGTGGTTTTTCCCACGCAATTGTTTTACCACCAGCACGCACTAACAGATTGCACTGCTTCGGAATCAAGCGAACTTCGATCTCACAACTGACTGTTGTGTTCGACAAAGTCAGCACTGCCACACGCCCATACTCTGCTAAAACTTTAAAATCAGAGACGTATAAATTCTTAGCATTGGAATTCAGGAAAAGCCCCACTGGCTTTGGCTTCGGGCCTTTTTTAAAGGGACAATGATTTTCAAAAACCAGCATCATTGGCGTGTTAGGAACAAGGTCTAGGATCAACCAAAACTGTGTTCGATTGTGAAACGAGAGAGCCAGACCACGGTCGTTAGCGAGCACCTCCTGAAGTTGGGCTCCGTCTAAGACTTGTGCGAAATGATCGACGAACTTGTTCAGTTCTTGTTGTGTCATGGCTTTCATCCTGATCATTCTGTCATTCTTTGGGCCAATTTTCCAACTAGTACTTAGGTTCCATGGGGGCATTCCGATAATTTATTTATGAAAAATGATGCCCTAGTTAAGATCGTCGAAACTCAACTTCAAGAAACTAAAAACATGCGTGAGAAAACGCCTGATTTCATCAACCGCGTTGTGCAACTTTACACGCTGCAATTGATGGGTTTAGGTAATATCCCTATCGATTTCATGGAAGAAGTTTTGGAAGATGTTGAAGCAGAAACTATCGAGATCTATCGCAAGAAAACATACGGCTTCCTGACATTGGAAGACTATCGTCGTCATAAATATCGTCAAAAGAACGACAACTAAAACGAAAAGGCTGCCTAAGAGCAGCCTTTTTTTTATTCTTCTACCTTTTCGATCACCGAGAAATAAAGAGGACCAAAACCACAACGGTCCGGCATATAAGCCACACCAAATTCAGTGGCTTCCCCGCCAACTCCCAATTGTGCAGGCAATAGTTTTACCGCGCCTTTTTTCTTTTTCAGAAGCTTACGGATCACATCATCGTTTTCAACGGGACTGATAGAACATGTTGAATAAACGATGCGACCACCCGGCTTTACCGCCAACAAAGCAGCACTCAATAAAGAATACTGTCGAGTCGCCAAGTGCTCTGTACGACGCGGACTCCACTCATCCTGCGCCTTCGTATTTTCAAGAATATGTCGTTCACCAGAACAAGGGGCATCTAGCAAAACACGATCAAAACTGTTTGGCTCTTTCAATCCAAATTGCACGCCGTCTTTACCTGTCACCCAAACACGATTGCGCACATCGCGCGGTACATATTGTTGAATAACTTTTTTAAGACGCTCACGACGTTCCGGGGAAAGGTCATTACAGAAAACTTCACCGTCTTCAGCAATGGCTTCAATCAGGATCAAACTTTTACCACCCGGAGCCGCACACATATCGAGCATGCGATCGCCGGATTGAGCTTCAAGGGCTCTGGCCACCATGACACTCGCTGGGTCCATCACATATGTATCAAGCATTTCATCAGCACGGCGTTCCGGATGACTGCCCTCGCCCACTGGTATCCAAAAGCAACCAGGCAGTTGCTCTTTGGTTTCAAAATTTTTCCACGCAGCGGCAGAGTCACCTTGGACTCCCAAGTTATTGACGCGCGCCACCTGCTGCTCAGAACTCTGTAAAGCAGCAAAAAGGGTGGGCCAACGGTCGCCATAAACTTTTTGAAAATGCAGGTAAAACGGATGTGTGGTTAACATAGGTTTTCTTGATACGGCAACTTTCACTCTGCGTCACGAAAAAGTGTCTGAATGGCTCCAGAAAGTTAGGCACGCTATTCGCATAATTAGTCACTCGTACGAACGAAACGTCATAACGACACCACTTAAAAGGAAGAGTTCATGAAAAAATTTATGCTATCCCTGATTGCTATCGCAGCGTTTGCACAAGGTGCTCACGCTTTTGAATCTGAAATCAATTCTGACGAAGAAGCTGCGGCTTATTCTGAAGACTATCAAGACGATGTTGCGGCTTACGGTCGCGGCGGCGGCCGTGGTGATGGCCGTGGCGGCCCAGGTTGGGGCAACCCAGGTCGCGGACCTGGTCACGGTCGCGATGATCATTGGGGTCCTCGTCCCGGTCCACGCCCAGGCCCTCGTCCTCCAGGACATGGCGGCCCTGGTTACCCGCCACCTCCTCCAGGTCACGGTGGTCCACGTCCTCCAGGCCCAGGTTACCCACCTCCACCTCCGCACCAACCATCTGTTGAGTACGTAACGTGCGAGTCTTACGGCAACCGCTACAACACTTGCTACGTAAATCCATATGGTATCCGCAGAGTTTTCCTTGTTAGACAAAACTCAAGCGCACGTTGTGATGCAAACAGATCTTTCGGTTTGTCTGGCAACTACATCTGGGTTGATCACGGTTGCCGTGGTGTATTCGGTGTAGAGCGCTACTAATTTCCAACTCCAAATTTTCTTGAGAGCGTGTGTTCCCCACAATACGTGCTCTCTTGAAAACTCCAAACAAAAAGCCCTGAGCGATGAACTCAGGGCTTTTTTATTTTCTAAACTAAATTAAAGAAATTTATTTGATTGGGAAAGAACAGATGAACTCTGTTCCCACGTCCACTTGGGATTTCACGGCAACGGTGCCGCCGTGGCTTTGCATGATGTGTTTTACGATCGCAAGACCTAATCCCGTTCCGCCAGCGTCACGCGTGCGACCCTTGTCGATGCGATAGAAACGTTCAAACAGACGGTCTAAATGTTCACCAGGGATACCTGGGCCGTCGTCAATCACGCGTAGGATGATATAGTCCTTAATGTCCCGCTCCCAACGGATTTGCACGGTCTTACCATTTGGAATGAACTTCACCGCGTTTGAAACGAGGTTGCGCAAAACTTGTTCTACTTTGCGTGAATCCGCTTTGAACGGAGGCACTTCTCCGACCACGCGGATCGCGATGCTCTTTTCAGCGGCCAATACTGCCATTTCTGAAACCACGTGTTCAGAAATTTGCAGAGGATGAATCACTTCAAGTCTTAGTTCAGAATTATTTGATTCCAAAGATGTGATACTTAAAAGGTCATTCACCAAATCCATCAAGCGATCGATGTTTCTGGAAACGATATTGATAAATTTATCAGCCTGTTCCAGCTGACCATTCTTGATATCGTCCTTCAGCGTATCCACATAACCTTTGATCGAAGTCAGAGGTGTTCTTAGCTCATGGGAAGCATTGCCGACGAATTCAATACGGATTTGCTCAGCACGTTTTAGCTCGGTGATATCATGGAAGATCCCGACGATCCCGTAAACTTCACGCGTTTTTTCATTGCGAATCGGATTCACCGACACCGAGAAAAATCTTGGCTGATTGTCGATCAAAGTTGGCAATTTCACCGTAAAGCGATTGCCCTTACCTGTTTTGATCGTGTGCTCAAAGCCTTCCAAAACGTCAGGAGCACGAATCGCGTCCTTCAGACGAAGATTTTCCATCGTCAATTGCGGAGCTTTCAAAAATTGAGCTGCGAACTGGGAATTGAAGTACAAGATTTTTTCATCCAGGCTGACACTCACCAAGCCCTCAGAAACCGAACTCATAAAGGCTTGGGACTCTTCCTGAGATTGCAGGAAGTTCGCTTTACGACGTTTCATTTTTTTGTGGATTTTATCCAAAGCCACTTCAAGTTCGGAAAGATCATCGCCGTCGTCATCCAACAAATCGTCTTCGTCTTGGGAAACCAACTCCCCGTAGGCGCGCTTATTAGAAATACGCAGAGCCTTTAAGATAACTTTGTGAACAGGACGTACAAATCTGTATGAAATAACCAAAGCCACTAGAATGCTGAACGCAAAGAAGTTTAGCAGGAAGTCAGAATAAACGAAGTCCGCCATGCGATGTTGCGTATCCAAAGACGCCGCAATACCAAATGCCAAAAGGTTAAAAACAACCAATTGGAAAAAGAACAACTTCCAAAACAATCGCCACGGAAAGCGAATGAAACTTTTCATGAATTTTCCATTTTCACGCGGTAGCCAACGCCACGGATGGTTTCGATACGATCGCCCCACTCACCCAATTTTTTGCGCAGACCGAATACGTGCGTGTCGATAGTACGACCCACAACACTGATGCCCTCGCCCTGGATGTTTTCGATCAATTTTTCACGAGTCAGAACCACACCATGGTTTTGCACCAAAGTGCCCAAAAGTTTGAACTCGGACGGAGTCAAATGAAGCGGCTCATTGTTGTAAGTCACTTCGTAAGTTTTGAAATTCATTTTAAGACCATGGATCGCGATTTCGCTGTCATCCTTGATCACTTCTTCTGGTTTTGGATTCGCACGGCGAAGCAATGCTTTTGCACGGGCAATCAAAACGGAAGGATTAAACGGCTTAGTCAGATAGTCATCGGCACCACGCTCAAGACCCATAACGATGTCTTGAGGTTCGGTTTTAGCAGTGACCATAAGTACAGAAGAGTTTTGGTTTTTAGCTTTGATACGATCCAGGATATCCACACCGTGCAAACCTGGAAGCATCCAATCAAGAACGAAAAGGTTAAAGTTCTTAGAGCTCAATTCAGTGAGGGCTTCTTCGGCAGAGGCACATTCTGTCACGCGGTAACCTTGACGAAGCAAGTGCAAGGCCATCAGTTCGCGGATTTCCTGTTCATCCTCAACCACCATCACTTGAATAGAATTCTCAGCCAAACTTGCCCCCATGTCGAACATCCTTACCAGTCACTGCGAAGATCACGTCTTCAGCAATGTTTGTCGCGTGATCACCCAGGCGCTCTAGGTTACGTGCGATTAAAATAAAATCCATGCTCGCTTCGACATCATCAGGATTGGACTTCATGTGTTGAATCGCGTCTTTGAAAACTTTGTTTTTCAAAGCATCGATTTCATCGTCCATTAGCAAAATACTTTTTGCTTCCTTGTCGTCACCACGAACAAAACAATCCAACGAACCTTTTACCATGCGGCCGGCGATTTCAGACATTTTCTGAATCTCTGCCATTTGGGTTTGGATCGGCTTACGACCCAAATAATCTTTACCTGAGTAAGAGATATTGACCGTTTGGTCACCCATGCGCTCAAGGTCGTTATTAATTTTCAAAACAGAAATAATGAGGCGCAAGTCCTTAGCCACAGGTCCTTGCTTTGCCAAAATGTTCATGCAGACGTTATCAACGCGAATGTGATCTTCGTTAATGCGTTTTTCGATGTCATGAACTTCTTGAAACGCCGAAACATCACGGGACTGAAGAGCGGCAATAACTTGAGAAAGAGCTTTTTCTACATGGCCACCCATAACAAGAATCATTTTTTTAAGATCTTCAAGCTGAGTGTCGATGGCACGTTCCATACGTAATCCCCGTTGTTTGGTTGTATATAAGGTTTTAAGTCCAAAAGACATCGCTTAACACGCTATCTCTTCAAAACTAACACAATCTTAACATATTATGAGCGAACTAAAAGAGAACTTGTGCGGCAAATTCCACTTTGGAAGCATCGCGAATGCCTTTGCCATAGGTCTCCGCATACCACGTGCGATCTACTGCAAAAGCCGTTTTAACATCTGGTGAGACTTGGTAAGCGATCGAGGCTATGCCAGTTTGCATATCTTTGCCTTCTTCGCCGACGGCTGCATTCAGATAATCGTAACGGAGCATAATTTCAGCTTTAGGACCCGTCCCGAAAATAACGAAGGCACTGCCCCCGAAACCATGAATAGCTTGCCCCGCGAATGCTGTCACATCCACGCCATCAGCCATTTTACCGTCCGTGATTGCATCAGCTGGATCGTGCGTATCCAAAAGCTCGATTCCGAACTTAGTCACAGAGTCTTCAGGTTTGTACAAGAAATTAGCCTGAATACGTTCCTTGGCAGCAACATCATCACCGTACTGTTCATAAGTGCCATGGATGTAGTTCAAAGAGATGATCGCAGATTCCCAAGCTTGGAAACGGAGGAACAAAGCGCCTTCTTTATGAGGTCCCGCAGAATCCTGAGTACGCCCCTCACCATTTACGACCGACAAAGCCCACTCACCCATATCCATCGGCATTTCTGATCTGAACGCGATCCCTAAGTCAGAATAACTTTCGTATTTCCATTTTTCAGTGATGCCCCAGGCTGTTTCACCCAAGAAACGATAATTCACATCTTGGTATTGAGCTTCCAACCAAGCTAAGGGAACCACACCGAAACGCAGAGCATGGGCGCCTTCAAAAATGCTGACCAAATCCAAGTAGGCTTCACGAGTACTGACCATGAAGCTTTCTGATGTATCAGTTTTCTTTTCTGCTCCCTCAAAGGACACATAAAGCAAATTGTCGTCCTTCAGTGGAACTCCAAAGTTCAAAAGCAAGGAAGGCACACGAAATTGTGTCTCACCTTGTTGCGCTGTTGGCAGCAAGTGAACGATGCCATTAAAGTCTGCTTCCCCCGAAATTTCGATCTCAGTTAAAGCTTGAGCCTGACCACCTACAAAAATGCCCATAAGGGACAACAAAATCCATTTTTTCATGTCTAAGATGCTCGCATTTTTATATACTATTGCCAAAGGAGATCTTTAGCCGTGTCACGTCGAGTTTCTGCCATCGATATTGGGTCCAACGCCATCCGCATGATGGTCGCTGATATCAATGACACCGCACCGTTTATTCGGGTTGAAAAGAAATTACGCGCCCCTGTTCGCTTGGGCCACGACGTCTTCACAACTGGCACCATCACTCCTGAAACGATGGAAATCGCGAAAGCCACCTTCCATCGCTTTGCTGAAACCAATAAAAAGCTTCAAGTCAAAAAATGCCGAGCCGTTGCGACGAGTGCCTGCCGCGAGGCCAAAAACAGCAAAGAATTCGTAGATACCATTCGTAAAATCGCGGGGATCGACATTGAGATCATCGACGGCACCGAAGAGGGCCGCCTGATTCACTTGGCAGTCCGTAAGGAAGTTCAATTAGACCATAAAAAAACCATGCTGATCGATATCGGTGGTGGCAGTGTTGAGGTCACGTTCTCAAAGGGCGGCAAGTTACTGGCGACGAAGTCATTTCCGATGGGCACGGTGCGTGTTTTGGAAAACTTAGCAAAACGCCGCATGAATGAAAGCCACTTGAGCATCATCATGGGAGAGTTTTTATCCGCGCTGGGCCCTCATATCTATCCCAATACAGAAAACGAACCCGTGGATTTCGCTATCGGTACTGGCGGGAACCTTGAGTGTATCGCTGAGCTCAAAGTACGATTGCTCAAGAAAACTCCCAATACCTTTGTAACATTGGCAGAGTTGGGCGAGATCATTGCTCGCTTAAGAGCGATGTCCGTGAAAGAGCGCATTGATAAATTAGAGCTGCGCCCCGATCGCGCCGACGTTATTATGCCTGCCTCCATGCTTGTAGAAACTATCATGCGCCAGGCAGAAACTGAAAAGATCGTGATCCCTGCAGTAGGACTGCGCGACGGCCTTATCTGGTCGATGATTTAAGCCATCTAAATTTTAGAAACATCCATTCGAATAGTTCTAATTTTCATATACCACGCAACGCGATAGAACTCCGTTCATCAACCAAACGGAGATTTTTATGAAATTTTTAATTCTTTCTATCAGCCTTCTAATGACTCTGAACAACGCTGCCCAAGCAGCAACAACTGTTGTAAAGGGAGATTCAGCTCGCACACTAATGGAAGCCCTTGCAGGAGCAAAATTTCACGTATCAAACATGGATGCAGATCAATGGGACGGATCTATTTTGTCAGTTACGACTCAAGCAATTATCTGCCGCTATTCCGCTGTGACTGCACCGGATGAGTTGATGAGCGAAGTTGAGTGCATTTCTGCAAATGACAATATGGTACGCCCAAATTCATTGGCACTTGCTAAGGCCATAGCTGCCTTCGCTGACTTCGAAGGTGCTGCTGGTAGCCGCTATTTGTCTGTGAATTATATTTCATGCTCTTTGAAATATTCCGAGCGCGAATACCAATGCGTGTTGGATATTGATGGTCTTGCCAAAGAATAAGACTCTCAGTTGTTAATCGAAAATTTTCGGTGGGATCGAATACATCAATTCGGCCCCACCAGCATTTGCTTGAGCAAAAGTTTCGAGCTCCAAAGACAGAATGCCGCTTTTTCTAAGATCGATAAAGCTTTCTGCTTTTCCAGAAAGCATATAGCACGCAAACACACTGAGATGGGGCTCATGCCCCACGAACATCATGCGCTTGTAACCACGGCCTTGGGTACGAACCCACTTCAATAAAGCCTGCGGCGGACTTTGCGGAACCAATTCAGGAATCTCTAAGATTTTTTTACCAGGATAATGCTGAGCCAAGATCTGTGCAGTTTGAGCTGCGCGAGTAAATGGGCTAGTCACGATCACATCGACGTCCTTCACAAAGTCCTTCATTTGCACACAGATTTTCTGCATGCGCTTTCGCCCCTTCAAAGTGAGGGGACGAAACTGATCTTCCAGACCTTTTTTTGCGAAGTCTTCCCTTTCTTCAGCAAGGGCGTGACGAACGATGATAATTTCCATTTTACTCCGTGTGCGATGAATCCTCAGAGATCTTAACTCGAGATTTCGCCAATTGCATCAAAGTTTGATGAATACCAACTTCATCCCCTTTAAAGGATTTTTTGGTATAGCTGCCATCGGAGTTCATTATCCAAGCCTGCTTGTTCTCTTTCAAATAGTACTGCAAGATTTCCCACAGCTTTTCTTTCAAACTGCGATCTAGCACTGGAACAATAGCCTCAACCCTTGCATGCAGATTGCGATACATCCAGTCCGCAGAACCCAAGAAGAAATCCCCGTCGACAGGGTCTTCCTTGCCGTTTCGGAAATAAAACAAACGAGAGTGCTCTAAGAAACGACCGATCACAGAAATGACTTTGATTTTTTCGCTCATCCCAGGAACTCCCGGGCGTAAACAGCAAAAACCACGAACGATCATTTCAATATCAACACCCTTTTGTGAAGCCGAGTACAGGGCCGCACCGATGTCGTTTTCCTCGAAGTTATTAAACTTCGCTACGATGTGCGCAGGCTTCCCGGCTTTGGCGTGAGCAGCCTCACGATCAATCATTGTGCGGAACGTGGAGAACATATTCACAGGCGCAATCAACAAGTGCTGATAGTTGCCTTTAAGACTGATACCCGTTAGATAGTGGAAGAAATCCACAACATCGTTCGTGATTTCTTCACGTGCCGTTAACAATCCCAAATCCGTATAGAATCTGGAAGTCGCCACGTTATAGTTCCCCGTACCGATGTGCACATAACAACGAAGGCCTTCTTGTTCCTGACGAACCACCAAGGCTGTCTTAGCATGGGTTTTCAGACCAACAACTCCGTATACGACGTGAACGCCGGCATTTTCCAGTTCATTGGCCCAATAGATATTTCTTTCCTCATCAAAGCGCGCTTTCAGTTCAACCAAGCAAACAACTTGCTTGCCTTGAGCGGCGGCACGAATCAGTGAACGAATGAAAGGGCTGTTATCCCCTGTGCGATACAAAGTCATTTTGATCGCTAAAACTTTGGGATCTTCGCTAGCAACACGGATGAACTTTTCAACCGAGGCCGAGAAACTTTCAAAAGGATTATGTATCAATTGATCATTCGCGCGAATGGCACTAAATAAGCCCGTGCCCTCTTCAGCAAACGCTGGTGATACAACCGGAATGTACGGTTCGAATTTCAATTTCGCCAAAGGCAAATCTGCAATCATCGCCAGATCGCCATAATCAAGCTCACCCGGCAGTTCGTAAACGTCGTCTTCCGTCAGTTCAAGCTCGTCCATCAAAAACTTCAACATCCAAGGATCTGGCTTCGGACCGTGCTCTAAACGTACAACTTCAGCGAAACGACGCTGACGTAATTCTTCCTCGATCGCTTCCAATAGATCTTCTGCATCCTCTTGATCCTGATCGGAATCAGCATTGCGAGTCAGACGGAATGGCATGGATTCCAAGACTTGCATCGAAGGAAACAGGTCTTCTAAATTTTCTTTGATCACTTCCTGAAGACTGACGAAACGATTCACACTTGGATCTGCATCAACGCGAATCCACTGCGGTAAAACCTTAGGGATTTTAACACGGGCAAAAAGTTTCTCTTCAGAATTAGGATGTTTAAGTGTCAAACCCAAGGAAACTGAAAGATTCGAGATAAATGGAAATGGATGCCCAGGGTCCACCGACAACGGCGTCAATACTGGGAAGACATTTTGCTTATAGTACTTCTTAACTTGCTCACGCTCTTTGTCGGAAAGTTCCTTCCACGACAAAAGGAAAATACTTTCCTTTTCCAAAGCGGGCTTTAGAAGTTTAGTAAAACAAGCCCCTTGATCTTGGATCATCGGCAAAACCACTTGGCGAATTTCTTGAAGCTGCGCCATTGGTGTTTTGCCGTCCGCTGACTTAGGTGATACACCGTAGGCCACGTGACGTTTCAAACCGCCAACACGTTTCATGAAAAATTCATCCAGATTAGATCCAGAGATGCTCAGGAATTTTACGCGCTCCAAAAGAGGATTGTCTTTGTCTTCAGCCTCGGTCAAAACACGACGATTGAAATTCAACCACCCGATCTCGCGGCTGGTGAAAAGGCTTTCAGATGACAGTGGATGCTCGACAACTTTGACCTTGCGAGATGCTGCTTTTTTCTTAGATGTTCTGGTAGGCGACTTCGCCTTCGGTGTGTTCAAAGAATCCTCCTTGACTCCCTGGAGGTATATTTCACAATAAAGCCTAATTTTTGGCAATGTCTTCCTAGAGGAACAACGACATGCAGAATACACCGAAAGAATGGCAAGTTCTGAAACGGATCCGCAATAAGGTCCAGCGTCATAATCCAAACACCATCGTTCCCTTGGGTGACGATGCGTTTGTCTTTAAAAACTTCCCTGGCTATTCAGTGATCGCACAAGACATGATGGTCGAAGACGTTCACTTTCGCTTAGACTATTCCAGCGCCTTTGACCTAGGACACAAAGCCTTAGCAGTTAACTTAAGTGATCTTGCTGCCATGGGGGCGCAACCTCATTTTGCCCAAGTGTCTTTGGCGATCCCTAAAGAAATAACGGAATCCTGGCTTGACGAGTTCTATCAAGGCATGACAGCACTTGCCGACCGCTTCGGCGTCGAAATTGCTGGTGGAGATTTATGTGCTTCTCCTCGCGGTGTGATTATCGATGTCAGTGTGCATGGCTCCTGCGAAAAACCTATCACACGACATGGAACTCAATCGGGAGATATCCTTCTGAGCAGTGGACCTCTGGGAATTTCCAACACCGGATTGCGTGCCTTGAATGAAGACCGCAAAGCAGAATTTCCCCAAGCCACCGAACGCCATCTGCGCCCGATGCCACGCTTAGATTTGTTGGCAGATCTGCGCAAGCATGCCGACAAAATTCACGCGCTGATGGATTGCAGTGATGGGCTTTGTAACGATGCTTTGATTTTGGCTAACAAACCCTACGGCAATGGCTCGGCACCACAAAGTTTAGGTATTCATTTTTATCCCGATCAATTTCCACTCCATGATGAGACGCAAAGAATGGCGCATCTAAATAAAGCCCATGAATACGCTCTTTGGGGTGGCGAAGATTACGAACTTCTCATGGCTATTTCTCCAGAGCATAGGTCACTTTTTCCCCAGTGGACAGAAGTTGGCCAATTCACTGAAAGCCCTGGAGTCTTTTTGATTCACGGAGATGCGAAAGAGGAGATCCAATCCTTTAAGGGATGGAAGCACTTTTAACGCTCCCTCTTGGCGATCCCAGATTGAGACAGTTTTTTTGGTCGACGTTCGTTAAGCGACCTCGCTCTTTGTCCGACAAGTTAAGTATGACTTCACTCGCACGCTATCACGGCCGTTCTCCAAGATTCATTCTTCAAACTGAGGATGAAAGTATCGTGCGCGTGGCCGGCCCCAAGCAAGTTCCTTGGGAAGAAGGCACTTCCATTAAAAATGTTTCGCTGACAGGTTTAGCTTTCACAGCTCCCGATGACCTGTGCCCTATTTTAGGTGAAGTTATTAAGATTCAATTCACGCCTCCAGGTTCGCGCCAAATGGCGTGCTATGGAATCGTGACCAGACTCGATAGCATTTCCAACTCACAAACTTTAGTGGGCGTGCATTTTTATAAAATGGAAATGACTCAAAGAATTGTTTTAGCTCAAGGCTTAGCTCGTCGTTTTAAAGAAAACCAAGAGCGCGGCCAAATTGATGAAATGCTAAATAAGCAGCCAGGCGCCCTCAGCCTGATGCACTTCCCTCAATTGATGATGATGGGAGTTTTGGCAGTGCTTTGGGGCGCTGTGATTTTTGGAACGATGAAGTTCCAGTACGAAGACTTCTATAATTTCTTTTCGAAAATCTTTTAGAAGCTCTCGAATCTTTCCTTCAAACGTTTTGCCGCAAAATCTATAAACTTCTTAGTTTTCAGTGGAGCTTCCTTTTGCTCGGGGCTCACCAAACTCACCGGAATTTCTTGTCCCCGTAAGCTCTTATACATGTGAACCAAACGACCCGCACGAATATGCTCTGCCACGATAAACTCAGGCACCATGCCAATGCCACGGCCCTGCAAAGCCATTTGCGCAATCATATTGGGATTGTTTGCCGAGAATACAGGATCCACTTTTACCGTGATCTTTTTGCTGTCACTCGTGCGCCACAAATCGAGTTTGTTCTGTGAGTTCAAGGATAAGAATGGCAATGTTGGCAAATTCTCAAGGTCGTCGGCCTGACGATATCTTTCTAGAAAACCAGGGCTCGCTACCATAATGCTCTTAAGAGTTGCGACCTTTTTCACGCGCAAGGAGCTGTCCTTTAAAATACCAATACGAACTGCCACATCGATAGACTCTTTTACCAAGTCCACATAGGACTGACTCAATAAAAGTTCAAAGCGCACTCGAGGATGTTGCTTTGCAAAGTCTGCCAAAATATCAGGCATACACAAAACACCCAGGTCATCAGAGGCCGTCACACGCAACCAACCTGAGACATCGGCGATCTCTTCGCTCAACTCCGCAGAAAGACTCTCTAGACCCTCGACCAAACCTCGGGATCTCTCATAATAAGCACGCCCGGCATCAGTCAGCTGAAACTGTCTCGTCGTGCGATACACCAGCTGAATGCCTAAATCTCGCTCTAAGGCGGCAAGTCTGCGACTGACGCGGGATTTCGGTTGATGCAGCACCTCTGCAGCCTTTGTGAAGCTTCCTGCCTGGACCAGTTTAACGAATGTTCTAATTTGATTGAGATCTAATTGTTCCATATGTGCAACAGTATATCCCAATTTAGTCTACTACCGCAACACTTCATCCACCCCGATACTAACAAAGTCTCGTAACTAACAAAAAGGAGAGAATATGAGAATTTTAACTGCCGCTTTCGTAACATTGTTGAGTGCATCCGCGTTCGCTAAATCAATTCCAGCTGGGACTTACTCTGTAGACCCTGCCCATTCAAAAATTGGTTTTGAAGTTCCTCACTTGGTTATCGCTACTGTTGAAGGTCATTTCAAAAAATTTGACGGTTCAATCACGATCGATCCAAAGCTGGAGAAGTCCAAAGCCAATTTGAATGTTGATGTTGGTTCTATCGACACGGACAACGCAGACCGCGATGGCCACTTAAAGAGCCCTGACTTTTTCGATGCTGCGAAATACGGAAAACTTTCTTTCGTAGTTAAAAAAGTGATCGGCACTGCTGATGATTTGAAACTTGTGGGTGATTTGACTTTGAAAGGTAAAACTAAAGAAGTCACTTTGGCGGTGAAATACCTAGGCGAAGTCAAAGACGCTTACGGTAACGATAAAATCGCTTTCACAGCGACTGGTAAAATCAATCGTCAAGATTATGGTTTGAGCTGGAGCAAAGCTGTTGAAGCAGGTCCGGTTGTTGGTGACGAAATCACTTTGAACATCCGCATCCAAGCAGCTAAAGCTGCAGACAAAAAATAAGAAAGGTTCATCCTTTATGAAACGCATGCCTGTGATTTTTGCAGCTCACGGTTCCCCTATGAATGCTTTGATGAGTACTCCATTTACGGAAGCACTCTCTAAGCTGGGCGCGCAGTTGCCAACTCCACAGGCCATCCTTGTGGTGTCGGCCCACTGGGAGACGGAAGGAACGAAAGTTCTTTACAATGCGACCCCGCAGACGATTCATGACTTTTATGGTTTTCCGAAGGCCCTGTTCGACGTTCAATATCCTGCACGCGGTCCGTTGACACTGGCGCAAGCCACACAACGTCTGCTTTCTGAATCTACGTTGAGTGAAAAATGGGGCCTCGATCATGGCACTTGGTCTGTCCTGGTGCACATGTTTCCGAAAGCCAATATCCCTGTATTCCAATTGAGCCTTGATGTGCATGCCCCTCCTGAAAAACACATCGAACTGGGCAAACACCTGCGCAATTTGCGCGAACAAGGTGTTTTAATTTTGGGAAGCGGTAACATCGTTCACAATCTGCGCTCTATCAAATGGCGCGAACCCAACGCAAAATACGATTGGGCGGTTGAGTTCGATGCGGGTATTAAGAATGCCTTGGATCATCGTGATGAAAAAACATTGGCTCAGTATATGGAAAAATTCGGATCCGCTGCGGAACTCTCCGTTCCCTCGCCCGAACACTACTGGCCACTTCTCTACGCCTTCGGCGCCTCGGATGAGCAGGATAAAATATCCTACCCGTTCGAAGGCTTCGAAATGGGTTCTTTATCTATGCGCACAGTTATGTGGAGTGCAGCTTGATTTTGACATTGCTCCTGAACATGCAATATCGTCATCATAACCCTATGAAAATATTAATTTATTTCTGTCAGTATTAGCCGGTGTTATTTTAGCCAATGGGTATATATATTGCGCTCGACAGCTAATATCAACCTCTTAACTGGAGAGACTCATGCGCATCTGTATACCTACTATTTTAGTTCTTTTACTTTCATCATCCTTTGCATCTGCAGCAACGGGTGTAGAAAAATATATCGCTCGCTTGCAGGACGGCTATCCTCGCCCTGTTTATACAGTTCACGGTCCGAATGAGTGCTATATTGATTCTCAAGATATGGACTGGATTCCTGCCACGATTCGAGTGAATGTTTCTGGCTTTGGATCCTACGGCGAGCTAGCAAAAGTTAAAGTCTCACCCAATGAAATCAGCTGGAAATTCAAAAGCATCCGCGAATCTAAGTCGGTTACAATTAAGGTCGACGATGATGGAAACGTTCTGAGTGGTAAAGTTGTTTGGCGCCAGCTTTGGGAAGTTCAAACTAGTTACTGCGAAATTAAACAATAAAAACGACAAAAGCCCCGAGTGATCGGGGCTTTTTCTTGTTCGACGCAAAACGATCGACACTGCGTCGCATTCCAAAAAAGGAACTGTTACCTTTTGGTTTAGTCGACAGAGCTATGTGCGATAGACAGCACTTTGCAGTCAGAAACGCTCAACTTCACTTGAACATTGTAAGAGATGCCGCTTGTTTCCAACTTAAGTAAGTGGATCACAACTGGAAACTTCTCAGAGTTCCAAGCTTCGTCACCATCAAAGAAAGTCTCTTCGCCTGGTTGCAATTGAATGGAGTTTACCCATCCAACAAGGCTTGTGTTTTCAACAGTTGCGATTTCTTTTTTAACAGCAGACTCTGCTTGTCCTTGGCATTGTTCGCCAGCGAAAGCAGTTGCCGACATTGCGATCATCAATCCAGAAATAATTAAATGTTTCATAAATATCCTCTTTGTTTTAGTTTGACTCAACATTGTTTACCTTCTGTAAACGAACAGATGTAAGCGCTGGGATTTATAGCAGAGGCAGTAATAGGCTGCCAGATACTGGTGATAAAAGCGTAAACACCAACAGACCTCGGGATGAGTACATAAACAAATTTCAAAACATAAAAGTTATCTCAATGAGTCCACCCACCGATGGCTCGACCACAGTCTGCTTTCGGCATTTAAGGTGAAATGTGAGAGTCTTGCGATTATTCTTAATAAGAATACAAAAACATTCTAAAGTTCATGGAGGAACAGTGAAGTCTTTGATTTTTATTTCCGTGATGGGTCTTTCATTATCAGCAGCTGCCGATATGGCAGAATACGAAAAAGCGTCGAAACAATTTGCGTGTATCCACCAGGTCAATATGGCCACGATGGACATGGGGTATGGTTCACAGGCAGAGGGTGCCGCATTCGCTATTGGCACTGATGGCAAAACCAATGTTCTGGATTCCGGAAAAATCGTTTCTCGTGACGTAAAAAACGGTGTTGAAACTATTGTCTATAAAGCCAAAGTTATGACTGGTTTCAAAGATGGCAAACCGGTGTTTGATACGGAACGCAGAACGGTGACTTTACGCCGTGACGACCAGGGCCGTGTAGTGGCTGTGAACAAGGACATGAATCTGAAGACTCAAATCCAGAATCGCGATGCTTACCAAAAAACAGCTTGGGGCCAACAATCCAAAGGTAACTATCCTCTGTACAAAGGCACCGAGTCTACGTTTACTTATAACGGCGATTCCTGTGATGTGGCTCAGACCGTTTCCATGCAAATGCAGGATGAAAACTCCAAAGTAGAAGGCAAAGTCACTTATGACAAAGCTTTCTGTGATCGCATGAAACCGATGATTTCAAAGCTGGGCTCTCAGAATGCAGCTCAGTGCGGAAACCTGATCGGCATGGCTCAAAGTGTTTATGAACAAAGAAACACTGAGCTGGCTAAGGAGGGCAAGTCGATGATGGCGTCAGCCTACGGATATCTGGGGGGCGTAGAGGTGGCTTCCAATGCCAAAACAAAACTAGCAGCTCAATCCAGCGCCTTTAATATCGGTGGCGCGATCGCCATGTGTGCTTCTATGTCCGATGGTGGTGTGGGCATGATGGGCGGTTACTATGGCGGTGGATTCGGCAGCATGACAGGCACAGGTGGTATGATGGGCATTGCCGGCGGGAATATTGGTGGTGAAGCCAAGGCCCCGACAAAAGCCAAAAGTGCCAAGGGTGCTCAATAAGTTTTAGCGCCTCACGTATCGAATTGTTAAAATAAAAAAGCCCCGATCACTCGGGGCTTTTTTTGCTAAACGCAAAACCGATCGGTTCTACTATTTCTTTTTAAGAATCATTCTAAATGGGCCATTGCAGACATTCTGTGTGCCGTTGTCTTTAAGAACGATCTCCACTTGTCTTGGCTTAACCTTGCCCTTTTTCTTTTGAATCTCCGGCTTCATTGTAACCTCAGGATCCTCTAGAACAACTACTGGTGCAGAGCTATCAACCACAGCATCCGGCATTACGCTGTGTTCACGATACAAAGTATTCGTACGAGGCCCTTGAATCATCCCACCATATTCATTCAACAAACGAGTTTGATTCAATACAACACTATCACCTGTTAGAGAGTAAGTTCCCTCTGCCGTCATGGCGCAGTTTTGTCTGCAACGATAATCGCCGCTCACGATGTCTTGCAAATAGGTCCCATTAGAAAATGTGAAAGTGATTCCATCCGTCACCTGACCGGAGCCATTGTCACAAAGAATTGTCGCAGCATAAGTGCCGGATTCGATCCCCTGGTTCAGCTGAACACCTGGTTGCTGCTGAGGTCCGCCTACCTGGCCGTAACCAGTGATTGGCTCACCTTGAGGATAAACAGAGTTATCTGGCACTCCTCCGCCACCGCCACCAGAACTTGAATTACAACCGATAACTGCCAATGCCACGATCACAACTGAAAAAACAGACTTCATATTATTCACAGGCCACTCCGACATTTAGTTAGAGAAACATCTCGTGTACCTTTTACCACAGAATGTAAAAACCCCAGAGCACTCCCCGGGAGGGCATGCAATCGTTACCTGATTGTCCAAAGTTTAGACAGTTCTCGCGGATCACAGCGAGCCTCCCCTCATTTAATCAACGCACACAGTTACCGGAGCGGAGGCCCTTGTCACCTCCAGAAAGCTTCGCTTAAATGACGGAATCACCCGGAGGTACCCATGCTTTACGAAACAACAGTTCCCTACTTTATTAAAATGCTTCACAACCTAGAACAAATTTTGGACAAGGGTGCGAAGTTTGCTGAAACTAAGAAAATCGATATGGACGTTCTGCTGAACTCTCGCTTGGCTCCGGATCAATTCCCTTTGGGACGCCAAATTCAAATGGTTTGCGACACAGCTAAACTTGCAGCGTTCCGTTTAACAGAAAAAACAGCGCCTACTTATCCTGACACGGAAAAAACCTACGCTGAATTTCAAGACAGAATCAAAGGCACGATTCAATATTTGGAATCATTGTCAGCAGCTGACTTCAAAGGTGCAGAAACAAAACACATCACCACACCTCGCTGGGATGGACAATGGATGACGGGAGCAGAGTTTATCTCTCACCATGCTTTGCCAAATCTTTATTTCCACGTAACGACAGCTTACTCAATCCTTCGCCACAACGGCGTAGAGGTTGGCAAGAAAGATTACCTAGGCGCGATGCCACTGAAAAAGTAAGAGCACAAAAAACAAAAAGCCCGGTTTCTCAACCGGGCTTTTTTTTATTTATAATGCTTCATTTCCGACGGCGGCAAACGCCTGTTTCGTTTTCTCACGGACCTCGTCACGTTTTCTGAAACGATCCATCAGCGAGTACACACAAGGCACCACGAACAAAGTCAGGATCGTCGACACGAACACACCACCGATTAAGCACAGGGCCATCGGGCGCATCGTCTCTGACCCAGCTCCCGTCGCCGTTGCAGATGGAACCGCAGCGGCAATCGTTGCAATGGAAGTCATCAAGATCGGACGCAGACGGATAGGACACGCTTCAATCAACGCGGCATTCGCCTCAGAGTTTCCGCGGTCACGAACCGTGTTGGTAAATTCAATCAACAGGATCGAGTTCTTTTTCACGATACCCATCAAAAGCAACAAACCGATCATCGAGTACATATTCAAAGACTGATTCGTAATCAACAGCGCAAAGAATGCTCCCGAGAAACTGAATGGCAAGGCCATCAAGATCGTCACTGGATCGATGAACGAGTTGAACTGCGACGCCAAAACCATGTAGGCAATGACCAAGCCCATGATCAACGCAAAGATCAAACTTTGGAAAGACTCTTGGAAAGTCTTAGAAGAACCCTGTTGTTCGATCATGTAACCAGGCTCCAGAATCTTTTTAGAGATTTTTTCAACCTGCTCCATTGCCAATTGCTGGGAAGCACCCGCTTTTAAGTTCGCAGTGATAGTGATCGCGCGTTGACGATTCGTACGAGAAATACTTTGCAAAGCTTTCGTCGTTTCTTGGTTCGTCACACGGCTGATTGGAATCAAGTTCGCACGGTTGTTGCCGATCAAAAGTTTTTTGATCTCGACCATCGCGTCTTCTTTGTTATCCAATTTCACTTTGATGTCGTAACGGTGACCACCCTCTGGATACTCCCCGGCTTTCACGCCACCAATTAAAGCACTCACCGTCGTTCCGATGGAGGCAATGCTCACACCGTGCTCGGCTGCCGACTGACGATTTGGTTTTACTTGGATTTCTGGCATACCCAAAAGGTAGTTCGAGTCCACGTCGACCATCATCCCTGTTTTGCCCATCTCATCCATGATCTGTTGAGAGTACTTCGCAAGTTTTTGCCAGTCAGAACCCATCACCGTAAACTCAATCGGATAACCACGACCGCTTGAAAAACCACGTTGTGACATATCCATCAGAACCGGACGCACATCAGGAATTTTACTAAAGGCTTCACGAGTCACTTGCATGAAGTCTTGCTGACTCACGCGCTTACCAGTTTTTTCATCCTTAGGACGCTCTTTGAAATCCTTCAAGGTGATAAACATCATCGCAGTATTCGCATCAGAGATACCACCACCGAAACCACCGATGCTGGCAAAGACTTGCTTCACTTCAGGGCGAGAGCGCAACCACTCCTCTGCTTTTTTAACTTGGCCGTCGGTGTAAGCAAGTGAGCTTCCCACTGGCAAAATCAAACGCGCGAGGAAGATGCTTTGATCTTGCGCTGGTGACATTTCTTTCACTAGGAATTTAATCGACACGAACGAAGCCGCCACAAACACCAAAGATCCCGCGATCACTGTCCAGCGGAAGTTCAATGATTTACGCAACCATCTTTCATAACCTGTCTTCAAAGACTCCATGAAGCTTTCAAAAGCTTTACCGATTTTTGTCGTGCGCTCACCGTGATGAACGAAGCCCGCACAACGCATCGGCGTGATCGTCAAAGACTCAACCAACGACAGGAAAACCGCGATGGAGATCGTCACACCGAACTGCATGAAGAACTTACCGATGATACCCTTCATGAAAGCCACCGGCAGGAAGATCGCAATAACTGCAGCAGTTGCTGCCATAGCTGCGAATGAAATCTCGCGCGAACCTAAGATCGCCGACTCAATCTGTCCATGCCCGTCCTCGTTATACCTGAAGATATTTTCGAGGACCATGATGGCATCATCCACGACGATACCGATCGCCAAGGTCAGACCCAACAATGTGAACGTATTCAAAGTATAGCCCAAGAAATACAAACCGATGAAGGCCCCAAGCAGCGAGGTCGGAATCGATAGCAAGACGTTGAAGGTCGCAGACCACGAGCCCAAGAACGCCCAACAAACCAATGAGGTTAAGATAACGGCCAACACCAAGTGATGTGTCAGCTCGCCCACGGATTTTTCGATGAACTGAGTACTGTCAAAGTTTACGTGGATCTTCATGCCCTCAGGCAATTGCGATTGAATCTCTGCGGCTTTCGCTTTGACGGCTTTTGCAACTGCCACGGCATTCGTACCACGTTGCTTACGAATCCCCAGCCCCAAAGCTGTCTCGCCATTAAAGCGAGAAATACGAGTGATGTTATCAAGACCCATGCTGACATCAGCTACTTGGCCGATCTTCACCATGTTCGTAGAATCTTGAATCAGAGAACCCGCGCGACGGCTGATGACGATGTTTTCAAATTCCTTGATCGTCTTAGCCTCACCCATTGTGCGCACGTTGTAGTTGTTCTTTTGTGTTTCAATGTAACCGCCCGGAACTTCCGAGTGTTCAGACTTGATCGCATCGATCACGTCATTCACTGCGATGTTGTACTGCGGAAGTTTTTTCGTATTCACGAATACGCGAAGGACGGGATCCGTATAACCACCGAGGAAAATATCGCCGACACCATCGACCGTCGTGAAACGATCTTTCAGATAGTCGCGCGCGTACTTCATCAGGAATTCTAAATCACCTTTGTCGTAAGTAAGTGCCAACCACAAGATCGGTTGGTCATCGGGATTTGTTTTTGAGATCGTTGGAGGATCGACGTTGTCCGGAAGTAATCGCTGCGCACCTGAAACTTTTGCCTGAACATCTTGCAAAGCGAGATCAATATTACGATCCAAACTAAATTCGACTGTAATTGTTGCAGACCCAGTTTTGCTGCTGGAAGTGATGCTTTGGACCCCTTCAACTCCCATCAATGCACTTTCTATAACGTCAACGACCTGGGTTTCCATAACCTCAGGAGCCGCGCCATCCAAAGCAACACTCACGGAAACCGTGGGAAAATCCACGTCTGGCAATTGGGACAAGCCCATTCGCGAAAACGAGATCAAACCAAAAATCATCAGACCGAACATCAACATCCATGCAAATACTGGATTCTTGATGGAAATATCCGAAATTCTCATTCCTTCTCCTTGGAACTTAAGACTCCAAAAAATTGTAGCAAAGCAACGCTAGAACAGCCATGTACAACTTTCAACAATTGTTAAGACAAGACTTTGATTTTACTCTTGTTCCTAAGGAGAACTAAGCAATACTTAGGCGGCTAATCAGCTGTTGACATGCCTGGTCTGAACGAATATCAATGACCCCAATTTAGCCACTACGGAGGCTCCTATGCTTACTACTCGTATCTCGAGTAAATTCTTATTCGTTTCTCTAACGATCCTATCAGCGACAAGCTGGTCTAAACCGAAATTAGCCACTGCGAACGCAGCTCCTGCATCTTCATCTTCTTTGCGTGATGCTGCTTTGGCCGAGACTAAAGGTACTGCAGTCGCAACAAAATCTGCGACTGATGCACAAACAACTGGGATGTTGATCCTAAAAGATCCAAAGCCAGAAATCGTTTCTCGTCCTTGGCTGTACTTTGCGGGTTTCACAGCTCAGCAATTTCAACCAAAAGGAACAGTGACGACTGATGCTTCTGGAACTTTCGATCTTTCTGCAAACGATCAAACATTCATGCCTGGTCTAACGATGGGTGTAATGTCCCCTGAGTGGAACTTGAAAAACGTTCTAATTAGCGGCGGTCTTCGTTTCGATGGTTCTATGGCGACTCAAGGTACATCAGTAACTCTTCCATCAGGAATGGTTGTTGATGACGCGCGCTTGAACACAACGATGCTTTCTGCAGGCCCAGTACTTAATCTTCGCTACGCGAAACTTTCTTGGTTGGCTCTCACTTTCACGCCGCAATTTGGAACTTTGAACTACACACAAAGTTCATCTAACGATTTTGCGCACTTCTCCAAACAAGCTTCTTACGTGGCGATGAACTATGGTTTAGACTTCCGTTTAACAAAAAAATGGTCCGTCTTTACTGAATGGTCCCAAAGAGAAATTCGTGATGAACAACAAGAGATCGCAATGGCGAAAGACAACTTTGAATTAGGAACTAAAGTCTCATGGTAAAACAAATCATTCTTCTTCTTTGCGCAACCTCCACTGCTTTTGCTCAGCAAGCTCCAGTAGCTGCTCCAAAAGTAGTCGTGCTTTCTCAGAAAAAAGTAGCTGAGTTGGCATTGCAACAAGGTTACCGCACTCAAGAAGTAAATCTAGAGTATCAACAAAAGAAACTTCCCTTTGCAGAAACTTTGTCTAAGTACGACTTCGTTTTGGATGCGGCAACTGGTTACGAGTTGGATAAGCAAGCTCAGCAATTGAACTCGCAAACTCTTGACCCGCGCAACAAAATCGAACGCTACAATACGACTTTTTCTTTGAAGAAGCCTTTCACTACAGGAACATTGGCAACGATTGAATTGAATCGTTTGTCTTTGAATGCTGACTACGACGTGAATTTGCCTCAGCAACCGCCAAGCAACCAAACTTTGGACCGCGCAGGGATCATCCTTGAACAAGCGATCCTAGGTAACTTCTTTGGTGTGGCTGATCGTGGAACTGTGAATGCAGCTGAAAACAACTATAAAGCTTCTGAAATCCTACGTGCCGATGATTTGGAAAACGTGGTTTTGGAATCTATCCGTCAGTTCTGGACAGCTTACATCGCTCAAGAGAACTTCAAAGAAGCTGTGAGCGCTCGTGACCGTTACAAACAATTGGTTGATACCGTTCGCAGAAAAACATCTTTGGGTTACTCTAACCCAGGTGACTTGCCACAAGCTCAAGCCGAACTTGAAACTCGTGAGCAAACTGTGAAGTTGACTTCAACTGAGTACTTGGCTGCGGTTGAGAATCTTTTGACAGCTTTGGCTTTGGATCCAAAATCCGAAATCAAATTTGAAATGAGCACAATGTTGCCAGCAATGCCAAGCCTTCCACAAAAGAAGACTGAAGACTTGCGCGCGATCCGCTCTCAAAAATTGAAAGTGCAAGCTGCTGAAGATAGCTTGTCAGCGTCTAAATCTTTGAGCTACCCGACTTTGAACGTTGTCGGTAAAGCCTATACGACGGGTGTTGGCGAAAAGTCTGAGGATTCTTACTCTGAACTTACTGGCGGCAATCGTCCTGACTATTATGTAGGATTGAGATTCGCTTACAACTTCGGATCTGATGTTCAAAACGAGCGTATCGTGTACAACAAACTAAACCGTGACTTGGAACAAACTCGTTTGAGCCGTCAATTGGTTGAAGTTGAAGACAAGAACACTCAAGCTGAGCGTAAAGCTCAAGCTGCTTACTCTGTTGCCCAAAGCGCAGAAAAGCAAAAAGGCTTCCGTGAAAGAGCAGTGACTGAATTGAACCGCTCTTACTCACAAGGCCGTACTGATATTAATAACTTGATCATTGCCCTAAACAACGCTTTCACCGCTGAGGTTCAATACATCACGGCTGTAGGCAATTACCACATCGCTTTGAATGAATGGGCAGCTTCAAGAGACGAACTTATTCCTGACGACAACCAGTCAGAAGACAATAAATAGGCAGGGGAATTTATGTTGAAAAAATTAATCCTTACACTGAGCGTTTTGAGCTTCACAGCGTGCGCATTCAATAATGACGAGTCAGGCTCTGACAATATTAGCAAAAAAATCACGCAGGATAACATCCGTGCAGCTGAAAACTTCCGCAAAGTGGAAGGTTCTTACCAAGGTAACTTGGTTCGTGAAAACGGCTCTACAGAAGTGATCCAAATCGCATTGCTTTTGTTAACTGAAAACTCAGGAATTAACACTGACGGTTCTGCGAAAATCCAATACAAGCAAGCAGCGGCTTACACTCGCGTGTCACCGGCTTCTGCTCCTGTATCTGGTTTGTCTGCAGCTTACACTCCTGAAACTGGAACTATCAGCATCTCTAACAATGATGATAAAGCTACAAACGATGATCTTCACTCAGTGATTGCTACTATCAAAGACGGCATCATGACAGGCGTGGTTAAATCTAAATCTGGCATCATCGGTCGATTCTCTTTGAAGTTCATCGTGGGTGGTTCATCAAACGGCGGTAACGGTTCTGAAGATCAGTACTACCAAAGAATTCGTGATCAATATCAAGCGATTTCTGGAACTTACCTTGGTTGCGTGATTGCTTCAAAAAACATGCAATCATCTGTACCAAGCTACAAAGGCAAAATCACTTTGTCGACATTCGAGCAAGAAGTAGACGACGGCAAAGACAAAACAACTCGTCCTTTGCTAGTGGGTACTTTCTCAAGAAACTACAACACAAGTGGCCTTTTGAAAGCGACATTGAGCGGCTCATATCGTAACGACTTCAATCCAGCGATCTTGAACCTAACAGGCACATACATTGGCACTACGAACTCTTACGCAACGACGTTCAGAGGAACGTTGTCTGCAAACGGCGAATACATCGCTGAATTCGCAAGCAACAAAAACGGTGTCGAAGGCCAAATGTACTTCAAAAAAGGCCAAACATACCCAGCGAAATGCGCTAACGTATCTCGCTAATCCTCCCCGCTCCAAAAGCCTAAAAACAAAAAAACCCAGCTCTCAACAAGCTGGGTTTTTTATTTTCTAAATATCTACTCTGAATTTTAAGATTTGCCTTCTAATTCGCTCCAGCGTGCATATAGACGCTCGATTTCGGCTTGGGTAGTGGCAATCTCGTTGTACAACTCTTGCACCTTTTTAGGGTTACTAGCGACGTCTGGAAGCATGCTCTGAGTTTGTGCGGCCTGAAGTTTTTCCTCAAGACCTGCAATGGTTGCTTCCATGTTCTCTAGTTCGAACTTTTCTTTGAAGCTCAGCTTTTTAGCCTTACCACCGGAAGCGGCCTTGGCTTGCTGTTTTTCTTCCTGCTTGCTTGCGGCTTCGGCCTCTTTCAAATCGTCATACCATTCTTCCCATTGTAGGAAGCCAGCAAAACGTTCCATCGTGGTATTGCCATCTGGATTTTTATGAAGAGCGATGATTTCTTTCGCCACCTGATCCATGAAGTAACGGTCATGGGTTACTAGAATCACAGCACCGCTGAAATCACGCAAAGACTCCTCAAGGACCGCCAATGTTTGCACGTCCAAGTCGTTCGTTGGCTCATCCAGAATCAAAACTTGCGCTTCGTTCAACATCAATTGAGCGATACGCAAACGAGCTTGCTCCCCGCCGGATAGTTTTTCAACGGGCATATCCATTTGCTGACGGTTGAATTGGAAACGCTCCAAATAACTGCGCGCATACACGTAAGAGCCTTGATAGTGAACATAGTCACCGTCTGGACAGATATTTTTTAGAACAGATTTTTGTGGGCTTAAAGTTTCACGATTTTGTTCAAAATACGCGACCTTCAAATTCTCAGCGCGCTTCACTTCACCCATGTCAGGAGTTTCTTGGCCCAACATGATGCGAATCAAAGTGGACTTACCAGATCCGTTGTCCCCCAAAAGGGCCATGCGGGTTTTTGGATTTACCAAGTAAGTAAAGTCCTTGAACAAAATACGATCGTCGTAAGCTTTCGTGATGTGTGAAAGCTCGATCAGTTTTTGCGGATTGCGATCCGCATCTTTGAATTCAATTTTAACAGTACGATTGGCATTTTTTGCAACCAAATCAGAAACGTCGTCTTTCAACGTGTGAGCTCGGTCGATACGGGCCTTCTGTTTCGTCAAACGAGCCTTAGCTCCACGACGAAGCCATTCTGTTTCACGACGAAGAGTGTTCTTCATCGTAAGTTCTTTCGCCTCTTGGCCAGCCATCATTAGTTCTTTGGATTCAACGTAAGCAGAGTAATCACCCAACGTCACAAATAGGTAATTTGGATTTTTCGGATCCAAATCGAAAATCTTGTTCGTCACACGTTGAAGGAACAAGCGGTCATGGGTAATGATCAAAGTCGCAAATTGCGCCTTTGCCAAGAATTCCTCAAGCCACATGATCGAAGTTACGTCCAAGTGATTGGTAGGCTCATCCAGCAGAAGCAATTGCGGGTTTTGCACAAGTTCGCGAGCCAAGGCCACGCGTTTTCTCCAACCGCCGGAAAGATCTTCGACTAAGAAAGTATCACCGAATTGAGAAAGCTCTAAACGAGCCATCCATTCATAAGCCGGCCCAATAAATTCGCCGTAATCAAGATCACCCATGATCGCATCTAAAATAGAAACGCCCGGTGTGAATGTCGGAGTTTGCTCTAAATAACCAATCCCCAAGCCTTTGTTCATCGTCACTTCACCACCTTCAGGTTTCATGCGACCCGCGATGATTTTAAGTAAAGTTGATTTACCGGCTCCGTTAGGACCCACCAAACCAATGCGGTCACCTTCGTCAATCCCCAGACTGACGTTTTTAAACAGAGTTTTTCCCGCGAATGATTTTTCGAGCTTATATGTACTTAGTAATGGCATGCCGCCAACTTACGGCAAAATTTAAGGAATTGCAGCTATTTGTTGATGACGCTCGTCGAGTATTTGTAGGTATTCCTCACGATCGATCAAGCGGCCGCCCATTTGCCCCACAACGGGCGTCACCATCTGAACATCCATCCATTCGTGTCCTTTGTCGGTCAAGTACTCAACCAAGAACCACAGGGCAAGTTTAGAGGCATTGGGCTTTTTATAGAACATGCTCTCGCCACTAAAAACCCCATCGACTAAAACACCGTAAATGCCACCGATAAGAATGTTATTTTCGCGAACCTCGAGGGACATGCAAAAGCCGGCTTTATAGAACTCGTGATAGGCTTGCTTCATTCCCGGTAAAATCCAGGTACCCTCTTGTCCAGGACGCGGCTGGCGAGAGCACTCTGAGATCACATGATCAAAGTCTTTATTAACCGTATAAGTGATTTGCGGGTTTTTGCGACGATAACGCTCAAGACTTTCCGGCACGTGGAATTCATTGAAAAATAAAACTCCACGCTTTTCAGGAGAGAACCATAACATCGGAAATCCCACCTGTGGCCACGGAAATATTCCGCGGCTGTAGGCAGTGTACAAGGTGCCCACATCGAGCTTCCCACCGACGGCCAAAATACCTTCGGCCATCGTATCGCGCGGATCTGGGAAATCGACTGAAGAGTGGTACCTTGTCAAAACGTTACTTTCCTTTTGCTTTATAGGTCAGACGATAGATCACACCTGCTTTATCGTCTGAAATCAAGACAGAACCGTCCTCCATGACTTCAACGTCAACCGGACGCCCCCACGCATCGCCGACTTGTAAAAAGCCTTCGACCAAGGGCTTCACGCTGGTGATTTTACCATCTTTGATAAAAGCAAATCCCACCATATAACCTTGAGGCACGCTGCGATTCCATGAACCGTGTTCAGCATAAATGATACCGCCTTGGTATTCGGAAGGAAACATTTTCCCATTATAAAAACGCATTCCTAGGGCAGCGACGTGAGCACGGAGCTCAGCCTCGGGAGCTTTATAGTTCTTGCAGTCCTTCCCCTTGCCGTATTCTTTATCCAAAATGTTTTTACCATGACAGAATGGAAAACCAAAATGCTCGCCCACCTTGGTCAGATGATTGATCTCATCCGGAGGAAGGTCGTCACCATACCAGTCTCGTCCATTCTCTGTAAACCACAGGTCCTTGGATTTCGGGTCCCAATCAAACCCCACAGTGTTACGCACACCTTCAGCCACGATCTCTTTGGAAGTCCCATTCACATCGATGCGATAAATGCGGCCGTACTCTGTTCCCATATCACAGATGTTGCACGGTGCACCGACTGGTACATAGAGTTTTCCATCAGGACCAAAACGGATAAATTTCCAGCCGTGGTGAGTGTCCTTAGGAAATTTTTGCGCCAAAGTTTTTACAGGTTTTTGCGGCCCCGTGATTTTTTCTGGGACATTGAATTCGAGAATGTCAGCGATTTGTGCGACGTAAAGCTTGCCGTCTTTAAAGGCCACACCATTGGGAGTATCGAGCTTTTCTGCAAAGACCTGGGCCTTCCCGTTTTGCACCAGATAAACATTATCTTCACCACGATTACCAACAAAGAATCGCCCACCTGGAGCTTGCGCTATCGAACGCGCATTCG
The DNA here is from genome assembly GCF_047306065.1 of Bdellovibrio sp. HCB209. GTDB lineage: Bacteria > Bdellovibrionota > Bdellovibrionia > Bdellovibrionales > Bdellovibrionaceae > Bdellovibrio. The sequence continues at coordinate 2,971,101 of NZ_CP178618.1, forward strand.
GAACTTTTGCCCACACTGAAATTTCAAACCCCGGAGGCATCTTCAATTTATCTATTGGAAGTTTATCAGCAGCCCCACTTACCGAATGGAAGCCTATTAAAACAGCAAATACTCCACATATAAAATTCATCAATATCACCTTTTTGTAATGTTAGATTTTCAGCCAACTTTCTGTACAGTTCATCGAGGGAATTTTATCAATTCAAGAATCGAAATCAAACGTATTAGATCTAATTTTATAATCGCTCAATAAACGTGCATACCCGGCTGATACCTGACATGCCGCCCATAAGAGAGACTGCTAAACAATCCACATTGTCTTTGAAAACCAACATGATAAAATTAGTTCGTGGACATACAAAACTCGTATAATCCTGAACTCGTATTCCTATCCATTCTGGTTGCAATTTTTGCGTCCTATGTTGCCCTCGACATTTCTTTAAGAACGAAAGATGCTCGCGGAAAAAGTCTACTAGCGTGGCTCTTTGCTGGCGCCTTGGCTATGGGCTTAGGTATCTGGAGTATGCACTTCGTAGGTATGCTCGCTCTCAATATGCATGGCATGCAAATGAGATACGACATACCCCTTTCTTTGCTTTCAATCTTTGTTGCTGTCGGCGCTTCGGGTTTAGCTTTTTATATCATCAACAAGCCCCGCCCCAACAAGGCGACTGTCGCCATCGGTGGTACCACGATGGCGATCGCTATTTCTGGGATGCATTACATCGGCATGTATTCCATGCGAATGCCCGCCTACATACACTGGAATTATGGCCTCATTGCGATCTCGGTTTTCATTGCAGCGGCGGCTTCTGTTGTCGCCTTGCTGGTTGCACTGAGATTAAAACAGCAGGCGCATACTTTCAGGCTTCACGCGATCGCAAGCTTGGTTTTGGGAACCGCTGTCTACGGAATGCATTATGTGGGAATGGAGGCGGCCACCTTTATTCACACCAATGCAGACTCTCACGTATATGACGGACTTGTCCTTGCGACAGACGAACTTGCGTGGTCGATTGGAATTGCCACTTTAATTATTCTTATCGTGGCCTTGGTCAGCTCCGCAGTGGATCGCATCCTCGTGAGTCGCCAACGTCTCGCTCAAGAGGAAATCACTCATCGCGAGGCACAGCTTCGCGAAGCACAACGCATTTCTCATATTGGCAGCTGGGAATGGGTTTACAATTCAAATAAAATCACTTACTCCGACGAACTTTTAGCGATCTATGAATTTACCGAAGCTCCCTCTGGGACGAGTTTTGACAAATTCTTTGAGCGCATGCACCCCGAGGATAAAAACTGGGTTCGTCAAGCACAACAAAAAGCAATCGCGGAAGCGAGTTCCTATAATTTCATTTATCGAATTCGTACGGCAAGCGGCCAGGAGAAGGTATTGGAAGCTCGCGCTCGTGTTGTAAAAGATGCCAGTGGCACACCGATAAAAATTCAGGGCACAACCCAAGACATCACCGATCTAAAAAAAATCGAAGCCGAATTGAAACAATCGCAAAGTGAGCTCGAGGAAAGAGTTCGCGCTCGCACCGCAGATTTAAATAAGGCCTTGGAGCGTGAACGTGAAGCTAAAGAAGCCGCTCAAAACGCCGCCACCGTAAAAAGCCAATTCTTGGCGAATATGAGTCACGAAATTCGCACACCAATGAACTCTATCTTGGGTTTTTCAGAACTGCTTTCGATGAGTAATTTAGATACTGATCAAGCCGATCATTTGGAACGAATTCAAGCAAACGGTGCTCAGCTTTTAAAGATTATTGACGATATTTTGGATCTTTCAAAATTTGAAGCCGGAAAAGTATCGATTGAACGCACGGTCTGCAAACCAGCTGATTTGATCGAAGACGCCATCCAGTCTCTTGCGCCTCTCGCGCAAAAGAAAAATCTGAATCTTGCCAAAGACATCAGTTCAGATACACCACCAGAGATTTTCTCTGACCCTGCTCGCTTGCAACAAATTCTTACGAACCTTTTAAGCAATGCGATTAAGTTTTCGGAAAAGGGCACGATCTTTATTCGCACGACTCTTGATTATGGAAATTACGACGGCAAAAAGCAGCTCTTCATTGACGTCGAAGACAAAGGGGTTGGAATTGCCCCCGAGGCTCAAAGTTTATTATTCCAACCCTTCACCCAAGCTGATAATTCCATCGTCCGCAAATTTGGTGGCACAGGCTTGGGCTTAGCTCTTTCTCGCAACATTGCGCGCTCTTTGGGTGGCGATCTAAAGCTGCAAAAAAGCAGCGAGCAAGAAGGCAGTACATTCCGCCTCACGCTGGATGTTTCTGAAGTTCCTCGCCACCAATCTGAAGTTGATACGACGAAATCCAAAGACGCATCAGGTCCCCTCGCTAATATCAAGCGGGGACTGCGCGTACTTTTAGTAGAGGACATGCCCGACAACGAACTTTTGATTCGCACTTACTTACAAAGCAGTGGTTTCGAAACAGAAACTGCCGGCAATGGCATTGAAGCCATCGAGAAAGCGGAAAGCTTCAATCCAGATTTAATCTTGATGGATATTCAGATGCCTCTTCTGGATGGACTCGAGGCTACGCGAAGACTTCGCAATAAGAACTTTACGAAGCCGATCATTGCTTTAACTGCCCACGCGATGGATCAAGAAATTGAAAAGTCCTATAAGGCTGGTTGCAACAATCACCTCTCAAAACCCATCCGACGTCAGGCACTTTTAGTTGCGATCAACAATGTTTTGAAAAACTAGCTGGATTTATTATCCACGCATATATCACAGCGGCCACAGGGCGTTTCGTGCTTATGACCAAAATAATGATAGATATAGTTCATGCGGCATTCTTTGTCTTGAGTCGCCCAGCGAAACATTTCTAACAATTTTGAATTTTGAGCGCGCAAAATAACCGGCCCGTTTTCCGCGGCGAATTGCTCGGGAGTCGGTGCCTGTACACACTGATACGGAAATGGATCATCAGATTTCACCAAACATCCCCAACGTTCCAAAATACTGACGGAGGCTTCAGGACGGAAATCACGACGATTGCGGAAGTTCATTTGCTCTCTCAAGAAATCAAATTTTTCTTGATTCACGCGCAGACGATTTTGTTCGATCAGATCATAAACTTTCGCGATAAATTCAGGCTCAGGATGTGACCACTTCAGAAATTCCATTTGAATACTGACGTCGTCTTGGTCGTACAACAAATGACAGAATGAATCTTGACCATCTCGCCCTGCACGTCCTACCTCTTGAAAATAGCTTTCCAAGGCACTCGGAATTTCAGCGTGAACCAACAATCTGACATTCGGTTTATCAATTCCCAAACCAAACGCAGGCGTCGCGATCATCAAGGGCGCTTCTTCGTTGATAAAAGCTTTTTGGTTGCGTTTACGATCTTGCGGAGAGAGGTCTCCGTGATAAACTAAGTGTTGCACGCCCGCGCGATTCAACTCCGCCGAAATTTTCTTAAGTGTCTGAATCAGAGAACAGTAAACAATAGCAGAACCAGGCTGCTGATAGCGAAGCCCGATGATCGCACGAATTTTATCGTCGATGCCGTACAGATCGTGAACTCGCAAAGCCAGATTGGGACGCTCGATCCCTGCCGAAATAATTTCCGCATCTGGAATGTTGAGCTTGGTCAGAATATCTTTTTGAACTTCAGGAGTCGCCGTCGCCGTCAGGGCTATCGTTGGCGGATTCCCTAAAAGTGCCCGGAACTCACCCACTCTGGAATAATCGGGACGGAAATCATGACCCCACTGAGAAATACAGTGAGCCTCATCCACGGCCAGCAACTGGATTTTACGGCCTTCGATGGCTTTCAAAAATTCCGGTTTGCGAAAACGCTCGGGGGTCACATAAAGAAGTTTATAGTCGCCCTTGGCCAAACGGTCCTGGCGGTTTTCGCGCTCATCTCGCGTTAAAGTGGAATTCAGACATGTGGCCGGAATGCCCAAATCTTTGGCTTTAAGGACCTGATCCTGCATTAATGCAATCAGTGGAGAAATGACGATGACGAGGCCATCTCGGATTTTCGCAGGGAATTGAAAACACAGGGATTTTCCCATGCCTGTCGACATTAACGCGAGGGCGTTTTCGCCTCGCCATACCTTGCGCAAAACCGCTTCTTGTTCGCCTCGAAAAGTGGTAAATTCGAAGTGCTTTTTTAGGAGATCGTGGAGGTCCATCATGCCACCAAGCTTACGCTAACCCAGTCTTATCAGGTACCGCCGTCACCCAAATGGTCACAGTGTGTCAATGTTATATTCTGGGCCCCATCATTTGCATCTATATGTAATCGATGATAATTCGAGTACTTTCAAATTAGTAACTAAGTCTTAAACGACAATTAAGAAGGGTAATATTATGTCCAAAAAATGGAATATTGATATGGTCAGAAATATCGGTATCTCGGCTCACATCGACTCGGGAAAAACGACTCTTTCTGAGCGTATTCTGTTCTATGGAGGTAAGATCCACGCTATCCACGAAGTTCGTGGTAAAGACGGCGTCGGCGCTACAATGGACTCCATGGATCTAGAGAGAGAAAAAGGGATCACAATTCAATCTGCTGCAACTCAGGTTCAGTGGAAGGATTACACAATTAACTTGATCGACACTCCGGGGCACGTTGACTTCACAGTTGAAGTTGAACGTTCACTTCGCGTACTTGACGGTGCGATCCTAGTTCTTTGCGGTGTTTCTGGTGTTCAATCTCAATCCATCACAGTTGACCGTCAGATGAAACGTTACGGCGTTCCTCGTTTGGCATTCGTGAACAAATTGGACCGTCAAGGTGCCAATCCGTTCCGCGTTAAAGATGCTTTGATCGAAAAACTTCGCTTGAACGCAGTTATGGTAAACATCCCAATCGGTTTGGAAGACCAACACCGTGGTATCGTTGACCTAGTTCAAATGAAAGCTTTCATCAATGAAGGCGCAGATGGCGAGAAAATCACTGAAATCGAAATCCCAGCTGATCTAGTTGATCAAGCTAAAGAATACCGTCACAAAATGATCGGTGCTTTGGCTGATATCGACGATACAATCGGCGAAAAGTTCTTGATGGAAGAAGAACCATCTCTAGACGAGATCAAAGCGGCTATCCGTAAAGGCGTAATCGATTTGAAATTGGTTCCAGTATTCTGCGGATCTGCTTACAAAAATAAAAACGTTCAGCACTTGTTGGATGGCGTAACTTACTACTTGCCAACTCCAGCAGAGAAGAAAGAACAAGCTCTTGACCTTAACAAAGGCGAAGAGAAGTTCGATCTTTTCCCAGATGCTAACAAACCGACTGTTGCCTTGGCGTTCAAACTTCAAGAAACACCATTCGGTCAGTTGACATACATGCGCGTTTACCAAGGTAAATTGCAAAAAGGTGCGTTCATTACGAACCAAACGAATAAGAAAGCCGTTAAAATTCCTCGTCTAGTGCGTATGCACTCTGACAAGATGGAAGATATCGATGTTTCTTATGCGGGTGACATCGTTGCATTGTTCGGTATCGACTGTGCTTCTGGTGATACTTTCTGTTCTGAAGACATCAATGCATCTATGCAATCTATGCACGTTCCAGACGCGGTTATCTCTCTAGCAGTTGCTCCTAAGGACAAAGCTGCTGCGAATAACTTCTCTAAAGCGTTGCAAAAATTCCGTAAGGAAGACCCTACTTTCCGCGTTCACCGTGACGAGGAATCAAATGAGACTATCATCTCTGGTATGGGTGAGTTGCACTTGGAAATCTACGTTGAGCGTATGAAGCGTGAGTTCAACTGTGAAGTTATCGTAGGTCAACCTCAGGTTGCTTACCGTGAGACTATCTCAGCTGAAACTGACTACGATTACACTCACAAAAAACAAACCGGTGGTTCTGGTCAGTACGCGAAGATTGTTGGTAAAATCCGCCCTCTTCCTGCTCAAGAAGACGGTTCTGTATTTAAATTCACTAACGACGTTGTCGGTGGTCGTATTCCTAAGGAATTCATCCCGGCTGTTGAAGAGGGTTTCAAAGAGCAAACTGTTAAAGGTCCATTGATCGGCTTCCCGATCGTTGGTGTTGAAGTTGTACTAGAAGACGGCGCATACCATGACGTCGACTCCTCTTACATGGCCTTCAAAATTGCGGGTATGGCTGCACTTCGTGAAGTGTACGCTGCTGCAAAACCAGCGGTTCTTGAACCAATCATGAAACTTGAAACAGTAGTTCCAGATGAATATCAAGGTTCAGCGGTTGGTCAAATCAACCAACGCCGTGGTACTATCGTTGGTACAACAGCATTCGACGGCAACTGTGTTATCGAAGCTGAAGTTCCTTTGACAGAAATGTTCGGTTACTCAACTGACCTTCGTTCTGCAACTAAAGGTAAAGGTGAGTTCTCTATGGAATTCGCGAAGTACTTGCCAGTACCTCGTAACATCCAAGAAGAGCTTGCTAAGAAATACCAAGCTAAGCGCGCAGCTGAGCAAAAGTAGTTCTTTCTCTTACTTAGAGATTCGAAGCCCTGGTGGAAACACCGGGGCTTTTTTTTGCCTTTTTTCCGGGGGCTGCGGTGCAAGCCGGAGTCTGTCGGAGAAGGCAGTTCTTCGTGTCGGCACGCCTTCCAGGCTCAACGGCGCCCGCCTTTGGCGGGTTCGCGCATCCATGCGCCGCCGAGGCCGCACTACGCACAGCCTTCTCCGACAGCCTCCGTCTTGATCGTAGATTTCGGTAAAAATTCAAATAAAAATCCCCGGGTTTCTTAGGTGGTTTGTTGGGTATTTGTTGGTCCCTGATTTGAAAGGGATATTTTGGAGATGTTGGAGATTGGTTTAATTGTTTTGTAGAGGTGAATTGTGGCTACATACTTAACAGTGTTTAGGCTTAAATTTGTAATCGTACTTTTGTTTTGTGTGGTTGGTGCTCCATGTTTATCGATGGCGCAGATGTCTGCGCCTGGTGGTTTTACTTCGGATGGGCGTCGGTTGGCTGATTTGGATTTGGCGGATCTTCGGGTTGAGGTTTCGTTGGGTGATAAGGCTGACAATCGCGTGCTTAAGAACTTGCTTTGGTCGGTGAAAAGGAATGGTACCTCTGCTGATGTGGCGGGATTGGATTCTCTTTACCAGCAATTTAAATTGGCATCTGAAAATGGTCTTTCACGGGTTCATGATAGCATTCGAGCGGAATACTCCCCTGAAGTTTTGGAATTTCTGTGGCAGGAGACACGTAATACGCTTATCTCCAGACGTTCAAATTCGTGTGCAAAGATATTCTAGCAATTGCGTCAATTGATTGCTTTTCAAAAAGCTATCACACCTGTTTTACCCATTGTACACGGCCTGACCTCGTGGCTAAATTTGAAGCTGATGAAGAACGCGACATTATCTAAAAAAGCATGCTCCTATTTACTCAGCGCCTTTATTTTCACTGTGCCTAATACCTTGTGGGCGAAACCCAAAATTGTAACAAGTTTTACAGTGATCGCAGACATCGCACGCAATGTTGCTGGCGATGCAGCGGTTGTTGAATCCATCACAAAACCGAGTGCTGAGATTCATGACTATCAACCAACTCCCAAAGACATTGTTCGCGCTAAAGGAGCAGATGCCATTCTGTGGAATGGATTGAATCTAGAAAGATGGTTTGAAAGATTCCTGCGCGATGCTAAGGGAGTACCCGGATTCGTCGTTTCCGAAGGTATTAAGCCTTTGTCAATTTACGAAGGCCCCTACAACGGTAAACCCAACCCGCACGCCTGGATGTCCACGGAAAACGCTTTGATCTATGTCGAAAACATTCGCAAGGCGCTGACTCAAATCGACCCTTCTCATGCGAAAGTTTATGAAACAAATGCGAAGGCGTACTCAGAGAAAATTAAAAAAATCCGCGAAGACTTAAAACACTCTTTCGAATCCATTCCCGAAGACAAACGTTACTTGGTCACAAGCGAAGGAGCCTTTAGCTATCTTGCCCGTGATTTAGGTATGAAGGAATTGTATCTGTGGCCGATCAACGCCGATCAACAGGGAACTCCGCAACAAGTACGCAAAGTCATCGACACAGTTCGCAGCAAAAAAATTCCTGTGGTTTTTTCTGAAAGCACAATTTCAGATCGTCCTGCAAAACAAGTCGCCTCAGAAACCGGCGCAAAGTACGGTGGCGTTCTATACGTCGACTCCTTGAGTGAGAGCAATGGCCCCGTCCCAACTTATTTAGATCTTTTGAAAGTGACCACGCAAACGATTGCCGACGGCTTTAAAAGTTCTTTGAAGGAATCAAAATGAAGGCACTGAGCATGAAAGGCGTCGAGGTCATCTATGGCAACGGCCACAAAGCTCTCGAAAATATCAACTTGGAACTTGAGGTCGGAAATATCTGCGCACTCGTCGGAGTCAATGGCGCTGGTAAATCTACCGTTTTTAAAGCCCTCACTGGCGGCATCATTCCAACTCACGGTAAGATTTTATTGAATGGTTTGGAAATCCGCGAAGCCTTAAGAAAAAACCAAGTAGCCTATGTTCCGCAAAGTGAAGACGTTGATTGGAATTTTCCGATCTTAGTTGAAGATGTCGTGATGATGGGTCGTTATGGCTATATGGGCTTTTTCCGCAGACCTAGCAAAAAGGACCACGAAGCTGTGACCCATGCTCTTCATCGTGTGGGCCTTGAAGATCTTCGCAAAAGACAAATTGGTGAACTGAGCGGTGGTCAAAAAAAACGCGTGTTCGTAGCCCGCGCCTTAGCTCAAGACAGTCGCATTGTTCTTTTGGACGAGCCTTTCACCGGAGTTGATGTAAAAACTGAAGCATCTTTGATGGAGCTCTTTAAAACGTTAGCGAAAGATGGCCGTCTTATCTTGGTTTCAACTCACAACTTAGGAAGTGTGCCAGATTTCTGCACTCACGCGGCTTTGCTGAATAAAACGATCATCTCGGCAGGACCACTCCATGATAGTTTTACTCAAGAAAATTTAGCGAAAACATTTGGTGGAATGTTACGACATCTACGCCTTGAAGGGCGGGATCTTCATAACGATGCTGACTCTCGAACCGTCACTGTTATTACAGACGACGAAGGCGCCTTGGTTCTGTATGGTAACGAGGCGACAACGACGATCATTAAAAAAAATCGGGACGATGAATAATGGCAGTTTTACTTGAGCCCTTTTCCTACAATTATATGGTCAACGCCATTTGGGTTTGTGGCTTAGTGGGCGCCGTGTGTTCGTTTCTGTCGGCTTATCTGATGCTAAAGGGCTGGTCACTGATGGGTGATGCCTTGGCTCATTCTATTGTGCCTGGGGTCGCCTTGGCGTATCTCTTGTCTCTTCCCTATTCCGCGGGCGCATTTTTTACGGGAATCTTAGCCGCAGTCAGCATGAGCGTCGTTCGTAAAAAAACAAAGCTTCGCGAAGATGCCGTCATCGGATTGGTCTTCAGCTCATTTTTCGCTCTTGGTCTGCTAATGGCTTCTTTGAAACCCACAGCGATCAGCATCCAAACGATCGTTTTGGGTAACATCTTGGCGATTTCTCCTGAAGATCGCAATCAAGTGGTTATCATGGCGGTTGTGACACTGGCACTGTTGATCGCGAAATGGCGCGATCTGTGGGCCGTATTTTTCGACGAAGTTCATGCACGAACTATTGGGCTTTCGGTAAATGGTCTTAAAGTTTTGTTTTTCGTTTTGTTAAGTGCTGCCACAGTGGCCTCGTTGCAAACTGTCGGAGCCTGCCTGGTTATTGCCATGGTCGTCACCCCGGGATCAACGGCTTACCTTTTAACAGATCGTTTTCGCCACCTGATTCCAATTTCAATTATTATCGGCAGCACTTCCAGCATGGTGGGAGTTTACCTCAGTTATTTTCTAAACTCTTCTCCAGGCGGACTGATCGTTACACTGCAAACGTTGATCTTCCTCCTCGTTTTCGTCTTTGCGCCTAAGCACGGCCTCATCGCTAAGAAAAGAAATCTGAATGCGGAAGTGGCCTCATGACATTAATGAGTTTTTTTACTGAGCCCCTACAACAAGAGTTTATGGTGCGCGCCCTTGCAAGCGCCGTCATTATCGGAGTTTCCTGCGCGGTCTTTTCATGCTTTCTGATTCTTAAGGGCTGGTCGCTGATGGGCGACGCTGTTTCTCATGCGGTGTTACCGGGATTGGCATTATCTTATGTCTGCGGTCTACCCCTGGGCCTCGGTGCCTTCGGTGCTGGACTGCTTTGTGCATTTGGGACAGGTTACATTAAATCAAACAGTCGCGTGAAAGAAGACGCCATCCTGGGAATTGTCTTTTCGGGAATGTTTGCCTTGGGGCTGGTGATGCTGACCAAGATCGAAACCGACATTCATCTTATGCACGTTCTATTCGGAAATGTTTTAGGAGCGAGTGTGCCGGAGCTTATCGAATCCAGCGCTATCGGAATTTCCTGTGCTCTTGTGTTGATCCTGAAACGCCGTGATTTTGAACTTTATTGCTTTGACCCAACCCATGCTCAAGTATCGGGCCTAAAAGTTAAATGGCTGCACTTTGGATTGTTGGTATTGCTATCTCTCACTATCGTTTCTGCACTGAAAACGGCGGGAATTATTTTGGTTGTGGCTATGCTTATCGCGCCAGGTGCTTCGGCATTTTTGGTGTGCGGAACTTTAGATCGCATGTTGATTGTTGCGGTTCTGATCTCAGTCACTTCTTGCATTTTAGGTACGCTGCTAAGCTATCATTTCGACGCCGACACAGCACCCTTCATCGTTATTATCCAAGCCATCTTGTTCGTGATTTTGGCTTTGAGCTCCAACTTAAAAACAGCTTTGCGATAATTAGCGATTTGTTCCAGTGTAAAACACTTGAGTCGCATAGCCGTTATAAAGACCAATACCTAAAGATTTGTAGCCGGAGCTTAGGATATTATTGCGATGTCCAGGGCTTACCATCCAGCCTGCTACGACTGCTTCGACCGCGTAGCCTTGGGCTATGTTTTCTCCGCAGCCACTGCTTAGGCCGAATCTTGAGCATCTTGCGGCGAAGGATTCGCTGCTTCGGTCATGACTTAGATAGTTTTTATCGTTCATGTCTTTGCTTTGTTCATAGGCCATCTGTGTGCAGGAGTGGCAATAGGCTAAAGGTGCCAAGCCATTCACTGCTCTTTGTGCATTGGTGGATTTAAATACCAAACAGGTATTTGCATCCATCTGGTAGCAGTTATCTGCTCCCGCTGCGGGGGCTTCACTGCCTCCGGTATAACTTCCTTGGGATGAATCTAGTCCTAAAACTTCACTGGCTTCAAAGCCACCGTTACAGGCTGTCAGACTCAGCATCATTGCTATTGTTGTGAAAACTTTCGTGCTCATAGAATTAAGATTAGCGAAACATTCAAGTGGATAGTTCAGAATTCGCCCTGTTTCTCAGGGTGAGTCTCCTGTGGCTAAGTGATCGTCACAACCGACAAGACTTTTTGGGAAATTCTCATTTTGAGATGGATACATTACGTAAACTTCAGACTCCAAATGCATCTAAGAGTTCAAAACCTTTAAGGTTATCCCGATAAGTTATCATATGAACGTAATTGGGAACTTAGGACTTCGATTGTTAGTATTGCCTCTGTGCACGCTGCTCTCTTTGACTGCGTGTACGATGGATTTGTCACTTTACGATCTGCAAAGCGTGATTCCCACGCCATCGACCAGCACCAACGTTTTGAATTCATCTAAAAACTATCGCCCCTATTATCCGAAGACTCGCAGAACTTGGGGCACAGCTACAACTTTGAACGACGGCAAAATCTTGGTTGCCGGTGGTAACTACTATCAATCGAATGGCTCTGTCTTTGCTTCGGCGGAAATTTATGATTCTGCGACGGCGACTTGGAGTGAAGTAGCCTCCATGAATAATGCCCGCCTGGCTCACACAGCGACGTTGCTTGCCGACGGAAAAGTTCTCGTCGTCGGTGGGATAAATACAACGACGACTTACCTATCATCTGCGGAAATCTATGATCCTCAAGCCAACACTTGGACTTCTGCGGGGACTATGTCGACAGGAAGAAGCTATCATACGGCGACTCGTCTTGCTGATGGACGAGTTTTAGTTGTTGGAGGCATGGCGAACTCCAGCACGATTTTAAGCTCTGTGGAGATCTACACCCCTTCTACCAACTCGTGGTCAGCAGCAGCACCTTTACCTGCATCACGAGCGAGCCACTCCGCGGTCCTTATGCCAGACGGTAAAGTATTCGTAGCAGGTGGAGGAAACTCTTCAGCTCTTTTACCGACGGTTTTATATAATCCGACGGGAGACACATGGACTCCCCGAGCGAATTTACCGACCTTGGCATGGCGACCACAAAGTATCGCTATGCCTAATGGAAAAGTGGCTATCATTGGTGGCAGCACAGGGGCCGGAAGTACAGGTATAGCAGCTGTCTCGATCTTTAATCCAAGTAATAACACTTTTAGCAGCGGCTCTCCTATGCCGGTCGCAAGATTCATGCATACGGCGACACTTATTGATAATCTCATCGTCGTCACTGGTGGTTTGACGAATGCTTCGACCTACCGCAAAGACAGTTACGTTTATAACATCGCGACGAATGCTTGGGCCTCGATCGGAGATCTTAAAAATGGTTTCCGAGTTGATCATACGGCGCATTTAGTTGGCAAAAAACTTATCTTAGTCGGAGGCGTCGGCCCCAATGCGGTTACAATAACCTCCACGGAAATATTGGATGTTTCAAAATTATTTTGGACAACAGTGGCGTCGCCAAACACGTCACGCGCTTATCACACCACAACAGTCCTTACTAACGGTAAAGTACTTATTGCTGGCGGTATAAACCTCACAACGGCGAATGGTCTTAACTTTTTAAACTCCACAGAAATCTATGATACCAACAGTGGCACTTGGACGGCGGGTCCCAACCTTCCAACATTCCGCTGGAGAAGTAGCGCAGTTCGCCTGTTAAATGGTAAAGTTTTAGTTGCTGGCGGCGTCGATGAAAACTCCGTCTTACTTTCCAGCACGGCGATTTACGATCCTAGTACAAATACCTGGGCTGCAGGTCCTTCGATCTCCGTCCCACGTTATGATCAAACACTAACGTTGCTATCAAGCGGTAAGGCCATTCTTATTGGAGGAAGCTCCAACCCAACTACTACTGCACCTACCAATAAAACTGAGATTTACGATCCGAACACCAACAGCTGGAGTTTGGGTCCCGACATGCCAACGGCAACTGCCGGACAAGTCGTCACCACAATGAGCGACAATCGCCTCCTTTCAGTCGGTGGAATGTTGGACCTCACGACTTACACTACGATCGCGCAAATTTATAACCCCACTTTAAATACTTGGAGTTCAGCGGCATCTTTGACAACTGCAAGATCAAAACACGTTGCAAGCCGACTGCCTTCCGGAAAAATAATCATCACAAGTGGTGTAACAACCGCCTCTGTCATGCTCACTAGCACGGAAATCTACGATCCCGCTTCAAACACTTGGAGTCCGGGACCTGCTATAAATACGGCTCGTCACACGGCCGAAGCCCAACAACTACCTAGCGGAAAAATACTTCTAACTGGTGGAAGTCTGAATAACACATCTCCGGGACTCGGAGGAACTGGCTCCGAGATCTATGACGAAACCGCAAACTCATGGACACCGGATACGAAAGGATTGGCTCTGGCCCACGCAGTAGGCTCTATGGTGAAACTCACTGACGGCAGAATTCTTGCCATCAGTGGTGGTGATCCTGACGAAACATCCGCTATCACCGAAATTTACACCGAAAGCGCACCTCCAGCATGGCAAAGCTATGCCGTTCTGCCAAGCGCGAGAGAGAACCACACAGCAACTCTGCTTAAAGACGGCAGAGTCTTTACCGCTGGCGGCTATTACATGAATAACTTAAATATTCTGGCGACGACAAAAATTTATAATCCGAAAACTAATGAATGGAGTGATGGACCTACTATGGGTGCAGCTCACACCCTGCACACGGCGACTTTGCTATCATCGGGGAAAGTCTTTATCGCCGGTGGACAAACTACTGGCGGAGCGGTCTCTAATAAGGCCGAGATCTTTGACCCTGAAACGAACAGCATTACTACAATCACGATGCCACACTATAGAATGATTCACTCTGCGACTGAAATTCATAACGGAAAAATCTTGCTTGTCGGTGGAGCTGACGAAAACAGTGCGCCACAAGCTGTGGATGATATCTATGATATCTCTTCGAATACCTGGACAACAGCAGCAACGGCTCCTGTTCCAATTTTCTATGCTAACTTGCTGCCACTTAGCTCTAGTAAATTTCTTATTCTGAATCCGTTTGGTAATTTGATTTACGATTCGGTAGCCAACTCCTGGACCGCGACAGCAGCCATGGCAACTCCACGCTATATGATGGCTTCGGCAATCCTATCTCCAGGAAAAATACTTGTCTCGGCCGGAGCCGATGTGAGCTCAGGAACTCTTTTGAATAGCTCTGAAATTTACGATGTTGCTACGGATATCTGGAGCCCTGCTGCTCCAATGAGTATCGCCGTAACCAATCTCACAGCGACCCGCCTTCCTAACGGTAAAGTTGCATTCATTGGTGGATCTGCTGATATGGGTGTTTCTCAAGATGATGGTATTCACCTGTATGATCCAACAACGAATACTTGGACCGACAGCAAACTTGCAGAAGCCCGCTATAACCACACGGCGACCCTTCTACAGAATGGAAACGTCTTGATTTACGGTGGCTTCAGTCAGTCTCTCAGCACGATCCCCTTCTGGGAGTCGTTCAACGATCAGCAACCTTAGTACATGTATTTTAAATTCAATAATGACGACTCGGCTATGGTCTGGAATGGTTTAACTTTGTCTCGTTTTATGCCGATGGGACTTATGGAGAAAACACCATGGATCGTGATCAACTTATTGAAGAAATCAAAAAGCAGATTTTAGAAGAGATCAAGGGAGCAGCGTCTCCGTTGACGGATAAAATTTCTGACGAACAAAAAGCTGAAATGATGGAAATGAAAAACACCCTGGAAACTTCTGTGAAGGAGAATCCGTGGATGGCTGTGGGTATCGCAGCTCTTTGTGGCTTTATGATTGGTCGACTTATCTATCGCAGGAATGACTAACTATGATGAAATTTCTTTTGCCTCTACTTTCATTTTTGATCGGCAACGCCAAAGGTTTCATCAAAGAACCAGCGGAAGCATTCACTATTCAATTGGCTGAGCGTGTTCGCTCACTAACGACTCTATTGGTAGCGGTTATTGGATCGCTAGCACTGGGTTGCGTGGGCCTTTCGTTGTTCATTGCTTCGATTGCATCGCAATTGGATAAGAACGAAGACTTTCATGTCTCCGGCGGCATGGCTGTTTACTTGGGCCTGACTGTCATTGCGATTGGTGTTTTGATTTATTCACTTCGTAGCAAAACTTGGATGAAGAGTTTGGGCTTTGAGGAGAAACCTCAGAATGCTCCCCCACAAGGTGGAAAAAAATCTGGCGCATTGGAAAATGCGGTGGCTCTGCTGGTGATGGATTATATCGATGAGAGAAAATCTCGTCGCGATGATAAAGAACACCGTCCGTAAAAGCAGAACCTTATGAAAATAAAAAAGGCAGCCTTTGAGAGCTGCCTTTTTTTTATTTTATAAACTGTGCGCGAGAAAACTAGAAACCGTCGCCACCGTAGTAACCACCGTCGTCGTCGTATCCGCCGCCGTAGCCACCACCATCATAGTCACCGCCGCCATCGTTATCACGACGACCGCCATCTTCGTAACCACCGTTACCGTAACCGCCACCGTCGAAAGATCCGCCGTTACCGCTGCACTCGTAAGATTCTTCACGAGGATCACAGCCGTCTGCTGGAACTGCTTGAGATTGATAGAATGCTGATGCTGTGAAAGGCGCCATAAAAGCTGCCAAAACCAAAGCCAAACCAAGATTTTTCATTCGAAACCTCCCTTAAGATGCCACCTGCTTATCACATAGTTTTCAATGGGCCTACCTAAAACTCCGTAATGCAAAAAAGGTACGTCCTTACCTCGTAAAGTAAGGACGTACCTTTTGAAGACTAACATTTGATAATTTAGTTACTTAACTGGAGCCACTTCGTTTAGGAAGTTCATGAAAACCTCCCAAGAGCGTTTGTCGGCCTTTTCGTTGTAAGCGGCACCTTTGCTTGGATCATTGCCGGCTTCTTTTTGAGTGAAGGCATGAACCGCACCTGAGTATGAAATGAATTGGTAATCGATCTTGTTCGCATCCATTTCTTTTAGGAATGGCATCACTTCTGGGTTTACGCCGTTATCCAAAGCCCCGTGCAATACTAGGACTGGCGCTTTGAAGTTCTTAGCATCCGCCGGAGTTGGATTTGAAAGTGCTCCGTGGAAACTTACGAAACCCGCAGCTGGTGCACCCGCACGGCCCATCTCCAAGGCGCCTGTTCCACCGAAGCAGTAACCAATCACGACGATTTTCTTAGCATCAACCATTTTGTTTTTCTTCAAAACATTGAAAGCCGCCATCTCACGAGCGCGGAACAATTTGCGATCGCCTTTGTATTGGCCAGCAAGTTTGCCTGCCTCTTCCATCGTTGTTGGGCGAATGCCTTTTCCATAAATATCAGCGGCCAAAACCACATAGCCTTTTTCAGCGAGCATTTGAGCGCGCATTTTTTCGTTTTCAGACAAACCCATCCATTGATGAACGATCAAAACCGCCGGTCTTGGCGTTTTAACGCTGTCATCGTAGGCCATATAGCCTTCAAGAACTGTCTTGCCCTCTTTATACTCAACATTCTCTGTTTTGATTGCGGCAGAGGCAGCCGTTGTCGCTACCATTAGAATCACGCTGGAAATTATTGCTTTGATGTTCATCTCAACTCCTTTTGGTATATGACAAAAGTCTATGAGCCAGGGTCCAGGCAGTCAAAAGGCAGTCGCCAGCTGTGATAAAGAACAGCTGAGGCAACTAGCCCTGCGCGTTATAGACAGCCGCCTTCTGAGGTATGCTATTATTAGCGCAATGGAATACCACAGGCCTTGGCCACCTAAATTCTCCTCATCAATTTTACCTTTGAATAAACATCTATGACGATACTTGTAGTTCTTGTTGTTATTACGTTAACAGTCTCTTTTATTTGCTCAATGCTTGAAGCCACTTTGCTGACTTCGACATCTGCTTACATCGCGGTTATGGTTCGCGAAAACAGCCGCAGCGCTAAATTGCTTGAACACCTAAAAGAAAACCTCGACCGCCCTATTTCTGCCATCCTGACGTTGAACACACTGTCACACACTTTGGGATCCGCGGCGATTGCTTACCAAGTACAAGCTCACTATGGCGAGCACGCGGTTACGGTTGCTTCCTTTATCCTGACATTTGCGATCTTGGTTTTATCTGAAATCATTCCTAAATCTATTGGCGCTGCTCACTGGAAGGCATTGATTCCTTTCACGGCTTACACGATCCAATTGATGATCATCTGCTTATATCCACTCGTGATCATGTCCGAGTGGATTGGTCGCTTGTTCCAACGCCGTAGCGAAGAACCCGATGTTACTCGTGAAGAGATTCTGATGACTGCGGAGATGGGTGCTGAGGAAGGGACTCTGAAAGGGAAAGAATCTAACATCATCAAAAATCTTTTGATGCTAGATAAGATCTACGTTTCAGATATCATGACTCCCCGATCTGTGTTCTTTGCCTTGGATAAAGACCTGACGGTTGAGGAAGTATTTAACAAGTACAAGCCTCTGCGTTTTTCTCGTATCCCAGTTTACTCTGGAAGCCTCGATAATATCGTGGGTATGACTTATCGTTATAAAATCCACGAGGCTCTATCCAACGATCACCATGACAAAGTTGTTGGTGATATGGTGACTCCGATCTCTTCGATCCCAGAACGTATGACGGTGTCACAGGTTCTAGATTATTTTATCAAAGAGAAAGAGCACATTGCTTTGGCTGTTGATGAATACGGTATCGTAGCAGGTCTGGTGAGTTTGGAAGACGCCGTTGAAACACTTTTGGGTGTGGAAATCGTCGACGAACTGGATTCCGTTGAAGACATGCGTAAATTCGCATTGGAGCAATGGCAGCTTCGTAAGCAAAAACTTCGTAAGAGTTAATCCCCTATGAAATTCTATTATATCCCTTGTCCTGATCAAAAGTGTGCTGAAACGATTGCTCGCACACTTTTACAGGAAAAACTTATCGGATGCGCGAATGTGATTCCAGGAATGACTTCGATGTACTGGTGGGAAGGGAAAATAGAAACAAGCTCCGAGTATATTCTGATCCTTAAAACTCTTGAAAGCTCTGACGCAGGTAAAAATTTAGAATCCCGCGTGACAGAGCTTCATCCCTACGACGTGCCGTGCGTGATGGCTCTGGATGTCGCATCAATCAACGATTCTTTTAAAAACTGGCTTGAACAAAGTCTTAAATAAATCCAAAGTATTCTTCCGAAGGCTATAGTTAGACCGGAGGAAATCATGACTCGCTCAGAACTCGCAAAAAAAATCTACGACGTTGCTCACTTAACTGGGGAATTTAAACTTCGCTCAGGACAAATCTCTAACGAGTACTTTGATAAATATCGTTTTGAAGCTCAACCCACTTTGCTTCGTGAAATCGCCAAGCAAATGGTTCCATTGATCCCGCCGGGCACGGAAGTGTTGGCTGGTCTTGAAATGGGTGGCATCCCTATCGCAACAGCATTGTCACTAGAAACAGGCATCCCTTGTGCTTTCGTTCGCAAAGAAGCGAAGGAATACGGCACATGCCAATTCGCTGAGGGTTTGGATCTAAAAGGTAAAAAAGTTTTGGTGATCGAAGACGTTGTTACAACGGGTGGTCAGGTTGTTTTGTCGACAGCGGATTTGCGCAGCATCGGTGCAGTTGTTTCTCACGTATTGTGCGTGATTCACCGTGGCCCCCAATTCCCTGAGCCAAAATTGACAGAGATCGACGTGACGTTGTCTCCGCTATTTAAAAAATCTGATTTTAATTAATATCCGGTATTTTTAGAAGGTCTCTGGCAGATAAGGCTGGAGACTTCATCGGGCGCTTTCCTTCCCAGCCAAAAACAGCGCGAACCGTTTCTTGTGAATCTAAGGGCATATTCCGGTTTCCCACCATCCAAAGATGCTGCTTGAACAAAAGCATTAACGGCTTGATCGGTCGCAAAGATTTATCGTTCAATGCGAGCGCCTTCTGAGCTTCGCTAACAATCATCGGGCGTGTTGCCCAAACATCGATGCGATTTGCGTGGAGCTTCAAAAGATTGGCATTGTCATCGGCCAAGGCTTCTACTCTGCGCGACCATCCCATGTGTCGGCGCACCTCTGCCTCCCGCGCACTGCCACCTTGGACACCGACTCGATATTTCTTTAAATCCGCCAAAGACTTGATTTCAATTTTTGGATTTACGGCATAAAGCCAGCACTCGACTTCTGAAAAGCTCATAACCCAATTAAATTTCTTTTCTCTTTCAATAGTTCGATCGAAGGCAAAAAATAAACCCTGAGGGTTTTTATCCAGCCACAGCAAGGCTCTTTTATAGGGAAGCCAGATGACTTCAAACGCATCGGCTTTACCCGAGCTAGCTATCGCATCGGCCACGACCTTGCCATAAACTCCGGCAAGTCCCTGAAAGCCTTCCGTGGATTTTACAATCAAAGGGGGATTTTCAAAGGTGTAGATTTGAATTTTCTTGGACGGACTCGCGTTGGCGGCAAGCGCGATCAAGAACAGCGGCACAACCGCAACCCAGCGCCAGACTTTACAAGAAGGTTCCATCTAGGAAATCCCCACTCGTCATCGTTGGAGGTTTCATCAAACGCTTCGTGCCCCAACCGAACACGGACTCGACGGTGTTACGATCTTTGTCTGACATCTCTTTGTTCGCGACCAGCCACAGGCTTTGCGAGAAAAGCTTTTTGAGTGCATGGATCTCTCGAGGTTTACCGCCATTGGTTTTTAAAAGTCTTTGCGCTTCGGCCATTACTGATGGATGTGTCGCCCAGACATCAATTCTCCCCGCCTGAAGTTTACGATAATTGGCAATGTCTTCTATGGTTCCTTCGACTCGGGCGTTCTTGCCGGCATGCTTACGCAGCTCAAGCTCCCTAGCACTTCCTGCTAGGACTCCGACGCGATACTGGGCAATTTGATTGTAGTCTTCAATTTTGATTTTAGGGTCCACCGCATACAGCCAGCAATCAACCTCTGCCATGTGCATGACCCAATTGAATCGATACTCGCGATCGAAGGTGCGAGTGAAGGGAAAGAATAGCCCACGAGGATTTTTCTCTACCTCAACCAGCGCCCGCTTCCAGGGAACCCAGACAATTTCAAACTCGTTTTGTTTTCCAGCTTTTTTTATTGAAGCAGCGATTTGCTTGCCGTACTCGCCCGACAAGCCATCAAGGCCCTCGGATGTTTTGATAACATTCGGAGGGCTTTCGACAGTATAAATGACGATTCTTGAATGCGCGCTGAGCGAAGTCAGCAACACTAGAATCAGCACATAAATAGACATGGTTTATTTATAGTGCCGACAGAAACTTAAAACACTTTACTTTTCAGCAACAACGTAAGCGATCCAGGATTCGCAAGCTTCACCATGGTCTACACGAGTGAAGTTTCCGTCACCGGAACCATCTTTGGCAGTGCCTTCCCAGTACACGTGGCTTTTGCTAAATCCCACTTCGTGCATGATTTCGCGGATCTCAGAGATGCTCCACAGACGCCAATCGTACGTGAAGACCTGTTCGATCTTTTTGCCATTTACACGGAAGTGAATATGAAAGACCGCATTGTTACTGATCGGATCAAAGTTTGTCTGATCCCAGTAGTATGTGAAATCTTTGTGTTTCATACGGTCTTCGATTGCGTCGTAACATTGACTGCCACCGAACACATCGACCAAGAAGATACCGTCTTTGTTCAACGTCTTATAGGCGTTGGCAAAGTAGTTTTTCAGCATCCATCTTTGTTTAAAGCAGAAGTATGAAAAGTTCATCGCAGCGATGATGTCGGCTTTCTCCAAGCCTGGATCCATCACATTGCCTTCGATGACTTTCATACGCTTTTGTTGGTCTGCTCTTAACTTAGACAAGTAGTGAGTTTTACCATAGGCAATTGGTTCTGGATCTAAATCCACTCCAACTGCTTGGTGTTTTGGATCAAGCTTGATCCACTCAGTAGACAAAGCAAATGTCCCGCAGAAGTCTTCACGGAAAATTCGTGGCGTTTTTTTCTTAAGCTCCTTATATGTATCACGGATGAACACAACATCGCTTTCAGCCGACTGCACCGCTTTGTGGTACAGCTCGTACTTGTCGAACTGTGTTTTACCGCGTTTCTTAGAAACCTTACGACGAACTTTCTTTCTGTGACCGACTCCCTTCATGACTACGGAACCTCTGCAACGATCTCGCGGATCGCTGTTTCGATGTCGTGGTGTTGAGGAACAGAGTTTTTCTCTAGGTTTGGATGCAAACCGATACCTGGCAAGTTTTTACCTGCTAGTACTCTCGGACGCGCCATCAATGAGTAGAAACACTCTTGAGTTGTTCTGTAAGCCAAATGCTCACCAAAGTTTGTAACCTCAGTGTCTTCGTTCACGAACAATACGCGACCTGTTTTTTCGATAGACGATTTAATCATCTGCCAGTCGTATGGATAGATAGAACGAAGATCGATCACTTCAACAGAGATGCCCTCGTCAGCCAATTTCTTAGCGACTTCGTCACATAGGTGCACCATGCGGCTATAGGTAACTACAGTGATGTGCTCACCCTCGTGAGTGATCTTACCTTTACCGATTGGTACGATGTACTTTTCAAGTTCAGGCCATTTCGCTTTCCAACCTTGGGAATTTTGAACTGGCTTATCGATCATTGATTTCAAAGTTTTTTCGTCCGCTGGTTCACCTGGAATCAACTCGTCACCTTTGTGGCGCATAAGAGCTTTTGATTTTAGGTAAAGAACCGGATTTGGATCTTCGATAGCTGCCAACATCAAACCGTAAGCGTCTAGAGGGTTCGATGGCATTACGATCTTCCAACCCGGCAAACGAGATGCCCAAGCGTCGAAAGAGTGAGAGTGGTAAACGGAACCAAAGATCCCTGCGCCCACCGGAGTCATCACAACCATTGGCAATTGAACTTGGCCATTCGTACACCACAAAGTGTTACCGGCAATTTTCAAAAGATCGATCGTATTGAAGATATAATCTGCGAACTGGATTTCAGCCACGCACTTATCACCTGTCATCGCGATACCCATCGCCATGCTGATGATACCACGCTCGTCCAGTGGAGTGTTCCATGCAGTTTTTAGACCTTGAGTCGCCGTGAATACGCCACCTAGTGGAGCGCCCACGTCTTGACCGAAGATGTCTTTAACGCCCATGTTTGTTTCACCGTAGTGAAGGGCCATTCTGATTGCTTGAGCTACGCTTGCCATTAGAATTTTCTCCAATCAGCATTTTCATTATTTACGAAGACATGATCCCAAACTGTGTCAGATGCAGGACCTGCCTCTGCACGAGCTTGTTCTTGAGCTTTCACGCCCTCTTCCTCGTATAGTTCCCAGATTTTTGCAGCCGATTTTTCAGTTAAGATACCAGCA
The DNA here is from genome assembly GCF_047306065.1 of Bdellovibrio sp. HCB209. Classification (GTDB taxonomy): domain Bacteria; phylum Bdellovibrionota; class Bdellovibrionia; order Bdellovibrionales; family Bdellovibrionaceae; genus Bdellovibrio. The sequence goes on from NZ_CP178618.1 coordinate 2,993,722, forward strand.
GCGATCAATTTTTCTTGGAACTTGTAAACCGGATCGAAAAGATCTGTTTTACGGTTTGCACCGTCAGCAGATGAGTGACCGTACAAGCGAGTTGTTTTTACTTCTAGGAAAGATGGCTTACCCGTTTTGCGGATGTAGTCCATTTCTTCTTTCAAAGCGATATATGTTTCAACTGGGTTTGTACCATCGATCACGCGTGAGCGGATGTTGAAAGCTTTTGCACGGTCAGCGATGTGTGTTTCACCGTGTTGGCCCTCGTACGGAGTTGAAATACCGTAACCGTTATTTTGCACAGTGATCAACACTGGCAATTCTTGGCCTTTACGAGATGACCATACCAAGCATGTTGCGAATTCGCCCTCTGCCGTACCAGCGTCACCGCCCGTCACGATAGAGATAGATTTGTGACCCGCACGTTTTTGCGCGTGAGCAGTTCCGCAAGCAATTGGGTATTGAACTTCGATAGGAGAAGTTACAGGAGCTACGTTCCACTGAGGGAAGCAATAGTGACCTGCGAAGTTACGACCACCAGTTGAAGGATCTGTCGCACGATTCATCATCAAACGAACCGCTTCGATCATTGGCATACCAAGAGCCACCATCGTTGGAGTACAACGGTAGTGAAGATGGAACCAATCGTGTTCAAGGCCTTTACCTTTGCGAGCTAGCAAACCGAGCGGAACCCCGAAAGCTTCCTCACCTGGGCCGCCGATCCAGAAGTAACCTTCACCGGCTTTGTAGATTTTGATAACACGTTCTTCAAGAACGCGAGATTTGACCATCAGGTCGTGCATGCTCAACAAAAGTTCTTCAGACAAGCCACCGAAATCAGATTTTTTCGGAACAGCTTTTTTAGAAGACTTTGCAGCGGATTTTGTAGCTGTTTTTGCCGGTGCTTTTGCTTTCGCAGAAGCAGGTTTTTTGGCAGCTGCTTTTACAGTGGTCTTTTTAGACATGTATTCAGTTCTCCACGGTTTTTAGTCACATAAATCAAGGCCCCTATCTAAGCGAGAACAGGTCAAAAAGTCTGCCTTTTTCACTCTAATTGACGCGTCACAATGAGATACTCAACATTGATTCAATAATCTAGGGCTTAAATGGAGTTATTGGAGGACGTTATGGCTTATAGATTTGAATCCAGTCGCGTTTATGAATCGGTTGTTGAAAACCAAAGAATAGTCTCTGTAAAAAGTGCCCAAAATAAAAGCATGCAAGAGATCAATCAGGCAATTTGGGAGCTTGGTAAAAAAGCGGATGAGTATGCTCAGGCAAGCAGCTTGTGGGCCTCTAAAGCTTTTGAAGCCGCTCTGAAAGCAAAACAGGTGTTTGCAAAATAGCTATTGAGGAAAGGCCGCTACCAAATCAAAAACATTTTTGTACTGATCGGGGTCTGTCACCGTGTATTTAGTCGCACCATAATTGAAGGTGAAAACTCCGTTTTCGGCTTTGGCTTGGAAGGATCCGGCAGAGCAACTAAAGGACGTCGCCGTACGGGATTTCTGCGTGTAAGAACTGGTAAAGCAGTCCTTGATCGAAGAAATCATCATCATACCCGATCCCGAAGTTTTTGAACTCAGTTGTTTTTGCAGACTCTTTACTTTATCAGCCACACATTTTTGACTGACGGGCGCACCTTCTGCCAAGGACGTGCAATTTTGATTGGCCTTGCAGGTTCCTGTTTTTTCATCAAAGACACCGCCGAAACTCACACAAGCACTTTTCAGAGCACCTTGGTAACTGTTGCTATCACTGCCCGTGCATTGGGAAATTGTTCTTAATTGATCGACCGAAATCGGAAACGAGATTTTCTGTGTTCTAATATCCTCGCCTGCCACCTGCATCGGGCGATTGAAAACAATTTCCAAATTCGCACTTAGCGGAAAAGTCTCTGAGGGTGACGAAAACGTGTGAGCCTTAAAGCTCTCCCAGCTTTCATCGGTGGCATACAGACGCAATGATTTGACGTTGTGGCTAGTTTGCTCAAGCACCATTCCTTTTTTGATAACATCCAGTCCATTGCCATCCTGAACATTCGTAATCGACAAAACACCATTGGAATCCATTAGCTTACCCTTAAACGAGGCATCACAAGATTTACGTGTAAAAATACTGACCATGGTATTTGTGATTAAGTCAGCCTCACTCAACTTATGCGAAGTCGACGAATTCGATTTATTGGTGATACTTAAAACCGTGACCAATCCCAATGACACCAGGACAATCAACGCCATCGACGCCAAAACCTCGATCAGAGAAAATCCTTTTTGATTCTGGATCATTTATCCCCCACCGTGATTTTCGTTAAGCTATCCGTTTGATACTTAGTCACCAGATCATAAAGATACTTGGCCAAGACCGGATCAGTTAAAGAGTATGACGTAGCTCCCTGCCGATAAATAAACTCTGTCGGTGTCGCAGAAAATGTCGTACTGCCTAAAACACAAGATGTATTGTTGGCGGCAATCGTTGCTCCCTGCGAGTCAGACAAGCAAGCTTTGATGGTTTTGTGAATTTCCGCTTTAGGCTTTTGGGTCGTTGTTGTCGCGGAACCAATGTCCTTCACTTGATTCGATAAATTATCCGTTAACTTATCAAAACATTCTTTTGAAACCACCGAGTCAGCGACCAGATTGTCGCAGTCCTGCTTAAAGTTACATTGCGAAGCTGCTTCATCGAAAGTACCGCCCAATTGCTCGCAGGCCTCTTTCTGCGCGTCTGTCATCAGAGCTGCTTGCGATGACAAACATCCATCCACAGCACCCGCCGCATTTAGATACACCGGAATAGAAACTGCCAAAGAGCTGTCTTTAGAAGAGATCTGATCTTTCTGTCGTTCAAGCTCAACATCGATGTCGATGTTCGCAATATAGGTATTTGTACCCAAAGATGCCTTAGCCGCTTGAAAATCATTCCAGTTTTGATCTCTAATTTTCGCTGAAACAGATTTCACTAACAAATTCTTAGAAGTAGATTTCACACCCGGAGCAATCATCGGTTTGTTCGTCATATCCACAAAGCTTGTCAAAGCAGACAAACCATCCGCATTGAAAGTAATGCCTTTAAAATTTTTCTCGCAGATGTCTGGTTTATTTAAGCTAGTTTGCCAAGCCATATTAAGATTCACGGCAGAGTTTCGCATCTCTACTAAATTGGCGCCTTTGAAAGACGTTTGAAATATTGCGCCCATCGCACCGACTATCAGTGAAACGAGCGCGAAACTTACGAGCACTTCAATTAACGTGTAGCCTGCTCTATTTGTCATATTTAGGTTTTCTCACCTTTACCGATAATTCTATCAACAGGATGTGGTGTATGAAAACTGTTTCAAGACAGCATCGTTTTGTAAGCAATGAGAATGGTTCCGTGATTATCAGTATTCTTGTTCTATCGACAGTGATGCTAGTGTTCGGTCTGGGGTTGATGACGTCGCTAAATGATTCATTCAACTTAAATACATTCGCACACACCAAGGTCAGCCAAATGAAGATGGAAGGCATGGTGAAGTCTGCTCTGCAAAATGGCGAGTCTTGTAATAAGAATTTTACTGACTCAGTCTTAGATAAAGATGGTCGAATTACACTTACGCAGTTGCAAGGCAAGTCAGGGGAACAGTTACTCGCTGTGAACCAGACTCTGGGAACAAAAGATCTGCAAGTGAAGGACATCTCCATCAATACAGAATCAGCAGAGTGGTTGGCTTACCAAGCGGCTAAGGCTTCAGCCACTGTGCCGATCCCCTTGGAATCAAAACTTCGCATTCGCTATCAAAAATTAAAAACGGCGATGGGCTCAAAACAATCCTTCACTGACATCCCCGTTCATTTCTTAGTGGATAAAAATCAAAAGATCTCGGTTTGCGATACGTCGGATTCGACGGGGCAAACTCTGTGCCTGCAATTAGGTGGCGTCTTTGATACTGCTAATAAAAAATGCCAGTTTAATAACTGTGCAAATCTACCAGATGGATCTTTGCCATCAGGTGCTTGCGTAAAAGATCAACTCTCTGACATTCAAAAAAATATCACCACCGCCGTCGAAGCCGAGCAACAGCTCGCGACCAAGGAAGCTCCGATGCCCGAGACACCGACTCTGCCAGCTTCCTCAAAGTCAGAACCCTCTGCCTGGAAGAACTGGTCAAGCATGGTAAAGTCTTGCGTGCAAACTCCGCAGGGTGCTCAATTCTCAGGAACGACATTGAGCTGTCAACTGGGCTCCTTTAGTATTACGGCCAACGCTACTTCCGTCCAGATGTCAGCGGGTGCAATGTCGTATACGGGAGGTCCTGACGATTCCGTATTCATCATGGATCAAGTCCGGGGCTACATTCTATCCTACTTGGCTGCGACTCAGTGACCTGCTAACCTAGGTACATGATCCACACATATCCCACTCTGGTATCTTCACTCAAAATCATGGTCGAACTTTTAAAGTATTCGGCGATCATTTTAGGAGCGGGATTCATTCTGCATCACTTCTCGGGATTCCTGCGCGTGAAACTGTCTGAAACTTTTGGTCAGCACGCCTTCAATCTTATCTTTGCTCCTGGAATTATGATTCATGAGATCAGTCATGCCGTGGCTGCGTTTCTATTTTTACATCAAATCGAAGACATCAAACTGTTCGACTGGAAAGCAAAAGATGGCTCCCATGGACAGGTCATCAGTCGTCCCCGCTCTTTGCCTTCGGTTTTTAAAATCTGGATTAAAATGGGTGAGCTTTTTATCGGCATCGCTCCGCTAATCGTGGGGCCTCTGCTTTGCGCTGTGGTTTTCTATTTTTGGATTCCAGGTGGAAGACTATTTGTGCAGAATCCCCGCTTCGTTAATTTCCCAGGGTTTTCTTGGGGCCTTGTTGCTTGGTTTTATTTAGTGGTCGCCGTGTTTTCACAAATGGAATTGAGCGATGCTGACTTAAAGGGAACCTGGAAAGGTTATCTGTGGATTTCACTTTGCACTTTTGTGGGTGCGCTTTGCTACTTCAAAATTCGTAGCTTTTAACTCCAGTCGGCGTAATCAACAATTACTTCAAAAGCAATTTGTGAAATATAAAAACAGGCGGCACAATCAATCTATGAAAAAAGCTTTGGTTTTATCAGCGGTTGTATTTGCCTTTTCGATTTTCTCATCCTTTACTCTGGCTCAGGAAACAAAACCTGATCACCAAGTTCCAGAAACTTGCTTTGGTGAAGTAAAGCAATACTGCGAGGCAGAGCCAAATCCTTCTGCTCGCATGCAGTGCTTGATGAAAAACTTTAAAAACCTGACTTATCCATGTCAGCAGGAAATCAATCGTATCGTCAGAGCTGTTGAACAAGCTCAAGCCCAATCAGACAATTTGATTTCTCCCAATGCTCTGACATCTTTGAATCCACCATTCGCGGTGCTCTCGATTGATGGCCGCCACAGCCCAGGTGACAATCAACAAACAGATGGCAGAGTTGCTTTGTCAGTTCCTGTTGTTAAAACAAATCAGCATATGCTGACTTTGAAAGCTGCTAGCGGAATTGTTTCTTTCGAAGAACCACTTCCTCTATCTGATACTGCGACAGTGCCAAAAACTCTTTACAAAGCTGAAGCTGGTGCCCAGTACTCAAGACAACTTCCAGGATTCAGAAACTACTCCATTTCCTCAACGATCGGTTACACAGGCGATCAGACGATGAAAAATGCGACGTTCAGTATTCTTGCGAATTACGGAGCACCGACAGCGTCTGGTGCATTCCTAATGTGGAACTTGTTCATCTCGAACAACAGCCCGCTTGGTAACTTCGTTCCAATTCCAGGTATCATGTACATGTACAAAACGCCGACGTTCACGGGGCTATTCGGTATTCCGGCGATTTCATTGCAATGGACGCCGTCTCCGGAGCAAGCTTACTCGTTCTCATTCCTAGGTCCGACAGCTAATGTGGAAGCAGCCTACGGTCGCGTTTCTTTCTTGCAAACATATGTTGCTGCGAACTGGTCTACACAAAGCTACATCCTAGAAAACCGTGTCGACGATAAAGACCGTTTGTACTTAGAGGAAAAGAAAGTTGGACTTGGTATTCGCTCGTTTGTGTTTGGCAGAGCCCAGGCACAGCTTGAAGGTGGATACGCTTTTGATAGAGCCGCATATTCTGGTGATGGAATCAGAAATATGAAAGAGGGTTCAAAAAAGATGAGTGACGCCACATACGTAGCGTTGTCGATCAAAGCAGGTTTCTAATATCCACCTGCATTAGATTTTCAAAAGTGAATCATTTGGAAACCCAATTGAAAGCCACTTGGAAACCAATTTCCCCATCTTTTGTCAGCAAGAGTTAGTGGTGCTAAGCTCTCCCCCACAAAAGGAGAACTTAGCAATGAAATCACTTCTGCTAACTGCAGCTTTGACTTTGGCAACTAGCGCGAGCTTCGCGGCAACTCACACAATCAAAATGTTGAATAACGGCAAAGAAGGCATCATGGTTTTCGAACCTGCTTTCTTGAAGGCTAACAAAGGCGACACAATTAAATTTGTGCCTACAGATGCTGCTCATGACGTAACGTCTGTATCTATTCCTAAAGGTGCAAAATCTTGGAAGGGCGCTATCGGTAAAGAAGTTACTACTAAAGTAACTGAAGAAGGCGTTTACCTTTACGAATGTACTGCTCACTTGCCAATGGCAATGATCGGTGTGATCCAAGTTGGTAAACCAACAAACTTGGAAGACGTAAAAAAAGCTGGCAAAGAGATGCTTCCTAAATTCGCGATGAATAAAGAGCGTCTTGATAAGTATTTGAACCAAGTTAAGTAATTGTTAGATGAAGCACTTCGACCAAAACGTCGCTAATCTTTATGACTCGGATATTCGAAAGCGTATTCCGGGTTATGATCTCTTGCAAGAATTGATCAGCGCTGTTCTAGATGTCGAAGTGCCCACTTCTGCCCGCATGTTAGTAGTTGGCTCCGGTACCGGAGAGGAAATAATCCGCGTTGCCAGCCGCTATTCCGGGTGGAAGATCGATGGTGTTGAGCCATCTGCAGAGATGAATAGAATCGCCGCAGAGAAAACTGGCATCTATAAATCACAGAATCACATTCGCCTGCACGAAACAAAGATTGAAGACTACCCATTGACTGAGGGGTATGATGTGGCCTTGTCTGTCTTTATCTCGCATTTTATCCCCGACGATGGACGCAAACAGCAGTTCTTCCAAAAGATCGCGGATCACTTAAAACCCGGCGCACCTTTTATTTTCGCAGATATGATGAAACAGAATGATTCCGTTGGAGAAAAGTTCATCGCCAACAATTACTTCTGGGCGAAAACTCAAGGCATGGAAATGTCAAAACTTAAAGAACTCCCGGATCGCCTGCGCAACCTCTTCCAACCAACAACCGAAGATCGTATAAAAATGATTTTATCCCAAGTAGGCCTGCGCTTCGAAGGACGCTTCGTACAAAGCCTGGGCTACAGCGGTTACGTCACTCGTAAAATTTAATTTTTGAATACAAGATTTAGATACTGCTTCAAAGACTCTGAATAGTACTGCTCAGCCGTTGGATCAAAGATCGCGTAGGCGACGACTTCGGCGAAGCCTTCGAATTGGTTGGTCATTCCGTAGAGTGTAGGAAAGCCGTATTGGCGGCCTAGCTCGCGGTCTAAGGCATAGGCCTCAACCACACGTTTTTCTTTCATCAGATTCATGACTTCTTGAAATTGGACTTTGACTTGATTGTAGTCTACGCCCAGGATCACGGCTTCTTTGCCGTTGTATCCCCAGCCAGCTGCTTTTTCATAAACTTCTAAAGAGAACGCGTGATTTGTGGCGATATCAAAGTCATGCATCAGCTCATGCAGGATATTAATCTGTTTGCGATCCACCTTTGCGTAAGGGTCCATGAACGGAGTGCCGGTAAAAAAGGAGTCTGTAACACCGATCACGTTGGTGACGGGATTCACCCATAGGAAGGCTTTTTCAGCAGAACGTACGAACTCCACACGACGGAATTGCGGGTTGTTATACCAGCGGGCTGAATGGGACACGCGGTGGATTTTGGTAATCCCATTTTTTTGAATGGTCTTAAGGATACCCTCTAAACGAGGATCATTGATCTTAGCAAGGTAGCCTCCGACGATCGCTTTTTCTTGCTCTGTCCAAGGCTTAAACTGAACTGCTTCGCAGAAGCTATGATGAGGAAACTTGTCCTGACACTGAAAAGAATCAGCGAAAGTCATGATATCCAATGCTGACAAAGCCTCGGAATTTGCGGCTCCGGCGCTTAAGGAAGTTAGCAATGCAAAGATACCAATTATCACTCTAATCATCATAGGTCCCAACCCCCTTTCTCCTCTTCAAAAACCGCTCCTCCCCCAGGAGAATTCAAGAAGTTTTGAAGTTTAAAATACCGTCAAAAGCTTAGACAGAGACGCTTTTCGCGTTAAGTTCCATTTTTATGTGTCGTTAAGAGGGGCATGAAAACATTTGCACACACCCTTACTTTGATGGCTCTGGTTTCCTTAACTGGTGCGGGTTGCGCGAAGATGACGTTTTCACCCGTTTTAGATAACGCATCTCTTGCGACACCAACACCCTCACCTACTCCGGGACCGAAGCTCCCAGATTATACTTATTCTTCAGTGGTAAAAGCTGGAAATAAGCAAGTCGACTTCCTCTTGGTGATGGATGATTCCAACTCGATGCTTGCGGATCTTAAAAAGCTCGCAGCATCTATGAATGCCTTCATGATGTCTCTAGAATCCAGTCAAATTGACTGGCAAATGTGCTTAACTACGACACGCGCCTTAGCGGACTCTCAAGGTGTTTACCACTGGGGTATGCCCCTGACGTGGGCGCAATACTCTCCCGCAGTTGGAACATCTCCATGGGTTCTTAAAAAAGGCACAGCGGATATGCACAACATCTTTAATGCCACGGTTGATAGCTTACAAATCGGTGGCGGCGCCTCCGGTGACGAGCGCGGTATTAAATCAACCTATGCAAGCTTCCAAAATGTCGGAAGTGGCTGCTACCGCGACGGCGCTGCTAAATCAGTGATTTTGATCTCTGACGAAGACGAGCGCTCCGTGGGTGGTGACGCTTCTAAAGTTAAGGCAAAGGATAACCCAACAGCTTACCAACCACTTGAGGCAGACGACCAACCAGCGAACCTAGTGGCTTTAACTAAGACTGTCTTTGGTGAAGATGTGCGCTTTACCTTTAACTCGATTATCGTAAAACCGGGTGATGTGACTTGCGAAGCGACTCAAGATTTAGATACATCCCCAAGTCACATGGGCTATGTGTATAACCAGCTCTCAACGTTGACTGACGGTGGCGTGGGCAGCATCTGCGAGGCTAATTTCGCAGACAACTTGAATACCTTTAAAGATAAAATTATCAACTCCCTCTCACAGATCAGCTTGGAATGCGACCCTGATCAACAGACATTGAGCGTGGCCGTGGATGGCCAAATCATCACGAATTACTCTGTGAGTGGGAATGTCCTTCACTTCGCGGCTCCCTTAACAGAAGGCACGAAGTTGGATTTAAGTTACGACTGCAAATAGCTACATAAAGACATTGGAACAACTGCGACCGAAGCCGTTGTTCTTTTCCAGAAGGAGCTTGAAACTATCAGCTCCTTCTTTTTTGAACATCTTCTCGGAATCTTCGTTTCTGCTTTGCAAAGTGACGCCCGTTTTTAAGCGAACCTCTTCAACGAAGCTATCCATAACCATTTTCGTGATTCCCGCAGATTCTCGATAAGCGATGACTTCATCAGGAAAAATGATCAGAGGAACCAAGCGTTCGATCTCCTGCTGGTAAGATGACATCATATTCGGAAGCATGCGGCGCTTATCCACGCGCACGGCTAAGATACCACCGCCAGACTTACCCTGCTCCTGAGCACGACCGACAAATCCAATCGCCACTTCCGGAGCCGAGGTGAATGAAACAAAACTAGAAGCCCTTGGGTCTCCTGCATGACGTGATAGCTGAGTCGTCAAAAGAGTCGTCGCATGAAAGCTTGTCTCGCCATTTTTAACACGGTTTGTACTTAACGAACGCAAACGACGAGTGTAGCTGCCTTGATTCTTAGTAAGTACCGTCGAAAAGAATCCCAGTCTCTCAGAACCATCTGCCATGCGAAGTCGTTGCACCTTGTCTGTTGAATAGTCTACACCACGAACCATGACTTCCGAGTTCTTCATATCCGGAAACTCGATGGCTTCAATCCAACCTTTCCACGTCGCTTTTTCAAAGGGCTCCATCATCTCCCAAGGCATATAGGCTTCCAGCATGCGAGCCACTCCCTTACGATCATTACGCAGAATCAAATCATTCAGTTTTTGCTCCTGAGCTTCCAGGGAATTCAAAACACCCTCAGCCACTCTTTTCTTCTGCATTTTTCTTTCACGGGTTTTAGTCTCTGCTTGGGCCTCTTTGATCAAGGTAACTACGTCTTGATACTGCGAGCGGATCTTATCCTCTTGCGCCTCTAACTCCGGGACAAGATTGTACAGACCCAACGCACCCACAACTATTTGTCGAGATGTCGGATTTGTCGAATACATCAACTCAAGCATTCTGATTTCTGCTTGAGCACCCTTACTGCCGCGTTCGGCATTGTATTGCAATTCTAATAGCATGTAACCCAAAGCCGGCCCCTTCGCCATTTGCACCACATAAGTCATGGCTGGCACCATGAGCTCCGGACTTGTCAGGGCTTTCGGATCGACACGTAATACATACTGTGGACCGAATTCAGTCATCTCAGCTTTAACTTCTGCATGATTTTTTAACTCCACATCAACTTTTTCGATGCGCAGCCGATTCGAGGCATTGATCTTATTGGCAAAAGCATCCAGCTGGTAATCCACCAACTCATTGGCAAACGAAAACAACGGCATGCCGACCACAAGTATTGTGGTCGCGAACTGTTGAATCCATCTGGATGTTTTTAAGCGTCTCATCGCCGTGTCTTTCATTAGTTAAAAACCTTAGAACACATATTTATAATCTGAACTGGAACTTCCAATTGGCGCTTGAAGGCTTCGCCTCCCGCTTTGGTAAATCGTTCCTCTGCCATGCTGCCACTTTGTTCAACCAAAGTGATTCCCGTTTTAGCTTTGACTTCTTCAACAACGGACTCGATCACGCGAGCACTGTCTTCGTAGCGTAAGACCTCTTTATAAGAGACCACTTCATCAGGGAATATTATCAACGGAGCCAGGTATTCAATCTCTCCCGCAAGGCCCGAGCTCATATTCGGAAACAAGCGACGACTGTCCATACGCACAGCCAGAACACCACCACCGGCTTCTACGGATTTCTTTTTAAATTTAGGTCCACCGACAAAACCCGATGCCACCTGAGGATCCAGAGTAAAAGAGATAAAGCTGGAAGCTCTTGGGTCCGCCGAGTGATTCCAGTACTGATTCGTTAATAGCTTGGCCGCTGATGAATCCGACATATCGTTCTGCTCACGATTCGTCGTCAAAGATCTTAAGCGACGAGTGTAACTGCCTTGGTTTTTAGTCAGAACAGTTGAAAAGAATCCTAAGCGTTCAGTGCCATCAGCCAATTTCAATCTTTGAACCTTGTCAGTTTCATAATCCACACCACGAACAGCGACCATGGTGTTATTCCAGTCAGGTGTACGAATAGCCTCGACCCACTGTCTCCACACTTTCGCTTCAAACGCGTCCATCACATCCCAAGGCAAATAAGCCTCAAGCATCTTAGCCACGCCAGCGCGGTCATTGCGAACGACCAAATCATTAAGTTTTAACTCTTGAGCCTCCCACGCATCGAGTGCGCGAGTTTCAGAGCGTTCTTTTTGAAGTTTACGATCTTTAGCACGAACTTCTTTAAAAGCTTTTTCGCGAGCTTGCTTAGTAGCTTCCTTCTCGGCCTCATAATTCGCCATTAAAGCATCTACTTTTGCATCAAGGCCATCTGTCGCATTCACTAAGAAAGACTTCGCAAATTTCACTGAATTTGGAGAGTGAGAAAAACGGACTTCGTTAAATGCCAAATCAGCCTGCGCAGCCCTGCTCCCTTGAGCCGCATTATAGAAAAGCTCCATACGGCCATAGCTACTAGAAAGATTCATATGAACCGTCAAAACAAAAGCCATAGGACGAACTAATAACTCTGGCTTGGCTTCCGCCACAGAATCATAGCGAATAACATAGGTAGGACGAGAGTTCTCTAAGACCATAGTAACGTCTGCGTGCTTACCATCAGGCAAAGATGAAACCTTCTCAACCTTCACCGTCTTAGAATATTTATTAATATGGGCTATGAAACCAGAAAGCCCGGCTTGAACCTCAGCGACTCCAGCATTAGCGATAGCAGCTCCAAATACAGCCACCATGACGACAACCGTCACCACTCTGCCAATAACCTTTGCAGCCAAAGCCAGCCTACTCATAGCTATTCCCTTTAGAGATAAAAATCCAACTCACACATCTCTAAAAGCAATCAGCATTCCCGAATTAAGTCTCAAAATGAGACGGCCCTTAAATGCAAAAAAGCCCGGTTTTTAGACCGGGCTTAACAACAACTAACATGTCAAATCTAGCAGTTCTACTTAGCGTTGGCTTGCTTAGGCGCCGCTGGTAAGGCTTTGCCGTCTTCAAGTTGGATCAGATCAAGTAGTACATTCGTCGCCTCTTGGATATCTGCGCGCTTCAAGTACTCTTCGTTCTTTTTCGCTTTGCTTGCTACTTTTTTGGCTTTCTCTTTTTTCTCTTTTTCGTTTTTATCTTTTAGCACTTCGCTCACGCGGATGACTTTGCCGCGGGCTTTTGCTTTGTTCAACTCATCCACGATTTTTTTGAAATCGTCAGATTTTGCAACACGGTCAGCAGATCTTTCAGACATCTGTTTCAACCATTCAGGTTTGATTTCTTTCCAAGCACCAGGGCCTTCTTTAACGAAAGCATCTGGAGAGATGAAAGCCTCAATAGTTTTTGGCGGCAAAGAGTAATCCATGTACTTCTCACCGATATCATCAGTCGAGAATGGACCTGGAAGAACGATGTCCGCATCAACACCTCTGTGCTGAGTTGATTTACCAGATGGAACGAAGAACATACCCACTGTTACTTTGATTGCGCCCAAGTTGTTTGGAATCGGCAATACAGATTGAACAGAACCTTTACCGTAAGTGTGATCTCCACCCACGACAACAGCACGTTTATAATCTTGCAAAGTACCAGATACGATTTCAGAAGCAGATGCAGAGATACGGCTTGTTAGAACAACCAATGGTCCGTTCCAATCAACTGTAGAATCTGTATCACGAAGAGCAGCTTCTGCACGGCCTTCATTTTTAGAAGACTGTTTTACTACGTTACCCGTTTGGAAGAACAAACCAGCAATTTTAACCGCGTCTTCTAGAGAACCACCACCGTTGTTAGAAAGATCCAGAACCAATCCGTCTGCTTTCTTTTCAACCGCTTCTTTGATCAGTTTCTTCATATCAGCAGCAGAAGATCTGCCACCGCGACGAGAATCCGCATAGAAGCTTGGGAAGTTCAAGATACCGATTTTTTTCTTTTTACCATCAACTTCTTTATCTACATAAGTGATAGAAGCTGCTTCGTCTTCAAGATTTACCTTTTCACGAACCAAAGTAACGTCGAAACGTTTTTTGCCTTCTCCCGCTTTACGCAAGATCGTCAAACGAACTTTCGAACCCTTGTTACCACGGATTTTTTTAACTACGTCTTTCAAATCCTGATCGATCACGTTTTCCATTGGTCCTTTTTCTTGACCAACAGCGATGATTTTATCTTGTGGCTCGATCAAACCAGATTTTGCAGCAGCTCCACCTGGAACCAACGCTTCAACCACTGTGAATCCATCTTGAGAAGAAAGTGTCGCACCGATACCTTCCAAAGATAGACGCATTTGGATTTCGAAATCTTCAAGGACGTCACGAGAGAAGAAGCTTGAATGTGGATCCAAAGCTCTTGCGAAAGAATCTAGGTAACCAGACAACAAGTCGTCAGACGTTGTTTCTTGAGTACGTTTTACGGCGCGTTCATAGTTTTTCTCTACGTTCTTTTTCGCCTCGTCCAATTTCATATCAGTCGCAAGATAGTTACCGATTTGGAATTGGATGTATTTTTTCAAGTAGTCATTAGCTTCGTCGTTATTCTTAGGCCATGCTTTTTTATCTGGATCGAATGCAAATTCAGTTTTCTCATCGAATTTGAAATCCTTGCCCAAGTATTTTTTTGCAAAGTTCGCGCGATCTTGAACTCTTTCAAGAACTAGCTTCTGAGCTTTATCCAAGAATGTGCAATCTCTGCCTTTAGTTTTTTCGAAAACGTTCGCCATATCTTTTTTGATAGCGTCAACGTCTGCTTGAGTTAGATAAATTTTGGAAGGATCAAGGCGTTTCAAATATTGTTCGATCACGCGATTTGCAAGTTCAGCATTGCGATCAGAATATTTAACGTGGTTCGCGAGGAAACCTTGTTCGATAACGGAGATGTATCTGCACTCCAAACCGTCTTTCAATTGTGCCGCAGCAACAGATGAAATTGCGAGAGAGCCCGCAACAACTAAACCCTTTAATCCCTTAGAGACTGAACTCATGATGGTCCTTCCTTGGCTCTCGGGCGAGAGCGTACTAATCCATTAAGATTAGCAGGAATTTTTCCTAGAGCATGCTATTTGTGAGGGAGGTCAGAAATTTAGGACTGTAATTTGATTAAGACTTACGTCTGTCATCTTCAAAGAATGAAAGTTGAGAGAGGTCCTCCACTTTTTGTCCCTGAAGTCCCCCGGCTTTAACTTCGTGTTTGATGAAGTTGCCGTGCTGAGTTTCGATCATAAAGAACGACATCTCTGGAAACCTCGCCTTAAGTCGAGTCATTTCCTCAACGATCAATTGGATATTCTTAGGGTCATCGTCGGACATACCAAAACGGTGATGAGCGTTATACCCGTAGATCTCAATAGCTTTTTCCACACTTGCACGGATAGCGCGTTGCTTTAACTCAGCAGTGCCTTCCGTAAAGTTCGTGTCACCCAGCAAAACACGCGTCGGTTTGTGACTCACCGGATACAGGCTTAGGTAGTTCGGCTCCAAAGGCAAAACCTTATTTTTTACGAACTCCTTAATACCGTCTCTCAACGTATCAGGATGATGTCCGCGGGCCGTGATAACTGACAAAGGACGTTGATTGAACGTCGCATGATAAAAGCACTCCCAAGAAGGTCCCTTCCATTGGAAGTCAGGGAAGCCTAGGGCTGCTGCCACGTCTTGAACAAAGACTTGGCTTTTGCCTGAGATCTTTTCCAGATCAGAGATGTTGTGATCACGGAAGTTTCTGAAAGTTCCAGTGATGTCACAGAAATCAATTTCAAACTCACCGTAAACACCGCTCTTACCGATCGTGGCGTTATGCTGAGCAAAGTCACCACTGGAGATCGATTGTTCTGCGCGAGTTTCTTTGTGGAATAAAACCAAGGGAGTCGTCAGGAAGGCGATGTTGTCATCAAAGTCGAAGAAATAAAAACTACGGCCACCCAGATGAAAGTTTCTATCTTTCTCCGGTGTGCGATTTATTCCTAAATCGAGTTGGCCTTTTTTATTTGTTTCATCACTCATGTACCACATTCCTCTTACGGGCTTCAAAATTTATCAAAAAATTCGGCCGCACGAAAGAGCCCTGCACAATTTTCTTTTTTTCAAGGCTTGTGACTACTTGTTAGACAGAGCCAACCGCCCTGTCCAGTTAGCATTCTGTTAAGGACTTGCCCCTAAAGCTCCTCAAATGAGGCGTCGTCCTTTTTAGGGTCTTTCGCTGGAGATTCTTCCGATTTCTCGGTATCAGGAGCCATTTTATCCACCGGAACCGCAACGGCCCCCTTAGGTGCCTCCGCTGCCTTCACCGGCTCTTTGGGAGTGATGTCCTTACCGGTAGTCCCCCACTGATCGCGACACTTTTTAAGAGCTGAATCCATCGAAGACAAGGATGTCTGGCGAGCCGTCACAGCACAATTCACCACTTCCGGGTAATCCCCGGCGCAAAGCTTTTCAGCATCCGCCGCAGAAACCGAGAGCGAGCGAGCACGAATCGTCGTCACACACTGACTTTGTGATTGCACCTGCGCATAAGCGAAAATTGGAGCTGCCGTAATAACTGCCAAAATCAAAAATTTCATATTTTCCTCGAACTACAATTCTAACATGAATGCATCGACTCTCAACAGAGTCTCATCATGATACAAAAAAAGCCGCTGGGTCTCAGCGGCTTTTCGTTATTTCTTTTTACGAGTTACGACTTTCTTAACTCCCAGGGCTTGGGCTTTCTCTTTGGCAGAGTCAGCTTCCTTCAAGCTCTTCTTCGGAGCGGCTTTCGCTTCACCCTTAGCAGCCTTAGCAGCCTTAGCGGCTTTAGGTTTTGCGGCAGCCTTCGCCTTGCCTTTACCTTTAGAACCTTTTGCTGGGCCCTTCTCGTTGATCAGGGCTACGGCTTGTTCCAAAGTCACAGCCTCAACGGTTGTGCCCTCAGGCAACGATGCATTGACCTTACCACTCTTAATGTAAGGACCATATGGACCGTTGAAAACTTGGATCGCATCACCCGTTTCTGGATGAGCACCCAAATCACGCAGAGCTGCTGCCTTACCGCGACCTTTTTTAGGTTGCGACAACATTTCCATCGCGCGTTCAAAAGTAATAGTCAAAACACTTTCGCCCTTAGGAATCGAACGATAGTCCCCATCATGAACGATGAATGGACCAAAGCGACCCAAGCCTGCTTTGATGTCTTTGCCCGTGCCCGGATGATCACCAAGGCTTCTTGGCAATGACAACAAATCAAGAGCCGTCTGCAAGTCCACTTGCTCTGGCTGCATGTTCGGCGGAAGTGAAGCACGTTTTGGCTTATCGTTTTCAGGCGACACGTCACCCAACTGAACATAAGGACCATAACGACCACTTAGCACGTAAATAGGCTCGCCTGTTTTTGGATCTTTACCCAAGGCATCCGCACCATTGATTTTTTGATCAATCAATTTTTCTGCGATCTCTGGAGTAATATCTGCAGGTGATTCATTATCTGGAACTGACGCGCTGACATCTTCGCCATCACGTTTTGTCGTTAAGTAAGCACCGTAACGGCCGACGTGGAATTTATATTTATCCATGCCTTCCAATGACATCGTACGAGCTTCATCTGGATTGATTTTTTCTTCTTGGTTATCAACCATCGCACGCAAGCCTTTAGGGCCTTTGTACACGGAAGCCAAATAGCTTTCCCAATCAAGTTCACCATCAGCGATATTATCCAGGCTTTGTTCCATTTCAGAAGTAAAGCCCAAGTCCACATATTGAGTCAGATAACTGCTCAACAGTTTAGAAACGATCATTGCTGTGAATGTTGGAATCAAAGCCGTGCCGCCTTTACGAACGTAACCGCGATCGATGATAGTACCGATAACAGATGCGTAAGTGGAAGGACGACCAATGCCCTCTTTCTCCATCGTTTGTACGAGGCTTGCCTCTGTATAACGAGCCGGAGGTTTTGTTTCGTGAGAAGTTGGATCAAGCTTAGTGCACTTCAAAGAGTCTTTCGCTTTAAGTGCTGGCAAGCGAACTTCACGTTCTGCCAAGTCTGCTTCAGGATCATCGGAACCCTCAACATAGGCACGCAAGAAACCTGGGAATTCGATCGTCATGCCCGAAGCACCAAAGATCGCATCGCCCACAGAAATTTTTGCGCTAACTTGCTTTTGACGAGCATCCACCATTTGCGATGCAATCGTACGTTTCCAAATCAAATCGTAAAGTTTAAATTGATGACCCGTTAGACCTGTTTCATCAGGATCTTGGAATTGATTGCCCGCTGGACGAATCGCTTCATGGGCCTCTTGAGCACCTTTAACTTTTTTCGCAGCATAAGTACGCGGCTGTGGAGTTAAATACTCTTTGCCGTACTTAGAAGTGATACAATCGCGAGCCGCGCTAATCGCTTCGTTAGAAAGGAACGTAGAGTCCGTACGCATATAGGTGATGAAACCTTGCTCGTACAGTTTTTGCGCCACCTGCATCGTCTCACGAGCAGATAGACCCAATTTACGATTCGATTCCTGTTGCAAACTTGAAGTGATGAAAGGAGCCGCTGGTTTTCTGAATGTTGGTTTTTCCTCAACATCAGAAACTGTCCATGGACCTGATTTCAAATCAGAAGAAAGCTTCGCAGCGTCTTTTTCACCCAGAACCAAAACATCTTTACCCGCTGTCAGCTGACCTGTCAGACCATCAAAGTCTTTACCCGTAGCGACGCGCTGTTGTTTGAACTGCTGCAAGCGAGACTCAAAGTTTACGCCGTCTTTCGACAATTCAGCCAATACGCCCCAGTAAGATGATTTTTTAAAGCGGATGCGTTCTTGCTCACGCTCAACGATCAAACGCACAGCCACAGACTGCACGCGACCCGCTGACAAACCGTAAGCCACTTTTTTCCATAGAAGTGGAGAGATCGTGTAACCCACCAAACGATCCAACACACGACGTGCCTCTTGCGCACGAACCAAGTTGAAATCGATTTCACGCGTGTCTTTCAACGCTTTTTGAATCGCATCTTTAGTGATCTCATGGAACACCATGCGTTTCGTTGGAACTTTTGGTTTTAGAACTTCAAGCAAATGCCAGCTGATAGACTCCCCTTCGCGGTCTTCATCGGTCGCGAGGTATAGCTCTGAGGCTTCGTCGAGTTTATCTTTAAGGTTCTTTACGACCTTCGTTTTGTCTTTCGGGATGCAGTACAAAGGCTCGAAGTTTTTATCAACGTTCACGCCCAGCTGAGCCCATTTTTCTTTTTTAACTTTTTCAGGAATGTCTTTTGCGGATTGCGGCAAATCACGGATATGCCCCATGCAAGACTCAACCACGTAGTCTCTACCAAGGAACTTACGAATCGTTTTAGCCTTCGTTGGGGACTCTACGATCACTAGTTTGATGCCGTCAGATGCAGCTTCTGTCTTTTTGGCCATGTACCCAGCCCTTCATCCGGCCTGTAACCGGGATATAATATATAGACAAAACATGAATGCAGAGCCCCCATTATGCAAGTCTGAATTTTGACAAGCAGTACCAAAAGCAGATACCTTTGTGAGCATGAAACCAATTTCTGAATTCAAATCATCGCTTCAATTTCTACTCACAGACATCGACGACACTCTGACAGATGAAGGTCTTTTGGGAGCCGAAGCCTATGAGGCGATGTGGAATTTGCATAACGCAGGAATTAAAGTGATCCCTGTCACAGGTCGTCCCGCGGGATGGTGCGAGATGATCGCTCGTGTGTGGCCTGTCAGTGGTATCGTGGGTGAAAACGGCGGTTTCTATTTCCGTTATCACGGCAAAAAAATGCACCGTCATTTTTTCTTTGATGAGCAAACTCAAAAAAACAATCGCGCAAAATTGAATCAATTAGAAAAAGAAATCCTCCACAAAGTTCCCGGCAGCGAACTGGCGAGTGATCAATTTTGTCGCTTGATGGATCTTGCGATTGATTTTTGTGAAGATGTCCCTGCCCTGCCAAAATCTGAAGTGCAAAAGATCGTAGACATTTTTAAGTCCCACGGCGCTCAAGCGAAAGTCAGCTCTATTCACGTGAATGGATGGTTTGGCTCGTACGACAAACTTTCAATGTCACTAAAATTCTTAGAACAAGAATTCGGTGTCTCAGCTGAAGACGCTAAAAAAGTTTGTGGCTTCAGCGGTGACTCCCCAAATGACGAACCAATGTTCCAATACTTTCCCAATAGTTTTGCTGTTTCGAATATTCAAAACTTTGTGGATCAAATCCAACACAAGCCTACTTATGTAGCTGCTGCTCGCGGTGGAATCGGATTCACGGAGATCGCGAGAGCAATTCTGACGAATCAGTAATAGTTTGCCGAACTAAGGTTCGGCGAAACTGAAATTCACTCTTAACACAGCCAATATTTTTTGATTTTTTCCTGGCCCAAGGTCTAAAGAACTGCTTCCTCCATCCGATAAAATAATCACATGTAGGAAAGGAGTTCTTCATGGTCAGCGCACAGGCACGTCAATACATTGCGAACAAACTGGAAGAACAAGCCAAACAGAACTGGCTCTTTAGTAATCTAAAATTTGAAGGTGAGATTCCCAATCAGGGAAAAAATCGAATCTACGGTTTTTCTGATGTGTGTATCACTTTGAATCACAAGGGAGACTTGTGGATTGAAGGCCCTACTTACCGCAACTTCATTTCGTCGAACAACTACCATACGGCGAAAGAAGCGGTGGACCTTCTGCACGATCAGCTTCGTTATATCGACGAAAACTACAAGCGTTTACAAAGCTCTCCAGAGATCTGGGTGAAGAAAGGTCTCTTCACCCGCATCAAGGAACGTATCGCTTCGTAAGAGCTTAGCCGCCAGCAAAGCTCATCGATTTAATCAAGACATCAGGTGCGATCAGGCTACGGCCTGGTCGACCGTAAGTGTCCCCTAGCTCCACGATATCACGCAAAACATCGAGCACATTCCCAGAGACGACGAATTGATCGATCGGCCCTAAGCATTTGCCATTCTCATACAAGAAACCCTCAGCAGGCATCGAAAGATCCCCTGTGGAATCTTTAAAGCCCGCATGCAAGCCGCCCGTAAATTTCGTGATATGAACTGTCTGCCCTGGGAACTGACTCAATAGCTGCTCTTGAGTTTTTGTCCCCTTAGCCACCACCATATTCGTAGGACCGATTCCCATCGGGGAACTCGGACCGCGAGCGGCATGGGCTGTGTGAGGCAAATTCATACGCTGAGCATATTCTAAATTTGTCAGGAAATTTTTAAGCACACCATTTTCAAACAAAACAGTTTTCTGCGAAGGAGCACCTTCGGCATCAAAAGGTCTGACAGCAGAACCATGAAGCTCAAACGGATCATCGATCAGAGTGAATTTGTCGCCGGCAACTTTTTGTCCGACTTTTCCTTTTAGCAAAGACTTGTTCTCATGAACTTCTTTGGCAGAAAGGTAGGAAAGAAGCATCGCCAGAACCGTCGGAAACACTTTGCGATCCAAAACCACAGGGTAGTTCCCTGTTTTTAGTTTTGTCGCCCCTAAGTATTTCACAGCATTGTTCACACCTTCGCGCGCCACTTCATCCACATTAATTTCAGCAAATGAGCGAACAAAGAATCCCTCGCCACCCATTTTTGAAATTTCGCCTTCTTTCACTAACGGTGCAGCACTCCCCGTGTAATAACTTTGTCTGAATTCTTGATCAACGCCTTCGGAATTCAAGATTCTTGAAAATGAAGATCCTTGAGAAAATCCCGAATACGGAACGGCCTGAACTCGTGCATCCAACCCCAGACATTTTTCCTCAAGGGCCTTTGCCACTTCCATCTTTTTATCCATGTCGATCTCTTCAGGATTAAAAAGATTCATCGCTTTGAATGCCTGTGGCTTCATCATCGGAATTTCAAAGGCTTCCGCGTTTTGCACTGTCTTGGCATTGTTCAACGCCTCCGTATACGTGCGCAACAAAGCCTCTAGGGAAAGATTCTCTGTATAGGCATAACCTTGGCTTGCACCTTTAAGGACACGCAGACCAGCCATCTGTGTTTGCGTGGATTCAAAATCCTTCAACGCTTTCTTTTGGAATCCCAACTCCAGGCTTTCTCCACCGGAAATCAGCATTTCAACTTTCACACCGTCTTGTTTTGCTTGAGCCGCAATCTTTTGGAAGTTCTCTTTAATAGTATCCATTAGCCTGCTCTCCCGCCGACCATCAAACTTGAAACCAAGATTTGTGGTTGTCCTACAGCTGCAGGAATAGAACCGCTCACCGAGCCGCACATTCCCGTCGCCAATTTCAATTCATTTGAAACTTTAGTGATTTTGCCAAGTGTATCGATACCACGACCGATCAAGCAGGCACCTTTCACCATTTCTTCGATGCGACCATTTCTGATGATATAGGCTTCACGAACTTGGAAGTTGTAATCGCCAGTTCCTGGGTTCACGGAGCCGCCGCCCATGTTTTTCGCATACAGGCCGTAATCAACGTCACGGATCATTTCTTCAAATGAATCCTTACCCGCATCAATAAAGGTATTTCTCATACGAGACGCCGGAGCATATTTATAAGACTGACGACGACCACTACCAGTCACATCATAACCTGTCTGACGTGCACCCATTTCATCTACGATATAAGATTTCAACACGCCATTTTCGATCAAGGTTGTACGTTTAGTTTTGTTACCTTCATCATCGATATTCAAAGAGCCCCAACCATTTTTGATTGTGCCATCATCAATAGCCGTCACACATTCATTGGCAATTTTCTGACCCATCTTACCGCAGAATACAGAAGAGTCCTTCGCTACGGATGTTGTTTCAAGACCATGGCCACAAGCCTCATGGAAAAGCACTCCACCAAAAGAGTTATCAATCAAAACCGGCATCTCACCGGCTGGAGCAAACTTAGCCGTTGTTAAACCCATGGCGCGATCCACATTCTCATGAGCAAAGCTTTGCAGATTTAAGCCATCATAAAGTTCCGAAGTTCCCATATGGCCATAACGTTCGCTGGAGCTTTCTTTAACACCCATGTGCTCGACAAAGACTTCCATATTCAAGCGGCTGTAGGCGCGCTCGTCATAAGCCATCAAACCGCGAGAGTTTGCGATTTGGACTTTCTGGAATTTTTCATTCAAAGCGGCTTCAACTTGAGTTACCGCCGAGTTGCGATTACGCGCATGTTGATCCAAAGAGTTCATCCACGCGAACTTGCGATCACGATTCATCTCCCAAGGTTTTTCTCCGTATGTGTGAACAGAGTCGAATGGCACTTGCATCAAAGGCATCGCTTTTTTTGCCTCGCCCGTCCCGCGGCTTTTCGCTGCATTCAAAGCGGCTTTTACCAGACCTTGTTCCGATAAATCATTTGTCGTCACGTAAACAATCTCGTGCCCAAAGAACAAACGAATGCCTGCACCATATAATTGACCAACGATGGCTTGATCAGCTTTAGAGCTCAGAATTGAAAGATTTGAAGAGTACGTGTCCTCAACAAAGATATCTGCGAAATCCGCCCCTGTAGAGAGTGCGGCGTCTAGTGCTTTGGTTAAAATATGAGGTTGAACAATCATGATGCCCCCTAATAGATTCGAGAAGAATATCGCAGAGGTCCCCACTCGCCCAAACAAAAACACCGCAGCACCTGTAATCAGGCCCGAAGGTACCGACATATGATGCCTGCTGAACAACCAGTGCACGTCTCACCTTGAGACACGAAAGTCCAAAGGCTTTGAGTGTAATATGTGCACAAGGCGGCCCAGAAACGTCCCTGTCCAAACTTTGGTCAGATAAGAATCTGCCAAGTCATCCCAAATCGAATTCGATCTGTAATCTCGTGGCACCCCCCATGCATTTATAGCATTTAGCGGAGCAAAGGCTCCGGGAGGGTTTTCATGCATAAGTTAGTAATTGTATCTCTTGCCTTTCTATTGTTTACCGCCGCTTGTACAAAGCAGCGCGATGCTCAATTCGCAACAGGGCAAGGTGAAAACCTATTAACGGTGGCCGAATACAATGGCAAAACGTTTGAAATCACAACGACGTCTTCTATTGAAGGTCAAAAACGAAACTTCTCCAGAGCCACTCAAATCGACGTTAAAGCCAAATCACTTGGTGATGACTCATTCTCAGTTGTCGCTTATGAGGTCAATGATCCTCTAGCTAAAAAGCTTTTGGGCGACACTGCGATCGTCGGCAAAAAGAACATGAAATATAAAGGTCTCATCCGCGTCGAGCAAAATTACCTTAAGGTATATAAAGTAGCTCCGGAAAAAGACCTTCCTATTAATGAAGTAACTTACGCTACTAAATTGGAGAGCGGCGAACTTGCTGTTCCTCTTATTGGTTACCCAATCACTTCACGTCTAACTGTAGACCGTGTTAAAAATGAAATGGGTGAAAAGACATCTACTAAGTACGAACACAATCAAGAAGACATCAGCAACGCGACTCAGTTCCGTATGGACTTGTCACGCGGTGAAATCTTCGAAGCCGTTGTTAAAACTGACATTTTGCCTGCTGATTACTTCGAAGGTGAATGGTACTACAACGAAACAATCACTTCTGCTCCGGAAGAAGACTCTGAGTCATTGGGTCAAGGCGCTGCTTACGACCAAACTCTGACGCCTTCAACTCGTATCAAATTTTTGAAAAACGAAACTGATCTTAAGGTCGTAAACTTAAATATCGACCAACGCTTGATCAAAAAAGAAGACGTAAACTTCAAAACAGCTTTGACGATCCCAGTTGAGTGGAAGTCCTACAAAGTTACTGGCAACGGTACGGGTATGGCTGAAACTGAAGACGGTAAAGTTCACTGGAGCAAACGCCCTTACCTTTCTGTAGGCTTCGGTGCTTCTCGCTCTTTGATGAACTCGGGCGAAGCTCGTCTGGTTTCTTTGGAAGTTAAAGACGACTACTTGTCTTACGCTGTAGAAAACAACCGCGACAACATTCGCACGCGTTACTCATTCATGCGCGTTAAAGATACTAAGTATCAACCAAAACGTCTTTTCAAAGATGACAAACGTCAATTCGGTTACTTTGAAACTGAACGCCAAGTTGTACAAAACTATGAAGTCACTCGCCAAGAAGACGTAGAAAAAAACCTCTACATCTCTCGCTTCAATCCAGGCGCTGGTAAAATCGTGTACCACTTCACGAAAACGACTCCGCAATGGATCCGTCCATACGTACGCGAAGCTATCAAAAACTGGGATGACGCATTTAAAGCTGCGGGCTCTAACGTCAACGTTCTTTTGGATGAAACTCAAGACGTTGAGTTGGGTGACCTTCGCTACAACGCTATCAATATTATTGAAAACCTGACGGCTTCAAACCTTTTCGGTTTCGGTCCTTCAGTAACAGATCCATTCACGGGTGAGATCATCTCTGCAACGACAAACGTGCATTACACGCCAATTCGTGAAGCCGTGATCGATGAGTTGAGAACTTACATCGACATGAAATTGGGTCGCTTGAACGAAGGTCGCATCGTAGGTATCTCTGGCCATATGACTGCTATGACCGAAATGGTAGTTAAGCAGGCTGGCAATGCTATGCAAGTAGCTTCTGACTATGTTCCGATGATGAAAGGTCTTAAGCTTTACACTGCTGACGATAAGAACCCTAACAAGTTCAAAATGCAGAATATCGATTTCAGAAAGCGCACTAATAAAAATGCGAAAGAATTCGACGTGGCTATCGCATCTGGCAATATCCACAAAGAAATCGAAGCACAGTGTTCTTCATTGGTCGACTACGTAGCGACTTTGAAAAAAACAGGTCAGTCACACAATGAAAATGAAATCAAAGTTCTAGACGATTGCTCACGCAAAATCGCAGTGATGAAGTTCATGGGTACTTTGACTCACGAATTGGGTCATAACTTTGGTCTTCGCCATAACTTCATGGGTTCAAATGACTCAGCGAACTTCTGGTCAACTAAAGAATCTGGAACGGAACACCAAGTGCGCTCTTCTTCTGTGATGGAATACCCATCATTCAATGAAGACCGTCTATTGAAACCAGGTAAATATGATATCGCAGCGATCCGCTTCGGTTATGTGAACACAGTTGAAGCTAGCAACGGTAGCATCGTAACTCTGGATACAAACAAAACTATCGCGGCTAACTTGTCACAAAAATCTGCGACTCTGCGTCCTTATAAATTCTGTACGGATGAAGACGTATCGATCTCTGCAGATCCTATGTGTCAACGTCATGATGCGGGTGTAACTCCGGTTGAAGTGGTTCGTAACATCATCGCGGACTACCAAGCTTCTTACCAGTTGCTAAACTTCCGCAGAGACTCACTACGTAACATCAGCCCGAATCGCTTGATGATCTACCGTGCTTCTCGCTTCTTCTTCCCTCTTTCTCGCTTCTATGAAGAATGGCGTATCGGTCTTGCTCGTTACATCGGTCAAGACGAACAGTACCTAGAAAGAATGACTGAAGAGCAATTGGACCAAGTTATCGCTAAAATGTCTCGCGATCCTCAGTACTCTGAGTTCGTGAAACAATACCGCCCTGTTGCCACTGAAGTATTCAACTTCTTGATGGAAGTAGCGACACTTGAGAACAAGTACTGCGTACTTACAGACGAACAAGGCATCCCAAGCTTGATGGAGCTAGAAAAAGTACGTAACCAAATGTTCTTTACTAAAAATGCGTCGATCAGAACTTGTGCTGAAGCTCAAAACCAAGGTTTCTGGGCAAATCAAAAACTGAAGCTCTTCAACGAGATCGGTTATGAGTTGAGCACATTCAGATTTGACCTTTCAGCTAAAGCAGCGATGGAACCGTTGGATGTCGTTGGTACTCAAGGTGACCGTTTGATGGCCCTTGCGGTTCTAACAGATCACACGACTTCTTCGTACAACGGTTACTCTACGGATTTCCGTCCATCCTTCATGGATGAGCCGGCTTTCCGTAAAAAAATGCAAGAGACGGTCTACGCTCGCGTAACTTCGGGTGTTCCGGGTTCATCTGTTAGCAAATACATGGGTAACTCAGCCGACAGCGCTAAGTACAAAGAGTACTTGAATAAGTTGAGCTTCCCACGCTTCTCGGCAGAGCAAGACATGTTGACTGCAGCATTCACATCAACTGTTCGCGGCGCGATGATCCCAGGTAAGGAAGAGGAAAGTGCTTCCCGCTTGAACACACTTCGCGGTGTATTCACTCGTCAGCCAACTGAAGAGTTGATGAAGGGTGCCAAAGCTTACGCTCAAGTTGGTGGCGGATACTTTGTAGTAGTTGATAGCGAAGCGAAGGATGCAATTGCACTTGTGAACAAGTTCAATTCCTTGCAAGCAGTGAAATCCAAAAAAGCATTCGATGCTAAGAATGCAAACAACGCAAAAGTACTTGCGGTTGTAAAAGGACTTCCATCTGCGGCTCAACTTGCGAAAATGACTTTGGGTGAAGTTGCTAACGCTTACAATAAGGCTGCTGAAGAGCTTGGTACGATCGAAGCAGATCCAGCGCAAGTAGACTTCCTTTTGGGCGAAATCAAGAGTGTTATGTCAAACTTGAACATTATTGGCGGCATGAAAGAGAAAAGCCCTGAACAATTCGACCAATTCATGAAAATGAATTCTGTTGAGTTCACGACGAAGTACCTTAACAGCAACCAAGGTTTCCAAGGTAGTGATTTGGCTGATGCGGCTATGGCTGCCAACGACCGCGCGGTGAAGTACTACGACCTCAACCGTGTTGAAGTTGATGCTCAAATCAACTTGCTTTCAAACCTGATCCTGACAGCGGCATCTATCTAAGCGTCGTCAGTACCAATAAGATCTAAAAAATCCCAGGAAGAAATTCCTGGGATTTTTCTTTTCCGCCGCAGGCCAATCTCATTTTGAGACAGAGCCGCTCTTTGCGGGCTGTCAGAGTCTTAGACACCTTACATGTGCATACACCCGCTATATTCCTCTATGGGATGGCCTTTTGTGGCACTGTCCCTGCAATTAATTCCAGTGGAGGCTCCGCCTATGAAAATCTCTGCATTCTCAATTTTTAGTGTGCTTTTGACGATGGCCCTGACACCGGCCACATTTGCAGCTGCGAGCAAACCTACAGGGAAGCCTTCCGCAAAATCCTCCACAAGCCTGGTGCAAAACACCAGAAATGATAAAACGATTTTTAGCGGTTTGTTCAACGTCTCTCGCTCAACGAGCTTGGTTAATCACGAAGACGGTTCCGCTCAAGACGCCATGGAATACGCGGGACGCCTGAATATGAATCTTAATAAAAGCTATGTACTACGTCTTTCTGGTGGTTACTCCCAGAACTTAAACGATTCTTCGTATGATGACTTTAGCGATACTTCATTGAGCATCCGTCACAACCCCTTTGCATTGAATAAAACCTTTTTGATGGGCTGGAACCTTGGCGCTACGGCTCCAACTTCTAAGGACTCTTCGAAAAGACAAAGTATGATCGCGGCCCTGAACTCGGGAATGAACGTTATGGTGAATCCAGACAGTTTAATCCCAGGTTTAGGAATGGTTGCGGGTATTTCATTGAATCGCAATCTTCACCAATATGAAACCGACGTTAACGGCAATGTTCTAAGCCAGTACACTTCGTCGCAAAGCTTTTCGATTTCTTACGACTGGCCAGTGGGCATCACGCTGTCAGCGGACTTTGTTCACCAAAATGCGTGGACATACCAAGGCAATGTGAAAGAGGTCTTTGCCTTCACTCAAGAGCTTGGCTATCAAATGAACAACTGGTTGGCCTTAGGTATCGGTCATACCAACATGGGCAGCGTTCTTAAGCCTGATGGCGTTGAGTCCAATATCAGCATCGTCAACGAGAACTCTTCTCTTGTTTACGCTTCAGCAACTATTATCTTCTAAACGTCGCTGCTTGCGAAAGAAGGCCCCTGTGCTTAAGAATTTCTTTGCCACTGTTTTATCATTTTCAACCCTTCTGATCTCTGCACCCGCGTTGGCCATCATCGATGGCCAAAAGCTTGAACAGCTGAGCGATCTTCGTGCGAGCACTGTCTTTGTTTTTATCTTTTCTCAAAACAGCCAACGCATCTGTACCGGGACTTTGATCGCCAAAGACCTGGTGCTCACAGCGGGCCACTGCTCACCTGATGAGTCTAAAAATGAACAAGTCGCTATCGGCTTCGGTCTTGATGCTAATTCTGCATTTTCTAACAACGGAAAATTGAAATCCTATGGCACCGTGGTCCGCACCGCCGTTGTCGAACAATACGATCGCAACAAACCTCAAGGCTCATTAACAGTTCAGTATGATTTAGCAATCATGCAGTTTAAAGGCTCTTTACCTGCTGAAGCCAAACCTCGTGCACTCCCAGAAGCCCCGTTTGAGATTTCCAAAGCTAGCACCTTGGTTCTTTCTGGGTACGGCTTCAATAATGAAATCAATCCCGATGAGTCCGCTCTAAGAATGAAAACCTACCCAGCATCGCAAATCGCGGATGCGGTCTATGATCATACAAAACGCCAAGCCTATGATTTTCCAGGTGCGATCATCATCGAGCAACCTGAGGGTGGCGTGTGCGACGGAGACTCCGGCGGTCCACTCTTTGTTCAAGAAGGCCCAAAACTTACCATGGTCGGCGTGGCCTCTTACGTTCTTAACGTAAATGCGACGGTTAAAGACGGCAGCCAACTTTGCCGTGGCAATGCGGTCTTTGTCGATATTCGCGCGAATCTGGGATGGATTAAAGCTGCCAGCCAAGCCCTTCAAAACACTTCGTCTATGTAGAACGACATGCAAGACATCAGTTTCGCTGTTATTGAACACGATCTCCCTCTGTAAATTGCTTCCTCCTTAGTCAGGCTTAATCATTAAGTCTCTCATCAAGGAGGAAGAATCATGAGTAAAGCCTTAGAAGGAAAGAACGTTGCGATCCTTGCAGCAGATGGCTTTGAACAGTCGGAATTGCTGTTACCTAAAAAAGCCCTTGAGGATGCTGGCGCCAAAGTCGAAGTCGTTTCCATTAATACTGGTGAAATTAAAGGCTGGGAAAACGGCAACTGGGCAAAACCACTAAAAGTCGATACTGCGATCAATGTCGCAAGCTCCGATGACTATGATGCCCTGATGTTACCGGGCGGAGTGATCAATCCCGACAAACTAAGAAATGAAGAAGGCGTCGTACAGTTTGTTCAAGGTTTTGTTGATACAGGCAAACCCATCGCAGCCATCTGTCATGGCCCTCAAACACTGATTGAAACTGGCGTCTTACGTGGCAAGCGCGTGACTAGTTATGCATCCATCCGCACAGATATCATCAACGCTGGCGGAGAATGGGAAGACAACGAAGTCGTCGTCGACAATGGCCTCGTTACCAGCCGCAAGCCTGCAGACATCCCGGCCTTCAGCCGCAAGATGATCGAAGAGTTCGCTAAAGGCCCTCAAGACATGTCGGTCCTAGGCCTCGGCGAACAACGCCGCGAACACCAAAAACACGCACACTAACAAAATGAAAAAGGTACGTCCTTACCTCCCAGGTAAGGACGTACCTTTATTTCTTCTTCGGCACGTCTTTGATCGAAATTGTGTTATCGATCGTTTTCTGCAATGCCTCGACAAAGCCATTTCTCAACGAACCCCAGAAAGCTCCCCAAGAATCTATATCCGGACCTTTAGTGGCACCTTCGAACTCAATCGTCGTAGCGACAGCTTTATTATCAGAGTTTCTTAAAATTAGATTGCTCATCGCCAAGCCAACTTCAAAAAAGAATCTCTTGGGTGAATCAAACTTTTCCTTGGGATCAATGACATCCAAGTTTTCAAAGAATGGTTTCATGTACCCTTTGATATTACCTTCGCGGGTGCTCACCTCGCCAACGATGCTGAACTTACCCGATGTAAAGGTGAATGGGCCATAACCCAAAAAGAAATCATTTAGCTTCGTCACATCCAGATCTTTCATCGAAAGCTTGGATTCAAAGGCAGGAATTTTTGACAGCAAGTTAAGCTTTGCCCCCGCAGTCACGATGCCACTCTTTTGCAAGCGCGCCGAGGCCTCGACTGTACTCGGTAGCAGCTCTTTAGAATTATCAGTATTCTTAATATTCGTAGCTGCGATAGAAATTTTATCTAAGACAACATCTACGGGAACCTTGAAATCTTTGTTGTAAAGATGAACCTCACTGTTCACCATGCGAAAGGACTCAAGCTCTATCGGCACAAGTTTTCCGACAACTGTCTTCCAGTCCTCCCCGGTGCCTAATTGCTTTTTCTTTTTATCCTCACTATCGATCAGATCTAACTTCATGCCATCAACCGTCAGATCGCCCAACAGCTTGCCTTCAAAAATTCCTCGCCATGCCAGCGATAGATCAATGTCTTTAATATAAATAAGAGGTGTTTTTTCGTCCTTCACCTTCTCCCAGATTTTTAATCCCTGCATTGAATAGGCGCCACGGTACAAGGCCAAATCAAAATCTTCGATCTTGCCCTTGTAAGATTCCATCTTATTGCCCATGTACCAATTGATCCCGTACTTAATCCCTGTTGGCAGAAAAATCCGCACAACAATCAACAGGATCAAAACAATCCAAATTGCCTTATGAACTCGGCCCAGAGATTTAAACAGCTTTTTCACGAATCTCCTCCTTATTAATTTCATTCGCTACTTCCGCACTTAAGAAAATAACCGCGGAGGAATAATAAACCCATAACAACAGCACGATGAAAGAGCCCGCCGCTCCATACAGCGAAGCCACGGCACTTTGCCCCATGTACAAACCAATCAAACCTTTACCAATGGAAAACATAAACGCTGTGATAAACCCCGAGGTCAGAGCCACCTTAGGACGAACCTGCACCTGGGGAATAAAATAGTAAATCGCACTGAACAGCAGTCCGAAAATCAAAAGTGAAATAACAAAGTTAATCACCTGTCCCAGAACAGCCTCGGCACCTTTTAAATACATCGACAAAACAGAAGACACGATCAAGGAAATGATCGAGATAAAAACAAAGGTTAAAACCATACCCATATTGAAAAGCTTGGTTTTCATAAAGGTCCACACCGACTGCAAGAAAGACTCTTCCTCCAAAGCCTTATAGTCGATCTTCACCTCAAAGATTTTATTCAATGACATGCGAAGCTCACCAAAGATCGCTCCGGCAGAAAAAATCAGCGTCACCAAACCCAAGATCCCTGCCATATCTCGGACCTCCGGTTGTTTCTCCACGTTCTTAGCAATTTCACGCAAAATATCCGAAGACTGATTTCCGAACAGCAAATTGATCTGCGCCAGGATCTCTTCGCGAAATCCATCATTAATCAAAGCGACAAAAGTTAAGAGCAGAACCAATAAGGGAGCGAGAGATAAGGCGGTGTAAAACGACAAGGAGGCCGACATCTCAAAGATATCGTCGCGGCCTAGTTTATTAAAAAAATCTTTCGCAGTAACTCTTTTCAAAGACGACAGCAACTTCATCAAAAAAAGATAACACGAAAACTGTAATGAGCCTCGAAGCCACCTTTTGATCTTTAACAAAGAATCCGGCGCAGCACTCATTCCTAAAAAAATGCCGGGTCAAAGCCCGGCATTTTTGAAGTCAAAATCTGACTACTTACGGATTTTAGCTCTGTACATACGCTTTTTAGTCAAAATGCGTTTTTTTCTGTGACGGATACCTTTTTTAGATTTGCCTTTAGCTGCCATGTTAATCCCCTTTGTTATTTTTTAGTTGGAGTGTTCATCAAAGCCGCGAACGGATTGTTGAACGGATTGCCTGGTTTCGCTGGTGTACTGTTCATAGGACGCATACCACCACCTTGACCAACTTGTGATTTCCCAGAACCTTTAGTCGCCGTAGCGCCACGTTGTTGCTGAGGTCTTTCACCACGAGGAGCCGCTGCCATTTCAGGAGCGTCGTCCATTTTCATAGTCAAAGAAATCTGGTTTTTCACAGTGTCCACTTTCAATACTTTCACAGACACATGGTCGCCTGGATTTACCACTTTACGAGGGTCATCCACGAACTTGTGAGAAAGTGCTGAAATATGAACCAAACCATCTTGGTGAACACCGATATCTACGAACGCACCGAAATTCGTTACGTTAGTTACGATACCTGGGCAGATCATGCCTTCTTTAAGGTCTTTCACTTCCATGATGTCATCGCGATATTGGAAAACTTTGAACGGATCACGAGGGTCACGTCCTGGTTTTTCCAACTCTTTTACGATGTCGTCGAAAGTAAACTCACCCACTAGCTGAGCCCATTTAGTTCTTTGTTGAACCAATTTCTTAGCGCCTTCACCGATAACTTCAGTCAAAGAAACACCAAGGTCCTTCGCCATATCAGTCACAGCTTGGTAACGCTCTGGATGGATACCTGTAGAATCCAACACTTGCTTACCACCTGGGATACGCAAGAAACCAGCCGCTTGTTCGTAAACTTTTGCAGAGAACTTAGATACTTTCAAAAGTTCTGCGCGGTCTGTGAACAATGCTTTTTTACGAGCCTCAACGATACCTTTCGCAAGTGCAGGACCGATACCCGCTACGTGAGAAAGCAACGCTGCAGAAGCCGTATTCACGTCAACACCTACGTTATTCACGCAAGACTCAACGACCGCTTCCAATGATTTTTTCAATTGAGATTGATTCACGTCATGTTGATATTGACCAACACCGATAGATTTTGGATCTACCTTCACAAGCTCCGCCAAAGGATCTTGCAAACGACGCGCGATAGAGATCGCACCTTTTACAGTAAGATCTAGATCTGGGAACTCTTCACGAGCGATGTCAGAAGCAGAGTACACAGAGGCACCTGACTCAGAAACCATCACTACAGGAATGTTTTTACCAAGATCTTTCAAAACTTTGCGCAAGAAAGATTCAGTCTCACGACCCGCAGTACCGTTACCGACAGCGATCGCTTCGATTTGAACTTGCTTCATCACTTCGCCGAACAAAGTTTTAGCTTTGCGTTCAGCATCGTCGCCCAAAGTGTAAAGAACCGTGTGAGAGATAAAAGCGCCTGATTTATCAATCAAAGCAACCTTACAACCTGTACGCAAACCAGGGTCGACACCCAATACGCATTTTGAACCGTATGGAGAAGCCAACAAAAGTTTACGAACGTTTTCCGCGAATACAGTGATCGCGTCTTGATCCGCTTTTTCTTTCAACAGACGGTGAACTTCGTTCACTACTGAAGGAAGAACGTAAACGTTCAATGCCAAACGAGCTGATTGCTTCAAGTACTCACCAACAGCATTGTCAGGAGTCGAAGTCGCGAAGTTCTCGTAAGATTTCAAGATCGCTTCGTCGTCACCTTTAACGTCAAGAGTAAGCTCTTCTTCCTGCCAGCCACGTCTCATCGCCAAATAGCGGTGATTGTTTTTAGCATCCATCAAAGGTTTAACTGGCTCTTCAAACTCTTTGTACATTTCGTATTTAGAGTTCGCTTTGTAGCCTTTAGCCGCTTTAGAAACGATGCGACCATTTTCGTTATAGTTTTTAGCAACCATCGCACGAAGTTCAGCATCATTGGCGATTTTGTCGACGATGATGTCTTGAGCGCCCTTAAGAGCTTCTTCGTAAGTAACGATCTTGGCAGTTGGGTTTAAGAAAGCTTTCGCTTTCATTTCCATAGTCTCGGAGTCTTTCAACTTGCCGTGACCCATGTCCCAAATCCAATTCGCCAAAGGTTCCAAGCCAGCTTCGCGAGCGATAGTAGCTTTGGTTTTCTTTTTCTTTTTGAATGGTTTGTAGATTTCTTCCAACTCGCCCAAGTCCCAAGAAAGCTCGATACGCTTTTGGACTTCAGCCGTGAGATTGTTCTGCTCCCCGATCTCTTTGATCAAGAACGCTTTACGCTTCACGATTTCGTTGTAAGTTTCGTGACCTTCGATAACACCACGAATTTGAACTTCGTCCAAATTGCCGGTTTTCTCTTTACGGTAACGTGCGATGAATGGGACTGTAGCCCCTTCCGCAGCAAGTTCAATCACGGCTTGTGCTGATTTTGCTGGGACAGTTGGGACAATACGAGCCAAATAACTCTGAAGAGCCTGATCCATAGAACCTCTAGATTTATTGGAATGAGTTTGAACTAAATCTAATTATTTATGACGGAATTGGATCAGACCGTGAGTAGGATCGTATGGAGATACGCCTACGCTCACGCGGTCACCAACAACCACACGAATATTAAAGCGTCTCATCTTGCCGCAAAGTTTTGCGTTGATGATAACTTTATTTTCAAGTTCGATCTTGTAAAGACCACCCGCAAGGGCGTCGATCACTTTTCCGTCAATTTGTACTAAATCGTCTTTTGCCATGTAGGTAAATTTCTAAGTCAGATAGCGGGGCCTTGCAATAGATTTCTGCCCTTTTATATCAATATGCAACACGGAAAAAGCCCCGTTTCCGGGGCTTTTTCAGGATTTAATTAAGATAGTTTGCGGTTGCTGATCAGCATGCGCTTGCCGTCTTCAAAAAGGACCTCAAGTCTGTCGTATTCGTTTGAAAGGATATATCCCCAACCGAAAATCTTGTGTTCAACTGGCGTTTTGGCCTCATATTGGTTTCCAATATTGTAGGACTGAGCTTTTGTACCTTTGTACTTCTCGTGAAGCTCGTGCCATTTGATTTGATCCTCAGAAAGCCCTGTCTTGTCGATTTTGACTTTCTTTTCTTTCTTAGGAGCCTCTGCCACCTCAACCGCAGGAGCCGGAGCCGCCTTAGCTGACTTCTTCTCTGGTTTTTCTACAGGTGCTTTAGCTGCCTTTACAGGAGCTGGGGCTGGAGCGGCTTTCGCTGCTTTAGCCGGAGCTACAGGCTTTGCTGCGGGTTTCGCAGGTTTAGCGGGAGCCGCTTTCGCAGCTGGTTTAGCTGCAGGTTTTGCGGCCTTCGGCGCAGGCTTAGCTGTCTTAGCGGCAGGCTTCGCTGCCGGCTTAGCAGTCTTCTTTGCTTTTGCCGCAGGTGCTTCCTTTTTTGCTGCCTTTTTTGCCATCTCAATTCCTCTCTAAATTTTAAAGGTGAGAAATGATCGAAACGTGTTTATTGAGACTTATACTATCACCCAGTGACTTGACATCAAAAAAATATTGGGAAAAATGTAGCGCGAGGCATCACTATGATTACATCAGACGTTATTATATCTCTTCAGTCTCCGGATGTGTCTTACGTATCCGGCTCCAAGGAAACCATCGCTAAGCGAGTTCTTCCTCCCGATCAGGCCGACTCCGAAAGTTTAGTCTTTGTCACTAAGCCTGATCAACTCGAGAAAGCATTGAAAGCTCACTCCCCGATTATCGTTGCGCATAAGGCTTTAACCTTACCAACAGATTCTCAAGTGACTTTCTTCATGGCGCCGAACATCCAACTAGCCATGGCAACCATCCTGCCACTATTCGATGGCAAGATGAACCGCTTCAACCAAGAGACCAAAGTTCATCCGACAGCGTTCATTCACGAAACGGCTCACTTGGGCCAAAATGTTTCCGTGGGTCCATTTGCAGTCATTGGTGAACACGTCCGTATCGGCGATGGTGCAACCATCGGAGCCCATGTGGTCATCGAATCATATGCTCAGATCGGCACTTTGACGATTCTTCATCCCCAAGTTTTCATCGGGGCTTATTCCGAAATCGGAGCTCATTGCGAATTCCATCCCCACACCACAATCGGTGCTGATGGTTTTTCTTTCGCAATGGCCAAAGACGGAACTCACAGAAAAATTCCACAAATCGGCAAAGTCGTTATCGAAGACAATGTTGAGCTTGGAGCCAACTGCGCGGTGGACCGTGCAGCCCTGACTGAAACTCGCATCGGTAGTGGAACTAAAATGGATAATTTCTGCCACGTGGCCCACAACTGCATCATCGGCAAAAACAATGTGATGGCTGCTGGCTTTAAAATCGCTGGCTCCAGTGTCATCGGTGACAACTGCATGATCGGTGGCGACACTGCAGTCTCTGACCACGTTCACATTTGTGACAGAGTTATCCTCGCAGGTCGCTCCGCCGTCACAAACGACGTGCAACAAAGTGGTGCGTATGGTGGATATCCTCTTGAACCAATGCGTGATTCGTTGAAAACTCTGGCAAATCTGTCACAACTGACTCGCATCAGAAAAGAACTTGCCCGAGTCGTAAAACACCTGGGCCTTAAAGAAGAATAGAGGACATAATGACTTACGAATTTTACAAAATCGCACACATGCTGGGATTGATCACATTGTTCTTTGGCTTCGGCGGCCTTTTGGTAACGACTTATGCAGGAGTTACTTTGAATTCAAAAGCTCGCTTGATGAGTTTCGCAACTCACGGCATGGGCCTTTTGCTTTTGTTGATCGGTGGCTTCGGAATGCTCGCTAAAATGGGTATCATGAAACAGCTTCCAGGTTGGGCTCTAGCAAAACTTGGTATCTGGGTGATCATGGGGGCTGCGATCTCTATCGTAAAACGCAAAGGTCACATCGGCTGGCCTATCGCGATCTTGCTTTTCGGCTTGGGTACAACAGCCGCAATGCTAGCGATCACAAAACCGTTCTAGTTTTCTCTCTCGGAACCGCGACTTAAAACTTCCTGTAAGGCCTCTCTCTTGAGGGGCTTTGCAAGGTAATCATCAAATCCCGCATCCAAGCATTTCTCTTTGTCACCTTTCATTGCATGCGCCGTCAGCGCCACAATCTTTCCTTGATAACCCTGACTTCGTAAGGTCCGCAAAGCCTGAAAACCATCCATCTTAGGCATTTGAATATCCATTAAAATAAAATCGTAGGTTTGCCCCTGGCATTTCTGAATAGCTTCCTCTCCATTTTCAGCCAGAACAATCCGCTCAGTCGGCACGCCCACCTTCTGTAAGTACCGCTTAAAAAGTTCTCGGTTATCAGGGGCATCATCCACAACTAAAATGAGACCGATATCTCGAGCTTCCTGCATCGGCGCAACGTTTATAGAAACACGGACATCGCTCAACTTCATTTCCGAAGTTTTCTGTGCAGCCACAGAAACAAAAAAGCGACTGCCCTGCTGAGGAGCGGATGAAAAATAAATGTCTCCCCCCATAAGGCGAGCCAACTTGCGAGACAAGAACAAGCCCAATCCTGTACCGCCAAAACGCCTTGTGGTGGAGGTATCCGCCTGCGAAAAAGGCTGAAACAAGTGAGTCCGTTGATCCTGAGAAATCCCGATACCAGTATCGGAAATAGTAAATCGCAAAAGCACTTCTTTAGGTTCAGCACTTTCTTGAACTTCCACGGCCAACTCGACATAACCCTTTTCGGTGAACTTAATCGCATTACCGACGATATTAATCAGAATCTGGCGCAATCGATTTGAGTCCGCTATAAAGGCATCCAGAGCGCTGGCATGAACCAACCGCAATTCAATTCCTTTATCCTCTGCTGATGCCCGCATCAGTTGGATTACATCAACCAACAAGGCATGCAAAGAAAACGGAGCGTTTTCCAACTGGATCTTCTCTGATTCAATTTTAGATATATCCAAAATCTCATTCACGATCTTTAGCAACTGGTGACCGTTCTTTAAGACAGTATCCACTGATTTCCGTTGGTCAGCAGCCAACCTTTCGTCCTCACGCAAAATCTCCGCAAATCCCAACATGGCTCCCAACGGAGTTCTGATCTCATGACTGACATTCGCTAAAAAATCAGATTTCGCCCGACTGGCATCCTGCGAGCGGTAATAAAGACGTGAATTTTCAATCAAGATCGCCAGGCGCCCACAAACTCGCTCCGCCAACACTTGGTCCTCTTTGTTAAAGCGCCTTTTAGAGTGAGTAGAAACATAAGAAACAAATCCCAAAGGCTTTCCATCACGTACAACTAACGGAACCAACATAAAGGCTTCAGAAACCAACCGAGAATTTTCATCCACCTTAACGTCAGGGTGATAGGTGTCTTTCACATGCGCTTTTATTTCACCTAAGCCATTCACGATGACTGTCTTATTTGAAATCACATTCGAGGATTCTCCCGACTGCGACTTCCATCTGGGGGCATTCTCAGATCGCCACTTTCTGATAAAGGCCACTTCCTCCGGATCAGTGCCGTAGCACTCCTGAAAAACGATATCCATACTGTCTTCATCGATCACCTCAATAGTGCAGACATCAGCCAGCAGCGGAACCATTTTCTCAGCAAAGGATTTCAAAATCTCCTGTGTTTCAAAAGTCCGCGACAATGCAAAAGACACTTCAGAAACGAATTTCTCCTGACGAGCTCTCCACTCTGCGGATTCTTTCTCTGCCTGAGCCCTGACCAGCTCAGCTCTTTGTCGTTCATGTTCTTTGCTCTCGGTGATGTCTTCGGTGACACCCAATAAGTACCGCGGCTCCCCATCTTGATTGCGGATCGCCATTTTTATCGTGTGAATAATTCGATCACCATTACGGGTGGGCAGAACATCTTCGGTCTCAGCATAGGGGATTTCTCCACTGAGCACGCGACGATCCATCGTGCGGAACATCTCCGCGACTTCTTTCGAAAAGAAATCAAAATCATTCTTGCCAATGAACTCATGCCGAGAGATCCCCAATAATTCTTCTCCCGCACGATTCAAACGCACAAAGGACAGGTTCACCGCATCTTTAACAAACACCATCGATGGCATGTTCTCGATGATTCCACTGAGGAAAGCCTCGGATTCCTCGAGCTGCTTGGTACGCTGGAGGACATGCTCCTCAAGGCGCGCATTGGCTTCCTCTAATTCATTCTCGACTTGTTTTTGCTTGGTAATATCTAAGGCCAAGGTGATGATCGTGCCGTCATGAAAACGCGTGACACCCAGACGAATCGGAATGCGATGCCCATCTTTGTGAAAGTATTCTTTGTCGAAGGAAATCGAGACACCGGGCTTTTCTTGCAGCTGTCGCAAGACCTCCTGGCTTTCCTCGGCGAACTCCGGAGGTGTCAACGCCTTCCAATTCAATCGGCCCGCCTCAAGATCATCGCGGGTGTAACCTACAAGTCTTAAAAAATAATCATTGGCATCAAGAATAAGCCCCGAAGCATCGGTCGATAAAACGCCGATGAGCTCTGACTCATAAATAGTAAGATAGCGCCTTAGCAGCTCGGAGGCTGGATCCATAGCTCTATATTATAGGGACCTAAGAATGCGGTCTCGAACTTCACGTCTTTGAATGTAGACAAACATCAGGAGGTCCAAGCTAGGATGGCCCCACAAAAAGCAAAAGGCTCCTTGCGGAGCCCTTTATCTAGAACATGCTGTATTTCAAGAAGCGGCACTCAATGTTGCCGTTGAAGACAAAGTGTTTGCGAGTGGATTTTAATTTCAAATCCGCGATCAAGTCTTTGTTACCAGACAGGATCCAAGCATCCCAGCCTTTGAATCTGTGTTTCAAAGTGAAAGACAGATCACGATAAACGTCGCGAAGATTGTCTTCATCACCGATACGCGCACCGTATGGAGGATTCACGATGATCAAGCCTTTTTCAACTGGAGGTTCAACTGTCGCAACTGATTCTTTTTTGAATTCAATCACGTCATCAACGCCAGCCGCTTTCGCGTTTTCTTTAGCAGATTTCAAAACTTTGTTATCGATATCGTAAGCATAGAACTTAGTTTCGATTTCTTCTTTTTCACCAGCGATAGCTTCATCAACTACTTTATCCCAAGTTTCGCTTTCGAAATTCAAAAGATTCATGAAACCAAAACGCTTACGGTTGATACCCGGAGCAATATTTTTAGCCATCATTGCTGCTTCGATCATGAACGTACCAGATCCGCACATGAAATCCACAAGCGGAGTTTTGCCGTCCCAGTCAGAAAGCTTGATCAGACCCGCTGCCAAGTTTTCTTTCAAAGGAGCATCACCCACGTCTTTGCGGTAACCACGTTTGAAAAGTGAATCACCAGAAGTGTCGATAGAAACGTTGAACTGATTTTTCACGCAACGAACAACCACACGCAAAGCTGGGTTGTAGTTATCTACGTCAGGGCGGATACCGAATTTATCGCGGAACTGATCCACGATAGCATCTTTGATTTTCATCGCGATGAAACGTTGGTCGTTCATTTTTGAATCACCAACAGAAACGTCGATGCTTAATGTTTGATTCGGTTTGATGTATTTCGTGAAATCGTGGCGCATGATTTGCGCGTACAATTCTTCTGGTTGGTAGGCGAAGAAATCTTGAATCGGCTTCAAGATACGGCTTGCCATGCGAGAGTGAAGATTCGCTTTGTAGCAACCTTCCCAGTTGCTTTCAAAGTAAACGCCGCCGGCAGTTTTGCCTTTTACGTTTAGACCTAAATCTTTAAGTTCTTGTTCTAGAGGATCTACGAGACCGCGTGCTGTTGACGCGAAAAATTCTGCCATGGGATGGGCCTTTCTGTTGGTTAAGAAAGCCAGGTCCCTCGCCCGACTTTCTACACCGCTAGGTCCCACCCATTATCAAATCGGCTAGACTTCGCGATATTGTGGTCCGCCGCCACCTTCTGGCACCGTCCACTCAATGTTTTCGAATGGGC
Source organism: Bdellovibrio sp. HCB209 (assembly GCF_047306065.1). GTDB lineage: Bacteria > Bdellovibrionota > Bdellovibrionia > Bdellovibrionales > Bdellovibrionaceae > Bdellovibrio. The sequence goes on from NZ_CP178618.1 coordinate 3,034,763, forward strand.
ACTTAATATCACAAGTCTTACAGTGAATACAGTTGGTATAATTGATTTGTAGGTCTTTCTTGCCTGCCTCTTTTGTAGACGGAACCATCTCGTATACAGCGGCCGGGCAGAAATGATTACATGGTGATTTGTACTGTGGCTCACATACAGAGCGGCAAATATCGCCATCTTTAAGGATTAGATGATTTGGAGAGTCCTCATCATGCATAGTCCCCGTCAAATAGACGCTGGAAAGCTTATCATAGAACAACATACCATCTGGCTTCGGAAGCTCATCCAATTGCTCCTCATAACCATTTGGACCCCATACCTCAACGACCTTATTCGTCGTTTGAGCATCTGTATGATCCAAAGGCATTGGATCCTGAAGGCCGCGGCCCCCTGTGATCTCTTGAAGCGCAATGTGAGGCATCCCCTCGATCATCCCTTTAGAAAGGGCCTGATGGAAGTTACGAACCGCATAGAGGTCTTTTTTAACGAAGCTGTTCTCGATACGAGTTTCATAAGCTTTAGTCACAGATTCGTTGAATTCAGAGCCTGCAATCAAACCATCAACGATAGTTTCAGCAGCAGACATACCCGCCTTCATCGACAAGTGAAGACCTTTAAGTTTCTTAACATCGACCATTGAAGCCGAGTCACCGATAACCATCCAGCCATCGCCGTAAAGCTTAGGCATTGAATACCAACCACCCGCAGGCAAAGTCTTACCGCCGTATGCGATAACTTTACCGCCCTTAAGCATATTCTGCATGAACGGATGAGTTTTCAATTTTTGCAGTTCACGGTGTGGATCAAGCAATGGATCGTTCGTATCCAAGTACGCCACCAAGCCCACGATGATTTTATCTTCAGGCAAAGTGTAGATGAATGTACCACCGATAGATTTGCTCAAAGGGAAGCCCATTGTGTGGATCACTTGACCCGCTTCAACAGTTCCTTGTGGCATTTGGATGATTTCTTTAACGCCTTCTTCGAAGACTTCAGGATGTTTGCCTTCGCGAAGGTTTAATTTCTCAGTTACTTTTTTGAACAAAGAACCGCGTGTACCTTCGGCAAACACAGTCACTTTAGATTTCAAAATCAAACCTGGCTCAAAGTTACCTTTTGGATTGCCGTTTTTATCACGACCTTTATCGCCCGTGCGAACACCAACGATTTTGTTACCTTCGTACAGAGCTTCAACCGCAGCAAAGCCTGGGAAGATATTGATGCCTTTTTCTTCACACTTAGTGCCCAACCAACGATTCAACTTACTTGCTGAAACGATATAGTTGCCATGATTTTGGAATGGCGGCGGAGTGATAGGCATTTTGAAAGAGTAGTCAGCACCCAGATAATAAACTGCATCTTTATGAACTTCTGATTCAAGAGGGCAGCCCTCATCTTTGAAATTAGGAACAAGCTGGCGAAGTGCCACTGGATTTAGAACCGCGCCCGACAAACTGTGAGCACCAACCTCAGAAGCTTTTTCGATCACCACGATCATTTGATCTGGAATTGGTTGGCCCTGTTTTTTTCCAGAGGCTACGTCTTCGTTATGTTGATTGATTTGGTTTTGCAAATGAAGTGCGCAAGATAGACCTGCTGAACCACCACCCACGATCAAGACATCACAGTCCATCGTTTCGCGAGTTACACCTTCCGGCAAATGATCGTACACCATAAATCTCCCAGTAGCTTTGCCGCCACAAGGACGGCTTATTCTTCTGCAGGTTCCTCGTTTTGGATTTCTGCTTGAGGAGCTAGTTTACGTGGAGGGTTTGTGACCTGAGCTTGAACCTTCAGATCGCCTTCATCACGACCGCCTGGATACAGACGTTTTTTCGCTCGTTGCGCCAACTCAGCCTCTTTGCTTTCATCGCGAACGGCACCAGCCAATACTTCCTCGGCATAAACTTTTGCCCCAAAAAAGGAAGTCATCAAAACAGAAACCAAGAAAAGACGGATCATGATTACCCCGTTCCCTGCGCTTGTGTTCAGCGCGCATTTAAAAACTAATTGAGAAAGATGTCACCAGAAAATTGTGCAGAATTCTGCTGATTTAGGCAACTGGAAGCCGTCTGTGAAACTTCATTGGGATCTGACGACGAACTCCGTCAATTCTCTCTTTTGTAAGAGTCACCACTGAAAATCCAATAGAGCGTTTCTCGACTTGGCCAACCACTGATCCCCAGGGATCAATCATCAAACTATGCCCATAGGTTTCACGAACGCCACCATTAATTCCCTGGTGAGTCCCACCTTGCGCACTGGCCATCAAATAAGACTGACTCTCAATAGCACGAGCCCGCAACAAGATCTCCCAATGCGCTTCCCCGGTTTTAACCAAGAAGGCCGCAGGAACCATGATCAAGTCCACTTCCTTACGCGCATATTGCGAAAACAGTTCGGCGAAACGAATGTCGTAACAAATTGTTTCCCCGATTTTCCAACCGTCGACTTCGATAATACTTGGACGTTGTCCGTGACGGAAAACATCAGATTCACGAATCGGCTTTTGACCTTCGAGGTGAATATCAAACAAATGCAATTTTTGATAAGTCGGCTTCACTTCCCCTTTGGGAGTGATCAACACTGAAGAATTATAAAGATGTCCCTCTAGTTTCAGAGGCACAGATCCCAAGTGCAAATGTGTATCGTATTTTTTTGCGAGCTCTGCGACCTTGTGAAAGGCCTCATCATCAGGAGCAAATCCGTGGATTTTCTCCCCTTCTTTCACTCGCATATAAAGGCAATTTTCAGGAAAGCCCACCAAGCGTGGCTTGTGAGCCTTAAAGATATTTTCCAAGAGGGATTCGATCTGCATCAGGTTCGCATCGACATCATCGATGGAGGTCATTTGCGCAACCGCAACTACCAACTCCGAACTCATAACATTCTCCTTCGCTCCCTCTCGCCCTTGAGAGGTGCGGACTATTCTACGGAAATAACTGTAGAGGAACGCGCTTCTTTAACGTCGCGACAATTCCACTTAGCTTCTTCCAAAGTCTTTCTGACGCCTGCGATAATTTCAGTGCAGGAATTTTCATCGCCAGATGAACCAATAGTCTGATCGACTCCTTGCTTAGTGTAAATAGCTTTACACTTAGAATCAGAGCCCATCTCTACGCGGAGAGTACGAACTGTTTTGTTATGCTTGCAGAGAACCATAGCATCGCCGATATCAGCGTAAGCTAGGGACGAAAAAAAAAGCACTGGCATCGCAATCGCGACCAGTGCTTTCTTGTATTTTTCCACTGTGATTTGGTCTCGCTTAATCAAGCTGCTCTCCTGTCTTAACAAGTTGGGATCCAGGTTTGTCCAAAAACAATTGTTTCCTGAATCCAACTTAATTTTACGCAGCTATGTAGGAGACTAAAACGAAGAGATCACCTTTGAGACCAAATTTAGGCTTTATCCTGGGAAGGAATTGCCTATGTGGACTTTTGTTTAGCTGATTTCTTAGCTGGTTTTTTAGCAGCAGCTGCTTCAACCAATTTCACGTTTGAGTAATCGATGAAGCCTTCTTTTTTCAAAAGACCATCTTTTTTGTCATAGTGAGTTTGTACTTTAACGCCTTGAACAGAGATTTTCATCGCGTTAGCGTCGATAGCCAAAACTGTGCCCTTCTTACCTTTGTCAGAGCCAGAGATAACTTGTACAGTCGCGCCTTTTTTGATTTTCAATTTCATTTGTCAGCCTCAATTATTTCTTAGAAGAGATTTTCTTTTTGATTCTCATCTTAACTGCCATTGCTCTTTTAGAAAGAGTCGCGTCGTTAGCAGACAAGATATAAGTATCGAAACCGCCAACGTGTTCCATGTCACGAAGCGCAGAAGTCGCGATGTTCAAACGAACCATAGAGTTCAAAGAACGGCTAAAGATGCGTTTTTTCTGAACATTTGGTTGCGCAGTTGTTTTAGTTTTGATGTTGGAGTGAGATACCAAGTTTTTTACAACTGGGCCTTTTCCAGTGATTTCACATTTGCTCATTACGTGCTCCTACTAGCTACAAGTCGAGGTCAGCGCCGCCCGACCCCAGGATTCTTTCCTGAAATTCAATAGGGACGCCGCAAACAAGAAACAACCATATAAAGTAAAAAGACACTTGATGGCAACTCTTTTTTCTTGTACACCCATTAACTCGCAAACCAAAAGGAACTCAAAAAGAGGGTACTCATGAAAAAGACAACTCGTAGCAAATATAGACAAGAATTCTCTGGCGACCACGTTTTCGATTACAAAGATCCAGCATCTTTGACTCGTTTTATCGGCGATGGTGGCAAAATCACTCCGTCTCGCATCTCTAAATTGTCAGTAGCTCAGCAAAAACGCGTAGCTGCAGCAGTTAAAAAAGCTCGTAACTTGGCTCTATTGCCTTCAGGTACTGATGCTTACGATACTTTCCACAGAGCTGAAGCTATCTCTCCAGTTCCTTTCGAGATCTAATTAGATCTTAAAATCGAATAGAGCTTCCTTTTGGAATTAAAAAAGCCGGCCCCAAGCCGGCTTTTTTATTTTGCAAACCACCTTACAGTCGATCAAAAGGGGTCAAATGCAAGGCGGAGGAGAGAACCGCAGCGTAGGCGTACTAAAGGTACGCTGGAGCGAGGATCGGAACCGACAACGCAGTCAGTTGGCCGCTTTTCATCGGCTGAGTTTGAACCAGCGAATCGCAGTGACCGCGACCATCACCATGTAAGATTTACTCGACCAGCTGTGTAATAGAGGTCCAGGTAAGCCCCAGAAATACAACTGATCAAAAGGCACTCCCCAATTCATCAAGCGAATCCCCAGAATCGGCAGCGCAAAGATCACCCAGAACTGCAAAACGGTCACGAACCAGATGATCTCACGGAACTGAGCCCTTTGGTGCTCCCAGATCATCAACCCGATTGGCATCGTCACAAACAACACGCCAGCAACAGTGGCTGCGATTTGCTTGTCCGAGATCGTGGCAAAGATCACCATCACGGCAGCAATTACTAATACTTCAACAACTAGATATTCTAAGAAGCGGTTTCGTCTCATATCCAAGAAGTTAGTCCACCGCGAGGGACAACTCAAGGGATTGTGATCTTCATTCCTGGTTTAAATTGATTTGGAGTGCTCCAGGGTTGGCAATCCGGTTGCAATAGTGGGATCTCGTCAACTTTTAGCGAAGGAAAAGTACGATGACTCAACAACAAAACACTCTTTTGAAACTACAAACAGATCTTAGCAAATTCGGTCTGAACCCTACGGAATGGACGATCAAAAAAATCCAATCCGTTCACTACTTAATCATCAATAAAATCGACGACAGCTTTGCCCTTCACGGCATGCTTTCTTTTAAGAAAAGCACTCCCACCTGGAAGTCCATTGATCTAGTGGCTCTCTAAAAAACGTCGCAGCGAACAGAAAACAAACTGCGATTCCAGATATCACTCTCCGTTAGAACCGCCGTCGCTTTACGAGGCTCGACAGTTGAAACTGTCCCCTCGGGTGTCAGCGGGATCTCCTCTCCCGGAAGCTTGGCAGATACTCTTTGACGAAATGCTGTCCAAGCTTCTTCTCCGTTGGCTCTGATATAGGTATTTTTCAATCGACAGAACGTCGCGATCTCGGCCTCGGTCAACCAACCGAATCTTTCGTATGTTCCTGCCTCTGGGGGCTTTACTCCCCACGCCAGGCGAGCCATCAACTCTAAGCCATCATTAAGGGCTGTCGCCACTTCATTGACCTTATACAACTGACCCGCGCATTGAGCAGAACCTCTGGAAACGGCGTCGCCGATATTTTTAAGCGTCGAAAAGTATTCGTAGCACGATCCACCACTGTTCCCGAGCTGACATGCCTCTTTTTCGCGCACAATCGATGGCGGGATGGTATTTTTCTTTTGCTGAGTCGAAAATAACTGACCCTTGAGATTTTCTCGCAAAGCCTCTTCCTGAGTGTCACAAACAGTGTGCGGGGGCTCGATCAACATGAACACGATCACCCCAATCAGGATCGCACCCACAACAAGTACAGGCTTAGGCAGAGACGCTAGAAACTTATCCATGAAAAAAATGATACTTATATTACGCGTTAGAATCTAGCAGTTTGACAACAGGCACTGTTTTTATTAGTTTCCTGTCTCTGTCGGGGAGTAGCGCAGTCTGGTAGCGCATCTGGTTTGGGACCAGAGGGTCGTAGGTTCGAATCCTATCTCCCCGACCAATTTTCTAAGCGAACCTTTTTCTGGTTCGTCCCAATTTTTAGCATTCAAATCAAAATTATCGATATTAGAGACAGCGAACTTCAGGGTTCGCATAACGACGTATTCGAAGTCCATTTCTTTATGCGAACCTATGCTGATCAATTACTGAATGACAAATTCACTCAGAGAGAAGCGCATTTTCAATCCACTGCTCACTTTTTTAATTTATCAGCTTGTGCACGAGATTTTTTCACCTCACTCCAATTGTCAGCTACCCAACAGACAAGGGCCTGTTGGATCGTATATAGACTTAATCCCAATGACGAAAGTTGGTATTCCACGCGTGGAGGAATTTCCGGAAAAACCTCACGCGCAACGATACCATCTCTTTCAAGCTTCTTTAATGTCGAACTCAACATTTTTTGAGAAATTCCACGCACAAGTCTTTCAAGCTCTGAGAACCTCGCGCGGTGTTCTGGAGCACCCTGCAAAGCTACAATTATAAAAACGCTCCATTTGTCCCCCACCGTGTTCATGAGCTCCCTAACTCCATCCGCATCAACATTGTTGCAAAGCTGATTAGGCTGAATATTTCTCTTATTAGACACCTTCTTCATACGCACCCACAGGTTAGTAACCCACGTAAAGGTGGGTTCTTGTGCCAGAAACATATCACCTGTATAGTGACTTAACAATGGTTAGTACATAACCAAAGGAGAGCTTGTGGCTGAAAACATTCCAACTCAACAGTTCACAGAAAATGCAGAAAAATTGATTCGTTCTCGACGTTCAAAAAGAGACTATCTTCCAGAAAAAATTCCTCAGGAAACGTTAACGAGAATATTTGAATTGGCCAATCAGGCTCCGTCGTCAACGAACACTCAAGCCAGACGGATTGAAGTAGTCAGTGGGCCGCTTCTCCAAAAATTGTCGACCGCTATGAAGAGTGCCTACGAAAAAAAACATACCTATCTAGACTTTCCGTATACTTCTAGCACTTATACCGAAGTCTACTCAAAGCGCATGCAGGAATTTGGGGCAGGCTTATATGGTCTGCTAAAAATTGCTCGTGGAGATCAAGAGGGTAACAAAAGAAATTATATTCGGAATCTCGAATTCTTCGGCGCACCCCATGCCGCTTTTCTGTTTGTTCCTAATTTTGATGTCGAAAGAAATCTCAACGACATAGGCATGTATGGACAGACTTTACTTCTTGCAATGAAAGCTTATGGTATCGATAGCTGTCCACAGGCCGTCTTAGGTATGTATTGCGACGTAATTAGAGAGACTTTAGATATAGGTCCAGAGTACAAACTTTTGTGGGGGATATCTTTCGGCTACGCAAATCCCGAGGCCCCCGTTAACCAGCTCATTACTTCGAGAGCTCCATTAAACGAAACTGTGACATTCAGAGAATAATTTTGTGGAGCATCGCTAATGAAAATAAATCTCTCAGTCTTAGATCTCGTCATGATCAACAAAGATAGCAATGCCCAGACAGCGCTGCACGATGCATTAAAGGTTGCTCAGAAAGTTGAAGAACTGGGCTATACTCGGTTCTGGGTTGCTGAACATCACAACTCTATTTCAACTGGAAGCGCCGCAACCCCTGTAGCAGTAGGTTTTTTGGCAGCTGGAACTAAAAAGATTCGAGTCGGTGCCGGAGGGGTTATGCTTCCAAATCATGCTCCGCTCATCATCGCCGAACAGTTTGGAACATTGGAGTCTTTGTACCCCGGACGAATCGATCTGGGCTTGGGAAGAGCAACTGGAACCGAGCTAAACACACTGCATGCCTTAAGGCGCTCACCAGATTCTTCAGAAAGCTTCCCACAAGATGTTCAAGAGCTTCAGGGTTATTTTGAAAACCACAGTGAAGGCAAAACGATTACGGCAACGCCTGGACAAGGGCTATCTATCCCTTTGTGGATATTAGGTTCAAGCACATTCGGTGCACAGCTAGCTGCACACCTGGGATTGCCGTTCGCTTTTGCAGGTCACATTGCGCCAGCATCTATGCGTGATGCGATTGAAATTTATAGAAGCAATTTTAAACCATCAAAACAACTAAAGAGTCCGTACGTCGCGATCAGTATCAATCTCGTAGCTGCAGAAACAGATAAAGAAGCAGAGTTTCATTTTTCTAGCCATCAACAATATTTAATCAATTATGCAAGAGGCTTAAAGGAGAAATTTCCGTCACCGATTGCCGACATGACTAGCTTCTGGTCTGCTCGTGAGAAAATGTTCTTGGATAGAATGCTAGGTTTCTCTGTCATAGGCTCGCCGGAAAAAATTCGTATAGATTTAGGGAGTGCTTATCAGGAAACAAAAGCCGACGAGTTTATAGTGGTTAGCTCCATCTTCGACACAGAAGCAAGATTAAGATCCTATGAGATTCTGTCGAACGTGGTATCAAGTATTTAACCTAAGATCATAAAGTACGATCACGCAAATTTTTACTTAAACAATAACAACAAAGGGAATTTCATGATGTACGCACAAATCACACAGTTCATAAAAATGCTCCACACACTTTCCCGCCTTCTCGATAAAGCGCAAAGGCACGCTGAAGCGAACAATTTTACATCAGAAGAACTTCTGAACTCACGTCTTGCACCAGATATGCTCCCCCTGACGAGCCAGGTATATTGGGCGTGCGATACGGCAAGGCTCGCCACCTCAGTTTTGAGCGGTAAGGAAGTGCCAGTTTTTCAAAATAATGAGAAAACGATACCTGAACTTAAAGCTCTCATTGAAAAGACGATCAGCTATGTCTCATCGATAAAAGAGAGCGATTTCTCCGGCTGGGAAGAGAGAATTGTCGCTCCAAAGGGCTGGTCCGGAGCTTTTCGTGGAAAAGATTATTTCTATCAGCACGGAGTTCCGAATTTTTATTTTCACGTGGTTACGGCATACGCGATCCTTCGCCATAAAGGCGTTCAGATCGGAAAGATGGACTACATCGGCCAGCTGCCTTTCCTGAGATAACCATCACAAACTTGCGGCCCATTGGGCCACATATGACTCATGTTTATTACTTTTGATCGAGCGTCATCCTGAGTCTTATCGATCAAAAGTAATAATCTGATTCAATACTTATTTTTGGCCTTACGGAAACTTAGATGCTCCAAATACCCGCAAAGACTGATCGGGCCTCCACCCATCCACTTTTCAGATTTAGATGGCCCCACCGGGCGCCCTAAAAAGTTCGGAGAACCCCATGTGCTCGTTCGAGACTCATAGACCAGATTAGCCTGGGCTCTCAATATACTGCGCTGAATGACATCGATATTCTCAACACCTGCGATGGCTGTGATGATGCTCAGGCACCAAAATATCAGACTCGTTAAACTCATATCTCTCCTTTTATAACTACCTGTTTAGATTCAAACCTTGCAACTATCTTTTTAACTGCCTTATTGTGCCAAGCCTTGGCCTTTCGGGGCTTAAGCATATTAGCATTAAGGTATCGAGTGATTTCATTGGCATCTCGTCCCTGTTTCCATTGGCGATGAATTTTAAGTAATACGTCGTATTCAAACGGGTTCTCAACCAGACGGCCTTGGAAGTAACAGTAGCCAAAAGGTGGAGGTATTTTCGTCTTACGGGTGCGCCATCGGCTGACGTCAGCAGGGCTCGGATTTTTAGGGCTGAGTTCCGCGCCGGCTTTGATCAAATAATTTCTGACAGTGGTTTTGGAGATATTCAGCTCTTTGCCAATATCGCGCAAAGAAAGGCCTTTCCTGTAAAGGTCAGCACATTCTTGTGAATTATTCTGCTTCACTTGGAAATTTATCTTAATAAAATCACTAACTTGGTAGGGTTCGCATAATAGTGGCGCCGGGCGACCATTTATTATCTTTATATTTAAACCCAGTGGAAACACTGGGTTTTTTATTTCCAAAATTCCTCTGTAAAGGCTTCACCTCCTACGAAAGCCTGCAAATTCACTTCAAAAAATGCCCCAGCTCAGCTATTTAAGTCGAATCAACGAAAAAGTGAGTGCTTGTGATCAGTAAGAAATTTGAAATCAGTGATGACGTTGTCGCTATTGGCGCGACTCCCATAGAAATTGCTAAAATCCAAATTGAAAGCGCCATTGAAATGCTCTTTCAAGGTCATCATCCGATTGCCATCCATACAGTTGCTGAATCCGGCTTACAAATCGCACGCGAGTTGGCAGCAGATAAAGAACTGCCACAGGTGCAAAATTTGGAAATCGCAGATATTTCCTTCGATTCATTAAAAACCTTCTCTGGTATTCGACAAGATCTAAACGACATGACGATCTTTTGGGCGATTCAATTTTATGAAGCGTTGGGTGGCAAGCAGACAGCGGCCATGCATTCCTTCACTGCAGGCGTCGTGATGAGATTTCCTGACTTAGCAAAAACCGAGGTTGCGGGGCTAACCCCTGAAATCACGGCCATCGCAAAAAAACTGACACGCGAAGAATTCCTACGCTACGGCGCTGCCAGCATCAACAGTGCAAGAGCTCGTGCAGAACAAAAGCAAACCGAAACGCTTCAATAGGAGGCACAATGGCTAATTCTCAAGACCCTAAAAATAATGTTCTGACTGATATTCCTGAACAGCTGACGGCTGAGGCGGAGTTGCTTGAAGAAACTATTGAGTCTGTTGATACGCTTGAGGATTTCACGAAGGCCCTCATGGAGAGCCTGACTTCGAAACTTCATGCGAATATCGACGAGATCTTTAAGCAGAACAAATAGTTCTGCTTTTTTATTTGTAGTACTTTTCGCCAAGACGAATTGGTGAATGGCCTCTTTCAACACGTGCGCGATTGGTGTCACGCAAAGAATAAACGCAACCGCAGTATTCTTGCTGGTAAAAGTTCTCGCGCTTACTGATTTCAATCATGCGGGCGGAACCGCCTTTTTTACGCCAGTTGTAGTCCCAGTATTTAATGCCTTCGTATTTTGAAGCCGAGCGATGACCACAGTCATTGATTTGATCCATGTTCTTCCAGCGAGAAATACCTAAGCAACTTGTGATTGTCGAAAAGCCATTCTCGTAAGCGTACAACGCCGTTCTTTCAAAGCGCATATCAAAACACATCGTGCAACGAATACCACGTTCTGGCTCCATCTCCATGCCTTTAGCACGAGCAAACCAGTTGTCGGTGTCGTAATCCGCATCGATGAATGGAATATTCATCTGCTCGGCAAAACGGATGTTCTCCTCTTTGCGGATTTCGTATTCCTTCAATGGATGGATATTGGGATTATAGAAAAAAATAGAGAATTCGATTCCGGAAGCTTGAATGGCCTCCATCACTTCTCCCGAACAAGGAGCACAACAAGAATGCAGCAAGAGTTTGCCGTCACCATCTGGTAGTTCAAGCTTCAATCTATCGGATTGGTCCGATGAATTCATAAAAAGTCCTTCCTTCGAGGCTTGTCGAAAACTCCGGCAAAAGAATCGTCGACAAAAAATAAACCTAACGCAGGGATCGGACTCAGAAGATCAACCTTCCATACCGTTGCGGGACAGTGCCGGATTCACACCGGACTTCACCTGAACATTAGATGAAGCATCTAGATTCATTGATGCAGATAAATCAAATTAAATTGGTCAAACCGCCCCCTGAAGGGGCTTATTGACGCATCCTAGTTCTCGATAAACGACGTGGGATCGATTACATAGTAACGTTTGAACTCCGTCGATCCATCGGCAGACTCGCTCGGCATGCCCAGGAAAATTCGACCTTTGCGAGTGGAATCTTTCTCTCCGTACAAAACAGAATAAACCATGCTGCCTACCGAAGACATCGCCACAGCCCCGCATTTCACGCCAGACACATCTTTGCTTTGTCCAACGGACCAATCCGTGAATCCGCAATAGTTCGTCTGATTGAATTTTTCTGCCACTGATTCCGTCATGGCAGTCATTTGAACTTTCAATACTGTCATATCGATCATCTGATATGTTCTTAAAACTTTATAAGAATAATCTGTCTGCACAGAAGGCGCTGCGCACTCGCTGTCAGAAAAGAGCTGATAAGATCTGATCCAACTTTGATCAGTAATCTGCAATTGCTCACTGCTCGAAACAGTTTCATATTTCTGACATGGTTTAGAATAAGCGCCGTCAAAGTTGATTGAAGGGGCTGCGAATACGATGTTTGAAAAAATAAGAATTAGATTAATCATGCTCGCAGTTTATTGGTCTATGAGCAGCTGTCAATCTGTTAAGGAAAGCTTGTGTCTTGGGCTTGTCCATTCACGAAAACCGCGCGGAGCATTTTGCATCTGGCTGGATCATCTGCGTCGTCGCAATTTGCACTTAGCAAGCGCATTTTTGAAGCCGTCTGACGGCCCACGGGACCTGGTCGCAAGATAACTGAGGCATAAGCGTCTCCCGCAAATCCTGAAACGCCTCTTTCTCCCATGTGACAATCACGACAGCTTGTTCCGAAAGCGGCGCGAATCGAATCGTAAGGAGCTGCAACATCTAACTCGGATACGACGGGAAATTGAACTTCCGCTTTTACGGACTCTGATGAAGAAATCACCTGACTGAACTCTACGAAGTTACGGCCAATGCCTTTCGGAATTACACTGACGATTAATTTATCAATGATTATGAAAATTCGGGGGCTATTGGAATCTGGTGAGGGCTGTGCGCTGCCCGTGCTTTCAAAAGAATAAACCTTTAGCGGCTTCGGAAGATTTTCGATCAGGCATGGAATGCTGAGGGGCTTGGGCAGAACATTAATCAGAGTTGTCACATCGTCGATGCTTTTGGGATTGCGGTACTGTGCTGAAGCAAGGACACAATTATCACTCGATACAGAGCCTGACTCTAACTCCTCGTTCAGACTGCGCGCCAATTCGAAGCCTTCGCAGTTCACAAATGCGGTCATCAGCAGCAGCGAAAGAATTAACCATTTAATAGCCGCTGCTTTCCGCAAAACCCAACCCCTTGCAAGAGCGAACCAACAATTTAGTGTAGCAAAAAATCAATCCTCCGAGCCAGAGGCCCTCAGAGATGATCGACTATTACTGGTCTTTTGCATCAAGTTGAGACAGGCATTTTAATGCCCCGTTGGAGACTTTGACTTCAAAAATTCCAGATGAACTTATTTTTTTGGTCTGTCGCTCACATACACTGTGATGTCAGCTTCGAAGACGACTTGATTATTTGTATCCGTCACCACGACTGGTACGACGTGATCACCCGGCGTAAGGGTTTTGATTTGTGGGAACTGGCAATTCGCCGTTAGGTCTGTGGCGCATTTTTTTAGATAGCGCACAGTCATTCCCTTAGGAATCCAGCGCAGGTGATTTGGCAAGCCTGCTTCCATCGTAAAACCAAAAGCCATTTCGCAGAGATTGCAAACTGCGATGGCGTGCACGGTTCCGATGTGATTCAGAACTTTCTTTCTTTTTTTCAGAATGATGATGCAACTGGTTTCAGTGAGCTCTTGCACAAAAGGCGAGATACTTTTGAAGTAAGGAGCTCTGGCTGCCGCAATTCTTGAAAAGACCTGTTTGCCCAATGGGTACTTAGACAATTTTTCGAAAAGCTTTGCTACGTTCATCGGAGCTCCTGAAGTGAGACTTTATTTCTGGTTGTAGGCTTCTGCTGCTTTTTGCATAGCTTCTTTAAGGTGCAAGCGCTTGATCTTAAGATCCTTCATCACTTCGTCCGTCAAGAACTCCAGGCCCTCTTCACTTTTAGTGATTTGTTCATCGATCTTATTATGATCTTGCATCAGCTTTTGAAAGTGAGCGTCGGATGTTTTCAAGTGATGAATAGCATCCGCTAGTTCTGGGAATTCAACGGCAAGATTGTGAGATAGTAGATTTGTTTTCATGGTAAAACGCTAACACCTAAAGAGTCACTACGGCAACCTCTAAGCGGAACAAACAGCTGCGATTAACAACGGATTTTTTCTGCCGGGCCGGAGATCGTTTCGCGGCTATCAAGGACTTGGCCATCGCGGAAGATCCATAAGCTGCCGGGTTTCATGGGTGTCCATGTTTCATTGTTAGTTAACGGCGTCGTAGCGATGATTGCCACGCGATCCAGTGGTGTCGTCAAAGAATTGAAATCGACCTTGAGGTCTTCATCTTTCAGTTCGGCTGTTGGGAATGGAGCCTTGCGCACGATATAGGTCAAATTTGTGGAGGCGTGTGCGAATAAAAAATCTCCGTTGGTTAAAAGGAAATTAAACTCCCCATGCGGACAAATTTCCAGGGTCAGTTCATGAATCGCAGAGAAAAGTTTGTCTTCGGCAGGAAAAACGTCTCCGAACTTTTTCTGCAGACCTTGCATGATCCAGCAAAAGGCTTTCTCGCTATCAGTAGAGCCCACAGGCCTAAAAGTTCCATCCAAAACAGGATCGAAGTTTAGAATATTCCCGTTATGCGCAAAAACCCAGTAACTCCCCCACAACTCACGCATAAAGGGATGAGTGTTTTCTAAAGACACTACACCTTGAGTGGCTTTGCGGATATGAGCGATCACGTTGGTAGATTTAATCGGATAGTTTCGCACCAATTCTGCGATCGGAGAATGTGCTGATGGCAAAGGGTCTAGGAATTGACGAACACCTCGGCCTTCGAAAAAGGCAATCCCCCAACCGTCTTGGTGTGCATCTGTAAGACCACCACGAGCTTTGAATCCCGTGAATGAAAAACAAATATCTGTGGGTACGTTACAGTTCATCCCTAGCAGCTGGCACATTAAAAACTCCTGACTCCATTTTATCAGCGAAAGCTCCATCCGCAAACTTCTTTAGACGGGTTTTAAGCGAATATTTGCACTCATCTCTGAGTCGGCCTAAGATTTATCATAATGACATTACCGAAACTCACCCCAGGCAAAAAACTCCATGTCGTCGCACTCCTCATAGGGCTTCTATGGACTCTGCATCTTATGAACTCCGAAAATATTTCGGTGAGTGAAACGGCCTGGACTTTTTGGGCGATGAGTTTTGTCTTCTCACCTTTCGTGGCTTTTACCGCTTACGCCATCAGCCTCAGTAAAATTGGTAAAGAGCCGCATAAAAATATTTACCTCTCTATCGTCGGCAGAACTCTGCTGTTTGTGATGAGTCTTGGTATCAGCATCTTCATCCATGGCTTTATAGGTGTGTTTATGTCAGTGGCTCTGCCGATGGAGCCTCTCAATGTTTACGGTCCCAATGGTTATATCAATCATTTCGAATGGCCTTATCTGTTCGATATTATCGGCAAGTATCCAGCGCTGATCGTTGGCTTTCTTTGCCTAAAGACTTCGGCCGCTGCGGTAAAAACCGAAGACCTGCAAACAGGACACGGATTGGTCCGTCATGGCGTTCTGGCTTTGTTTTTCGGAGTTATCGGAAAACTGATGGATCATTTCTCAGCACCAGGTGCTCTTGGGTTTTGCATTCTGACTTTTGCACCCTGGGTATTGATTGTGGCCCGAGATATTCACTCTAAAGCTCGCGCTAAGGAAGCAGATCTTTCTCCGGAGCCCTCGTTGCCCGCGCACTTTATCGATAAAGCCAGCGCATTCTGGGGCTCTGTCGTCTTGTTGTTTGGATTGGTTTTCCTAACTGCCACAGTGGTTTTTACGATTTATATTTTCAAAACCACGCAAACCCCAGGCTTGAAAGAATTTTTAGCAAGCGGTCTGTTGTTCGTCTTTTTTGGTGGGTTTGGATCTGTCACAACCGTTGCCGGTCTGGCTATGATTTTTGGTTATACCAAGGTGTCCATCTACCCTGATGTTGTCAGACTCGAGTCACTGTTTAGAAGTTCGGTCTTTAGAATTCATCGTTGGTCTGAACAGACTTCTCAGTTCAGACTCGAAAAAGCGATCGAACGTTCTACAGATACTGAAGGTGGCAGATACACCACCTATTCGGTCAAATACACTCATAAGAGTGATTCAAAAAAGAATATTACTTTGTATCGAAGCTATCACCCCGATGATCTTGACGCCAAGTTCGCCGCTTGGAAGCAGGCTCTACCTAAGTTCGAATAAAGGTAGCTTCACAGAACGTATCCACTCAATATTTTGTTCTGTGATGGGCACGAAGTAAGTCGCTCCACCGCCACATTTTGGACCAGATATTGAGTTTTCAACAGCGATGAGTTTTAAGACACCATCGACATCACGAAGATAAGCACTTCCGCCTGAGTCTCCATGACAAGCACCTGGGCCATCTTCTCTGAACACTCCCACCTCAAGGCCATTGTAGCGATTGAAGCCACGCAGGGGTAACGAGAAAAAGGCTTTCGTTCCCTTTGGACCATCATTTTCAAGCATGCCGTAACCAACATGAATAAGATCACGTCCAATCATCGACGACTTAGCCACTGCTAAAGGTGCCGGAGTGATTTGATACTTTTGCAAATCCACGTCTTCGCTTAACACTAACAACGCCAGATCACTGTAAACAGAATCGCTCGGCGGATGCATGATTGCCGATTGCACGCGGTACTGTGCTTTCAAGAAAGGAATTGCGGACTCTGCGGGTGAGTCCCCAACATAAATCCACGTCCGCTGAACAAACTGCTCTGGAGTTACTTTGAAAGCTTTCGCCCCCAGCAACAGGCAGTGCGCAGCGGTGATGACTACACGAGGACCAATCAGCGTTCCACTGCAATAGCTCTGAGAATCCGTAGCACCATCCACGGCTTTAAAGGCCAAAGCAACTGATTGGCGGTAAGAACCATCTCGGATGACGGAGCCGCCGACAATAGCAAGAGAGAACACTGGAATTTGCAAAAGGAAAATCAAAAGGAATTTCATGCCTTCTTCTACGAAGACTTCCCTATTCTGCCAACTTAAATATTAGGATTTAGGCTCGATAAACATGATATGGCACTCTGCCTCAGCCGAAGGATTGTTTCGTACTCAGCGGGGCACGATATACATATCACCTTGGTTGAGAGTGATGGTCTCTGTGTCCATCAGAATTTTCAACTGCCCCTTAAGGACCATGAATATCTTGTCTTCATCTTCGTGGGTATGCCACCCAAGCTCCCCTTTGATCTTAGCTACTTTGATACACGCAGATTCAATTTCGGAGACAACTACGGGTGACCATAGTTCGTTAAGAGATTCGGCGATGGCATAGGGAGATGTAACGGTATTCATAAGTATCCTTGTTTCGGTATCGAAGCAAAGTACCAATAAAATGCAATCGCGTCTTAACTAATCTCTTAAGATCTCATTGATGAAAATGAATCGAACACTAAACGCAGTGATGTCTCACATTGAGTCACGGATTACAAAAAACGTTCTCCAAAAACAACCGTTTCCCACCGATAAGTAAGGACCGGAAAGGCGCTGAGCGGGATTAATATGAACTATGTAGGAAAAATCGCTAATTGGACGTTTCTACTTTGTATTGGATTTTCAGCGGCATGCTATTCCTACAAAGTACTCTTACAAGAGATGCGCGATCCTGCCCCCATTTGTAAAACAGATGCTCCATCCCTTAGTGCTGGCATGAAGCAACTTGCCGACTATACCAAACAACCTTTGAAACCAAGATCACAAGTTATCGATGAAATAGTCGGCGAGGAACCTGTAGCTCAATAATTATTGCGAGCTCGCCAATAGAGATCTTAGTTCTTTCAAGCGTTCTTTTAAAAGCGCGGTGTGCGCAGGACCAATTCTGTACAACACTTTTTGCACAGCTGGTGCTGCCTCTAATTCTGCATCTTCGAATACAAAACGACCGCCATCAATGATCAGCGATGCATTCGCTGCGGGCTCTTTCGCTGCAATAACTTGATCCAGAACATCAATGACTCGGTCATTGAAATATCCCTTCCGACCCATTTCAGCGTAAGCAGATTGAAGCAGCGGATAAATACGAACATAAAAGGATGAGATCGTTTTAAGGTCCGCTGATTTCAAAAGTGCGGCGTAGGAATCATAACGGCGATAGTTCGCTTCGTTGATACGGACCATGTCTCCATTCGCTGTTGTTTTGAAATCCCCATTAACCGTTTCAAAAATCGTAGCCTGAGCCGGGATCTTAGTTTCTGTGGCATTTTCAAACATCAAAACAAAATGACGAACGAAGTTTTCAATGCGGATCAGCTCGTGACCTTCGTCAGATCCAAAGAATGACTTCCAACGTTTAGCGATTTCAGATCCAACAGTTTCTTGAGTCAATGGAGCAGGCTTTTGTGCTCCCGCTGCATCTTCTGAATTTTCAGTCGTACTTGGTACAGGATGCTGAGGGCCGTTTGCAGTATCATCAACGGCTACACCCGATGCAGGTTCTTGCGTCGTGGATTCTGTAGTTTGCTCAGGCACGGCACTTGGATTCCATCGCACATACAGTGCAACTCCCAATGCCAGGACGGCCACAACTAAAAGAGCAGAGACTATTTTGATATCAATCTTGTTACGCATACACACCTCCCCTTTATTTCATCTCTTTTTAAGGGGAATTGTCACGATGAAGATAATAAAAAAGGTGCGCCATATGATGTGCGCACCTACAAAAAATCGAATTTCTTTCAAATATCGCTATTTGATTTTCTTATACTTCTTACGAACTTCGTAAGCGCCGTCTACAGCAGCCTTAGCATTCACTAGGCCTTTGCCCGTTTGATTTGGAAGCTCTGATTTGATGGGAGTAGCTGTACCATCCATGATCTGACGGATTTTCCAAGATGTGATGCCTGGAACCACGGATTTCATCAAAGCCACAACTCCCGCCACATAAGGTGACGCCATAGATGTTCCGCTGAACTCAGCGTAATCAGAAGCTTGGATTTCTAAACGCACTACCAATGCAGGCGCCTTGATAAGATTTGCGATCAAGCTTTCGCCCGCAGTTTTTTCAACCATGATCACAGGGATTTTGATTTCATTTGGGTCTTCGCTCAATGAGCCACTTACCAAAGCAGAATCATTGTTCGCGATGATGATCGCCGCAGCACCTGCATTTTGCGCATTTTTGATTTTATCAAGCAATGGCAAGTTGCCACGTTTCACCACTAGGATTTTTCCAGCGACTGCTGCTTTCGCAAGATCTTCAACACTGCCGAATTCAGCAAACACCGCAGATTGCTTTAAAGCTGTCGTCGGAACACCTGTGAAAGTAACTGCCGGAAGACTTTGGAAAGTTCCAGATTCAGTTTGGAAGCTTGATAAAGCCTCGCGCCCCATTCCCAATGGAACAGAGGAGCGAATGCCCACACCTGGAGCCATCAAATCTAATGCCGCACTCCAGTTTGAAAACGCAGCACGTTTGCCATCCATATCCACAGCACCCACCGCAGATACCGCTGGGTATCCCGCAGGCAATGGAGTTGCTTCCATACCGTTGTTACCCATAGCTGCTACAACCGGAACTTGTGCACCATCAAGTTGGTTGATCATGAATCTTTCAACCACGCTACCAGCACCACCCAACGACATGTTCACAACGTCTACGTCTTCACGCAAAGCCCAGCCAAGTGCCTTAGCAACAGCATCGTTTGAACAACCTTTTGCTCCGCAAACTTTAGCGATCAAAAGTGACGCTTCAGGAGCAACACCCACAGCTTCGATAGCCGCGTCACCTGCGATGATTCCCGCAACGTGAGTTCCGTGTCCACCGTCATCTTTAGCTTCAGTTTCGCTGCCTTCACCTGTGAAGTTACGAACTTGTTCAATACGACCGGCAAAGGCTGGATGATTTTTATCGATACCTGAATCGATAACCATAACACGCGCACCCTTACCACGGCTCATCGGCCATACTTCTGGTGCTTTGATCATTTTAAGACCTTGTGAGGGCGGAACTTGCGCCGTCATCAAGCTCATGCGTTTAAAACCTGAAGCTGGAGTTGGAACAATTTGCACACGAGGAGCTGCGAACATTTTTTGTTGCTCGATGAAGTTTAGATCCTTCGCATCTGCATATTTCAAAATCTGTTCTTGGTTCTGAGCTTCAACGATCAGAATTTGCACCTCTGCCAATTCCTCTTGCAAAGAAATGCCAGATGCATTGGTTTGGATCAAAGATTTGAAAGCTTCAGCGCGAGCAGCATCTTTGAATGAAATCAAAAATTTTGCCGCGTTCGCTGAAGTAGCGCCCAAAGACAATGTTAATACTGCGATGAGGGTGAAATACTTTTGGTAGTTCATGTCAGTTCCTTATTTTCTTGTGCAGTTATAGACGTGACGGATGTTCATCGGTGCTTTGTCAGGACAAAGAAGGATTGTCACATCATCCATTTCGATGTCTTTACCCTTAGGAGTAAAGATCGTGATTGAATCCACAGCCAAAGGCATGGTTGGACAAATCGCTGACGACACATGAGTTTGCATACGGGCGCGCAGGCTTTCACCTTCGCAGCTTGTTGTATAAGTTGTCGGGAAGCCATCGCCTTTGCTGCGTGTTTCAGAAACACCATTAGCCACAAGCTTTGTGCCATTGATTTGATAAATCACTTGGCCCTTTTCAGTGCTTTTACTAATGCTAAAAGAATTCACCGGACCGGAGTCAGATGTACAGTCAAAATTGCCCGCAAGCTCAGGGCATGCAAAGGCTGGAACAGTCATAAGAACGATAGATAAATTAAGTAAAGTTTTAAGCATGGGCTGGGGTTAAAGGTTTGGTTTAGGCTTGTCAATAATTGCAGAGCAATTCAGGGAATTGAGACCCAAATGATGCGTTACTGTAAATCAACTGCTACGATTCGCTGCACCCAAAGGGCTCGCCTCGGCGCGTAAAGCCGCTACCACATAGCCTTTGATGGATTCAATTTAATCCTTACCCCATTGACCGGAATGGTGTGATTTGAAAGAACAATCGCACTTTAAGGAGTACTCATGAAACTTATCGCTTTTCTAATGGCATCTCTTTTCTTGGTTCCCACGGCTTACAGCGCCACTATTACTATTGAAGGATTCAGAAACACGAAAGGCTTTGCCGCTGTTAGCGTATTTCATGAAAGAGAGCAGCGCGCTTTCCCAGGTGAGGCTGATAAAGCCATCAAAACTCTTTATGTTCCAGTTCCTAAGAATTCAAAATTGGAATTTACTTTGGACAACATGCCTGCTGGTAAATACGCAGTCGCGATCCTTCACGATGAAGACGGCAATAAAAAATTGAACACTGTTTTGGGCTACCCTCGCGAGGGTTTCGGATTTTCGAACAATCCAACGATCTTGGTTGGCGCTCCGGCCTTTTCAAAATGCGCGGTAGAGCTTCTGGACGACACGACAGTTAAAATTAAGATGAAGTATTTCTACTAAAATAAAAAGGACCGCCGAAACATCGACGGTCCTTTTCTATTGACCCGCTGAAGTTACTACTTGTAACGGAAGCCTTCGTGACGTTTACCAATTTAAATACAGCGTTTAATCGAACAACTCTTCAAAGAAAGATTTCTTTCTTTTGTAAGGTTTATGGCCGTAGCCGCTGTTGCCGTAGGGATTGTGTTGTGGGTAAGGATCTTGAGCCGGTTTTGCGCTGGCTTCGTTTTCTTTTTCAGAGCGCTCTAGAATTTTATCTAGCTCGCCTTTATCGAGCCAAATACCACGGCAATCAGGGCAGTAGTCGATCTCGACACCTTTGCGTTCGCTCATAACCAAGTCTTTATCTTTACAGTGAGGGCATTTCATAACAACCTTCCTTTCAATACAGGAAGACTACCAAAGATGCACATCATCGAAATAATCGATAATTATAAGCAAGATCTTCGTTTAAATAAATGACTTAGGCGCGGCCTGATTTATTTCCGGGTGCGATCAATTTATAGTTTAGCAGAACAATCGCAGAGATAATCACTGCGACACCCAACCACTGAGTTGCGATCACTTGCTCATTTAAGAAAATGAATGCAATCGTCACCGCAAATGGTAGTTCCACAGATGATAAGATACTGCCTAAGCCAACGCCCACAATAGGAAAGCCTTTGTTCAGCATGATTGGCGGAATGATCGTTCCAAAGATTGCAACAATAAGACCGTACGTTAAAAAGATCTGCGGATTAAATGGCTGATTGCGAATGAATTCCTCGCCTACCCAGTACAATTCAAAATAATGAGGCCCAACCTGAGTTAGCAAACCAAAAACAGTCACCACGATACCACCGCTGTAAACCATGAACTGACTGCGCTTCACCGGAGGCAAATGGGAAGCCACGCTGCTGGTAGAAAACATCGTCCAACTGAACGACATCGCAGACACCAAGCCCAAGATCACGCCTCGGATATCTAAAGCTCCATGAGAAGAACCCAAAACATTCGTCGCTAGCAAAGTACCGAACAAGATCATCACAACCGCAAAAATCTTATCTAGCTTCGGGAAGCTCTTGGTTTGGAAAGCCTCAACAACCACACCCATCCAAACTGACTGCATCAGCAAGACAACGGCAACGGAAGCATCGATGTATTTAACGGCAAGATAATAGAACACGCTGGTCAAACCAACAGGGATCCCCGCGACCATAAGTTTGCGAATATCCGTCGCTGTTACTTTAGGTGCAGTTTTATCAACAAAGAAACCCATGATCGTCAAAACCAAGGCACCCCAGAAAAACTGAGCAATCGTGACTTCGGCAGTTGTAAAATTCTGTTTGTAGGAAAGCTTTACGAAAGTTGAAAGCATGCCGTAACTGGATGAGCCCAATACGACAAAAAGAATGCCCAAGGCAAAATTATTAAGACGCGTGTTCGCAGGAATTTCAAGCTGACTAGACTGATCAAACATTAAGTACTACCACTGACTAAAAGTTATTATTGTCAGTTAATAGGAGTACCAATAGTCAACTCTTGTGGTAGTTGGTAGAGACGTTCAACCGAATCTTGAACATATATTAGACCGTATTAACACCTCTAAAATTAACAGCAGTCCAAGAGATTTGCAATTCGCAATCTCAATTTCGATCTTTCCTCAAGTCTTAAGAATCGCCGACAATGGCAGCTAGCGTTAGCAGTGCCCTATTGAAATATATAAGAGCCCGGAAGAGGATTTCCGAGCTCTTTTAAGATCTTAATCTTTCTTTTCCTTAACCAGCGCCCCATCTTTAGCACTGATCAGGTATTCCATTTTCTTACCGTTTTCGAATCCCTCAAGTTCGTAAACCCAGCCGTGCATAAAGGACTTTTTGTAAGACCAGTCGCCCGATGGAGTTTTACCCGCTTTATTCAAAGACTCGAGTGCTTGAGCCAAGGTCAACATTCCATTGCCTGGAACAAAAACATCGCCCGCTGCTGCGGCATCACCGGAAGCATCATCAATACTACCGTCACGATTGAATTCCACTTCCATCAACGTTTGTTTTACCGTTGTCAGTTTGTACTCGTGACCATCTTGTCTGACGACTTTCGCTTCAGGAACGATCTTCAACAAGCTTTCACGAATTTGTGCATCGTCGGCTTTTTTAGCCTGGGCTTGTAAAGAAATAGCAGGAATACCAGCGATTAAAACGAAAAGTACTTTCATCATATTGTCTCCTTTGTTGTTCAAGTTCTTAACCCGGAATAGGTGCTTCTTTATGAATTAAATTTTGCTGACGTAGTTCTTCCCAAAAAGCTTTGGGAACTTTGGCTCCATGCAGGGATTGATAGTCCTCTGATATTTGCTTGGCACTTCTTGCTCCTACTAACACAGACGTCACCACCGGATGAGCCATGCTGAACTGTAAAGCCGCGGTACGCAGATCAACCTTGTGCTTCTTTGCGATCGCGCGAATTTTCTCTCGCTTAGCAGCCATTTCTGCAGGAGCGGGATTGCGAGAGTAGTTCCAACGATCATTGCCCGCCAAATAACCACAGTTCAATGGTGAGCCTACAGCCACACGCACTTTGCTTTTTTCGAGTGCTGGAAAAGTTTTCTCCAAAGCCTCGTTATGATCTAGGAGTGAGTACTGTGTCGCCATCAAACAAATATCAGGTTCACTGATAGATAAAGATCTGAGAGCGGCATCGGGACGGTTGATACCAAAGCCCCAAGCCTTGATCAGACCTTCTTTTTTCATTTTAGCAAGCTCAGGGATGGCACCCTTTGCTGCTTGCTCATAATAGAAATCAAATTTATCTGCGATCTCCATATTGTCGGGTGAAAGGTCATGAATAAAAACGATATCCAGTTTCGCCAACCCAAGACGTTGCAAACTGTCTTCAATAGATTTGCGAGTGCCCGCAGCAGTGTAATCATAGATAGATTCTGCATAGTATCTGCCCGTCCAAATACCACGCTTACTAGTATCTAAATTCGTCGGCTTCAAAAGACGGCCCACCTTGGTAGAGATGATGAACTCTTCTTGATTCTTGGAACTCAAGAACGCTCCCATACGACGTTCACTCACTCCAAAACCATAACGAGGTGACGTATCGAAATAGCGAATGCCTTTATCCCAAGCCATTTGCAAAGTTTTTAGCGAATCCTCAGGCTCTGTGGGAATCCATGCACCAGCTAACGGCACACCACCTAGTCCCAAAACTTTTCCCATGTCATTGCCATTCAAAGAAATCGTAGGGGCATTTTTGGTCTGAGCTGTGTCGCCTTTTTTAGCAGGAGCTGCAAACGCTGAGTTTGCAAATGGAGAAGAAGCCGCAAGCATCGCTCCGCTTGCCATCAGCTTCATAAAATCACGTCGGTCTTGCATATCGAAAAACTCCTCTGTGTATTTTAGTCCAGGCACGATTGTGCCAGTTTCAAAACACAGAGTCGACTTTCGATTGCATGTTAATCATCGCCACGAATCATGATTGAGATACCAAAGAACTCTCAATACACTTTTAATAAAATCAGAGGTGCAAATGCTCCAGTCTGTACTAATCAATATTGATGTCGATGATATCACTAAGGCCATCCAGTTTTACACGGATGGATTAGGTCTCAGGTTAGGCCGACGCTTTGATAACAACTTCGTGGAACTATTGGGCTTACCTTCACCGATCTATTTACTACAGAATGATTCTGGCACCGTCCCCTTTCCAAATGCTAAAGAAAGCAGAAACTACTCCCGACATTGGAGTCCTCTGCATTTGGATTTTATCGTGGATAATATCGAAGCTGACGCTCACAGAGTTGTCAGCCACGGGGCAAAAATTGAGAGGGAGATTACCGTCAAACCTTACGGAAAAATCGCTCAATTCTCAGATCCCTTTGGTCATGGCTTCTGTTTGATTGAATTCAGTCCAAAGGGATATGACGCTCTTTTGTGAGTGCTATCGCTTGCCGATTTTTTTCTTTTCTTCGATTTTCATGAAATCAAAAGCTTTTGTCGGCTTGAAATACCCCGAAATATCTCCGTTAAGATCATAGTTCTTAACTAAAGTTATTTTTTGTACAGGCGCACTCCTTTTAAAGTCCAAACGATCAAGCTGCACCCACACAATGCTTGGACTCAGAGTGTTCTCGTAAAAATAAATTCCCTTGGTCATATCAGCAACAGTTCTCCAGCGTGTCGTCGATATATACGGACGCGCTGGATCTGGAGCACCAAAGGGCTGCGAGACATTTCTAAGCACACTGAAAACTCCAGCAATGGACTCGCGATGATTCGTTGGTTGTGGCAATTGTTGTGCGTAATAAGCGGCACGCACGAAACGATCTGCGGCAGCTGTGGTCCCCGGCAAATCCTTTGAACCACCCAGGCCCTTATACTGTTTCAATGTTTCTAATTGCTGATCGTAAGGAGGAGAATTGGTCATTACTTTAAAACTGCGATCATGATAGGTCTGAAGCTCCCCATCAATATATTCAAAAACGACCGAGTCACCTTTCTTATCTGAGATCGCAAGATGAACCGTTCCTTCTCTCGATCCTCCTGAAGTTGGCAACGACGCCGTTTGAACTTGAAAAGGCGTGTCCTTCATGGATTTCAAAGCCTCGTCCACCGTTTCAAAATTATCCAGAAAATACTGCGCCCACAAACTTGCTGCAAGTCCTGGCACTTTTTCATCACGATCCCCAAAGTCACTTTCAGAGAGATAAAGCAGATTGGCAGTCAGGCCTTTTTCATTCACACCATCCGCAGTGCCAATATCGTACGCTGTTAAAATCACGCTGCCATACTTTGCGGTCCACTTCAGCGGATTGACAGGCACTCCTCCTTGACGCTCGATCCCCCTGGGCAAAAGCCACATGTTAGAACCGATGTCTTCGAACCAATCCATATTTCGTCCGACAACGACATCGTTGTCTTTTGTGTCCCATAAAAATCGAGTGCAGGGATAGGCAGGTTGAATAACAAGGAAGGGCATTAAAAGAGCAAACAGTCTACGCACACTCATGAGATCTCCTGTTGGTGATATCATCATAGGCGCAAATTTCTGCTGCTCGCAATCGAACTACCGTAGATACAACAGTAAACAATCCAGTATTCAGGATATCGTGGGAGTAAGTGATGAAAAGTTTGTTAGCTGTCAGTTGATTGATTCTTGCCAAAAAAAAAGGCTCCCCGAAGGGAGCCTCTCATTTACGACATCTTAGTTTACAGATGCGTTGTCACAGTTAGGTACTGTGTATGATTTGTTGAACAAGAACACTTCACGTCCTTTATTCAATTTACGACCAACTTTTACGTTTACTGTCATTGGGTAAGTACCAGTGTAAGTCATCGGAGTGCACACAACTTTGTTATAAGAAGCATCACAGAAGTCTTCTTTATGAACATAGTTAATTGGAGTTGAAAGGATCAAAGTTTCAACAGTTTTGAATTTCGTTGGACCATCACCCAAAGTTGAATCGTTAACAACAACGTCAACTGGAGCTTTAGTGCGAAGAGAATCACCATCACGGCAAACGAATGTATAATCAATAGCACGGCCCATATAAACTACTGGAGCGTGGATAACATAAGGACCTTTTGCAGCGAAAATTTCTTCCCAAGATGAATTCGCAGAAAGAGCAGCAGAAGCAGTTTGACCAACAAGAAGCGCGGCAAGAGCCATAACGATCTTTTTCATTAATATCTCCTTTAGAGTTTTGACTTGATTCGCTGCGTAAAATGCCCAAACTTACGCAGTTTCTCAATGGAGAATTGGCGGACCGCCCTCTTTCTGAAAAAGTTTCTTGTGACATTTGTGAAGATGAACAGCTGGTAATGAAAAAGCCCGCTTTTGGCGGGCTTTTTGGAGTCATACTAGGTTTAAAATTACCACAAAATAGGGTTAGCGGCGGCCCCGATAAAGACCAAGCCTGTATCTTTAATCAGAGTGGTTTTACCTGTGCTTAAATCCACTCGCACCAAGCTGCCCTTACCGCTAAATCCGTAAAGAGCCTTTGAAGCGAAACCCAAACCAAAGATATCTTTCTTATCGAAACATGCGATCTCTTTCGTCGTTTTGGTCGCTGGATCAATTTTTAAGACACCTTGAGAGCCACCCGCCTTCGCGTTCTTACACAATGTCGAAGTGGCATTTGTGATTGTCCAATACAGGTAACCATCAGGCAGAAGCTTAACGTCACCACCATACATCGTATATCCGGCGCTCGCAGGGATAACGGTCGATTTCACACCGTCAGATGCAATGGAAATTAAACTGTTCGTTTGGTTTGAACTGCCAGGGTTGTGCTCCTCTGACAAAATAAACTGCTTACCGTCAGGTCCAACAGTCATGCCCACTGCGCGATCACCACGAGTCACCAATGATCCACGCACGTGAGTTGCTACTCCCGTTGAAGCGTCGACCTTATAAAGGCTGTAGCCACCAGATTCGTCGTCGTCTTTCGCGAACAACTCACCTGATGAGTTAATAGCCATATCGGAGCATTCAAGTTTTCTGCCATTGTAAGTCAGATTTACTGTCTTAAGAACGGTGCCCGTTTGCGGATCTAAACTATAAAGATAGCCATCTAAGTTACAGCCATAGAAAGGGGCTGTTGCGATAGAGCTTTCAACCACCTTAACTGTGATCTTGGCGCTGGCGATATTATTCTGACTGTCTGTGATTGTATAAGTCATAGTCGCCGTGCCCACTGCGCTAGAAACAAAATCATAGCCAGAGGATTTCGACGTCAGAGTTCCCAAGTTAGGTTGCCCTACGCTTTGAACCTTCAATGAACTGCCAGAGTTTGCGGCGATAATACTCGCATTGGAAATACTCAAGGAGACGTTCACATTTGTAGCCAATGTGATGTCATTCGCCTTCAACCCATCATAGGAACCAGTATCCGGAGTATTTGTTGTGTCCTCCGGTGGAGCTGAGTCTGTGGACGAAGCCAAACTCACTGGCGCTTGCGAAAAATTCGCCTGTGAACAGTTTTGAAACGATGCAACTGAAACAACCGCTAAAGCAATGAAGCCGAACATTTGATACTTAGGCATTTTCACCCCATCCCCCTACTTTGATGAGCAACACGTGGGCCAACTACTGTTCGGTTTAATTCGCATAGGCCGTTAACAAAACTAACGCCGTCTAAACTTTAGTAGTCAAATCTCATTCCAGGAGGTTCCCTTAGGAGGTCTTTTTCACTGGGAAACATAGAGGGGAAATCGTGATTCTAGAGGGGAAATCGTGATTCTAGAGGGGAAAATAAAAAAGGCAGCCCTTGGGCTGCCTTTAAAAGTTGGCTTGGATTAGTTCCAGCAGTCTTCGTGATTGTAACCACGTTGGCAGTCTGGATTGATATCACGGCAAGCTGTACCGCATTTGTAGATCCCTTTTTTCCATCCACCCCAGCAGTACTTTGTTGTTTTGTGATAGCCCTTAGGACAAACATTTGTTGTCGGCTTACAAACAGCAGAAACTTCTGCTTGGTTGTTATCACATGCTTGAGTCAAAGCTTTCATTTCAACTTCACCGTATTGATTAGAAATCATCACGCCTTCATAAGCATGAGCAAGAGTTGAGAAAGAACATACGAAAAGAACGACTGCGATCAGTTTCTTCATTTGAGATCCTTTGATATGGGGTTTGTTTTCGGCGGGACCATAACCAAGTTTCGACAAATTGGAAAGGCGCAAATTTCCCTTCAAGCGGGGCAGAACTCCCCTGCACTCTGAAACGAATTGCCTCACAACCAATATATAAGCTTTACATGGTGGACTCGATCTTGCTCTTACAAAAGTCTCGTGGATTTTTTCTGCGCGAATCATCAGCAAGTCAGCAAAGGAGATACATCATGAAGACACTGATTGCCGTACTTATCGGACTAACTATTGCCACAGTTGCCAATGCACAAAACAGAGAGGACCTACGCTCTGGCACAAACACAATCAAACTTCTTGGAGGTTCGGTTCAAGCCGCTTCTGCATTCGGTCTTGATTACGAACGCCGCACAGGCAGCTTTGGCTTGGGTGGTAAAATCCTCCACTCCACTAAAAATGCGGACTCCGGAAAATCCGAAAGCACGACTCTAGATGTCCATGCGGTGTCTCATTTATTTGATCGCAGTGATATGGATGTTTATATTGCCGGTGGTATCGGCGTCACTAATATGGATGACGTTTTGGATACAACAGACAACACAACAAGCGATGAAACTCTTGTCGGTCCCACTCTAGGTATCGGTGTTGTGTACACTCTAAACCCACAATGGTCTTTGGGCTTTGAGTACTACACTCTTTATAACTGGTTTAGCGAAAAAGTTTCCGACAACTACAATTTTGCCAATGTTGCTCTTGGTTTTAATTTCTAGTTAATAACCTTACTTACAGGCAGGCGAAGGGCGAGATGGATTTCGCTCTTCGCCCCTGAACTAGACTAGCTTCAGATTTCTTGAGATTTAATATTTTAACCAATTATCGGTTGTTTATAGAGTTTCAACGAATCTTGATCGGCAAAAAACGAGCTAATATAAGATCCTCATCGCATGCACGAAATGCGATTTCACAAATTCATTACTAACATCACGCTTTTTATAGGACTTTGCCTTTTTCAGGCAGGCTGCTTTAATTCTTCTTTTCAACCTTCCCTGACAACACCTATCCCCACTAATGATGGCACCAGTGTTATTGAAATCAGCGAGGGTAATATCGCCGATGGCATCACTCCCACGGAGCTTTCAGTTTGGATTAAATCTGCGGCAGGCATTCCTGCTGAGGGCGTCCTGCCAACCATCTCTACGTCTGCCACTAATATCGTGGTTGTTCCGTGCAATGTGACTGATTCAAATGGACTGTCTCGCTGCAAGGTTTACTCGACCTCTGCAGGCAAAAAATCCTTTACCATCACGAGTCCATTTAGCTCTATTACATTAGAAATCGATTTTCTTCGTCCAAAGGCGCTACATGGATCTTTCGCCGTGGTCAGCGGCTCAACTTACCAAAGCGTTCCGGCGGGCAACAAAGTTATCTCAGCCAGTGGGATTGTTGAAAGCAATATCAATCAAAAAGACAACGCAGGCATCGATCGCCTGCATTCATCGCATTTAAGCACCATCATAAATGAGTAACGGGGAAAGATGAAAGCAACACTATTCACAACAACTCTATTAATCGCTTCTGCAAGCTTCGCGGCTCGCTCCCCTGCTAACTTCACTTATCAAGGTAAGCTCATTAAATCCAACGGCACAGATCCTGTCGAATCAGCCTCTGTGAATTTTAAAATTCAATTGCGCTCGCCAGATGGTGGCTGTTTGTTGTTTGAAGAAACTCACAATCGCGACATGACGAACTCCGGCGGCGTCTTTTCCTTGATTATCGGTGAAGGAACGAACACTAATACGTCAGCTCTTACCATGGAGCAGGTTTTCGATAACTCTACAGTTAAAAACGGTGCGAGTGGCTGCTCTTACACGCCTGCTGCTGGCGATACTCGCCGCTTAAGATTCAGCTATGATGACGGCACCGAAGCGGTGACTTTGCCTACAGATCAAACCTTACGAAGCGTTCCTTTCGCTATCAACTCTTCCTTTCTTCAGGGATTAGGCAAAGACGCTTTTATTCAGGTCAATGGATCTACGAATCAAGCAAAGATCGACTCTTTGACTGCGATCTCTACCACGCTCACTGGCGTTGCCGGTGGTACTTCTCCGTATTACGCAAAAACATCCGACTTGCCTGTTTCGGGTGGAGTCTTGAATCTAACATCCGGTGGCGTTCGTGTTCCCGACTCACCTGTAACTAATGATTCTGCAGTAAATAAAAACTATTCTGATTCTTATGTCGGCGGAAAAACAATCGACCTCACCGGTCTCGCAAATGGCCAGGTGTTAACTTGGAATTCTTCGCAAAATAAGTGGGCCCTGACTCAACCCACTCATGGAACTTTGACCTCCATCACTGCAGGTACGGGACTCGCAGGTGGAACTATCACGTCTTCTGGAACAATCTCTCTTGCAACAGTCGGCACTGCTGGTACTTATGCAAAAGTTACGGTGGATGCCTATGGCCGTGTGACTTCAAGCACGTCGCTTATTGAAAGTGACATTCCGAATATCACGTTACCAGGCAAGATCTCAGGCTCTGCCATCACTTCCGGCACTATTGGCGGCAACACACAAATTTCGACCACCGGAAATATCACAACAACGGGAACAGTCACAGCCAATGCACTCAGTGCTCAATCCGTCAGTTCTCAGACCGTTCGCGTTTTCAATTTAAGTAATACCAACAAGGTCACGATCCAAGCGCCAGGCTCTTTATCAACCGACTATACTCTGTCCCTTCCAACAGGAGCGGGCTCAGCTGGACAAGTACTCACAACAGATGGCAGCGGTATTCTTTCTTGGATATCTCCGAATGCTATGGCGGTTACGAGCGTCTCGGGATCAGCTCCGATCACTATCAGTGGTCCCGCACTGAGCCCGACGGTTTCCATATCCACTGCAACAACTTCAGCTATGGGTGCTGTGCAATTAGCTACTGATGGCGGTACGACTTCGGGAACAGTTGTTCAAGCCACTGATTCTCGATTGACGAATGGACGTGCTCCGGTTGGAAATGCCACGGGCGATCTTTCAGGAACTTATCCATCTCCGACAGTGAACAAGGTTCAAGGAATTACCTACTCCTCGCTAACACCGGTGACGGGCCAGTTCTATCGCTTCAATGGAACTAGTATGGTTCCAGCATTTGTCGCAGCCGCAGATCTTAAATCAGCAGCAGGCTTAACCCAACTTCCTGCAAGCTGTGGAGCGGGACAAGCATTGACCTACAGCTCGGCAACTGATTTGTTTTCTTGCACTACTATCGATACTTCACCGACTGGCTCAGCGAGTGGTGACTTAAGTGGATCCTATCCCTCACCGACAGTACAAAAAATCCAAGGCATCGCATTTTCAAGTACAACTCCAGCAACGGCCCAAGTTTACAAGTACAGTGGTTCACAATTCAGTCCCGCTTACGTTAACTTATCTGATCTAAGAACTTCTGCGGGGGCTGCACAAATTCCCACGAGCTGTACAAGTGCTCAAACCATGGTTTACAGTTCGGCTTCGGATTCATTTATTTGTACCAACATATCTCTCTCTGGTGGAAGCGTTGCCGGACTTGGCACGGCTGCAACTAAAAATGCGCCCTCATCAGGCAATGCTGCCAGCACCGAAGTTGTTCTGGGTTCTGATACTCGACTCACAGATGCACGCACTCCGACAGGAAGTGCCGGTGGAGATCTTACAGGCACTTTCCCTAATCCAACTCTTTCCACAACTGGCGTAAGCACTGGCACTTACACTAAGGTCAATGTCGACACCAAAGGTCGCATTACGTCAGGAGCCACTCTAACGGCTGCAGATATTCCGACTCTTGCTTGGTCCAAATTAACTAGCACACCCACAACTGTTGCTGGATATGGAATCACCGATGCAGGAACAGTGACATCTATCACCGCTGGCACAGGTTTAACCGGAGGCACGATCACAGGAACAGGAACTATCGCTGTCGATGTGGGAACAACTGCCAATAAAATTGTTCAACTAGATGCCAATGCCAAACTTCCGGCAGTTGATGCATCGAATGTCAGTGGCCTTCCACCATTCAGAAATATGCAAGTGGTCTCTTCGACTGCGACCTGGACTCCACCTGCCGGAGTCACCAAAGTTTATATCCAAATTTGGGGTGCTGGCGGTGGCGGCGGTGGTGGATCTAGTGATCTACTCGCACCTCCAGGAGGTTCTGGTGGAGGTGGTGGTGCTTATGCATCGGGATTTTTCACTCTTGCTGACTCAAATGCCGTGACTGTAACTATCGGAACAGGTGGCAACAAAGGCAACGCAGGCCAAACAGGTAGTGCTGGTGGTACTTCAAGCTTTGGAAGTTATATTTCTGCCAGTGGTGGACTTGGTGGCCCCATGGGTGGGTCCACTCCTATCGCCGGAGGCACTTCCACAGCAACGATGGCGATCACGGGTGGCTGGGGATTTCCACCAGCCAGTAGCTTCGGAGGAATGGGTGGCGCTTCTGGAATGGGAGGCAGTCCCTCTCCAGGATCAACAGCTGCAGGACAAACTGGAGCCAACGCCATCTGTTCAGGATGTGGTGGCGGAGGCGGCGGTGGCGTCACAGGAGCGGGAACCGCTGGTGGCAACGGCTCCGCAGGTCGAGTGATCGTTTATTGGTAACTACTGAGTAATATCGCGCTCAGTGTCCTTTATTTCATTGGGCGTGGTAAACGTATATCCTTGTTTAAAAATCGAACGCAATTGGGAGCCCGGTGCTCCCAGTTTTTTTCTTAACGAAGATATATGTGTATCCACTGTGTGTTTTGAAACGTAAAGACTATCTCCCCAAAACATTTCCAAAAGTTTTTGTCTGGAAAAGACTTTACCTTCATTCTTCATAAAATGACTTAGCAATTTAAATTCTATCGGCGTCAACGGGAGAGGCGTTTCTCCGCCCTCTTCACTGATCGCAAATATCTTATGCAAAGATAAATCCACTCTAAATCCGGAAATAACAAATGATGAACCAGCAGATTTGCTGCGACGAAGTTTACCACGAACTCGAGCTTTCAGCTCCTCAGGATCAAATGGCTTCGTGACGTAGTCATCGCCACCCACTTCAAAACCCTGGACCTTACTGGCGACTTCGGTTTTTCCGGTCAGAAAGATCACGGGCATATCCGCGAATTTTCTCTCTGCTCGCAAATCACGACAGAACTCGAATCCATTTGCATCAGGTAAGCTGACATCTAATAACAATAGTGAATAGATGCCTTTTTCAAGCTCTTTGCGTCCTTCATCCGCGGAGCTTACGCTATACAAACTGCAAATACCTTCAACTGCGTGACGAACAATTGCCTGCATTTCTCTTGAATCCTCAACTAGCAAAACTCTCTTCTTTTGTGTTTCCATAACCCTATTGTCTAAAGCCACAGCAACAATTTCCAGCAAATTTAATGTGTATTTTGTTTATGCCTTTGACTGCTCCTTGGACTCGGACGCAGTTAGATATAGCCTTTAAGTATGGACACAAATCATGTTCACCAAAATTATTTGAAGACTCCCAAAACCCTAGCCGTGGGCGGTCTCGTCCTATTAGGCGCCATTGCATTCCTGATATATCTCAGTGGCGATAGGCTCATGGAAACAGCTGCTTGGCGCAGGCACACATATATAGTCATATCAGAAATCAAAAGCATGAAAGCGGCCCTAGAGGAGACCAAAGCCACTTTCACAGCTCTTTATATCAACCCCTATCAAACCTTTGATGCATTTTCGAAAGCTCAACAAGAGCTCCACAGAGCCGCATCAAATGTGAGTGAACTCGTAGAAGATAACAAGGATCAGTTAAGACGCGCTCAGAAAATTCAAAATCAAGTCACGGCCAAACTTGCTCTTTGGCAGAGTCATGCATTAGCCCTGCGCAATGGGAACAACATTTCCTCGCAACAATTCAGAACGTTGCTGTCTTCTGCGAATACTGATGAGCTCAATCGACTTATTACCGAAATGGAAACAGAAGAGCAAACCATCCTGATGCACAGGACCGCAGGCGTTGATCGCACTTTCCAAACAGCCTCCGCAGTGGTCATTGCCGGCATCGCTATCGCCTTCATTCTGTTTCTATTCTCGACTCGCCTTTTGCAACAACAAATTCTCATCTGTAAAAGAATTGAAGGTGAACTTGAAGCCTCCCGCGCGAAAGCACTCGAAGCTTCCAATCTAAAATCGTCGTTCCTCGCAAATATGAGTCATGAAATTCGGACGCCTTTAAATGGGATCATCGGAATGAGTAAGCTCTTAGAACAAACTCCATTGAATGCGCGGCAAATTGATTACTTAGAAACAATTAAAACATCCTCCACATCTCTCCTTTCTCTGATTAATGAAATTTTGGACCTTTCAAAAATCGAGTCCGGCAAACTCCAATTAGAAGAAACTAATTTTGAATTGTCTTCCCTTATCAAAAGCGCTGTCTCCATCGTTGACTACTCTGCAAAACTCAAAGGCCTGGAAATCAACACTGAGATCAGCACCAAGGTACCAGAATTCTTAAAGGGAGACCCCCTGCGCCTAAGACAGGTCTTACTCAACCTCCTGAACAATGCGATCAAATTTTCAGAGCAAGGACTTATTAAAGTCCGAGTCACTCCCCACGGTCCTGACGAAAATGGAACTCCCCATCTTTTATTTGAAATCATCGATCAGGGTGTGGGTTTTGATACGGATACGAAGGCTCGTTTGTTCCAGAATTTTTCACAGGGCGATAACTCCATGACACGAAAATATGGAGGAACAGGCCTGGGGCTTGCGATTTCCAAACAAATCGTCGAGATGATGAAAGGTAAGATTGACGTCGATTCAGTAAAGGGCATTGGCTCTCGTTTCTATTTTGACGTGACTCTCGGCCTTCCAAATACCGATGCTGAAATTAAACGAATCTCTAGTCTTAAACCCGTCGCTCCTATTCAAGGTCGCATTTTAATTGCGGAAGACAATCTGGTAAATCAGAAAGTCGTCTCTGAAATGCTATCCACCATGGGCTGTACCAGCCAAGTTGTTGAAAATGGACACGATGCCATCGCAGCACTCTTAACAGAGCCTTTCGACTTAGTTTTGATGGATGCGCAAATGCCCGAAATGGACGGCTATGAGGCCACTCGCCTTATTCGCCAAGGGCACGCCGGAGATGACAATAAAAATATTCCCATCTTAGCAACCACTGCCAACGCAATTAAAGGAGATATCGAACTTTGCTTGGAAGCGGGGATGAACGATTATATTTCCAAACCGATATCTTATAATGACTTGGCATTCAAAATCAGCAAATGGGTTGGCCGAGGAGCCCACATCGTGAACCCACTGAACCTTGATAACCTAAGTAAAGAAGACAAAAAAAGCGGTGCCCTCTTAAAGGAAGTCGTAGAGATTTTTAATCATGACAGTCCCGGCCTTATTGTAAAAATGAGAGCCGCGATTGCCGCCGGGGAATTAGAAAAAATCGGCCCGATCGCACATAACTTGAAATCATCTGCTGCGGTACTTGGCGCATTACGCTTAAAAGAAATTGCCGAAAGGGTCGAAGACCTAGATTTAAAATCCACCAACCAGCAACAGATGTCGCTATTGGTGGATTCAATGGATAAAGAGCTAAAAATCGTTCAGGAATACTTAGGTAAACATATTCGCAATCAATACCCGCCCCCAGGAGCGGGACCAAGCCTAAGTCCCTAAAGACTTAGGCTGCTTTGCGGCCCTCGACGAATTCGTTAAGACTCGTCACCAAACCATGCAATTTTTTAGACTGACCACACAGTTCTTCTGCGGCGGCCGCTGACTCTTCAGCGACAGCGGCATTGGACTGTGTCACTTTATCTAGCTGTGTAATCGAAGCATTGATCGCACTGATACCTTGAGATTGCTCGGCACTTGCTGCTGAAACCTCGGTATTCAGTTGATTCACCTTTTCAACCGTATTCACGATTTGATTTAAAGCCTCACCGCTATCGCGTGCAACTTCACAACCATGATTGATCTTACCAACACTGTCTTTAATAAGCTCGGTGATCTCTTTTGCTGAAATTGCACTTCTTTGCGCCAGTGCACGAACCGCCTCTGCAACAACCGAGAATCCTTTACCTTGCTCTCCGGCACGCGCGGCCTCAACAGCAGCATTTAGAGCCAAGAGATTCGTCTGGAAAGCGATATCATCGATGACATTAGTGATTTCTTCAATTTTCTTAGAGCTCGAAGCAATTTCATTCATCGACACAATCAGATTCTGAACTTGGGATTTACCCTGAGCCGCTCTGACCTGCGCCTCACCTGATAGATTTTTAGCTTCATTGGCATTCGATGAGTTCATCGAGATCATGCTCGATACTTCCTCTGTCGAAGCAGATGTCGTCTCAATAGACGCCGCAGCCTGAGTCGCCGAGGCACTCAAGTTTTGTGAAGCTTTAGAGATTTCAACCGAGGCGTTAGATACTTTTTCACCAGAATCTGTCAGCTCTTGAATAACTTCCATCAACGCAGCTAATGGTTTTCTTAACGTCAGAGCCA
Organism: Bdellovibrio sp. HCB209; assembly: GCF_047306065.1. GTDB lineage: Bacteria > Bdellovibrionota > Bdellovibrionia > Bdellovibrionales > Bdellovibrionaceae > Bdellovibrio. Next base: position 3,072,244 of record NZ_CP178618.1, read on the forward strand.
CAGCTCCAATCACAACAAAACAGAAAATACCTGCAAACATCAAAATTTTCATCGATGCCGCTCTTCCGGCGGCTTTAACCTCTGCACGCTCAGATGAAATAGCGAGTACACCATGCAGCTTGCCGTCTCTCCAATTTTCCATTTGATGGCCAAGAATATCCTTACCATTCTTCCATGGGCTTGTTGCAGGATCACCATGGCAAACCATACAACCTTGAGCCTCAGAAAGGCGCACCGGACGATAAACCGTCACAGTCTCGTCAGTCATTGTTGTTACTTCCGGGAGATTCACATCGGCTGCAAATCTTTTGAAAACTTCCATTTCAGTTGCAGAAGCCATGTTTTGGCTATTGCGGGGTTCATCAGAAAAAACACGAAACTTATAGTGTTCTTTATCAGCTCCCTCTTCGCCCACCTTCATGGATGCAAAAATAGGAACTCTTTTAAGAACCTCAAGCTTTGCTTCTTTTGGAAGTTGACCATCAGGATATTTCTCGACCATTTTCTGGACAAGATCCTCAAGACCACCTTGTTGCGCGATATAGGAACGTACCACCTCCAAGCGACTTAGAATCGCTCGGGACTTCACCGCTAAATCTTCGCTTCCGATTTCATCGATTTGGTGACTACTGATATAGATTGATAGGCCGACACACATTGCACAACCTACTGCTACACTCAATAACACTCGCGTTGAAAATTTCATTCACACCACCCGCATTCGTTGGTGCTCTTATCGGATTCTTGACAAGGACAATCACTCAAGTTTCCTTGAGTGATCGTACCGCCATTTAGCTAGGCCATTTTCAGAGGGAAGGATGATAACTTTTGATAAGCTTTTTGTTCGTCTGATTTAGCATCACCAAAATATTTTTCTGGCTCAGCAAAGCACTTCTCGAAAATTTTCTGTAATGCAGCGGCGTGAGTTCCATCCATAAAGCGATGATCAAACGTTACTCCGATACGCGCCACAGGTCTAGCCTCGATTGCGCCAGTTTCAGTAACCCATGGACGTTGTTTAATTTGCCCGACGGTTAGCAAGATAGGTACTTTTGAATAAGCGACTAACGGTGCCCAGGCTGTGTCTGCGCCCATGCCGCCAATATTTGTAATCATGATCGACCCGAAGGCATCTCTAGGCATACCCGCCCAAGTCAGATTCAACCCAAGGTCATAATTCAAGAATGAAGAAACATTTAAAATAGTGCGGATGAATCCCCAAGGAACCCATTTCAAGGAATCTACAGATTTAGTCAACTCACTAGCAGCTCCGCCACGAATTGATTTAGATTTATTCGCTAGCTCTTGCGCGATCTGAAGTGCTGACAGATTCTGCGCTTCACGAACAACAACTCCCGTTAAAGTGGCCTTGCCGACCGTGTCCTCAGAGCTTCCCGGAACATTGACTTGATAAAAGATATCTACATTTTCACGCAGGTAAATTCTATTAAAGCGAATCATCCCGTTGATCTCAGGACGTTCTTTCATCGCCGTTGCCGCAGCCTTACCCACCAAGTGAGTAACTGATAGCTTCACACCCGTCGCCGCCTCTTGCTCTTTGATGTATCGCAAAGAACGAGTCATATCGATCTCAAGCAAACCATAGACTGAAGGATCTCCAGCTTTATGCCACGAGCCCATTGCGATTTTGCGGAAAGCCGATCCACCTTTAGAAAGCGTCATTTTTGTTTTCATGACTCTATGTTAGGTTTGTAGTTCGGCAGATGAAATATGAATAATGCAATTAATCGGGAATTTCGACCTACGAAGAGTCACAAACACGACTATGATCTACGTTTGCGACAAATAATGATTAAAATCCGTCCATGCTGTTAAAACCCGAAGAAGAGATTCCGAAATGTTAAGGAATGAAAAATATTCTGGTAACGTTCACATTGGTCTGTTGGGGGCTCGGCACCCTAGCATTAGTCTCGCAGTTTTACGGCTGGCATCTCATGACATTTTCTTCGACACCTACTCTCGCAGCAAAGCAAAATGGTGAGTGGACTTTAACCCATGTCCTCAGTGAGTCCTGCAAGTGCTCAGCAAAAGTCATGGCGTATTTAAAATCTCGTGGTCCCGAGAAATCAGTTAACGAAGAAATCGTTCTCCTTGGCAGAGCACCGGCAAATACCCAGGATCTCGTTGCTCAAGGATTTACTGTTCGTCACTTAAATCCTGAAGAAATCAAAGAGGACATTTCAAAGTTGGGAGTGCCTTTCCTACTCGTCACCACACCTAAGGGCGATACCGTCTATGCCGGTGGATATTCTGAAAAATCCGTCCAAGATGGCAGTCCCATCAGAGACCTTGAAATCTTGGGAAGCCTTCAGGGTAAGGGCACCGTTCAAAACTTCCCTATCTTTGGCTGCGCGATCAGTCGCAAGCTTCAAAAACTAGTTGATCCATTCTCATTAAAGTATTCAAACCAGGTGAACCATGAACTTTAGACAAAGTTTTACTCGCTCTCGTTCGGCAATATTTCTAATCAGTCTGTTTGCACACCTACCTATCTTCTCATACCTTGCTGCTACCAATGGTCATAGTCAGTGGACAGCATGGGGCGTAGGCTTGTTCATACTCTCTGCCCCGACCATTGCTTACTTCCTTGGTGTTACATCAGCGCTTCTTCCAAATCTTTTGGCCGTGGCCATCATGAGTTTCTCTGGACTCCTGATCCATCTGGGCAATGGAATGATCGAGATGCATTTCCACGTCTTTGTGTCGCTGGCTTTCTGTTTAAGCTTTGGTATGGTGTCACCAATTCTAACTGCTGCGACCACCATCGCCCTTCATCACATTGGATTCTTTCTCTGGTTTCCGAAAAGTGTTTTTAACTATGACGCAGGATTCGGGATCGTCTTGCTACATGCTGTCTTTGTGGTCTTGGAAACAATTCCATTGATGTTTATCGCGCGACGATATGGCTCGTTTATTCAGATGCAAGATACAACGATTGCCCAGCTCACTCTGATATCTGGACAAAATTACGACGGCTGTACCGTTATTGGCGACACCGGTAAAAAGCTGGACGCAGCTACCGCAGAGGTAAGCCAAAGCCTTGAGAACTCTTTGCAGCGTCTGAACGATTTGTTGGCTGTAGTAAATCACAACTCGGGATCTGCGAAAGAGGCAGAGTCCCTCTCTACGACTTCTAAACAGGTCGCTGAAGAAGGATCAAAACACATCATGGACCTTATCGGCACCATCAAAAAAGTTTCGGCAAGCGCGAATGAAATCAGTAATATCGTTACGGTTATCGAAGACATCGCTTTCCAAACAAATCTTCTAGCCCTGAATGCTTCCGTTGAAGCCGCCCGCGCGGGTGAACATGGGCGAGGTTTCGGTGTCGTGGCTGAAGCGGTCAGAACCCTCGCTCAACGTTGCGCAAATTCTGCTAAAGACATCTCGGGACTGGTTAAGGGAAATGTGGAAACCATCCGCACGGGAGAAAAAAGTGCCGATCTCAGCAGTCAGTCACTCAATGAAATTCTGACGGCTGTAAATCGCGTGCAAACTCTGAATGCTGAAATCGCAACATCCAGCGCCTCGCAAAGCCAGGAGCTAGAGAAAGTTACACAGACGATCTCTGCGGTCGATCAGCTTAATTCACAGAATACTGGGTACGCGAAAGACCTTAACAAAACATCCGACCAGCTTCTTAACGATGCTCAATTGCTGACAGAACTAGTCAGCAGTATGCAGGACTCTTCCCACGCCAAGAAAGACGCCTAATCACTGCAACCTTGTAAAATAACAGCTATCCCCTCTAACCAGTGAATGGAAAAATGAGGGGATGCTTTTTTTGACAAGGACGTGATCATGGCCATCTATCAACAAAAAACCCAATCATTATGGCAAAAGCACTTTATACTCCCCGAGTTCCCGAAACTCACAGAACCGATACAAACAGATATCTGCGTTGTCGGCGGTGGTGTTGCAGGAATGCTTGTTGCCTATGAGCTCGTAAAACAAGGCCGCGAGGTTGTTGTCCTTGAGCGTGGGCCTCTTCATAAGAATGAAACAGGATTCACAACGGCCCATTTATCAGACGCTATTGATGACGGCTTTGCTCACATCAAAAGTATCCATGGCATTGATAAGTTAAGACTCTTCTATCAAAGCCACAAAATGGCCATTGATATTATCGAAAAAATTGTTCGTGACGAGGGAATCGAATGTGACTTCCAACGAGTCGATGGATTCCTATTTCTTTCATCTGATAAGAGCGCTGAGTATCTTGCGCAAGAATACGAAACAGCGCTAGAAGCTGGCGCCGAAGACATTAAACTCGCAACTGACTTTCCCGAAGCCTTTTTCAACATGGGAACCGCGATCCGATTTTCCAATCAAGCTCAGCTCCATCCTCTCAAGTTCATTCAAGGGTTAACCCAGGCGGTCCTTCGCGGCGGCGGCAAGATATATACCCATTCAAATGTTGAGGACGTTCATGAGGGAGATGAAGTCTTTGTTACAGTTGGCGGAAATCGCGTTTCATGCAACTCGATCGTTCTTGCAACCAATGGTCCGACAACAACAAACTCACTCTACCTAAAACAAGCTGCGTACCGAACATACTCTGTCGCGGTTAAGATTCGCAAAGACTCCGTGAAGCCAGCTCTTTACTGGGATACCTCTGATAGCTATCACTATCTCCGCGTGGCGTCCTCATCAGATCCAAACTCTGATGTTTTAATTATCGGCGGAGAAGATCATCGTGTCGGCGAAGGACACCCTGAGAAAGCTTTGGAGAATCTTTTGTCTTGGATTCAAACTCGCCTGAGTCTGCCTCACCCCGAAGTCGAAGCATTCTGGTCCGGGCAGCTTTTAGAACCTGTCGATGGATTAGCATTTATAGGCAGATCTCCCGGCAAAAAGAATATCTATATAATTACAGGCGACTCAGGACATGGGTTCACTCACTCAGCCATTGCATCCAAGTTAATCAACAACCTTATTCAGGGTGAGCATTCCGAGCTTGCAAAGCTCTATGATCCCCACCGCTTCGCCATAAAAGCTCTTAAAGACTATGCCTCAGAAAACTTAAATACAGTTCAACAGTATGCCGACTGGATCATGCCTCACGAAAGTATCACGCACTTAGCGAATGACGAAGGCTGTGTCGTGAATCACGGCTTACAAAGAATTGCGGTCTATAAAGACAACGAAGGTCATCTCCACAAAATGTCAGCGGTGTGTCCCCATATGGGGGGAATCGTAAAATGGAATTCTTTGGAGAAAACCTGGGACTGTCCCTGTCACGGATCCAGGTTCAATTGTTTTGGCGGAAGCTTGCACTCACCCACAACTTTGGATCTTCGTTCCTTGGAACCAAAAAATCCAGAGGCCCCTGGTAATTCGCCGAACTACCAAGAGCCTAGGTAATTAAACTTTGCGGCTGGAGTTGGATTCTTTGTCACTCATGTGCTCGATTTTATCACCGAGATCATGAATGGCTTTGCCAGTTTTAGGAGCTTTTTCTGAAACCTTAGATCCAACTTCCTCGATTTTGTCGCCAAGTTTGCGTGAGAAGCTTTCATTTGAGTTTTTATTTGCAGCCATAACTGCCTCCTTGTTGCCCCTATTATAACGATGAAGAAGCAACAAGCGGGTGAATAGTGAACCAAGATGTATGATCACATGAGAGGAGGTCCTATGACCGTGCGAGTTGGCATTTCAGGATGGGTTTATCCACCATGGCGTGGGGTCTTTTATCCAGAGGACGTCTCCCAAAAGAAAGAACTGGCCTTTGCCAGCCGACAGGTTTCTTCCATCGAAATCAATGGATCATTCTATTCCAATCAAAATCCAACGACCTATCTTCGCTGGTATCAAGAGACTCCTCCAAACTTTTGCTTCTCCGTAAAAGGTTCAAGGTTCATCACGCATATTCTAAGACTTAAGAATATAGAAAAACCTCTGATCAACTTCTTTGCCTCTGGGGTTTTGAATCTCAACGAAAAATTAGGAGCATTCCTCTGGCAACTCCCGCCCAGTTTTGTCTATGATCCTGAGCGCCTCGAGACCTTCTTCAAATTACTACCAAAAACATTCCCAGAGGCAGTCAAGCTGGCGGACCGATCTGACCGATATGGACAGCATTACTCCACGGAGATTCGCAATAACAAGACTGCTTTAAGGCACTCCTTAGAGATCCGGCATCACAGTTTTGAAAACCCAGAATTCATCTCTTTACTTAAAAAATACAACATAGCTCTGGTCTTTGCCGACAATGCTGGCAAATGGCCCTACATGGAAGACGTGACAGCAGACTTCCTCTATTTACGTCTCCACGGCGACGAGGAATTCTATACGAGTGGCTACGAAAAAGATTCCTTGCTGTGGTGGGGAGATCGAATCAACGAATGGCAGAAAGGACGACAGCCCAAAGACGCCCTCACCTTGACTGAAGAAAAGATCCCACCCAAAAAAAGGGATCTCTATGTCTATTTTGACAATGATCTAAAGGTTAAGGCTCCCTTTGACGCTCAAGAGCTGATGCGAATACTTAAACTCAAAGGTACTCAGACTTAAAAAATTTTCTTTTACTAACATGCTCCCCGGAAAGCATAAACACACCATCTCCAGTATAATGAAACGTCCGTGGGTACTTGGGTGTTTTCGGGGCATGAGCTTTGACTACTTCAAAAATAAAGAAATTATATGACGACACAAGTTTGCTGTCTTTCAGCCGACATTCTAAATTAGCAAAGCATTCCTTGATCAAAGGTGCTTTCACTTTGGTAGCGGTTTGTGCAGTTAAGCCGAACTCTGCAAATTTATCAACTTCAGTACCCGAGCAATTACCAATCTTAACTGTCGTTTCTAAAAGATCCACGGTCGGAATGTTAATGACACATTCTTTGCTTTTACGAATCAAATCAAAACTGTGATTCGAAGAAGTTATCATACAGCCAATCAAGGAAGGTGAAAACTCCAAGACTGTATGCCACCCCATCGTCATGACATCTTGCTCTTCCTTCCACCGGGAACTCAATAAGACAATGGGTCCCGGCTCAAGGAAACGACGAATTTCACTGACAGGAAAATCTTTTTTCAAATAGGTCTTCATGACCTCAATTATGCCCTAGTGAGCAACGGCAGCAAAATTGTGACTTGCCATTGCATCAATTTTTGCAGCGCAGATGAAGTCATTTTCAGAAATTCCATTAACAGAATGAGTATTGAACATCACCACACAACGTTTGAAGGACACCAGTAGATCAGGATGATGGTTCTCAGCGTTGACCACAAAAGCCACTGCATTTACGAAGGCCATGGTTTCGTAATAGTCTTTAAAGTTGAAGGCCTTAACAATGTGGTTGTCTTCATAAGACCACCCCTTCACTCCCGCCAGATATTCATCAATCTCAGTTCCTGAAAGGGCCTTCTTAGCATTCTTACTTTTCTTTTTTAAAAGCTCCGCTGAATTAATCATCGCGACCTCCTGTCCTCAATCTTAGATTAAGAAGGAGTAATAAATAAAGAATTCACTCCGCGGATTGCCTTGACACATATTTTTTGCGGTCTATCTTATTCTTTCACATGATTTAAGGAGTCGAGAAAATGTCATCCAACATACAAATTGTTTTTCCAATGTGCGCAATGTTTCTGATTGTGGTGGTTGTGTTGGTGAAAGTTCTCATCGGACGATTTAGCGCCGTCAAAAATAAATCAGTTAAGATCAGCTTCTATAAGACGCTGACAGAGGGACAAGAGCCTGCAGAAGCTATCCAAGCGGTTCGCCACTTCTCGAATTTATTTGAGGCACCGGTATTATTCTATGTCGCTTGTATTATCGGTATGATTTTACCCGTGCAGAACATCGCCTTTGTGGTTTTCGCTTGGCTCTATGTTGCAGCTCGCACAGGTCATGCGATTATTCACTTAGGAAAAAACAACGTAATGACACGCATGAAGTTCTATACATTTGGTTGGATGATGCTAATCGCAATGTGGATCATGATCACCATCAAAGCAATTAGCATCGCAACAACTGTTTAGCCTATCAGTTTCAAAGCCATCTGCTGGGAAGTGTTGGCTTGGCTCAAAACCGATGTTCCAGCCTGGAGCAAGATATTATTTCGAATCATCTCGCTAGAGGCTGCTGCGACATCGGTATCACGAATACGACTGTTCGCCGCAGAAAGATTCTCCTGCATCACACCTAAGTTATCAGAAGTCGATGTCAGACGATTCTGCAAGGCACCCATATAAGCACGGGTTCCGTTGATCGAAGTCTGCGCATCATCTAGTTTTGCTAAGGCATTCTGAGCAGCCTCTTTCGAATCATAGGAAAGTCCCTCAAGCCCTAAGGCATCGAGTGTTGCCACTCCCTGACCAGCTTGGAACGTAATACGATCAGATTCTGCGCTATTGTGGATACCGACTTGAAAATCAAATGCAGGAGCACTGCCATCCAAAAGTTTCGTCGAACCCCACGTTGTGGTTTTAGCGATACGCTGAATCTCTTCACGTAACTGCGTGACCTCTTTATTCAACATGCCACGCTCTTTATCACCAATAGTGTCAGAGCTGGCTTGAATTCCCAATTCACGCAAACGGATAACGATATTGCTGATCTCATTCAAACCGCCCTCAGCCGTTTGAATCATAGAAATACCATCATTCGCATTTCTTTGCGCCATTGCCGCCGAACGAATTTGTGCCTTGAAGTTTTCTGAAATTGCCAAACCAGCAGCATCATCTGCAGCTTTGTTAATACGACTGCCCGATGATAGCTTTGCCATCGAGTCATTCATGATCCTTTGCGAACCCATAAGGTTACGTTGTGCATTGATCGCAGCAATATTCGTTGAGATTCTCATTCCCATTTCATTTGTCTCCGCTGAGCTAATAATCGGGAAACAGTGGTAGGACTTCACAAGACCATAGTTATAGTTTCTTTGTTCTACAAAGTTCTGTGCAGAAGACCTGCATCACGGTGAGATAAATCAACGTAATCTGAGGATTTTTTAAAACTAAACAGGCAAAAAACTCTCATCTCCAACGCGTTTTAGTTTAACAGTTGTTATTAGGACCTCACATCAACAGGTCGAGGTTTGCGATCAAGGTATAAACCTTGTGAAATTCATTGCGCATCTACATAGATTGTTCAAATATTTTAACAGTCAAAAACCACATCAAGGAGATTAGGGACATGATCAAAGCACTATTGGCATCTATGGTTTTCGCTTTCGCAGTAAACGCAAACGCTAAAGCAAAAACAACAAAAGAAACTGCAAAAGCAGAAGCTTACAAAATCGACGCGACAGCAAGTTCTGTTGCTTGGAAAGGCACTAAAAAAGCTGGTTCAGCTCACAACGGTAAGATCTCTGTTAAAGACGGCGAAGTTCAAGTTGATAGCAAAGGCCAAGTAACTGCAGGTCAAATCAACATCGACATGAAAACAATCACGAACGAAGACGTTAAAGACGCTGAATACAACAAAAAGCTTGTTGGTCACTTGTCTAACGCTGACTTCTTCGACGTTGAAAAGTTCCCAGTAACTACTTTCAAAATCACTGGTATCACTCCAAAATCTGCGAACGAAGTGACTGTTAAAGGTGAATTGACGATGATTGGTAAAACGAACCCAATCGAATTCCCTGCTAAAATTACAACTGATAAAGGCGTAGTAACTGGCGAAGCTACTGTAAAAGTTGACCGCACAAAATGGGGTCTTAAATACGGTTCAGGCAACTTCTTCAAAGAGTTGACTGCAGACAAAATCATCAGCGATGAATTCGAAATGACTTTGAAGCTTGTAGCTAAAAAGTAGTTCGTTTCTAAAATTTCATAATTAACAAAGGGCGTGTAATTCACGCCCTTTGTTATATCTAAATCTTAATAATTCTCTCATCGCCTCCCCGTCACGATTTTGCTAGTTCTTGGCGATGAAAAAATTCTTGGTTTTCTCCCTCATCCTTCTGGCGCTGACCCATTCGACGGCACAGGCACAACATAAAGTGTCCGACTCTCTCGTCAAAGATCTCCCGTGCAACAACATCACCAGTAACGAGATCTATCGCCGAATGTCTCCACAACAGTTTTCCAGTCAATATCACATTCCTATCGCAAACTGGGGCGTTGAAGTTCGTGGCGGCCTTTATGAACTGGGTGTTTGCTGGGGACTCTCACGTGCGCAACGCCTGTTCTTCTATCTAAATCGCTGGAACTCAGATCCAAGCATCAAAGGACCAGATACCGTGCAAATTTTGAACATGCTTCGCGAAGAAGGTACTTACGCGATGATGTTGAACCAAGAATCCTACCCACGCACCGACTACGGAGTTCTTGGTAATCTGATGGATGGAGCCGCCTTCAAATCAGGAAGTAAGAATACTCACCGCAACTTCCGCTCTGAAATAGAAAGATACGAAATCGAAAGATTTCACAAGATCGGAAAAAATTTAAAACTAATTATCGGCAGTGGTGATCGCAGTAAAAACGCCAACCGAACAACTCGCGATCAACTGATTCGCAATCTACAAATCAATAAACTCACTCTCATTATTGTTAGAGCGAAAAGAAGAGCTCAGCACGTTCTGCTGGTGAAGCACTATCAAAAATTAGACAACGGTGACATTAGATTTTCTGTCTATGACTCAAACTATCCTCAGCAAGACAACTTCTTCACATACCGCCAATCAGACTCAAGCTTCTATGCTCCAAACATAATCTATGGAGTAGTTCCTTCAAAGGACATCAATGACGCCGTCGGAGTTTATATAGTAGATGAAAAAGAGCGCGATCCTATTGAGTCAACTTTAGTTCGATACTACAGCTCCTTGTGTAGATCCCTGAAGAAACCGTAATGAGACGTCCTGAGTCCAGTGTGTGCGTGCAAATAAAAAATTGATTCATCACAAATTACGCGCGCTCTGGCTCTCAAAAATTTGATTATGCTCCTTTCAGGTAGATACTGTAGCTGCCATAAAAAAGGAGATACGGAAATGAAAAAACTCATCATAGCAGCACTACTCTGCACAGGCGCTTGGGCTCAAGCGCAAGATTCAACGACAAGTACATTGCAATTTGGCCGTGAAGCCACAGAAGCTCCACCACGCGGTCTACTACCATTCATCGGTTTAGGTGGTGGTTATACCGGTTACGACAACGCCGTAAATCAAGACGTCGAAGGGACTCCTTCTACAATCAAACTTTTGGGATCTTGGTATCTGGAAAGTCCTTTTGTATTTGATATCGGTTATGGTGTGAACAACCAACAGTTCACTCATACGACAGCGATGGACACCGGTAGCACAGAAGGTGCTCTTGAATTTGCAGCCCGCTGGAGAACAGCGAATCGCTGGCAAATGGGTGTCGTAGGAAATCAATTCTTCAACCAAGGTCAAAACTATGCATCCTCTCAAGCCGATGCACAGTTCGTTGGATTGCAAGTACTCAAAGAGTGGAACATGTCTCAAGCATGGCTAGCCCGTATCGGTGCGCGCGCTATGAGTGAAACAAGCAATACCGGTAACTATGTCGGCATGTATCTAGTAGACTTGCAAATCGGTTGGAACCCAACGGCTTACAGAACATCTGTCAGATCAACAGCTGCGGAAGAAACTCCAACAGAAGACTTAGTGGCTGAAGAAGAATTTATTTCTGAACCAGCTCGTCCAGTTGCCCAAGCTCAACCAGAGCCAATCTTAAATGACGTGGCTATGTCGAGCTTGATTGCAGGCAGCCAAAATATCAAATTCAATAGTTCGCAAGTGGCTTTGTCAGGAGCTGATCAACAAAAAATGCAAAGACTGGCAAAAGCCCTCGACGAAAACTCTGAGCTCTTTGAACGCGTAGAAGTACGTGGCTACACAGACTCATCGGGTTCTGACCAAATCAACGAAAGAATCTCTCAAGGTCGCGCAGACACAGTTGCGAGTGCTCTTGAAAGATACGGTTTGGATTCTTCAAAAGTTTCAGCGGTGGGTAGAGGTTCAGAAAACTCTTTAGGCAGCAAATCTGCTGACCGTAGAGCAGAACTAGTATTCATCGGTGTTAAAGATGAAGCGGCACTTCGTGAGGCCCTTTCATCCATCGAGTAGTCCTTTAACAAGGACGAAAGAAAAAAGGCAGCTCTCGAGCTGCCTTTTTTTTTATTCGTAAAGAGGACGCCAGCTCAGGACAAAGTTTGAACTGTTCGTACCATTCAAAGGTTTGCCTTCACTCAAGAATTCAACCTTCGTATTAAACTCTCGAGTCAGTGCTTGAGCTTCGACATCGTTCGCCGGCACTCGAGCCCCCATCGCTTTCAATTCAGAAACAGGGATATCGTACGATTTAGACGTCACACACTCTGTCACATCGTCAGCAAATGGCTCTTTATAAAAGCAAGCCTTGCTACCCGCATAGTTAAACAGTCTAAAGGACACTTTCGCCGTTTGAGACTTCGCCTCAAACTTCCAAGACTGTCCTACGTGGCGATAAATATTCGAAAGCTTTTTAAAGCCAAACTTCCAAGGCATCTCAGTGCGTTTGTAAGAATCCACAAACTCTGGACTGTGAGCCATTACAAAGCTACGCAAAACCAAAGAAGCTACTTGATATCCATAAGCAGAAGAAAAGGCACAGTGGCTACCATAATTCAAATTCACCACACCTGCGTGCGCTGCCTTCTCATAATAGTCATCGTTCTCGAACACTTGGGCATTGATTTTATTGCTAACGACCGAATCATCTTTAGATGCCCACACCATCAGAGGTGTTTGCACTTTATTTGGAAGATTCCAGAAGTTATTGTTCTTAAAGAAATCTGTCGGCGTACTTGCAACCCCACGTCTTTGCAAAGAAGTGGATGCCAACAACCCTAGATATCCTGGCATTTGCTTGCGACCAGGAAGCTCATCATCAGTCAGCATCTCTGGCACATCCGTCATATAAGCACGAGCTTTACGGAACTGATCACGTGTCATTAGATTAAACACGGGACCAATCACATTATCTCCATAAAGATGATCTAACGTAGGTTTCAAAGACAACACAGGACAGATAGCTGTGGCTGATGTAAATACCTTCTCACCATTTGGCATCGGGTACATATCATTGAAGGATGCACCAAATACCGCGGCATTACCACCCAAGCTCATCCCCATAAGATGAAGGCTCGAGATACGATCCTTATGCTCCCATCTTTCACGAAGCCATTTACCGACTTGCAAAGACTCAAAACCTTCACTCCAACCACCAAGGGACAAGTGAGTGTTCGTAACTAGATAATCCAATCCCGTTTGATTCGACAGCAACACCACATTGAACGGCGACAAGTCGAACAGCTGAATCAAATAGTTTTTCATCATAGGATTTTGATCGGCACCACAGAAAACCCCGCACTTCATAATCACCAGTGGACGAGGACGTGGATCTTGTTTCAAAGCCACAATCGCAGGAACCAACACTCCATTCGACAACGGAATATAGATAGTTTTGACCTGTGGATGTTTTAAAAACTGATATTCATCCAAAGCCATCTTCGCAAGACTCAGAATTCCCTTAGGAGAGTTTTTAGAAAGCTCACCTTGGCAATTCGCGAAGTATTGCTTGATCGTTTTGAAATAATCTTCTGTGCTTCTCTTCTTAGAAAGAAGATGGTCCTCAAAGAACTTAGGATCGCACTCAGGCGCGATGTCCTTATTGTTCTCTGCCTTAGGAACCCTATTAAAGATTCCCATCACAGACGTGGCTGTCGGATCGACAGCCTTCGTTAGTTCCAGCAGGAATTCAGATTCATTCTGTTCCTGGCTGATTATCGAGACTTGCGCCTGGGCTTCAGTGCCCAACACGACGAAAGATAATGCGATAATTGCGGTTCTTAACGAAACCATTTGTTACACCTCACGTGCTTCAAATGGCTTATCGGGTAAGGATTTGCGGGATTAATGAAGGTTCCCCGTTTGTCTAATGTCTAGACGAAAACAGGAAACTCCTGGAGCTAATACTCAATTTGAAACCCGACGATTGTCGAGTTTCTGTTTCCAGCCGTAATGCTGGTCTCTTTGCTGCGCGAAGTTCTAGTTTCTAGTTTCTAGTTTCTAGTTTCTAGTTTCTAGTTTCTAGTTTCTAGTTCACTTGAACTTCGCCGAGTGGAACTACGCAATCTTTTTAATTTGCGCGAGCTTATCTTTCAACACAGTGTTCTCATGCTTCAAAGCATTCACCTCTGAAGACAACTGATTCACTTTTCTGCGCAAGAAATCCGCCTCTTGGCTCTGAGCAGTTGATGGAGTTCCATCATTATCACCCACGATATTTGGCTTCATATCTTTCTTAGCAACATCAGAATCAGCAGTCAGCGGAGTCGTCGACATACTAAATGCTGTCGTATTCAGAATCTCTTCAATATTTTCAGGAACGTGAAGCTCAGGATCCACTTTTTCTAAGCGAATGATCCCCTGACCCACGAAACCACGAACTTCAGTAAGCATCTTAGAGATACTCGTTCCTTTTTCTGCAGGCGTCGGAGCAGCCTCTGCCATCAGATCCGTGATCTTTCTTTTAGAAATCGGAGGCAAGCAACTCAATAAAGAATCGATTTGCTCCTGTGGATTTCCGTGAAGGGCATAAGCCAAAGTCATCGGTTGTACGCGAGAGAAAATCTCTACCAGGTACTGACCGTCCCAGCTGTACACTCGTGCAATCGTAAGAATTCTTTTACGAAGTGCCTCTTCCCAAACTGGATTTTCTCCAGCGATAAGAGTTAAAAATTGCTCCCTCTTAGCAGTTGGTGATGTTTCCAACAACTGAAGCAATTGATAAAAGCCGCCCTTTTTTTTGTATCTGTCTAGCATTCCCATGTTTGTTATATCGGAAGCGAATTCCAAGACTAAAGGATTAGGACCTTGTAATTAAGGTTCTTTCTGAGATTATCCGTCCTTGAAAACTTCCTCACCTTCCATGACCTATCTATTGTCTAAAACATCCACGTTATTTTAAAGATTAATCGGATTGAATCTCATCTCCGTGCGTATCCCAATGAGATGTGTTTCAAAATGAAAAAGGCGAAGCTCCTGCTTCGCCTTCAATTTATATAAATTAAATATTCTGCCTAAGTGCTAGCTATTAAAGACCACACTTGTAAGACAAGTTCACTGTCGTGCCTGGATTCAATGATTGTGAGAACGTCAGTGTCGTACCATTCACTGAGTGAGCCACGTTCGTACCAGATACAGTCACTTGCAAATCTTGAGGGTTTGCACATTGTAGTAATACCGTTTTGATTTTTGCTTGGATCGAAGTTTGGATCGTACCCAACTGACCTGTGTAATCCGAAGAGCAGATATCTGCAGACACACCCCAAGCTGGGCTTGAAGTTGTAAATGCCAAGTAAGCTGTACCGATATTACCAGTCACCAAACCGCGAGTCGCTTCATTAGGGTTATCACCTAGCACTTGGCTGTTCTGTTGAGCCAAGCAGCTTGTATCGCGAACTACGATCGCATGGATCGACATAGAGTTATATTTAGTATCGCCAAGTTTCGATCTAACATTTTTCAAAAGAACTGATGGTTGGTCCATATCTGATAGAGGATAACCATTCGACCACAAGTTGCTACCGCTGCGTTCGTCTTCATCAGACAAGAAGATAATAGACAAATGAGCATCACCACGGATGAAGCTGCTTGGGTTGTTCGACACAACTAGATTTGCAGAGTAGATACCGCGTTCATCACCCGATGGGCAATTTGCAGCGTAACCACTTTGATAGCCAGATGTATTAATAGAGCTCGCGCCATAAGATCTTAGGTAGTTAGCAATAAAGTTTTCACAAGCCGTTGTTTCAGGACGTTGAATAGCCGCATTGAAAAGAGCCAATCTATTGCTTTGGCTTGGAGTAATATATTTAGATCCATCACCCATCGTGATCAATTGACCACCTTGAGGGAACTTACCGCCACCAACATCAGTCGTTGTGATTGCGATACGGTAGTCTACTTTAGAAGCATCTAGATTTTGGATGAAGTTAGCAAAGCGTGGAGCCAATCTCTTTTGTTCAAAAGACATTGAAGCCGAGTTGTCATTAACGATGAGGATGTCGACCTTACCTGCACCTGCAGTCACGGTGTACGTGTATGACTTCTTGTTGTTCTGAACAACGCAGTTCGTGTCGGCATTACAAGCGGCGCTACTCACACCAAAGTTTACGGGAGAACATCCCACGTAAAACCCGACGGCAAAAGCTAATGCTGTTAATTTAGTAAGTGCGTTCATAGACACCTCTCTCACCTGGATATATCCAATCTCAGTGCCATATTTGATTTGATAGCGTAACTATATGGAAATACACGTTTTATGACGTTTCACCAGATTCCGGCCAGGACACCCTGCTTGTAGATATTTTAGACAGAAGCCCCTCTAGGGCGTCCTTTCTTGTGCAATTTCAGCATTTTAGCCACTCGAAGCACCCTAGCCCGAAGGAGCGATTTTGGTCCATTCGCCAAAAGCCTTTGAGCCCCCTTAAAAACTTCCCAATAATAAGAGGACATAGAGGAAATCCAAATGGTTTATAAAGTCATAGGTACACTGGTAATTCTAGCGGCAGGCGTTTTGGCTTTCCTCATCGTTCAAGATGGACCTACTCGCACCTTCGCTCGTAAATCAAAGTCTTCAGAAAATTGCGTGCAACTAACTCCCGCGCAGCAGTTAGTAAAATTAATCAACGACGACATCGATCAACTTCGTAAAGAAGGCAAACTTCCAAAACAATGGGAAGCCATCGCCACTATTGAATATAAAATTAGATCTGACTTAGCTCGCACTCTGCTAGGAAGCGAAAAACTAACTCTTCAAAGAGTCAAAGAAGGCAATCACTACTTAGAAGTAGAAGTCTTAGATTTGCCCGACGATAAGGATCCAGGAATTATCCTTCAAATGAGCTTAAAAGAAATCAAAAGCAAAAATAAAATCTTCGAAGTCGGCAGAACATACCTGATGAGCACCCTCAACAGACAAGTACCACCGACAGAAGGACAAAACACCCAAGGAAGTCCCACAGCAACTCAACAACCAGCAGCCGCCCAACCACAAAGTGGAAGTACTCAGGCCGTGGCGCCACCAACACAAGCAGCCCCCGTTCAGCAGACAACACCTGCTCAGCAAAATGGAAGCCCTACACAACCAGCGAAATAGAATATCCTGGATATCAATTCGAGCATTGAAAATAAAGTCAGTGCCGAACGACGACAAACCGAGCAAATGAATCAAAAATTGCGTCGAATATAAACAATTATATGTTTTAGTTTAGACATAAAAAAACCCGATCTGTTTCCAGACCGGGTTCGAGTAAAAAAAGAGCTGGCGTCGTGCTACTCTCCCACATGGTCGCCCATGCAATACCATCGCCGCAAGAGGACTTAACTTCTGAGTTCGGAATGGGATCAGGTGTGGCCCCTCTGCTATAAACACCAGCAAAGCGTTTATTAATACAAAGATGAAGTACGTTTATACTTCGTCGTTCTTCTTGGCAACTTACTTCCAATACAAATGGAGAAGTTACTTTCTATTTCAGACAACTGAATGATTGATTTAATTGATTTTTAGCGAGTCGTTGTTAGTTCCAAGTTTTAACTCTCTTACTTATTCAGAGAGCTAGTCTCTCGTTCTCATTTAAGAGAAGTCACTGAGACGAAATCTTCGTAACTTAAAGTTAGAAGAATATTTTTTAAAAAAGCCTCACGACCTATTAGTACGGATCAGCTGAATACATTACTGTACTTACACCTTCCGCCTATCAACCTCGTAGTCTCCGAGGAGTCTTTAGGGGGCCGAAGCCCCAGTGAAATCTAATCTTGTAGTCTGCTTCCCGCTTAGATGCTTTCAGCGGTTATCAGTTCCGAACATAGCTACCCTGCATTGCTCTTGGCAGAACAACAGGAACACCAGAGGTTCGTCCATCCCGGTCCTCTCGTACTAAGGACAGGTCTACTCAAATTTCATGCGCCCACAGAAGATAAGGACCAAACTGTCTCACGACGTTCTGAACCCAGCTCGCGTACCACTTTAATTAGCGAACAGCTAAACCCTTGGGACCTGCTCCAGCCCCAGGATGTGATGAGCCGACATCGAGGTGCCAAACTCCATCGTCGATATGGACTCTTGGATGGAATAAGCCTGTTATCCCCGGAGTACCTTTTATCCGTTGAGCGATGGCCCTTCCACGCGGGACCACCGGATCACTTTGGCCTGCTTTCGCACCTGCTCGACTTGTAGGTCTCGCAGTCAAGCCCCCTTATGCCAATGCACTCGACGCCTGGTTTCCAATCAGGCTGAGGGGACCATCGCGCGCCTCCGTTACTTTTTGGGAGGCGACCGCCCCAGTCAAACTGCCCACCAGACAGTGTCCCTCTCCTCGTGACGAGGAGCAGGTTAGATTTCAAAGGTGCCAAGGGTGGTATTTCAAGGTTGACTCCACAAGGGCTAGCGCCCCTGCTTCAAAGTCTCCCACCTATCCTACACATGCCAACTCTAAAATCACTGCCAAGCTACAGTAAAGGTTCACGGGGTCTTTCCGTCTTTCTGCGGGTACTCGGCATTTTCACCGAGAATTCAATTTCGCGAGGCATTTGGTCGAGACACCGGAGAAGTCGTTACGCCATTCGTGCAGGTCGGAACTTACCCGACAAGGAATTTCGCTACCTTAGGACCGTTATAGTTACGGCCGCCGTTTACTGGGGCTTCGATTCTCAGCTTCGCTTGCGCTAACTAATCCTCTTAACCTTCCAGCACCGGGCAGGCGTCAGTATGTATACTTCGTCTTGAGACTTTGCACATACCTGTGTTTTTGATAAACAGTCGCTACTCCCATTTCTCTGCGACCCGAAAAAGCTTGGGGAGTAAATCCTTACACTCTCGCGGGCACACCTTTTCCCGAAGTTACGGTGTTAAGTTGCCGAGTTCCTTGACCAAAATTCACCCCATCGCCTTAGGATATTCACCCCACTCACCTGAGTCGGTTTACGGTACGAGCTAACAAATCTAAATTTACGAAACTTTTCTTGGATACATGGCTTTTCTCACTTCCGATTCAAAGAATCTCGCATTCACGCCTCAGTGTTATGTGCCGCGGATTTGCCTACGACACCACCTACACGCTTACACCTCAATCCAATAAGAGGCTGAGATAGCCTATACCGTCATTCCTTAAACACAATTTGCTAGGTAACGGAATATTAACCGTTTTGCCATCGATTACGCCACTTGGCCTCATCTTAGGACTCGACTAACCCTGGGAAGATTATCTTTACCCAGGAATCCTTGAGTTTTCGGCGCCCGGGTTTTTCACCCGAGT
Source organism: Bdellovibrio sp. HCB209 (assembly GCF_047306065.1). Classification (GTDB taxonomy): domain Bacteria; phylum Bdellovibrionota; class Bdellovibrionia; order Bdellovibrionales; family Bdellovibrionaceae; genus Bdellovibrio. The sequence continues at coordinate 3,091,532 of NZ_CP178618.1, forward strand.
TCAACGCTACTTATGTCAGCATGATCACTTCTAGTTCGTCCAGCTGTCCTACCGGTCAACCTTCATCCTACGCTAGAACGCTCCCCTACCACTAAAATATAAAATATCTTAATCCAAAGCTTCGGTAACACGCTTAGCCCCGTTGTATCTTCCGCGCAGAGTCACTAGACTAGTGAGCTATTACGCTTTCTTTAAAGGATTGCTGCTTCTAAGCCAACCTCCTAGTTGTCAAAGTAACTCCACAACGTTCTCCACTGAGCGTGCATTTAGGGACCTTAGCTGTTGGTCTGGGCTCTTTCCCTCTCGACGCATGACCTTATCACCCTGCGTCTGCCTGCTGAGGAACATATCTGTGGCATTCGGAGTTTATTTGGGTTTGGTAATCCGGTAAAGACCCCTAGCCCATTCAGTGCTCTACCTCCACGATACTTTTTACTCAACGCTATACCTAAATATATTTCGGGGAGAACCAGCTATCACCCAGTTTGATTGGCCTTTCACCCCTAATCACAGATCATCAAAAGAGTTTTCAACCTCAACTTGTTCGGTCCTCCACGAGGTGTTACCCTCGCTTCAACCTGTCCATGATTAGATCACCGGGTTTCGGGTCTATGCCTGCAAACTAAACGCCCTATTCAGACTCGCTTTCGCTACGACTACACCTTCAACGGCTTAATCTCGCTTGCAAACATAACTCGCTGACTCATTATGCAAAAGGTACGCTATCACCCACTTAAGGGGCTCTAACTGCTTGTAAGCTTACGGTTTCAGTTTCTATTTCACTCCCCTCTCGGGGTTCTTTTCACCTTTCCCTCACGGTACTTGTTCACTATCGGTCACTAAGGAATATTTAGCCTTATGAGGTGGTCCTCACAGATTCCCACAAAATTTCACGTGTTTTGTGGTACTCGGGATGCCGCTAGAGCCATTGAGCATTTCGAACACGGGGCTATCACCCTATCTTGCCAGACTTTCCAGACTGTTGTTCTATACTCTCCGGTCCCACATTGCGGTCCCACGACCCCTCAATCAAATAAATGATTAAGGTTTAGGCTGTTACCCGTTCGCTCGCCACTACTAAGGTAATCTCGGAATTGATTTCTCTTCCTGAGGGTACTGAGATGTTTCACTTCCCCTCGTTAGCTTCAGACACCTATGTATTCAGTGAATGATATCATAAAATGATGAGTTTCCTCATTCGGACATCTCCGGATCAAAGTGTGTGTGCCACTCCCCGAAGCTTATCGCAGCTTACCACGTCCTTCATCGCTTCTTAGTGCCAAGGCATCCACCGTAAGCCCTTTGTAGCTTTAAAAAATGGAACTAACCTCGCTAAAAATCAACTAAATCAATCTATTCAATTGTCAAAGAACGAAAAATCGTTCGAGCGCAAAAATCTCTTATTCACCTCTAACAGACCAACTCAATTTGTTGAAAGTTGGTGGGCCAGGGAAGACTCGAACTTCCGACCCCACGCTTATCAAGCGTGTGCTCTAACCAACTGAGCTACTGGCCCATGTTAGATGCGATAAGAGTTTTCACTCTTTCAAAACTAAACAGCTAGAAAAGATTTTTGGGACTCACCCACTCGGGAAGAGTGAGTTGACCTAAGATTGTGATTGCTTTTTTCAAGACAAGCTTGAAATGCCGATCACCATAATCCTTAGAAAGGAGGTGATCCAGCCGCAGGTTCCCCTACGGCTACCTTGTTACGACTTCACCCCAATCATCGACCATACCTTGGGCGCCTGCCTCCTTGCGGTTAGCGCAGCGACTTCTGGTACAACCAACTTTCATGGTGTGACGGGCGGTGTGTACAAGGCCCGGGAACGTATTCACCGCGGCATTCTGATCCGCGATTACTAGCGATTCCAACTTCATGGTCTCGAGTTGCAGAGACCAATCTGAACTTAGATAGCTTTTATCCGATTTGCTCCATCTCGCGACTTCGCTTCAGTTTGTGACTACCATTGTAGCACGTGTGTAGCCCTAGGCATAAGGGCCATGAGGACTTGACGTCATCCCCACCTTCCTCCGGTTTAACACCGGCAGTCCATCTAGAGTGCCCAACTGAATGCTGGCAACTAAATGCAGGGGTTGCGCTCGTTGCGGGACTTAACCCAACATCTCACGACACGAGCTGACGACAGCCATGCAGCACCTGTGTACCGACTCTTGCGAGCTACGGCGTTTCCGCCAATATTCCAGTACATGTCAAGCCTAGGTAAGGTTCTTCGCGTTGCATCGAATTAAACCACATGCTCCACCGCTTGTGCGGGCCCCCGTCAATTTCTTTGAGTTTTAATCTTGCGACCGTACTCCCCAGGCGGGATACTTAACGCGTTAGCTTCGTCACTGAAGGGGTCAATACCTCCAACAACAAGTATCCATCGTTTATGGTGCGGACTACCAGGGTATCTAATCCTGTTTGATCCCCGCACTTTCGGGTCTGAGTGTCAGTGTGTAGCCAGATAGCCGCCTTCGCCACCGGTATTCCTCTTGATATCTACGTATTTTACCACTACACCAAGAATTCTACTATCCTCTCTACCACTCAAGCTACGCAGTATCAGATGCACTTCTAGGGTTGAGCCCTAGGCTTTCACACCTGACTTACATAGCCACCTACACCCGCTTTACGCCCAATAATTCCGAACAACGCTAGGATCCCTCGTCTTACCGCGGCTGCTGGCACGAAGTTAGCCGATCCTTTCTTGCAGGGTACCTTCATTGTGTTATTCCCCTGCGACAGAGCTTTACGACCCGAAGGCCTTCATCACTCACGCGGCGTCGCTGCATCAGAGTTTCCTCCATTGTGCAATATTCCCTACTGCTGCCTCCCGTAGGAGTCTGGACCGTGTCTCAGTTCCAGTGTGACTGATCATCCTCTCAGACCAGTTAAAGATCGTCGCCTTGGTGAGCCATTACCTCACCAACTAGCTAATCTTACGCGGACTCATCTTAGAGCGAAAAACCTTTGACCTCTTGAACCGCAGTTCTTGTGGTCTTATGCGGTATTAGCTAATCTTTCGACTAGTTATCCCCCACTCTAAGGCAGATTATCCACGCGTTACTCACCCGTGCGCCACTAGTACTCACCCGAAAGCTTTCCCCGTTCGACTTGCATGTATTAGGCACGCCGCCAGCGTTTGTTCTGAGCCAGAATCAAACTCTCCAGTTTAAATTCTGTATCAACCAAACTACTAGCTCTCGCTTGTATGTTTGTTCGAATATATTTAATTTTGAAATTGTGAATACTTATTACTAAGTATTCAAAGAGCCCAAAAATCTATTTCTTCTAGCTATTCAGTTTTCAAAGAGCGAAACAAAAATACGCTGCCTTTCAGCAGCGCGAGGAACAGATATTACTCTGTATTTTGTCCTCGTCAATCTCTTTTTTATTTTTTCATCATTTCGACGAAAGTCCTAAAAAGGAAATTTGGTGGAGGTAACAGGGATCGAACCTGCGGCCTTCTGAATGCAAATCAGACGCTCTCCCAGCTGAGCTATACCCCCAAAGTGGGACTGGTTTTCGCTCAGACCCCGAAAAAGGTCAATAGCTTTTTTTCGAAAACTTAATGCAGGCTGAATTCTGCCTAATAAATAAACGAGGTTTGAGCCTCGTTTATTTCGAAAAAACTATTTAAATGTATGTATTTACAGAGTTTTAGGCAGAAGCCTTGAATTTAGACGCAAGAAGTCGGTTTAACCACTTACGTTCCGTCGTCAGATCGAATCCAACCTTCTCACCACCGGTGATAATGGCCAAATAGACCTTTTTAAGGATCTCGACCTCGGTGTCATTCCCGTTGTCAGCCCCTAAAGATTCTTCAATCGCTTCGTAAACACTGACTAGATCTGGCGTTGTCACCACTTTAGGGATGCGAGCCATATCTAAACCCAAAGTTTCGATAGGTTTGAAGCCGATCAACGTTTCAGTTAACAAAATCTTAGAGCCATTTTTGAAGTTCACTTGCAGGAAAGCTTTACCTTCAGTGTCTGCTCTGTGAAGAACTTCATTCACGTCTTGGGAGCTGAAAGTAAATAGTTTGCCGTCAAGGTCCTGGCGCAATTGCACGCGGCCAGTTTCATTCATTTTCGCGCGAAGCCCTTTAGAGGAATCGACAAAATTCAAGATGTGATCTAACTCAGCGTGTGTCGACTTTGATTTAGAATTGCTCAAAATACCCCTCCCCGAAATGGGCCTTTCCTTACAAGAAAGGTATCGACATCCCAGTGAGGGACTTAACAGCATTTTTTCTTTTCTAAAAGATCCGGTCTCTTATCCTGTAGCAATTTGATTTTCTCCTCGCGAAGGTGTTTCAAGGCGAGTCAATCGCGGTGTGACTTGTATCTCATGTTCCGATTTGAGATAGTGTTTTCAGCCAGATATCAAAGAAGCTTGATAGGTTGGCTTGATGAAAGAGGCTTTATTTATGATCATCACACGCTGGCAAGCGCCGCTAGTACCAAGCAAACAACAGGTTCATATGATCCTCGAGTCAGAGGGGTTGGAACCATTTGACGAGGTCTATGCGCCACAGACTAAAATTCCAGATCACCGTCACCCCTTCGCAGAGGTGCGCATCGTGGTTGCGGGTGAAATGCTATTTAATATCTCTGGAAATCAGTTCGTTTTGCGCCCTGGAGATCGCGTAGAAATTCCAGCCAACACAAAACATGCACACACTTCCCAAGGCTCTCAAGAGTGCATCTGTGTGTGTGCACAAAGAGCGATCTAAACTTTTCAAGAAATCCTGAAAACTAAAAAGGACCTCGATGAGGTCCTTTTTTTATTCCTTATTTTCGCTGCGACGTTGTTTCATCCAAGCGAGATACTCGCGAATATTTTTCTCAAATCCATGCGTAGTTGGTTCATAGATTTTCTCATTCATTAGCTCCTCTGGAAGATAGGATTGCTCCGTCCATCCAGTGGGATAATCGTGTGGATACTTGTAGTCACGACCGTAACCCATGTCTTTCGCGAGAGCTGTTTTTGCGGAGCGAAGGTGCAATGGTACAGGCAATGTTTTCGTTTGCTCTACTAAGGCACGAGCCTTGTGAAGAGCCATATATGAAGCGTTGGATTTTGGACATGAGGCTAAATATGTCGTCACCTGAGAGAGCGTTATGGCTCCTTCAGGAAGACCAATGGCCTCTACTGCCTGAAGTCCTGCGATGGCTACGGAAATGGCTCTTGGGTCGGCATTACTGATATCCTCTGACGCTAGAATAATTAGCCTGCGAGCGATGAAGATCGGGTCTTCTCCCCCATCTAACATTCTTGCGAGATAGTAGACTGCCGCATCTGGATCACTGCCGCGGACACTCTTAATAAAGGCCGAGATCAGATCGTAATGCATCTCTGAGTTTTTATCGTAGCCAATAGGATTTTGCTGTAGCAACTCACGCATGTCGTTCGTTGCTAGTGGCGGCTCTTCCCCGTCTCGCATGAAGCTATACAGGATTTCTAAGCTGTTAATCAATCTGCGCGCATCACCGTCTGAGAATTGCAGAAGGTTTTCGATTGCTTCGGGTTGCAACGCTTCCGTGAGTGGCTTTTTGTACTGAGTTTCGGCGCGAGCTACGATTTTACGAAGATTTTCTTCGCTGAGGCGCTCAAATACGACTACGCGACAACGACTTAAGAGGGCTCGGTTCAATTCATAGCTTGGATTTTCAGTCGTAGCACCTACGAGGACAACATCGCCTTTCTCCACGAAAGGAAGAAGCACGTCTTGTTGGCCTTTGTTGAAACGATGGATCTCGTCCACGAAAAGGATTGTCTTTTGTTGGTACTGCAACCGGCGGTCGTGACCTTTTTCCCCAATTTCACGTAGTACTTTCGTTCCCGCATCTGTCGCATTGATGTTTTCGAAATGTGCATTGAAATGCTGGGATAATGCCAAGGCGAATGTCGTTTTACCTGTTCCGGGAGGACCCCAGATTATGAGACTTGGCAGGTACCCTTTTCGCAGAATCTGACCCAGTTTAGACTGGGGACCAATGGTCTTTTCTTGTCCGATGATTTCGTCCAAGTTTTTTGGGCGAAGGATTTCGGACAAGGGAGATGTTGAATGTGCTGCTGCGGAGGCGGAAAATAGGTCCATGGAGAGTCTATATTCGATTCGATAGCAGAAAGCACCTGTTTACGCTGCAAAACATGGCCTGCTGCCTCAGCAGAGAAGGAGCTAGAGATGAGGATACTGCTGCTAATAGTTATTTTCATAACAATGGGGGCCGCAACCTTCGCAGATTCAAATCGCGTCGCGGCGAATGCAACTGTACAGTTTTCGGATGGGACAGTGGCCGAAATTGCTACCTATTCTTATGGGTCAGGATCGACTCGAATTACGCAAATCAAAGATGCTTCGGGTGTTGTTTGTTATGCGATCAATGCCTCTAACAATGCAGCCCCTAGTGTGTCGTGCACAAAATAAAAAGGGGCTTATTAAGCCCCTTTTTATTTTACATTTGGCTACCGAAGGTAAAGTAGGTGGTAGTTGTAAACCCAGTTGAATCGTCATCATTATTAGGGTCTTGTGTATAGCCATAGACCTTAATCGTACCGGAAGAAGTGAAGTTACCAGCATCTACGCTGATACCTCCGCAATACATAGGACAATCTGTCGCACGATCTGCCTCAGCAGAGTTCGCGGCGATTTTTGCCTCCTTCAAACTGGTTTCCCACCAAGTCAGTCTTAAGGCTGCGAGACTATCGCCTCCAAATACACAGGATGTTTCTGACCCGCCTGGAGGAGTATAAGTCACTTTGATTTGGGAGATATAGGTGTCGCGAGTTGGATCCTGAAGCTTAAAGGTTAGTTTAGGAATCGTGAAATACGCCGCCGAAACGTCTGAACTCGGTGTAGTGTTACCGTCTGCGGCTGTTTTTCTTGCCAAACAAGAATAACCGACCGCTGGTATTGTCAAACGAACAGAACTAGTTACGCTAATTTCTACAAGGCCTTCACCTCCACCGGAGCAAGAAGTTAGGAAGGCTATTATCGGAAGAAGGAACAATGTTTTTTTCATGCCACTAGCTCCTTTTTTACAAGCGATCGTTCGCTTCGTGAGAGTGAGAGTTCGAGTTTGGCCCCATCACTTGCCCCATAATTCTTGGAGTAAGGAAGATCAACAACTCAGACTTATCTTTTGTAACACCCTTAATTTTAAACAAATTGCCGATGAACGGAATCTCTCTTAAGAAAGGAACCCCAGCTTCACCCTCTGTAGCATCGCTTAAGTAAATACCGCCGATGACAGCCGTCTGCCCATTCCTCACAAGAACACGAGTATTGGCCTCACGACTGTTTGTCGCGAAAGAGCCATCTGGATTCGTTGCCCCTTGGATTTGACGAGCTACAGCTACTTTCATCATAACAGATCCGTCAGCTGTTACCTGAGGAGTAACTTCGAGCTTCAGAGCCAATGGCTTAAATTGATACGTTTCTTGCGAAGAGTTTCCTGTAACAGTCACTTGTTTTACAGGCACTTCTGTAGTCTGACTAATGTTCGCTGTCTCATTAGACATAGTCATGATTCGGGGAGAAGAAAGGGTTTTAACCTTCTGTTCGCTTTCGGACAATGCAAGCGCTGCGGAGATACTGCCAAATACGTCAAGCGTACCCACATCCAAACTGAAATTGAAGTTTCCGTTTTGAGAGTTTGTAGGGTTGATGTTGAAACGTGGATTCATATTAACCGGGCCACGATTTGTATTACCCAAGCTGATCGCCGTTCCCGTAACATTCCAGTTTACACCGATATTACGTTGGAATCTTTCAGATGCCTCAACGATTTTACCCTCGATAAGAACTTGTGGCGGTTGAGTATCCAAGCTTTGAATCAACTTTGCTGCGCGCTCAAGATTCTCGGCAATATCTGTAACAACAAGAGAATTTGTACGAGGGTCGCCTACGACCTTACCGCGCTCGCCCAAGAAATCTTTTAGTTTTTTCTCTAGCTCGTCTACACGTGCGTAACTGATGGAGAACATGCGAACTTTTAGTGGCTCTAGGTTCTTACGAGCCAAAGCCAATTTATTTGCATCATCTTCCTCAGTGCGCAAGTCATTCAATGGAGCAATACGAAGGACATTACCTTGGCGAGTATAGCCAAGTTTACGAGCTCTCATCAAAACCACAAGGGCTTGGTCCCAAGGAACTTGGCGCAACTTAAGGCTCACAGCTCCTCTAACTTCGTCAGAGATCACCATGTTCACGCCACTCTCTTCTGTAATGAAGTTTAAAGCGTCACGGATATCCATGTTATTCGTTTCGATGGAGATTTTCTTACCGTAGAACTGTGAATTGCCCGTTAAGAACTCAGTTAAGTTCTGGTTTGGAAGGATTTTTCCTTCTGGGCCTTCTTGTTCATCTGCTGAGTTCGTAGCGACTTGTGAGGTCGCCGTGCCAGCTGCCACGATCAAAAGAGAATTGCCTTCATTTTGAACCGCTGGTTCAGCAACGCCGTCGCGCAATTGAATCACGAAACGAGCGGTCGTCGAGCCAGGGTTTTGATAAGCATCGATAGCACCCACAGCGCCACGGATATCTTTTGTATTCAAAGAACGCTTCAAACGATCTGGTAAGATCGCGTTTTCAACTTCAATCACATATTGGTGAAGATCTGGGTTTGAACGCGTTGTAAAAGTCAGTGGGCGGTTACCAGACACGATAACTGTTCCGCCATTTTCATTGGCCTTAAACTGCAAATCCGTGATTGTCGCTGGGCTGCCTTGATTTGTCGCCACTGGAACAGAAACCGGCTCTTGATGAGGAATTTCTGGTGCAGGAGCTGGCTCCTCCATTGGAGGTTGCTCTGCTGGTACATCTGCAACCGGAGCAGAAGGTTCCGTGTCCACGATCGGCGGCATTTCTACGCCTGCATCTGGTGCTGGAGCTTCAGGAGTTTCATTGGCTGCTTGTTGAGGAGTGTCCCCACCCTCTGCCATATTGAATTCATCCTCGAGACTGCCACCTTGCGGAGCAGACTGACCAGCTTGGTGAGCTTCGTCTTCCGGCGTATTATCAAAGTCAGAGAACTCATCACCACCAGATTCCGCTGGAGCGGAACCTGCATCGGCAACTTCGTCTGAACTTCCTGTGTCGTCTAAGCTTAATTCAGCACCCGCTGAAGAATCCAAGCCTTCATCTAAAGATAGATCGTCCTGCGCAGGTCGGCTAGCGCACGAGGTAAGTGATGCAATCATTGCAGCTACGATCATAAGTCTAATGAATCCGTTCATTAGTACCTCCCCAAAAGAGAATTATTTTTTAAACTCCATTACGCGAGTTTCTTTAATTGGTCTGTCTTCATCGTATTTTGTTTCTACGACAACGATTTCACCCTCGCGAATCGCCGAAATGTATCCTTCATTACGGCCCATTTTCGAATTTTTCGTGACTGTGAAAATACCACCATCTGGATCTCGCACCATTGCGCGTGGAGTTTTCACATCCCAAAGAATACCAATAATTTGCAAACGATCCAATTCCCAACGTTGCAAAGGCTCCAATTGGTCAGACGGCACTTCCTTACGCGGATTAATTCTGATAATTCGGTAAGGTTTAAATGGATCTCTCTTGCCGTTCGGATCATAGATATAATTGTCTTTTGCCAAAACATCAGAGATCGAGTTCACAGGAGCCGTCACTGCGTCACCCATTGGCATTGCATTCTCTGGTCCCGGCATTACCGGCGGTGCACCTTGAGGCGGCGGAGCCGGAATACTTGGAGGAGCCGTCTGTGTATTAGCAGCGCCTCCCGGGGGAGCAGATGGAACGGACTCTCCTGGCGGCGGAGGTGGTGGTGCTCCTCCCGGCTGAGCCTGATTCACTTCGTTCATAAATTCCGGAGGTAAATCACCATTATTCGGTCCTGGCGGAGATTGTGCTGCTGGTGGAGCTCCTGGAGGCGGAGGTTGCTCTTGAGAGTGAGCAGGCGCCATGAATTTGGTGCTGACTGCAAAAGCCAACCACAATCCCAACGCGGCAACCACAATGTAAGACATCATCCATCTTACAGATTTCACTGCTTAGTCTCCGTTTTTTCTTTTTCCGGTGCGAGCTTATAGCCCACAACTTGCCCATCGAACTTTAATTTTTTATTTGGATCCGCACCTTGCTCTTCAGAAATCGTAATATTTTTCACGCGCGCTAAACGCTCTGAAGAAGATACTAGGGACACGAACTGCGCAAGCTGTGCGTAAGTTCCCTCTAAAGTGATATCTACCGGAACTTCTTCAACCACTTCGCGCTTAATGTTTTCACCAGGGCGCTTCATTTTAACGTTTACATTTGCACCACGAGCAAAAGCATCAATGGCCTTATTGATATCAATCGAGAACAGCACCGTGGGAAGTCTTCTTGAAATTTCCTGGTATTGCTGACTCAGGCGCCCTAGTTTTTCACGCATTTCATTTACTTGTTTCAAAGTAGCGTCTGTGTCTTTCTTTTTTGCTTCCTGCTCTTGTACTTGCTGTTGCACAGATGCAATTTGCGCCTCGACCTGAGAGCCATCGTCATACAAAGTGAAATAGAAAATAGCTCCTAATAAAACTCCCAAACCAAGAGTTTTGCCGTAAGTATATCCAGAGAGAGTTTCAAAGAATTTATTCATTGTGCTCTCTCCAATACGGCGCTGATTTCAAATTTCTTTAAAATCATTCCATCTACTGTCGTTTCTGTAGAGCTTACAAGATTAACATCCATCAAGAACACACTCTTAGTTAAGGCTTCTAGGAACTGAGAAACTTCAAAGTCACTCATCCCGAGACCTTGGACGTTCATTCTATCTGGGTTCAGCGTCACGCGAGTCAGCCAAGCTTTCTCTGGAATAACTTGTTGTAAAAGATCGATCACGCGGATTTCACGAGAACGGTCTTTAGAAATTTTATCCAAAGCAGAAATACGAGCTTCGATGATCGCCTCGTCTTCTTTAAACTTCTTAATTTCCGCAACTGAATCGGCTTGCTTCGCATTGTAGGCCTCAAGCTCACCCAACGTAGCCTGAAGACTTCCAAGTCGGCCCTTCAATTGAGGAACATTTTGCTCTTGATACGCATACAAACCTAGAGCCGGAATCAATAAAACCACAAGGCGCTTTAGCGCCTCCTTACGGGCCTCATCGGAGATGATGATGTCTTCGCCACCTTCTCCTCCGCCACCGAACTGTGCACCGAGTGCTGCATTCGTTCCGACACTTTGAGACGCTAGATTAATTTTAATCACGTGCGTCTCCTTCCTCGCGAAGAGCCAAGCCCGTCACAACACCAGCAAAATTTTTGATTTGCGCTAGATATTCTGGAGAGAATTTTTTCGGATTAGCTTTAATTTTCGCAAACGGATTGAACGGCTCCATAGGAATGCCTGTTACACGGGAGATTGTTTCAATCAAACCCGATGTTTGAGAGCTTCCGCCTGTGTAGAAACAGCGATTCAAAGTAAGGCCATTCGTTGTGGCACTCAAGAAATCCAAGCTGCTGCGAATTTCTTCTGTAACAGCTTCATTTGTGGCGCTGATAACACTGTGAACATCGTCAGGAACGTCACGACGAGAAACGGCACTCAATTTCAAAGCCTCGGCTTCGCCTACTGTAACTCCCATGGCTTTGTGAATTTCATTTGTATAGTTCGCACCACCGACAGGAATATCACGACAGAAAATAATTTCGCCGTACTGAAGAACAACAAAGTTTGTGATGGAAGCACCAAAGTTTAAAAGACCGATGACTTCGCCTGGGAACTTGCCGTAATTCACTTCAAAAGAATTCGCTAATGCAAAACCGCTAACGTCCAAAACCGAACATTTCAGCGCGCTGAATTCAATAACCTGAGTGTACTGAGTCACTAGTTCGTTTTGTGCGGCAATCAACAGGATATCCATTGTGTCTGGGGTCGCACTGGTCGCTAAGATATGATGTGCAAGACTGATATTGTTGATATCAAAGGGAATATACTGTTCAGCTTCAAAACGAATTTGATCGCGAACAAGTTTTTTATCCATCTTAGGAATCGTGATCTTCTTAACGATGACCGCCGTTCCCCACATGGCTGTTGCGATATTTTTTCTTTTTGATTTTACTTCTGCGATTAAAGTTTGAATGGCAATACCGACAGACGCGATATCAACGATCTCACCACCTGAAACGGAGTTAGGAGGTGTTGGTGCAAAACCAAAGGAGAGCAACTGGGCTCCTTTGCCACTCACTTCCATTTCGGCTAACTTAATTGAACTCGTACCGATGTCGAGTCCGATAACTTTTCTAGATTTAAAAAACATTACTTAGCTGCTTCCCCAGTTGAACCACACCAATGTCTTTTTAAAGACTTACGTCTTTAGACGCAGGTCTAACATAGTAAATTATTTCTGCTCGTGAATGGAATGTCAAACCAGGGGTCCAGTGAAGCTAGTTCAATCCTGGTAGAAAAAGGTCTAGGTACCACAATGCTATGGTCTGGCCGCCAAAAAGATAAAAGATTGCGCCCAAAGCAAGATAAGGTCCGAACGGAATCACAGTCTTTAGTCCTGCTTTTTGCTTCCTTGCCGCTACGATACCCACAATGCTACCAACAATGGCTGATGACATAATGACGAAAGGAATAGCCTTCCAACCTAACAAGGCACCGATCCAAGCGAGCAATTTGATATCTCCCCCGCCCATGCCTTCTTGTTTCGTGAAAATCCAGTACAGGTAAGCCATACCCCACAAGAATCCGCCACCCATCAAAACACCGAATAATGAATCCAAAAACTCACGGTTTGGATTCAAGGCAGCTCCAACAAGTCCAATAACGATTCCCGAAAGAGTAAACTCATCCGGCAAAATCATGTGATCCAAATCAATAAATGTACAGATCACTAAGCCAAAAATGAAAAGAAGATATTCAAGAAGATCCCAAGACAAACCCACATAGTGGTAACTCAAGACAAACAAACCCGCCATGATGAGCTCAACCAGGGGGTATCGGAACGAAAACTTGGCTCTGCAATTACGGCATTTACCGCGCAAAATGAACCAGCTAAAAATAGGGATATTGTCATACCACTTCACTTGAGACTTGCAGCTGTAACAATAGCTGCGTGGCTTTACGATGCTTTCTTCGCGTGGCAAACGATAAATAACGACGTTCCCAAAGCTTCCAAATACGGCCCCAAGAACGAAGAAAATCGTGTAGTAAAATGCATCCACGCTAGACAATATCTTTTCTCCTGAAAGCAAAGTTGGTTAAAAGCACCAACAGAATAAACCATCCTGTCGTATGTGCAATCATCCATGTGACGTCTTTCAATGGCAAACCTTCTTGAAGGAAATAAGCTGATTTCCAGTTCATTCGGTAGAAGTTTGGAACAATCCAGTGAAGACCTTCGACTATCTTAATAAAGAGGTCTTCTTTGCTTTTCGAAGCAAAAAACGCCAAGTCACCCAACCAGTGAGCCAATAAGAAATAGACGATACCAGCGCTCAACGCCAATACAGGCCTTACTAGCAAACTGAACCACATCGCAAAAACAAGAATCACCGCGGCTTCAGCCCAAAGACTTAAGCAAATCTCAAAGAAGGAGAGCCACTGTTTGGAATCTCCCCACACTCCCAGTAGGAATGAAAGCACCACAGCCAAAAGAGATACTAAAAGAGTATTCAGAGCCATCACTCCAAACACCTTTCCCAAAATAAACTGATTGCGAGAAACAGGTCTTGAGAGAATCAGAAGACACGTCTGCTTTTCGACCTCTTTAGCTATAATATAGGATCCCGAGAATAGAGAGATCCCCAAAAGAGCGATTTGCACCGCTAAAAAACCAAAATCTGCTAAGATTTTTCTTTGTTCCGCAAAAGACAGAGCCCCTAAAAGAAAACTCAATGCAATCATCAAAACTGCAATCACAATCACAACGAAAAAGATCTTTTCGCGCAACATTTCCCGTAAAGTCGTGATCGCTAGAGTCCAAACCTTAGACATTTTTAGCCTCACGATTTTTTTGAACTTGGAAGGCCTTCTCAAGGCTTTGGAACTCTGACATAAATTCTGGCAATCCACCCTCGTAAAGGATCTTTCCCTTATTTACGACCACTAGGCGCGAGCAAAGTTCTTCCATATCCTGAAGCAAGTGGCTGCTGAAAAACAAAGTGGCTCCGCGCTTTTGCTCTTCACGTAAGATATCCTTAACCATCGCACGCCCATCGGGATCCAATCCCGACATGGGCTCATCCAAAATCAATAGATCTGGGCGAGTCAAAATGGCTTGAGCAATACCTGCCCGTTGCAACATACCTTTGGAGTATGTTCTTAAACGACGATCCTTAGCTTCGAATAAGTCGACTTTTTTGAGGGCTTCATGAGCACGCTCAACAAAGTCTTTGGTGGAGAGTCCGTAGCATAAGTTCCAATGAAGCTTTAAAAATTCCATGCCCGTTAGGAATTCATAGAGATACGGACGCTCTGGAAGATAACCGATACGAGTTTTGGAATTACTGTCTAAAGGAGATCCAAAGAAGTGGATTTTACCGCTATCAGGACGAATAAAATCAAAAAGACATTTAATTGTCGTGGTTTTACCAGCGCCATTGCTGCCCACAAACCCTGTCGTTTGACTTTCAGGAAGCTGAAAAGTGATATCCTTCAGCACTTGGCGGTCCTTTTCAAAAAGACCACCCTTAAATGTCTTATTCAAATTTTCTACATGAAGTACCGACATTGATGCTTACGGTTTAAGCTCAATATTCAAAGCTTTAACCATCTCCCTAACAGGATCATACTGTTTAGAAGTGGCTGGCATCAAGTCACGAGAACCTAAAATTTCAGAATAAGTGTTTTTACCCGACGTTTGCTCCAGAAGTTCGATAAGGGCAAACATCATATCGTGGGTGATTTTAGGATATTCGTCGTAGAAATCCTGACGAACACAGAATGGATCATTAGGAATCGGTTCACTCATCCAAATAACTCGGAACTTGTTTTTGGGGTCACCAAATTTTACCCATGCACCTTGCTTACCTTTTTCGTCGTCACTGAAAACTGCAGCAGCGTCAACTTCCTTGGCTTCGAGAGCCTTAATAGATGCTTGATGGTTACCAGTGAATTGAGACTTAAAGTTTTTTTCTTCAAGGTTCTTTTTATTCAAGGCCACCTTCGGATACAGGTAACCTGAGGAAGACTGCTCATCCACAAACGCAATCTTTTTGCCTTTTAGATCCTCAAGCTTTTTTACTTTTGACGATGCTGGAACAACAATCGCTGAGTAATAGTACGGTTCGTGCCAAACTTTTTTCAACAACACCTTTGCTTGAGCAGATTTTTCCGCAAGAACATAGGTTGATGATGAAAAGAACGCAAAATCCACTTTCTTGGATTTCATCGCATCTGCGAGTCCCGCGTAACTTTTCGAAACGTACATGTTCACCGGAACATTCAAACGCGTTTGAAGTGCTTGCGCTAAAGCTACACCCTGCTCTGCTTCCTTTTCCGGATTACCACCGGGAATGATCCCGATAGTAATCTGCTTCGGAGTCTTTTCCGCGGAAAAGGCCGGAGAAAAACAAAGAGTCGACATCACAAAGATGCCAATAGCTGCTTTAACGATCAAACGCGGAAATGAAATCAAAAGACCTCCATCGACGGCAGTGCCTCGACAGATGATGACTCATTTCTAGTATTTTTCAAAGCAAGAACGAAGGCCTCAGCGGCATCACTCTCTGTTAAGCATGGAATATTGTAGTCCGTACAAGCTCGACGAATGTCGAAGCTCGCCTCGATCGCACGACGACCTGACGTTGTATTGATAACGAAGGCCACCTCACCGGAGCGAATTTTGTCCACACAGTGCGGGCGCCCCTCATCGACTTTTTTGAGCGACAGACAGTTCACGCCTTTATCATTAAAGAAAGCCGCGGTTCCTGTTGTTGCAGAAACTCCGTAGCCCATGCGCTGAAGCTCTTTCACCAAAGGCAACATGGCGTCTTTGTCTTTATCACGCAGTGAGAAGAACACCTGACCCGTTTTCGGAAGTCTTATGTTACTTGAAAGGAAGGCCTTACAAAGAGCTTCGGAATAGTTTTTCCCGCGCCCCATGCTTTCGCCAGTTGATTTCATTTCAGGTCCCAAGATCGAATCTGACTCTGGAAATTTTTTAAATGGGAACACAACACCTTTAACTGAAACCGTGTCGGTTTTTCTCCACTTTAAATCACCCAGTTTCAATTCACTGGCTTTTTTACCCAACATTGCTGCCACACCCAAGTCAATCAACGGAATACCCGTTGCTTTGGCGACGAATGGGACAGAACGCGAGCTGCGTGGATTTGCTTCAAGCATGTAAACCACATCGTTTTTAACTGCCAACTGCAAATTCAGATGACCAATCACTCCGATACGATTTGCCAATTGAATACTTAACTGCTCGATACGGCTACATGTCTCATCTTTCAAGCGATGCGGTGGTAGTACGCCCATAGAGTCGCCAGAATGAACTCCGGCAGCTTCGATATGCTCAACCACACCACCGATCAATGTCCAATCAGTGCCGCGAACTAAATCCACGTCGACTTCCAGTGCACCGGCCAAGAATTGATCCATCATGCAAGGCTTCTCTGGGGAGATATAATCACCATGACGCTGGAAGTACGAAATCAACTCATCGCGATTCTCGATCACTTCCATACGACGTCCACCCAAGACATAACTTGGACGGCAGATCATGGGGTAGCCAACTTGTTTTTCATTCACCAAGGCCTCTTCCAAAGATCCCGACATGGCAGAGTTTGGAATTTCAAAATTAAGCTCACGGCAAATTTTCGTGAACAATCCACGGTCTTCGGCCAAATCAATTGTTTGTAAAGATGAACCCAACAGCGCGTAACCTGCGGCTACTAATTCTGGAGCAACGTTGATTGGAGTTTGTCCACCCAATTGAGCGACAAAACCACGTGGCTTCATGAAGCGCATGATTTCGATCAAGCTTTCAGATGTTAACGGCTCGAAGAACAACACATCTGAAGTATCGTAATCCGTCGACACAGTCTCTGGATTCGAGTTCACCATGATCACTTTCGTGCCATTTTTTCTAAAGGCTTTTACACCACGCACACAGCTGTAGTCGAATTCGATACCTTGGCCAATTCTGTTAGGACCGCTTCCGATGATCACAACAGCATCTTTAGCATTTACCACTGCTGACTCATGAGCCCAGTAAGTAGAATAAAAATAAGGCGTCGATGATTCAAATTCCCCAGCACAAGTGTCAACTTGTGAGTACTTAGGGAAAAGCTGATGCTTTTCACGAAGTGTCTGCATGAACTTAGCATTTTGACCGACCAAGGCCCCTAAGCGAGCATCCGTGAAGCCTTTGCGTTTTGCTGCCAACAACAGCTCGACGTTGCCTTCATTAAATTCTTTAGCAAATTTTCCTTCGAATTTAATCAAACCTTCGATTTGTTCCAAATAGTACGGAATAATTCCGGTCAGCTCTTGGATCTCTGCCACAGTTTTTCCATCACGGAATGCTTGGAAAAGATGGTAAATACGCATGCTGTTTGGATAAGAGATCTTACCCACTTCCATTTCAATTTCTGGAATCGCCTGAGGATGAGCCTCAAGACTTGCAAGAGCTTTCATCATCGACTCTTGCAAAGTTCTCCCGATCCCCATCACCTCACCAACGCTTTTCATTTGCGTCGTCAAAGAGTCTTTAGATCCTTGGAATTTCTCAAATGCAAAACGAGGAATTTTAGTTACGACATAATCCAGAGCGGGCTCGTAACATGATGGTGTTACTTTAGTGATGTCATTCTTGATTTCCTCAAGACTGTAGCCGATTGAAAGCAACGCTGCGATTTTTGCAATCGGGAATCCCGTGGCCTTACTTGCCAACGCAGAAGAACGACTCACACGTGGATTCATTTCGATCACAACACGTTCATGAGTTGTGGGGTGAACAGCAAATTGAATATTCGCGCCACCCGTTTGAATGCCCACCTCATTGATGATCTTACAAGCTTCGTCGCGCATCGCTTGGTATTGACGATCACTCAACGTTTGTTGAGGGGCAATTGTGATACTGTCGCCAGTATGCACTCCACAAGGATCTAAATTTTCAATGCTACAAACAACAACGAAGGAACCCTTGTAATCACGCATGACTTCAAGTTCATATTCCTTCCAGCCAAGAATACTTTCTTCAACTAGAACTTCTGATGTTGGACTTTCATGAAGAGCTCCTACGAGCATGCTTTTATATTCGTCAGGAGAATAAGCGATGCCGCCGCCTCCGCCGCCCAGCGTGTAATTTGGACGAAGAATCATTGGATAACCAAGATCATCCGCAATTTGCAATCCATGTTCAAAAGTTCTGACCAGATGACTTTTCGGATAACGTGCACCGATTTTATCCAACAAGCCCCTGAAGATCTCACGATCCTCTCCGGCTTTGATAACCTGCGGAGTTGCTCCTAAAAGCTGAACTTTATACTTTTGCAAAATACCTTTGCCATGAAGATCCAAAGCAAGATTCAAAGCCGTTTGGCCACCCAAAGTTGGGATCACTGCATCGGGGCGCTCTTTGTCGATAATCTTTTCAAGATATTCAACCTTCAAAGGCTCCACGTACACGCGAGTTGCGATCTCTGGATCTGTCATGATTGTTGCTGGATTTGAATTCACAAGAATGACTTCAAGTCCTTCTTGCATCAATGCTTTACATGCTTGAGTGCCGGAATAATCAAATTCACAGGCCTGGCCAATCACGATCGGTCCTGAACCAATAATCAAAACCTTTTTAATATCGGACTTACGTGGCACTCTTTCCCCCTTGGCTCTAAAACGTACTGCAAACTGCTCAAAAAAAACTCCGGCTTTACCGGAGTTATAAAAACAAAAATAATTAAATACCGAGTTTTCCCTCGTTGGAGTAGATCATCTCGGGCTTCACATGCTTATACTGCTCGAACTTGTATCTCATTTTAATCAAACGAAGCATCATCAAGTCAGGATCCAAATCAGGATCTTTGCGATGACGTTTTACTTCGCTCAAAATGAACTTCTTAGCACTTTCTGGATGGAAGCAAAAACCACGTGTGAAGATGTAAGACTCCCCATGAGGAATCAAACGCACTTCAAATAGTTCATCAGGATCAAATCCGAAGACATACGGAGATTCCTTAACCACCAATTTTTTGTTCGCCATAAGATCTTTGATGTAAACGTCGCCGTTTTTAATCTTGTTAAACTCAAAAATGGAATGACTGTGATTTTTCAAAACCTGGATTAACTGCATTTCTTCAGCAGTGAAACGCAGCTCACGAACCAAATGACAAGCATCCAGCGGAGTTTGGCCGAAACCTTTTAACTCGCGGGTAAAGAAGTACCAGTCATAAAACTGAGCCATACGAGATTCGAAGTGCTCTGAGTTTTCATCCAAGGTACCAGCGTTTTCAAAGAATTCCTTTTTGGCCATAGCCAATTCATCCTTGAAGGCCTCGCTGACAAAATGATTAAGAATTTTTTCGATTAACTTTTCGTATTCGTTCATATCATCCGCTCTACAAAATAACTAAACAGGCCGGAAGCTTCATGCGGGCCTGGGCAACTTTCAGGATGATATTGTATTCCCAAACACTTTCTTTTTTCACTATAAAAACCTGCCACAGTGCCATCATTTAGATTGGTATGCGTCACTTTGACATCATCAGGCAAAGTCGCTTGATCGACGGCATAGCCGTGGTTCTGGCTGGTCATGTAAATCTGATTCAAAATGTTGTCTTGAATAGGATGATTGCTGCCGCGATGACCGAACTTAAGCTTGTAAGTCTTGCCACCCAACGCCAATCCCAGGATTTGGTGTCCCATGCAGATACCGAAGATCGGTTTTACTCCCAAAAGCTCCTTCACAGTGCCAATCGCCACCTTCACGTCCGCTGGATCGCCAGGACCGTTAGTTAGCATGATACCATCTGGATTGTACTCCATGATTTCTTGGACAGAGCTGCGGCTGTTAAAGATCTTGATTTCAGAGCAACGGTTTTGCAACTCGCGCAGGATATTTTCTTTGCTACCGAAATCCAAAACCGCGACGCGCGGACCAACCATGTTGTCGCCTTTGCGGACTTCCGGTGCTGGACGAGACGCAAGATAAACCCAGTCTTTGTCCAAGGTCTTCTTTTTGTCGATTAAAGTTTGAGCCAAAGATTTTGCCTGAGCTTCATCTTGGGCTTGCACTAAAGCTCCCCAAGGAGTTCCGCCTTTACGCAGACGCAAAACCAAGTGGCGAGTATCAAGCTCCGTTAGCATTGGAATTTTATTGTCGAGCAAACGTTTCTTCCACGCTTGATCGCGTTCTGAATCCTGGATCTCAAGACAAATAAAGCCCTCAATCCAAAGCTGGCGTGATTCCCAAGCCTCATCTTCAATGCCGTAGTTACCTTGCATCGGAGCTGTCATCACAACGATTTGTGAAAAATAAGATGGATCTGTCGCGATTTCCTCGTAACCCGAGTGGGATGTATTAAAGACGACTTCTCCTGCACGGTTTTCACCGCCATGCCAAGCGCCTTGATAAACTTCGCCCGTTTCTAAAACAAGCCATCCCTTCATAATCCCCCCAAAACCTCGAGCAAAATCGCCTGACGAATCAGGACGCCATTGCTGACTTGATCCAAAACTCGGCAGCGAGAATCCTTCTGCAAAACTTCCGTATCCATCTCCGTCCCTTGATTGATAGGACCTGGATGCATGATTAGAGCCTTGTCAGAAAGACCTTTTAAATTCTCAACAGTAAAACCAAAATTTTTGCGGTAGTTCGCCAATGAATACTTCGTCACGTGACGTTCAAGCTGAACACGCAAAGCCATCGCCACAGTCGCCCACGCCAGACCTTCGCTGAAGTTTTTAAATACTTTTACGTCAAATCTCTCTGGCAAAAAGCCCTCAGGTCCGCAAAACGCCACTTCGTAATTTAACTTAGCTGCTAGCTCAACATGCGAAGCCGCCACACGACTGTGACGAGCATCCCCCACGATCAAAACTTTTTGGCCTTCTATTTTCCCGAGATGCTTACGAATTGTGTAAGCATCTAGCAGGGCTTGCGTCGGATGACCTTTTTTACCCCAACCCGCATTGATAACAGGCATTTGCAATTTTGTCGTAATGTCGTTGAAATCCAAATCATCACCAGAACGAATCACCACAAAGGCTGGCTTCATAGCCGCCACATTCAGAACCGTGTCCTCAAGAGTTTCGCCTTTTTCAAGACTGCTCCCCGATTTTCCGTCTAAGAGCATGGGATGCACACCGATCTGAGCGCATGCTGTTTCAAAGCTCATTCGCGTGCGCGTGCTGGCTTCGAAAAATAAAAGGGCTCCGGTTTTGCCGAAGCCCTTTGAAGGTATAAATGGATTCAATGCCAACTGATCTGCCGTTGAAAAAAGACGGTTGATTTTCTCTTTTTCAAGGCTAACTAAATCAATAATGGAGTGCTGAGTTCTAGATGACATCTAGAAGAACAGCCTAGAAGGCGAAGCGTTTCCTGTCAATGAACCGGAGAAAAAACTCTGTTCCAACGCACTGTAGGATAGCGATCTCCGCCCCATTTTTCCTGCCAATCCAACGAGAGCCAGATAAGGACGACTTTGCCTATGATTTGTGAAGTCGGAACAGTTCCCCAATAGCGCGAGTCGTCACTCGCATCTCTGTTATCGCCTAGAATAAAGACTTCATCGGGAGGAACTACGAGAGGACCAAAATCTTTGCTCTCAGAAGCTTTTTGGAAAATCACTCGCCAGGAGTGATCTTGGTATTTCTCTTCATAGATATCAAAAATCGCGGAGTTTGGATTGTCGTTACTAACATCAGCCACCTTCACATATTGAAGAGGCTCTTCATTGAGTAAAATACGACCATCTTTGATTTGAATGCGATCCCCCGGAAGACCTATCACACGCTTCACGTAAGATACGCCCGGTTGATTGGCATAGGTAAAAACAATCAGATCACCACGACTGGGAGAAACGATATCCAATTTTTTATCTGTAAATGGCAATTGAATGCCGTAGGAAATTCGCGAAGAAAATATGAAATCTCCAGGCTTCAATGTTGGCTGCATCGAACCTGTCGGAACTTTATAGGCAGTGATCAGATAGCTGCGCACGAAAAGCGCAAAAAAAACCGCGATCACTAGAGTTGTTAAGTATTCTCGCCAACGAGTCATGAAAAAATCTTAACTAACTTTTGCGATCGCGGATAGCTTTTTTGGAAAAGCGAAGAAACTAGTATTCGTCTTCGTATATTGGAGAAGGATTCGCTTCGTTGTTCTCCATGTAGATCACAGCGCGAGTATTATTCAAAGATGGGTGAAGAACTTGAACCAAGCAACCGCTGTTTTCATGACCTGGAGTCCAGATGATTTTACCTTCGAAAGCTTGAGTGAATTCTTTTTTAGTTGAGTCGTATGAGCTTTCTAGCAAGTTTGTTTTAATAACTTTACATTGAAAACCACCAGCTTGGTCTACAACTAGGAAGTTTGGAACGACAGTCGTGCTGCCAGTTACAACTACGCGCAAAGAGATTACGCCGTCTTGGTTAGAAGCAGCTACTGCCTCTACGTATGTGGATTTGTCTTCAAGGTTTGTATAGTTCGTGCTGTAAGCAAATGCGCTTACCGCTGTTAGCATCGCTACTGCGAAAGAAACCAATTTCATGGAAGTCTCCTTAGATTGTTAAAAGATGCTCGTTCTTAACACATATTAATGCTTTGCGTAATTTTACAAAGAACCCCATGTAAAAAAGAACGCCTGAATTAACAAACGTTAACAATCTAAGTATATGAAACTATTGGAGTGTTTTAAATAGACGCGACCAGCGCATTTGCGAAGGGTCACACATAAATGTCATGGTCGGAAGAGTGCTATCGCAGCTCAGCCAAATTGCCCAGGCTCGCCCGACAATGTAGTCGTGTTTTACATACCCCCAAACACGGGAATCACTGGATTGGTCACGATTGTCGCCCATGAAAAAGTACTGATCTTGGGGGATTTTAAAAACCTGCGGAGTTGTGTCGTCATCGAATTTGAAATCCATGAAGCGAATCACATGATTTTTAGAGTCTAAAGTTTCGTTGAAATAAGTGAAACCCTTGTCACCAGCTTTGGGATCCATCGCTTCCAACGGCAACTCTTGCCCGTTCAGAGAAATCTTACCGCTTTTGACAACAACTTCATCACCCGGAAGGCCAATCAGACGTTTGATATAATAGACATCAGGATTCTCGGGATACTTAAAGACAACGATGTCGCCACGCTGAGGTTGCGACCATTGAACGAGCCACTTATCACTGAATGGCACACGCAATCCGTAGGAGAATTTTTTTACTAAGATATGATCATGCACCAGCAAATTAGGAATCATACTGCCCGAGGGAATTACGAACGGCTCAAACAAAGCCCAGCGCACGCCCATCACCAGCAGAATAGGAAAAAGGAACGTTAGAATCGCCTGATCCCACGTTCCTTTTAAATTTTTCTCTGCTGATGTTTCTTGATTCATTTACTAGTTAACTGGATGGAAGAAGCGAGTCCAACGAATCGTCATTGGATTACACAACATCGGAAGAGCTGGAATAGTTTCTTCACAAGAAAGCCATACGAACATCGCACGACCCAAAATATTTTGCTTAGGCAAGAAGCTCCAAACACGGCTGTCCATGGAGTTCATGCGATTGTCACCCATAACAAACAAGTGATCTGCAGGAACCACAACCGGACCAAACGTTTCGTAGAAGTCACCCTTACGAAGAAGAATGGCGTGGTCTTTACCCTCGCCGCCCTCTTTGCTTGGCGGAAGTGCTTCAGTGAATTCAACGTAGTTAGATTTTGCATCGTTTACGTTACCGTCACGAGTGAAATCCGCATCACGCAACCAATTGAATTCGTCCTGATTTGCAGGAACTTTCTTTTCAACGGGTTTGTCATTGACGTACAAAGTGCCATTTTCATAATAGATCTTGTCGCCTGGCTCGCCCACGATACGCTTGATGAAGAATGTGCTCATATCACGAGGATACTTAAACACGATCACTTCGCCACGTTTTGGTTCGTTAAATTTTACCAACCAGCTTTCGCTGAATGGGACACGCAGACCGTAAGTCAGTTTGTTCACGAAAATATGATCGTGAATCAAAAGTGACGGCAACATCGAGCCTGATGGAATCACGTAAGCTTCAACAAAACCCCAACGGATAAACAACGCAATGAACACCGCTAGGAAAAGAGATCCCCAACCTTCTGTCCAAAAGTGTTTTGTTCTCCAGTCCCAAGGAACGGGTTTGTCTTGTTGGTCTTTTGCCATGATGCTAGTCCTCTACTTTCAAGATCGCTAAGAATGCTTCCTGAGGGACGTCGACAGAGCCGACCGCCTTCATACGCTTCTTACCTTCTTTTTGTTTCTCTAGAAGCTTACGTTTACGAGAGATGTCACCACCATAACATTTGGCAGTAACGTCTTTACGAATCGCCCCTTGAGTTTCACGAGCAATAATTTTCGATCCAATTGCAGCTTGGATATTAATTTGGAATTGCTGACGAGGGATGAGTTCTTTCATCTTCTCTGTCAACTTACGACCACGCGTGACCGCTTTTGATCTGTGAACGATCAATGACAAGGCATCAATCGGCTCAGAGTTGATCAAGATATCCAACTTCACCAAGTCAGCCTCTTCAAAGCCCAAGAATTCATATTCCAAAGATGCGTAACCTTTAGAAATAGATTTCAAACGGTCATAGAAATCCATAACCATTTCATTCATTGGAAGTTTGTATTCGATGATAACTTTTTTCTCGTTCACATATTCCATCTTAAGCTGAGCGCCGCGCTTGTCTTCGCAAAGCTTTAAGATTCCACCGATATATTCAGTCGGAGTATGCAACGTCACTTTCACATAAGGCTCTTCGAATTTTGCGATTGTCGACTCATCAGGCATGCCTGACGGATTTTCCAACATCAAAACTGTGCCGTCTGTTTTAGTGATTTGGTAAACAACCGTTGGCGCTGTCGTGATCAAATCAAGATTGAACTCACGCTCCAAACGTTCTTGAACGATCTCCATGTGCAGAAGGCCCAAGAAACCACAACGATAACCGAACCCAAGAGCCGCGGACTTTTCCACCTCGAATGACAATGAAGAGTCATTCAAGCAGAGCTTATCCAAAGCGTCCTTCAAGCTTTCGTATTCAGAAGCAACAACGGGGAAGATACCCGCAAATACCATCGGCTTGATTCTTTGGAAACCAGCCAAAGGCTCTGTTGCTGGATGTTTTGCACCTGTCACTGTATCACCGACTTTTACGTCACGGATATCTTTGATACCGCAGATGATAAAGCCCACTTCACCAGCCTCAAGAGTGTCTTGAGGAGCCGGGAATGGTTTGTATTTACCCATACGCAAAACTTCATAGTCACGATCTGTGGCCATGAATTTGATTCTGTCGCCTTTTTTAATTGTCCCGTCCATCATACGAACCAAGACGACAACGCCTTGATAAGCATCGAACCAAGAGTCAAAGATCAAACCACGAGGAGTGAGTGTTTTGTCTGCCTTTGGTGGCGGAACTTTTTCAACGATCGCTTCAAGAATATCAGTGATACCGATTTTCTCTTTCGCAGATGCATGAATGATACCTGTCGTATCCAAACCAACTGTGTCTTCGATTTGTCTTGCTACGCCCTCTGGGTCTGCAGATGGCAAATCGATTTTGTTTAAGACTGGAATGATCTCAAGATTATTCTCCATCGCGAGATAAACGTTCGCGAGAGTTTGTGCCTCAACCCCTTGTGCAGCATCGACCACCAGGATCGCACCCTCACAAGCTGCCAAAGAACGAGAAACTTCGTAAGAGAAGTCCACGTGCCCCGGAGTATCGATCAAGTTGATCTGATACATGTTGCCGTCTTTAGATTTAAAATCTAGGCAAACAGTTTGAGCCTTGATTGTGATCCCACGCTCACGCTCAAGTTCCATGTTGTCCAGAAACTGCTCTTTCTTTTCACGATCGGAAAGCGAGCCAGTTGCCGAAAGAAGACCATCCGCCAAAGTTGATTTGCCGTGGTCGATATGAGCGATAATTGCAAAGTTACGTATATACTTAGGATCCATTCGCGCCATTATATAAAAGAAGCGCCGAGTTGCTAGAGACAACTCGGCGCAATGATTAATAAATTTCGAAACTTAGAGAAGCTTACGCCAAACCTTTTACAGCAGCTTTTAGCTCTTCCACTTTGTTCAATTTTTCCCAAGTGAAAGCGTCTTCGTTACGGCCGAAGTGACCGTAAGCAGCTGTATTCGAATAGATTGGTCTCAAAAGATCCAAATCCTTCGTAATGCGAGCTGGACGCAAATCGAAGACCTGACGAACTGCTTTTTCAAGCACTTCTGGGCCTACTTTGCTTGTGCCGAAATCGTTTACAGAGATGGAAACTGGCTCAGCTACACCAATTGCATAAGCAACTTGCAGCAAGCAGCGATCTGCCAATCCCGCACCCACGATATTCTTCGCAATGTGACGAGCCGCGTAAGCCGCAGAACGATCCACTTTTGAAGGATCTTTACCAGAGAATGCGCCACCACCGTGGGCACCGTGACCACCGTACGTGTCCACGATAATTTTACGACCTGTCAAACCAGCATCACCCATTGGGCCACCCGTTACGAAACGGCCTGTTGGATTGATGTAGAATTTAGTTTTAGCGTCGATCCACTGAGCTGGGATTGATTTTTTGATCAACTCCTCAGTGATGAATTCTTTGATTGTTGCATTGGAAACGCTGTCAGCATGTTGAGTAGAAATAACAACTGCATCGATACGTTTAGCAATACCGTTTTCGTACTGAACTGTTACTTGGGATTTAGCATCCGGGCGCAACCAGTCCACTTTGTTAGCTTTACGGATTGTTGCCAAGTCTTTCACAAGCTTATGAGACATTGCGATCGAAAGAGGCATCAACTCAGGAGTTTCGTTAACGGCATAACCGAACATCAAACCTTGGTCACCAGCGCCTTGGTCGTCAGACAAAGTCTCTTTAACACCGACAGCGATGTCTGGAGATTGTTGGCCAACTGCAACCGTCACTGCGCAAGTTTTGTAATCAAAACCTTTATCAGAGTGGTCATAACCAATACGTTTAACAACATCACGAGCGATTTCTGAAAAGTTCACTTTTGCAGAAGTCGTGATTTCACCAGCAACAACGATCAAACCTGTTGTTAGCAAAGTCTCACAGGCAACACGACCCTTAGGATCTTGAGCCAAGATAGCGTCCAGAACACCATCTGAGATTTGATCGGCCATTTTATCCGGATGGCCTTCAGAAACAGATTCACTCGTAAAAAGATAGTTTTTCACTACTTGTTTTCCTTCATAGCGGAAGAGTCACACCCTAACCGGGGCAGAGCGCGACAATGTTTGTTTGACGACATTTTAAGTCAGATTCGCAACCTATCAAACTCGTATTTGGGGGTCAACCTATCTAGGGAGCCTTCTTAAGGAAAAGGCTGATACGGGTACCTTTATTCTTGGAATCGACGTTATGACAGATACTGTGGATCTGAAGACGACCATGCGCCTTATCGATATAGTGCTTCATGAGTAAAAGTCCAAAACCCGTGCCCTTCTCGCCCCATGTTCCCAGTGTCGAGGACAAAGCTCCTGTCGCTTCCCACTGCTGGAGTCGCTCCGGCGGAATACCCTGCCCATGATCACGAATTATCAGTTCGTATTCGCTTCCATGAGAAATCCCACTGACCTCGATCTTATCTCCAGGTGAGGCAAACTTGATGGCATTAGAAAGGGCATTGCTGATCACTTGTGTTCTAAGACTTGTCTCATCTCCGAGGACATTCGTGTTTTTAACCTCTGGATCAATCTCCAATGTGATTTTTTTATCTCGGAGACGCTCCTCAAACAGCGCTTCAACCGTTTCAAAAATATTGGCCAGGGCCACTGGCAGAATCTTAAGAACAACTCGCCCTGAATCTGCAGCATCAAAGTATCGAGCGTTTTCAACGGTCTGACGAATGTTCGCGATCACTTTTTGCGAGTGAGACAAATCACCCTCTAGCTCGGGATGCTGCTTAAGAATCTTCTGCTGAGAAAACTCCACGGCTGTCAGCGGATTAAGAATGTCATGAGTGATTGCTCTGAAAAGCTGACGGATTTGCATGTTCTTCGCGGCAATTTTATTGTGATAAAAATATCCCAGCTCGATAAAAAAGAGTGTAAATCCTCCCACCAAACCAATGAGCCCCAGCCCCACCATGAACTGTGTCACCACACGTCCGTCGGCCGTTAACTCGCTGACTGGAACCAGACGATTCGTTTGCAGCAAAAACATTAAGACGTAGTCTGCTACGCAAATGAAGATCCAAATGAGTGCATGATTTTTATTAGTAAGAATCCCCACGATCATGGGAAGGACTGCAAACCAAATCAAGGTCGGCGCGTAAAATCCCCCCGTGTAAAATGCAAAGGAGAACTGAAACACCATCCCGGCCGTCACCATCGTGTAGGCCGCAAAAACCATCGACTTGGTTACTTTATAGAGTATAGGACACAACGCATGAATGATGGAGCACGAAAAACCGATGACAGCCAAGGCTTCACTGGTGACTAAAAAGATAGAAACGAAGCTGTACATCCACATCAGCAATCCAGTTAGCACCGTGATAATAACCAACAGGCGATACTTGTAGGATTTGGTAAGCGCATCGTCCTCTACGACAGAGGAAAAAAGCCAATTTCCGATGTGCACATTTGTTTCATTGCTATTCATGGAGCCATTAAACAACAAAAGGTGGTACTCGACCACCTTTTGTTAAAGACTTTGATATTTATAAGGCTTCTATGCGGCTTTACGCACACGAAGCATCTGATTCAAGCGCCCTTCTTTTGAGAGTTCGGGTTTTTTGTGATCTTTGTGTATTTTGGAATTTTTGAGAAACTGCTTCTCCAATTTATCAACACATGAGTCCACGGCTGCGTACGCATCAACGCTATAGGCGCTGGCTTTGAAATATTTTTCTCGGGTGTTCACAGAAATTTCCACACAAAATTCATTTTTGGTTTTGCTAAAGTAAACGGTCCCGTACCCATCTCTAAGCAAAAATTGACCGATTTCTTCCATACGCTGTTCTGTGTATGTAACAAGTGAATCGGAGTGATCAAGATGCTTAAAGGTTGTGTTCAATTTCATGTTTTTTCTCCTCCAGCCCCTTTCAAGGCCTTCTGTCATGTGGACAGGCACGTGTGCCCTTATAGAGCTTATCGGGTCGGCTCGACCAAAGATGAGCTCTATAATGAGAACCGGAGAGAAATATTTGCGGTTAATTTTATTTTCTCAAATTGAGAAAAATATTTTTCACGGATTTAAGTGGAAGAACTGCTCTCAGCTGCGATCATTCGCTTATAAAATTCTAAAAGCTTCTTCGCACCCGGTAGGAGATTTGCGGCCCAATCATTATGAGCATTGTGATCTGCTCCATCGGTAATATATTTCAAAGAAATAAGCTGTACGCCCGTTTTACGGCACACCTTAGCGATGGCATAGCCTTCCATATCTACTAAATCACAGGGAAGCTTAGGCGTTCCCGTCTCGAAATTATCCCCAGTACTGCAGATTCCATGAGGTAATTCTGAAAAATAAGGAATCAAATCGATTTGTCCTGGAATTGGATCAAAAGGTGTCTCACCAACTTTGAATCCCAGTGGCGTGATATCCATATCTCTTTGCACAAATGTTGAGACCTCAACCAAGTCATGTGTCTTGAATTTGGAACTGCCCGCAGTTCCTAAATTGATGATCACTTTGCACTTTGTTTTATGAATGACGTCCATAGCCGTCAACGCCGCGTTTACTTTACCAATACCCGTGTAATGAACTGGGATATTTTCGGCTTCGAAAATACCTTGGGATTCATGGGGAAGAGCCATTAATACTGCGACGTCTTTAGTATTGAACAAGGGAATAAACCTCTTTGCCGTTAAACTTCATTTGATTCAAGAAAGTCAGGTTCACCAGAACCGCTACTGATTGCACTGTATAACCAGCAAGGGTGCTCAAATCAATAGCTGCCTGCAATGTGCCGCCTGTTGCAAGAACATCGTCAACGATCATGATATTGCCGCCGCCAACGGGAAGCTCAATTTCAGCCGTTCCGTACTCTAGAGCATAGGAAATCTTTTTAGTCGGAGGAGGAAGTTTGCCCGCCTTACGAATCGGCAAAAAGCCTTTACCGTGAACAGCCGCCATGTGAGAGGCAAGAATGAATCCACGAGACTCGATCCCTGCAAAGTACTGAACCTTAGAAAGATCCACACCATTCACCAAGTTTTTAGAAACAAAAGTCAGCGCATCAGGATTTTGCAAAAGCGGAGACATATCACGGAATAGAATTCCCTCTTTCGGGAAGTTAGGGACATCTCTGATCAGCTTTTTTAAATCCATTGTGTCTTTTCCATTTCCTATTTTGCTATTTTAAAAAAATCTACAACCAAACCGACCAGCTCATCCGCCGGTTCGGAGTCGCGAATTTTCTCGCGGGTCGCGCGAATCATCTGACTGATTTGTTCGCGAATCACATCGACATCTGCTTTCGCGACAGATGCCACTGAAGAATAATGCAAATTATTATCTTTCATACCTTTTTCCAAGTTTTGAATCGATAACATTCTGAAATTGATATGGTGCCTCGTCTGCATCAACGAATTTGAATCTAAATGCAGACGACGTTTCCCAAAAGTGAGGGAGCCATCAGCCAATCGTCGCACAAGATCCTTCTCCAGCAGAAATTGAAGGGTTTTCGCAACGACGTCCTCTGGCAAGTTAACAGCTTGGGATATTTTCTCCGGAGTTGTGTATTGAGAAATTGTGGCCGCGATGTGCACCACCGCATAATGCCAAGAACTATAATAAGTCTGCTGATCTTCCGAAGACAAAATCTGATCCACATCAGATTTAGCCCAAGCCCTCTTCCCCTCACCCTGCATTTGAGTGACTTGCTTTTTAAGTCGCTGCCTCAAAGCCACCGTACCTGCGCGCTCTAAAGAAACCAAATTTAGGAAGTAATCAGCTTCGCTTTCATTCAGACTCAAGAAGGAACAAGCATCCAGGGCCTGCTCGACACTTAGATTTAAGTCACCGGATACGACTTTAGATAAATAGGACGTTTGGCAATTCATCACTTTTGCCAAGGCCGATAGCTGTCCACGCCCCTTCATCGGGTGAGACTCGATCCATTTACGCAGATACTTTTTGTAGTCCGTGAAGCTGTAAATATCTGGAAGTGTCTGTTTGGCCATGCCCTATTATCGGCAAAAAACGACTAAAACATGAATCAGATGTGTTCTATTTTAATAAACAATTTCATATACTTAGAAACTATTTAGTCCGCCAACTCAACAATCTCTGGGATTCTTGAGAAGGAAGATCTGGATGTGCTGCGTCAATTTAAGCTAAAACCTGCTCAACGAATACACGAACTAAACCTTAAGGAGGTTTTTATGAAATCAGTATTTACAGTTCTAGTTACTCTTTTGACTCTGACAACAACTGCATGGGCAGGTGGCAAAACTCTAACAAAGCCTGAAACATATGCGATGCTCCACAGCCTATCAAATGCATCTGTTTGCTTCTATTACAACTTGGCGAGCATAGTGCCATTGCCTTACTCCGCGACTCTGACTCGTTTCGATGGAGATAAAGTTATGTATGTCCTCACCGTGCCAAAAAGTGATGAGCTGGTATCTATTAAAGTACAATTGAGTGCTGACGGAAAACGTGTCGAATACTTCAAAAGCGATGTCTACGAGATTGAGCAAAAAAATATCGGCACAATCGAAAACCCTCAGTGGGTTAATAATCCTATCCGCTCCGAAAAGGACTCGATGGAATGCATCGGCAATCAAAACACTCCAGCCGGAGTAAAATGGCCACACCAAGGTCTTTAGACATTCTGGCTTCTGACCATTCGCAACGACGGCGACAGCGTAATTTGTCGCCGTCTCATTTTGAGCCATGTCAGTTCAACTATAACAGACATCATACGGCTTACCTTTTGCTGATAGTCTACTAAGGAGTAATCCATGATTAGCACACTTAGGAAAATCATTTATATGGCTGTTGCTGGATTCCTATCCACGGCAATAGGAATTGAAAAGATTCAATTTAAAACCACTATAACTCCTGAAGTAAATACCAAGCTGATCAAGGAACTACCTCCCAAGGTAAAGCCCCTTTCAATTGGTGATGCCTATCAACTAATGAACTCCCAATTAGATTCTGACTATAAGAAACTAGATTCCAACGGCCAGCGCTCCTTGGTCTCTTCGGGTGGAGAATCCAGCGGAGGCGGAGGAATGGGCTTGATCGCAAAAGGTCAGGTTCACCTTGCCGATTTAACCAGATACGAAGATACCTTTCTTGATGAAATCAAACTGATGTCTCCACGCGAACGCGAGAGCTACGTCCAAAATAATTTCTTCCGCAATGCAGGATTGTACAACTTCACGGGCTTGGCGGGCTGGCAGTACTTCCAAACTCACCGCAAAGCCCCCTCTATCGGATATCGCTCTGATTTTTCGGGCGTATTCCCAGAGGCATTTCATCGTCTGTTCAGTCAAACCAAATACCCACTGCTTAAGGCGTTAGCCTACGCAAATTGCGACCGTGAGCCTGTTTTGCTCTATCAACATATGATTTTCATCGATGATTCCTCAAAAAATCAATATGCCTATTTCTCCAATAGGTTTCCAGTGGCCATTCAGCAACCTTTGGTATTTTTCCGAGACAGAACACTGGTTGTATCGGCTCCTCTAGTTGGCGCCATGGATGAAAAAAACAGAACGGCTTTAGGTGTTCATGAATGCCTACGACATCTTAATTCAAATATTCTCCAAGAGGGACTTGCAACGGCAGAGATAGAAGCCCTGACTCGAGAAATGATGCAATCTTCTTTTGCGTCTGATAACCAACTTCTTAAGTCGGCCCAAATAAAAATGAATGCACTTAAAGAATTTCAAATGCCAGAAAACCACTGGGTGCGCATTTTCAAAATTAGAAAAGCATGTGACGCTGCTAAGCCTGACCTAGGAACCGACGAGGCACGTATTTGCCACTCCCTTTACGATGCAGAGTCCAACCTCTACTCTTCGCAACGTATCGCTCCCGAGAGAGAAAAATTATTCTGTATAATAGAAAACCCAGAAACCATTCCAGGCTGGAACAAGAAAACTGAAGCTCAACTTGTTAAGCAAGATATTCGCAACGTCTACGATTGGTTTAAAAATGCAGCCGCATCTGTAAACCAATGTGATTTCTAGAAGTATTTCTTACGTTGAGATGACGGAAGGATCTTCAGAACATCGCGGTATTTTGCAACCGTACGACGAGCGATTTGGATACCGTCTGCTTTTAGCAAATCCACGATTTTTTGGTCGGAAAGAGGATTTTTTGGGTCTTCTTTAGAAACCAAATCTTTGATTTTAACCTTAACTGATTCACTCGCCAACGAGTCGCCATCACCAGACGCGATACCCGAGTTGAAGAAGTATTTCAGCTCATAGATACCTTGTGGCGTGTGCACGTACTTAGCCGTTGTAACACGACTGACCGTCGATTCATGCATCCCGATGTCGTTCGCGATATCGCGCAAAACCATCGGTTTCAAATGCTCAGAACCCTTTTCAAAGAAGTCGCGTTGATGTTTTACGATCGACTCTGCAACCTTGTAGATAGTTCTTTGTCTTTGGTGGATAGACTTAATCAACCAAACCGCCGAGCGCAATTTCTCTTGGATATAATCCTGAGTTTTATCACCCGTTGTTTTTCCACTCTTAAGCATGTTTTTATAGAAGTTTGAAATTTTCAAACGTGGCAAACCGTCTTCATTCAAAGACACCACGTAATCGTCACCCACTTTGTAAACGTAAACATCTGGCGTTACGTAGTGAGTATCACTCGAAACAAAGGCACGCCCTGGTTTTGGATCCATAGCATAGATGATCTTACACATATCAACTACGTCTTCGATATCGCGGCCCAAGGCTTTGGCAATCGCTTCGTAGTTTTTCTTTTCAAGATCTTTCAAATGATTGTTGATCAGGTTTACTAGATCGTGAGTGTCCTCTTCCAAGTGCTTGGCTTGAATTAAAAGACATTCCTTCAAATCACGAGCCCCCACGCCTGGAGGATCGAACTCGTGAATCAGCGTCAGCGTGTCCTCAAGAAGATCTTTATCCATCTTCTCTTCCTCAGCTAACTGATCCATTGGAACTTTGAAGTAACCGTCATCATCGATCGCGCCGATAATCGCATCAGCAGCTCTTTCCTCTTCTTCAGAGAAACCATTCATCTTAACTTGCCAGTACAGGTGGTCGTGCAAAGTTTGAGATGCGGTGATGACATTTTCATAGTTCATGATCTCTTCAGAACCAGCCATGCCGGACTGAGGAGGTTTTTGATTTTGTTCAATGTAAGATTCCCACTCGAACTCATCTTGCTTTTGTGGGTCTTGAGAGATCTGATCGTTCGTAGACTCAACGGAACCTTCGCCAGCAACTTCTTCAGAGGCCTCTTTGGTACGTTGCAGATCTTCTTCTTTTAACTGTTCGGCTTCTTCTAGAATCGGGTTTTCCTCAAGCTCAGAACGAACCGCCGACTCAAGCTCCATACGCGACATCTGCAACAATTTAATTGCTTGTTGCAGTTGCGGAGTAATGACCAGAGATTGACTCAGGTTCATGGTCTGTCTAAGAGCCATTGTTTACCTTTCTAAAAACGCACTAGCGTTACAGCCTAAAGTTCTCACCGAGATAGAATTTACGAGCCAATTCGG
The DNA here is from genome assembly GCF_047306065.1 of Bdellovibrio sp. HCB209. GTDB lineage: Bacteria > Bdellovibrionota > Bdellovibrionia > Bdellovibrionales > Bdellovibrionaceae > Bdellovibrio. The sequence goes on from NZ_CP178618.1 coordinate 3,126,404, forward strand.
AATTCGTGATTTCGTCAGCACTTCCGCTAACCTGAATCTGCCCGTCCTTCAGTATATAAGCATAATCGCAAATACCCAAAGTCTCACGAACGTTGTGATCTGTTATGAGAACTCCTATACCTTTGGCCTTAAGTTCGCGGATGATATTCTGGATATCACCGACCGCAATAGGATCGATCCCCGCGAACGGTTCATCGAGGAGCAGAAACTTAGGCTCCCCAGCCAAAGCACGAGCGATCTCCACACGGCGACGCTCACCACCAGACAGGGCATAGCCAAAACTGTCACGGATATGACCAATACGAAGTTCAGAAATCAATAGTTCCAATCGCTCTGCACGTTGTGCCCCACTAAAACCATGAGCTTCCAAAGCCACCGTGATATTTTCTGCAACAGTAAGTTTACGGAAAATACTTGGCTCCTGAGCCAAATAGCTCAAGCCAACGCGCGCACGACGATACATCGGCTCGTTTGTGATGTCTTCATCATCAAGTTGGATGTTGCCTCTATCTGGTTGAACGATACCTACCACCATATAGAAAGATGTGGTCTTACCAGCTCCATTCGGCCCCAAAAGACCGACAACCTGACCCGATTCTACAGAGAAAGACGCACCGTCAACGACTTTGCGCTTCTTGAAACTTTTAGAGATATCTTTGATGGTCAGAATGCTCATTGATTTTCCTTGTTGTCCATCTTAGCACGGACTCTCTCTACCTTAACCTTTTTCCCGCCATCGAGAAAGATGATTTCCTCACCGCTGAGCTCATCATTATTCTGAATAACCTTAGGTTTGCCTTTGAATACGTACTTATTTGCAAGAAGGTCCAGGTTCACCATATCGGATGTTGCAAACTTATCTGCGTCGCTGACTTTAACGCCGCCCAGAATATTTATGTTACTAAGAATATTCGCACCGCGATCATAGAGGAAATTCGCCTCGGGACCTTCTAAGCGCATGCCATCATAGTTCATACGAACCGTCCCCAGAAAGCGCGCGACATTATTTTTACCACTGAACTCAGCACCATCGGCAGCGATCTCAAATCGCTTGCCATCATTAGCTGCCTTGGTTGCAGTGACCTTTTCACGAATCAACATTTTGGATTGATCAACCAAAACCTGCATACGACGGCCTTTGACCACCATACCAGATCCGCTTTTATCACGAGGACCTTCCATGTAGACATCTTCGGGACTTTCAATTTCTCTTTTCACAGCGGAGTAGTGAATTCCTGGAGTTTTAAAAAGATAACCATTTTCAGAACGAGTCACCACATTGCCAGTGATTCTTAAATCTCTGGAATTCGCGTCGATAGTTCCTTCATCACCATTCACGGTGAATTCAATTTTTTCTTTGTTATAAAAAAGAACGCGGACCTGTTTTAATTTCCAGTTACCGCTACCCTGACTACCCTCTGCCGACTCAGAGAAAAGCTCCCAATCGCGTTGTCCTTTTTGGCTCTCCACCAAATGAACACCGCCCATTTTTTGGTCGGCCATGGAGCCGGGCTGTTTTTCATCAACGGCTTTACCCGCTTTTTTCAGCTCTTCGAGTTCTTTTCTTTTGCTTTCTTGGAGTTCGACACGGGCTTGAACAGCGGCATCATCTTCGTGTTCAAGTTTTTTGGGAAAAACGATAAGAACCTCAACGAATAACAGAATCAATAATGCTACAAAGATGAGGTTCTTAAACTTGGCCATGGATCGATTCTACCCAAGTTATTGGGTAGAAGTCGACTGGTTAGAGTTTTTGGTCACCGCGAAATTAATTTCTCCGGCTCCAGCTTCGGTTACTGTAAACATAACCTTTTTCACAGTCAGGAAATCGATACCTTTATCGGCCTGAATAGTTACTTTGCTCCATGCATTAGGATCCTCTGTATTTTGACCTTTAGTTTGATCTACAGCATTACGGATCTTGTTTTGCAATTTTGCTTCGTAATCAGCTTTGCTTTTTGCCAAAGCCGCCGCCAATTGGTCTTTCAACTTTGGAATATTCCAGTCATCTGGGCCGGTCGCTTGAACTTCATCAAACGTCGCCACAGTGTCTTTATCCAAAACGATCTCTTTATTGGAAATCGTCACAACGTGCGCTGGTTTCAATTCTTTTACACTGGCTGCCTTAGGAAGCGTAACTTCTTTTGGCATGTAAAGGATGTCACCTGTCGTGTTGTAGTTCTGAAGAAGGAAGATAACGAGAACCGTAAACATGTCGACCATCGCTGTCAAAGACAGAACTGCCGTCACGCCACGCTTCCCTTTACGTTTACTCAAAATATTATGATAACGATGTCTCTCGCCCGGTCTAAAGATTGCCATTATTGAGGCGCTCCTGTTGCGACTGATATCGCGCTAAATCCGGAAATAAGGCAGTTATCCATCGCTTTGATCAATTGATCATAAGGAAGTTCATCTGCCATCGTCAGGATTGCATCCACTTTTTCTGGATAGATTTGTTTAACTCTTTGAAGTTGCGCAATGAGGCCAGCATCGTCAAATTGTCCGCCTTGCATTGGAAGACTGATGACTTGTTTCCCAACAGTTAAAACATAACCAACAGGCTTCACATCCACCTTCAACACCACATCCGCTTGAGGAGGTGGAGTCGGACTGGGTTGAGTGTCGGATTTCTTACCGTACAAGGAACTTCCAATTTGAATCATAGAGATCTGGGTCCAAACGGCACTGATCAGGAGGAACGTAATAAGTACGCTCATCAAGTCAATGACAGGAACGAGATTCAACTCGATGTTCTTCGCCCTGCCGCCGGATTTGCCCTCTTCTATGTGAGCCATGCTAAACCTCTAACTTTACCGTAAGTAATTAATCTCTGATCTTTTCTCTGTTAGCTACAACTAGATTCAAAAGACTCATAGAAGTCTCAACAACTTCATTCTCAGTTTTTTGAATACGATGTTGGAACAAACCGTAAGCCACGATACAGATGATCGAAACCAAAAGACCGAAGGCAGTACAATTCAAGGCATGCGAGATACCTTTTGAAAGTTCGATAGATTTAGTAGCAGGGTCAGCCACCGCAACCGCACGGAAGGAACCGATCATACCAATGATCGTACCAAGTAGACCCGCAAGAACCGCGATATTACCGAATACCGCAAGGAAGGAAGTCCAACCTTCAACTTTTGGCATCTCTCTCATAACTGCTGCATCCATCGCCACTTGAATTTCTTCGTCAGGGCGTTTGTTCATCGCTTGCACAAGACCCGCTTTAACTGTGTTCGTCAAAGCTGCTGGGCGAGCGTCGCAATAAGAAATAGCTTGGCGAAGATCACCTGCTACAACCATGCGGAAGATTTGATCTGTGAATTCTTTTTTATCCACATTCAAATTTTTAAGTTTCATGATTCTGTCTACAATTACGATCACTGACATGATTGCGATGGCCGCGATGATGTACATCACGATACCGCCTTCAGAGAATGCGCGTTGTAGGAAATTCATATTGTCTGCCGTTGCAACTTGCATTGCTGCGTTAGTTGCTGACTGGGTAGCTGCTGCTGCTGCGTCTGTTGGGTTCACGAAAACTCCTCCTGTAGAGTAACTTTTTTAAATTTCTTAACTTATTAAATCTATTGTTGGTTCAAAACGAATGGGTAAGCTTCGATCACTGCCACGAGACCTGCTGGAGGTTCCGGGAATGTCCAACTTGCCAAACGATCTCTAATACAGTTCTCAACCTGTTTATCACCCAGTGTTGAGCTCTTTACTTTCACGTTGCGAGCCTGACCTTGAGCGACGATTTCCCAGCCCAAGATAACTTTACCTTCAAGACGAGTGCCTTTGGCCTTCGTATTAAGAGCTCTTTCGTAGCAGCTCTTAACTTCATGAAGTTTCGCACGGATCACACGACGAATTGCTTCTTTGTCGATTGTTCCGTCGAAGGACTCTTCCATACCACCACCTTCGATTGCTACTTGAGATTTCGAACCGAAACCTTCCGAAGCACCGTAAGCAGATTGACCTGACCCACGACCTTTAGTTCCGATACCCGCGATACCTTGAGTCGCAGTACCTTTACCACCGGCACCTGAGTCTTTAAATTTTGAGCCAAGATCATCACCGGCTCTGTTTTCGTTCATACCGGATGTACCAGTTGCTTGGTTGGCCATACCCAAAACCTCACCCTGACCAGAGTAAGCTTTATCGATATTACCTCTGTTACCGCCGCCACCGAATGCACTGAATAGACCCACTTTAGAAAGGTCTTTGTTTTTAGACTGTGCATTCGCACTAGCAGTTTCACCCATCTTCACTGCGCCACCTTGGCGAGTCGAAGTGAACTTCTTAGTACGATCTTTTGTCTCTTTCGGAGCCACTTCACTTGCCTTAGCTGCTTGTTGCGCTTTTTGCGAAACTGCAGGTTTATTTTCAGGCTTTTTCTCCTGCGCTTTTTTATCGTTATCGTTTACGACAACTTTTTTAGGCGTAGGTGTTGGAGTAGGCTGTTGCACCGGAGTCGGAGATGGCTCTGGTGGCTTCGGTGTCGGTGCTGGTGGAGGAGGCGTTGGTTTCTTATCAAAGATAACCTGCGCAATACGCTGTACGTCCTCTTGCTTATTCTCTTCCCAGTCACTTGGCGTTGTTGCAGAGATGTACAATGCAAGCAATCCCACGATCACAAAAGACATGATCATACCCGTAAGCTCAGAACCAGAAAGCATCACAGAAGTGATTGGCACCACTGGAGCTTGAGGAACGAATCGGATATAAAGATTGATGTTTCCACCTGGCAGAGCCAAGCAAAGCATTTCACTTTGATCGACACGAACTGAATAACCGCCACCCGCTCTTTGCGCGCGACCGCTTTTCTCTAGTTCTTCGATAGCAACCAAACCAGTGGAGGCTACCATTTCGATTTTCATGTCTGCTGCTGTGTTCACTTTTAGGCCAGCGCTCAAATCCAAAATTTGGAAACCTTTAGGCATGATGCCTTCAGGAAGAGCGATGCTATTTGGTTTATCTTCACCCAAATTTACGTGAACAGATTGATTGCCTTTAAAGTTGTACGTGTTCAGGATGCGCTCTTTCCAAGCAACGATCACTTGAACTGTAGGACCTTTTCCAGGCTTCAAATAAGTTTTAAGATCTTGAATCTCACTTGGAGGAGCAAAAGACTTAACTTTCTTTTCCTTCTTAAACGGAGATTTCGCTGCACGAATCTCTGGACGAGTCGGAGCCGCCGGAGCCGCTGGCGTTACCGCTGCTGCAACAGGTGCCGCTGCCACTGGAGCCGCAGCTACAGGTGGAGCTTTTTCGTCAATCTTAGGAACTTCAGAAGGAATAGCTACTTTTACTTCTTCTTTTTTCTCAACTGGTGGCGGAGCCGCTGGTTGAGGTTTCGCTGCAACCGGCTCTTCTGCTGGCGGAGGAACAGGAACTGAAGTCACTGTTTCCGTCGCCGGCGGCGGAGGTGTTGCTGCGACTGGCGCCGGTGTTGCCGGTGCCGCTGGTGCAACTGGAGCTGCAGGAGCCTCAGTTACGACAGGAGCTGCTGACGCCAACTCTTCTCCTGGAGGAGGAGCTTTTGGTTTTGGTACACCTAGGAAGAATACAATTTTAAATGGACCGACAGTCACTTCATCGCCGGAAGTAATGCTCTCATCGAGAATTGCTTGTCCATTTTTGAACGTGCCTGTTTGAGATCCCAAGTCGCAGATGTAATAGCCCGAGTCACGTCTCTCTAAAAGACAGTGAATTGGCGATACACCGTCGCCATCAAGGTCGACGTGAACTTCCTCAGAGTGACCAATTACGATCTGATCTTGATCGAACTGTTTAACCCCGGTAAGTTGGTTATCCTTAAAAATTCTGAATATTAACGGCGATCTCAATTACTACCTCGAACTCGCTGAATGTCTTCTGCTGATCTTCTCATCTCGGGAGTAAAGTTCTCTCTGAGTTTGATCAATCTTTTATAATTGAAATTCTTTTTCTGGAAGAGATAGGAAAGCTCAGGCTTTTGCGTGCCCCCCTCAACCAACTCGTCCTCAAAGTTCAGTGTTGCTTTGCGCTCTTTTTTAGCGGCTTCTTGCGCATAAGCAAAATTGCAAACCAAGGATATGATGCCCAGCAAAGATATGTATTTTAAAAGTCGCAACATGGTTCACTCCCTCGAGGATTCACTTATTTTAAACCTGCTTTGGCCTTGTTCTCCAAAGCATTTATTCTGTTACTCGACCCTGCTGGCCCACCTACAAACTTTAGTCTGCTTATGACCTCGAGCCCGTCCTTATATTTTTCCATTTTATCTACCAGAAGAATAGCGTAGTTCAGCATTGCCTCGCGGTTGTTGCTGTCCTCTTTGACGACTCTCTTGTATAGGTCAGCGGCTTTGTCGTAACTACCTGTAGCAGTCAACGCCACTGCATAATTGTTCATCACACGTGGATCTTTGATTCCGCGGCCGTATGCAACCTCAAGCGCCAATAGACCTTTTTTGTAGTCTTTCTCCTGGACGTAGATGGAACCTACGTTAGCAGATGCCACTGGCTCCATCGCATTGATCGAGAGCGCTTTTTTGAAAGACTTGATCGCTTCACGTCTTTCATTTTGAGACAACTGGACCACACCCAAATTTGAATAAAGCTCAGCCATATTCGGATTTGCGGCAATCGCCTTACTCAAAAGATACTTTGAAAGATCAAAGCGTCCTTTTTTGTAGTGGTACATCGCCAACGCATTCAAGGCGCGAGCATCATTACCATTCTGAGCTAGGATATCCGTTGCTGCTCTGTAGATGCCCTCGTCGTTTTGCGATTTAATAGCACCATTCAAGTTTGAATACTGAGAAGACGCGATCGGAGCGGGCTTTACTTCCTCCGGCTCGTCACGTTTTGCTTCTCTCGCTGGAGCATCTTCCTGAACGGTTGGAGCGTCTGTCACGCCTTCCATGCCCAGATCATCAGAGCTTTGCGTAGGCTTAGAAGAACAAGCCGCCAAGAATAATAGTGTCAGCAATAAGTACTTTTTCATTATTGACCCATCCAGTTCACAAGACGAAGTTCAGAGCCTGTTTCACCACCGTTATAGTAGTTTGCAGGATCTACTTTGCTCATATAATCCAAAGCTGCACGATAAGCGTCGTTGTAAGCTTCAAGCTCCCAAGCACGGTCTACGCAGACTTTGTAGCTGTCTTTTGCTTTCGTCATAAATGGCTCTGCAAACTTCTCTACACCCGCTTTGTACTGCTTCGTCTCTTCAGGATTTAGTCCTGGAGGAAGTGGTGCATTGATAATTGCTTGGGCCATGTTCGTGTTCGCATCACCCAATAGAGCTAGAGAACTTACGATCTCTTCAGCACTGTCGTACTTGATAACATCAACCAGTTCGCCAGAAAGCTTCGTCAACAAACCAATCTTTCTGTCGGCTGCCGCTTTTTGTCTCGCCGGGTTTGCCGGGAAGTTGATTGAACGCATTTCTTTAAACGTCAGCATTGCATCCGCAAATTTAAGTTTGGCTGCGTATGAAGCGCCAGGTCCTTTTTTGTTCGGAGCGAAACGTCTTTGGATGGCCACAGTTTTACCAGCCCATTCTTTAGAGCGAGTGATAGCACCCACTTCTTTAGAAAGCTCATAAACCCAGTAAGCACTCTCAACGACTTTTTCTTGATCGCGACCGCCCGTTTCCACGTATTCCATGTAGTTACGGATCGCTGCACCTTTTTGATCAGCCTTACGGTGGATCGTTGCGATGCTATAAAGGACTTCCACATTCTCGCTACGTTTTTTGTTCATTTTAGTGAACTCAGTATACGCGCGGATCGCTTCGTCATTACGGCCCAATGCTTCGTAAAGAACAGCCGCATTAAACATCAAGTTCGGCGACAATGGATCTTTAGGAGCCTCTTGTGCCAACTGTTTGTAAAGCTTCGCTGCCTCTTCGAACTGCGCAGAATCTTGGTATTGTTTTGCCAAGAAACGACGAACTTTCGGTCTTAGCTTCTCAGCTTCTGGATCTTTAGAAGCCAACACGCCTTTGTAAGCGGCAATCGCCATACCATTTTGTCCTGCGCGCTCATAGTTGATACCCGCATTGTACATAGCTGTCGTTGCTAAGCTTGAACCAGGGTTTGCTTTGGCAAATCCCTCGTAAGCTTGTGCTGATTCTGCATACTTCTTTTGGCCTTCAAGATCTTGACCTTTTTTGAAGGATGCCTTTTCCATGATACCGCGGATATCTTTACCCACTGGTGAAGCCGCAATCGATGGAACTGACAACATCTCCGCACCTACTTTTTCTAGGCCGGCATAGTCTTTCTTCAAGTTGTAGATATCCAAGATCAAGTTGGCAGAGTATTCCGCATACTTAGATTTCGGATTGTTTTTCACGATATCGCGGAACTGAGTTACTGCCTGATCGAAATGATTCGATTGGTAGTACAAGCGACCAATACGGAATTTGATCTCTGGAGTCTTCTCAGACTGAGGGAACTTATTCACGTACCAAGTACCGGCTTTAATGAAGCGGTCCACTTTTGGATCAAGAGGAATTGGATCCAACGAGTTACCCACACGTTTTTGCATTTCTGCGTCCGTTGGAATCGTTTTTTCCACTGCCAAGATCAAGTTTTGCGCTGCCTTAGGATAGAACTTACTTTGTGGAGCTTTTTCAGCAACCCATTGGTACTGAACGAAAGCTTCATCGTAACGTTGCATATCGTACAACAACTCCCCGTAATAGAAGCGCATATCGCCAATCACCGGAGAATCAGAGAATTCAGAGATATAAAGCTTATAACCTTCGTTCGCTTGCGTTTGAGAAAATTGCGCACGAGAGTTCTGAGCCGTTTGATGTTGTTGCAAGATATAGTTACGCAACGTTGTTTCGCGCAATTTATAAGAGCTTTCCATCAATTCTTTATTTTTATTATTAGCAGCATACCAGTCGCTGCCTTTGCCGTAGTCTTTTACCCAGCCGTAAAGTTCATCTTTAAAGCGATTTGTGTTCTTCGCATAAAAGAAGTTCTGTACAACTTGATATTGGAACTCGAAGGCTTTCGCATGAGTTGGATTACGAGCGATCAAAAGCTTAAAGATGTCACGAGAAGCATCTTTGTTACCGCGAGCTTGATACTGATAAGCCAATCTTTCAAGATACTGATCGCTGCCTTGGCCAACTAGGCTGTCAAAGTAGTTCGCTGCATTCGCAGGATCGCCACCCTCAGCATAGAAGATAACCAAGTCACGCATTGCTTCGCCTTCTAGACGAGTGCGGTTGACTGCTTTACCAGCAACTTGTTCAGCTTCTTCCTGACGGCTGCTTTTAATGATGTATTCAAGATAAGAAAGACCTTGTTGTACTTTTCCTAAACGGAACAAGCACCAACCACCCTTGTACATCGCGAACGTGTGCAAGCGGTGTTTCTTTTGCTTAATCAAGAACGTGTATTCTCTGTAAGCATCAGACCATTTTTCATTCTCAAAGTAGTATTCACCCAACGCGAAGTGAGCTTCACCCACGAACGAGGAATTTGGATAACGTTTTGTCAGATCTTCATAGAACTGAGCACCTTTTTTAACATCGCCCAATTCAAAGTAGTTATAACCCAAGAAGAACAATGCCTGAGGCATTTTGGAATCTTTAGGGAAGTCACGTTGGAACCATTCATACAGTTGAACCGCTTTACGATTGTAATCACGAGCTTGTTCAAGCTCTAGAACTGGTTTACGGTTCGTTTTCTTTTCGTTGAAAGCTCTTAGCTTTGCATCGTACTCATCTTGCTTGCGAGAATCGACGATCGCAGATTTTTCAACATACAACTCAGCCAAACGCAGCCACAATTCACCACGGTTCGGGCTGGTTTTAAATCTTTGTGTCAGCTTGTAAAGCTCTTGAATCTGTTGATCCAAGATTTTTTCGTACTGAGCTTTTTGGTCTCCGCTTTTAGCGCGAGATTGCATGATCTCAGAAGAACGCGGTGGTTTAACCGCGCTCAAGTTCACTTGATTCTGCTGAGCCGCAAAACCCAAATTAGCTGTCGGAAGAGCCGTTGAATCTTTTTTAACTTTGGCATTGTCACGGTCAGCTTGAGCCAAAAGCTCGCCCACCGTTCTTGCACGAGTCGGCGCAGCAGCTGGAGCCGCTTTTGCCTTCCCCTTTTTTGCAGGAGCCGCATACGCTGGTGCAACTGAACCAGTCACCAGAGCCGTGATTAAACTTGTAACAAGAAGCTTATGCCTATTAAATTTCATAATCCCTACTCGCAACTTTGTTTGCCAAGATAGTGGTAGTTACCGATTTCATCCAACCAGAACTCGCCTTGGAATGGATAGTATTGGAAACCATTTTCGACATAGAACTTACGGTTCACGTTGTCGTCGATTTGTTCACCCAAGTCTTTGCCAGCGATTTTCTTTTTAACGCTTTCTTTTCTTCCGTTGATCATTTCGTAACGGATGAATCCAGCTTGTTCATATAGGTCATGAAGTTCAGCACGCATGTTCAACAAGTGCGCTTTCATCATGTCGCCGATCGCCAGTTTGGTATTTTTTGAACGATTCGCTAGGATTTTCAAAGAGTACTGACCCAAAGCAGAAGCACGGAATGTTGGGCTGCCCTCAACACGCGTTTTCTCCTGATTCAAACGAGCCAAGTAATTCATCGAACGTTTCACGTCACCTTGATCCATGATGTTTCTAAGAACGATGTATGGAAGGTGAAGATTCGCGGACTTATCCGTTGTTTTGATGATCTTCGCTTTTTCTAGCTCTTGATAGTAATACGTGTTGTCGTTCGTGCTCTTGATAAAGTTACCGATTTTAGCACGGATCGGACCATACGTTGTCTCGAACAAGTTCAAGACCTTTTCCATCTCATCGTATTTACAGATGTAAAGGTAAACGATGGAACGAAGAAGTAAACTCTCCGGCATATAAAAGTCTTCATAATATGCCGAGTGGAGAGTTTGGAAATTACTCATTGCTGAACGGAAACGAGCAGAACGCAACATCGCCCAAGATTGTTCGAAGATCGCATCATGCCACATCAAAGTATCGCGTGGAACTTGGGAGTAAGCTTCGATAGCCCCATCCCAGTCTTTCTTTTGGTACAAAGCACGAGCCAAAGCTAATTGCGCTTGAACTTTATTTGTATCCGTCACCGGAGCACCACTGCGCGCATCAACCATATTTTGGAAAATCGTGATTGCTGCAGGCACTTCGTTGGCCTCTAGCTCAGAAAGACCACGATTGTATAATGCTTGGAAGTAATAGCTGCTGTTCGCACCTACACGACCGAACATATCAATTGCTTTAGCATAGTCTCTGTTACGACGTTGGATTTCCCCCAAACGGAAGTAAACCATGTCTTTTTGGCTGGCTGGGATTGTATTTAGATCCACGCGAGAAATCGCGTAGTTCATGATCGTATCATCACCCAATCCATCGGCCACGATCGAAAGTTTTTCAATCGCTGGTTTAGAATAACGAGGATTGCCAGAGCGAATCACATCCACGAATTGGAAGGCTGCAGTTTGATAAAGTTTCAACTGCATCAACATTGTACCCAAGATGTACTTGATTTGTGGACGCTCAGCCGCCAACTCTGGCTTTCTTGCTAGAGTGAACAAGTTATTAGCTGCTGCTGCATACTGACCGCTTTGGGCCATTTGCAATGCTTTAGCCAATTGAGCTTTTGCATTCGGTGGTCTAACCACATTTGAACGAGGCGCTTGAGTCGCACGTTTTGCCGCAGGTCTTGCAGGTGCTTTTTTAGCAGTCTGCGCTTCGCCCACGACGGGCATAACCATACTTGTTGCGATCAGGAGTAAAAGTAATTTTCTCATCGGTATGTTGCCTCCGGAAAGAACCAGCTCACGCCTACAGTTAAGAACAAGTTGTTGAAGCTGTTATTCGACTGAGAAGTCGAAATAACCGTCCCCATATTGTCCTTAATCTTGTTTGTTACTGTTGCATTATAGAAGTTCCAGCTAAAGTCCCAGCGGAATGCCACAGACTTAGTCAGAGAGAAGATTTGACCAGCAGCTACGTGAATAGTACCGCAGCTTTCACCTGTCGAAGCTTCTGTCATCCCGTAACCACCAGAGAAGTACAAATCGAAAGGAACGATACGGTTATTGAACCAAGTCATTTTACCGTAGATCGGAACCCACATTAGATCCGCACCCATATATGATTTTGGATATGCCAAGCTTTCCGTAGAAACACCGTTGTTAGCTTCCAACTCACGAGTAGATTCACGTTGAGACGTCGTCAAACCAAAGTAGTTCAACTCCACACCCCAAGTTTCAGTCAGGAAGTAACCAGCTTTAACAACACCACCCATTGTATTAAAGAATGGGTCATTGGTTACGATCGTACCGCCACCAAACAATTCGAAACGGCCCGTCTTTGGCATGAATCGCTTTTGAATGATCGAGATTTCTTGGAAAGGTGCTAGGTTCGCAAGACCTTTGAAATCTGTGACGTTCTTTTCATCGTCATCACCATAGTTTTTTGCAGCAGCCGAATTTTCAATCGTTTGTCTTCTTGGAGCAGAACGACTGACTTCTGATTCGATACTGTCAACTTCGTCTCCACCGCCGCCAAGATCTTGAGCTTGAACCAAGCCAGGAGCTAGCATCGCGGAGAACAGCAAGAATGCGATTAGTTTTCTGTTCAACATCTTTCAACCTCGCCTAAAACAAGTAAGACAAACCGACATCGAGGTTTGTAGTGTAAGTGAGTCGTTCTTCGAATGAATCTTTAGCAGGAACTGGATCCACATCACCCGGGTTCAAGGAACCGTCATTCATAGAATCTTTTTTAAATGGAATCGGCGCTTGGTTCATGTAAAGACGAAGATCGAAACGAACTGCCCACTTTGGAGTGAAGTAGAACTTTTGACCAAGACCCAATGCCAACGCTGGATAAGATTTGTTTTCAAACTTAACCATACCCAAGGCACCTGAACCGAAAAGCATCGTGTTGATAACGATAGACTTCGTTAAGCTCATCTTGCCGTAGAACATCTTCAAGTTGTAATCACCCATGATAACCATATCTGGTTTCGGTGCACGGTTGTAATCCAAGCCGTATTCTTTATGAAGTTGATTTGAGTATGTAGAAAGACCCGATGAGTTCTTCGCAAAGAGTACACCCAACGCACTGTCTTCATTCCAATTGTAGTACGCAGACGCACCAAATTTACTGACGTCGTAAATTGGTTCAGTCAGCGCCATACCGTAGAACAAGTTCGCATCAACACGACCCGCTGTAACTACACGACGATTCTTAACGCTCACCGATTTATCAAAAATCGGGAGTACGGATTCTTTTGCTAGTTCTTCAACTGGCAACTCAACCAACTCAGCCGCAAACGCCGTCTTATGCAAAACCAACGCTGCAACAATGATGATCAAGGCTTTCAAACCATTCTTTAGCATGAATTACCTACCTGAGGAAAAGGCCCCATATTTATAAATGTAATCACAAACTTCACGTACTGCTCCGCAACCACCAGGCCGCTTCGTCACGTAATCCGCAATTTCAATAACTTCGTCTACTGCTTCTGGAACTGTGGCGCCGAAAGATACTGCCTGCAAAAGTGGGATATCGAAAATGTCATCACCCACATAAGCCATCTCATGTGGAGCAATCCCTGATTCTTTTTGCAGCTGTAAGAAAGAAGGCTCTTTGTCGAGAGCACCTTCGTAGAAATAATGAATACCAAGAGACTTCGCACGTGCGCGCACGTCCTCTGCCTTTGTGCCAGTAATGACAGCGATCTTGTAACCCGCTTCTGTCAGTCGTTTGATGCCAACACCATCGCGAATCGAATAAAAGCGGCGCCACTCGCCGTTTTCAAACCATATGCGTGTGTCGGTCATGACGCCATCGACATCGAGCACCAACATCTTGATATTTTTAAGTTTTGATATTTCTATTGCCACGAAATCATTGTGGGAAATTATTACAACGGTAGCAAGCGTCACACCTTGATACAGGACCTTTGTCTCACTGGAGAAAGGTCGAGTTTGATCTCATTTCACAAAGATTTTTCTTAAGGGTAACAACAGACCTAAGATAAAGTGTGTTCCCTTTTTATAAACTAGACCCGTACAAAAGTGATTGTTGGTGGACAGTGGTGAGCAGTGTCTTACTGCAAAGAATATTCGATAGGGATTTCAAGTCGCGCTGAAATATCAGCGAATTCTGCTGGCAATGGCTTGTATTTACCGATGCCTGCAATCAAACTTTTCGCAGCTTCATTCAATCGCTCGAAAGCCGCTCCCTGCTTGATTCCCACGGCAGAGATAGTTCCGTCTTTTTGCACCGTGAATTCAACCAAAACTCGGCCCGATTCACGCAGTCTTCTGGAAGTCACAGGATAGACTTTTCTGCCTTCGATAAGAACACGAAGTTCGTAAAGATATCGCTCTTTGATCGAAGCATTTCTATTACCATTTGCTTCACCCAATGGTCCTGAAGTCAGATTTCCATCGGCGTGACCCAAAGTTTTTGCTCCGGCAGTTTCAATTGCCTGCTGAGGAGGCAAAATTTCTTTGGCTTTCTTTTTTTCGATCGCAATATCACCGTCATTATTCAAAACGGGAGCCGCGATTCTTTTTTGAGGAGTTGCCACCACCGAGGTTGCTGCAGATTCAATTTCTACAACCACCGGACCGCCCTTTTTATAACTACCAAATGGCGCTAAAACTTGCGGCTTCATCGCAAGCATAGTCATCCCCGCAAACACCGTCAGGTGAAGGAAAAGCGAGATCGCAAAGGGTGGTAATTGACGAGCTTTTTGAAACAAGTTGGCCTCTTTACTTCGGTGTAGTTGACCCTCATGAAAAAGTCACCTCGCTTACCCGTAAATGAAAACCAACAGAAAATGGACGCGGGGTTGTAAACTACAACCCCAGTATATTAGCGTACACGCGCTTTTAAAAGGTCCTGAACATGCAAAATGCCCACGGGCTTTTGAGGTTGAGCAGATTCCTTATCGAGCACGAAAAGCATATTAATTTGGAACTGTTCCATCACGAAAAGGGCCTTTTCAGCCAGCTCGTTCTTGTCGATGGTACGAGGATTTGAGGTCATCAAGTCCTTTGCCAGGCCCGTAAAAGGATCGTTTGATTTATCCAAACGACGACGAATCTGACCATCGGTAATAACCCCGACCAGATCACCCTTCTCATCCACGATACCCGCAGCACCACGAACATCTTTATGGGTCATAATAGAGAAAACTTCCTTCAATGGAGCATTCAAGCCCACTGTCGGTAAAGCCTCCCCGGTATGCATAACATCTTTTACACGAGTCAATAGACGGTAACCAAGGCTTCCACCAGGGTGGAACTCTGCAAAGTCTGCAGAGCTAAATCCTTTTTCAGCCATCACACACATCGCAACAGCATCACCCATCGCCAATGTCGCTGTACTGCTTGCTGTTGGCGCCAATCCCAATGGGCAGGCTTCCTCAGAAACACTGATGTCCAAAGTCACTTGAGCAGCCTTAGCCAAAGACGAAGACATTTTACCAGTCAGGGCAATCATCGGAACACCCTTACGAGCCACAAAACTTAAAATACCCGAAAACTCTGGAGACTCCCCACCGTACGACAACGCCATGATAACGTCGTCACCAGTGACCATCCCTAGATCGCCATGATTGCCTTCAGCAGGATGCAAAAACACAGCTGGAGTGCCTGTCGAGGAGAATGTGCTAGCAAGCTTGCGAGCAATCTGGCCAGACTTACCCATTCCCGTGATAACAAGTTTTCCCTTACAAGAAGTGATCATTTTAACAACTTGTTCGAATTCAGCACCAAGGCGTGGCTTTAAAGCCAAAACCGCTTGGGCTTCGACTTCTAAAACTTTGATCGCTTGTTCAACCAACTTAGACATAACTATTCCTACTTATTCTTCAAACTTGCTTTCACAAAATGCACAAACAACGGATGCGGTTCAAGTGGTTTTGATTTGAACTCAGGATGGTACTGTACAGCCACAAACCACGGATGGTCTGGAAGCTCGATGATTTCAACCAAATCACGCTCTTTACAAATACCAGAAGCAACCATGCCGTTCTTTTCAAAGATCGCTTTGAACTTGTTGTTGTATTCAAAACGATGGCGATGACGTTCCATAATGTTGTTTGATTTATAAACTTGGAACGCCTTCGTATTCGAAGAAATAGCGCAAGGATATGCTCCCAAACGCATTGTTCCGCCTTTATTAACGATACCACGTTGTTCAACCATGGAATCGATCACGAAGTTACCATTGCGTTTGTTTTCGGCATGGAATTCGCGGCTTGTCGCATCTTTGATTCCACAAACATTGCGAGCAAATTCAATCGCAGCCAGCTGCATACCAAAACAAATACCAAAGAATGGAACTTGTTTTTCACGAGCATACTTGATCGCTGTGATTTTACCGTCAACACCACGAGTACCAAAGCCACCCGGTACCAAGATACCGTCAACTTTACCCAACATCTGATGAACAGTTTTATCTGTTACCTTTTCAGAGTCGACATAGATAATTTCCACACGAGATTTGTTTGCAACCCCACCGTGAACCAAAGCTTCATGCAAAGATTTATAGGCCTCTTTAAGCTCAACGTATTTACCAACCACACCAATTTTTACGATGTGCTCGGGGTTCGCCAATACGTTCACTAGATTTTGCCAGCCCTTTAGATTCATGCGCTGAGATTTAAGTCCCAAACGTTCAACGATCAATTCGTCGAGATGTTCTTTATTCAACGTCAATGGAACTTCATAAATGAAGCGGCTGTCTTGAGCTGCCACAACGTGATTTGGTTGCACAGAACAGAACAAGGCAATTTTGCCCTTCAAGTTATCATCAATATGTTTTTCAGAACGGCATACCAAGAAGTCTGGTTGCAAACCGATCATGCGAAGCTCTTTCACAGAGTGTTGAGTTGGTTTTGACTTCAACTCGCCTGCAGCTGCGATATAAGGAACGTAAGTCACGTGAACCAACACGGAGTTTTCCATACCCACATCGATACGCATTTGGCGAATGGCTTCTAAGAACGGCTGAGACTCGATATCCCCGACAGTTCCACCGATTTCAACCAAGATCACTTCACTGCCTTGAGCAGCTTCATAGATACGTGCTTTGATCTCTTCTGTGATGTGCGGAATAACTTGAACAGTTCCACCCAAGTAATCACCGCGACGTTCGCGAGCGATCACAGTGTCATAGATCTGACCCGTTGAAACAGAGTTCGAGCGATTCATCACAGCCGATGTAAAGCGCTCATAGTGGCCCAAATCCAAATCAGTCTCTGCACCATCTTCAGTCACATAAACTTCACCGTGCTGAAACGGTGACATCGTGCCTGGATCGACGTTCAAGTATGGGTCGAACTTCATAATCGTAACCTTGTGGCCACGAGCCTCCAGCAAAGCACCAAGGCTTGCTGCCGTCAGTCCCTTACCGATAGATGAAACCACCCCACCAGTTACAAAAATAAATTTTTGCTTCAAGGCTTTCTTGGTCGATTTTGCTGTTGAAACTTTTGTGGTCGCAACAGTCTTCTTAGTTGCTTTCACAGATGCTGATTTTGTAGTTTTCTTTGCCATTATTTCCTCTGACTTAAAACTTTTTCTAATTTTTCAAGATCCTCGGGAGTATCCACCCCGATGCTTGCTTCCTTAACCTTTACGACTTTGATCTTTGCTCCCAAATACAAAGCGCGTAACTGTTCCAGGCTTTCGGCTTTTTCAATCAAAGCCTGCGGAGCCTCACAGAATTCCTTTAAAAACTTTTTCGAATACGCATACATGCCAATATGCTTAAAGCAGCCCGAGTAGTCTCCTAGCTCGCTAGCCTTCACACGAGAATACGGCATTGCAAAGCGACTGAAGTAAAGAGCTTCGTCTTTTACATTCAGTACAACTTTAACTGAATTTGGATTTTGTAGTTCTTCTTCGGAAATTGGATGAGCAAGAGTTGCCATATCCATTTTCGGTTCATCCACAAATACTTGCGCCAAACGATCGATTAATTCGCCCGTCACCAAAGGTTCGTCACCTTGGATATTAACGACCACATCACAATCGACATTTTTGATAGCGGCATGAATACGATCACTGCCTGATGGAAGAGAGCTGTCAGTCATGACGACTTTTACTCCCACGGCTTCCGCGGCTTCTTTGATAAGATTATCATCGGTGGCCACAATCACATCAGAAAGCAGCTTGGATTTTTTAGCACCTTCAATCGTCCACTGAATCATCGGACGACCTTGAAGCATTGCCAAGGGTTTTCCCGGGAATCGCGTCGAAGCAAATCGAGCTGGGATAACACCGACTATTTTCATGCTTTGATCCAATTTTCGTAGATGTAGTCTTCTACTTCCTCTTGGCCTGTTTTCTTCAAAGCAGAAGTTCCGAATACAGCACTTAAACCAGTTTGTTTTTTCAATTTAGCAATTGCCTGCAACATTTGCGAGCGAGACATTTTATCGGCTTTCGTCAAAACAACAGCCAATGGGAAGCCTTGTGCTTCAGAGAAACGGCGAAGAAGTTCTTCGTCCTCGCTCCAAGAGCGGCGGATGTCCATGATCAAAATCAAACCCGCAAGACTTTCACGCGAGTTCAAATAAACTTCGATCATCTTGTGCCAATCACGGATCTCATCACCCGAACGAGCGGCAAAACCATATCCTGGCATGTCGACCAAAACAAAGGTGTCAGCAACATCAAAGAAGTTCAGCAAACGAGTTTTACCCGGCGTCGAACTGACTTTTGCAATTTTATTGGTAGCTAAGCCATTGATGAAAGAACTTTTGCCTGCGTTGGATCTGCCGGCGATGGCTACTTCCGCTTTTTTGTGAACGGGGTAGTCTTTTTCAAGAACTGCACTTTTGATGAATCTGATCTGTTTTGGCATAACGTAGGCTACCAATAATTAACGTGATTCTCAATTCTCAATTCTTGGAAACCTATCTTAGGCTCGATACATCATAGACCCAATTTAGGCCTTGGAGTGAGTTATATTCGAATTGAGCCTTGGCAACCCCCTTGCTTTATAGTTTTTCGCGAAGGAGATAACTATGAACCAAGCTTTACTAAAACTAATGGGTCAAAACCCGAAAACCTATCAGGTCAGCGACTTTCTGACCGTCGGAAAAGACGCCCAATGTCAGATCCAACTCTTCGGCGAGGAACTTGCCGAACGTCACTTTAGAGTCGAGCGCCGCGAGCAAACTTACTACATCCGCGATCTGCGCAGCCAACAAGGTACCTTTGTTAACAACGCCCGCATTATGGAAGCCATCCTGCAAGAAGGCGACATGATCCGCGCTGGAAACCAAGAGCTCGTTTTCACTTTCAAAGCGAACGAGGACTCCAGCGAATTCCCACTTAAAAGCCGCAACGAAGTCTGGCACGAAGAACTGCAAAGCCTTCGTCACGTAGCTAAAACAGATTTCCCCGTACTTATCCTCGGTCCATCTGGAACCGGAAAAGATATCATCGCACAAGCTCTGCATAACGAAAGCTTGCGCAAAAATGCCAACTTCATGAGTGTAAACTGCAGTGCTTTGAGCGAAACGCTGATCGAAAGCGAACTCTTTGGTCACACTAAAGGCAGCTTCACCGGCGCCATCACCGATCGCAAGGGAGCGTTCGAAGCGGCCCGTGGAGGCACGCTTTTCTTAGATGAAATCGGTGATCTTTCCTATGCTCTGCAAGCGAAACTCTTGCGTGCTCTTGAGAATGGCGAAATTCGCCCCGTTGGAGCTGATCGTAATATTAAAACAGATGTGCGGATCATCGCCGCCACTCACCAAAGCCTGCCTGAAAAAATCCGTCAGGGACTATTCCGCGCCGATTTGTATTTCCGTTTGAACGTTGTTGCTGTTACCCCACCAGCACTGGTTCACCGCATGGAAGACTTTGATGATTTGGTTTACAGCTTTGCTAAAAAAATGCGTGTGCGTTTTTCATTTGGCGCCATTGCTCGTCTAAAAAAGCATCCATGGCCGGGAAATATTCGTGAATTGAAAAACTTAGTTTCACGAGCGGCAGCCCTTTATCCCCGCGAACATATCGACGAAAAACACATCGAAAAGTTGCTGGATAAATCTTTGCTTGCCCCTGCAGAACAAGATCCTTCGAATGATATTCCAGTGATTAAAGAAATCGAAAGACAGATGATTATCAAACGTCTGACAGCGAATCGCGGAAATCAACGCAGAACCGCTCAGGATCTGGGAATGCCCAAATCAACTCTGCATGATCGCTTGAAGTACTACAACATTAAGGTGGAAAATTTTAAGGTTTAATAACTGCCGTTTTAAAGAAAATACGACGAACTTTACCCTTGGTAAGTATCTTATTGATCTCTTTGCGAAGACGTTCGCAAAGCATCTGCTTACCTTCGGCTGTCGCAATCTGATCGTACGTCACATCTTCAACAATACTTAAAAACAAATCCTTCACTTCAGGCTCGCGGTCTTTGATTTCAACGACCACATCCGCATCCGTGCCCTCTACGTAAAACTCCAGAGCGGCCATCGGGTTCGGGCCTGACTGTGAAGACTTTTTGATGTTCGCAAAAATTCTTTGCGTACTAAAAATATTCTGAGCAACGCGAGTAGAGTCGTAGAAAGGCTCCACTTCATTGGACTCAAAGAATTCTTTTTTATCTGCCCAGTCTTCAAGTGATGGCAAAAAGAGCTCTTCTTTGTGCGGAACCAATTTGTTTGTAGCGATTTTATATAAAACCACCGCAGATACGCCCGTCACCAAAACCAAAACTAAAAAGCCGAGCTTTTTGATGAGCGAAAACTCTTTGAAAGTCGCCGCAAAAGCTCCGATGCCACCTTTGATTTTCGCCATCACTCCGGCAATCCAATGTTTTATATTGGGTCCCAGATTTTTTATAAAATGAATCGTTTGTTCTTTAGTTTTACGCCATGTCAGGCGTAAAGCCATGTGCTGAAGACGCAGATAGTATGTAAGCTTTGGAACGAATGGCAGAACCGTCGCAAGCTTTTTGCGCCAGCCCTCCTGTCGGCTCCAATACTTAATTTCATCTTCAACTTTATATTCTAGATCTGACTCTTCGATGACGATAGGATTCGATGGATCATCAGGGCCGATAGCCTCCAGAGATTTTGCAAAATCTGGATCCTCTTTTTCCAAAATAGAATCCAAGGACTCTAAAGATAAAAGATCTTCCGAACTTTCCTCTTCTGGAGTGCCCTCAGGTTTCTGAGACTCTACTTTGGTCGTGTTTTCGTTATCAGCCAATGATTGCTCCCAAGACGATTGTAAGAAAAGAACCAAAACTCTCGCAAGAACAATTTATAAACAAGCCCTCTTCCGTTAAGATTAAAGCTTAGGAGATCACGCATGAGAGTATTGTTTGCCGTATCTGTGTTAGGCCTGTCTTTGTCCGCTTGTACAAATATGCAAAGATCCGCAGGAAGTGGCTATGCCTCCCCGGAATACTCCAATAACGACTCCCGCGACATGATTCGCGATCGCTCTGTTCGTCAAACTGCCTATGAGTTGGGTAAAGACCCAGGCAATTTGAACGCCAGCGATATTCAAGACATCCAAGATCGCCATACAATTCGCCAAATGGAGCGCACGCTTCGCTCTAATAAAGAAAAAGAACAGTATTCTAAGATTTTGCCATGGCTGACTTCTGACGCTGAAAAGGTCGAATTCCTTTCCATCCCAAGTATCGAAGGTCGCCAAGCATGGATTAACAAAAACAAAATCTGGAGTCGCTCGACAGCGCCAAAAGCTGAAATGAAAGACTTGGTTGAAACTCAAGACATCGCAGTCGGCATGCCACAGGAATACGTCAGAAAATCCTGGGGCGATCCAACCAGCGTCGATGTATCTGGCAATCCCATCTACAAAAACGAGCGCTGGCGCTACGAACGCCAAAGCTCAAGCTCCTCAGGCTTCCGCAAAGAAACCCGCTTCGTCTACTTCGAAGGCGGCCGCGTAGTAGGCTGGGAAACTCAGTAATTGGCGTTTTTCATTCGCACGGGTCAGTGGGCTTCGTCCCAGTTGTTGCCTATTGAATAATTCACTTTTAGTGGCACGCGCAGTTTCGCTACGTTTTCCATGATGCTTACTAGTTGCGGTGTGATCTTTTCCAAATTCTCTGCGAAATCTTCGAAAATCAATTCATCGTGCACTTGCAATAGCATACGCACCGGCACTGTCTTATGGACTTCGATCATGGCTTTTTTTACCAAGTCGCTGGCTGTTCCTTGGATTGGTGCATTGATGGCTGCGCGCTCGCCGAATTTTTTCAGCATGGCGTTGCCTGATTGAAGCTCATCGATGTAACGGCGACGGCCGAACAGAGTTTCGACGTAGCCTTTTTCATGGGCGATCTTGACTGTGTTTTCGATGTAATCACGTACGTTTTTAAAGCGTGTGAAGTAACGATCGATGATGTCTTTACCCTCAGTTCTGGAAATACCCAGCGTTTCTGCCAAACCGAATGCACCCTGTCCGTAAGCAATACCGAAGTTCACGGCCTTCGCGGTACGACGGTGTTCTGCATTCACCTCGCTCAAAGGAATATTGAAAATCTCGGCTGCTGTTGCCGCATGGATGTCCAGATCTTCCGCAAAGGCTTTGCACAAGTTGGGATCTTCAGAAATATGAGCCAGGATTCTTAGTTCGATTTGAGAATAGTCGACTGAAAGCAACTTCATGCGCGGATTTGCGATGAAAGCTTTACGAACCAGCTGACCACGTTCTGTACGAATTGGAATATTTTGTAAATTCGGCGCTGTGCTTGAAAGACGACCTGTTGTTGTCAGAGCCTGATTGAAGCTTGTGTGAACACGGCCGTCCTTCTCTTGAACCATAACTGGCAAGGCGTCGACGTATGTTGATTTTAGTTTTGAAAGCTCACGCCATTGCAATACGAGTTTCGCAATTGGATGGTCCAAGCCTTCAAGAACGTCTTCGCCTGTTGAATAACCTGTTTTCGTTTTTTTACCCGCAGGCAGACCCAGTTTTTCAAATAGGATCACGCCCAATTGCTTAGGGCTTCCGACGTTGAAGCTTTCGCCCGCTTGTTCGTGAATTTGTTTTTCCAGAACAGCGATTTCGCCTTCAAGCTCTTTACTAAGGTTATGCAAAAGATCTGTGTCGATGCGAATCCCTAGGTTTTCCATCGATAGCAAAACTTTAACGAGTGGCAACTCCAGCTCACGATAAACTTTTTCACCGTGAAGTTCGTGAAGCTTTTTATCCAACGTTTTCGCCAAGTGAAGATGAGCATTGTAAAGCTGTGATGGAGTTGCCATTTCTGGCAAAGCCTCACCCATGTGCTTTTCATAGATCTTGCCGAAATCAGAAGAGTCAGCCGCCTTCAAAACGTAGGCAGCAAGCATCGAATCCCAATCAGCAGTTGGATTCTTTGCACCAATTTTATGCCACAGATCTTTCAGATCGTAGCCTTTCCATTGAACTTTGAAAGTGTCTGTTAGTTTACCCAGAAAGTCAGAATCGGAAACAGAGATGATATCCGCATCCGTTCCAATGAAAACTCCACGAGTATCGGAGAATCCCCACAGAGGTTGTCCTTGCGCGAACATGCCTGCAAGTTCTTTCGTGGATAATGTTTTCTCTGTGAACTCTTTCGTTTGATGATCCGCTAACATCGGAGTTGCCAATGCATCCGGAGCCGCCTCTGGCTTAGCAGCTGCGGAGTAATACGCTTTCCCTGCCTCAGCCGAAGTCACGGGCGCAGCGGCCCCACCGGAATCGCCGAATAGATTTTTTTCGAAAGTTTTAAAGTTGAATTCACGCAAGTACGCACGAAGTTCTTCGTCTTTACGAGGACGCAGGCGATATGATTCGATATTGTGATCAACTGGGATTTCTGTAGCAATCGTCACAAGCTTCTTAGATAGCAAAGCCATCTCTTTTGCATCGATCAATTTTTGCTTAACGCTTTTGCTTTCGACCTTATCGATGTTTTCGTAGATGTCTTCAAGGTGTTTGAATTGTTCCAAAAGCTTGATCGCGCCTTTTTCACCGACTCCCTTTACGCCTGGGATGTTATCGGATGTATCACCTACGATAGCTAGGTAATCGATGAATTGATCTGGGCGTACTCCCCACTTTTCAAATACACCTTGAGAGTTATAGCGGTGATCTTTCATTGTGTCGTACAAGATCACGCCATCTTCGATCAATTGACCGAAGTCTTTATCGCCGCTGACGATAACGACTTCAACGCCGTTCTTTTTTCCAACTTTCGCCAAAGTCCCGATGATGTCATCGGCCTCATAGCTTGGGATTTCCAAAGCTGGAATACCCATGATATCCGCAAGTTGTTTGATGTAAGGGATTTGCACGGCCAGATCTTCCGGCATTTCAGTACGGTGAGCTTTATAGTCGTCGTACATTTCGTGTCTGAATGAAGGCTCTTTACGGTCATAACAGAACACCATGTATTCTGGTTTTTCTTCCTTCATCAGTTTTGTGATCATGGAAATAAAACCGTAGATGGCGTTAACGGGCATGCCCTTAGGTGATGTCAGTTGTCTGATCGCGAAGAAAGCGCGAAAGAACATCGAGCTGACATCAATGAGGTAGATTTTTTTCATAGGACTCTCCCGGTTTTTAGCAGGGAAAACCCTACAACGGGAGAGTGCGAATGTCGATTATTCTAGGTCTGCTTTGACGCGAGAAAAATCGATTTGGCTGAGTGCATTTTTATCGCATTCATTTTCGCAGGCAGGAGTAAAGCGCACTTCATCAGAGCACTCGTCTGCTTGACGATGAATCAGAGCTAATTCGCCTTTGATATGTGGAGTGAAAAGAAGCTCTGTGCTTCCGTCCTCCCAAGCAGCGATCTCTGTTAAATCACATTTCAAACGGCGAGCCATATCAGAACGGCTCCAGCCTAAACGCAGGCGAAGCGCGCGAAGATTTTCTTTATTCCATTCATGTGAGTTTTCGAGCATAAGCGTAAACCCCCGGTATTACTTTTAAATAAAAAGTATTTAGAGCCTGGATACTATTCCTAGTATACCGGAGCGACATCAAATAACTACTTGCGTTAGCCTATTGCTCAGGAAAAACGAAAACTAAGTCGTGCTCACCCGCCAGGTCTAATTTATCGCGGGCTTGGCGTTCAATGAAGGCTGGATCTTTGGCTTGCTTTAACTGGACCTCAAGGTCGAGTGTGGCTTTTTTGCTATTATCGATTTCCATCGTTATGCGATCGAAATCTCTGTGCAGTCCCCATAGACGCCACAAGTTGCCATTTAGGACAATGGAAACACCGAAGATGATCATGCAAATGAATGCGACTCTTCCTGGGTGATTTAATAAACGGCGAAGACCTACGGCGAATCTGGAATACGACATACAAAAAGTCTAAGACTGGTCTTCGTTAGTTGGTAGTCCAGATCGAGGTGGCTTCGAACGTTCTGATCTTTGCCTGATCTGCCTTGCAGGTATGCGCTTCTTGGGCACGCCATCCATGGCTCATCAGCGCCGGCTTTGCCGGTTCGCGCATCCGGCGCCGCTGAAGGCCCGGCGAATCGCATACCTGCAAGTCAGCTCAGTCAAAGCTCAGAGCTTTCGGTTTGGTTTGATGGACTTCCGCTCACTTGGCTCGCGGATTCTGTGGCGTGGTTGAAAGTAAAAAAGCCACCCATCGAGGGTGGCTTTTTTATTGTTAGAGAGCTGCGAAGAGGTCGACTGAATTTCCGTCAGGATCTATTACGGTTGCGTATCTTTGGCCCCAGAAGGCGTCCCAGGGTTCCTTCTCGTGTTTGAAGCCCGCGTCTTTGATTTGCTTGAAGGCTTCGTCTACGCCCTTTGCGGTGCCGCAGTCAAAGGCCAGCGCCATGGATGCAATGTTTGGTTTTACCCAGTGGGGTTTTAGTTTTTTGATTAGCTCTTCGGCATCGAGCATGACTCTTAAGCCTGTTTTCGTTGTGGCCTCAACGTGTTGAGTGGTTTTGTCACATGCTTCGAATTGCAATCCTAAGAGAGTGTAGAAGCGAACTGATTCCACGATATTTGTTGAAACGATTCCGATTGCGCTTAGTTGCATACTGCCTCCGAAAATAAAAAAGCCACCCGTATAGAGTGGCTTTTTTTGTTTTTCGAATCAAGCTGCGCTTTCCTAGCGGAATGCGGCTTTGTCCCAGTATACACCCATGCCACCCAAGTCCTCTTCGATGCGAAGAAGTTGGTTGTACTTAGCGATACGCTCAGAACGGCACAAGCTGCCTGTTTTGATTTGGTGACAATTCAACGCTACTGCAAGGTCAGCGATGAATGTGTCTTCTGTTTCGCCTGAACGGTGAGACATTACTGTTTTATATTTGTTACGTTGAGCTAGGTTCACCGCTTCGAATGTTTCAGTCAAAGTACCGATTTGGTTTACTTTAACTAGCAACGCGTTCGCAGCTTTTTTCTCTAGGCCCATACGCAAACGTTTTGGGTTTGTTACGAACAAGTCGTCACCAACTAGTTGCATTTGGTTGCCCATTGCAGCTGTGATGTTTACCCATGAATCCCAGTCGTCTTCAGCGAAGCCGTCTTCGATTGTGATCAATGGATATTTCTCGCCCCAAGTTTGGTAAACTTTCAAAAGTTCAGCTGGAGTGATCAAGTTACCGTCGAATTGGTATTTACCGTCTTTGTACATTTCTGTCGCAGCAACGTCCAAGCCCAAGAATACGTTTTGACCTGGATCATAACCAGCATCAACGATCGCAGTCATGATCAAGTCCAAAGCTTCTTGGTTGCCAGACAATTTAGGAGCGAAGCCACCTTCGTCACCCACTGCTGTCGTCAAACCTTTTTTGCCCAAGATTTTTTTCAACGCGTGGAAGATCTCCGCACCAGCACGAAGAGATTCAGCGTAAGAGTTGTTCACAGTTGGAACGATCATGAATTCTTGAATATCAAGACCGTTGTTCGCGTGAGCGCCACCGTTCAATACGTTCATCAAAGGAACTGGCAAGCGGCAAGCTTGAGAACCACCGATGTAACGGTACAATGGAAGATTCACGTCAGCAGCAGCAGCTTTCGCAGCAGCCAAAGAAACACCTAGGATCGCATTCGCGCCCAAGTTTGTTTTGTTTTCAGTTCCGTCGATTTCGCGAAGAACTTTGTCCAAGTAAACTTGTTCAGTTACTTGAAGACCCAAGATTTCAGGAGCAATTTTTTCGCGGATGTTATCAACCGCTTTGAAAACGCCTTTACCCAAGTAACGGTTTTTATCACCATCACGAAGCTCACAAGCTTCATGCGCACCAGTTGATGCACCAGATGGAACTGCAGCACGACCGATATTGCCTTCTGCAGTTGTGATTTCAACTTCTACTGTTGGATTACCACGGCTATCAAGAATTTCACGAGCCACGACACCGATGATTTCAGACATGATGATTTCCTTCTTTCTCGGAATGCTTAGAGTTCATTTTTTTAACAAGTTCCATGGATTTGAAAACAGTGCGCGGATATTCGGTTTTAACGAACTCCCAGTCCACACGTCTCATCGCTTCCTTCACCGCAGGATTTGTTTTCCCTTGGGAAGCAAGCATTGTGATCAATTGCTGAGCGCGCACCATGTAGTCATGCATACGAGCCAGGTTTTGATTCAAAGAATAAGCTGGTGATTCAACATCGAAGCTCAAGTTCGACAAAGCACCATCATGAGGAAGCAAGGAAGCTTTTCCTTCGATAGCGTCTGCGGCTTCGATTTGCGCCACTTGCTGCAATCTTTGTTTTTCGAATGTGCGAATTTTATCTTCGAGATCGCCCACGTATTTTTGCAGGTCTTCACGCTCGCGCTGAGTTCTTTGCAAATCGTTAAGCAAGCTTTGGAATAAATCAGGGCTGACTTGGTGACCTACATTTTCACTTTCCGTGAAAATAGATTTTTGCTGAGTAGCCCAGCTCAACTTCAAAGTAATTCCTGACCAATCACACTTCGCCAAAGGCTGACCAACATAAACTGGCAACGACTCAAACGCCGCCTTCAAGTATGTCGTCACCAATGGGTACTGCTCCGCTGGAAGTGGCAAATCAAAAGAGATGCTGAATTCATCTTTGCGAAGATTGTCGATCGGTGGTTTCGGAGAAATGAAATAACCCAAGAAGTGTTCAGGCTGATTAAAAATCTCCTGAGGACGAGGCATCATGCGAAGAACGTTATCAAGAACTCCCCACGCACGCAGCTCGGGTCCGTTGTGACCTGCACGAGTCAGAACATCACAATCTTTCTTGAGTGGAAGTCGCAAACACATTTCAAGGAATTGCTCCATATCAGGAGCGCTGATCCAGTAAGAAGAATCTCGCAACAACTCAACCGGCAGATGAATTTGTTCATAGAGCGGCGTAAGGTCTTCACCTTGCTCTTCGAGAACCGTCAAAACTGAGTTGGAGATCTTACAACTAAAGTGCACGCAAAAGTCTTAGCCCAAATGCGAAGCCATTGAAATAACTATATTATATCAAAACTGATTTGCGCGGCGCATTCCTGAAATGCGGTAAACACCTTGCGCTGCGTCCGCAAGGAGGACCTGGCACCTTTTAAGCGGCTTTTTGGAATTTGGATTTTGGAAACGGCAACTTGTTGTCGATGATTTCTTCCATAAACGTCGGAACGTTGCCTGTAGCTTCGAGTTTGCCCTCAAGCGTGCCATCGGGACGGCGCACCAAGCGACCCAATTCAAAGATAGGAACTACGTCGTACGAACCATCCGGTAAAAATCCACGAACTTCACTGATAGCGCCAATTCGACGCGACCCATCGCCATAACGCGAGATTTGTACGATTAAATCGATCGCCGAAGCGACTTGTTGGCGCAAAGCACGTTCACTGATCTTGCCGTCTCCGCCTTGAGCCAAAGCCTCCAAGCGCACGATCGCATCTTCAGGAGAGTTCGCATGCACAGTACCCATACAACCTTTGTGACCTGTGTTCATCGCATTCAACAACTCAAGAGCTTCGCCAGAACGAACCTCCCCGACGATGATGCGATCAGGACGCAAACGTAGAGCACTCTTCACCAGATCTTTGATAGTCACTTCGCCTTTGCCTTGAGCATCAGCCATGCGAGTTTCAAACATCACCAAGTGTTCATAATCGACCTGCAACTCTGACGAGTCTTCGATGATCAACACACGCTGACCTTTGGGAATACGCGAACACAACAATGACAACAACGTTGTCTTACCGGAACCGGTACCACCGCTCACGATAATGTTTTTTCCTAAGAACATCGCGATATCTAAAAAGCGCGCGCCGTCCTCGGAGATTGTGCCCATTTTGATGTAATCATTGAAAGTAATTTTAGTGCTCGTAAATTTACGAATCGAAAGAGTCGTGCCTTTACGTGACATCGGTGGAATCACCGCCGCGATACGTGAGCCGTCTGGCAAACGCGCATCCAAACGAGGATTTTCATCGTTGATACGACGACCGACAGATTGTGCGATGGAGTTTACAGCGGCACGCAGATCATCTTCGGAAGGGAATTTTTCACTCACCTTTTCGAGTTTACCTTTGCGTTCGACGAAAATTTCGCTGGGACCATTTACAAGAATTTCGGATACACCCGGGTCATCAAGATACTTCACAACAGGACCGAGATTCTGTTGTATCGTCTGCTTGAAAACGTTCGATTGATCCGACATGGGTGTACCTAACGTTATTAATTAGAAGCTGGTTTTCTGCCACCAGGTGCAGAAGCCGCATCAGAATAAATGATAAATTTACCTTGAACCGCAGTCTCAGGACATTGGTAAGAAAAAATACCGTCTGTCTTTGGCATCACGCTGAAAGTTTTTTGTTCGCCAAAAACTGTGTTGTGGTGCTCAGAGAAAGCATCCAAAACGAAACTAACATTTTTTTCTTTACCATTCACATTCACAACGTGGATACGATAGTTGTTACCTTTTTTAAGGCGAACTGTATCGGGCACGAAACCTTTATCGGTGTTCATGATCACGATGTCTTGAGTCGGCTCGACTGAATCAAATACTTTACCCAGGATGCTAACGGATTGATCTTCTTTGATACTTGCAGGCAAGCGATCTTCGTTATTCACAGAATTGAAATTAACCTGACGGCGAGAGAAATCTACTTCCCAAGCTTGCGCCACGCTAGTGATTAGCAATGCTGTAACAAGACTAGTGCAAATCTTTACGGTCTTGGAATTCACAAAACTCACGAGCGACCTCCATAGCGATATAACTTACGGATCTTTGATCCATCATGTGCAGCTTCTGGATGAGTAGGTCTTTGTCTCCGCGGCAACCGTTGATGCATTGAAAAGCTTCACTCAAGAGTGCTGGGTTCGCCATCATCTCTTTCGTTACTTCTTGCCAATCCAATTTAAGCACGGGATCAATTGCGCCCACGCTGTAAAGTGCATCAAACATTACTTGCAAATCGCCTTGAAGAAACATCGAATCCTCCATCTGCTGCACTTTGATCTTTT
The DNA here is from genome assembly GCF_047306065.1 of Bdellovibrio sp. HCB209. Taxonomy (GTDB): domain Bacteria; phylum Bdellovibrionota; class Bdellovibrionia; order Bdellovibrionales; family Bdellovibrionaceae; genus Bdellovibrio. Next base: position 3,156,869 of record NZ_CP178618.1, read on the forward strand.
GAATCAAAGTAGAGAGCGTCCTGCTCCCAATTACCTGTTGTTTCTATCGGTAGGAGTTCGTTAGAACTTGAGTCAATTTGAGGCGATTTTTCGAGAGTTGAGGAGGTCTTTGTTTTGACGCTAGTCTCTGGTCAGAAAGTACCAGAGACCAGTCCGGTCGGGGAAAAATTTGCCGGTTTACGAATGAAACCGGCAGGGTGTCTTACTTCTTTTTCTTAGAATCAGCCTTAGAAGGCGCTGCTTTTTCAATAGGGTTCTGTTCTAGCACTCTTTTCGCCAAAACTGAGGGTGAATCCCCTACTTTCATGCCACGAAGGCTACGCTCATTTTTTGCCTCCTTAGAGACCTCAATTTTAGCGTCGCGGATTTTTTCTAAAAGTTTGCGTTCGAAACCACCGCTTTTGGCATATGGTTTAGATTCCGCAATGTAGTTTTCCAAAAAGACAGCGTACGTGTTTTGAACGACAGGTTTTACGCCTTTTGGATTCTTCAATGCGTCAACTGCTTCATCAACCAAGATAGTAAATGCGTTTTCCCACTGTTCCAATTCGTCCAATTTAGTGCGCAAAGGGCCAATGACCTTGTCGATCATATCGTCCGTACCATCCGGGCGCGAGAACACGGCTTGAAGGGCTTCTTTCAACGGAATGTACTTCTCGTCGTGCATTTGCTCAGACTCTTGGATCTTCTCGTTAACGAGCTCGTTCATCTGATCGAGATCTTTAGTCGCGAGCGTTGCATAGTTGGCGATAAGAGCCGCTTGTGCGTGAAGGCAAAAAGCGGTCACGAATGTTGCTAAAATAAAATTTGTTGTTTTCATAGATTCCAGTCTAAACACACAGAAAGTTCACGCAAGTCCAATCACTTCATGCAGCACGGCAAGATTTGGGTACAGGACTAAAGTGCGGGATTTTTTCCTTCCCTCAGCTAAAAAACATGGCACAATGGGAGGGCTTTTGAGATTTAACAAATATAATCCCCTTACGGAGGCGACATTGAAAGCATTAAAACTAGCTACGATTTCAGCGTTGGCACTTTCCCTAGTGAACTGTGCTCCATCTGCAAAACAACTTAAAGAAGCAGTAGAAAAAGATCCAAGCATCGTTTTCGCAGCTATCGAAAAAGACCCTGAGCAATTCATCGAAGTGGTGAACAAAGCAGCTCAAGGTGCTCAAAAGAAAGCTCAAGAAAAAGCAATGGCTGAAGAAGGCAAAAAGCGTGACGAAGAGTTCGCAAGCCCTTTGAAAGCTAACATCGAAGAAGGCCGCGTTGTTTTCGGTCCTAAAGATGCAAAAGTAACTATCGTTGAATACACTGACTTCGAATGCCCATACTGCGCTAAAGGTCACGCGACTGTAGACGAAGTTTTGAAAGCATACCCTAAAGACGTAAAAGTTGTTCTTAAGCACTTGCCTTTGGATTTCCATCCTATGGCTATGCCAGCAGCTCGCTACTTCGAAGCAATTGCAATGCAAGACCATGCAAAAGCTGAAAAGTTCTACAACATGGTTTTCGAAAACCAAGGTGAGCTTCGTACTAAAAAAGAAGGCGCATTGAAAGATGCAGCTAAAAAAGTTGGTGCGGACATGAAACGTCTTGAAACTGATCTTAAATCAGAAAAAATCACTAAGCAGATCGAAGCTGACATGGAAGAAGCTAAGAAGTTCAACTTCTCTGGTACTCCAGGCTTCTTGATCAACGGTGTTTCACTTCGTGGTGCTTACCCGTTCGCAGAATTCAAAGAGATCATCGATCGTCATTTGAAAAAGTAATTGTCTCTTAGGAGAACAATTAAGAACCCACAATTCGCAAGGATTGTGGGTTTTTTATTTCCCAAAACTCCCCTCTTGCGGTTAGAGTTTTAGTAACAATACAACGAGGGGTCCTCATGAGCGTTTCTACAGCGAAATCTCTAATTCTGAAAGCACAAGACAATATCGATATCGCCCAAAAATCCCTAAACGACGAAGCTCAACATGACGTCGTTGGTTACAACTTGGCTCAAGCTTGTGAGTTGTACCTTAAAGCGATGATGACTTTGCGTGATATGGAATTCCCTGATGGCGACGACTCTCACGATTTGGATTTCTTGATGACGACTTTGGAAGAAGAAGGCTTTGCCGAAATCTCTTCCCATGCGGACGTAATCGAGCTTACTCAGTACAACAACCCAAGCGCCCATGTCCGTAAAGACGAACGCTTGGATTTGGATGAATACTTGGGCTACGTAAACGACCTTAAGAAATTGGTCGGCGAGCAGTTGAAGTTATTCTAAAACTTACGATAGCCTTCGGTGATTTCTTTGTAGATATCATCGTAGCTTTTGCAGATAAGTTTAAAATCCACGGATTTTGCACCCACTGAAATATTGATTTCCGCACGTTTGGCTTTGTTTCTTACAAAGCCAGCCAAACCCATCGCATCCCTTACTTGCTTGGCAGAATAAGCTCCTCGTTTGAAACGATATAATTCCAATGGAACGTTGTTATAAATAACCTCGCGGACTTTTTCTTTAGGGAATTGCGCCTGGCTCTCTAGCATCAGCAAGCTATTTTTCCATCTCGTGAACTCACCAGGATATCTACCTTTGGCAATCGCATCATCTACTTCCTTATGAAGAGTCGCCAACAAATCTTGCTGAATCATATCTGCATCTGGACTTGCCGTCATAACCTGACTAAATAAATCAAGAATAACTCGATTGTAGGCAACAATCAGATCTGCTTGAGGTTTGATTTCCATATCAGAAATTTTCGTGCCCTGCATCGGGTTCAAAAAAGAAATCGAACCCACTTCATCCTTCGTCGAAAAAGGAATAGAGAAAACGATCGCATCAGAAACGCCTGTCGGCAAATCGGCTTCATCGATATCTACCGTAGCAAGCCTATCTTGTTTCTCATCAAAGCTGAAGTATGAGTCAGTCAACGCATTCATTCTTTTCGAATAAGGTTTATTCGAAACAAAATTCAAACTCTGCATTCGCAATGGAGGTAAAATTTTATCTCCAGCTCTGATCGTTGAAATTACCAGACTCTGGTTGCCTTCTTCTTTTTCGAATTGGATCAACTTAAGTTGATCTGTCGGATTGTCATTATATCCAATGCAATACTTGAAACCTTTGCGTTCTTTAGGCAACCAATCAGCAACCTTAGAGTCCTCTGCCGGAACCCATTTCGCGAATGTGTTCCCAGCGCCTTCTTTAGACATTACTTCCCCTACACGCAGGCGGATGTAATCAGAGTTTTTGTAACCCGCAATACGAGCCATTTTGAAGAAATACTCGTGCGCTAACAGAGCGACCTTATTGAATTGATCTAGCTGCAACCATTTTTCTTTATCAACATATAAAGTACCTTGAGAGTTTACGCCCGCAGCTTCTTCCCAATAGGCGATTTGTACGATCTTGCACCCCTGAGGAAGACTTAGTGGTGAATTTGCATCTTTACTTGCATAAAGTTTGGCATCGTCAGGGATAAATACGATCCCTTTTACGAAATCATTCCAGAATTTTGTTTCAACAAACTCTTCTTCGTAAGCAGCAACTTTATAATAGTTTTTCAAGACTGAGATTAAATGTGCAATGGAAGCGTCATCGACAGTATCCGTCCCGCTCGGTCCGAGTACTTTTTCTTCCATTGTTCTGCGGTAGTTCGTTTTTGCTTCGTAGATATCACGAACCATTAGTTTATTACCGCACTGAACACCTTGACCGCCACCACCGTCGCCAGTACCAGCGCCTCCCCAGTCATCGGGGTCAGAGATGCGTGTATCTGGGTTCGCTTGAGAGACCGGAGGGTTGGTTTGATTTACGGTATTTTGAGTACAGGCGACGGCCGTCAGAACTGTGAAACTGATGAGGAGGCGCAAAAAGGCGCTGCCGGCGTCAGTTAGATTGACAGGTAAATAGGCTTTTAATTGGTTTGAAGACCGTTTTGTTCCCATACCAAACTAGTAGTACAAGGAGTGTTCCAGGGGTTTGCCGCCGAATGAAAAAGGCCGTCTCAGAATGAGACAGCCTTCAAATATGATTCTTGGAGTATGCAGAACTAGTTTGTTGCAGAGGCGTAAATGATCGAGCCACCTTTAATTGTATCGATCAACTTTGTGCGCAGACTCATCGCCACTGCAGGGCAACCCCAGCTGCGACCTTGAGTGACGTTCGACTCGGAAACATAGTCAGCGCCATGAACAACAACCGCACGTGCTCTGGCGTTGCTATTCGTCGAAGACAAACCATCTAAGCGCAATGAGTATCCGTGAGAGCCACTGTATGTTTCAGCGGTTTTATAAATACCAATTGAGCTGGCATTAGAACCCGAAACATTACTGAAGGAATTCGCATAGCCGTCGTGATCAGGATCGGAACCTTTACCATGAGCAGTGCGTACACTCCACACCTCACCCGTTTTCATGTTGATCACATGGAAGCGCGGTTTTCCAGAATACAAACTAAAATCAATCACAGACAAAACATCTGTGTTTTTAATTTTAGCCAAATTCTTGTGGTAATAGAGCAAAGCATTTTGCAGCATGCTTTGTTTGATCGTTTTCTTGGTATCAACGTAAGAATACTTTGCCAGAATCTGAGCGTCTGTCAGGGTGCCAGACGAGCTACCACTGCCGGAACTGCCGCCAGTACTTGGTGTTTCAACTTCTGCGGGTGGAATCGTTTGAGCAGTATCGCCTGCTGATTGTTCTGTATCTGGATCGTCAGGTAAAACGGTAGAAGAGCTTTCAAAACCGCCTTTTGCACAGGCTGCCATTAAGAAAGTGACGGATATTAGTGCCAGAACATTCTTTGCGTTCTTGAATGTCATCGAGGAACCTCCGTTTGGTTACATGGAGGTCTTCGGTGCGCTCATATTAGGACTTTAAATATTTTTATTCTGTCGGAGTTTTCTACACGAGACTTTGGTGAAGTGTTAGCGCTGTACTCACAGAGCATGTCTCTCTCAAATCTAGGAATGTGGACGACATTCGGACATCAACTCGAATCTATTCGATTTAGAGCAGAAATCCCTTGGTATCTCCCCTGCAATACTTCTTCTCGAGACACAAACTCATCGAAAATTGGAGATCCATACCATGAAACTTCTGAACCTAATTCCCCTCGTTTTTCTAACTCTCACGGCCTGCTATGATCCTGCAGATATCAGTTACACTCCCCCAGAATTCCCCGATAAACCCGTATTTCAAGATTTCACCTATGAGGGATCATCGAGCAGCGTAAATTTCAAAATCATCGCCGCAGATCCTGATGCGCCCAAACTGCCCGCACACGTAAGTGTGAATATTGAGCGTAAAAGTCCCTATGCCGAAAACTTAGTAGTTGCTGCTTTAGATAGTATTTATGAACGCATGCTCACAGTTCGTGATAACGATCAAACCATCACCTTTGGATGTGATGGAACAGATCAAGTTGTGGAGTTGGCTAGCTCCATCAGAGCTCAGGAAGTGATCCTTTGTGGAAATCTGTTGGTGCCTCAAAATTTTGAGATTCACGCCACTCGCTTAGCGCTATCAGATGCAAATCTTACGACGGAGATTAAAGAGAACGATGAATCCCCAAACATGGTCAGTTTTTGGGCGCTTGAAGTTATCTTGATGGGAGAAAACAGTCTGACCCTAAAAGGTAAGCAAGACGGAGACAGCATCAGCATGGCTCCATCTGCATTCTTTACTGTGGGGGATGTTATCGGATTTGGTTACCTTGATATTTTCTCTGCCAAATCCGTTCGCAAATACCAAGTTCTAAATTAGGCCTATAACTTTACCGGGAGCAACATCTCTGAAAGAGTTGCTTCCGTGGGAGTAAGGTCGACGATCAAGGGAGAAATTTTTAAACCTTTTTTGAAAGCCTCTCGCAACAATCTGCCATACTCAGGATCGATATCATCTGCGGGAGCAAACGTTCCGCAGTCATGACGTTGCACTGTGAAGACCAACTCTGCCGTGTGTCCTTGCTCCATTAATGCCATTAATTCTCTGATATGTTTTTGCCCACGTTCAGTGACAGCATCTGGGAATTTCGCAACACCGTCCTCACCCAAAGTGACATTTTTAACTTCGATGAAATGCATTTTGTCGGAGTCTTTTTTCTTAAGAGCAAAATCCAAACGCGTTTCTGCAGAGATTTTATATTCTGGTTTTGCCTCATCAAATGAAGCCCAGTGAGCAAAGCTGCCCACTTCGTCTTTGTGTTTACCGATCACTCTCAATACGGTTTCTTTAACGACCGTGTTTGGGGTCGATGTGTTCACTCCCACCCAAGAGCCTGATGGGGCTTTGATCATTTCTAAGGTGAACTTTAACTTACGTTCTGGGTTGTCTGATTCGGAAATCAGGCAAAGCTGGCCGGGATTGTTAACGCTTTTCATGCTTCCCGTGTTTGGAACATGGGCTACGACGGTCTGCCCTTGGTACTCCACATCCGCGAAAAAGCGTTTATAGCGTTTCAGGAAGGTTCCTTCGAGCAGTTTACGAGAATATTTCATGGGGCCCCCAAATTGAGTTGTAAAATAGCAACTCGAAACGCCCAAATTCAACCCTGAAACCGCTATGTTGCAGAGGGAAAAACCAATTTATTTATGCATAGTGTTAATCGGTGCAAATCCGCCCCCCTCGAAATAGAAGGGAGTGTTTGATTTTAAAGGCTAATATTGAAAGGAACTCCCTGTATGGCAACTGATGTAAAACTGCCTGAACTTGGCGAAGGCGTCACTGAAGGTGAATTGGTTAAATGGTTGGTTCAACCTGGTGACTCTGTAAAAGCAGATCAACCTATCGCTGAAGTATTAACTGACAAAGCAACTGTAGAGGTTCCATCTCCAGTAGCTGGTACTGTAAAAGATTTGAAATTTAAACCGGGCCAAGTTGTTAAAGTTGGTTCGACGATGATCGCTCTTGATGGCAATGGCGCAGCGGCAGCTAAACCTGCAGCGGCTCCAGCAGCAGCAGCTCCGGCTCCTGCGGCAAAAGCATCTACTCCAGCTCCTGCGGCAAAAGCATCTACTCCAGCTCCTGCAGCTGGCGGTAAAGCACAAGACGTAAAACTTCCTGAACTTGGTGAGGGCGTTACTGAAGGCGAACTAGTAAAATGGTTGGTTAAATCTGGTGACTCTGTAAAAGCTGATCAAGCGATCGCTGAAGTTCTAACTGACAAAGCCACTGTTGAAGTTCCGACTCCAGTAGCGGGTGTTGTTGGTGAATTGAAATTCAAAGCCGGCGACGTTGTTAAAGTTGGATCTACAATGATCACTTTGACTGGCGCAGGTGGTGCAGCAGCAGCTCCGGCGGCTCCAGCTCCTCAAGCTTCTGCTCCGGCAGCGGCTCCGGCAGCGGCTCCAGCAGCTACTTCTTCTGCAGCTACAGCAACCGGCATCTTCCCGCCTGTTGCTGATTCTAAAGTTCTTGCGACTCCGGCGACTCGCCGTCTTGCTCGCGAGACTGGTGTTGATATCAATGCATTGTCTGGTTCTGGTCTTGCGGGTCGTGTAACTCGTGAAGACGTTTTGTCAGCAGGTGGTGGCGCAGCTGCTACTACTTCTTCTGCAAAAGCTCCAGCAGCTGGTGGTATGACTATTCCAAGACCTGCTTACCAAGGTGTTGCTGGTGCTCCTGAAGAGCGCGTAGCTCTTATCGGTATCCGCAAACGTATCGCTGAAAACATGCAGCGTTCAAAACAAATCATCCCTCACTTCACTATCATGGATGAAGCTAAGGTTGATGCTTTGGTTGCGCTTCGTGAGTCTTTGAAAGACTTCGCAGAGAAAAACGGAACTAAGATCACTTATCTTCCAATCGTAATGAAAGCTATGGTTGCGACGATCCGTGAATTCCCAATGTTCAACGCTTCTATCGACGATGCTGCTGGTGAAATCGTTTACAAAAAATATTTCAACATCGGTTTCGCAGCTGACACTCCAACAGGTTTGGTTGTTCCAGTTATCAAAAACGCGGATCAAAAAACGATCTTGGAAATCTCTAAAGAGATCATCGACCTTTCTAAACGTGCCCGTGATGGCAAGTTGAAACCAGATGAAATGAAAGGCGCTTGCATCACTGTGACGAACATCGGTTCTATCGGTGGTACTTACGCGACTCCAGTGATCAACCACCCTGAAGTGGCGATCCTTGGTATGTACAAAATCGACGAAAAACCAGTTATCAAAGATGGCCAATTGAAAGCTATCAAAACGATGAACTACACAATGACTGCCGATCACCGTTTGATCGACGGCGCATTGGCTGCAAGATTCTTGGCTGCCTTCATCGGCCGTATCGAGAATCCAGGTAAACTAATGGTGGAGATGCTATAAGATGGCTCAATCTTTTGACGTAGTAGTAATTGGTGCGGGTCCTGGTGGTTATGTTGCCGCTATCCGCTCTGCTCAACTTGGTTTTAAAACTGCTGTTATCGAACGTGAATTCTTGGGTGGCGTGTGCTTGAACGTGGGTTGTATCCCATCTAAAGCGATGATCACTGCGACTCACCTTCTTCACAAAGCTCAACATAACTTCAAAGATATGGGCTTGATGATCAAAGGCGATATCAACGTTGATATGAAACAACTTGTGAAGTGGAAACAATCCGTTTCTGACAAAATGTCTAGCGGCGTGGGTCAACTTCTTAAAGGTTACGGCGTAACTCATATTAAGGGTGACGCTGAATTCAAATCTTCTAAAGAAATCTCTGTTAAATCATCTGCAGGTACTGAGTCTATCACGGCTAAGTACTTCATCGTGGCTACAGGTTCTCGTCCAATTGAAATCCCTGGTTTCAAATTCGATGAAAAAGACATCTGCTCTTCTACTGGCGCATTGGCATTCGACGAAATTCCAAAACGCGTAGCAGTTATCGGTGGTGGTTATATCGGTCTAGAGATCTCTTCTTACCTACGTAAATTGGGTACTGAAGTGACTGTGATCGAAGCAATGCCTTCACTGCTTGCTGGTGTTGTTGATCCAGATTGCGCAAACATCGTTGTACGTAAGCTTGATAAAGCTGGCGTAAAAATCATGTACGGTGCAAAAGCTAAATCTCAGAAAAAAGCGAAAGACGGCTACGAAGTTACTGTTGAAATCAACGGTAAAGACGAAGTTGTTAAATGCGATAAGATCCTAGTAACTGTTGGACGTCGTCCAAACGGTGACCAAGCGAACTTGAAAGCTGCGGGTATCGCAGTTGACGAACGTGGCTTTGTTAAAGTGGATGCTCAACGCAGAACGAACGTTTCAAACATCTTTGCTATCGGTGATATCTGTGGTCAACCAATGCTTGCTCACAAAGCTTCACACGAAGGTGTATTGGTTGCTGAAGTTATCTCTGGCGCTAATCGCGTTTACGACGCGAAAACAGTTCCAGCAGTTGTCTTCACGGACCCAGAAATCGCATCTGCAGGTATGACTGAAGCTGAAGCAAAAGCGAAAGGTCACACTGAGCTTAAGATCGGTAAATTCCCATTCGGTGCTAACGGCCGCGCTGTGAGCATGATGGAAACTGAAGGCTTCGTTAAAATGATCGCTGATGCGAAAACTCACGTTTTGTTGGGCGTTCACATTGTTGGTCCTGAAGCTTCTAACTTGATCTCTGAAGCAGTTCTTGCGATCGAGATGGGCGCACGCATTGAAGACTTGGCTCTTTCAATCCACCCTCACCCAACATTGGGCGAGACGATCATGGAATGTGCTGAGGCTACTTTGGGTCATGCGATCCACATCATCCAAAAGCCTTTGAAAAAATAGGCTGACGAATAAAAGCTAAAACTAAAAAGGGAGTTCCTAGGGAGCTCCCTTTTTTTGCGCTTAACCAAGCAATAGCCTGGCACCTTTTAGAGGATGTCGAGAGGGTTTGTGGATTTTGGCGTTGAGGTTTTTTCTCGGCCGATTAGGAAATCGAGTTTAACGTTGATCGACGTGGATGGCGTGAATCCATCATCTAATTTCCACTGGCACAGTGGCGCGATCTCGATAAAGATCCATTTTACTTTCTTGAAGCCTGTTCTGTAGGTCATACCAACGCCATAAATATCGCCGTACATTTCTAACTGAATCGAACGTGTACTAAAGCGTAAATCAAACGACACCAAGCTTTTATCTTCAAAGCTGTAAATCCAGGAAGGCCCATGAGTCGTGCTGAACACCGAGGGCTCACTCATGTACCAGTTCGCTTCATTCAAAAAACGGAACAAGAAATAACGACTGAAGGCATAGTCCGAAGTCACAGAGGACTTACTGGCCCACAGAGTTTCAGAATCCCAGCCCAGTTCATTCTGCCAGTAATCGACCCAATCTTCAGTCAGATAACTTTTCGCTAAACGAAGCTTACCGAAATAAGCTGGTGGCCATTTCCAGCGCACTCCCGCCTCTGTCGCGAAATCCCAAGGATTTTGTTCTTTGAATTCTTCTTTGGAAATTAGATCGTCTTCCAAGGCTGCTGTCGGTGGCTGATCGGGCTTACGATTCCAAAAGTCATTGAATGCTCGTTCGCGCTCTTTCAAGTTGGGAAGACTTAAGATCAAAGATGTCGAAAATGAATTATCGTAGGTCCCATTGTTGGCATTGTACTGAGTGCCTGTCGAAATTTTCAGACTGCTTTTGTAGTATTCATCCAAGGCTCTGGAGTTACCGAAAAGTCCGTCGACTTTATTAGCAAGCAAGATCACACGATCCGAAACCATATCACGAGAGCTGGCGATCATCTTGCCTGTGGCATCCAGAACACCTTGATTGAATTCCTCTGCCTGTTTTTTTATTTTTTGGCGTCGTTCTTGGCGAAGTTCTTTTTTTGTTGGCTTCGGCGGAGGTGGCGCGGGAACAGGTTCAGGCTCCACCAGAGGTGTTTCTGGAATGGACGCTGCTTCCGCTTCAATAGCATCAGCCTCTTGCTCGATCTGAGCAAAAGCGGGCTGAGTGATCAGTAAGAATGCGAACAGAAACTTAAACGACGACAAGCGACCTCTGACATTGATCATATAAGATCAATGTCAGTTGTCACGAAAACATGTTTATCTTTCTACGATAGCTGTTACACCCATGCCGCCCGCAGTACAGATCGAGATCAAACCGCGTCCGCTGCCTTTTTGAGACAACATTTTAGCCAACGAGATCAGGATACGACCACCAGTTGCTGCAAAGGGATGCCCAAGAGCCAAGGAACCACCGTTCACATTCAATTTACTGCGATCGATAGAACCCAATGCTTTAGTTAGACCCATTTTAGTGCGGCAGTACTCTTCAGACTCCCACGCTTTCAATGTACACAGCACTTGGCCCGCAAAGGCTTCGTGGATTTCATAGAAATCAAAGTCTTGCAAAGTCAGACCGTTGCGTTCAAGCATACGAGCGACCGCATAAGTAGGAGCCATCAACAGACCCTCACCACCAACGTAGTCCACTGCTGCAACTTCAACGTCTGTCAGGTAAGCCAAAACCGGAAGATCATGCTTTTTAGCGAAGTCTTCACTACCCAATAGTACCGCCGAAGCACCATCAGTGAGTGCCGTACTGTTACCCGCAGTCAGTGTTCCCGTACCCGTTTTATCAAAGGCAGGTTTTAGCTTCGCAAGCTTTTCAAGAGTCGTATCACCACGAACCAAAGTGTCTTTTTTTAGACCTTTGAAATCAAACACTAGATCTTTAAAGAATCCCGCGTCCCAAGCCTTCGCTGCGTTTTGATGACTGGCAAGAGCAAGTTTGTCTTGTTCAGCTTGAGAAATTTTCCATTCTTTAACCATCAATTCTGTGTGTTGGCCCATGGAAAGTCCCGTGCGCGGTTCAACCACCACTGGAAATTTTGGTTTAAGATCTTGCAGTTTGATTTGCGCAAACTTAGCCAGACGACCCGCCAAAGATTTTTCCTTTTGCGCATCCATCAACTTCCAAGTGAATTCGTGAGGCAAAACGCCTTGGATATCACTGTTCGTATCAGTACCACCGGCGATACCACTTTCAATTTGGCCCGCAGCGATTTTAAGACCGATATGCCATGCAGTTTCTAAACCCGTACCGCAGGCTCTTTGCACGTCATAACCTGGAGTGTGAGGATCAAGACCGGAACTCAAGACGCTTTCACGAGTCATGTTCCAGTCAGCAGCATTTTTCATAACTGCACCTGTGGAAACATCACCCACACGAACGCCTCTAATGTTGGTTTTATTCACAAGGTCTTGCAATACGGCAGTCATCAACTCTTGGTTGGAAGTACGCACGTAATTCGTTTGAGACTTTGTAAACGGAGTTCTGGAACCTGCTAGGATCGCTATGGGACGCATTTGTTTCGTTTTCATACAATGTCCTTTATGAAGGCTTGATTTATCTACCTATCGGTAGGTAGAATACATTATGGCAGTAAATAGTGCAACAAAACTTCAAGCAATAGAGATCGCCAAAGGCTATCTGCAACTCCGCGGTTTTAACGGCTTTAGCTTCCAAGATATTGCAGATGAGCTAGGTATCCGTAAGGCGAGCCTCCATTACTATTTCGCGTCCAAAGAGGACCTGGGCCTAGCTTTGATCGAGGACTACACTCATTCTTTTCAAGAATGGGCCAAAAAGCACGAAGAACTCGAACCTGTGGAGAAAATCAAAAAGTTCATCGACATGTACTACTTCTTTTCCCAGGACGACCTCAAAGTATGCCCAGGCGGCGTCTTTTGCATCGACTACAACACTCTCCCAACAAAACTAAAAAAAGCCGTCTCCGACTTCCAACAAAATACCCAAGACTGGCTAGAAGAAACAATCAGACAGGGCATCAAATCCAAAACCCTCAAGCCAACCTTAAAGCCAAAAGAAACAGCAGCCCTCTTCTACTCCACAGCTCAAGGCTCACTCCAAGTAGCAAGAATGCAAAACAACCCGAAGGTAATGAAAAACACCTGCCTCTCTCTACTATCCCTATTAGAAAAATAAGAACTCGCAACTCACCAAACTCCCTCCCCGTTAGCGGCGCCAAACATTTCTAGACGATCCAAAAGTCCTGAACATATGTTAAGTAAAGTGAGTCTAGTTCCAAAGTGGTGCTAGTCTTTATGAAGACCATTTTTCATGGAGGAAAAATGAACCACCTTTCGCGCGTTTTTGCCGTGTGCGTGCTATTGCTCGCAACATCTTTCGCTTCTGCTGCTCAAGAAATCAAAGAATGGAATATGTTGGTGTTCCTGAATGGCATCAACAACCTTGATACCTTCGGTCCAATGAATATCAATCAGATGGAGCAAGTAGGTTCCAACGAAAATGTAAACATCTTAGTTCAATGGGGTTCCGCTCAAAAAAATGACGTCACTCGTTTGTACATCACAAAAGATGAACAAACTGGAAAAGTAACTTCTCCCGTGGTTCAAAACTTGGGCGCTGTTGATATGGGCGACTGGAAAGAGCTAGTTAAATTTGTCGAGTGGGCAAATCAGAATTACCCAGCAAAAAAATACTTTATCGTAGTATGGGACCACGGCGGCGGCTGGCACTTAGCCTCCATCCCCGGCATGAAACCAATGGATATTTCTTGGGATGACAACACAGGCAACGTCATCACAACAGAACAACTAGGCCAAGCCATGGCAGAGTCCGCAAAAATCATCGGCCACAAAGTAGACGTGTACTCATCAGACGCCTGCCTAATGGGAATGGTCGAAGTAGCCTCTGAAATGTCAGACTCAGTTCAATACTACCTAGGCTCTCAAGATGTAGAACCAGGAGCAGGCTGGCCCTACGCAGACTTCCTAAAAAAATGGATGATCAACCCAACAATGAGCGCACCAGAGCTAGTAAAAACTCACGCAGCAGAATACCTAGCAGCCTACAACGGCGGAGTGTACGGCCACCGCAAAGTAACAATGTCAGCATATGATCTGTCTCACCTAAGCGCCTATGAACAATCCCTAAAACAACTAGGCGAAGAACTAATCAACCTAGATACTCCAGAATTAGCAAAAGTAGCCAGATCAGCAAAAAACGCAAAGCTATTCACCTACTGGGACTACCGCGACGTCATTGACTTCGTAGACCTAGTACAAAGAAACGGAATCACAACCCCAGCAATGCAAGCAGTCCGCGATACTCAAGCAAACTTCGTAATAGCCAACAGCCAAAACCAAGACAACAAAACCTGGGGCGTATCCATCTGGCTACCAACCAACAACAGCGATTACAGCGGCTACATCGAACGCTACCACGGCCTAAAATTCAACCAAAACACCAACTGGGCCAACCTAGTAACAAAAATCCAAGGCAAATAACTAAAATCTAAAAAGCGAAAACAAAAGGGAGCCAAAAGCTCCCTTCTTTCGTTCTAACACTGAGAGAGGGATTTTCTTTTTCTGCGCTGGGGGACTGACACGAGCACAGCGACCAGCGCCTGCGATGCAGCCACCTCCGTCGGCGCAGGATGCGCGAACCGCCAAAGGCGGCGACGGCGAGCCCGGAAGGCGTGTGGCGGAATCGCAGGCGCTGGACGATGGGATCGAGGCAGGCACCCAGTGCAGAAAAAGAAAAGCCCGGCTTATACCGGGCTTTTCAGGTTTCGAGATATTCCCCTACTCAACTTATTATTTCACACAAGAATAGTAAACTTGGTATTGCCCCTGCGGAAGGTCCGCTTCGAACACCATGTTCACACCGTTCACTGAGAATTTACCAGCATACGGTTGACCATCTTTCAACACCGACACTGATCTCATAGCATCAACTACCGGAGCACAAGTCAGAGTGAAAGTTTTCAAAGTTTTACGAACACCGTCAGCGATACCAGAAACTTGAGCCGCATAGTCAGCCGCACACACGTCACCGATCACACCACCAGTTAATTTAGAGAACTGTTCGTAGCGGTAACCGTAAGCGTAACCATTCGTAGACTTACAAGCTGTATCACCAGGACGAGTGATGATGGAGTGGAAGCTGAATGCTTTTTGACCACCATAAGTTTTGCTGATGAAGTTCAACAATGATTGCGGGTCATTTTTAGTACCGTTTTTAGATTCATCTTCGTCAGAGATAGTAAGTACTGCTAGTTGCGCATCAGGACGGATGAAGTTCACGTTACCACCACTTGCCGACAATGATCTTTCGATTGCACGGTAAGTTACATAGACCGCTTGCTCGTCACCAGAACCAGTTTCTGTACGTTGCAAAGTTGCACCCAACAATGATTGAGCTTCAGAGTCAGCCATTGCCGAAGTCAGAATGTACTGACCTTTTTTACCAGTTAATTGCACCAAGCGCCCGTCACCCAAAGTCACGTCACGTGGATCTGTCGTCGTAACCGCGATCTGCCAATCCAAACCTTTGATAACACTCAAAAGGTTTTGCACGCGTTTCGCCATGTTCTTTTGTTCGTATTCCATAGAGCCGGAGTTGTCGATCACGATCAACAAGTCGACTTTTTTGTTTGGAGTAACTTGAACGTTTTGAACAAGGGATCTGTATTTAGATGACACCTCAAAAGTGATGGATTTTGCAGATGAATGAGCAAGTTTATCTGTTGCTGATACAGCGAGTGTATAAGTTCCTGATACCATGCTTGGGATTTTAATTGTGTTTGTACCAGCTGCGCAGGTTTTAGCAACACCGGCGAAAGTACAAGTAACTTTGTCGATCCCGGAGCCTACGTCAGATACTGTAAATACGATTTCTACGTCAGAACCTTCTTCAACAGTTGAAGTTGGGTATTTCGCGAAAACGATATCAGGACCTGCTTCGTCAATTAGGATGCTTGCATTCAAACATTCTGATTCACGGTTGTCGTAGTCTTTATAACGAACGCTCAAAGTCACATTCTGATTTGTTTGTGCACTTTGATACATTTTTGAATCAACGAACGGCTCGTAAGTACCACCCGAGCAATCAGAACCAACTGAAAGCTTCAAGTAGGCCGCGCTGAAAACAGAGATAAATGACAACTCTAATTTAGAAGAGTCCGTCAATTTAGCGCCGTTATTAATTTGGAAGACTGCTGCTTCACCAGATGGTGGAACAGGAGTTGCCGAAGGGCTTGGTTCAACTGTAGGAGTAGGAGAAGGTTCAGTCACTACGCTGAAATCGTTGTTTGTATTTGTGCCGGAGCCAGCGCTACCGAACTCTACGCTTCCTTGGTTTTCTAAACATGCCGTAAGGTTGAAGCTGAGTGCTAATAGTAAGGCCCATCCTAGATTCTTCATCATATCCGCTCCTCATGTGCGTGTACCTACACATTGTTGCGGTATCTTCGGATGATTTTCAAAGCAATCTCACTCTGGGAAAGTTTCGTCTAGAGCTTCGACAACTGCGGTAAATTCGCCGTCAAAAAGTTCGTCACAACCGATAAAACTCAGTCACAGCAAGGGTTTGCGAGGGGTTGTCTTATTATTGGAATGGCGGAGCCGAGGCTCTGAACTTGCGCACTAAGGGCATGATTAGAGTTTTGCGATTGATGCCGCTATCAAGGCACGCAGAGAAAAACTCGAGCAAATCCTTCGTGGTATTCGCTTCAATATCACCATCAAGGAACGCCATCGTCCAATCACCGAACAGACGCTTTTCACTTTTCTCTTGGATCAAAACATTCAGAGTGTGATTGCGACTGTCTTCGCGAATGGTGTTCACCAATGCGCGAATCTTATCTTCATCGCCCTCAAGAACTTGTAGGAAGTAGCCTTCGCGCAAAATAAGAACGCCCGTGATATTATCGCGGGCGTTGTTTTTTCGTGATGAATTTAGAATATTACGAATATCAGTGTAACTGATACTGTCAGAAGCAACGCTTACATAAACGAGGTGAAAAACCTGGCTCATTACTTCGGAATGGCGAAATCTTTCGCCATCATGATAACGGCTTCACCTTTAACAACCATGTCACCGTTTTCTTTAGTTACATTTGTTTCCACAGTTGCGATGCCTTTTTCTTTGCGCATCGCTGTGATCTTAATAGTGATTGTGATTGTGTCGTCGATGAAAACCGGGTTTACGAATTTCATAGATTGACCAAGATAGATACCGCCCTCACCGATACATTCAACAAGAGCTCTGGAGATCAGAGCCCCTGCGATCATACCGTGAGCGATACGACGGCCGAAACGAGTTCCAGCCGCGTAAGCATCGTCCAAATGGATAGGATTGTGATCTCCAGACAACTCAGCAAACTGACGAACCATTTTGTCAGTCACCTTTACTGAAGTTGATTTTGTGAAACCTACATCTACATTTGGAACCTGCATCTCTTACTCCTACATGATATTCGCTGCTAGCTCTGCAAGTGGCGAACGTTCACCTTTAGTCAGTGTTACGTGTGCCGCAATTGCATGGCCTTTAAATCTCTCAACCGCGTACGTCAGACCGCTGTTCGCTGAGTCTACGTATGGGTTATCAATCTGATAAACGTCACCAGTCAGAACTACTTTCGTCCCTTGACCAGCACGCGTAACAATTGTCTTGATCTCGTGCGGAGTCAAGTTTTGAGCTTCGTCCACGATCAGGTATTGCTTAGGAATGCTGCGACCGCGAATATAAGTCAGCGGCTCAATGTTTAACATGCCTTGATTGATTAGTTCTTGAGCACGACCGGCTGCTTTTTTGTCCGCACCCATCAGAAACTCTACGTTATCGAAAATTGGCTGCATCCAAGGATTTAGTTTCTGCTCGATGTCACCAGGTAGGTAACCGATGTCGCGACCCATTGGGAAGATCGGACGGGAAACCAACAATCTTTGGTATTGCCCTTGATCCAAAGCTTTATGCAAGCCTGCTGCGATCGCCATCAATGTTTTACCCGTACCAGCTTTACCCACCAAGGATACGAACATGATTTCGTCGTTCAACAAGCAATCCAATGCGAAAGCCTGTTCAACGTTACGTGCATGAATACCCCAAATAGAGTCAGCAGCTTGAACCAAAGGAACAATAGCTTTGGCTTCTAAGCTGTAGCGACCGATTGCGGAGTGATTTGGATTCGACGAATCCTTCATGATCACATACTGGTTGGCATAAAGCTTCACATCCGTCTCAAAGCGTTTGTCTTTGTAGAAAGAATCGATTTGTGCCGGAGTGATAGCGATCTCTTGATAACCTTCGTACAAGTCATCGCGGTTGACATCATTTGCATCATAGTCAGTAGCAACCACACCGTAAACGTCAGCTTTGATACGAAGATTGATGTCCTTCGTGATCAATTCAACTTTATAACGAGGATGTTGTTTTTGAAGAGCTAGCGCCGTATTCAAGATACGGTTATCAGCTTTCTGCGCGTCCATCTCTGCGGGCATACCTGCAAGCATGTAGTCCGTGTTGATGTAAACCATGGTCTCAGTGTTTTCGATCTGAACACCACTTGCCAATGAGCCCTTACCACGAAGTACGTCGATAAAGCGGCTGAACTGACGAGCATTTCGACCGTTTTCACCTTGGTCTCTTTTAAATCTGTCGACCTCTTCGATAACGGAGATAGGAATGTGAACGTCGGCCTCACCGAAGCGCATGATCGCCTGGGAATCGAACAGGATCACGTTGGTATCGACGACTACTTTTCTGCGTTTTGCTTTGCTCAAGGACAACCCTCCGTAGTTAAGAGCTGGATAGCTCTAAAAAGACAATGGGACTTGCGGCATCCTAGCCTGCAGTAATTCGTCCACTGGACGATTTACTCCCACAGCTAAATTGCAACAAATCCCACGACCAAAGTCTACGGAAAAGGTTTCGGAAGCAAAAGAAAGAGCGGCGCCCTTTCTTGAGTTCCGGTTAAGAAATATTTGAAACTTGAACGTCGCCAGAGTCTGTTTTCAAAGACGCGCTGACGTTTTCGATGAACTTAACAAAATGATGAAGTGCAACATCGTTCAAAGTGCCTTTTACAAAGTTAGCACCGTGACGAACAGTACCTTCATCTTCAATCACACGAAGATTTGAAACGTTGATTGTGAATGGGAAGTACGTTGAGTGATTTAGATAAACACGCATTGCAACTTCTTCGTCCATTTGGAATGAACCTTCTTGAAGATCCATATCGAAGGCCAAACCATTCTCCGAAATGTCGTACAAAGCGACTTTCATCAAACCTTGCTCAGGAAGCACTACGAATGCACCCACGAACTCTGTCAAAATGGTGCGCTTCACATCACGACGCTCACGGCTCAGCATCTCCTGACGAGCTTCTGTCATATCCAGAACCTCACCTTTGCTGCCTTTGTGGCCAATTTCCAAAGAATTCTGAGTTCTTAGGCGTTGTGTGATGTCTAAAACTTTCCCCATTTATCCCCCTGTATCGATAAGAACTTATCGGCAGAAAACGTTTCAACTTTAGCCACCTTGCACTTTGGTCCAGTTATGGCTTAAAATGAGACAATGAAGAGGATTCACGCGTTTATATTCGTCGCCATGGCCATCAGCTTATTGCTGCATTTGGGTCTTATCACTGGTGTGATAGTGCTCGCGCCCCTCTTTGAAAATCCAAAAACAGAGACTATCGAAGTCACTTTGGACTCCGCACCGACGACTCCCCTGAGCAATTCTAAAAAAGAACGCCAAGTGGTTCGCCAAGCATTGGTGCCGGATCAGTTGAAAGTTCCTGAAGATGAAACTATGGCCCGCTTTCTTTCTGATAAACGCCAACGCGTGAAACAAGAAGTGCAAGCTGCTGCCAATGGCATGACAGAGAACCGCACGAACACGTCGACCCTGCCAAAAAAATCCATGGATAAAGCACCTCAACAGGCGCAACAAAAAATGGACGTGGATAAAAACGACACTGACAAAGACGGCTACCGCACGGTCGACATCACCAAAGATCTGGCAGAGATGAATAGCTTAAGTCATGGCCAATCAACATCGGGTGATTCGTTGCCGACCGATGTGAAAGTGGGATCTTTCACGGCTTTGAATACAGATCGTTATCTGTTTTACTCGTTTTATGCCCGTATCGAGGAGTTGGTTCGTTATCGCTGGGAAACTCGCGTGCAGACTGCGATCAACGGCATGAATCCTTCGGTGGCTGTGAGTCTGAGCCGTCGTAACTGGAATACTCAGGTTGAGTTTTTGCTAGATAAAAAAGGCTACCTACAAAAAGCCATCATCATGAAAGAATCCGGCGTTGCTGGATTTGACTTGGCAGCTGTGAATGCGTTCAAAGAAGCGCGCATCTTCCCGAACCCTCCGCAAGAGATGGTTGAGGAAGACGGCTTCATTCATTTGAAATTCGTCTTCACTGTGCGCTATGCGCCGCCCACTTTAGTGAACAGCAACTGATCTATTTTTTTGGTACAAATTTTAAAGATGCAGAGTTGATGCAATAGCGAATCCCCAATGGTGGAGGACCGTCATCAAAGACGTGCCCCAAGTGAGCATTGGAATCTTTAGCACGGACTTCAGTGCGAACCATCCCGTGAGAGAAGTCAGGTTTTTCTATAACCACATCGGGAGAGATAGGCTTAGTAAAACTAGGCCAACCGCACTCAGAATCAAATTTATCTTCAGAGGAAAACAAGGGCTTTCCAGAAATCGCGTCGACATAAACGCCGGGCTCGGTGTGATTCCAAAAAGAATTCCTAAATGGCATCTCGGTGCCATTCTCGACCATGATCCGATATTGCTCCGGAGTCAGGAGTCTTTTAAGTTCAGCTTCATCTGAGGGCAATCCACATTTCAGTACTTTTTCAGTCATAGGACCATAGTAGAACTTCTGCTTCCTTTAGTCCAGAGAGGGGCGGATTTCATGTCACTCACCACTAAGCCTTGGTAATATCAGAGGAATATGAATAGATTTTTGTTAGCTTCGATCTTGTCAGTCGCGTCGATATTTTCTGTCACTGCCAACGCCATGAACGTGGAACTGGGTGCTCAGTACAGTCACAAGACTCAAACCTATGACACAAACAACTACAATGAAATGGAATCAGTAACAGGTTCGATGTCATTTTATTTGTGGGAACGAATCGCTCTAGAGATAAGTTACACGGATGCACAATCTGTTGTGGTTTCAAAAGCCTTCAGCGGAGATCCTAAGCGTACAACGATTCAAAAATCTCAAATCTTGGGATCTGACTTGATCCTGATCTTGGCTGATAAAAAAGCATTGTTCCAACCTTACATCAAAGGTGGGGTTGCACAAATCAGTCGTAAGCAAACGATCAAAATCGAAAACCAAGACACTTACGAAAATGAACCAGACAGCGCGATCGCTCCATCCTACGGTGTTGGTTTAAAAATTTCCCTAACGGATACCATGGGTATCAAAATCAGTTACGATGCCTGGGAAACTCCAATTGGCGGCGGCTCTAAAACCAACGACTCTGCGATCCGAGCCGGCATCACATGGATGCTTTAAAATATTTAGTCCTACTTTTCCCACTCTTAGCAGGCTGCCAAATTAATTATCTGGCAAGCTCTGCCTACAACCAAATGAAACTCCTCAATGCCCGCGTCCCGATCGACGAAGCATTGAAAGATCCAAAAATCAGCGATCAAGAAAAACGCAAACTGGAGCTAGCACAAAAAGCCCGCGCCTTTGCCGAAAATGATCTGCATTTGAAACCCACAGAGAACTACACATCTTACGTAAAGTTAGACAGACCTTACGTTACCTACGTAGTGAGTGCCGCCTATAAGTGGGAGCTAAAACATTATCAATGGTCCTACCCGTTCGTTGGCAAAATGCCTTACAAAGGCTACTTCAACGAAGAGGCCGCTAAAGAACAAGAACTAGAAATGCAAAAAGAAGATCTCGACACCTACATGCGCGGAGTCTCTGCCTACTCCACATTGGGATGGTTCAAAGATCCACTCCTAAGCTCGATGTTACGATATAAAGATTATGATTTAGTGAACACAATCATTCATGAAACCGTTCACGCCACTCTATATATCAAAAGCAGCGCCGACTTTAACGAAAGCTTAGCGATGTTCCTGGGCAACAAAGGTGCCGAGCAATACTATCTTAAAGAAGAGGGAGCAAACTCCCCGACACTCGCACAGATTAAAAAAGACAACGAAGACGACAAAACGTTTTCAAAGTTCATCTCTGCCGAATTAAAAGAGTTAGCAGACTGGTATAAAAATCTTCCCGCAGCAGAACGCATCGAAGAAAAAAGAATGGCCCGAATCCAAGCCATCCAAGAAAAGTTCAAAGAAAAAGTTCTGCCAACAATGAAAACCAAGAACTACGAAAAATTCACCACAGCCAAACTCAACAACGCAAGACTGTTAGTCTATAAAACCTATCTCCAAGACCTAGCAGACTTCGAAGCCCTGTACCAACAAAGCGGCAAGAGCTTCCAAATCTTCATCGAACGCTGCAAAGCCCTAGAAAAAGAAAAAGACCCCGCAAAAAAACTGAAAGAACTCATTGGCACAACAAATGAAAATGAGCTCCGCGCCAATATTCCATCAGCCGAAACCCAACAGGACCAAAAGAAAAAAGAATCCAAAATCCCCACGCACTAAGGTGCGCGAGAATCGAAAATTCGAAAGTCGAAAATAGAGCTGAGATTCAATTAAGAAAATACCTAAAAAGGTAGGGCCTACCTTTTTTAGGTAAGGACGTACCTAACGCACACCAAGGTGAACAAGGACCTGGCACCTTTTCGACACCGAATAATTAGTCTAGCAATTCAAAATGCAACCACGCGCACCGCTGCGGAATCTCCACGAGCGACATATATATGATGCAATTCAGTCCGCAGGAATTCCAAGGAACAATATAATCGATTGCACGACAAACGAGGCATTCCGCGGTGGCGAAAGAGCGCCTCCGTCGAGTTCCGCAGGCCTCTGTAGCCAGGACGAAGCAACACCCAAACATCGAACCAGATCGATTTTAAAATGCCAACTCAAACAAGAGCGAGGACTGTCCGAGCAAAGGAGGCGCTCCTTCGCCACTGCGGAATGCCGGCGCCTTGTCCCATAACAATCTCTTATACATCCCATAACCAATTCTTAAAAACATAAATTAAATCATATATTTAGAGCCGTTTTGACTCTGAAATTCTGGCACCCAGATTGCTATAAGGAAAGGTGTAGGTACTTCGGTTTGGGGGATCGAATTTACGAAGTACTGAGGGGGGGTCGAGATGACTCTTCAGGGAAAAAAATTCAGGAACGTTAACCGAATTTATACGGAAGCGAGTCATATATGCAGAAAGATCTAATTGTATTATCGGATCTTGAACTTGTTGAAAAAGTGAAGTCTGGGGATAGACGATCTTTTTCCGAACTCGTGAAACGACATCAAAGAAGTGTACTGCGACTGAGTTTGAGATTCATGAAGGACACGGATGCCGCGGAGGATGTTACTCAGGAAGCTTTCATCAAAGCTTACGAGAAACTGAATTCCTTTGAAGGGCGCGCTTCCTTTAAGAGCTGGTTGTTCCAGATCGCCGTAAATACTGCTCGTAATAAGTTGCGTGAGTTCAAAAGAGACACAGTTGATTTTGAAGATGCGAACTTGGCAGTAGATGCGGAGGCTGAAAACACTCTCGTTCACACGGCGGTGGCTGACATCCTTCAGAAAGAAGTAGACAAGCTGCCAATGAAGCAGAAAACAGCTTTGGTTCTGCGCGTGTACGAGGATCTTAGCTTTAACGAAATTGCTGATATTATGGAATGTCCATATGACACAGCTAAGGCGAACTACCGCCATGCCTTACTAAAACTACGTCAGACTTTTGAGGAGCAAGGTGACCTTAGAAGCTGGAGTGAAGAAGTTGGTGGCTTCTTCCAAACATACGCTGAAGCGGAAGGATAATGAGAATGGATCAGAGAGAGACCCACAATCGTTTAGATAAAGTCCGCAAAGGTCTTAAGGCCAATGATGATCTTGAGATATCTATGAGTGATGATTTTTTTGATCGGCTTCATGACAAAATTATGTCTGAAGTCGAACAGACACAGATTGCACCAGCACCGTTGCTGATGCGTCCAAAAAATATGCTCAGAGCTCATTGGCGTGGTTGGCTTTATCCAACCGGGGGCATCATGTCACTCGCAGCAGCTGCGATGATGATTGTCCCCCATTTGGCAAAGGTAAATCAGGGTATGCAGCGTGCCGGACTTTTAAGTGATGGCCGCGAGAGAATTGTCATGGAAGCGATTTTATCTCCTGAAGACTTGTCCCAGACCTTAATCTCCAGTCAGACGGATTCTGACTTTTTTGTGGACGTAGCCAGCGAATCATCCGAAAATTTAACGATAGCTAAACTCAATAAAATTATAGGTGGTCGGGTCACACGCTGATCACCTTCGGGTGAAGATCGTGAGCTGGATTTATTCTTTTTTAATTCTAACAATTCTCATGCAGCCTCTTGCTGTGTTCGCTGAAAGCGCACCGTCTGTAGCTAAGCGAAACCAGCTTGAGGAACTCATGATCTGGAAAATGAGTGATGAGCTTAAGCTCACAGCTAAAGAAGAAAAATCTTTCTCTGAGATCATCAAAGATCTAAACAAAAAGAAATCCGATCTCAACAAAACCTTACAAACGTCATTAGAGTCGCTTGTTAAAATCCAAGATAAGAAAAAACTCGAGTTAGAGTTTTCTCTCTATAAAAAGAATCTTCAGTCATTTAATAAGATCAGCGAAGAAGAATTAGACAAATTGAAGCCTCTGTTAGGAACAGAGAGAACTGTTCAATACCTACAAATCAAGCAAGACCTTGCTACAAGAATTAAAGCAACCTTGACCAACCCTGATGCTGCGATGAAAGATGAGAAGAAGCCACTCCCGGCTCCGAAATTAATCATCGAGTAATTTAATGCCATTGCAACTTTCGTTTTCTATTGCGGATAAAACCACCACGCTTCTGTTGAAAGGAAGCTTGAATGAGTATGCATCCGCACTTGATGGTGTTGAAGTAAATCCGCAGTTCGATCTGAACTTGGATTTGAAAGATCTAATTTCCATCAACTCTTTGGGTATCAGAAATTTTCACTCATGGATTTATAGTATCGAATGCCAACGCCTGCGCTTGCTTCATTGCCCGCGAGTTTTCGTAAATCAAATGAATCTAGTCGATGGTTTTCTGCCGCCAAAAACAGAAATTGAAAGCTTCTTTGTTCCCTACTTTAGTGAAAAGACAGGTGAGGAAACTTCCGTACTTTTCACGAACTTCCTGGAATTCAAAAAAGTCGACGGCAAACTCAAACTAAACTTCCCCCAGGTGCTGGATTCCAAAGGCGTCCCAATGGAAATAGACGTTATTGGCGAGCAATACTTCCGCTTCCTTGAGCTCTATAGCTAACTGCATCCACAAGTGACTCCAAAAATAATTGCAAAATTCGCATTTGTGTGGCGACATGTTCCCAATTCTAGGTGGTGAATAATGTCTATGATCTCAAAGCTTGTTCTAACGGTAGTTTTATTTACAACACCATTCGCTGCATTCGCAGGTGACGAGTTGCTAAATGGTGGTGATGTGATCGCTTGCCCAGGCTTGGAAGTTCCTTCTTATCGCTCACTAGATATTTATGAGGGCGACAAAGTCTACGGTCTTCAACCGACAGCGATTGCGCATAACGATTTCAAAGTAATTTTGAAAACTTTGATTGATCGCATCGCTAAACACGATATCACACGCGCGAACTTGTATCGTTCTTATTTGCAAAGTTTAGAATCAGAAGTGCGTATGGTCACAGGCAGTGACTTCGGCAATATCAGAGATGAAGGTTGGATTGCGATCCCCAAAGGTTGTGAGCTTCAACAAGCAGCCGCACAATTCCGCGATCACTCACCGGACGGTGTTAAGTATCTTATAAATGGCTCGATCTGGACAAATTTGAATTCAGGCCATCGCGCTGCTTTGATCATGCACGAATTCATTTATCGTGAAGGATTGTTACCGCAAAATGATTTTAAGAACTCAGCGCGTGTTCGTTACTTCAATGCTTTCATTCACTCTGAGAAGTTCAAAACTCTGACAGCTGCAGAATACTGGAAAGCTGTTAACTTTGCGGGCTTCAAGAACTAGAAGCCCTTCTTAGTATCCGCGGAAAAACCAAACGGGGCTTGTGCATTTAATCGTACTTGATCCGTTACCGGCAGAACCAAGTCCAGAGCCTTTAACAACGCTGACTGTTCCCGAATACGAACCTGTACAGTAAATCGCGATGCGACCACCTCCACCGGCACCACCATATGAAGAATCACCATTGCCACCTTTTGCTGTGATTCCATTAGCAACTGAAATAATATTTGTGGCTGTGATCCAAATGCTGCCACCCGAACCACCACCACCGTAACCAAATCCGAAGTTCCCGCCGTCGGCGTTTAGATTTCCTCCGGCACCAATGGTCACACTGTTTGAAATAATCAGACGTAAGGCCCCGCCACCAGCGCCACCAATACCGCGCCCACTGGTATTGCTTCCTCCGCCAGATCCCTTCGTCACTGGCTCTGTCGCAGATCCTATTGTTGTTCCCCCAGCAGCGCCACCTGGGCTCGTGCCACCAACTCCGCCGTGACCACCACCGCCGCCGCCGGATGTGGATGCTCCGTTAGCTCCAGGCCTGTCACCTGCGTTTGCATTTGCACCGTCCAATGCAGAAATTTTAGCGGACGGAGATACTGTCAAATTGTTGTATGTATATGTGCCACTAGTGATCGTGGAGCTGACTGGAAAACTAAGATTGTTATTGGTGGTATCAACAAGAACGACAGAGCCAACAGTAGCCAATGTCGTAACTCCCCCACCAATTGCCACGCTATATGTGATCGACGAACTTAAAGTGCCTGAATAATGAAGAGCAATTCGACCTCCACCACCAGCGCCGCCATCGCCCGTGCCTCCAATTGCTTGGAATAATCCATTCCCGGCGATGTCTCCGGCTACAACCCAAACACTGCCGCCTGAACCGCCACCGGGCGTAGCCGATCCCGCTCCTACCTTGCCCGGCATTCCCTCTGCATCGATAGTCCCATTATTAGTCAGAGTCCCGGTAGCGATAAGCTTGATCGCTCCGCCACCCTCACCGCCAAATGCATAAGTGCCGGATAGCCCTCCACCCGAACCAACATCGACGGGCTCAATTGTTGAGCCGTAAGGCATTCCCGTACCAACTGTATTCGTCCCAGAGCCGCCGCCTCCGCCACGGCCTCCGTAACTTCCGCCACCGCATTCATTACCTGTGCAAAGACCTTTTCCAGCGCCATTGTTTCCTTTAGAACCTTGCCCCTGAACAGTTAAGCCCGCACCAGAACTGACAGTGATATTACGGAAAGAGTAAGTTCCATTCGCAACCTGAGATACACTGTTCACATACAAATCGTTATTCACAGAATCAATTAACAAAACAGATCCTGGATAACCGGCAAAGCCAGTTGATGAGCCACCATTTGCAGAAATTGTTCCGGAATGTGTTTTAGTGGCGTAGTAAACTGCGACAGCACCACCCCCGCCGCCACCTGAATAGGAATTAATACCAGAACCACCATTCGCTCTGATCGCCCCAACTCCCGCAAGTGTGCCAGCATCAATCCATATACTTCCGCCCGCACCACCGCCGGCCTTAGTTGCACCAGAGGAGCCAACGGCATTTCCACCATTTGCCGAAATATTTCCCGTGACTGTCAAAGTGCCTGATACAACAAGTTTAATCGCGCCGCCACCCGCACCAGGAGTGTTCGATCCCCCTGTGCCGCCGCCAGATCCCAAAGTAGTCGGCTGTAACGAGTTTGCATAAGGAGTACCGAAAGCACCCAGCTCGTCTCCGTAACCACCAAACCCACCATGACATCCGCCCATGGTCATCGCACCCTTGCACGGACCTGCATTCCCCGCAAAACCTTTTGCATCAGCATTGATGCTACCGGATCCCACGGTCATGGTTGTTGCATTGATAATCACACCGGAGTTGGTTCCAGTATCGCCGTTAATAGTCAGAGTGGAGTTAACTATCAAAGTATCGAAGGTGTATGTACCGACAGCAAAAGTTGTCGCAGCATTAATGGTTACGACACCAGCCGAAGTATAATCACCCGGAGTTCTAGCGCCCGACCAATTTTCATCTGCTGATGCGTTCACACTAGTGAACACTATACTTAAAACGATAAGAAAAACGTGCAAGAAATTATTCATCTTTTCATTTTAGTTAGCGCTAGATTCACATCAAAGATGAAACGGATGAACAGTCCTGAATGAGGCACACAAAGTGTTTCTTAGGTTAAAAAGAAAACTCTCGGAAACAGCATGTGTGCTATACGCAGACAGAGGGCCCTAATACCCTCTGAAGAGCCATGGCGAGGCCTTGATATTCACCCTCACTAATGTCGAGCACGCACTGGTGAGCGAGCCTGAAGAGGCCCTGACATAGATATCTCCGCCATTGTCGTATTTTACATTCGCGAAGTTGGCGACACCTAAAGATGTCGTGTGAGATCCCGAAAGATTACCTCCCGCCATGACAGTACACGCATTATCGACGTAAGCGACAATCGTGATCACTCCATTGAAAGTGATATCGATTAAATTATTTGGATCGCGGCCTTCCAACACTGGCTGAGTAGAAAAATCTTCTCCAACGATCGCAGTTGCTGGAGGTTGCATTGTGAATACCAATTGAGTTGCCGGATTTGTATCAACGACAACAGCGTTTGAACAAGCCGTACTTAGTGAACCCGCCACAGCTTTCAAGTAAATTGTCGACATGCGCGTGTAATTCATCGAAGAAAAAAATGCGAGCCCCGTGTAACTGCTATTGCTGGCTCCATTTAAAGTTTCAGTCGCCGGAATAGTACACGCAGAGTCTGAATAGGCTGTGATCGTCACTGCTGTGTTATAACTTGGGATCACATTACCGTCGGCATCTTGCGCGCCAACGACGGGACCCTGAGTCAAGTTGATACCTTGAACTGCTGTTGCAGATGGTTGTTGAGTAAATACGAGTGCCACTGCAGGACCATAACCATAAATATTACGAGTACCACTAGCTCCGGTTGAAGCACCCGAGCCGCCGGTCACCGATAAAGCACTGGTCGTTATACAAGTACCTGAACAATAAATAGCAATACGTCCACCACCGCCGCCACCACCTTTACGTGATGATATCGACGA
The DNA here is from genome assembly GCF_047306065.1 of Bdellovibrio sp. HCB209. Classification (GTDB taxonomy): domain Bacteria; phylum Bdellovibrionota; class Bdellovibrionia; order Bdellovibrionales; family Bdellovibrionaceae; genus Bdellovibrio. Next base: position 3,185,866 of record NZ_CP178618.1, read on the forward strand.
GTCCCCAGCCCCTCCTTGTGCGATGACTGATGAGTTCGGAGCCGTCATGGTATTTGTATTGATCCAAATACTACCACCGGAACCACCACCACCACCGCCTGAACTTGCTGCAGCCCCAACGGCAAACCACTCGCCACCTTTCACAGAAAGAGAGGCTCCCGAGCTAATTGTCATCGCTCCGGAAACGACAAACTTCACGGCACCTCCACCACGACCAGGTTGTCCGTTAGATAGAGAGTAAAGCTTTCCTCCCCCGGATCCCATTTCTGTGGGAGCCGTCGCAGATCCATAAGTAGAACCGGCACTCGTTTTCGAACCGCTGGTACCTAAGCCACCATAGCTACCGCCACCTGTCGCATCATTGGAGGCGCTTGTACTCGCAACACCTTTACCAGGTCCTTCACCCGGAAGATTTCCATCTTGCGCCCATACGGTTGCATTCGCCGCGATTGTGACATTATTAAAGCTGTAAGTTCCATTAGTAAGAGAACACGACACTGGAAAAGTCAGATTGTGATTAGTGCTATCGATAACAACGACCGTACCTAAAGATCCATCTGAGTATGCTTGGGTTCCTTCGTTATTAGCTCCGTATGAAACGTCATATGTCAAAGATGAGCTATATTGAGTCGCATAGTAAACGGCAACCCTTCCTCCACCACCATTACCTTCAACTGCATAACCACCCTTCGCCTCGAATCCCCCAGAACCCAAAAGCCTATCGGCAACAATCCAGATACTGCCCCCAGAAGGTCCCCCTGGCTTATTCGATCCAGCAGCTATAGAGCCGCCACCATTTGATGTGATTTTTCCGTTTAAAGTCAGCGTACCTGTTGCAACAAGTTTTAGAGCTCCGCCACCAAAACCACCGTGATCTGATCCAGCTGCAGCCCCACCGGAACCTTTGGTTATTGGCTCCAAAGCCGAACCATAAGTAGGACCTGCTAAAACCCACGAACTTGCATAGCCGCCACGTCCGCCATGACTGGAGCCTGAAGCAACCGAGGCGTTTATTCCGCCCAAACCAGATCCGGCATTCGAAGCAAAGCCCAACTGATCAACCGACAGAGATCCCGTATTTGGGATCGTGATATTTCGAAATGTAAAAGTTCCGTTTGCCAACGTACTTGGAGATTTCACATAGAGATCATTGTTCGTAGAATCAATCAGCAATGCAGAACCGACTGAAGCAGCCCAAGTCCCACCGCCAGTTCCAGCTGGTGCAGTGATAGAACCCGTGAAAGAATTTGTACCGCTGTAACTGACAAGCACACGACCGCCACTACCGCCACCACTACTACTGCTATTTCCTCCACTCGCAGTAACGGCTCCTGCGCCAGATATATTAGTAGTTACAATCCAGACACTGCCACCCGCTCCGCCGCCTGCACTACCACTTGCAGCAGTGCCATTTGCCGAAACTGTTCCCGATAAAGTCAGCGAACTATTAACAACAATTTTAATTGCACCACCACCGAGCCCCGCAGTACCCGTACCAGGTCCACCACCAGAGCCTAACGTCGTTGGTTGTAATGGGTTTCCGTAGGCAGAACATGGTGAGCCTGCGACAGGAACTCCACCAAAGCCGCCGTGACATCCACCAAGTCTGCCAACGCCCGCGCCATCACCGGCTCCACCTGCGAACCCCGTACCTTGTGCACTGATGGTGCCCGTAACAGTCATACTATTAGCATTGATAATGACACCTGCACCAGCAAAGGAATTTGCAGTGACGGTCACTCCAGAATTTACGATGAGAGTATCGAAGGTATATGTGCCAGCTGCGAAGGTCGCATTCGCATCAACAGTGACAACACCTAACGATGTATAGTCACCAGCGGTCTGTGCACCTGACCAATTTACATCGGCAAATGCGTTCACAGTTGTGAGCAGAGAGAATAATAGAAGAAACAAAGTCCTACACATTTCGATCAACCTAACACGTTTGTACTACTTCTATTTTAGTGGTCGACTAGACCTTGTGACCATGGATTTTTCGCAATGAGTACAATTTGAGACTTTCGTTGTAACCAGTAGTTTGCTCGACTGAGCACTTGAAGATATCGAGCACAGTTTCTTAGATGAAAAATAAACGGATGGGAAACATCGTGCGTGCTATACCGAGTAGCCTCAATGCCCTCTAAAAAACCAAGGCACGGCAGATGCGAGTTGCTGCAAATAAGTGGTGCCGGGACTTCCTGCCACATTTCCAGTTCCTCCGGAGACGTTCAGTGTGCCAGAGTATGTTCCAGAATAATAAATGGCAATGCGACCACCGCCGCCACCGCCTCCATTATTAGTCCCGTCGAAACCCGAACCACCTTTAGCAATGATTCCATCTGTTACGGAACTAACGTTTTTAGTCGCAATCCAAATGCTGCCGCCAGAGCCACCACCGCAGCGATTTATATCAATCTTGTTTGCACCAGAAGCCGACAAAACGGCGCCGGTATTAACCGTCAGAGTTTCACTAATTATAAACTTAATCGCTCCGCCACCAGTTCCACCGATACCTGGGCTCGTACAACCACCGCCCCCTGAGCCTACATCGACAGGCTGAGTGTTCGATCCATAAGTCGTACCACCGGCGGCACCGCTGCCTCCGGATCCACCCGCACCACCGTAACCACCGCCACCGCCTCGGGTTCCGTTACTGGCACCTTTTCCCGTGCCCGTGTTTTGCCCTTGTCCTTCAATGGCAGTGACCACGGCATTCGCTGCGAGAGTCACATTTCTGTAAGTGTAAGTTCCATTTTGAATAGTGCTGGTGACTGGAAAAAGTAAATCATTCGTCGTCGAATTTATCACCACGGCAGAGCCTGGAGAAACACCGTCCTGCCACCCTTGTGTCCCGGGAGCCACGCCAATTGTTAGCGAGGAACTGATGGAGTTTGAATAGTAGATTGCAATTCGGCCTCCGGCACCCGCCCCGCCCCATTCGTTGTTGGAGCTATCGATACCACCATTGCCTCCGTTGGCACTAATAGTCCCAGAACCAAGCACCGATTGGGCGATGATCCAAATGCTGCCGCCCGATCCGCCGCCAGGATAGTATTGATCCTGGTACCAACCTTCACACCCCTCCGATGTCAGATATCCATCCACCGTCAGAGTTCCTGAAAGCACTAACTTAATAGCACCGCCGCCCCATCCACCAATGGCATTGGATTCGTTCATGCCGCCTCCAGATCCCATTGAGGTGGGTTCAATCATATTACCGTAGGTCGTCCCTCCGGCGATTGCTGCAAATCCTCCACGCCCTCCATGCCCGCCTCCGCTACCATATTGATACATTGTCAGACCGGGACCGGAACCTTGCTCTCCCTTTCCACCATGGCAGTCATTCCAAAGAACACCACCACTTTGAATCGTCAGGTTTCTAAAATTGTAAGTTCCATTTGAAATGGTCGAGGCAGATTTTATTAAAAGATCATTGTTTGTATAGTCGACCCACCAAACCGACCCCTGACTAGCTTTACCGTACGCCGAAGAAGTTCCCGCATTGGCCGTCGCACTGCCCGAAAATGTACTGGCAGAATAGTGAATGGCGACCCGGCCACCGCCACCCGCGCCTTGTCCATTTGCGCTGTTTGAACCGTTTGCTTGAATATTTCCCGAGCCGGCAAATGTAGCTGCTTTAATCCAAATACTTCCGCCAGATCCAGCGCCACCTTTTGTCCCGGCGGCACTTGAATCAGTCCCATTCATGCGAATCGTTCCACCCGCATTGACAGTCATTGTACCAGTGACCTCGAACTTGATAGCACCACCACCAAGACCTGCCGAGCTATTCATTCTGCCAGGAGAGCCGAGTGTGGTGGGATTTAACGGATCACCGTACACGTTACAATTTAACATTACTACGGGAAAGCCGCCCCATCCTCCGTGGCATCCACCACCGGCAGCAGTTCCTGATCCTGCTTGACCCGCGCCTGGTGCAGAAGCTGCGGTAAACCCAGCACCATCCCCATTCACGGTACCACTGATTGTAACGGTGGAAGCATTAATGACGACCCCGGTACCTGCCGCGGTATCCCCTTGAATAGTTAATGTGCGTGAAGAGTTCACAACCAGAGTTGAAAAATAATAGGTGCCGGGATTTAGAGTGACCGCGCCCGTAATCGTGACAACACCCGAAGCGGTGTAATCTCCCGGTGGTTTGGTCACAGCACTCCAGTTCTCATCAGCATGAGAAACAGAAGCCGCTAAAAGTGACAAACAAACAACCCAGACGTTCAAATTAAAATCTCCAGATTTTTTTAAATACTAATTCGCGTAGCCGCTGCTCCAATTCACATAAACTTTCGAACCAATGCGCATAAAGGAATATACAGCGTTCGTACCTGATGGAGTTGCATTGGCCGGCAGGAAATAGAAATCTCCAGAACCGGCAGTCCCCGACAAAGCATCCGGAGACGTTTGAGAGAATCTACAAGAGTTCGTGAAAGACGTGGTCGTGATCGCCAAAGTATAAACACCACCATCAACCATATTTTGGAACGTCAATGCAGTTCCACAGTTGGCCGTGATGGTTTGAGTATTACCATTCGACCAATCAACTGTTGTGCCCGAAGGTACAGTATAACTCTTACCGCGAATAGATCCTGTTACCACCAACGCTTCACCCGAAGTTGGAGCATTGACAGTCACATTACCCGCACTGGCAACAGTGATGCGGTTTGCACCGTTTGTTTCGATACTAAAGCCATAAGGATCATTCGTACCAACACTGCCTGCAGCCGTGAACGAGTTACCACCATTCAACAGCACACCTGTCGATGAAGTTGAGTTCACACTCACCACTCCACTCGCCACCGAAAGTCCCGTACCCACTTGCATGATACCGGCTGTCGATGCTGTCGCAAGATCAACTGAAATCACTGGAGTTGTTGTGCCGTTAGATACTTGCACTGGAGAAGTTCCTGAAACACTCGTTACACCTGTTGAAGGAGCCGCAGCCCACTTCATACCACCCGTTACCGCAGAATCCGCAGTCAGGATGTAACCATTCGTACCTGCAGGCAGACGAACGTTTTTATTTGTCGAACCATCATGAACAATCAAATCACCTTTAGTTGTTGATGGAGCCAATGCATTAAATGCCGCTGCGGCCGTCGTTTCACCCGTACCACCGCTTGCGATTGGCACTGTATTCAAAACGATATTTGAACCAACAACTGCTAATGGAGATGAAGTGCCGAGCACTGTATATGTACCAGTGCCTGTTCTTTGCACGATACCAGTACCAACGATGGATGAAAGATCTGGAGCCGCAGCCACACTGATCTCACCACCGGCAGTTACGTTAAGACCCGTACCGACTGAAACAGCACCTAGCGCTGAGGCTGTCGCCGCATTAATTGAAATAACCGGAGTTGTAGTACCCGATACAGCAATTGGTGAAGTTCCTGAAATACTTGTCACACCAGCAGACGGAGCATTGATCCATTGCAAACCACCTGCTGTCGAAGACAAGATCTGACCAGCAGTACCGCGTGCGATACGAACGTTGTTCGTACCATCATGAGTTAGCAAATCACCCGCTGTCGTTAGTGGCGATAAATTATCGAAACCCGCAGTTTTAGTAGTACCACCCGTACCACCACCAGCAATACCCAAAGTACTTGCCAATGAAGTTGCCACGATATTCGTTAAGTCAGAACCATCCAAAGCTGGCAATTTACCGCCCGTTTGAACTTGAACAGCTTGACCAACACCCGTACCGAAATTCACGCTCGCTACACCAGATGAAACTGTGATACCTGAAGTTGTGGCATTCGAGTTGAATTGCACAACACCTTTAGCAGCATATGTTGCATCCCCTGGGGCCGAACCCGTCGCATCGTCTGCGATCACCCATTTACCTGAACCAGAAGAGTCGTATTTTAGAATTTTTCCATTCGCGATACCTGTAGTATCTACTTCAACGCCTTTGATTTTCCCAACGACTGTTGTTGATTGCGAACCCGTCACATCACCAGCCAAACTACCCGAAAAATTTGTTACCGACGTCGGAGCAGCAATCCACTGAAGACCACTTGCTGTCGAAGAAAGAATCTGGCCAGCAGTCCCACGAGCCATACGCACGTTATTTGTACCGTCGTGAGTTAAAATATCTCCCGCAGTCGACAATGGAGATTGAAAGATACCTGTTAAATCAGAACCATCCAGGGCTGGCAGTTTGCCACCTGTTTGAACTTGTACAACATTTCCTACCGCTGTACCGAAATTCAATTTCGCAACACCAGAACCATTCACAACAACACCGGACGTTGCCGCATTCGTATCAAATTGCACGAGGCCTGTTGCCGAGTAAGATGCCACACCTGGCGCGCCACCCGTATTGTCATCACCAAGAACCCACTTACCACCACCCGCAGAGTCGTATTTCAAAACTTTGCCAGTCGCGATACCTGTCGTATCCACGGTGATACCTTTGATTTTATCAACTGATGTTGTTGTTTGAGTGCCAGAAACATCTCCTGACAAAGAACCCGAGAAATTTGTCGCAGAAGTTGGAGCTGGCAAGTTCGTCAATTGCGAACCGTCAATCGCAGGCAATTTGCCCGTGCCATCCAAGGCCACGATTTTTCCAGCTGTAGTTCCTGTATCAACAACCAAAGAACCCGTATTTAAAGTCAAACCAGAACCATAAGACAAACTTAGATCAGTACCCACAACATTAAGTGGAGCCGCAGTTCCAAGAGCCGCATAAGTGCCAGCACCTGTTCTTTGAACGATACCTGTTCCAGTGATCGTCGTCAGATCCGTCGCTGTTGGCGAAGCCCATTTCACACCCGCGGCCACGGCCGAATCAGCTGTTAAAACTTGTCCATTTGTCCCAACGGCCAAAGAAATATTATTAGTTCCATTGTGAGTAACGATACTGCCTTTAGCAGCCAATGGAGAAAGCGCATCGAAAGCAGCTGTCTTAGTTGAAGCTCCCGTACCACCACTTGCGATTGGCAAGATACCTGACAAAGAACTCGCTACGATGTTCGTTAAATCAGAACCATCCAACGCTGGTAATTTACCACCCGTTTGCACTTGCACAGCCTGACCAACACCCGTACCAAAATTCACACTCGCCACACCAGAGGAAACCGTAATACCTGAAGTCGTCGCGTTCGAGTTGAACTGAACAACACCTTTTGCGGCATAAGATGCATCAACAGGTGAACCACCCGTCGCATCGTCTGCGATCACCCATTTACCAGAACCTGATGAATCGTATTTAAGAATTTTACCGTTGGCGATGCCAGTAGTATCAACTTCGACACCTTTGATTTTTCCAACGACCGTCGTACTTTGCCCACCTGTCACATCACCAGACAGTGAACCCGAAAAATTTGTAGCAGAAGTTGGACTTGGCAAGTTCGTCAATTGCGAACCGTCAATCGCTGGCAATTTACCAGTACCGTCCAATTTTACGATCTGATTATTGCCCGTACCGAAATTAACTTTCGCAACACCACTCGATATATCAATACCCGAAGTAGCGGCATTCGTATCGAACTGAACAACACCTTTAACTGTATAAGAAGAATCTGAAACTGTAGAGCCCGTGTTATCGTCGTCGAATACCAACGAACCGCCCGAGTATTTCAACACCTTACCATTGGCAGCACCCGTTGTAACAACGGTCATACCTTTCACTTTATCTACAGAAGTGGCAGATTGAGTCCCCGTCACATCACCTGATAGTGAACCCGAAAAATTCGTCGCAGTACCTGCAGTAGTAGCAGATGTCGCCGAAGACGCCACGATGTTCGTCAATGCAGAACCATCCACCGCAGGAAGCTTACCAGTCGCATCCAACTTCACAAGTTGATTTGCACCAGTACCCGCATTCACTCTTGCAACACCACCTGTAACAACGATTCCAGAAGTCGCTGCATCTGTCAGGAATTGCACCAAACCTTTAATAGAGTATGAAGCATCCATAGAGCCCGAGCCCGATGGCACTCCACAACTAAATACCGAACCGTTATAAGTAAGATACTGACCTGTCGTACAAGTACCTAGATCGATTTTTCTAACGTAGTCAGTTGCAACTAAGCCACCTAAAGTTTCAGCAGAAAGAGCATTCGTTGCATAAGGCACGGAACGAATCTCTGCCGCTGGAGTGATATGATTCCAACCACCAGTACCATTTGGATTAAATTGAACATCCAAGAAACGTCTGTCATTTGCAGAAACTAAGAAAGTACCACCCTCAGCACAACTAATCGTCGCTGAGTTATTCATGAACTGATGTACTTTTGCTGATGAATTAGGAAAGTCTGCTGTACCTTCACCGATTGCTACGTCGAACAAACCATCCGCAGAAATAGGAACCAGATCTTTCTGTTCGCGATACAAAGTACAGTTAGGATTATTACCGCCCGCCTTATCAATCATGATTGAAAAGCTGAACGAAGCCATGGTGAAACCTGGATTACCGCCTGTTGAACTCGTAATACGACCTTGATAAGAGAAAGTTGAAGGCGTGGCAAAGCTCACAATAGATGTGAATAGAGAAGTGAACAGAATCACGATTCGCATTTTACTGAATCTTGAATATGTAGTTCTTTTCACACGTCCTCCACGTACATACAGAAAAGCGACTTTGACTCCATATTCTTCGGTTGATATTCAGAATTCCTAGAGATTTCCCTAAGATGCAAATCGTGAACTCCGAGGAAACACCGTGATTAGACCAACGTCCAATCGCGTTTTTGCGTCAGATTGAGACAACCAAAACCGTTTCATTGTTAAGGAATAATGAAAAGTCCTTCAGTATGACGAACAGAAGTTCTTGAATTTGTGAGTGAAAATAAAAGAGATGTGGGGGTCTCACATATGAGATTACGTGAGAGAAGTCGAAAAAGTCTGGCAATTTGCCAGACTAGATACAATGCCGGTGGATTTATCTCGCACTGAGCGCGTAGTAGCTTTGGGAACGCTGAAGAGCCACGCACAGTTCATCTAATTGGCGCTGTTGAGACGCGATTTTACTCGGCGTCTGACAAGCAAGCACAAGACAAGATTCAGCGACGAACTCATCTTGGCTTTCCTTACCCGTGCATTTTTGAATCACGTCTGCCAACAATACCTGGGAGTGCCCCATGGGATCGCTCGAAGGATATCTGTTTTTTCTCGACGCTTGAGAGGAAGACGCCGTCTCTGTACTCCCCGTCGAAGACGATGCAAGTTCCGTTGATTCACTCGTCACAAAACCGGAAGTCTGACCAATCAAATTATCCGTCCCAAGCTTTGCGCAGTTCTGATAGCCCATCATAACGACAGGTGTTCCAACGATGAGTGCCAACTTAACCAGTGATAACTTCATTCCGCCTCCAGCAGACTTCATGAATGCAAAAATGGGGCACAGCACTTTTAAAGCTAGCTACAGGCTTGATTGATTTTAAGGTGTTCATTCTTTGAAAATCGCTCAGTAGCTAAACAGCACTGCGTGCGATTCAATTTGAGAATTAAGAAGGGAATTCTTTATCAGTCACATCAGTCAGCGGATAAAGCTGAATGCTCAAGTTATACACTTCTGTCTTCGGGCCATCTTCCAACAACAAACACAGCTTGCGACGGAACTGAGTGATAAGCTGTTTAGCTTCCTCGAACTTTGAAACATTGATGGGCATCGTGATCGTAGTGAAGTTGCGTTTTGTGGGCGGCACTGTCACCAGGACATCCTCTGATTTCTTAAGATTGGCAACATGCCCCTGCACGATCGCCGATCGAGGAATATCTGTTGTCGTCGTAAATTGCTCCGGCACACGCAACCAACGATCATTCTTCATTTTGATGATCTTTAGCGACTCCAACAATGAAATACATTCTTCGATTTTTTCAACTGGCAAAGCCAACCTCTTGGCCATCCACTCCGAAGAACTTTCAAAATCATCAGTTTTCATTAAGTTCAACAGTGCGTACGGTTCCCAGCTGGTAATCATGCGCAATTCTTGCTCTTCCAAAACTTTCTGGGCGTTCATGCGCTTTGCACGAACCGTCACGAAACTAGCAAGAGTTGCTTGCTCTTCTTGGCTTAAGCTCAGTCCATAAGAAATTCTGTTGGAGTAGTGATCACTCAAAGGACGGCGTTCATGAAAGATCTCATTCAAACGCCCCGGAGATATACCTGCTTTTTGAGCCAACGCACGCATAGAGAAACGCGGATTTTTCTTCTGCATCTCTTCCAGCTTGTTACTCAAAAAAAGGTTTAAGGTCATTGGTATCTCCCTGGGGAGATACCTTAGCTTAGGGTTCTAAACTTTATCAAGCTCAACGCGTGGCGACTCAACCAGATTCGCTCCAGTAGCGGCCTTCATCGTGTCCAGTGGAACCGACAGTGGGAACATTTGAATGTTTAGAGAGTAAACTTCACTCTGTGTGCCCTGTTGCAATAGACGCAAAATACGACCACGAAAGCGCTCAATCATGCGCTCAGCCACTGGAATCTGCTGCGGATTCACCGTCAACGTGACACCTGTGTAACTAGAGTTCAATTCGGTGTCCATGGCTTGGCTCGCCTTTTCGAGATGCTTCTTGTAGTACTCGCGGCTCTCCGGATTTGCACACTCATAAGAAGTGATGAGACGGCGATGCACGATCTCGATACCACGCTCTTCCTGACGGATAAGCTCCATGCTCTCAAGATTGGCCAGGCCCTTTTCAACCACTTCAACTGGGAGAGCCAAACGTTCTGCGATCCAATTCACGTCGTCATTTCCATTGGAGATGCGAAGTAGGTTTAGAATTGCGTACTCTTCCCAACCACCCAACAAATTGCCGTTTTTCACACCCAGAACGCGGTCTGAGCTAAAACGACGAGATGTTACAGAGATGTATGATCTCAACTGTTGGCGTTCGTCTTGGTTAAGACCTAAGCCTGTCGAGATTTTTTCAAAGTAGAACTCGCTCAACGGGCGTTTGCCACGGATCAGCTCGCTTAAGCGACCTGGCGTGATGCCGATTTTGTAGGCCACCATACGTAGGGAAATACGACGGTTGGCTTTGCGAAGCTCTTCGAACTTATTCATCATGAATTCTGTGATAGTCTGGTTTTGCATAAACACAGTATTGTGCAAAGCTTTTACATTATCCAAGAACTACAAGGGGTTAAGCTCAGTAACCGCTCCCTGAGTACGAACACGGGAACGATGTTTCTCATTATGGAACAGTATTTCGGCTCATATTTCTTATTGTCGAAGGGAAATAAACCGAAAAGTTATTTAGTCATGACAACTCAGAAAAAGATCGGCTCATATCAAATTATCAAGCGCATTGCTGAAGGCGGCATGGCCGAAGTCTATTTGGGCATGACCGAGTCGCGCTTTGGCGTCAGCAAGCTCGTGGCGATCAAAACTACTCTGCCGAATCTGCCTAATATCGAGTTGTACAAAGAGATGTTCTTTAAAGAAATCCGTGTCAGCGCCAATCTCAATCACCAAAACATCGGCAAGATTTACGACTTCGGAATGCACGAAGATCGCGCCTATATGGTGATGGAGTACATCCACGGTGTGACGTTGCGGGACTTGATGGCCTATCACCGCGACAAAGAAGAACCGCTTAGCACGGCATTCATTCTTTATATTATTCATCAAGTATCCGTGGCTTTGGCGTATGCCTATCAGTCCGTGGACCCGCAAACAGGAACACCACTGAAACTTATCCATCGCGATATCAGCCCTCACAATATTTTGGTGTCCTTCGAGGGTGAAGTAAAAATCATCGACTTCGGAATCGCCAAAGCAAGTATCGAAGCTGAAGAAACTCAACTGGGACAAGTGAAAGGCAAAGTCGCCTACATGAGCCCTGAGCAAATCAATCGCGAAGAGCTCGACAACCGCACTGATATCTTTTCGTTGGGTATCGTGTTCTGGGAGCTTTTAGCCAATGCTCGCTTCTTTGGAGGCAGCAACGTCGGTGAAGTGAAGGATTCTATTCGTCTGTATGATGTGATGAATCTGCCGACAGCAATCATCAAAGACCGCTCTGAAGATCTTTTAAGTGTCCTGCCAAGAATGCTTCATCAAGATCCGAACCAACGCGCTTCTGATGCGAACGAGTTGGCTCGTCAAATCGGCACTTTACTTTCGAGCAAACACCCCGATTTTTCCGCACTTGCATTGGCTGATTATTTAAAAGAAGTTTTCGCAGTTACTTATAAAGACACGATGGAAGAAATCAGAAACTTCGTACTTGAAGACGAAGAGACTATGACGATCAGTGAGACCGCAAGTGCCGAAGAGATCATGTCGATCCTGACCCACAACTCGATCTCGGATCCTAGTCTGTTGTTGCGCGGTGGACCTCTCCCGCCGCCACCACCTGAGTACACTCCACCGCCGCCGTTTTTTTCGACACCACGATTAAGAACTGCGCCAATTAAGAATATTCCAAATCGCCCTCTTCATGAGAGTGGCAAGATCAGCAATATCCTATGGGGTGGTCTTGCCATTGCTGCTGTTCTAACGATTGGCTTGCTGATGGGTCAAAACACTCTGGATTCACAAAGAGTTCAAGCAGAGGCGAAGGTCGAAGTGCCACAATTAACACCGCTTCCTCCTCGTAGAGTTGTGGCTCAACCACAGATTCCGGCTCCGCCGAGTCCGTTTAAAAAGCCACCTACTTATTCACAGAACTATCGCAAGAATCACAAAGCCCGCACACCTTCTTCAACGAAGGCCGCTGCCGCAAAAAAGAAACCTCTAAAAAATCAAAAGAGTCACAATAGATAATAAAAAAGGGAACCCAAGGGTTCCCTTCTTGTTTTTAAGGAGCAACCGTCACGCGGTTTCTACCGCCTTGTTTTGATTGATACAAGGCTTTATCGGCACGTTCATACAGTTGAGTCCACTCTGTTTCTGCCGCGTACTTAGTCGCGATACCCACAGAGATTGTCACTGCGATTTTTTTACCTTCGAAAGTGAATTCGCTAGTTTCGATAGTGTGGCGAATACGTTCACCGACTTCAGCTGCGACTTTCGCGTTAGAGCCAGAAAGAAGTAAAACGAATTCCTCACCACCGTAACGAGCAAAGAAGTCATTCGCACGGATCAATTTCATGATCACAATACGGCAAAGTTCTTTCAGTACGTAGTCACCACCTGGATGGCCGTAACTGTCATTGATTTTCTTGAAATGGTCGATATCGAATGTCACCAAACTCAATGGCTCATTCAACACTTCAGAACGCTTCATCGCCTCAGGGCCTTTTTCAATCAAAGCACCCTTAGAGTGAGCACCCGTCAACGCATCTTTTTGCGCACGTTCGTACAACGCTGAAGTACTCATCGCTTCCAAGCTGCCTTTTTCAAGGAACTTGAAAATCACGTTGCCCGTTTTGATTTGATCGTTGTTCTTAAGCAAACAAGAAGCTAGCGCTGGAATCGTTTGTCCATTCACAACTGTCTTGTTGGTTGAGCCCAAATCGATGATCGATACTTCACTGCCATTCACTGCGAATTTTGCATGTGAGCGACTTAAAGATTTATCGTCGATGTAAACTTGGCTTTCAACAGAGCGACCAATAGTAATGTCACTTGCTGTGATAGGATATTGTTTACCGACGTAACCTGGAGGACCAATCAACACAAGAACTGCAGGTGGAACTTCGTCCGCCTCGCGCAGTCTGCCTTTGAAGGTATCACTCGCAACAATACTGGTTTTTTCTAAATTATCAGAAGAATCGTCATTATGAGCCATGACGATAATTATAGGTAAGGGAGCGATCTGTGACAATGAAGCATCACTCCCCTAGTCTCTTGGACAGTACCGGGGGACCCCGGCACTAAAGTCTGGCTTGATTAGAACCAAGCCTCGAATTGGTAACCTACGTTCAAACCGCTGCTTTTATCAGCAAATGTTGGAGCGCTAGAACCGATATAAGAGCTGCCTTTGTTGGCATCATTCCAGAATGAGTAGGCCGCATAAGCGCGAAGAACTGGACGACCCCAGATGCTCTTACCGATTGAAAGCTGAGGAGCGATTGCAACTCGGCCCAGTTCGCGAACACCTACTGCTACGCCGCCGACTTTTTCGCTTTCATTTTCATAGCGAGAGAAACCGAACTCTGTCGCCAATTGGAAACGATCTGTGAAGTTATAAACCGGACGAACACCGATAGCTTGCCATTGAACTTTGTTGTCTGTGTCGGCACCAGTGCTGCCTTGGCTTGCTGCCACACCAAAGAACACGCCCCATTTTTCAGTAACATCCATATGCCAGTCTTCAACGATGCGAACATTCCAGGCTTTGTTTTGAGCCATTTGGTCTGCTTCAGCCGTATCAACAGTGCTGCTACCATAAACGTTGAAATCTTTCATCGCACCTTGGCCGTACTCTACTACAAATTTGTTGTAGCCAGGACCAACCTTGCCTTCAAGTTTCGTCGCTAGAACGTAACCATTCGTGGAATCAAAGTGCTGAGTAGCACCGTTGTCGCTCGCTTTAGCCCAAGCATACACACCCCAGAAGCTGATGTTCTGTTCGGCAAACACTGGAATCGTAGAATAACGAACGTCCCAGATATTCAAAACCGGACGACCAATAGATGTTGTGTTGAATTCTTCGTTCGCTTGGATCAAGTTTGCGATCGCAAGTTTACCCGTGCCCAATGGAATTTGCTCGATACCGGCACCAACGCCAGCCATCTCTGCATAGTAATACCAATCCCAGATGTACATATCGACATCACGATAAAATCTTTTACCAACCCAGTACTCCATCGGCATACCATCGATGCCACCGGCTTTAACGTAAGCTTCGATTTCAGACTTTGGAGTCGTGATCGTAGCGGGGGTGGAGGTTACCGTCGTACGGTTCGATTCCCATTGACGCAAACCCTCGGAACTATACGCGTAGCGTAGTTGCGTTCTGAAGAAGCTCGCATCGTCCGCAGTTGCTTTTTTATTATGGAAAACAAATCCCAATTCCGTATAGAAATCGCATTCATTTCCTAAACGCATGAAATTACCCGGCAAACCAGAATTGCGGAAGCATTCCATTTTGCCGCCCTCTTGGTTTACACCTGTTCCCCCACGCATATATGTGGTGAAGTCTGCCTCGAGAGCAAGCGCGTTAAGTGACGTCATCAAAATCGTAAGAACCCAAAACATTTTTTTCATACCCTATTCCTTGAAAAACCCGAGCCTTACCCATAAAGTCCGCGCTGGCCAGAATTTATGCATGGAATTAGCAAAAAAGTTAAGGGGATAACTTGCTAGATCGAAGCTTGAAGCACTTGTGCACGACAATCATATATACATTGATTTCATTTCTATCAGTCAACGTGGCGTCCGCTGCTATGGCGGCTTCTGCGCCTGCGCGCGCGCAATGGCTAAGCTCTCAAAAGATGTTGGTTAAGCTTCCGCAAGGTTTGCGTGTGGCCGACAACATGATGTTTCAATTGGCTAACTCCGAAGTTAATTTCAAAGACGTTCCACGCACTTATCCTCTTCCAGTGATTCAACGTCAGGATAACTACGCCGTAGTTTCTACCGCTTCTTTGAACCGTCAAATTATCGAGGAGTTGATCCATCGTCCTTTGAAGGTTTTCGTAACAAACGATCAGAATCAGCTGCTTGATTCGACACCGATTCAGTACGCAGGCCTTCTTGATGAGCTTTATGCATATCGTGGGAATGATTTAGGTTTAACGAATTTGGGTTCTCAGTTTCAGTTGAAGCTGTGGGCTCCGACGGCGTTGAGTGTGCGTGTGGCTTTGTTTGCTTCGCCGACAGCGATGCAATCAGATGTTGTACTAATCCCAACTTATCAAAACGGAGTTTGGACGACACTTGTTCCTCGCCAGTACCAAAATTATTACTATCTTTATGAAGTGACTGTTTATCAGCCACTTACTGATCGTATGGAAACGTCTTTGGTGACAGATCCTTACTCCATTAGTCTTGCGATGAATGGTGCAAAATCTCAACTGGTAGATTTGGATAGCGGCGAGTCTAAACCATATGGATGGGATAACCTGACAAAACCTTATCTGAATTCATTCAAAGACATAACAATCTATGAATTGCATGTCCGTGATTTCAGCGCGAACGACGAAAGCATCCCTTTTGTCTATCGCGGAACTTACGATGCCTTTGCTCAATTCGGTGGCCAAGGTGCTCAATATCTAAGATCTTTGGCAGAGGCTGGCCTTACTCACGTTCACTTGTTGCCATTCAATGATTTTGGTTCCGTGAACGAGGACCGCTCTTCTTGGGAGTCGATCAATTCGTCTTCTAGCAACTTGCAAGATGCTCAAGGTGCTTTATCTCAGATCCGTGCTCGTGATGCCTTCAACTGGGGTTACGATCCGGTTCACTTCTTTGTTCCAGATGGATCTTATGCGATGGACCCTCAAGGTCTTTCTCGTGTTCGTGAAACCAGAACAATGGTGCAAGCGTTAAACTCTTTGGGTCTGCGTGTGGTTCAAGACGTGGTTTTCAATCACACTTATGAAAATGGGCTCAGTGCTTTTTCCGTTTTCGATAAAATCGTGCCTTTGTACTACTATCGCCTGACTGACGATGGTTACACCTACAACAGTTCTTGCTGCGCAGACACTGCCAGCGAAAACTTCATGATGGAAAAGCTGATCGTAGACAGCGTTGTTCACTGGGCAAAAAACTATAAAATCGATGGTTTCCGTTTCGATTTGATGTCCTTCCACTCCCGCTCAACGTTGATGAAAGTGAAAGAGGCTTTGCGCTCTTTGACAGTACAAAACGACGGCGTAGATGGTTCTCGCATCTATATATATGGTGAAGCTTGGCCGTTTGGTTCTTTCTATTCTAAGAACCCACAAGAGTCGATGAGCCAACTCAACGCTTACGGTTCTGGCATTGGTTTCTTTAATGATCGTCTGCGCGATGCTGTTCGTGGCGGTACGACAAGTTCTTCTGAAAAATCGGATCAAGGTTTTGCGACGGGATTGTATTTCGATTTCAATCACGAGCCTGCAAACCAAAACACGCCAACGAATATCAACGACCAGATGGATAAAATCCGTCACTTGGGCGATGTTATCAAAGTGGGCTTGGCAGGTAACTTGCGTGATTTCTCTTTCCGTGAACACTACGGCAGCGTGATCACCGGCGGCCAACTTAATTACCGCAACTCCCCTGTTGCGACATCGGCTGAACCTATTGAAACTATCAACTACGTTTCTGCTCATGATGGCTACACATTGTGGGATGCAGTTCAGGCGAAAGCTCCGTTCTATGCTCCGAATCGTATCCCAACGACAGCGACTGCAAGTGAACGTCAACGTATGCACCAATTGGCTATGGCGATTCCATTGCTCAGCCAAGGTGTTCCGTTCATGGAAGCGGGCGTAGAGTTGCTTCGTTCTAAAAATGGCGATCAAGACTCTTACGATTCTGGTGACTATTTCAATCGTATTAATTGGACAGGCGCTGACAACTATTGGGGTCAAGGCCTGCCACCGGCTTGGAAGAACTATAATGACTGGTCTTTCTGGCAACCACGTTTGCAAAGTGCTGATCTTAAAGTCACTCCGCAATTGATTGCGCAAACGGCGAACTACTATAAAGCTTTGCTTCGCGTTCGTAAGAGCAGCTCTCTGTTTAAAATGAACTCCCTTGAAGAGATCATGAAAGGCTTGGTTTTCATCGACAATGAAAACGCAATCGAGCCTGGTTTGATCTCTATGGTTCTTCATGATGAGCACGAAGCTCTATTGGTTATTTTCAATAGCTCGAGATTGCCTCGAGTCTTTTCTCACAAAGTTTTGGGTTATAAATGGGGCTTCCATCCTCAATTTACTCCGTCTGTAGATCCTGTGCTTGCACAAGTGGTTCACACACGAGCTCAAAATCAAATCCAGATTCCAGGGATGACGACAGTTGTTCTGAAGATGATCGGTTCTCCAAACATGGGTGTTAAGTAATGCGGTATTATTTGTTCCTTCTTATTACCTTCTGTTCAATGGCTGCTTTCGCGGATGCGGAAAAAATGCGTATTCACGTATGGCACCAAATGATTTACGGCCACCGTCAGGTTTTGGCCGAAGTTCTTAAAGAATTTGAAAAAGAAAATCCAGGCATCACTGTCCAAGCCACATACCGCGAAACCGAAGAGCTTCGCAGTGGTTATCAATCAGCAGCTATGGGTGGCAGCGGTCCTGAACTCGTTTACGGTCCTTCTGACCAAATCGGTCCTTTCGCCACAATGGGAATCATCCGTCCTTTAGATGATATCTTGGGTGCAGATTACTTCACTCAATTTGATCCTTTGGCAGCACCTACTTACGACGGCAAACATTTTGCGATCGGCGACTCTGTCGGCAATCACTTGATGTTGATCTATAATAAAAAACTTCTGCCGAACCCGCCGAAAAACTCTGACGAATTGATCGAGCTTGGCAAACGCCTGACTGTCGATAAAGACCGTGACGGCCGTGTCGATCAATGGGGCTTGGTTTTCAACTATACAGAGCCATTCTTCTTTGCTCCGTTCATTCCAGCATTTGGCGATGATTTCATTAAAAATGATACTCAACCAAATCTAGATACTCCGGCTTTGGCGAATACATTCCAATTCATCTTGGATTTGCGTGATAAGCACAAAATCATCCCTAAAGAGTGTGACTACGAAACTGCGAACGCTCTTTTCAAAGGCAACAAAGCCGCGATGCTAATCAACGGTGACTGGTCTTGGGGTGACTATAAAGAAGCTAAAATCGATTTCGGTATTGCTCGTATCCCGATGATCTCTGGAACTGGCAAATGGCCAGCATCTTTGGTGGGAACCAAAGGCTACTCGATGAACGTGAACATGCGTTCTCCTGCTCACCAAGAGGCTGCGACGAAATTGTTGAAGTACTTAACTTCAACTCCGGTACAGCTTCAGTTTGCGGAAAAAGTTGGAACTTTGCCTTCGAATCTTGAAGCCAGAAACTCTGACTACGTTAAAAACAATCCGCTTTTGAAAATCTCTGCCGACATCATGGAAATTGGCCATCCAATGCCGATCGTTCCTGAAGTTCGCGCGATCTGGGACAGCTTGCGCATTCAGTACCAAAAAGTTCTGGCAGGCAGCCAAACTCCCCATGGCGGAGCAAAAGAAGCACAATTACTAGCCGAAAAACAAATCAAAGAGATGAACGACGTTCTGCAACCTGATGCAGGCGCTGTCGTGATCAAAATCATTTTTGGTCTGGTGATCATCGGCTTAATTTGGTTTGGTCGCAAATCCTTCGTCGCCTTCCTTAAAGGCTTCCAAGGTCCAAACCGTTTTGCTTACTATATGATGCTTCCGGCGTTCATCGGTATCTTTGCGGTGATCGTTTATCCGTTCTTCTATAATATCGCGATCTCGTTTTCGAACTTCTCTTTACGTACGTTCCAAGACTGGTCGATCGTGGGCTTCACTCACTATGTGGGTGCCTTTGCTGATCCTAAGTTCTATTCATTGCTTTTAAAGACAGTGATTTGGACCGTGGTGAATGTGTTCTTCCACGTGACGTTCGGTGTGTTCTTGGCGGTGGTGATCAATCAAGTGATGCCTTTCCAAGGATTCTGGAGAGCACTTTTGATCATCCCTTGGGCGGTACCTCAATACATCACAGCTCTTACTTGGCGCGCGATGTTCAATCAGGAGTACGGTCCGATTAATATCTTCCTACAAAAGTTTTTGTCGCTTTCACCAATTCAATGGTTGAGCCAGCCGATGACAGCTTTCGCCGCTTGTATCATCACGAACGTATGGTTGGGTTTCCCATTCATGATGATCGTGGCATTGGGTGGTTTGCAGTCGATCCCTCATTCACTTTATGAGGCGGCTCGTTTGGATGGCGCGACTTCTTGGCAGCGCTTCCGTCACATCACTTGGCCTTTACTGTTGCCAGTGATGGCTCCAGCAGCATTGTTGGGTTCTATCTGGACATTCAATAACTTGAACGTGATCTGGCTCGTTTCGAACTCTGGTGAACCAGGGGATCAAACGCACATCCTGGTTTCTTACGTTTATAAAGCAGCCTTCAACTTGTATCGCTACGGTTATGCCGCTGCGGTTTCAGTAATCATTTTCGGTATCCTTGTTATCTGGGGTCTGGGAATGCTGAAGTCTCAATACAAAAAGGAGACTCGCTAATGATTAAAAGAATTATCGCCTGGCTTTCGATTCTTTTGTTCGCAGTGTTCTCGCTGTACCCGATCGTTTACGTGATCTCCGTGTCTTTGCGTGGAGACAACGCTTTCCAAACTCAGTCTTTGGAAATCATCGGCCCTAATTCGACATTGAAAAACTTTGTGACTTTGTTCACGGGCACTGACTTTTTGGTTTGGTTGAAAAACTCCCTGATCATCAGTTCTGTGACGACGTTCGCAGGTGTGGCGTTGGCTTCTTGCAGTGCTTATGCATTGTCTCGCTATCGCTTCCGCGGCCGTAACATGATGTTGTTCTCTTTGTTAACAACACAAATGTTCCCGGCAACAATGTTGATGCTTCCGTTCTTTATCATCTTGTCGCAATTGCATTTGATCGACAGCTTTTGGGGCTTGTTCATCATTTACTCTTCGACGGCTTTGCCATTCTGTATTTGGCAGATGAAAGCGTACTACGACACCATTCCTCGCGAGCTTGAAGAAGCCGCGTTGCTTGATGGTTGTTCGCGCTGGATGATCTTTACGAAAATTATCCTACCCGTGTCGTCTCCGGCACTGGTGATCACGGCTTTGTTCAGCTTCATGAGCAGCTGGTCCGAGTACGTAATCGCAGCCGTGGTTTTGCAAGATCCACAGCTTTATACATTGCCGTTGGGACTTCGTTCCTTCCAGGCAAGTCTTGCGACTCAATGGGGCTTGTATGCTGCAGGCGCCTTGATCGTAAGTATTCCAGTTTTGATTTTATTCATCAGTATTTCCCGTTATCTGGTTTCGGGTCTGACTATGGGAAGTGTGAAGGGTTAATATGGCGAATATTGAATTTTCTAACATCGCAAAAAGCTTTGGCGCAGCTAAAGTACTTAAAGACATCAACTTGGATATCGCTTCTGGCGAGTTCCTAGTTCTAGTAGGTCCATCTGGTTGTGGTAAATCCACTTTGCTACGCACGCTTGCGGGTCTTGAGACTCTCGACGCTGGTAACATCAAAATTGATGGCAAAGTAATCAACAACGTAGAACCGCAAGACAGAAATCTTGCGATGGTTTTCCAAAGCTATGCTCTTTACCCGCACATGACGGTTGAAGAAAACATGGGCTTCGGTTTGAAACTACAAAAAATGACTGCGGATGAAATCGCGAAACGCGTAAAAGAAATCGCAAACCTTTTGCAAATCTCTCACCTGCTTGAGCGTCGTCCGAAAGAACTTTCTGGTGGTCAACGTCAACGTGTGGCTTTGGGTCGTGCTTTGGCTCGCCAAACTCCAGTGATCTTGTTCGACGAACCTCTTTCAAACTTGGATGCACATCTTCGTACGCAAATGCGTGTAGAAATCAAACGTCTGCACGAGCACTCAAAATCCACGATGATCTATGTAACCCATGATCAAATGGAAGCCACGACGATGGGTGATCGTATTGCCGTTCTTAAAGATGGCGTGATCGAACAAGTTGGAACTCCGACTGAAATCTATCACCGCCCTAAAAACATGTTCATCGCAAGTTTCATCGGCTCCCCTGAAATGAATTTCATTGAGGGCTCCGTAGTTAAGCGTTTGCCTTGGCCTGAGGCCCAAAAAGCAGATCAAGTTTTGGGTATTCGCCCCGAATCCTTCAAAATCAACAAGGGCGATCTGGGCTCCCAAGAAGTCGCTCTCGGCGATTACACGGTAGAGCTGTCTGAGAACCTCGGTGGTCAACAGATGCTCCACGGTCAATTAGAAGGCCAAACTGTGAGAATTATTACGGATTCCATGGATAAATTTTCCAAGGGTCAGAAGGTTCCACTGAAAATAGATCTGACAAAGGCTCATCTGTTTGATAAGAAATCGGGTCTGAACCAGCGTCTATAGGGGAGACTAAGGTGATTTCTAAACTTCTTCGCTCACTACTTATCGTGACTGTTTTGTTGGGGGCGAACTCCGCGTTTGCTGCTCCAAGAACAGTTTTCGTTCAACTTTTTGAGTGGCCGTGGAATGAAGTTGCCCGCGAATGCGAAGTTTACCTAGGACCTTCTGGATTTTCTGCAGTTCAAGTATCCCCTCCTCATGAGCATGTGAAATACAACTCTGCTTGGTGGGAAAGATATCAAGTCGTTAGCTATAAATTGGAATCTCGTGGCGGCAATGAAGCTCAATTCGCCGACATGGTTCGCCGCTGTAACGCTGTTGGCGTTGATGTTTATGCTGACGTTGTTCTGAACCACATGGCTGGCTTCCCACAAGGTGTGGGTTTCGCTGGATCTACTTTCACTCATAAAAACTATCCTGGTATTTACAGCCCGAATGATTTCCACGCTTGTGGACGTAACGGCAACGACAATATCATTAATTACCGTGATCTTTACGAACTTCAATTCTGCCAATTGGTGGGTCTTGCCGATCTAGCTACAGGTGCTCCGTATGTTCAGCAAAGAATTGCTGAATACATGAATCACTTGCTGGATTTGGGTGTTGCGGGTTTCCGTTTGGATGCTGCGAAACACATCCCGGCTAAGGATTTGGCGCAAATCACGAAACGCCTTAAGCGCTCTGCTTACGTATTCCAAGAAATCATCCACGAAGCTTATGGCCCTGTTAATTACAGTGACTACTTTGCTGCGGGTGATGTCACGGCTTATGAATATCCATTTATTCTAGGTGGCAGTATCAAGTACGGGAATTTGGGAAATCTTTTAACTATTTCTCGCTACCTTCCTGAAAGCGAACACTCTGTTGTCTTCGTTACGAACCATGACTTGGAACGCACTGGTGATGGCAATATCCTTCGCTATACAGGTTCAGATCATAACATCTATCGCCTGGCTCAGGTCTACATGTTGGCTTATCCTTACGGCTACCCACAGGTTTATTCTGGTTATGACTTCAACTCTTACGATCAAGGACCTCCAGTGGGCCCAGATCTTCGCACGTTGGGTATCTTAAACAGCGATAACACTTGCGTGGCTCCTTGGACTTGTGAACACCGCCTGCCTGAAGTGGCTGCCATGGTGAACTTCAGAAATCAAACAGACAAAGCGTTCTACGTATCTAACTGGAACACTGACAACACAAACTACGTGGCCTTCAGCCGTGGCAATTTGGGTTTCGTTGCTTTGAACTTCTCGGGCAATCCAATCACTCGTGAATTCCAAACTGGTTTATCTGCGGGCAATTACTGTGACCTAACTGGTCCGTCTTACAGCCGCTTAAACCGCAAGTGCACAGACATGAAATACAACGTCAATTCCAACGGAATGACGACTGTAACCTTGCCTCCTTACTCATCTCTGGTACTTTTGAACCGCGATCAATACAAACGTACAAAGTAAGAGAGATATGACGAAAAAATCCTATACAATTGGCTTTGATTTGGGTGGAACTAAATTGGCAGCAGCTCTTTTGGATAATTCCGGAGAGATGCTTGATTTCATCAAAGTTCCTGTCGACATGAAACGCGAGGGCTCGGCCCAAAAAACTCAAAAACGCGTGATCCAAGTGATGGCGGATATCGCTCTTGATTTCAAAAAACGCTTCCCTAAAGAAACTTCTGCTTCGTGCTTTAAAGGCATTGGCCTGGCAAGTGCGGGTCCTTTGAATGCAGAAGAAGGCAAGCTCGTTAATCCAGTGAACTACCCAGGTTGGAAAGTCGTTCCTATCCGTGACTTGGTTGAAAAAGAAATCGTTAAACGTGGATTCAAAACCAAAGTTTACTTCCAACATGATGCTACGGCTGCTGCCTTAGCAGAGGGCTGGGTTGGCGGCGCTAAAGGCATGAAGTCCTTTGCTGTCGTGACTGTGGGCACTGGTGTTGGCTCAGGGATTATCTTTAACGGTATGCCTTGCCAAAGCCGCGGCATGGGTTCTGAGTGTGGGCACTTTGTTGTCGACATGGTTGGGTTGAGAAATAATCCTGATAAAATTCACCACTACACTGTTGAGGGTCTTTCTTCAGGCACAGGACTTTTACGTCGTGCAAAAGAAATGGGCTTCACTGGCAACTCGGTTGAGGAGTTGGTGGATACGAAAGATCCTAAGTACAACGTTCTGTATGCAGATATGGCTTTTGCTCTGGCGAGCTTGTGCCACGATCTATCTTTGGCGTTTAACTTGGAAAAAATCTTTATCAGCGGTGGTTTGATCAAAATCAAAGATCTTTACTTCAAAGACTTGAAAGCGAACTACTCTAAGATCATCCGTCAAATCAATACGGACCTTGAGTGCAAAATCGAAATCGCTAAAACTAAAAATCACGCAGGTGTTTTGGGCGCTGGATATCTTCCACACCTTTATGGCAAACACCAACCCGCTAAAAAGAAATAGGCAAATGTCCACACGTGGGGAAATTATCCCCACATGTGCAATCACAGACTTCCCATAAGTTAAATGTATTTACTTTGAGGCATTTCCTGAACGGCCTCCTCTTTGCAATCCTGTTCAAGCAAGGAGAACTTATGACTACACCACAGAAATCAGACAACACAGTTAAGCTTTCAAAAAAAGGCCAACCACCTCTTCAAGAAAATCTAGATTCCTTGAAGAAAGACGCTGCCCGAATCGCTGAAGAAAAACAGGCGAATGACAAGACGGACAATGAAGCCGTCGATGAATTCGAACAACACCCACTTTCACCTCTAGATAATTCGAAAGGAAAAATTGGAGTTCCGATTTTACTTTGGTTTCTAGGTGTTCCGGGCTTTGTTGTGATTTTACTTTGGTTCTTTTTCTTTCGCGGATAGTGAGTTTTTTCTATCCCAAAAAACCACACCCAGGGGCATTAATCCTCTGGGTTTTCTTTTTTAAGCGGTGAACACCGTCTCATTTTCAACTGACCAAAATTAATCTCGGGACCACAGCTTGCAATAGTCACTCACCAGGAGGCAGTGACAATGGTAAATACTCATCCACCACAACCACACCCCGATGATATTGTGCAAATCATCAAGCGAGATCACAAACCATTGAAAGTGCTACTCGCCATCTTAAAAAACGAAAACGTACCTTACTTAGAAAAACGGGAAGCTTTCCAACAACTATCTCCCCTACTGGAAGCGCACAATGTGCCAGAACAGGAAATCTGGTATCATTGCATGAAGCGCGAACATGCCTATACGGTGGAGATCTCAGAAGGCGAACTGGAACATCGCCTGGCAGAACAAATCTGTAAAGACATGAAAACCACGACAAGTGAGCGCTCGTTCTTGTCGAAGGCCAAAGTACTTGCAGAAATGATCGAGCATCATATCAAGGTAGAAGAAAGGGACCTTTTACCTGATTTTGAATCTGCCACCACGCTTGACGAACGCGTCGAGCTGGGTCTGATTTACCTGGAAAGACAACAACAAATCGAATCTCTGCAAACGACTGAGCGCCACCGGTTTCCACTTTCTTCACTGGACAATATGCAGGGATAAAAAAAGGGGAGCCTTTCCTGGGGCTCCCCTTTTTTTTCTAATTTTCTATTCTATTACTTCTTAAGTTTCGCTTTTGCCAAGATCTTACCAGCTTCAACACCTGGTTGGTTGAAAGCGTCGATCTTCAAGTACTCACCCAAGCCCGCAACAACCAATTGCCAGAACATGAACAAGTAACCCAAAGTTTCTTCGTCCAATGTTTTTGTTTTCAAAGTCATTGTTGAAACACCGTTTGCCACAAGCGCTTCTTGAGTTGCCAAAGCTTCTGCTTTTAGCAATTCACCCATCGTGCGACCTTGCAGGTCCATTGTTTCTTTGAATTGAGCTGTTTTGATTTTCATCGAACCGCCCTCTGCCTCTTCCACGCGTTGGAAGATCACGAATTTATCTTTCGTGCCTTCCATCACTTGTTGCAAGATAGAGTGCTGATCCGAAGCACCGATAGCCGCGATCGGAGTCGATACGCGTGGAGCCGGAGTTCCAGCGCGAGTCACTGGTTTACCCAAAGACTCTGCCCACAATTGAGCGAACCAACCACCGAAATCTTTCATACGAGAATTGTAAGACCACAACAAAGTGATCCATTCTTCACGACCGTAGGATTGAATCACTTGAGCCATTGTTTGTGTCACTGTTGCTGTATCAAGAAGCGCACGTTTTGCACCCACACGGAATTTTTCCAAATCCAAGCCCATGAAGGCCGCAGGGAACATACCCACCGGGGAAAGAACAGAGAAACGACCACCGATATCCAATGGAATTTCGCACTCAGGAACTTTGTGCTTACGCGCCCATTCAGTCAGAGAGCTTGATTTAGTTTCAGAAATCACGATGGAGTTTGCTGGAAGGTGAAGACCTTCTTCTTTGTAAACTTGATCCAAAAGTTCCAAAGCACACAAAGATTCGATCGTTGTACCGCTCTTAGAGATGAACGCCCATGCGACGTCTTTCAAATCACCCAACTCGTCTACCAAGGTTTCAAAAACCAAAGCATCCACGTTATCAACAAAGAACACGTTGTGAGCATTGAACACTTCGCGGATCACACGAGTTCCTAGGGAGCTACCGCCAAGACCCACGATCACAAGTTTTTTGAACTTGGCTGCGAAATCTGCACCTGTCTTGTGAGACTGTTGCCACAAGTTGATGCGCTCAACAAGTTGCGGGAATCCGATTTCTTTACGTTGCAAAAACAACTTCAAAGAAGATTGGCATTCCTGAATCAGGTGTTCTGAGTTTGTATGATTAGCTTGTGTGATTTCCAACATCGTGATTTCTCTTTCCAACAGCGGTTGTCGGAAAAACTACGAGATCGCGACGTCTTCCTCAATACGATGATACCCGTTCCACTCTTTCAGACGTCCACGTGGGCGTCCGCCGTCTTCGGGGTATTCAATCAAGCAATAGGTCAGCTTCGTGATTTTTCCAAGAGACACGATATCTAAAGAAGTGATCTCAGTCCATGTTCCTGTGTTAAAATATTCTTTGTGTTCCGACCATTGACGATACTGGTAGACATGGGTGTGCCCAAAAACAACAGTATGGACGCGGTCATCATTAAGAATTTTACGCGCTGATTCACTAAGATCCGGGAAGATAGCGCTTTCCAGGATCACCTGGATGATACGTTTAAGCGGCCAATGACGACGGCTGTCCTTCACAAAGACGCTCTTTAAGAAGTACTTATTCGCCATGATAAAGCCCTTCACCAGGCTCATCGTTTCATTAATAAGAGCCCAGCGGAGCATCTTACCGAACGGACGAATCTTATCCACATGTGGGTACGTCTGCTTAATTTTTAGTACCACTTCCAAGAAGAAGTGAGAACCAAATGGCAGGTTGAGGATTGGCTCTACCAGATGCTTTTTCAGGAAGAACTTTTTGGGGTCCATACGATTGGCCGCTTCATGCATGTGGCCATGTTCGATATGCACTCCATCAAAGAAATAGACGATGTTCTTGAAGCGTACTGGCGCACCGACAACCTGATTTACGTAGGCGCGGCAAGCTGGCCACAACATCCCCTGATCATGATTGCCAACAATATAGGTGATGGACTTCCCTGGTTTGGAAGCGAATTCGGCCATGGCCTTAAAGACGTTTTCGTGACCACGCACGATGTCCTTCAAAATATCTAGAGTTACTGCTTCAGTGATAACGGATAGGAAGTGACCTTTGTAATCGCACTGCAGGAAGTTAAAGAAGTCACCGTTGATGATGAGTTCGACTTCGTAGTCACGATAGATCCCGGTTGAATAGTAATGAATGAACTCTACTAGTTTATCACCGTAATAGAATTCCTCGAGGGAGTTGATACCCCCTTCAGGCAGCAAGCGGCCTTTGCCCAGATGCAAATCGCTGATGATCACCTTAATTTTTTTTACGGGTGCGGGTTTAGCGACAACCGCAGTGCTGTCGCTAGATTCCGCTGGTGATGTGGTGGACTCCATCAATTCCTACTCAGCTTTTTTGAGTGGAACAGGTCCGCCTTCCTCTTTGACTTCCAAATTAGAAAGGGCCAAACGTAGAGCTCGCTCTGTACGTTTGAATTGGTCCTGATTCCCCTCGATCGTCTTGTTTAACTCAAGACACTTATTACGATAATTATCGAGTTCTTGGGAAAGCTGATCAATCTTTCTTTTCTGGTCAAGGATATACTCATCTTTGGACCGAACTAACGCGGCCTTTTCAGCGCGCAATAGTTCTAGACGATTTTCCAGTTCGCGTTCACGAACACGGATCTTTTTGAAATCTGATTTTAGTCTGGTTTCAAGCTCTTCGACTTTAACGCGAGCTTTGGCCATTTCGTTTTCCTTATATTGAAGGTTGCCCTTCAAGATCAGGACCTCGCTTTGATGAGATTCACGGTCTTCCGCTCTCTCTTTTTCAATAGCGCCAATACGAACACCCAATTCGTCTGTGCGCGAGCGAATGATTTCCCCAGCCGAAGCCAGTTCTTCATTTTCACTGCGTAGACTTTCAACTTCTCTTTCAAGCTCAAGGATGCGTTGTTGTGCTAGCTTCAAGTTTTCAGCTTGAGCCAAGGACGCATCCACAGATGTCATCACGTTTGCGGAACCCGCGCGGTTGCTACCACGGAAGTTACCAACGCTGACCTTCACATCCACATCATTGTTTTTACGAGCACCCACACGGGCATTCGCAAAACCAGAGACCGCCAAAGTACGATCCGCATCTGTGGAAGAACTGGAAGTCATTTTAGAACTAGTTAGATTCACATCTTGAATCGAAACCGTTTTGTCTTCTTTAGAATCAGATTCCATAGAGGCTGCTAAAGAATCCACCGGACTTGTGAAATCATCATTATACGAAGAAGCAGACGCAGAAACAGCTTCATAAGGAGCTGGTTCTTCGACCTCATGAGCATCATCAATGCTATCTACGACTTGATAGTCACCTTCACTAGAAGGCCCCTCGTAAGGTACATGATCTGGATTTTCATAAGTTGGGTAAGCTGGTTGCGGAGGAACATCGAAGCCCACTGGTTTTTCACCATCAAGCATTTCGTCGCCAGAAGAAAACTCTTCCACGCCTTGAGCTGTGTAGCCATCGGCCTCTTCATCGCTAGAGTACTCAATCGGGGCACCATTGAATTCAGAAACTTCTAACTCTGATTCAACGTCTTGTTCAAGTCCTGCCCACATATCTTCACCGTCCACCTTTGTAGGTGACGCCTGATGAAAATTAGTCGCCTCTTCCGAGTCGCTAATCTCACCTTTATGGAACGAGCCATCCTCTTGAATCCCACGGACATCGTCCATCAGTGATTCAATCAGATTTTCCGCTGCTGAAGATTTCTTTTTTCTCTTAGACATACCAAGGGAATTATCGGAAATTCCTCAACTTCTCTTAAGGAACTCCCACGGGATTCCAGCTAACTAGAACAAGGTCCAGCCCCCAAAGGTACGGCCTTACCTCAAAACGTACCTACTTACCTACAATCCCTCTCCCCACCAAGACTTCCCTCACAAAACCGTCTCAAAAAGGTACGGCCTTACTTCCCAGGTAAGGCCGTACCTTCTGGCGCAGGACCCCAATTGTATTATTTTTATATTGTACACAATTTAATTGCACACAATATAAATGGGCGTAGAATTTCAAGTATGAACAAGAAACTGCTTTTGCAAAATCAGCTTTGTTTTCCGATCTACGCGGCTTCCCGCCAGATCACACAGCTTTATGCCGAACACTTTAAAGCTTTTGATCTGACCTATCCGCAGTACTTGGTCTTTTTGGTTTTGTGGGAAAAAGCACCCCGTAAAGTGACTGAGATCGCAGATCTTTTGTTGCTTGATACAGGTACCATCACTCCCCTGATTAAACGCATGGAAAAGCGCGGATGGGTTTCCCGCAAACGCTCTGTGAAAGATGAACGCTCTGTCGAGGTTCACTTAACAGCAGAGGGTCGCAAACTGGAAAAGCAGTTTGCGACTGTTCCCGATAAATTGCTTTGCAATGTCGAATGCAAGACCAGCGAACTGCAAGCAATTCACAAAAATTTGAATAAGTTAAACGAGCAAATGAGAAAAGCCTTAGAAGGAGGTCATTCATGAGTAAGCTCTATACAGCAGTTGCGAAAGCAACTGGCGGACGCAACGGAAAAGTAGAAAGCTCTGACGGAGTCCTAAATCTTGAAGTACGTATTCCCAAAGAAATGGGCGGATCTGGTGGCGCATTCACCAATCCCGAGCAGCTCTTTGCGGCTGGATACGCAGCTTGCTTTGATAGCGCGCTGAACTTTGTGGCCATGCAACAGAAGACAAAAATCACGTCGACTGTCACAGCAGAGGTCGGCATCGGCCCTAACAATGCTGGTGGCTTTGCACTTGAAGTAAAACTTCGTGCAAAGATCGAAGGCGTAGAACGCAACGTCGCTCAACAGCTTTTGGAAACGGCCCACAAAGTATGCCCGTATTCCAACGCCACTCGCGGCAACGTTCCCGTCGAGATCGAACTAGTCTAACCCCTCCCGTAAAAGGCAAAGACTACCTTAATCACAAAATAAAAAAGGCAGGATCACTCCTGCCTTTTTCTTATTGCACTGTTTACGCAAGTAGGACCTGGCACCTTATACGGTGATGACCTTTTTGTATTCTGCTAGGCGTTTTTCCAAGTCTGCCAAAGTTACTTTTGCTAGTGCTTTCACTGAGAAGTCTTGGATTGTGTGGGATGCCATCATTGAACCCATGATGCAGGCTTGCTTCAATGTGTTCAATGTTGGAGCTTCTTTTTGAGCGGCGATGTAACCGAAGAAACCGCCGGCGAAAGTATCACCCGCACCTGTTGGGTCGATCACTGTTGGGATCGGCATTGCAGGCAAGATGAAATAGCCAGCTTCTTTAGTGTACATAGCGAAACCGTACTCGCCACGTTTGATAACTACTGCAGAAGGACCCATTGCTGTGATCAACGGAGCTGCAGAGATCGCGTTTGAAGCGCCTGTAAGCATTTTTGCTTCGCCTTCGTTGATCAATACCAAGTTCACTTTTTTAACTACTTCGATCAATGCATCTTTTTTGATGTTGATCCAAAGGTTCATTGTATCAAGACCTACGAACTTAGGTTGCTTAACTTGAGACAATACTTGCAATTGAAGTTCTGGAGCAATGTTTGCCAAGAATACGAAAGAAGAATCTTTGTAGTGCTCTGGCAATTGTGGATTGAAGTGTTCAAAAACGTTCAACTCTGTATTCAAAGTTTTTGCTTCGTTCATGTCACCTTCGTAAGAACCCGCCCAGTGGAATGTCTTACCAGGAACTTTTGAAAGACCCGTCAAATCAACGCCACGGTTGTTCAAAAGATCGTAATCTTTTTGGTCGTAGTCTTCACCCACAACACCGACCACACGAACTTTAGAAAACAAAGAAGCTGCTAGAGAGAAGTAATTCGCAGATCCACCCAAAGCACGATCAGCTCTGCCCGATGGAGTTTGGATTGAATCGTATGCAAGGCTTCCTACTACTAAAATTTCAGACATTTTAAATTTCTCCTGGGACCAACACTATTGGAGTTCTGTTTCGTTTTCAAAGCTCATTGCAGCAAATGCCGCATTTTTAGCTGCATGTTCTGCTTTATGCTCTGCCATCAACTGACGTTTTGCTTTAGGCATACCCGCCAACTGAGAGTTGGAGATATCCATTGTTGCAGTTTCATCTTTGTGCGTGCTGTTCAACTGACCGCATGCTGCAAAGATATCGCGTCCCATCGAACGGCGCAAAAGAACGTGGCAACCTAGGCGATTCAACTCAGTGTGGAACGCTTCGATTGTCGCATCAGAAGGACGCTCGTACGGAGCACCTGGATGTTCATTGAATGGGATGATATTGATTTTGCATGGCACACCACGAGTCAGCTTCGCCACTTGGCGCGCATTTTCGATAGAATCCGTCACACCTTTTAGCATCACGTACTCGAACGTCACCTTGTCGCCTGTTTTATCAGTGTACTGCTTACAAGCGTCCAGCAACATTGTCGTGTTCCATTTTCTATTGATCGGCATCACTTGGGTGCGGATCTCATCGGTTGGAGCATTCAAGCTCACAGCCAAACGAACTTTCGCATCAGCGATACGCCACATCTCAGGAACGATACCAGATGTAGAAACCGTGATTTTCTTACGGGACAAATTAATACCCCATGGAGAGTGGATCACGTCGATTGTTTTGAAAACTGCTTCTGGATTGTCGAGTGGCTCGCCCATACCCATGAATACGATGTTCGTGATGCGTTGGCCTTCTGCCAAAGAATCATGAACTTGCATGAATTGACCAACGATGTCTTCAGTACGAAGTCTGCGTTTCAATTTTTGCTTACCAGTGAAGCAGAACTTACAACCGATGTTGCAACCAACTTCAGAGGAAATACACAGAGTCAGACGACCCTCAGAAGGAATCACCACAGACTCAACGCTTTGGTTATCGCCCATGTCGAATAGGAATTTTTGAGTTCCATCCACTGACTTCAAGTGAGTCAAAGTTTTAGGAAGTTCGAAAGAAAGAAGTTTTGGAAGTTCTGCGCGGAAGTCCTTAGACAAATTCGTCATTTGTTCTGGATCGGTCACGCGTTGCTCGTAAACCCATTTGAAGATCTGTTGAGCGCGGAATTGCTCTTTGCCTTTACCTTTTAGGTAAGCTTTTAGATCTTCCAACGTCATGGAGTAGAAATTGGCTGCTTTGTTTTCTAGTGGTTTTGCGACGTCGTCGTCAGCATAGTTCATTGGCGCAAGAGTCGCGCTTGTCGTCGCTTCGTTCAATTCCATCTAAGGGCTCCTCGGCTTATTACAGCCATGCTTGTTACAGCTGGGACTTTTGTGGTCCCGTTGGTAAAGGATTATGTGTGCCGGGTTTGTAGCACAGCCCCTTAAGATCGCCTAGTAAATCCTATGATTTCAGCTCTTTAGCCAATAAAAAAGGCCCTTAAAAAGAGCCTTCCTTGCAAAATTTGCTTATTTGACCTGAGCTTAGCCCAATTCAGCCAGCTCATGGCCTCGTACAGGGGGCATTTCAGTCAAATTGAAAATGAGTACCAGCCAGGTGTACAAGCGGTTCACGAAGACTGATGTCGGCACCACCGACAAGCATTTCATCGATTTACAATTTGCTTCGCCCATATATATTGCCGCTGAGACTGGCACACTCGTTGATATGTTGATAGCCAAGAGACTTCTGAATTACCGCTCAAGCGAGACCGATCGGATTCTCCAAAACACGTAACAAAGGAAATATCTATGCAATCATCCATCGTAAAACTAGGGCTTACTGTATTGGTCTCTTTGATGTCTGCACAAAGCTTTGCTGGAGGCGGGCAAGTTGGATCCGCAGAAACATTCGCGGGGACTTATGTTATCAGCGGTCCTACGAATGATATCGGCGACGAAAACATGATCACTTTTACAAGCGAAGGGAACGTCTATCTTACGCAAAAATCTGTCGGAAGATATTTGCAGTGTGAGGGTCAATTCCAGGTACAAAGCCGTCTGTTAAAAGCAATCGGTTCATGTGCAAATAACAGCAACTTTGAAATGTCGATCGATCTTTCAGAGGTATCGGACTTAGGATACTTCAGAGCAACGGTTCTAAGTAAAATGATTTACGTCAAACCGGTGCAAATGGAATTCTTGAGAAAGTAAAATGGTCGCCTGCTATTCAGCGACCTTCACTAGGTCCGCTTCGTAATAGCAGGCTTTTTTCACGACCCCTGAGCGGGTTGTCTCGTCATCGAATGCAAGCACAACTCCACGCTCGGTTTGCTTGAGGCGAATGCGCACGCCCGACTTACTCCCAATGGACCACGTGCCACGAACATTCGCAGCCCAGCCTTCTCCGCCAGAAGTGATCGCAAAGGAGCCCGCTGTATCGCGGTCATTGCGAGTTTCATAATTCATCACGGAATGTCGGACCGATTTGTAAGCAGAGATAACATCCACTCGGTGAGATTCATATTTAGCATCGCCCGGTTTTACCGTGATCCCCTTAAGTGCCCCAAAACTGTAAAGCAAACAGTAATTGGTTCCCACTTCCTTGATGCGAGGTTTACCTTCGATCACATAGCTACCCATGAAAGCGTCGAATGGATCAGCAGCTTCCATAAAGCCAGGAGCGTTAAGAATTAAATCGGCTTCATAGTAACAAGCTGTTCTTAATTTCCCAGCGCCGAAGCTTTCATCCTTGATCGTCATGCGATAGTTCGATTCAGTTTTAAAAATCGTCACGATCGTATGCTGTTTATTCGTAAAGTTCCAAGTACCGCGAGCATTCGCAGCCCACCCCTCACCGCCAGATGTTTCCGCGAAACTGCCCGTGGATGCCACATCGTTGGATTGTTGGTACTCTTGAACTTGAAAGAGCGACTCTTTAGGGCCTGCGACGAAGCGAATCTGATGACTTTCGTACAAACCACCACTTGGTTTGATGCTAACAGTTTTGAGATCCTTCCAGCGATAGCGCTCACAGAAGTCCTTACGAACGTTTTGAATACGTGGAGCCCCAACAACCGAGTAATCGCCAACAAATGTATCAAATGGATTTGGTGTTTCTGCGAAAGCCTGAGCAGAAAAAAGTAAAATCAAAGATGCGATGAACTTCATGATGATCTCCTGATTGATTCAGGAAAATCTCATCAGGATCGCAACTCTTGAGCAACTAAAAACGGAATACCCAGAAGCTTTTTAGTATCGCCATAATCCCAAGCTGTTGAAATCATTGCCGCAGCAAAAGCCCACGCCTTCATTCGTTGCATATCGAAGTTGATATACTCATTGAGAATGCTCATTCGACGCTCCAATGTTTTTCTGAGAGGTCGATTGACAGGGTAAGCATCCAGCGGATTGTACATCATCACTGCCATCTCAAAAGTCGGATCACCAATATAGCCGTGAGGATCGATAACTTTCCACGAATGCTTATGTTTCAGAATATTGTCGTGATGAAGATCTCCATGTAGCAAGCGATCCTGACTTCGATCAAATGTCAGTTCACTGAATATGCCACGAGCTTTGGAAAGCATGCGTGGGTCGACGGCACCTTCTAAAACATCCAGATCTTTTGCAAGTTCAGCAAGGTGTTTAAAAGCTCCACTGATAATGGAGCGGGAATTTAACTCCCGGATCATTTCGGCGATAATCAATGTCTGGGCATCATCATCCAATTGTTTTGAATGCTTTAATGTCGTGCCAGGGACCAGACGTTCCATCATGGTCACGCCTAAGTTTTTATCTGACTCTAACACTTGGGCTGCCACGCCATTGAAATGACGAAGCCACTGGCGTTCACGATCCAGGGACTCGATGTCACAACCGGTTTTAATCACAACCTCAAGACCATCGGATCTGCGCTTTGTCGCACCCACAAAATGGAAGGACAAATTATCGATGGGCTGAATAGGCTCCAAATTCCAAAGAGCTTCGATTTTTTTAATATGCGTTGGGAATTGCGCAAGCCACTGCTCACCTGGAGTTTTCCAAGTGGTCACAATATTTTTATAGAGATTTGAATCAGGAGAAATCAAGAGGCCTCCCATCCCTAGTGGCTAATCTTTAAAAACGTCGTAATCGAGGTCGATCTGGGGTCCTAACCACATCGCTGCTTGCGTATGATCATACAGATCGTCACCCGTCAGTTCATGCACTAGCACGGATAAATCTCCGCGCTCACGCATCAACCATAATACCACGTCTGTGAATTTCTCTTTGGGAAAATTGATTTCAAACATTGGCACAGGATGAGGACCAATAGGTTCAGGAATCATCTGGCCAGTGAAAACTTGTTGATCTTTGAATGAGACAAGGGCCTTCTGATGAAGCTCTTTTGCGAACTCCAGCTGCTCATTTGTGAAGTAAATATGCGCATCAAACTGACGCGGAAATCCCTCCGGCAAAAGCTTAGAATTAACCTTGTACGACTTTTCCATTAGTGGACTTCGTTGATGTATTCGATAAGTTCAGGGATCTCGCACGGTACGCAGCCTACTTTACCGACGACAACGCCTGCGGCGTTGTTTGCTAGCATGCAGCTGTGAACCAAAGAAAGACCTGATACTAAGCCCAACGCCAAGGCTGCGATAACTGTGTCACCGGCGCCTGTTACGTCGAATACTTTTTGTGCGTATGTTGGAACTTCTGTGATTTGATCGCCAGAGAAAATCGTCATACCGTCTTTACCGCGAGTCAAAACCACTTCTTTAGCACCTGTGATTTTTTGAAGAGCGCGACCGACCTCCACAACCTTATTCGGGTTGCCTTTAAGATCGTCGAAATCAAGGCCCGTCAAAACAACAGCTTCGTCATAGTTCGGTTTGATCAAATCAACACCCAAGTAGAATGAACCTGGATTGTTGCGATGTGGATCGACCATGAGTTTTTTGCCAGCGGCTTTACAGATTTCAGAAACTTTAGCGACGACGTTGCGAGAGATCACGCCTTTTGCGTAATCTTCGATGATCACACAATCAGCTGCTGCGACATGCTTTTGAACCATGGCCAAAAGGTTCTTTTCAGTTTCTTCAGAAAGATATTTTTTAAGCTCATAATCGACACGCACCAAGTGATGGTGCCCCGTCATCACGCGAGTTTTGCGTGTTGTCGGACGAGCTTTATCTACGATCATGTATTCCCAGCTCACACCGTTTTTTTCGCTCAACTCTTTAAGCAAGCTTGCACCGGTGTCGTCACCAACAACGGAAACCATCATCGGGATGCCACCAAGACTTGCCACGTTTTGCGCCACGTTCGCAGCCAAACCTAAACGCTTGTCTTCACCATCCACTTCAAGAACTGGAACTGGAGCTTCTGGGCTGATACGGCGAACTTGGCCCATCACGTATTCATCCAAACCGACGTCCCCAATGATGAGGATTTTTTTGCCTTTCAAAGCAGGGATCTGCTTGATCAAAAGGTCTTTCTCTTGAGGTCCTAGTTTGGCTTGTACAGGTGCTGTCATTTTTTCACTCCAAAAGCCTTTTTTATCGAATTGAAGACCCGCTGTCACCCCTTTAAGAATGCGACAGCTGGCAATAAAAGCGGCTTTATGCTAAAAACCCTGCCTATGTTCAAACCCAAAGGCAAATCTCAGGGCAAAGGCCCTGCATTCAAATCAAATTCACGTGGCAAACCGGGCTTACGCAATGGCGAAGAGCGCAAAGCCACGTCCAATTTGATCTATGAACAGAACTACATCAGCCCAAGGGAAAAGGAAGAAATCCTTAAGTACTTGAACACGTTGTATCCTATCTGGGAAATGCGTTACGCCAAGAACAATCCTCCACCTGAAAACCAAAAGCAAAGACCTCTTTTGCGCCCGGTTTACTGGCTGGGGAATTGGCAGTTCGCTTGCTTGAACTACTACCACCCACCTAAAGGTATCTATAACCGCTGCGTAACCGCAGAGCGCTACGTTCCGGTTTTAGAAAACTTGGTCAGCAAAATTGAAAGCTTAGTGAAAGAGAAATTCGATCCTCGCGATATCCCGCGTGGTTGGACTTTGAACACATGCTTGATCAACTATTACGGCAACCAAGTTCAAGAAGACGGCAAAAAAATCGACTGTGCTCGCGTAGGCGAACACAAAGACTTCGAGCCAGGCCCGGTAGCGTCCATCTCTTTTGGTGAGCGCGCCCTTTTCCAATTCGTTTCTAGCAAAGGTACAGAGTCTAAGTCTGACGTGGTTTTGCAGCAATGGCTGGATGACAGCTCCTTGCAGATCTTTGGCGGCGAGAAGTTTAAGAAACAACTTTTCCATCGTGTGCAACGTGTAGAAGACAAAAATGATCTCGTTTTCCCTCTGAACGACATCACGAACTTTGAAACTCGCAGAATCAATTTTACCTTCCGCTATGTTCCGGACCAACACATCGTTCCGTTCAGAAAACTATCGCAGGAAGCCCAAGAAGACGTTCGCGAATATATGGAAAAACTCGCGGAAAAATCGCCTTTCTTCCATTCACAACTCTAATACATAGCCCCCCTAGGGTACGATACTTGATGTGTATGATTCTTGTGGATGGAGAACGCCATGAGAAGCAACCTATTGAAGCATTTGACTAGTTTATTGACACCGCAGCCGCCAAGGGCGTCACTGCCTATATTTGCCATCCTTTTTGGCCTGTATGCCAGCACCGCTGCCGCGATCACAGGTGGGTCTGTAGTTGAGCCCAATTCTCAAATGGCTTTGCGCACCGTCGGCATCTTCAATGTGAAAACTGCCAACGCTTGCACCGGAACTCTCATTACGAAAGACATCGTCGTGACTGCAGGTCATTGCGTGGTTTCAAAAAAAGAAGACCTCATTGTTATTTTTGAAACTCAGTTTCCCAATAAGGTCGGGCAAACGGACAAACTCAATCCGCAAAACATTCGCACTATCAAAACCATGGTCCTTCATGACGATTTCAAAAACATGGATGAAGAAGGCGGAGACTATGGCGACATCGGCGTGATCAAGCTCGACAGTCCCGCTCCGGAAAACTACCTGATCACACCACTTTTGAGAGACGAGACTTTGCTTCGCAAAGATGACACTGTCACTCTTGCCGGTTATGGATATTCTTATGAGGAATCCAAGGTCACAGATCGCAATGATCCCGACTTGCCAGCAGCTCTGGCAGAGGGCCGTGGTTACTGCAACAACTATAAAACCAAATGCTTTCTACAAATCGTGAAGGGTGACGGACAATTGCGCGAGGTTCAAGTTACTATCGCCGGGCTTCGCACTAAAGACATGATCCTTAATGAAAGCTATCAGAAGGCCACTTGCCGTGGTGACTCTGGTGGACCAGCGTTCATCGAAATCAACGGTAAAACAGTGTTAGCAGGAGTTACGAGCCGCACACTCACAGACGCTGACTGCGGTTATGCTCAAGGTGTGAAAACACTGATTCCACATTATTACCAATGGCTCTCTCAAATCATCCAATCTCTTTAGATCGCAAGATTTTTTCTATCGCACGCTCGGTGAGGGCTGAAATCGTTAAAAGCGGATTCACCCCGAGCGCTGTCGGAATAATCGAACCATCTAAAACATAAAGTCCGCGGTGCAGCTCTCCGTTCTTCTGATAAACTTGCCCGCAATGATTTACCACACCGTCTGCGACTGAATCAGCCATCACACAGCCACCTAAGGGATGAACGGTTACTAGATTTTTTCCATTGATCATCAGCGTGCGTGGATTCATCACGAAATTTCCACCAAGTGCTTGCGACTGCTTTCTCATCGCACGATCTATCGTGGGATAGATGGGATCGTATTTTACTTCAGGCCAATGAACTCGAACTCGGCCCTTACGATCTAAGCGCAAACGTCCATCGGCACGGTCGTGTCCCATTCCCAAATAGACCATCGAGTAATTCAACGCACCCTTTTCAATATCCTTAGACAGAACAATATCGCGCGCCACTCGTAAATAGCGAGCTGCAGATATTTTCCATTTAGCAACTCCCATCGCTAAACGTAATGGAATCGTGAATGCCCCAGGAAAAGTCCCCTCTTCAATAATGAAACGATCAAAAAGATTTCTGTGATGTCGATAGTCCGCCATCGAGTAAATCACCGCACCAGGCTTCATATCCACGCGCACTTGACTGGCCGAGGAAAAACCAATCGAATTCGTCCGAAATGAAGTATTGAAGGAAAGCCCTAAGACATCTCCATTGCCAGAAAATCTTTTTCCCAACTGCGAAGACAAACTTAAACCTCGCTCTCGGGAAGCTAAAAGCAAACGTCCGGTTCCCATTGTGCCCGCTGCCAAAATCACATTCTTTGCTTGCACGGATTTTCTGATTTTCTCTCCGCGATTAGAAATGTAATTGCAGTGCACACGATAGCCCTTATTCGATTTTAGCTTTTCAATCCAAACGACTTCCATCTGGGTATAGACCTCAGCTCCCCGGTCTTTTGCGAGAGGCAGATAATTCATATTCAGCGTGTTTTTAGCTCCCGTATTGCAACCCGAACAACAATTGCCACACTCGATACAACGTGGTTGCACGACATTCCGTTGTTGGAGCTGATCGCCAAACATATTCACTGCGATAGGAGGATACTTAATACCAACACCAAGATCTGCCGCAGCCTGAAGCTGCGCCCGAACCTTAGCACTCGACATTCTGGAAGGATCATAGGAATGCCCCTGCAAAACACCGCGAACTCGTTTGAAGTACTGATCGAAAGTTCCATCAAGAATTTCATCAACAATGGCGGCCGGCCATTCGGGAGCCCTGAATGTTTCGCGATCAGGCTTAACCAAAGCCCCCGCATTGATCAACGAAGTTCCCCCCAAGCCATTGCCATTCAAAACATCCATCTCGTGATTCGCATGAATCTCAAACAATCCCAAAGGATGCCGCTTGCACAAAATGTCCTTACGAACCTCAGAAAACTTCTCCGCAAAAGATCCAGGAGCCCGCTCCGGCCCCCGCTCAAGCAAAGCCACTCGCCCAAGCCCAGCCAATCGAGCCGCACTAATCGACCCACCATAACCAGACCCAACAATCAAAACATCATACTCATCCCGCAAATCAGAAACAGAATTAGCCAACCGCCGATAACGAACCTTAACAGGAACATTCTGAACAACGGGCCGAGCCTCCGCCTCACCCGCTCTCAAAGCAGCCGCTAAACCAGCAAAGAAGCTCGTTTTAAGAAAAGACCTACGCGATGTTTCCATCCAACAAGAACACCGCAGAAGCTGCGAGAAGGAAACCTCCCCAAAAATATTTTGCAGAAAGACAGGCCCAATCAACTAGCAAAGGCGAAGGATTTTTCCTTTTAACAAGGCGCTAGGAGGAAGGCGTACTCCTCGTACGCCGACGACGCAGCAACACAGGTAAAAGGAAAAAGACAAGCCCTTTTACTTAGCAACGGCCCAAGAGATTTGCAGATTCGGTTTATTAGAGATGTTGACGATTTGTACGGTTACGTTTTGATTGACCCATCTAGTGATCATCTCTTTTTCCGAGTTCGACAGCTCTTGATTCAAGAAACGGAAATCAAATTCCGACAAAGGCAAACTAAAGCTGAAACTTTTCTTTTTGCCCTTGGAGTTCTTCATCTCGATTTCCAAGTTCACAAAGTTTTTCTTACGGCCAGGCTCATCAGCTTTGTAAGTCGCTGTTGTCTGTCCGTCAAAAAAGCCTTCCCACTCTTCGTCAGTCATCTCAATGTTCAGACTTTGTGAACGCATTTTGAAATTCGGTGAATGCGATAGCACATATCCACTCATCAATGAGGCCGTCATTTTCCAATCATACGCGACAGGGAATGTGCAGTGATATCCTTCTGGGAACTCCATCACGCGCATATTACGACTGTCGATCTTCATGGATTTGTTAACGATCATCTGTGCATTGATTCTAAACGGAACCATGAAATCATGATTGGTCGTCCAGATCATCACGGGTTCACGCACATCGGTGTAATACGGCCAGAAATTATTCAAACCCCAGAAGTTTTCGCCGTCTTTCATTCCCGGCGGCAACTTCACAGAGGAAATATAAGACAAACCTCCGTGATACGTGCGCACAACTTCTGACACGGCTTTACTTAAAAACTTAAAGCTATCATGTTCTGACACTCGTGGCAGCTTATCCTCAATCCCTTGCAGACGACGACGTCCCCACAAATCGATAAAGGCAGAACGCGCGCCACCGTTGGTTAGGCTCTCCATTGTTGTTTGCAAATTTACAACCGGACACAAGGCAAAAAAACTTTGAATCAGCGGAGCATGCGCAGGCGAATTGTATTTATTCAACAAAGATGCAAACAACACACCTGGGCCACCCAAGCTCATTCCCATGAAATGGATACTATCTACAACACGTGAAATGGGTTCTGAGGAATTACGCAGAAGTTGCGCGATCAGAATATTCTGAATGCCTTCATCGTATCCACCGAACGAAAATTGATTGTTGTTCGCGATGAAATCAGCACTCGTCAAATTTTCCAACATCAAAACGTTGAAAGGCGACTGTTCAAACAACATCATCATGTAGCCGCGCTCTGTACGGAAGTCCTCGACACTTGAAAAAATACCCGCACGGAAAACAACCAATGGACGACGTTTGAAATCTCCCTTTAATGCCAAAACACCTTTGAGCTTAACGTTCCCTGGAAGATTAATGACCACTCGGCGCATGAACGGATGCTCGCGAGGTTCATAACGCATGGCCAAGTACTTACGGAGGTTTACCATCTCGCCTAGGTCGTCAGTTTTTAATTCCGAGCCGCACTCCTGAAAGTACTTCTGTAACAATGCACCCTGCATTTGCACAGAAACGGAAACACGGGGATCTTGCAAACGAGTTGACCACACGGAAGGCTTGCACTTTTCAGAAACTGCGAGTCCTTCTCCCGTTGGCGTCCAGCCTAGGATACCTTCGAATAGAAAGCTTAAAACTCCTGGATAACGCCCCGGCGCGTCGGCAAGAATAGGGTTATCAGTTGCTGGAAACCAAATGCGCGGACTTTGAAACTGTTCAATGAACGTTTGCTGTGGCGATGCGGATTTCTGTGCAAAAGTGAAAAGCGGCAATGAAAAGATGATGAGAACTATGAGGTAACGAGACATAGGTCTAATTGTGGGGAAAAAGAACCACCGAGTCATCTGCTATTTTTCCCGGGTGACACTGAGTATTTACTTCATTAAACTGCGACGGTGTATTTTTAAGGAGACACATTAACATGGACCATAAGATTGAGCCCTTGTATGACGGGCCTTTGTTCCGCAACGCTATCCAAACTCTAGATGAATCCGCAAAAATTATTAACTGTGACCCGAACGTTCTTGAGCGTTTGAAACGCCCACGTCGTTGTATCACTGTTTCTGTTCCTGTACGTATGGACGACTACTCTGTGAAAGTATTCACAGGCTATCGTGTACAATACTCTCCAACATTGGGCCCCTACAAAGGCGGTATCCGTTATCACCAAAACGTAGATCTTCAAGAAGTTGTTGGTCTTGCGGCTTTGATGACTTTCAAGAACTCTGTTCTTGGTCTTCCATTGGGTGGCGCAAAAGGTGGTATCACTGTTGATCCAACTAAATTGTCACGCACTGAAAAACAAAATCTAACTCGTCGTTATGCATCTGAAATTGGACCATTCGTTGGACCAACTAAAGATATTCCAGCTCCAGACGTGGGCACTGACCCACAAACTATGGCTTGGTTCATGGACACTTACTCTCAAGAGCAAGGTGGCTTTGCACAACCGGGTGTTGTTACTGGTAAGCCAGTTGAAATCGGCGGTTCTTTGGGTCGTAACCACGCTACAGGTTTGGGCGTTGTTTACGTTGCAGAGAAAGCATTCGAAGTTTGCAAAATGAGCATGAAGGGCGCAACTATCGCGATCCAAGGTTTTGGTAACGTAGGTTCTTTCGCTGCTAAATTTGCTCACGATCGTGGTGCACGTATCGTTGCAGTTTCTGACGTTTCCGGTGGTATCTACAACGGTGACGGTTTGGATATCCCTGAAGTTCTTGAGTACATCAAAGCTCACAAGTTCTTGAAGGGTTACCCAAAAGCATCTCCAATCAGCAACGAAGAATTGCTTGAAGTAAAATGTGATGCTTTGTTCCCGTGCGCTCTTGAAAACCAAATCGATACTCACAACGCTGAAAAAATCCAAGCGAAAATCATCGTTGAAGGTGCGAACGGTCCTATCACGAATGCAGCAACTAAAATTCTTTCTAAACGTGGCGTGTTCATCGCTCCAGACGTTATCGCCAACGGTGGCGGTGTAATCGTTTCTTACTTTGAATGGGTTCAAGATACGATGGCATTGTTCTGGGACGAAGACGAAGTAAACGCTAAGTTGAAAGTTCTTATTACTAAGGCTTTCGACAAAGGTTACACAATGGCACAAGAGAAAAACGTCGACATGAGATCTGCTGCGATGGCAGTTTCTGTTCAACGTCTTGAGAAAGCGATGCTTCTCAGAGGCTTGTACCCTCGTTAATTCGAAGAAGGTGGGTTTTAAACCCACCTTTTTTTTTGCCTTTTTCCGTTCTTTGCTGGAGTCTTAATTCATGCGTCCTTGGTTACTACTTCCTCCTAAAATTGCTCACGATATTAACGGTTACGCTCTACCTTTCTTGTCTTACCTTCATGGCAAAAAAATTCCTCAATGGAACTCCTTCACCTGGAGAGACATGACTTTCGCAAATCCTTTGGGAATTGCCGGTGGAGTGGATAAAGATGCCGAGCATTTAGGTGATTGGTGGAGACTCGGTTGTGGCTTCGTCGAAGTCGGAACTGTCACTCCCCTGCCACAAACTCCAAATCCAGGCAAAATCATGGACCGTGATATGAAACTTACGGCGATGTGGAATAAAATGGGTTTCCCCAGCCACGGCGCTGATGAAGTTTTTTATAACCTTGCTTCTTACGCCCCAAGATTCAGAACTCCGGTCTTTGTGAATATCGGAAAAAACCGCCAAACCCCGAATAATCAAGCCGTGAATGATTATTTGGAATTGGTCGATAAGCTTCGCCCTTGGGCGGATGCCTTTGTCGTGAATATCTCA
Organism: Bdellovibrio sp. HCB209; assembly: GCF_047306065.1. Taxonomy (GTDB): domain Bacteria; phylum Bdellovibrionota; class Bdellovibrionia; order Bdellovibrionales; family Bdellovibrionaceae; genus Bdellovibrio. Next base: position 3,230,418 of record NZ_CP178618.1, read on the forward strand.
AGTCCCAACACTTCGGGTTTGCGCGAACTTCAGAAAAAAGAAAACCTCGGCGCACTTTTAAAGCCGATTTTAGATCGCGTCTCTCACTACGAACCAACTCCGGTTCTGGTTAAACTAAGCCCCGACATGGGCGAAGAAGGTTTGGCCGAAGCGGTATCCAACTGTCAGGAGTTGGGCGTCGATGGCTTTGTGCTAACAAACACCACTTTATCGAGACCCACAGGCTGTCACTTTCCAGCTGAGGGTGGCATGTCGGGAGCTCCATTAAAGGATCTTTCACAACGCGCGCTGCAAATTGCTGTTCAAACTTTAGGCAAAAAACGCGAAGGAATGCTCTTAGTCAGCGCCGGAGGCGTACTAACCCCTGAAGATGTCTTTGAAAGATTGCAAATGGGCGCAGATCTTGTTCAAATTTACTCTGCACTTGTTTTTCATGGACCTAGATTTTTCCATGATGTCGCAGCAAGAAGGAAGAATGTCGGAAGATAGCGTTGCTTTAAAACCAAGAAAACCCAAAATCCGTAAAGGACATTGGATACCTGTCGTCGCGGGATTTCTGCGTAAAGACGGAAAGATCTTGGTCGGCCAACGCCCCGAAAATAACTCTCTTGCAGGTCAATGGGAATTTCCCGGTGGAAAAATTGAAAGCGGCGAAACACCTGAACAAGCTTTAGCTCGTGAACTTGACGAGGAACTTGGGATTGAAGCCGAAGTTGGTGACCTTAAACTAGCTTGTACTCATTCTTATGGAGATGTAGGGATTCTCATATTGTTTTATGAAATCCTATATTGGAAGGGCGAACCCCGCGCCAAACATCACATGATGCTTGAGTGGATACATCCGGAAGAACTAAAACACCGTAATATCCCTGAAGCCAATCGTAAGATTCTAAATAGAATCTACAAAGCACTGGGACTTGAATGGCCAAAATAATTTTAGTTAGTACGAAAACTCAAAGCACCGTCTGGCAGTTAGCACAAGCACTGCGAGCCCAACAGCATGAGGTCACAGTACTAACTAGTTATGGCGATCTTCCTCCTGAAAATACCAACGGCATTGAATTCATGGCCTATTTCAAAAAATGGTCGGTACTGGAAGGATTAAAAATCATTCCTGGTCTGTTTGGTATGCAACCCCACATTTTGCACTTGGTTTTAGATGATGACCGCATGAATGCGGCTCAAGTGATTTTGTCGACTTTCGCAAAATCCCATCCCAACTGCGTATTAACGACATCTCTTTTACACATCAAGCGTGGGCTTAAGAAAACAAATCCCGTGCGCTATTTGGTAGAGGAAAGTGACATCATCACCTTCCCCACAGTTGAATCTTTAGCGCAGTTACGTGGATTGAATGTGCGCTCATCGCAACAAGGTCGTGGAATTTTACCTCCCGCTTTGGATTTTAAAAGCAACCAACATCAACTGGGCGAGCTTGAAGAAGCTGAAGCTTCGTTGCTACACAATCTGCAAAACCAAGAGTATTTCGTTCTGCCTTTCCGTGAGGGACGTTTCAATCCGCACTCGGATCGTTTTGAACGTCTTAGAATGTTAGCCCTTCGCCATAAAGTGGTTTTGTGGGGAACTTATTCTCATTGGTCTTTACGTGAACGCAAACAGTTCGCTAATTGGATGGAAAAGAATGGTTGCGGTGATCGCTGGGTTGTCACTGGCGCTATCTCCCCTCAACTCTCTAAAAAACTACTGACAGATTCAGTGGCTTTCGTGATGGCGGGACAACAGTTTACTCCGGTTGAAATGACCGAATACTTTATGCGCGCCATTCAAGCTCATGCGACTTTGATCTTGGATTCCAAACAAAACAGCGTGCATGCGGACCTCTGGAAAAATGGGGTAAATTGCTGGGTTCTGAACTACCACAGCATCCACAAAGATCTTTATAAGCTTTTATCTCGCTCTAGCTTTAAACTGCCAGAAACATTGTCTGAGGACTGGGCTCAAAACAGCCACATCACTGACTCGTCAATGAACGAATTAAATCGCCTGTACAATCGGGCCTTGGCTTCTGCTCGATAGTCTTTTAACCTAAATTCATGTTCGCCAAGAAACCCTCTGTTCCAGAGACTCTAAATATTTGCCTGACATCACATCGCTTTCCGATTTTAAGTCGGGCGACTGATCACGGCTTTTTATGGCCAATCGCCCGCGGACTTGCGCGCGAAGGACATAAGGTCACGGTTTTATCTGCGAACTCTCCTCTAAAAAAACCTGAAGTCACCCGTGATGGTGTTCGCGTTTTTTACTTAAATGAGGGGGAAAAAAATCTGGCTCACCTGCGCTTTCAAATGGCGGTTCGCCAGAAGTTCATGCAGCTACATCGTGAGAATCCGTTTCACATCGTTCATAGCATTGATAAATCAGGCTACCGCATTGGCAATCGTAAAAACGATTTGAAAGTCGCCATGGCCTATGACGTGGAAGCGACGCAAATGTCGCAGCTTTTTGCGATCTTGGCTATGAAACAGGAAACTTTACCCAGCATTCTAACTACGGGTTTAGCGACTGCTTATAAATTTTTGACGACTTATTATGGTGGCGATCGCCAGCTTCTTTCCACAGCGGACGGGATCTTTGTTACGAACCCTCAGCAAAAAATCATCTTGGAAAGATATTATCTTTACCCTGACTTTCACACCTACACAGTTCCTTATGGGATTGACCTTGGGGATTTAACTCCCAAGGAGCAATCTTTGGAGCTTCGTAAAAAGCTGAACCTTCCAGAAAACTCCCACATCGCTGTCACTATCAATGACATGACAGATGCCCACGAGATGCTGCCTTTGTTGCAAGCTTTTGAAAAAGTGGCGATCAAAAAGCCGAATAGCTATCTGATCGTGGTGGGCAATGGTCCCAAATTCAAAGACATTGAATATCAGGTTTTGAATCTTGCTTTGGGGAACCGAGTGATTCTGGCGGGGGCCGTTCCTTCTGCTGAACTTGAAGATTACATTGTCTTGGGCGACGTCTTTATCAACATGGGCTCCAGAAGTACGGGTTTTGAACCTTCCACTTTAGAAGCCATGGCTCAGAAAAAAGTCGTTATGGGTTCGGAAGTCTCCCCGATTGCCAATATTATCGAAGACGGCCGCGATGGATTCCTTTTACGTCCAGCCGACGTCGACTCCATCAGCAACCTTTTGGTTGAGATCTTTTCGGGGACAATGCCTGCGGACGAAATCGGCGAAAGAGCACGTCAGCGCGTCATGGACCTGTTCGATACGGGCAAAATGGTCCAGTCGGTCATTGATGCTTACCGTAAAATCCTTATCAATACCGGAATGTATAAGAAGCAATGAGTTAAATCATTGAAAAGTGGTAGTCAGCACCCTTGCAGCCTGTATAATCGGGAGTGTTATCAATACTTTATGTTCTAGAGGATCTGGACGATGACTAAAGCGGATTTGATTAATTTGATCTCTGAAAAAGCTGGCATCACTCGCGTGAAAGCAGAGACAGTTGTGAATACAATCTTCGATTCTATGGTTGAAGCTTTGATGCGTGATGACCGTATCGAAATCCGTGGTTTTGGCTCATTCGTAAATCGCCAATACGGTGCTTATAAAGGACGCAATCCTCGCACTGGCGAAATCATCAATGTCGAAGAAAAGAAACTTCCATTCTTCAAAGTTGGTAAAGAACTTAAAGAAGACATCAACGGCGGCAAAGAGTAGTTTTCACTCTCAAGCTGAATGAAAAAAGGGACCTCTTGGGTCCCTTTTTTTATTACTCCGACGAAGTCGGAGTGTAGACAACTATTTGGGGAAGACTATGATGTCTGAGATATTTTTGATTCCGTAGAGAGCCATAAACAGTCTTTCGACTCCCAAAGCGATCCCACCACTCGGTGGCAACCCCGCATCCAAACATTCAAAAAACTCAGGATCCAGAGGAATCATTTCTTTATTCGATTCCATTTTCTTTTGCAGATCTTCCTCGGAACGCTGTCTTTGGATTTGCGGATCATTCAATTCATGAAACGCATTACAAAGCTCCAGTCCCTGCCAATACGCTTCGAAACGATCTCCCCATCCATCGGGAGTCAATCTTGCGAGGGCAGCTTGGTAAGGAGGATATTTTTCAACAAAGATCAGATCTTCACCGTGCAGTTGTGACTCAATTTTCTCCATGAAAATCAGAAAGAAAAAGTCATCGATGCTTTCAGCACTGTGCACGTCGACATTTAGTTTTTGCGCTAAGGATTGCAACTCTGCCTTAGTCGTTTGCGGAGTCAGTTCAAAGTCACAATACATTTTGAAAAGCTCTGGCACCGAGTAACTTAAAACCTGACGAGGCCCCGGAACTTGCAAGGCATTCATCAAATAATAAACGAGCTCGATCACGTCTTGCTTAATTGATTCTAAATTGTTGTAAGCACGATACCACTCTAGCATCGTGAATTCTGGCTGATGACGTTCAGTCACTTCCCCATTGCGAAAACACGAAGCCATTTCAAAAATCTTCTCTGCCCCCAGAGCGAGGGCTTTTTTCAAATGAAGTTCGGGACTGGTTGGTAGGTAAAGACGCTCTTTGCGAGAGCCGACCTTTAACTCCGTCGAAAACACATCAAGCGATGGCTCTGTCCCAGGACAAACCACCAACGATGGAGTTTTCACTTCAACAAAACCTTCTTTGCGAAAGAACGTGCGGACTTCATCGCAGTAGCGATTCCATTTTTCCAGAATGTCTTTATTAAATGTGCGCTTCGGCAACGAAGATCTATTCGGGGCGAGCAAAACAATATACTCACCCGAAACAACTGCAACGATATCGCCCTCAATCAGATGTTCTGAATCTGAAGGCGCATTTTCAAAAGTCACAATGTGCTCTGTTTGATCGCGAACCACGGTCAGCTCAAGCCCACCGTTTTCACGTTCGATACGATAAATACGACCCGCAACATGAGCCTCTGCAGGCATCGCGGGATAAGATTTCCAATGTTGATTTAAAAAAGTATTTCTATCCAAAGTCCTTGCAGATTAACGGCAAAGACCCTGGTTGCGCAAGCTTACAAGCTCTGCAGAAATGGCTTCGAGGTTGTCAGCGCCGAAAAGGACTTCCTCACCAGAAGTGATCCGATGTTTCACCCAGTAACCACCGAAAATTCCTTCGCTGCTTAGTGCGCATTCAGATTTTGCAGTTTGAGTAGCAGCAGGTGCCCAGCTTGCCATCATTGTTAAAAGCAAAGTCGTTGATAAAGCTAAAAGAATTCTCATGGTTTCCCCTTTCCCCTTGCGTCCTAATTGACTCCAGGTGATCTCTGCCTTTCCTCTAAAGCAATCAGGATGCCAAGTCTTTCTGGTCACTTTGACACCGAAGCCTTGGGGCGCTTGGAGAGGAGTGGGGATTGCAGAGGGCCGCTACACTCGGACAGTCCTCGCTCTTTTTTGTCAGCGTTTTTGTAGGCAGTTCAGGGGTTCGATGTTGTTTGATCGCTACGTTCTTTACTACAAAGGCCTGCGGAACTCGCACGCGTCCCTCTGCAATCCCCACTCCTCTCCAATCGACGAAGTTTTGGGTTTCAAAGTGACAGTGCGATTTGGCTTTTCTGCTTCAAAGTTCAGGGCCAAGATGCACCAGAAACGAAATGCGTCACAAAGTTGAAAAATCTGGAATTTGTCCTGAGCGCGAACTCGGTTTGGCTCGAGGAACGATTATGTTGCGTTGGAGGTGGAGGTCATTGTGCATGTAAAGGATTTGAGTGTGTAATTTATACCTTTGAAAGGTATACCTTATTGAGGTATATTAAATATGGCGATTCAGTCCTTTTCTTGTGAGTTGACCCAGGAATTCTTTGTTTTTGGTCGCGTTTCTAAAAAGATGGGTTGGAGTGCTGTGGGATCTGTTGCTCGTCGTAAGCTGGACGTATTGCACTTTGCCAAAGCTTTGCAGGATCTGCGATCACCGCCGGGGAACAGACTTGAAGCCCTTCGAGGAAATCTGAAGGATTTTTGGAGTATTCGGGTAAATGATCAATGGCGGATTGTGTTTCGCTGGTCTGCCGAAGGGCCGCGGGATGTTCGAATTTGTGATTATCACTAGGAAATAAATATGATTGAAATGAAAAGACAGCCTACGACTCCCGGTGAGATTTTGAATGAGGAATTCTTGAAACCTTTGAATCTGACTCAACGGGCATTTGCGGAGCATATTGGTGTTGAGGTTAAAACGATCAATCGTATCGTCAATGGTCGGCAGAGTTTGACTCCTGAAATTGCCTTGAGATTTGCTGCGGCCCTCGAGGTTTCCGTCGATTTTTGGCTGGATTTACAGAAAGCTCAAGATCTGTGGCGCTTGAAAAATAGCAAAATAAAGCTCCCAAAACCTCTAAAAGCCAGTTGAGCTTCTATTCCCTACAACTTTGCCCTAAAAGATTGAGTTTTCTCTCCTCTTCCGCTATCAGAAGTACCGAATTCTACTAGGAAAAGGGGCAACTGAATGCTTGATTTGCATAAGACGCTGAATGGGTTGAAGGGTTCTGTTGATTGGGCTCAATTGAGACTGGTTAATGAGAAAACGACTTGGCGTGTGATTCGTAATGAACAGTTTGAGAACAGTGACATTACGGTTGAGCATGGTTTGATGGTTGAGGTTTTGGTGGATGGCCACTTTGGTTATGCCGGAACTAGCGACCTGACTTCTTCGGGTGTTAAGCGTGCTTTTGACAAAGCAACTTTGATGGCTCGTCAGGCTTCTTCTTTGAAAGTTCATGACTTTTCTGTTTTGCAAAGACCCGTGGCACAAGGCAAATATTCTTCGCCAGTGGTTCGCCCGATGGATTCTTACTCCGCTAAAGAGATCACGGATCTTTTTGTGGATGCAACTCGTGCGATGAAGGTTTCTGATAAAGTCATCAACCGTGTCGCAATGGCGATGATTATTGAATCTGAATTCTCTGTGGTTTCCACTCATGGTTCTGATGTTCACCAAAAATTTTCTATCGTTAGCACAGACTTTAATGCAACGGCTGCTGATGCCGGTGAGGTTCAACAACGTTCTGAAAACGGGGGCCTAGCTCGTTGTAACCAAATCGGTGCTGAAGTTTTTGATCGTGCTGCAATCTTAGAGCGCGCAAAAATTATCGGTGACGGTGCGGTTGAGCTTTTGTCTGCTGATAACTGTCCTTCTGAAACTTTGGATCTTTTGATCGCACCTGACCAAATGACTTTGCAAGTGCATGAGTCTATTGGTCACCCTCTTGAATACGATCGCATCCTAGGTGACGAGCGAAACTATGCGGGTTGGAGTTTTGTAAAGCCTGATGACTTCGGTAAACTTCAATACGGTTCAAAACTAATGAACGTGACTTTCGATCCGACTGTACCAGACGCGATGGCTTCTTATGCTTTCGACGATGCTGGTGTGAAGGCCACGAAAGAATTCTTAATCAAAGACGGTGTTCTGGTTCGTGGCTTGGGTTCTTTGGAATCTCAAGCACGCTTGGGACTTCCTGGAGTGGCGAACTCTCGCTCTTCTAGCTGGAACCGTGCTCCGATTGATCGCATGGCGAATATCAATCTTGAGCCAGGCACATCAAAGCTTTCAGATATGATCGCTTCTGTTGAGCGTGGTGTCTTCATGCATGCGAACAAATCTTGGTCGATCGATGATTACCGTAACAAATTCCAATTCGGTTGCGAATATGCGCAATTGATTGAAAACGGTAAGATCACTAAAACTTTGAAAAATCCAAATTACCGTGGAACGACGGTTAAGTTCTGGAACTCTTTGAAGGCTGTCAGCGAAAACCGTGAAACTTACGGTTCTCCATTCTGCGGTAAGGGCGAGCCGAATCAAGTGATTCGCGTGGGTCACACAACTCCGTACTGCCTATTCAGCAACATGGAAGTTTTTGGAGCGTAATATGAATTTTATCGAAAACACGAAAAACATTTTCAACGCCCTTGCGGACCATCTGTTTGCGCAACTTACTGACGGCGAACAAGCAAACTTAAATCTTTCTGCGGAAGAGTCTGTCTTTATTCGCTTTAACAACAACAAAGTTCGTCAGAACACACACATCGAACAACGCACGCTTACTTTGCAACTGCAAAACAATCAGCGCACAGCAAAGCTTTCTTTCGATATCACGAGTGACGTGACCGAAGACAAGCAGCGCGTGGATGAGTTTTTGATTCTTGCTCGCAAAGAGTGCGAACTTTTGCCAGTCGATCCAAAACAAGTTGAAATGCGTAATAACGGAACCAGCAACAACTACATCAAAGGTCACTTGCTGACTCACGAAGAGATGTTCGCGAAAATCACAGGCCCTGCTGAGGGCTCTGACCTTGCTGGTATCTACTGCGCGGGTCCCCGAGTATCTGCAAGCCGCAACTCTGCGGGACAGAATCATTTCTTTGCGACGGATTCATTCTTTATTGATTACTCTTTGTACCATGGCGAAAAGGCTGTGAAAGGCACGTACGCTGGAACAACTTGGAATCAAGATGAGTACGCTGCGAACCTTGCCCTGACAAAAAATCAGCTAAAGCTTATGGATCGCCCTAAGAAAGTTTTGAAGCCTGGTGCTTACAAAGTTTACTTGGCTCCGGGAGCTGTGGCGGAATTGGCTTCTATGTTTTCATGGGGCGCGATGAGCTACAGTGCTTACAAGCAAGGTAACAGTGCTTTGCAAAAGCTTGCTGATAAAGAAAAATCACTCTCTAAACTTTTATCGATTCGTGAAAACTTCGCGACGGGTTTGACTCCCCCATTCAATTATTTGGGAGAGGTTTCCGCTGAAAAAGTTGAGCTGATCAATAATGGTGAGCTTAAGACTTTCTTAATCTCATCTGGTTCTGCTAAAGAGTACAGCGTTGAAGGAAACCTTGCGAGCCCCCACGAAGGACCTCGCGCGATGGAGATTCTGCCAGGATCACTTAAGAAGGACGACATCCTTAAAGAACTTGGTACAGGTGTTTACCTTTCCAATCTTCACTACTTGAACTGGTCAGACCGCCCTACGGCGCGTATTACAGGCATGACTCGTTATGCGTGCTTCTGGGTTGAAAATGGCGAGATCGTAGCTCCTATCGCGGATATGCGCTTCGACGAAAGCTTGTACGAAGCTCTAGGTGAAAACTTGTTGGCTGTTACCAATTTCCAAGAAGTGGATCCTTCGGTGGATACTTACAGCAGCCGGTCCTGGGGTGGAAAAAAACTGCCAGGTTTCTTGATCAAAGATTTTAAATTTACTCTCTAGGAGAATTCACAAATGGTTACTTATATCGTTCAAACAACTGTTCAATACGAAGCCTACGATGAGTACGTTGCATGGTTGAAATCCGAACACATTCCAGAGATTCTAACGACTCCTGGTTTCGTGAGCGCAGATCTTTGCCTTCGTAAAGGTGGTGCTATGGAGTCTTCAGCAAAGGAATTGCGTATCGTATTCCAAGTTAAAGATGAAGATTCGATCAAAGCCTACGTTACTGATCACGCAATGAGACTTCGAGAGAAAGCTCTAGATAAATTCCCTGGAAAATTCTCTAGCAATCGTGAAGTTTGGCTGGATTCCATTAATTTTGCGTCAAAATAACTGAGAGTGTCTTTTATTTTCCCCCGTGCGGGTGTAAAGTCACTACCGAGCTCTTGAAAGGAGAAGATCATGTCATCTGCATCATTTCAGAAATTGTTGAACAACCTCTCAAAAAACAAGAACGTTCAAAGCCTTCTTGAGAACTTCCAAACGTTGAGCGACGAAATCAAAAAACGCGAAACGGAAATCAAAGGTAAGTTCGATAAAACTAAAGATCAAAAGATCGAACAAGCTTGGGCAAAATACCAAGAGATCGTGAAAGTTTTGAGCGCCTCTGAAGAGAAGCTTGAAAAAGAAGTTACAGTAACGATCAGCAAGATTAAAAAATCTGCTGACGCTCTAGAAAAGAACATCCAAGTCGCTAAGAAAAAAGCGATCGTTCAAAAAGCGAAATTGGAAAAAGCTCTTTTCAAAAAGACGATGACGGCTAAAAAAGGTGCTGCGAAAGTAGCTAAAAAAGCCGCTCCAAAAAAGGCGACGAAGTCAGCAAAGAAGGTAGTTCGTAAGGCTACTAAGAAAGCTACTCGCAAATAATCGTCTCATTCCGATACAGGCTTTGCTCGTTCCAACATGAGCAAAGCCTCTTCTTTTGTTCCCTCAAAATCCGAGAAAAATATAAATTTCTTTACAGATTCTTATTAGTTCGATTTGGCATATCCAGAGCTGACTCCGAGATAATGTGATAATTTTTTATATTTCAAGTGCGTAACAATTCTTAACCAATTGAATTTACATACCGATGAGTACCTTAACTAAGATTTTTAACGAATTCTTAACAGGGACGTCTCATGCGAATCGGTCAAAAAATCATAACTAGTTTAGTATCCATATCGGTGCTCATAATGACCACCGTGGCCTTAGCATCCCCGCAAAAACTCACATATCAAGGTCGCATCGTAAACTCTCAAGGTAACCCACTCACATACAACGACGTTAGTTTCAGATTTCAAATTACTTCTACTGATGGAACTTGTGTTCTTTACTACGAAGAACGCCAACACGTGAACATGCAAAACTCCGACGGTATCTTTGATATCGCGATCGGTGACGGCACAGTGATTTACGCTGTGGGTGGTTCTAATAAACTTTCTGATTCATTCACAAATGGCATCTCATATAACTGTTACGGTGGTGGTACTTGGAATGCTTCATCGACCTCCGAGCGTTTGTTGAAAGTTGCCTTCCACGACGGTACTGGTTGGCAAGCAATTGATCCTGCAAATACGATCCGCTCCGTTCCTTTCGCGATGTCTTCTTATAGTGCGCAAACACTCGCCGACAAAACAATCAATGATATCGTTCTTAAATCTAGCGTAACAAGTTGTACGGCGGGCCAAGCACTTAGCTGGAATGGTTCGACATTCTCTTGTGTGGCTACTTCTTCTGGTACATTAACTGGTGTGACAGCTGGTAGCGGTCTGTCTGGTGGTGGTACTACTGGTAACGTAACTGTGTCTCTTGCAAACACAGCAGTCACAGCTGGCACATATGGTTCTGGCACTTCAGTTCCAGTATTCACAGTGGATGCTCAAGGCCGCATTACTGGTGTTACTCCAACTACTATCACAGGTGCTGCTCCAACAGGATCTGCGAGTGGTGATTTGAGTGGTACTTATCCTGGTCCAACGATCGCAAATAGCGTTGTAACAAGTGCTAAAATTGCTGATGGTACGATCGTTAGTGCTGACTTAGATTTCACTGGTACTAATGTTGCTACATCTACTCTTGTTGTTAAGGACTCTACAGGGAAATTTGCAGAGTTCGCATGTTCTACTGTAGGTCACGTTGCTACATGGACTTCTGTAGGTTGGGGATGCCAAGCAGCTTCCACAACAGATTCAACAAAACTGCCTCTTGCTGGCGGCACGATGGCTGGTGCCATCGACATGAATACTAACAACATCACAAACATCGGCTTTATGACAATGTCAGCGGGCAGAAGTTTGCATGTTTCTAATAATGCTTCTGATCCAAGTTTGGTTGCTGCTGATAAAGGTAAAATCTGGTTCAACTCAACATCTAATGAGTTGAAATACTGGAATGGTACGACTGCAATTGCGGTTGGCTCATCAGGCTCTGCCATCACCGCTTTGACTGGTGATGTGACCGGGACGGGTCCTGGCTCTACTGCTACAACAATCGCCAACAGTGCTGTGACAAATGCAAAAATGGCGAATATGCCTTCTTATACTTTAAAAGGTAACAACTCAGGTTCTGCTGCGGCTCCATCTGATGTGACGATCTCTTCACTTCAAGGAACTGGTGCAAATCAATTCGCTGCAGGTAATGACGCTCGTATTACGGGAGCACTTCAATCAGGCGCTTCTGCCGGTGGTGACCTTACTGGCACATATCCAAATCCAACAGTCGCTTCAGGTGCAATCACTTCAACTAAAATTGCTGATGGCACTATTGTAGCCACTGATATGGATTTCACAGGAACTAATGCAGCAACCGCAGGTGCAGTGATTAAAGATGCTTCCGGGAAATTTGTGACTTTCACATGTTCGACTGCGGGTCATATCGCAACTTGGTCTGTGACTGGTTGGTCATGTGCTCCCCCAGCAGTTCCGACTCTTTCAAATGGTACTTTCTGGGTGGGTAATGCTTCGAATGCCATTCAAGAAGTTCTTATGAGTGGTGATGCTACAATCTCCAACACGGGTGTTTTGACTCTTGCGAACACAGTGACGGCTGGTACTTATACAAAAGTGACTGTCGATGCTAAAGGTCGCGTGACGACTGGTGCGAACTTAGGTGCTTCTGATATCACGACTGCTTTGACATACACTCCGGTGAATAAAGCTGGCGATGTTATGACGGGTTCTTTGGGACTTGGTAACTATACAGATACAACAGAGGCGACTCTGGTAACTGGTTGGGGTGCTTCTGATAAAGGTAAAACTTGGTTCAATACAACTTCCAACGTTGTAAAATACTGGGATGGATCTGGAGTTAAAGTCCTTGGCGCTGTGGGTGCTGCGATTGCTTCTTTAAATGGCCTTACCAATGCCACTCAAACATTCGCGACTCCTGTGACGAATGTAGGCACCGCTCCGGCTTGGAACTCAACTGGTTCAGCCCACACTCTTAGAATCCCGATGGCTGCTGATACAGGTGTGACTGCGGGTCTATTGAGTAAAACTGACTACGATGCTTTCTCTGCGAAGCAAGCTGCGGGTAACTATATCACTGCATTAACTGGTGATGTAGCTGCATCGGGACCAGGCTCTGCGGCTGCGACAATTGCCAATAATGCTGTGACTTCCGCGAAAATTCTTGATGGCACTATTAACGGTGCAGATATGGATTTCACCGGAGCTACATCTGCCACAACAGGTATCGTACTTAAAGATGCTTCAGGAAAATTCGTAAGTGCTACTTGTTCGACTGTAGGACAAGTTGCTTCGTGGACGGCTTCGGGTTGGGCTTGTACATCGACACCGATCCCAGCACTTTCTAATGGCACACTTTGGATGGGTAACGGTTCAAATGCGGCTCAAGAAGTTGTGATCAGTGGTGATGCGACAGTTTCAAATACAGGTGCTTTGACTCTTGCGAACACTGTGGCTGCTGGTACTTATACTAAAGTAACAGTGGATACAAAAGGCCGTGTTACAACGGGTGCGAACTTAGGTGCTTCTGATATCACGACGGCTCTTACATATACGCCAGTGAATAAAGCTGGTGACGTAATGACGGGTTCTTTGGGTCTTGGTAATTACACTGACACGACTGAAGCGACTTTGGTAACTGGCTGGGGTGCCTCTGATAAAGGTAAAACTTGGTTCAATACGACTTCCAATGTTGTGAAGTATTGGGATGGTTCTGGTATTAAAGTTGTGGGTTCTGTGGGTGCAGCGATCGCTTCATTGAACGGTCTTACAACAGCGACTCAAACGTTTGCTACTCCTGTGACGAACGTAGGTACCGCTCCGGCTTGGAACTCCACTGGCTCAGCCCATACTCTTAGAATCCCGATGGCTGCTGATACAGGTGTGACTGCGGGTCTTTTAAGTAAAACTGATTATGACGCCTTCACTGCGAAACAAGCTGCTGGCAACTATATCACGGCATTGACTGGTGATATAGCAGCCGCTGGCCCTGGATCTGCAGCTGCGACGATTGCTGCTGGTGCAGTGACAACTGGTAAAATCGCAAGTGCTACGATCCTTGGTACTAACATGAACTTTACTGGTGTGAACGCTGGTACCTCAAACATGGTGATCAAAGATTCCACTGGTAAATTCTATGACTTCGGCTGTTCAACAGCGGGTCACGTTGCCACTTGGACAGTGTCTGGTTGGGCTTGTCAGGCTGTGACTGTGACGACTTCAAGCTTTGGTTCGCAAACTCAAAAAACTTTCTTGGCGGCTCCAAACGCGGCTGATGGTAACCCAACATTCAGAACGATTGCTTCAACAGATTTGCCAACTTCAGTTTACTTGAATGGTGGTAACGCTTTCGGTGCGGCGGCCACTCTAGGTACCACAGACAGTAACTCTCTGACTCTGCAAACAGCGGGTTCTGCTCGCATGACGATTCTTGCAAATGGTAAAGTGGGTATAGGTCCTACCAACCCAGGATACCCTCTAGAAGTAACTGGTGGTACAGCCGGAGATTATACTAAGTCTTCGATTATGGCTGACGGTAATATCGCGTTGGGCGGATTCGACTATTCGGGTGCCAGCGGCCGTGGGCAACTGATGGCAAAAGTATATGACGGATCGAATACTCACAACGGTTATGTCTACTTCTCAACTCCATCTGGTGCTGGTGCATCTGTTACTTTACGAACAGCCAACCAAGCAAGCTCTGCAAGTATCCAATTGGTAAACAGTGATGCAAGATTAAGTCTTCAAACAGCTGGTAGCGAGCGACTATCCATCGCAAATGGCGGCACAATCACTGCATCAAATGCTGTGGTAGGTACAACCGCATCAGTTGCAGCAGCAGCTGTCGACCTAACAAAAAGTAACACTCACACTTTGGGTACAGTGGGTGGTAGCACGATCACTCTTTCGGGAATGGCTAATGGTGGCCATTATACTCTGGTCGTGACTGATACAACTTCACGCACTTATACTTTCTCTGGCTGCAACACTTCGAAATTCTCGCCTTCAAATCAGGCGACTGTTTCGGGTACGCCTTCCATCTATTCAATCATCACGATTGCAAATGGTGCGAACTACGACTGCTACATCACTTGGTCGACAGGATATAACTAATGCTGAATAAAACCACTGGCTCAATCATGATGATTTTGCTTCTTGCCTCTGGAATCTCTCAGGCGCAAGTTCCTGGTGCGCAAACTGGATTGCCTTCCGCCTTCAACGGTCAGGAATGCAAAAGTCCAGATCGCGCTGCATGGGTACCTCAAGCAAATAGCATCGTGGCGCTTTGGCACTTTGATGGCACCGGGACTATTGCCAATGCGGCAACTGTTAAAAGTGTAATCACAAACACAGATGCGACTGCGACCATAGCTTCTTCAACACTTGCTTATGCCGCTCACTCGGCGGCACCAGCTGCGATTTCCAATTTCAGACAACATTTAACAACGACGGGAACCGCCGGAGACATTCTTGGCGTAAACTCCACTGCTCTGGACAATCTATCCGCCGGAACCTGGAGTTTTTGGATTAACATCTCTGCCTTACCCACCACCAAAGCCATTCGATTCTTCTATAAGAGCGATAACAATAGCAGTAGAGGTTACTTTTCTACATTGGAGCCCAGTGGACAACTCGGCTTTATTAAAGTCCATTCCTCTAGCAACCAACAGGTTTTCTCCTGCCCTGTGCTAGCTTCTTACCTCACAAATTCCTGGCATCACATCGTAATTACATGGGATGGAACGTCTGCTGGAACAGCATCAAAAATCTACCTCGACGGAACAGAGTTGAAATACACTGGAGCTGCTGATCCTCGTTTGACGGGGTCATGTCCAAACTGGTCGAGCTACAATGGATACAACTGGCAGCAAGCAGGAACAGGTGGATTCAATAGTGATGCTACTTACAAATTCTATTTAGCTGGCGTTCCGGCCAGCTCTGCATCAAATCCCGACTCAACCGCATTTAATGGAAAAATGGATGAGTTTATAATTTGGAATACGGCCCTAACTGCTGCGGATGTCACAGCACTGTACAAACACCAGAAGTGCAATTAGACCTTCGGTGGTCCTGACACTCAGTTCATTGAAAATCCCCGCCAAGATTTAGTATGATGAAACCTGAATGAAGGTTTTTAAGTTCATCGCGAAATACGCTCTTATTTTTATCGTTGTCAGTGTGATCACAGTCCTGGCTGCCATTGGCGGAGTGGCTTATTACGCGCTCAACAATCTTCATACCGAAGCTAAAACCAATCAGAACCTTGTGGACGTGATGAAGATTGGCGAAAACTATGTCGCGGAATTAGAGTCCTTCGAAAATCTGCAACGCCAATTGCAAAATAAGAAAATGCCTCCGTTCTGCAAAACGCTCTGCAACCCGACTGAGCTTGATCAGGACGCCCTGCTTAACGAACGCACGCCCTATCTGACTCAGTTTTACAAAGCCAGCGGCCATCGTGCTCTCCAAGATCCCATGTTCCGCTTTAAGTTAGAGCAAATGTCCTCGGTTTCTAGAGCGGTGCCCCCATCCGTCCGTGACCTTATGAAAGACATTTTAAATCCCCAAACTTTTGAGTCTCAGAACAAAGCCCTCTTGGCCATTAAAGTCGAAACCGCCCTTTTGATGAACTTGCCATCAGCTCAATCCCGCCTAGATTCCTTTAAAAGCGATAATGACAAGCTGAGCATGGCGCGCGACTGGATTAAAGCCTGCCAAAAAGGTGCTAATTCCAAGAAAATCACGGCTGATTGTGAAGCCGAATTCGCTTCATCAAACTAAGCTGGCGCCCTTTAAAAACATGCCTTAAAATATAGCACCATATCGCTTTGCATTAGCCGAGTCGCCTCCCCTACAAAGCTTTAATAGAATTCGCGCTTGTGCTAGGCTTCTTGGCGATTGAGGTGCTCATGAAAATCGACGATTTATCTCCACGTAACGAATTTATTCCTCGCCACATCGGCCCTAACGATTCCGACATCCAAGCGATGTTGAAAGAATTGGGTTTCGCATCTTTGGATGAGTTGGCTAACAAAGTTATCCCTTCGCAAATCCGCACGGATCACAAATTCGACGGCGTTGGTCCCGGCATTTCTGAATTCGGTTTGTTGAATCATTTGAAATCGATGGTTTCAAAAAACAAAGTGATGAAATCCTATATCGGTTTGGGTTTCCACGATTCAATCACTCCAACAATCATCCAAAGAAACATTTTTGAAAATCCAGTTTGGTACACAGCCTACACGCCTTACCAAGCAGAGATCGCACAAGGTCGCTTGGAAGCATTGTTGAATTTCCAAACTATGGTGGCTGATTTGACTGGAATGGAAATTTCCAACTCATCACTTCTTGATGAAGGAACAGCTGCTGCAGAAGCAATGTTCATGGCTCACGCACTTTGCAAAACAAAAGCAAACGCGTTTGTTGTCTCAGACAAAATGCACCCACACGTAATCGAAGTCCTTGGCACTCGTGCAGAGCCATTGGGTCTTGAGATGATCGTGACAAATCCAGCAACTTACGACTTCGCTAAACCTGCATTCGGTGTGTTCTTCCAATACCCTGATACTGAAGGTGCGGTAGAGAACTACGCAGACCTTGCAAAAAAATACCAAGCACAAGGTGCACACGTTGTCGCTTCTGTAGATTTGCTAGCAATGACTCTTCTAACTCCTCCGGGCGAGTGGGGTGCTGATATCGTTGTGGGTAACTCTCAACGTTTCGGCGTACCATTGGGTTACGGCGGTCCTCACGCGGCTTTCCTTGCGACGAAAGATTCTTACAAGCGCATGATGCCAGGTCGTTTGGTGGGCGTGTCTGTGGACTCTCAAGGCAAACAAGCTTTGCGTTTGGCTTTGCAAACTCGCGAACAACATATCCGTCGTGAAAAAGCGACTTCCAACATCTGTACAGCTCAAGTGCTTTTGGCAAACATGGCTTCTATGTATGCGGTTTACCACGGACCTGAAGGTCTTAAGAAAATCGCTCAACGTGTGAACCGCCTGACTGCAATCATGGCTGATGGTCTTTCTAAACTTGGCTACAATGTTTCTAAAGGCGCTTTCTTTGATACAGTAACGGTTACTTCTGACAACGCTGCTGGCATTTTGGCTGAAGCAGAAAAGTTGGGAATGAACTTCCGTCAGATCAACGAAAAAACTTTGGGCATCTCTTTGAATGAGACTGTGACATTGACTGATGTTGAAACTGTTTGGATGGCGTTCAATGGCGGCAACAAAGCGGCTTTCGATTGCTTGGCGATCGACGACACATTGAAATCGGAAATCCCAGCCGATCTTGCGCGTAAATCTAAATTCATGACGAACTCTGTGTTCAACTCTCACCACAGCGAGACTGAACTTCTTCGTTACATCCACCATTTGCAAAACAAAGACATCACTTTGACTCACTCAATGATTCCATTGGGTTCTTGCACAATGAAATTGAATGCAACGACTGAGTTGGTTCCAGTATCTTGGCCAGAGATTAGCAAACTTCACCCGTTTGCTCCGGTTTCTCAAACTTCTGGTTTGATTGAAATGATCAAAGACCTTGAACAAAAACTTTGCGACATCACGGGCTTCGCAGCTGTGAGCTTGCAACCAAATGCAGGTTCGCAAGGTGAGTACGCTGGTCTTCTTGTGATCCGTAAGTACCACCAATCTCGTGGCCAAGCTCACAGAAACATCTGCTTGATCCCTTCATCTGCACACGGAACTAACCCTGCTTCAGCGGCACTAGCTGGTATGCAAGTGGTTGTTGTGAACTGCGATGACCTGGGTAACGTTGAGATCTCTGACTTGAAAGCGAAAGCGGAACAACACAAAGACAACTTGTCTGCGTTGATGATCACTTATCCATCCACTCACGGCGTTTACGAAGAAGGTATCAAAGAGATCTGCGATATCGTTCACGCAAACGGCGGCCAAGTGTACATGGACGGCGCGAACATGAATGCCTTGGTTGGTATGTGCCGCCCAGGTACTTTCGGTGCTGACGTATCTCACATGAACTTGCACAAAACATTCGCGATCCCTCACGGTGGTGGCGGTCCTGGTGTGGGTCCAATCGGTGTGGGCGCTCACTTGAAAGAATTCTTGCCGAAACACTCTTTGGTTCCTGAAGCAGGTCCTGCAAATGGTATCACGTCAACGACGTCTGCTCCTTGGGGTTCAGCTTCAATCCTTCCGATCTCTTGGGCATACATCACGATGATGGGCGCTGAGGGTCTTCGTAAGGCGACTCTAGTGTCAATTTTGTCAGCGAACTACATCGCTAAGAAATTGGAAAAAGCATACCCAGTTCTTTACAAAGGTAAATCTGGCTACGTAGCCCATGAGTGCATCATCGACGTTCGTGATATCAAAAAAGTTTCTGGTATCGACGTGACTGACGTTGCAAAACGTTTGATCGATTACGGCTTCCACGCTCCAACAATGTCTTTCCCAGTTGCGGGCACATTGATGATCGAGCCGACTGAGTCTGAACCAAAACAAGAAGTAGATCGTTTCATCGATGCTATGCTTGCAATCCGCGGCGAAATCGCGGCGGTTGAGTCTGGCAAAATGGACAAGGAAAACAACGCTCTGAAAAATTCTCCGCACACAGCGCAGATGATGATGAAACCTGAATGGAATCATCCGTACTCTCGCGAAGAAGCGGTTTATCCAGTAGAGTGGTTGCGCACGAACAAGTTCTGGCCAGTTGTAGGACGTGTTGATAACGCCTACGGCGACCGCAACTTGATCTGCTCTTGCCCATCGATCGAAGAATACCGCTAGATGAAAAAAGTCCTTCTTATCCGCCTTGATAAAATCGGCGACCTGATCTCCACAATGTGTGTGGATCAGGCGCAGTTCATGGCGGATAAAGAGGTCAAATGGGTTATCGCTAAAGGTTTAAGCTTTGTCCCTGACAATGCAGATCCCAAACGTTCTTATATCGAGCTTTCCAAGGATGATTGGAAAACTTCTTTAAAAACACTTCGTACATTTATTCGTGAATTCAAACCTGACGTGGCTGTGAGTTTTCAAGCACCATGGTGGGTTTCGTTTGCATTGTGGGCAGAAGGCGTAAAGGTTCGTGCTGGTGTTCAATCGCAATGGCATAGCTTTTTGTTTTTAAATAAAGGCCTTCGCCAACGTCGCAGCCAAGCCGTGCAACACGAAGCTGACTACAACATGGATTTGCTGCGTTTCGCTTTGGATGAAAAATCCAAAGATCCAACACCCGTTTTAAAATTGGTGGCTGCAAAAAATCCTGAACTGCTAGCGAAACACTCTCTGACTGAGAAAAATTATGTTGTGGTCCATCCAGGCATGGCGGGTTCCGCTTTAAACTGGCCAACGGATCGCTATATTTCTTTAATTGAACAGATCACTCCTTTTGCGAAAGTTGCTTTAACAGGAACTCCCGCAGATGAGCCTTTTCTAACTGAAATCAAAGCTCGTTTCAAAAACGATGCAAATGTGATCAATCTACAGAATCTGCTAAAACCGGCAGAGCTTTTCACGGTTCTTAAGAACTCCAAGGCTGTCGTCGTTCCAAGTACAGGAGTCGCTCATATGGCGTCTTCCTTGGGCGCAAATGTCCTGGGCCTCTACTCGCCCATCCGTGTGCAACACCCCCGCCGCTGGGCTGCCCGTGGTGAGAATGTAAAAATTTTCGTATCTAAAAACGAAAATCCCCCTTTTGACCACGCAATGGAAGAAATCCAAGTCGAAGATTTGCTAAAAGCCCTGAACACTCTGTAGAATCCCGCCATCCATGCAAAGACAGTTCACCGTCCCAGCCAATTTCGAAGAGGCTATAGCGAAAGCATTAGTCGACTACAAGCTTACCTTGAATGATTCCAAGG
Source organism: Bdellovibrio sp. HCB209 (assembly GCF_047306065.1). GTDB lineage: Bacteria > Bdellovibrionota > Bdellovibrionia > Bdellovibrionales > Bdellovibrionaceae > Bdellovibrio. The sequence goes on from NZ_CP178618.1 coordinate 3,250,945, forward strand.
ACCTGGCGAAGTGCGTGTTGGCGTTGTCTGATTTCTTTATCACTCAGCCTGATGGACAAACTCCGTGGCATGAATCCTGGGCGCAAGTAGCTTATCTTTGCTATTACTTGCCATTGAATGCCGCTCGCTTACGTGCAGTTATTTCTGAGGGCGAAAAACGTGGGTTCTTTCAAGATTTAGAAGAGGTCATGGATTTCGGCGCGGGCCTTGCCACAGCTTCCTTAAGTCTCTCTGAAACTCAAAATCTAAAATACACACTGATCGAACGCGCAGCAGAGCCACAGCGTTTGATTGAAAAATACTTCCCGTTCTTTAAGTCTGAAGAATGGATTCGCACGATCAATGCGGCGAAAATCAAAAATCCAAAGAAGACTTTGGCTTTGTTTTCTTACTCTTTGACCGAGCTCTCTGATCTGCCTGATTGGGCCTATAACTGCGAAGCCTTGATGATTGCCGAGCCCTCGACTCAACAAGATGGTCGTAAACTCATGCAGCTTCGTGCAAAGCTTTTGGAAAAAGGCTTTCATGTTTGGGCACCTTGCACTCATGAGGGACCTTGTCCTCTACTGACTCAGTCGAAAACAGACTGGTGCCATGACCGTATTCACTTCAACGCGCCTAAGTGGTTCCTAAGTATGGAAGAACAACTTCCAATGAAAAACCGCACTCTGACAACAAGCTATCTGTTGATGAGAAAATCAAAACCGACGGCCATCGCTGCAGCTCGTGTTGTCGGTGATACATTGAAAGAAAAAGGCAAAGACCGCCAAATGATATGTCGCGGTTCTGATCGTGAATTTCTAGCGTGGATGCACAAGTTTAAAATCGAGCAGGAAATCCCTCGCGGAGCTTTGATTGAGCTACCTGAAAACCTGCAAAAGGTTTCTAACGAATTAAGAACTCAGCAGGAAATCCGCGTTCTTTAAGCGGATTCCTTCTGCTCTTGAGCCATCAATATATTTAACCACTTCACCAACACAGCACGGACACGTTTTTTATCCAATGGTTTTGAAATGAAATCATCCATTCCACTTGCCAATGTTTTATCACGGTCTTCCTTCATCGCATTAGCGGTCATGGCAATGATTGGGATCGCACTGTTAGGAACCGTGTCCCCAATACGAATCAGCGCCGTCGCCTCATAGCCGTCCATCTCCGGCATGTGGCAATCCATCAGGATTAAGTCATAAGGGCGCAACTGCATAGCCTCCATGACCTCTTTACCATTCCCTGCGATATCACAGCGCAGACCGAAGTGCTCAAGCATTTTCGTGATAATGATTTGATTGATTTGATTATCTTCAGCAACCAGGATTCTCCATGGCTTTTCACGTGCTGGAATTTCCTCTGCAACAACGTCTCCGTCAGCGTGACTAAGCTCATTTTGTCCAGGGAACAAACGAACCGTGAACCAGAAGTTAGAACCTTGACCTGGAGTTGAATCAACATGAATTTGACCTGACATCATTTCAATCAGACGTTTACAGATCGCTAACCCCAACCCCGTACCACCGTATTTTCTGGTCGTGGAAATATCGGCTTGAACAAACTCTTGGAAAAGTCCATCAATCACTTTTTGTGAAATCCCGATACCAGAGTCGATCACTTCAAACTTTAGATTATAACCGTAGCTATCTTCACCTAAAAGAGACGCTTTGATTTGCACTGAGCCTTCGTGAGTAAATTTAATAGCATTGCTGATCAAATTCATGAAGACCTGACGAATACGTCCCGGATCACCCTTAACCAGTGCTGGAAATCCCTGCGGGATATCAAGTTTTAAATCAATGCTCTTCTGACGAGCTGAGAAACCAAACGACTTATGGATATCATGCAAAGTACTGACGATATCAAAGTTAACTTGTTCAAAAGTCATGTGACCGGATTCGATCTTAGAGAAATCCAAAACGTCATTCACTAACATCAACAGTGAATCCGCAGAACTTTTAATCGCTCTTGCATAATCCAGCTGTTCAACCGAAAGCTCCCCGTCCATCAAAAGACCGGTCATACCCATAATACCATTTAGTGGAGTTCTGATTTCATGGGACATCGTCGCCAAGAACCGCGATTTTGCTTGTGTCGCGCGCTGAGCTTTATCACTCGATACAATCAACTGAGACTGAGTTTTTTCAAGAGTATCAATCAGCTTGTTTTTTTCGCTGTACTCCTGAGATTGCGCTAAGGCCCCAGATAAGAATCCCGTCACGATCTTTAAAGAGTTAAATGCGCTCTCTGAAAAACAATGGGTTCGGGCTGAATAGTTCTTAAGAACACCGATCACGCGGCCATGATGCTGCAATGGAACTACAATCATCGATGCCAAATTCACCTTGCGGCAGGCTTCTAAGTTTACGATTGGCTCTAATGCCACATCCGGACAGCTGAGTGCTCGCATTTCTTTCAAACACTTACCAGAAAAAGTCCCATCAATTTTCAAACGAAGATCTTGAAATCCTTCGGCAGAACCATAGACGTGGCGATAAACGAACTCATCGCCCTCCACCATCTCAAGAGCCGAACCGTCGGCACCCGTAAGTTGTGCAGAAAGACGCACAACCAAGGCCATCACGGCATCTTCATCTAGATCAGTGTTATTCCCGATTTCATTTTGCAATTCAATAACTTGCTTACCTAGGTCTCTTTGGTATTCGAGATCTTTATTAGTGTCAGCTAAACGATTGATCACCGTGGTGCGGGCGCGATAGGACTTAGCAATCAAACCCATCAGAATTGCGATCAAAATAGTTTCAATAATACTACCGACCAGCAGAATCATTTTACCATTCTGAACGATACCTTCCATCCAGTCGCTGCGCTCTGCGACCATGCGTCTTTGCTCGTTCTCCATGGTACTTAATGTTGAACGAAGTTCCGTCATGATGTTATTGCCTTCACCACTTTTTACGATGGCTAAGGCTTGTACGGTCTTTCCTTGATTTCTAAGCTGAATCGTTTGATCTAACTCTGCCAATTTTCTGTTAATCAGAACTTCAACTTTTTTTAAGCGATTGAGCTGATCGGGTTGATTCGCTAGCAGGTTTTCAATGTCTTTAAAAGCCTTCGGGATATTTTCGGTAGCACTATAGTAAGGTTGCAGATATTTTTTATCGTCCAACAACATGAATCCACGTTGCGCAGTTTCAGCATCAGTTAAATAGTTTTCAAGATTAGCAATACGATAAGCAGTCGAGCGAGCATCGGCACGAAGATCACTGATTTCACGAATCGACTTGATACTCATCTGCTGATAGTACCCGATGGTAATCGTGATCATAAGACAGATTAAAAAACCTGCCGTCGTTCTGAAGTTGAAGTTTTTAAACAGTTTCATCGAGCTCCCTGAAGTGCAGCTTCAAGGATACCCAAGGAGATAAAATCATTGTGATAAATCAAAATTCATATATTAAAATAGGACTATAGTTCCGTTTATTGCAGACGCAAAACTCAAGAAATATTGAGTTGGGACAAAACACTTATATATTTAGATCCACAGTTGGTTAACGAATTCTCCCAGAACTCCACCGTCATGGCCCCGGGATTGCTTAGTCATCCTTCGACTATTATTAAGACTTTTACTTGGATACCAGACCTATTGGCAGGCACTTATTACAGCCACGTCCAAAGGTTCAACATCCCGGGAGACCCAATGAAGAAATTGGCCATTGTTTTTATGAGTTTAGCGCTCTCTGCCCTGGCGGAAGCAAAGACCCTAGTGATCTCTGATATCGATGACACGATCAAGGTTTCAAACATCCTATCGAAGGCGAGAGCTTCGGGATCATTTTTCGATGACGACAGTCGCTTCGTCGGCATGGCTGAAATCTATCAAGCCCTTGCCCGCCAAATTCCAGACACTGAATTTCACTATGTGAGTTTAGCGCCCAAAGTTCTAATGAATGAGCAGCACTCTGACTTTCTAGAAGAAAATGGCTTTCCTGTGACTCAACTACATATGAACTCAGGGATCAAACAAGATCCGGAGTTTAAACAAAAGGTGATCCGCCAACTGCTTCAAGAAAAACAACCTGATCTGATTATTTACTTTGGCGACAACGGCCAGTTCGATGCTGTGGTTTATGATCAGATGATGCAAGAGTTCCCGCAGATTCCGGCACTTGCGTATATCCGTGAAGCTTATTCTAAGTTAAACGAATCAAAACACCCAACGATGCCAGGACAAATCGGATTCGTGACGAGCGTGGAAGTTGTGCTTGATTTGATTTCCAGACGTCTATTGCCTGTCAGCGATTATCGCCCGATTCAAGACATCGTCTATGATCGCTTGCAAAAAGATGATGGCAGCGAAAACTTTGGTCCTATGGTTTTCCCAAAATGGCAAGACTGCCGTGATTTTGTTTGGAAATGGGAAGTTAAAAACCCGCCGCAAAAGTTGATCGAAATCATCAATGCGATCGAGGCTCGCTGCAAATGAGATCTCTAATTTTATTATTTATCTTGGCAGGTTCGATGAGCGTTACGCATGCTAACGAGCTCAATGACTTTTCGAGCGATGGTTGCAGCAAGAGTCCAGATGGCATTCCCGTTTACTCTCCCGATGTCTTCCTCTCTTGCTGTATTAAACACGACATCTCCTATTGGCAAGGCGGCACCGAAGAGGATCGCCTCTTAGCTGATGAGGATCTAAGATCTTGCATCGAAGCCAAAGGCCATCCCGATATTGCCAGAGCATATTACTATGCCGTTCGTGTTGGTGGCTCCCCGAAGTTTAATTCTAGCTATCGCTGGGGCTATGGATGGAAAGAGGACCGCGGCTACTCACCGCTCTCTTATGTCGATAAAATTCAGGTCGTGCAAAAGCTGTTGAAACTGCAAAGCGAAGGCATTTCCATTCATTAGCGGCTTACGCCACCAATGGAATCTTTAAGACGACTTTCGTACCTCTCGGTTGATTCGGCTCGGCGACTTCTCGGGAGGTGATAACAATACTCCCACCCATCATCGTCAAATACTCCTTCACCAAAGGCATTCCGTAACCGGTACCTTTTTCGCCGTGAGTTCCTGCTCTGGTGGTCGCCGCATCCAAGTTATAGATCTTGTTCAATAAGCTTTCTGGTATACCAATGCCGTAGTCCTGAATCTCAATGACTGCCATTGATTCCTCAGTATAAGCCCGCAAATCAATTCGTTCTCCGGGCAAAGAGAACTTAACCGCGTTATTAATGAGATTCGCTAAGACGACATTGCTTAGAATTGTCTTTTCACTTCTGACGATCATTTTATCGCGAGTCAGGTCCAACGCGATCTTGATACCCTTTTCGGTCGCGCGAAACTCTAACTTTTCCAACACCTCATGCAGAATGATGGGGATTGAAACCGTACTCAATGGCATTTGCGCTTTACCATCTTTCACGGCTTTCAAGTGTCGCACCTGATTTAGTAGATTATTGATATCGTTTACAGCACGCTCCATTTTATCCAGCTCCGAACTTATAGGAACTGGCTGTTCTTGATCGCCCCTGGCCTTGATCAAATTATAGGTCATCGCTGACAACGTATTTGCAACGTCATGGAGAAGCACTCGAAGCAGATTCTCGACGTCCCAATGCTTTTCTTGCATGCGCTTTGCGTACTTCTGCTCTCCTTTAATATGGAGATGAGTTGTGATACTTGCGAAGAGCAAGAAGGTGCAGACGTTGAAGCTTTTTTCAAAACTGTAATTGCCGTAAGTCGCAATAATATTAACGCTGTCTCCGCGTTGCTTCAGATACCAGAACCAAATCATCGTCAGAAAGACGACAGAGTATCCAAGAACCGCACCACGAACTCTTAGCAGTACACCCATTACTAATGGAATTGCCGCGAGCCAAAATATTCCCGGCGCATCGACTCCGCCAGACAGATACAACAGATAAATCAAAACTGTGGATGCAAGGCCACTGCAGGAAAGAGCCGCTAAGGAATAGCTTTTATATCCATACAGAAACAAGGGAGGTAAAATCGCTGTCGCAACCCAAAGGGTCAGTAAGCCGGTATTGAATTCAGTCACATGATATTCAAAATTAAATTTAATCAGATAGACACTGGAGATGACCAAGCAGAAGACATAAATCATCTTCAGATAAAAGAGTCTCTTTTGCTGGGCTTCCTCAGCTGTAATTTTGAACTCGAACATCTAGTCTGTATTCCAATTCTTGTTTGATATATATCGGCAATTGAAGCCTGGGAACGAAGAGGAATACAAAGGTTTAATCCTCCCGTCTCGAAATGACATAATCCACTCTTAGGAAACATCACGGGCTAGACCTTCCGCCAGGAAAAGTGCCGCGTCCTTTTTGTAAGCGTTTTCGCCCACCGCTCTTAGGTCCGCTTCGGCGCATGTCTATTTACTGAAAATAAGAATCCTCATATTCTTGACTATAAACAAAGGATTGTGATGACTCCCACTAAAACGTCTCTCGAATTTACCGAGCGAATGGCTGGCCATTTTGTTACTAAGCCATTCACTTTGTCCACGCATGCTCCTCTTAAAAAAAATGATTTTGAACATCTGGTGGAGTCACCATCGCGAGTTCCGTTTGAGTTCACGCTGACAATCAAAGTTTCAGACTTAGATAAATTCATCGCCGATCCCCAGCTTCAAGCAGAAGCCGTCGGCAGCATCACGGATTTTCATATTGAAAAAGGTCTTTTCAATCTCTTTGTTAGACCTGAAGCAAGCTCTGCACTCGATACCGCCAAAGAAATGCACTACACACTTTTCCTAAAAGACAAACAGGGCAAGCCTTGGACGTTCTTTGGATTTAAAGAAGTCATCAAAGAAGACTCCTTTGAAATGTGGGATCAAACCACAACCCTGTACTACTATTTGTGGGAAGGACATAGCGAGCACAATCCCGGCGAAAGCAAACAAGTCAGTGGCGCCGGAATACTTCATATTTCCGTCAGTGATTTCATCAAGCAACTGACGACCTTTAAAAGCAACGCACCTTCGGTCATCGAAGAGCAAGAAGCTGTTGTTAAGTTTTTAAATGTCTTTGCCAAAAATCTTTGGCAGTCCTATGCGCCGTTTATTTTTACGACGACGACAGCGCGCTGGAATGAGCACTTTTATCCGATGCACACCACTCAAGGTGTCGCGATGGGTGAAAAGAATCTTTACCCGCTGGATACTCCGGATGGTTTAACGATATCCGTTCAACGCTTTAAAGTTAAAGAATCTAAAAATGTCATTCTGTTGCTTCATGGATTAACAACATCCACGGATATGTTCATCATGCCAGAGCATCAGAATTTCGTGAATTACCTGCACAGCAATGGCTACACGGATGTGTGGTCCTTGGATTGGCGTGGGAGTGGGCGCTTCACATACAATCTGGGCCCTCACCGCTATAATCTGGATGACATAGCAAAAAATGATATTCCTACCGCTGTAGAATTCATTCGCAAACAATGCGGAGAGGACGTTAAGATTCACGTTGTCTGTCATTGTGTTGGCTCTATTTCTTTCATGGCATCTCTGGCGGCAGGTCACGTCAAAGGAATCACGAGTGTTATCTCTAACAGTGTTTCTTTAACTCCCAAGGTTCGCTGGCAGGCCTTCCTCAAAATGCTCTTTGGCCCAGAACTTTTGGAATATATTTTTGGTTACGCTTATATCAGTCCACGCATGGCGTACTTCCCAGGCCCTGGATTCGGTAAATGGCTTTATTGGATGGAAAGAGGCATTCGCCATGAATGCAAAGAACCCGCATGCCACTTGGTAAGCTTCATGTGGGGCTGGGGATATCCGGCTGCTTACGTTCATAGAAATATTCATCCAACAACTCATCGTCGCTTGGTGGATCTATTTGGTGGGACGAGCTTTCACTATTACCGCCACATCAGAAAAATGCTGTTTGCGAAAGCGTCGGTCTCTTTTGATAAATCTAAGAACTACCTGGATGAATGCAAAAAAGGTGACTTACCACCGACACTTTTCATCAGTGGCTCTGAAAACAATATCTTCCCGGGTTCAAACAAACTTACTTATGAATCCTTAAAGCAAAGTAAAAATGCCGCGAAGGTCGAATACATAGAAATTCCAGGATATGGGCACCAAGACACCTTCATGGGACAGTATGCTCACATCGAAGTCTTCCCAAAACTTTTAGCTTTCTTAAATAAGCAAAGGACATAACATGCAGGTCGATTTTCACTTGGGAGTTACGTACGTCCTGGCCCGCATGAGCGGATTTACTCCGTTTGAGGCAAATACCATCGCCAGTAGCTCGCAGTACGTGGATGATGCTGTTAACTCGGGAACGATACTCTTTCAAAACCGTTCCGCCTATGAGTTCCGCGCGAGCGCTCATCGCATGCTCGACTATCGAAACTTTAAAGAGCTTTCCAATCATCACGTGTGGATTCCATTTCACTTTATCCCTGGTAATGAAGTCCATGAAAACGGTGTTGATCACTTGGCGCAAAAGCTGGTTTGTCGTCCCAATAGCGTGATTGCTCAAGAGATCGTAAAAAGCTGTGTCGCCAATTTTCATAAAACCTTTGGCCATCACTTACTCGGAGTAACAACTCACGCCTTTGTCGACACATGGGCTCACCAAGGCTTCGCCGGCATCACTCACGAAATCAACAAGGTCAGTGAAATCTATGATGGCGAAGGCGCTTTAGATACAGAGATGATGAATTACCGTAAAAAGTATTATCGCAGAAATCCCTTCCGCAGATTTTACGACTGGATTCGTTCGTTCTTTGTCGGCGAATACAATCCCATTGGACATGGCACTGTGTTGTCTTATCCCGATCTTCCGTATTTACGTTGGAGCTATCAGGACTGGCAAGGCAAGACGATTGAGCGCAACAACCCTGCTGACTATATGCAAGCGGTTCATCACGTGCTGGAGTTTTACAAAGAAGTTCGCAAAGCCAATAACCTACCCGTGGTTAAAATATTCGACCAAGATCTGCGCAAAGTGCGAGAGCTTTTAGAAAACATCGATGATGAAGAGGGCGAACAACGCCTTGAAAAATGGCGTGAACATATTCAATGCGGAAGTTTTCAATTCGGTACGGACACATGGAAGTATTCTGTAGAAGGACCCGAAAGCTGGCTCAATGAAGCATTCGATATCGACATCCTCGAAGATTTTGAATTCGAAAATGTCCCCTACAAAGAAGAGTTCTTAAAATCAAACTGGAAGCTGATGCACGACGCTTTGTTGTTCTATCGATTTACCGTTCTGCACGATGTTCTGCCTAGATATCAGATTTGTGTCGCATAAGGATTGGCTCTATGAAACTTGATTTCGACTATGTAGTTATTGGTTCTGGTTTTGGTGGTTCCGTCATGAGTTGTCGCCTGGTAGAAAAAGGGTACAACGTTTGCCTTTTAGAAAGAGGCCGTCAGTGGAAAATGCACGAGTTTCCTCGCCGCCCTCATGAAATTCAAGAAAACATGTTCTGGGACCCCGAAGATGGAAAATACGGTTTGATGGAGTTTCGCGACAATCCAGATAGCGATGTTATGACTCTTACCGCCAGTGGATTGGGCGGAGGCAGTTTGATTTATGCTAACGTCCTCTATCGTATGCCCGAAGAATTCTTCGTAGGCTGGCCCGGTGAATTGACCAGAAATAAACTGGAACCTTACTATGACAAGGTCATCTCGATGATGGAGGCTCGCCCCTATCCGTTCGATACAGATCCTTACTATCAAAATACACCGAAGACAGCGGCTATGAAAAAAGCTGCTGAGCAAATGGCCCAGAATCCAGCCTCTTTGAGTCCGGCTGAATTTCAACTGCCACCACTCGCGGTGCGCTTTGAGGGTGAGTTCCCAGGACATCAAACGCAAAACTCTCATGGTGCTATCCAATCGAAATGCAACAAGTGCGGAGAATGTGACCTAGGTTGCAACATTCACGCAAAGAACACGTTGGATCTAAATTACATCTATCGCGCAAGAAATCTAAAATCATCTGCAGGCCAGTTAGATGTTAGAACTCAAGCTGAAGTCAGTAAGATCGAATACCAGGGCGATCATTATAAAATCACCTTCCATGTACCACAGTTTCCTCAGCAAGAGATCGTTCTGACGACCAAGAAAGTCGTCTTATCCGCGGGCTCTGTTGGATCGACCTCTCTGCTACTAAAAATGAAACAAAAAGGTCTTTTGCCAAAACTGAATCGTTGGCTTGGCAAAAAGTGGTGCGGCAATGGCGATCTTTTAGGAATGGCCTTAAACACCAACGACAACATCGATCCCTCAAACGGACCTGTCATCACCGGAGCGATCAAGTATTCCATGCAAAACTATTCTGATGGTTTCCGTCACGGCATGTATTTAGAGGACGCCGGATTTCCGATTGGTATGGCTTGGTATCTATCCGGCAAAGTTCCACAGTTAGCTGGCATAAAGGGTGTATTGTCCCTCGTTGTCAGCAACCTAAAAAAATACTTCTGCAAAATCCTAGGAATCAAAAGCGAAAGCAAAACCGAAATCAATGTCGGCGATCAGTTCGCAGGAGCTCTGGATCAAGCAACCTTTGCCCGCAAAGCCATGGTCCTTTTAGGCATGGGCCGCGATCGCTCAGATGGAGTCATCTCGCTGAGAGCCGACGGCCAAACGGTGATCAACTGGGACATCGATAAAAGCGATTTGCATTTTGAAAGAATGCGCGAAGAGATGAAAAAGGTCAGCGAAAACCTAGGCGGAACTTTCATGGACAATCCCCTCACCCATCTGGATAAAATCATAGCCGTCCATCCACTGGGAGGCTGTCCCATGGGCGACAGCGCTGACTCAGGTTTCGTAAATACCCACGGAGAAGTCTATGGCTATGAAGGCCTCTATGTTGTGGACGGAAGCATCCTACCGACATCGACGGGCACAAACCCCTCGCTAACGATCGCCGCTGTAGCCGAATATATCGCCGAAAAAATCCCCGTCAAAAATCATACAGTTGAAACGACGAAAATGTCCTAACGCCCATTAATCCTGCTTCTCTTTCCGACGAAGCAGGATTAACGTATCCGCATGACAGCTTTAAGCCCTATCCATGCTTGGCATTACGACATGTTGATTGACCATCAACGCAACCATTTCTATGAAGAGATCATTCGCAAAAACTGCAAAGACAAAATCGTTTTAGAAATCGGCGCCGGCAGCGGCCTGATGTCAGTCCTAGCAATCCGCCACGGAGCCAAGCAAGTCATCTGCTGTGAAGCCAACCCCCTGTTAGCGAAAGCCGCCGAGCTTTTAATCCGTCGCATGGGACTAGAAGATAAAATCAAACTGATCCAAGGCTTCTCAACCGACATCGCCACAGACTCTATTCCAAAAGTAGACATGGTCCTACACGAACTCTTCGCCTCAGACCCATTCGCCGAAGACGTGATTCATTCCTTGAGAGACGCCAAACGCTTCATGAAGCCAGACGCCATCTACGTCCCCGAAGGAATCCAACTGACCTACCAAGCCGTCAAAGGCCATGAACTAAGACAAGAACTAAAATTCGCCGGAATCGAACTGACTGAGATGACTCAGCTGTTGGGGCAAGTTCACCCCGCCCTAAGAAACAACAAAACACCAGGCACCCAAAACAAAACCTACTTCCTTCCAAAAGTAAGCATGGAAAGCCTAGTAAAAAACTCCTACGACTACCTAGAAACAAATCCCGACCTAGTAGGAGTAGACGCCATCGAACTAACCTACATGATCTACGACGGCGAAAAAGAAATGCAAGCAGCCCCGTTTGGTTTGCTAGCAGAAAACCGCCACTGGTCGACAATCTTCTTCTACAAAACCAATCTCCCCTCAGACCAACTACAATTCTGCCTACAAAACGAAGAAATGAAACTGGCAGTCTTCTAGCCTCAATCATATTTCCAAAATATAAGAGCCACCCCGTCTTAACTTCAGGAATTACCCTCGTTAAAGCCATCTAATGCGATTTAAAAGCGGCACACGAAGTGCTTTATAGGTCTCCGAATATCTAACGACGGAGCCTCACTTGAAACCCATTGGAAATAACCTAACTACAAGATTGTTTAACCTGATTAAAGACTTCCGCGTTCCCATGATCCTTGGTTTTCTGGGACTGACAATCTCCGTGATGGCCTCATACATTTTCGGAATTGTCGCACTCTATGTGGCAGTAGCAGTATTCGTCGTATGCGAAATCTGGTTCTACCTAAGCAAAGGCAACAAACGCCCAAAAACATACTTTTGTATTTCCCCGACGGCACTAGCTGGAGCCTATTTCTTAAGTCTCTTAGCAAATACCTACGCAAAAGCACAGGCAGGCCCAATTAACACAGCAATTACACTCTTCGTGTTCACAACATCCATAGGGATATCCAAAGATCCAAATCTAGAGAACCACTACAAGCGCGAAGAAATTCAAATAATTCTAACCATGCGCAAATATCTAATGATCATAGCAGTAATCTCAATTGCAAGAGAGCTAGCGAAAACCCTGAACTAAAGCGAGCGACAAAGTCGCAAGCAAGTCGAGCTCTGAAAGAGCAAGGTCCCCTCTACGAACGGAGCCGAGTGCCCCAAGAGGTTGTGCCCGCGCTAAAACAGTCCGGGGGACTGTTTTAGTGTGAAGCATGGAGGAAGAAGGACCGCGAAGGCGGTCCGTACGACCGACAGTCCCGAAGCGGCGGTACCAAATCAACCGTACAAATAAAAAAAGCCGACCTATTAAGTCAGCTTTGATTATTCTTCGATCAGAGAAGAAAGATTTGGTGCCCCGCGAGGGACTTGAACCCCCACGCTTGCGCACTAGATCCTAAGTCTAGCGTGTCTGCCAATTTCACCAGCGGGGCAACACCGTTTTAGCGGAAACAAAGATTTAGCGAATTGTATCCGCTAAATCAATAAAAATTATTTCTCTGCGATCAATTTTTTGTAATCAGGGGCTCTCATAAGGTTTGCGAGCTCCTTTTCAGTATCCATTTCGATACGAACCAACCAGCCTTCGTTCACTGGATCGTCGTTCAAAACAGATGGATCGTCGCCCAAAGACGCGTTTACTTCGATTACAGTGCCAGAAACAGGCGCGTAAAGGTCAGAAACGGCTTTTACGGACTCAATAACGCCGAATGTTTGGCCTTGAGTGATTTTTTGACCTTCTTCTGGAAGTTCAACGTAAACGATCTCGCCCAAAGAATCCTGTGCGAATTCAGTGATACCAACAGTTACGATATTCTCGTCAACTTGAGCCCATTCGTGTTCTTTAGTGTAGTAATAGTCTTCAGGAATATGAAATGCCATGTTCGGCTCCTTATTTCGAAATAAATGGTGTTTTGCAAACAACCGCTTTCACTTTGCGGCCACGGATATCCAGTTGGAACTCAGTTCCTTCTTTGGCATAAGCTACATCGATAAATGCGATGCCAATCGGTTCATCCAGGCTTGGTGAGTGAGTACCACTAGTTACCTTTCCGATCTCTTTATTGTCAAAAGAAAACAGGGAGTAACCTTGGCGAGGGATGCCCTTCTCAAGCATCTTAAATCCCACAAGATTTTGTTTCAAACCGGCCTCTTTGACCCCAACGATTTGCGCCTTGTTCATAAAGTCTTTTTTAGCTGCTTTAATAACCCAACCAAGACCCGCTTCGTAAGGATTCGTTGTGTCATCAATCTCGTGACCGTACAGGGAATATTTCATTTCTGTGCGTAGAGTATCGCGAGCACCCAAACCAATTGGAGCCACTCCCAAGTCTTTACCTTGCGCCAACAACTCATTCCACAAAGCTGGAGTCCCCGCAGCGTCTACGAACACCTCGCAGCCCTTTTCCCCTGTATAACCGGTGGTAGCGACCATGATGTTGTGGTTTTGGAATTTTCCAGATTTCACTGTGAACGGTTTCATCTCGCTGACTTTGAAGCCAAAGACGCGATCACAAAGTTCCAAAGCTTTTGGTCCTTGGATAGCGATCTGACCCCATTTATCAGACTCATCCGTCATGTCAGAGCCCTTGTTGTGTTTCGTCATCCACGCAAAGTCTTTATCTTTGTTGGAAGCGTTCACACAAACCAAGTAATCAGAATTTTTAGTCAGGCAATAAACGATAATATCGTCAACCAAGCCACCTTGATCATTCGGTAGCAAAGAGTATTGAGCTTCGCCATCATTCAAGCGAGCCACGTCATTCGTCGTTAGCCACTCCAAAGTCTCAAGAGCCTTAGGACCTTTCACACGAACTTCACCCATGTGAGAAACGTCGAACAGACCTACGTTCTTACGAACATTGTCGTGCTCTTCACGAAGACCAACATATTGTACAGGCATGTACCAACCAGCAAAGTCGACCATGCGTGCGCCCAAAGAAACGTGTGTATCTGCTAACGGAGTTTTTTTCATGGCGAGAGTTTCCAATGCCCTCGAAAAACAGTCAAGAAACGCTCGCAATGTAACGCCGCCGTAGCTTTAGAATTCGCTCTGTGCTAGGTATTCAGGCATGTTTAGACTCTCCGATCGCATGCAAGCTATCTATGATCATTTGATTCCCGGCGAACCCGTCTGGGACTTTTGTTGTGATCATGGCTACCTGGGGTTGAGTGCGTATCGCAGCGGAGACTTTCCCGAAGTGCATTTCGTCGATCAAGTGCCGCACATTATTGAAAAATTGAAAGAGCGCTTCGAACAGAAGCATCAAAAGTATGAAAAAGATCAACGCGCGTACTTTTGGGCGCAAAGTGGCGAAAGCTTGCAGCAGAAAGTTTCTGGAACAGTCGTGATCGTTGGAGTGGGGACATATACCATCACTGACATCATGCAGGGAATTCACGAGAAAAATTCGGGGTTTATCAAAAGATACATCATCAGCACACACAACTACGAAGACAAGTTGGACGCCTTTTTAGATGCTTGGGAACCTTTCAAAAGTGCACATAAACTCACCAAATTCTGTAATGTTCCAGAAAACGGGAGAGTCCGTAAGTTGTTGATATTCGATAAAATTTGAAAATCCTAACGCACACCGTATAGCTCTATTAAATTGCTGTAAGGATGTGAACAAAGAATTGATTATTCGGTCCCCTCCAAATACTAACTAGCGCCATGCAAGAACAAAATAAATTTTCAGATTTTCGCCAATTCCTTGAGGACGAGTTAGCTCGTCGTAGCCAAAACTACCCACGCTATTCATTGCGTGCGTTCGCTCGCCACCTCGAGGTCGATTCATCATTCCTATCAAAGATTCTTAACGGCAAACGTACTGTTACGATGAGAACAATTCGTATGTTTGGTGAGCGTTTGAATTTGCCTGGTGAGCAGCTTCAGCAATTTGCCGAAGTTAGCCGCGAGAAAAAGATGAAGCGCAAATTGGAACGTCTTCTAGAGAAGATGCCAAGCGAAGATCGCGAACAATCAACTATCACAATCACAGTTGATGAAGCTCGTTTGGATGAAGCCAAAGAGAAAATCAAAAACTTCCGCAAAGAACTTGCGCAGTTCTTGGATTCTGGTGTGGCTCAACCGGGCAAAACATACCAAATCTCTGTTTCAATGTTCCCAGTTTCTGGGTTCGGTTTGAACGACTAATCTTGCATATACAAATGAAAATAAAAAAGCCGAGGGTGCATCACTCTCGGCTTTTTCTTTTTTAGATACCGCCTTTAATCACTCAACACCCCATTTCACGGAACGAAAATCTGCAAAGCGCGAGGTTGGACTGCCAGCTTTACGGGAGTTTTGGTTTTGATATCCCCATCAACATCCACATGCATGGGTCGTTTTGTGTGAATCAACATGGATTTCCCCGCCAGGACAGTCACAGGATGTCGTTCTTTAAACTTTCCGCGCATCAATGATGGCAACAAAGCAAATCCATGCCACCACTTTTTTACTTCGGTGCTAAGCGCGTGCAGAGTTTCGTCCTCAAGACTGGCTTCCTCATGAATAACCAATCCATTGCCATAGTTTCTGCCGTTACAGACAGTCAGCTGCCAAGTGTAGGCTTTGTGAAACTTACCATCACACTCAAGCACAATACGAAAAGGTGTCATGCGCAAAGCCACCTTCAATGCCGTGAACACGAAAGCGAACACTCCCAGCCACTTTTTCATTTCTGCGCGAACCATGCGATTCACTTGCGTGCTCAGCCCCAAGCCAATGACATTTACGAAAGGGATGTCGTTGGCCAATCCAACATCAATGCTTTTAATCTGCCCCTCAACCGACAGAGCCACGGCCTTTAAGGGATCTGTGGGTATTTCTAGGGAGCGTGCCAAGTTGTTTGCCGTTCCCAAAGGAACCAATAGCAAGGGCAGCTGATGCTTGACCAGCGCCGGAAGAGCCGCATTTACCGATCCATCTCCACCGCCAACTAAGACAATGGGATTATCGTTTTGATGCTTGGAAATTATATCCACTATCTTGTCTTTGCGGGGATCAAAACTGGAATTCAACACATTGAAGCCTTGGTCTTTCAACCAATTTTTAATATCAGCATCAAGTTGATTCCCCTGACGAGCCTTGGGGTTGACGAACACTAAGATATTTTTCATAACAATGGGATGAAGCGAGTGTTACACATTTCTGATCTACACTTTGGCCGAATCCATCCTCCTGCAATTAAGTCGCTGGAACAATTCCTACAAAATGACTCACTCAAACTGGATCTAATCATCATGACTGGCGATTGGACTCAACGGGCTCGCCGCGCTCAATACCAAGCCGCAGCCGATTTCATCAAGAAAATGCCAGTTCCAGTGATCACCATTCCTGGCAACCACGATATCCCTTTGTATAATTTCTTGTCGCGCCTTGTACAGCCGTTAGCGAATTATAACAGATTTATAAGAAATCTGACGAAGGACATCTTTCAAGATCCAGAACTCAGCGTGGTAGGTTTTCGCACGGCCACGTCGATTCGAACGGTCGAGGGCAGAATTTTAAAATCAGATATTTTACGGGCCGAAAAAATATTTGCGGAGGCGAATCCCCACGCTCTTAGGATCATTGCCTGCCATCACCCGATCTTTGTTCCGAATGTCATTTCGCAAATTCAACCCAAATCCTTTATTCAGAAATTATTGAACCTGAGACCGCATGTGATCTTAAGTGGTCACTCGCATTTGAATTGGATCGAACTGGTAAACCCGGGAACAGATCAAGAAATCCTGCATATCTCTGCCGGGAGTGCCACATCGAATCGACTTCGTGGTGAGGAAAACAATTTCCATGTTTTAGAAATCGACGGCAGAACTATGAAAATCGAAACATACTTTTTAGGAGAGAGCGGATTTATCACTCGCGAAGACCACGCCTCCAGAAAGATCGATTTTTACGCCGGAGGGCAGACGGAAACCACGGAAGGCCCGCCAATAAAAAAAGCTCCGGAAAACTCCGGAGCTTTTAAATCTTAGATTCTAAAATCTATTACGCAGCTTTGATGCCTGTTTTCGCGGCTTCACGGCACTCGTTCAACATTTGCTCGTAATAGCAAAGTGTTTGCTTCAAGTTTTGCAAAACTGTTGTTTGATCAGCTGCTGGCAGACTCGCAATTTTAGTCAAAGCTTCGTCTGTGTGACCAACGTCTTCTTCAGCATGTACACGGATAAAGTGTGCAGCTTTAGGACCGTAAGCTTTTTCAACACGTTGGTTAACGTGATCGCCAAAGTACGCAGCCAAAGCCTCAAGACCCAAGATATAACCAAAGAACGCCATTGGCGACTTGTGCTCGATATAATAGTACTGAGTTTGATAAAGAGCGCATGTGCCTGGCATTTCTGGCCATTGCTCCATTTTGCTGCCCAATGTTTTAAGGTCGTTCACCAACAATTTGTCATGACCTTTTTCTTCACCCGTGTGAGTCAAGAAACGATTGTGGAATTCAGGAGCATTGAAATCAGTACGTGCACCCGCTAGTGCCAACAAACGAGTTGTGTGACGAGCGAAATAATACGTTTGAGAGATCCACGCAGAATAAGCGTTCTTATCTTCCCACGGGAAATTTTCGATTTGTTGTTTAGAGTATTTCAACAGGTCTTTTAGTTCTTCATTTACGTTCTTTTGCATACATTTCTCTTTTCTTTGGTTAGGAACGATTAGTAATAATAAAAATAAATTAAGCGGCTTTTCTGAACGGAATCACTCGAGAGTCGTCCAAAATCATTGTGTGGTTTTTCTTCTCGGCCCACATTTTTTCTAGCAAATCTGCTTTTTTCGGATCGGCAAATTGCTCAACCTCACCACGTTTCGTCATCAAAATTTCGCACTCATAGTTCATCTTGATCACACTGCCGAAATAGTTCGCGCCACTGTGAGCAGCTTTTCTGCGAACGTTCAAATCACGACGAGCAGTGCCCACCAAGCAGTCCCACGGACCGGCTTCCATCACCTTGCTACCCAAGGCAATAATCAGCTCAGACCAGTTTACATCAGAACTTCGAGAGCGATATTCAGGAGCTACAGTTAAGTACTCCATACTCATCATTGTGTTGATGCCACGAGATTGAAATTTCTGAATGATCGCTTCATCAAAAGCTTTCAT
This sequence comes from Bdellovibrio sp. HCB209, assembly GCF_047306065.1. Taxonomy (GTDB): domain Bacteria; phylum Bdellovibrionota; class Bdellovibrionia; order Bdellovibrionales; family Bdellovibrionaceae; genus Bdellovibrio. The sequence continues at coordinate 3,269,413 of NZ_CP178618.1, forward strand.
ATAGTGGTGATCGCGCAAAGCATCTGAGCGCAAATCAAATGAGCTATATAAATGGAAACCAAAAACTTTATTGTCATCAGTTAGGGCAACGATGACGTCACAACGGTGGAAATCGTCGGCATTCAGAGGCTCGCCCACTTTGCCCAACACTTCTGTATAAACGTTTTTCCAAAGCTGATACACGTCGTTGCTAAGTTGAACTGTGTCTGCCGTGAGTTCGCGCGGATTAAATAAATGATACTGAATTTTCCCCATGCCCTTATCCTCCGGGAGAATTTTTCGGAAGGTGCACTGGCGAACTTGACGACTAGTTTTTTCGTACAAAAAGAGGACGTGCGATTTTTAGAATAACAGAGTTATCACTCCAGTATTCTTTGTTCGATACATGGACAAATAAACTTAACATTATTTCAAATCGATACGAGTTTACGTAAACAAAGCGGGCCTTACGCCCGCTTTTATGTGCAAATTGATATAAACACGACCTAGTTAATGGTTGAGTCCAATTTTTCCGGGGCCCTTCGGAAATGTCGCAGGTTCAAAATCTCCTGGGCGCCACGAACCATTAAATGCAGGCTCAGTGGGGCCATATATTCTAAAATATGTGAACCAACCACGGCCAGGAACTGTTTGGATCCAATAGTTTTCCTTACCTGCGGGAGCCGTAGGACCGAAATACAAGGTGACCTCAGTTGAATCCTTGGGGATGTCTTTAAGTTCAAACAGAGATCTCAAAGCCGCTCTATTCTGAGATGCCTGCACCTGACTGCGAGTTTTCGCATCATACGCCGTGACAGACCAAAATAATTTACCAGGGACTGGATACGGCACTTTTAATTGGTAGGATTTTCCTCCATCTAAATACTGACCCTTGCTATCACGCAAGCCCAACCAGTACAAAGACCCCGCTCCAGGATTACGACTGAACATCGCAGGTGATGCCACAATCGCTTGAGCAAACCATCTGTCACGCGCTTGCATATCGATACCTGAGCCGGTCATGAAATCTCCGTTGTCAGAGATATACCCTGCCCACTCCCACTTGCGATCTTTCCAAGTAATACGTTCCGGGCGTTTGTCACCAAATGCTGTGACAATCATTTGTTCTTTACCGTCTTTGGCTGCGCGTTCCAGAATTGCCTTCATGCGTGCATCTGGTTTGAACTCTTTGCCTTTAGCGATACCCAAGTTATCTAAAATTCCATACATAGCCATCTGCTCAGGATTTAATGGCTCTTCCGATATCACCTTATGCAAAGACGTCCAGAACTTCATATTGTCTTCCCAGGTCAAAAGCGAAATGTCAGATTTACGTTCCGTCACGTCGAACATCGCCATTTGCTTGTTCGGAGAATTCAGAAGATATATTTTTACTTTCTGCATCTCCGCCATGGCTTTTTTTAGATCACCATCAATTGGCAATGAGCGAATGGCCACCAAAATTTTATTCGTCGCTGATCGACCAACTTGATAGCCTTGTGGAATGTTTCCTTTATAGTTTGGTGGAAGAATCAAATGCTTCCCACCTTTTCCTTTATTCGGCCCTGGCAAACCAAAATCTAAAATCCATTTTTGATTGTGGTCGTTCACTAAACCCACAAAACTTCCCGGTGGCACATCCACTACGACAGGCCCCGCAGACAGATCCATATTGGCGCCACCATAAGGTGTATCGGAATTCAAAGTAAGCCCCACATGGTGCGGTTGAGCAGCAATGATGAACATACTTTCATTATCGACAGCACCAAGATTTCTCGATCCCTGAAAAATTCCTTCCGCTGAAACGGTCGGATACCAAAATCTATAGGCCATCAAAGCTCGTTGATAATCTTGCTCATCCAAAACAGATTGAGCAGATTTCTCCACAGGAAATCCATTTGATTGAATAACACTTGGGCTCTTCTTATCTTTAGCAAAGGCACCACACCCCGCCACAATTAACAAAAGCGAAACGGCATGCTTCAGCATATTGACTCCATTTGATGTTGTTTTAGTTCATTCTGAGCTCGTAAAAACCAACGCACACGCTGATTTCGCCGCGATTGCACAAATGCAGGAGAAAACGTTTGAAGATTTCTTCACACGTTTTAATGGAACACCAATTCTGACTAGACCTGTTACCTTTTTTAGATGTTCAGGGTTGCTTAAACACTCTGACAGTTGTTATTGAATTTATATGAGCAACAACACAAATAACACCGAAGTCTTATTGGAAGAGAATAATCAAACACAGGCACAGACGCCTATCGAGAACAAATCAACTTTCGAAAAGAAAGCGCTACTTGTTCTCTCTGCTGTTTTTGTCGCCGTACTACTAGGCGCATGGGGCTATGCGATGAAGGTTCGTCAGGGAGTTGCGTCAAATAGCACGACAACTCACGCTGACCCCGCGGCTCTTATTGAAGTCGAACGCCTGCGCAATCTAGCCGATTCGCAGCTAGATAACAGTCGTGCTTATTTCTTACTTGGTTCTCAGTCGATCTATGACAAACAAAAGAAAGAAAAAGAAACACTTCTAGAATCTCTAACTACTTTTGAAAAAGATCACAGCCTCCCAGGCGTTTCCGATATCGTTAAGCGTGTTAAGGAAATCCAAGTAAAAGGCGACGAGTTCTTTGAGCAAGCTGTTGAGCATCGCGAGAAAAAAACAGAGTCGAAAATTGTCGGCCAATTCTATCAATCTAAAACTTCTCCGCTGCGTTCACAGTTGAATCAAGCTTTCGATGATTTAGTTCAACTTCACCAAGCTGAAATCGACAAAGCAAAAGTTGAAATCCAAGAAGCTGCAAGCCAAGCCGAAGTTCAAATCCCAATGGGTATGACTTGGTTGACTGGTAGCTTAGCCGCGATTTTCCTTTGCATGGCCTACTTGGTCATTCGCCTCTCCCGTAAACAAGCCTTCCAACTGGCTCAGCAAAAACGCCTGTATGAGCAAGCTAAGAAAGCCGTTCAAGATCGCGATGAAACATTGTTCGCAATCTCTCATGACCTTCAAGACTCGTTAGATATGATTGCCTCAACGGCAGACCGTATGGCAACAACGCCACAAGGTTTGAATATCGTTGAAAGTGGCGAGCTGATGAAAAGCACTGTCACAACAATCGAAGGCCTGATTAAAGACATCCGTGATCAAAAGAACATGGAGATGGAAGGCATCACATTGCGCATGGATCAGCTTTCTATCGACAATGTTTTGGAAAATGCACGTACACTTATGCAACCAATGGCCAAACAACATGACGTTCGCTTGCAAGTCGACAGTGTCAACCCTCCCGTCCTGGCATTCTATGACAACGAACGTGTCTTGCGTGTGCTTTCAAACCTGATTGGTAACTCGATCAAGTTCAGCCCTAAGGGTGAAAAAGTTGTTGTTAAGGTTCGCAGTGATCAGAAGTTCGTAAACATCTCTGTGATCGATAATGGCCCAGGTATCCCTGCTGGTCAGCTTCCAGATATCTTTGAGAACTTCTGGCAGGCAAAGAAAACAGCGGATCAAGGCGCCGGCATTGGTCTTGCGATTGTGAAAACAATTGTTGAGGCACATGGTGGAACTGTTCAGATTCAAAGTCAGACTGGAAGAGGTACGACTGTAACGTTCTCGTTGCCACGTCGTCGCCCTGTAGGCGCTTCCATCAAGAAAGCCAACATCACTGTGAAGGGTGCTGGCCTTGGAGCAGCAGACTGGCAATAAGCCAGTCTGAGGATTCAATTAAGAATTAATGACCGCGAGAGATATAAACATTCGGAAGCACCTTGTTTGAAGGTGTTTCCCCATCAGCGCCAACGAAGATCGCGTAATCCACGCCAACTTCTCCTACCTTCGCACTCATGATCAACTGACACTGATAAATGCCATCGTAAGAAATCTTGTTACAGATATTTGAAACATTGATGTTTGGATTATTCAAAAGAGTCAGAATATCCGCCAACTTTTCACCTGGGTGAATGTCACTGTTCACATCAATAGATACCGTTGCCGCGTTCTTAACCAAAACATCAAGGCACTTTTGGTTCACTTGCTCTGCAGATAAACCAGCTGCGAAAGATGATACAGTAACCAAGCTCACCAAAGTGAATGCTAGAAATTTCATAGGATCTCCTTGAATTCCCTCACTTTTAACACAATTTACGAGCCCATTCCTGAGGCCTTTCAAAGTTTGCAGTATTTGCATGAATGTAACCAAGATTGACACCCCTATTGAGTTTTACGCGTATTGGCTTGGTCCGTACCCTCTCCCCCAAAGTTCAGATCCATGGGAGAATTGTATTGTGGCAGTTAATTCTTTGTAAGAGGAACCTTAAAACATTTGTTTAGTAAACTATGTTTGATTTCTTACTGGAGGATTTATGGCAGTCGTTGTTGGTATGGATCAAAAGTTTGATCGCTTACTTCATGTGATTCAAGAGCTCTCGGCAGCTCGAAGCCTTGAATCAATCACCACTCTTGTCAGGTCTGCGGCCCGGGAAATGGCCCAATCTGACGGAGCCACCTTCGTCCTTAAGGACAATGGATACTGTTACTATGTAGATGAGGACGCAATTAGTCCCTTATGGAAAGGCCAACGATTTCCACTTCAAGCCTGCATCAGTGGCTGGGCTATGCTTAATAAAAAAGCCGTTATCATTGAAGACATCTATAAAGACCCCCGCATTCCCATCGATGCTTACAGACCAACTTTCGTAAAAAGCTTAGCCATGATTCCAGTCCGCCGCGAAGACCCTATTGCCGCCATCGGTATTTATTGGGCGGAACAACATCGCTGCACTCCGCAGGAATTAGAATTGATCCAAGCTTTAGCCGACACCGTTTCTGTGGCGATGGAAAATGTGCAACTCTATGAATCACTAGGTTCAAAAATCTCGGAACTAGAAAAAGTAAACGAAGAAAAAGATCAGTTCTTAATGACCGTTTCTCACGAACTGCGCACACCACTGAATTCTATCTTGGGATGGACAGAGATTCTAAAAGACTCCAACACGCCGGGTGAGGATATGTCTCGAGGCTTGGATATCATTGATCGAAATGCGAAATCTCAAGCACGTATCGTTGAAGACCTCCTCGACTCAACTCGCATCATGGCGGGACGTTTGCGCTTAGATAAAGCGGATGTCGACTTGGTTGAGATTGCTCAGCACGCGATCAACGCCATCGAGGTCGAAGCCCATAAGAAAAAAGTCAAAATTCAATTTCATTCAGACATGCAGGATGCCGTGGTGAATGGCGACCCTGTTCGTCTGCAACAAGTTCTGAACAACCTTTTAACCAATGCCATTAAATTTTCCAATGCCGAGGGGGAAGTCACAGTTTCCATTCAACGCCGCGGACCTGGAGTCGCGGTCAGTGTTAGAGACCACGGCGTCGGCATCTCTCTAGATGGACAAAATCGTCTGTTCAATCGTTTCTTCCAAGTCGATAGCACGACCACTCGTAAATATGGCGGCCTAGGTTTGGGACTCGCCATCAGCCGACACTTAATCGACAGCCACAACGGAATGATTACACTGACCAGCGAAGGAGAAGGCATGGGATCTACGGCAGAATTTGTTTTACCATTGACTGATAAATACAACCAAACTTCTGATGCAGTACACGAGTACTCATCGGAGGCCCTGCAGAAACCCCTCACCGGAGTGAACGTCTTAGCGGTTGATGATGACGAAGACTGTTTGATTTTAATGGAAGCTGTCCTGAAACGTTCAGGTGCTCACGTTGAAAAGGCTAACTCTGTTCACGAGGCCATTCGACTCTCGGGGCTCTTCCAATTCGATGCGATCGTCAGCGATCTCAGCATGCCAGAGGAAGACGGCTTTTCACTAGTGCGAAAAGTTCGCGCTGGCCAAACTCCTTTGGAAAAAGAAATCCCAGCTGTTGCAGTTACGGCCTTCAATGATAAAGACAATCACGACAAAGCCCTGAATGCCGGCTTTAACGATTTCTTTGGAAAACCATTTTCCTCGAACAAGTTAGTGGACAGACTTGAAACCGAAGCTCATCGGTTTCATCCCCCGGCAAGAAGTAGTGGTTCTGCACTTCATTAAACTTAGCTCCTTTTGACTCAGCTTTCATTTTGTTTCACACTTCGTACTTAGTATGAAGGTGAAACAATGAAAGCTGTTGTGCAAAGAGTTCTCTCCGCGTCCGTCACTGTCGACGGAAAACTAATTTCTAAAATTGGTCCTGGGTTTTTAACTCTATTGGGAGTCGCTAAAGGCGATAACGAAGCACAACTCCAAAAACTCATGACTAAAATCGCCGCCTTAAGAATTTTTCCTGATAACGAAGGCAAAATGAATTTATCGCTGAAAGATATCGGCGGCGAACATCTCTTGGTTTCTCAGTTCACTCTGTTAGGTGATGCATCTAAGGGCAATCGTCCCAGCTTTATTGGAGCGGAACATCCGTCAATCGCGGAGCCTTTGTATCAAAAGGCTTTGGAAATGAGTCGTGAGCTAGGGCTACCAACTCAGGCAGGAATTTTCGGAGCCGATATGAAGATTGAACTTATCAACGACGGCCCCGTCACCTTAATTTTAGAGGTCTAATTATTCGTGATGGCAAACAGCTTCAATGTTGTGGCCATCCGGATCGATAACGAAAGCTCCGTAATAATTTGCATGATAGTGCGGGCGAATACCCGGCTTGCCATTATCTTTACCACCAGCCGCAATCGCTGCCGCATAGAACTCATCGACAGCTTTTCTGCTAGGTGCTCTAAATGCGACATGCACATGAGGTTTTTGTGGAGTCCCACTGTTCACCCAGAAATCAGTTTTTGGTGGCTCACCAAACCCCGCGAAGGCATGGGACCCCGTCATCTCTGCGGTTACTTCCATCAGCATTTTATATCCCAGTGGTGCTAATGCTTTCGTATAAAACTCTTTGCTTTTAGCGTAATCACTGACTGCGACACCTGTATGATCGATCATAGAAAACCTCCGCATATACTTTGCGGCAGGTTCATATTATTCGCAAGGAGTTCCCACGTCTCCACCCTGGCAGGCCAGAGCTTTTCTAATTTCAGGTTTCGCCATGTAAATGCGATTCACTCTTTTTGCTGTATCTGGGTGAGGTAAGGCCTCAACATGAGAGTGCTGATCTTTAATGTAATTTTCCAATGATTTACATTTCGGAGCCAAGGCTTGCGCATACTTTTCAACTTTATCTGCAACCTCGGCACACCCTTGGGAATAAAATATTCCAGAGGAGGCAAAGGCAAACTCTTTCGCTTTATCAGCTGGTAACTCTGACGTCATACTCGCGATAGTTTCGCCCGAGACCCAGTCCGCAAATGCTTCGTTAAGTAAAATGCTGCCAGACAAAGCCGCGCATCCGCAATAGTCGTCATAGTACTTATTGATATTGCTATCTTCGTCATCCAAAGCCGCTACAGAGGCATCTCTGCTCGAGCCGCGACTGAAAGACTCCTCGCCGTCACTCTGTTCCTGATCCTCCCTAAAGGCCTCTTGCATTTCTGATTCTAGAAATTTGCGCTTCTTATCGACAGCGGCATGAAGCTCACTTTTCGTTGGCACTTTCACGCCAATGGATTTTTCACTTTGCAAGCAAGTGATCACGTTTTTAAATGGATTTTCCTTCGCAGAAATTCCATCAACCGTTTGCTTCGATTTATTTTCCTTAACCAGCATATTCATCCAAAGTGGAAACACCGCGCCTTGTGAAGAATAAGCCAACGCCGACGAACAGGAATCAAAGGAATGGCCAAACTCATGCGCCAAGGTTCCGACCAAGGCACCCTCTGGCATATTCATCGTCTGAGGACAGATCGTAATACTGTGATCCTCCAAGTTGTAAGCCGCATTCGGTGAAATGCATCCTTCATCTGCAAGTTTTGCAGCGATGGACGTATGAGGTTTTATATTCACCAGATCCACAGACTTAAACTGTACCGACTGAACTCTTTTAATCATATTATCAATCTGTGCGCCGTTTTGTTCTGTTCTCTTCTTTTTTAAAACAGCCACCACTTCATTGCGAACTTTATCAAATAATTGCTTAGTGCGAGCTGTTGCCGCCGCTAGCTTTTCTTGGTTTGCCTTCGTGCTGAATAAATCTGGATTCAAAAATGGATCTTCCGGCATAGGTGCCGACACTTTACCGTTACAGAGCTGCACTTGCTTAGACAGCTTCACGTAATTGTGATTTGGAATTTGACGTCCCTCGGAGTCTTTGTAGAGATACGCATCTTGCGCACCCTCTGCCAACTTTCCACAGTATCCTTCAAAAGAGCAGGAACTGGGAGTCGGAGGCTCGCAAGAATCAGCTTGTCCCGAAGAAGACTTCGTCACTTGTCCAACACGACTTAATTTTTCTACAAATGCCTGCTCAGCATTTTTATCCAATTTGGTTTGGGCCTGCGCAAACATTCCCATTCCCAGAAGTGCTATACACAAAAGTGATTTCATCTCTTCACCTGAGCTGCATAGGCAAAGACAGTTTCCATATTGCCGATCATTTCACCGAACTGACGTCCTTCACTGCAACCTTTGCGTTTGAGAGATTTTTTTCCGTCCGTAACTGTGAAGGCAAAAGTTCCTGACCAACAATTTGCGGCGGGTTTGGGTGCGGGCGCGACCTTCATCGCGTTCCATGCGGCCTTCACTTTGGGAGGAAGCTTGGTTCCAAGATCCTTCCCCTCAAAAATGTAATGCCCCTTTGACTCCTCAAAAGTTGTTACTTTCGAAAAGCCCATTTTATTAGAAGTTGATAACTTGTACTGGGCACCCCACGAGACCGATGCACAAAAGGTAACTAGCAGAAATAGCTTCATTTCTTAATTCTATGCCAACCTCCTACCCCCTCCAAGAGGTGCCTTTTGCACCCGGCCCTAAGTCATCCCCCGCAGGATCGACTCCAGGGCGTTTAAGATCCTTTTATTCTTTGCATTAACCTATTCCTGACTTTCCATTTAGGATCTCCTGGTTTACAAGCAGGCCATCAAAACTAAGGAGACTTTCCATGAAACTATTCGCAGTTATCGCACTTATGGTATCTGGTTCTTTGAACGCATTCGCTGACGTAAATCCACAAAACATCAAATGCGAAGGCACTCTGGCTTCTGGCACTTTTGTTGAATTCGAAGCACAACCGACAGCAATTCCAACTTACATGACTGCGGAACTTGCATTTGATTCTCGTGAGTGGACAACTGATCTTACATGCACTCGCAATGCTGCTTTGACTCAAATGAGCTGCATCGAGAACATTCCGGGCGGTCATAAGTTGAAAGTCCTTGTAACAGCGGGTAAAGCTATCGTTGCTCAAGAAACTGACGACGAAACTGTTGATAAAGGTTTGGGCGTTCTTAACTGCAAATAATTGCAGAGTTAATTTTTAAAGGAAGCACTATGGAATTGGATCCAAAAGCAGAACCACAATCAAAACAGCTCTACGTTCTGCTTGGATCCATTGCCGCCATTCTCTTGGGCTTTGGCGTCCTGACTGTCCTGTTGTATCTTTATTTCGTTATGCCCTAAAACAGCCCGACTTTAGCCGGGTTTCCGAGTCCACTCACATCTCTTAACAAATTTTCAGAATCCCTCCCAAACTGCCGATAATTACTAGGTAATTTGCAGTATACGGGAGTCGATCAAATGGCAAAAAAATCGGGATTGGTTTTATCTGGTGGCGGAGCACGTGGTGCTTATCAAGCTGGTGTTTTAGTCGCTATCTACGAAATTGCCAAATCCTCCGGCGTTCCGCTCAAGTTTGATTTACTTTCCGGCGTCAGCGCAGGGGCCATCAACGCCGCCTCGCTTGCCAGCAACTGCAACGACTTCAAACACGCAACCGATTCATTAGCGCGACTGTGGAGTGAAGTTCACTTCGAACAAGTCTTTTCCACTGATTCGATGACTATGGGTAAAATCGGTTTTCAATGGGTCAAAGAGCTTTCCTTAGGTGGTATCGCAGGAACAACTCCGGGCAGAGGACTTTTAGATACGACTCCACTGCGTGGACTTATCCATCGCAATATGGATTACGACCGTGTTCAGGCGAACTTGGAACAAGGACACCTGGAAGCATTATGTATCACATCGATCGACTACGCCAAATCTGCAACGACAACCTTTGTTCAAAGCACAGAAACAACTGCGACTTGGGATAAAGGCCGCAAACGCAGCGAGCACACAGGCATCACGACAGAACACATCATGGCATCGTCAGCGATTCCATTATTGTTTCCTCCAGTGAAAGTAGGCGAACGCTTTTTTGGTGACGGTGCTGTTCGCAATCACGCGCCCTGCAGCCCGGTGATTTACTTAGGCGCAGAAAAACTTTTAGTGATCGGTGTGCGCTTGCAAAGCTCGACAGCCTATGACCTGCACGCACAAAGCAGTCAAACGGCACCGAGCATCGCACGCGTTGTAAATACGATTTTGAACAGCGTACTGATGGATGCTGTTGAGCAAGACATCGAAAAACTACGTCGCGTAAATGACTACGCAAGTGCCATCACTCCTGAGCAGCAAAAAATGGTTTCATTAAAACCACTTGAACATCTGTTCATCTCCCCATCTGAAGACATCGGTGAAATGGCCGTACAAAAAGCAGCTAAGCTTCCACGCATCATTCGTTATTTGATGAAGGGGCTGGGCAGCATGCAAGACGCGAGTGAGATCATCAGCTATTTGATGTTCGATCCCACATTCTGTTCAGATCTTATAGAAATCGGTCGCAAAGATGGCTATGCTCAAAAGGAAGAGTTGATTAAGTACCTTTTGAAATAGGCATCATGAAAGCACAACAGCAGCTGCGCAAACGTCATCCGTTAGAATCTCTCGGAGTTAAAATGGCTCGTCGAGGAGATATTCGCATTGAACGTCTACAAGACCGCCTGACTCCGACCGTACCTTTTCCTCATCGTCATGACTTTTATCAAATTGTGATTGTTCATTCCTCGCAAGGATGGCACGAGATCGACTTTGCAAAGTATCCGGTGAAAGGTTCTCAGTTCTTTTTAATCAAGCCCGGTCAAATGCATGGCTGGAAGCTTTCTGCACGCAGCAAAGGTTTTGTGATTGAATACACCGAAGAGTCTTTTAACAAGAACTTCGTCGGCAATGCAAAGCTTGCCCAACACAGTCGCCAGATCCCCGATCACTTTAAAATACCTAAAGGCCACCGCCTGTTTTCCGCGATCTTTTTAGAGTTGATGGAGCAAGAGTTTAAAAATCAAGGCGACAACTACGAGCTGTCTCTCCAAAACTATTTAAGTTTGATTTTACTGGAAGCCTTGCGCTTAACCCAAGCGGCTGACCGTCAGATTGCTGAGAGCGACGATACTGTCACTCAGTTCACCGATTTGGTCGAAGAACATTTTCAAGCACATCATCAGGTCGAGTTCTATGCCAAGCACTTAGGAATGAGCGCGAAAACACTTTCCGCGAAAGTTCAAAAGTCCCTAGGGCCTTCGGCAAAGGAATACATTCTAAATCGCTGCCTGCTCGAGGCAAAGCGAATGCTCTCTTATTCTGATTTAGGGATTTCTGAGATTGGGTACAGCTTAGGATTTGATGATCCGAACTATTTCAGCCGGTTTTTGAAAAAGAACATGAAAATCAGCGCTGGGAAGTTCAGACGAACTCCCCGGAAACCTTAATTAAAGCTTATCGGTAAAATGCTTGGGAGCTTCTTCGCCCTCGACATGGCTGCGCTCTGTATCTAGAGCCACCTTGCCCGTGATACCTACCCATTCAGGGAAGAAGAATGCCAAAACGGCATAAAACATGACGCTAATGATAGAGATGATAATTGCCCCACCAATAATCCAGACTGTGCCGTCATTCATAACAAACTCCTTCAGTTACCTATTATGCCTGGAAACAGGCTTTTTTTCCATGGAAGAATTCCCTTGGAACTAGCACAAATTTCCGTCCCTGACCAGACCCAAGTACAAGGATATTGACTGGTCTCTGGTTGGGTTTACAATTTTGCTTTAACAAGGAAGTTTCCAATGAAAATGGGTATCGAAGTCTTGCTCTCTGACGCGAAAATGTTGAAGTCCCTTAAGGGTAAGCGCGTTGGCTTAGTCTGTCATCCTGCCAGCGTTAACGAGAATCTAGAGCACAGCCTGGATTTACTCTCTAAAAAGATCAAACTATCTTGCGCTTTTGGGCCTCAGCACGGCGTTCGCGGCGACAAACAAGATAACATGATCGAAAGCCCTAACTTCGTGGACCCTATTCACAAAATTCCTATTTTCAGCCTTTACGGTGAAGTACGCCGACCAACAGCTGAAATGATGAGCCACTTCGACGTTTTGTTATTTGATTTGCAAGATCTGGGCTGCCGTATCTACACGTTCATCACGACGCTCCTATACGTCATGGAAGAATGCGCAAAGCTTGATAAGACAATCATCATTTTGGATCGTCCCAATCCAGCAGGCCGCCCGATTGAAGGCTTCAGAATGCTTCCAGGCTGGGAGTCTTTCGTAGGTGCTGCCCCAATCCCTATGCGCCACGGTCTGACTGTCGGCGAACTTGCGATGTATTTCGCAGATTTCTATAATTTGGATTTAGATCTTCATGTTGTAAAAATGAAGGGCTATGCACCGAACAAAGCTCCAGGTTCTGGCTGGGACATGAAACGTCCTTGGGTGAACCCTTCACCAAACGCAGCGTCACTGAACATGGCTCGCGCGTATCCTGGAACTGTATTGATCGAAGGAACAACATTGTCAGAAGGCCGCGGTACAACGCGTGCTCTTGAGGTGATCGGTGCTTCTGATATCAATTTCGGTGAAGTGCTAACAAGAATGAAAAAGAAAGCACCACAATGGCACAAAGGCGTGACGTTGCGTGAGTGCTATTTTGAACCAACATTCCACAAGCATGTCGGAAAGCTATGCCACGGATTTCAATTCCACACAGATGGTGCAAGCTACAATCACGAAGCTTTTAAACCCTTCCGTCTGACAGCTTTGATGTTAAAAGTAATCCGCGAAATGCATCCGAAATATCCAATCTATCGCGACTTCGCTTACGAATACGTGAAAGATCGTTTGGCATTTGATGTGATCAACGGCGGACCCGCTTTGAAGAACTGGATCGAAGACAAAAACGCCACACCTAAAGACTTAGATGCGGCGATGTCAAAAGACGAAAAAAGTTGGGCAAAAGAAAGAAAGCAATACCTGCTTTATAAGTAAGAACTCATCCGACAATAATGGTAGGGCTCTGAGTCCTACCATTATCCGAACCAGCAATCGAATACTCGATCACCTGCAAGCTCCTCAACAACCGGCGACGCAAGATACGATCCGCAACCGACGCCTCCGAAACAGAATAAGCTAACTGACTCCCTAAAATCGCCGACAAAACTAAGAACCTCATCTTGGCCCCCTTTCCTGCCTATAAGACCCACCACCCCAGACCTCCGGTTAATTCCCTCCAAAGAATTTCCTTTAGGCTTGGCGCGACACCTCCGCCCTTGCGCGAAAGAAGGTCTCTGGTAAGCTCAACCCTATGAAACTTCAAGTGAATCATCCTGCAAGTTGCCATTGCCAATCCATCAAGTTTGAAATTGAACTCTCCAATGGAATAGAAGACCCCAAGCGCTGCAATTGCTCATTTTGCCGCCGACGAGGAACTATCGTTGCGGTTGTTCCTAAAGAAAAGTTTAGAATAATAGAAGGGTCCGAGAAGCTAAGTCTCTATGAGTTCAACACAAGAACGGCAAAACATTATTTTTGTTCTATCTGCGGTATTCACACTCACAACGTAAGTCGATCTAATCCAAATCAAATTCGCTACAATGTTGGCTGCCTAGAAGGTATCGATCCTTTTGATCTTGGAACTGTACCGACCTCTGATGGAGTAAATCATCCAGCCGACCAAAAATAATAAAAAAGGGAACCCGAAGGCCCCCTCTTTAAAAGTTCAAATTAAGAAGAAAACTAATTACTTAGTTTCAGTTTTTACTTCTTCTTTTTTGATCTCTTCTTTCTTCTCTACTTTTTCTTTTTTGTGTTTCTTGTGTTTCACTTCTTTTTTAGCTTCAACTTTTTGTTCTACTTGCGCTGCTGGTTGTTCTGCTGGAGCCGCCACTGGTTCGTTAGCTTGAGCCATAAGACCAGAGAAAAGAATAGCTGTAGTGATAACTGCGAATTTCATTTTAAAACCTCCATTGGTTTTTTAATTGGTGTACTCGCCACAGAAACAACGATATCAAAGTCTTCTTAAGACCCGATTAAAACAGCATTAATTATTTTTTATCCGTTTGCTAGGCGAACTCACGACTTATTCATTATCTGCGATATAAGCTCAAATGAGCGCAGACGATCGTTATGATCGTATTGATCCGAGACAATCATCAGTTCATCGGGTTCAAGGATATTCACGAATTCTTGCAGTTTTCTCTGGACCGTTTCAGGCCCTCCGATCACCGCAGTTGCTAGACGTGATTTGACCAGCTGTTCTTCCTGTACGGTCCAATACGGAGCCATCGAATCAACAGGTGGCTCCAGATTCACTCGCTGATTGCGAATGATACCAAGGAATCTACGCATCACTGTGGTGGAAAGTTTTTGGGCTTTGTCGTCACTGTCAGCAGCAACAATCTGAATGCCCAACATCACGTAAGGTTTTTTCAAATGTTCTGAAGCTTGAAAACCCGCACGATACAATTTAACAGCGTCATACATTTCATCTGGAGCAAAATGGCCTGCAAATGAGTAAGGCAATCCCATCACTGCCGCCAACTGCGCACTGTACAAGCTTGATCCCAAAATCCAGAACGGCATTTCCACTCCAGCACCAGGAATGGCACGCACTCTTTCAGCCGCAGCTGAATCTTTAAAGTATCCTTGCAGTTCTTGAATCTGTTCACCAAAGTCAGGCTCTCTGCGGAAGTCACGGCGGAGCGCTCGCATCGTAAGGCCATCCGTGCCCGGAGCACGACCAAGTCCTAAATCAATTCTTCCCGGATACAATGTACCCAAAGTGCCAAACTGTTCTGCAATCACCAGCGGCGCATGATTCGGAAGCATAATACCACCAGAGCCCACACGAATTTTGGAAGTGCCACCCGCGATGTAACCAATCAACACCGAAGTTGCGCTGCTCGCAATACCTTCCAAGTTATGATGTTCTGCCAACCAGTAACGAGTAAATCCCCAGTCTTCGGCATGACGAGCAAGATCTAAAGAGTTATGAAAAGAGTCCGCAACAGATTTACCCTGCGCAATAGAAGCGAGATCAAGGATGGAGTATTTTACTTCGGAGAGAGTTTTCATATTTGTAATTCCTATATCAGTCTTTGCGCTTCTTAATTCTAATTTTTCCGTGTAGATCGACAGTTCTATTTAGAGAGGATCTACTATGAAAAAACTTATGGCAGCTTTATTCGTCACTTTTGGTTTCATGTCAGCAGCGCATGCTAATCAGTGGACCGAAGTGCTTACAACAACACTCACAACACAATCACCGGACTACAAAGACATCTTGATTCACAACCGCGGTACTTACTCACAGATCATGGTTCAAGTGGGATCTAAAGCTCACATCGAACGCATCGACACAATCTCTCACGTGCTTTGGGGTAAACCTGTTCACGGAATCGAAGGTATTTACGAGCGCGATGAAACTAAGACCGCTTACTTCGGCCCAGCGAAGGTGCGCTTCCTACGCATTTACGTCACGTCAATTCCATTCGGAATGCCCGTGCCTGTTCGTGTTTGGATGCGCTAGTTCTGTTGGAGTGACTACTTCAGAGGATGAAGGCTCTTCGTCCTCTGAAACAATGTATTCATAAACCAAAGCTTTCTGAAATTCCTGGCGGCGAATCGAATAGTAAAACAATCCGAAGGCCACGCCCAAAATAAAACCAACTAAGTGAGCTCCATAACTGACTTGCGGATCAAAAGCCGATGTCGGCATAAAGATTCCCAGAGCCACACCACCTGCGCGCAAAGTTCTTTGCAAATACGATCGCTTTTGATCGATCATAAAATACAACGCAAGCCAGGCTCCACCCATCCAGTAAACTACACCGGAAGCACCGATCAGTTTTACTTCTGGAGGATAGTTCATCAGCACTAAATAGTTGGTCAGACCACCAAAGAACATTGCAGCGATGGGAAAGACCCCAGAGCCGAAATATCCCACCAGCAAATAGCCGAGAATAAAAAATAAAAAGAGATTGTTAAGTAAGTGCCCCGTATCACCGTGAGCAAACAGAGTGGTCCATAGTCGCCACACTTGATGTTGATTGAAAACAGCTTCTTTCGATGCTGCCATCCACTGATCGGCATGTAGATATCCCTGCCAATAAGAAACAGCGCCTATCACCAGGATTAATACCGTCATTGCCGATATAAATCCTGCTAAAGGCGATGGCTTCTGAGTCAGCCACGTTTCCCGAACGCGCTTCCAAACACTTTGCTCCATCGGTCCTCCTGCAATGGCTTTAGTTTGAGTGCATTCCGAACCATGTCAAGGCGACCAAAAACAAAAGGGCCACCTTTTGGGTGACCCTTCTTTAATTCGATCTGAAATCAAAACTAGTTGTTATAGATCTTATGGCTCGCTTCTTTAGCATCAAACAATTGTTGAATCAAAGCTGCTGCCGTTGCGTTGTCATTATTTTGCAAAGCTGTTTGCAACTGAGCCGAAATCGCTACGGCGTAATTGATATGCTCTTGATAGTTCTGCCATACAGCAGGTTGCTGATCTTGTGGCCACTGACGAATGATGTCTGGAACTTTTTGAAGGTTCGCTTGCATCAACGCTACGATTTGCGCGGCATTCGCTGCATTTTGCGCGTTTTGAGAAGCATCACCAACAGTCGCTTTGATTTGTTTCGCGAATTTTTCCACAGCCATCATGTCTTGCTTGATGCTTGTGACTTCAGCGTAAGCGATCGCTGCAACAACTGAAACTACTACGAAAACAGAAGCTAAAATTTTACGCATGAGATGGTTCCTTTATTATAGTTTCTTGTGGGCTTTAGTAACTTTTTGGTTCAGCTCTTCGTTTTTAGTTACGATAGCTGCATAGTCACGTTGTGCTTCTGGAGTTGCCAAAGTTTTAACAAGCAGGTCACGGTATTCAACCAAAGCGTCGCGGAAATCACCCATGAAGTACAAGTAGTACTCATTCAATTCCGCACGGCCTTTTTCATCCATCAAAGCACCTTTAGATGGCATCACTGCATCTGTAGGTTTTGCGATCACTTCGTCAGTGCAAGCGATTGCAACGTTCAAGCCGTCGATACCTTTTTGGATGTCCTGATCAGTCAATTTATCCCAAGGATCACCGATTTTTCTGGCAACCGTTTCAGCTTCAGCAAAGTACTTACCGTAATTGCGCATAACACGGTTGATAGTGAGTTCTGTTTCGCCGTTACGCAAAGGGCATGTCACCACTTGCGCCAAAGATAGAGCCGGCATCAAAAGAGCGATAGCTAGCACGATACGAGAAATCATAGGGTTTACCTCTTAGTGGCAAATCTAGTAACTGAGCTCGCATTGCTTGTCATGAGGAGGCCCAATTGATGGTCTAATTGAAAACCAATTGGCTCTTATGTATGGAATTTTTGCCTGGTTTTCCAGTCTTAACAGGCATTTAACTGATTTTAGGAATTTCTCAATTGGACGCGCGAGTCTCAATTAGCCTTACGAATCTCAAGCAGGCTGGTACCACGGATATCACCCAAAATCTCCAAACTCATCGTCGAAGACAGGTGCTGACCCGCTAAATGGAAGGCGCTCCAGCCATGCTGGCGTTGTTCACGCAACAAAACGAAGGCACGACCGCCGGGTCTTAGTGCGTTTTCGATACCTCTCATTAGATTCGCAAAGTCCGAATCCAAGAAAAAGCGGCAACGATTTTTGAATTCAGATGGCGACAATGTTCCTTGGTCCTTGTGGAAGTAAGGCGGATTGCACAGGATCAAATCATATTGATTTTTAAACTGCTCAGTTGTCAGCACGTCGTAATTTTCTGACATGAATTTGATCGCTGTCTTGCCATCATTCACGTGAGGAAGATTTTTTTCGAAATGCGGAAGGTAAACGTCTGATTGAACTTCCAGGAAATCAAAGGTGCGCGGAACCACTCCACGCTCTTTTTGACTATGGAACAGGAAATCCATTCCAATGATGCCGCAACCAGAACACAAATCCAGGCAAGATGTGGGAGTCAAACCCTCATCACGATACATTTCATACACTCTGCGAGCTAAGAAAACGGAATCGTGGGAAAAGTGGTAATCTTCCGGTTGCGAGTACTCAAAGGTGTAGTGTTCGTTGATTGTCGACATTCATCTACTTTTATATCCGAAACTCCCCTGCTCTGGCAACTTCCGGCAAAGCTTTAACGGTAAAGATTCATCCACATTCAGTATTCCGGTCTTTCCGAAGTGCTTTTGCAGATAGTTAAGTACCGAACGATCTCCATTCGAATTCACTGGCAGGATTTTATAACCGCTGCGAACTGTGGGAGTGTAAGCAACTCCTGTAATGGAGGCCTTGCTTTGATCTTTTTTAGCCAGCCCCAGATAGATAACTGCGGATGCTTTTCTTTCCACATCCTTTTGAGCCGCTACAAAATTACCTAAAGAGTAAACGATGAATGTCTCACGTCCGTCCTTAGTCACATACTTATCCCAAGGCTGCAAAACATGGGGATGGGAACCTATTACTGCCACCGCGCCAGCATCTAAAAATTTTCGGGCATTTGCGATCTGACGCGAATTCGGAGACTGCTTATATTCGTCTCCCCAGTGAGTGTAAATGATCACGGCATCCACATCGGAACGATTTGAAAGCTCTTTAATCACATTTTCGGTTTGTGCTTGGTTGCAGTTCAACACCTGATCTTTACGATCCGGTCGACCATTTGTAGATTCTGTACATCCCACAAAGGCAATGCTGATTCCTTGCACGGTAACGATGCGAGCAAAAGAGGCATTGCGATCTTGCGAATGACGAACTCCCACGACATTCATTCCCGCACTTTGTGCTGCGGTTAAGGTGCGATCAATTCCCAGACTTGTGCGATCTAAAATGTGATTGTTCGCCAGCGTAAGTAAATCTATTCCGCTCTTTTTAAGATCCGTCAAAATACGCGGATGGTAGTTGAAAGAAAAATTAGTCCCGGAATAAACGCGGTCATCGTAAATGAATCCCACATCTCCCCAGTCTCGTCCCTGAGAATCAATTCCCAAAGCCGCTGGCCCCTCTAAATTTGCCACTGAAAAATGGGCTTTAGAAAACAGCGGATTAATAGCTCGCCAGATTTGCGAAAAATCTTGGCTTTCTTGAGTCACATTTACGTACAACATTTTGTGAATAAGGATGTCGCCCACGAATGAGATCGAAGCAAAATGTTGCGACGGCCCGCAAGCCGCACTAAATTTTAAGTCATCTCCCAGAGCTAAGCCCCAAGACGGAAACATCCCCAGCAATAAAGCCAGGGATGTTTTGAAAAAATTCTTCATAAATTTAAGCCTCTGTTAAAGCTTGTAACTTAAGCCTCAGATGAATTGCCACGATCGCGAGCCACTTGGCCTTTGCGTGAACGTGCACTCGAAAAACCCGCAACTCTTTTACCCACATTTTGAGGTGAGTTGTTCATGCGAACTTCCGCTTCATTTCTGCGCTTGGTGTACATTGATTGTTTCTTTTTACGCAAGAAATCTTCGCGCGGTTCATCAGCCATCTTCAGATGCATTTTAGGCTGCTCTGTCATGCTTTTTTTGCCGCGTGCCGCCTTCTCTTTGCGCTTAGCCAGACGTTCTTTGTTCAAGATACGATCAAAGCGCTCTAAAACTTTTTCCATGCTGCGCAGACGGAAATTCACTTCTCTAGAGCCTGCTTTATCATCTGCTTTTGCACGTGCCGTTTTACGATGGCGTTTTACCAACTCGACTGTGCGAGCACGTGCTTTACGAATTCTTTCCTTAGGAATCGTTTTCAAATCCGAAGCTTGGCTTTGAGAAAATAATTTGAATTCTGCTTTAGTTAATCTTTTTTGTGCGGCTTTCTGAGAAGCCGTTAATGTTTGTGCCATGATAACTCCTTGTTGTGTGCCCTTTCATGATAGGAGCAATCGCGGTCCTGTCTCTATTGACAACTGCACCCTTTGTTGGAAAGCATTAGGTATCAACGAAGGAATCACCATGAAGATCAAAAGAATCTGTGTCTATTGCGGAGCGAACGCCGGCAACCATCCTGAATATGCAAAGGTCGCAAAAGACTTAGGTCATCTGCTAGCAGAGCACGGCATCGAGTTGGTCTATGGTGGTGGTAAAGTTGGCTTGATGGGCACGATTGCTGATGCTGTTTTAGAAAAAGGCGGACAGGTCACAGGTATCATTCCGCAAAAACTAGTCGACATGGAGCAAGCCCACGAAGGCGTCACCGATCTTCGCATCGTAAATACAATGCACGAACGTAAAGCCACGATGGCCAGTTTGTCAGATGCCTTCATCGCACTTCCCGGTGGTTTCGGCACAATGGAAGAACTCTTTGAAGTGCTAACTTGGTCCCAGATCGGCTACCACCAAAAGCCCATTGCTCTAGTAAATGTCATGGATTTCTACGGACACCTGGAAAGCTTCGTAAAGCATGCAACAACTACAGGGTTGTTGCGCTCTGAGTATGCGCGCTATTTCCAAGTCACGAACTCGGCCAGAGAGGCTCTGGATACTGTTCTTAGGTGATCTGCTCGAAGAAATGACCTCATTTGTGTTCCCTAGCAGTTTATTTCAAATTTGCAATTGGACAAATTCCAGGCTTGTTTAGTAATTACATTTGTAAACATGGAATTCTTATTAAGACCTGACCCTTATATTCAAGCCTACCGCAAGGATCTGGAGGAGCTTTCTGAGCTTCTGGCAGCTTTCGGCTATGATGTTGAGCCTTATAAAGACTCGAGCCTTCCGCTATTCTATAATTTAACTCCCGATCTTCGCCAAAGTGTTGCTCAGACATTGCATTCCTATGTCGGCGCCCTTCGTGCGGAATTAACAAGCACAGAGTACAATAACGAACGCTTCGTTTTGCAATTTCTCTTTCGTATCGGCCAAGCCCCGAACCCTGAGCTTCACGGTATCTTGAAAAACGAACGCTTCATTCAGATCTACAACCGCGACAACCTACAAATCTTCCGCAGCCTTGCTTGCTATGAACGTTGCTCTTTCACTTTGGAGCAGCTGACAAGTCGTACATGGTTTGAGCTCTGGGAACGCGATAATTTGTTCTATATGGCATTTACGGGTATGGCTCACAAAATGCTCGATGTGATGCGCTTTACCTGCTTTAACTTCGATTTCCCCTTCCACAGAGTCACGGAGATCGATTCAGCGTCCAAGTATTCCTTCCAATACAAGCTTAAAACGGTCTGCGGGCTGACTCGCCAGAACCAAATCCAATCAGCCCTGCTGATTGAGGATTGGCAATTCTAGAAATCCCTGTATTTTTGGGAGGATAAAGCCTAATACCTTGCGGATTGGACAAGGACCCTGTACCTATTTGTCCCTATGAATTCTTCTCAAACTTTCTCTGAACTTCCCCTGGTCGAACCTATCCAGCGTGCCGTAGCTGAAACTGGTTACACAGTCCCAACTCCTATTCAGCAACAAGCTATTCCCTATTTGTTGGAAGGCCGCGATCTTTTGGGTTGTGCGCAAACTGGTACAGGTAAAACTGCTGCCTTTGCACTCCCTATTTTGAATCACTTAGCAAAACAATGGCACAGCACTAAACCAAAACAAGCTCGCGTCCTGGTTTTGGCTCCAACTCGTGAACTTGCAATCCAAATCCACGAAAGCTTTCAAACTTACGGCAAGCACTTAAAACTGCGCACGGCTGTGATCTTTGGTGGTGTTGGACAAAATCCGCAAGTGGCAGCTTTAAGACCTGGCGTTGATGTTTTGATTGCGACCCCTGGTCGTTTGTTGGATTTGATTCAACAAAAACATCTGCAATTGGGCCAACTTGAAATCTTCGTTCTGGATGAAGCGGATCGTATGTTGGATATGGGCTTCTTGCCAGATATCCGTAAGATCCTAAATCACCTTCCAGCAAAACGTCAGAACTTGTTCTTCTCGGCAACAATGCCAAAAGAGATCCAAAAACTTGCAGACTCTTTGTTGGTAAATCCTGCGAAAGTTGAAGTGGCTCCGGTTTCTTCAACGGCAGAGATGATCGAGCAATCTGTGATGTTCGTGGATAAGAGCAAAAAGAAAGATCTTTTACGCCATCTTTTGGAAGACAAGTCTTTCGATAAAGTGATCGTGTTCACACGCACTAAGCACGGCGCAAATCGCGTTGCTGAAGGCTTAACTAAAAATCGCATACCTTCTGAAGCTATTCACGGCAATAAGTCTCAAAACGCTCGTCAAAGAGCTTTAGAGAATTTGCGTGAAGGTAAAATCCGCGTCCTGGTTGCGACGGATATCGCAGCCCGTGGTATCGACATCGATGAAATCAGTCACGTGATCAACTACGAACTTCCGAATGAATCTGAAAGCTACGTGCACAGAATTGGTCGTACGGCTCGCGCCGGCAGCCAAGGTGTAGCGATTGCTTTCTGTGACGCCGAAGAAAGAGCTTACCTAAGAGACATCGAACGTCTTATCGGTAAGTCCATCCCTGTCGTCACAGATCAGCCCTACCATTCTGAAGAAGTCGCTGGCAGCAAAATCCTTTCTAAAGGCAAAGCTAAAGCGATGATCGAAGCGATGGAAAATTTGAAACCCACTGGTGGCTTTAAAAAACGTCGTCGTTTGAATCCTCGTAAAAAACCGCCGACTTTTGAACCTAAAGGTGGATCGGCGACTCCTGGTAATGCTCCTAAGGCAGTTCACCAAGGTGGCTCGCACTCTGGTGGTGGTCACAAAGGTGGCCAACACAAAAGCGGAGGTCATCCCGGCGGTCCACGCAAAGGCGGTCACCCAGGCGGTGGTCCACGCAAAAGCTTTGGTGGAAATAAAGGCGGAGGCCATAAAAAATGAGCCTGCACGAAACTGCGGAAGCAATTCCTAAGGCCGTTTTAGTTGGCCTACAAATCGGCAGAACTTCTGAACAAGAAGTTCAAAGCTCTTTGGTCGAGCTTTCTCGCTTGGTGACAACACTGGGCTTTGAAGTGATCGGCAAAATGCACCAACGCCGTACTTCTACAAAAAGTGCGAACGTATTGGGTGATGGCAAGCTTGTCGAGCTTTCTAAATGGACTGGCGGTACTGGCAAAGTTGCGCCCACGTTCATTAAGAAAAAACACAAAGCTGCTTTGAAATTTGAAAAAGACGAAGATGACGACATCTTTGATCTTCCCGAAGAAACTTTCGAAGAATCTGAACCCGAAGACTTTGTTGAGGAGGAAAATCCTCAAGATCGCGCGCAATGGGTGATCTTTGACTGTGATCTTTCGCCTCTTCAGTTGCGCAACCTTGAAAGCGCCACGGGTGCTAAGGTTTTGGATCGCACAGGCGTTATCATTGAAATCTTCAGTCGCCACGCACGCACTCGTGCAGCCCGCCTGCAGGTTGAAATCGCACGTTTAACTTACGTAGCTCCTCGTATGCGTGGCGTTTCTAGTGGAGACGACGATCGCATGGGTGGTGGCGGTAAAGGTGTCGGTGAATCCGCAATTGAACTGGATCGCCGTAAAATCCGCGACCGTATTAAAGAACTCAAACAAGAATTGGGATCTATCGGTCAAGAGCATCTGACTCGTCGTTCGCGTCGTGAGCAGGAAGCCTGTGTGGCATTGGTTGGTTATACCAATGCGGGTAAGTCTTCTTTGATGCGCGCAATGACTGGCAGCGAAGTTTACGTCGCTGATAAATTATTTGCGACATTGGATACGACAGTTCGTGCTCTTCATCCTGAAACACGTCCTAAAATTTTGCTTTCTGATACAGTCGGATTTATTAAAAAACTTCCGCATGATCTGGTGGCGTCTTTTAAATCGACTTTGGATGAAGCTTTGAATGCTTCTCTACTACTTTTTGTTGTGGATGCTGCAGACCCTTCATTCCGTTCGCAGTTGGAAGTCACACGCACGACATTAGCAGAAGTAGGAGCTGGCGAAATTCCAAGCTTACTAATTCTTAATAAGCGCGACTGCTTAACAGAAGAACAAGTAACAGATTTGGCGGCCGAATTTCCTGACGCTATCTTTTTGTCTACTCGCAATCCTGAAGACACTGAAGATCTTCGCAATCGCTTGGTGAAGTTTTTTGAAAACACCATGCGCGAAGACGAGATCTTTATTCCTTATAAAGTTCAAGGAGTTATTGGCGATATTAGAGCTCGTCTAAAGGTTTTAGGTGAGTCCTATGATGAAAAAGGTGTTCGACTAAAGGTCCGTGCAAATGCTGAGGACTTCGAAAAAATCGCGAAGAAAATTCGCGACGCACTTTACGACATTGATTAACAGCGTTTCATTAGGAAACTTTAACTCGCTAAACTGCGGTCAAAACTTTTACAGTATCACCGATGAGAACGAATCTATCGGTGCCACTATCAGTATTAGTTTCCACTTTGAGCTTGTTCCAAACATCTCCGGCGCAAGCTCAAGAATTTACAACCTTCACTCCTAAGGATGAGCGCAAACTATTAGGACCTCGTTACGAGGGCCGCTTAGTTCCTCTCGCGCATACGGCTCAGTTCGCCGATTCTGACGGCGATCCGCTGATCTTCATCCATGGTCGCAAGGGTTCTATTAAAAACTTCAGCCAACTCTTGGCGAATACTCCCAAGCTTGTTGATTATCAGATGTACTATTTTGCCTATGATGATTTGCATCGCTCTCTGAAAAGATCCGCGCAAGATCTTGCCAAGAGTATTATGAAGCTAGACCAGCCTCGCATCACATTGATTGCCCATAGCAT
Organism: Bdellovibrio sp. HCB209; assembly: GCF_047306065.1. GTDB lineage: Bacteria > Bdellovibrionota > Bdellovibrionia > Bdellovibrionales > Bdellovibrionaceae > Bdellovibrio. The sequence goes on from NZ_CP178618.1 coordinate 3,294,275, forward strand.
GGGTGGTCTGATTGCTCGCGAAGCCTTGAACTATCTGGCAAAAGCAAATCTTGGTGAAAACCTGCCTGAGATCCGAGTGATTAGTATTGATTCTCCTTGGCAGGGTGGCACTTCGGTCGGTTGTGATCGTAAAGGAACCAATCTTGATAATATGGTCGAGGTGTTTTTACCCGCAGCCCTCACTGATATGCGCTCTTGCTCTGATTTCTTTCAAGGTTTGTTTGCGGTATCGTGGCCACAGAATTTCAAAATGGAATTGTACTTTGCTCAACATGGAACGCAGGCACTCGATCACAGCGAGGCTCCGCTGAACAAGTTGCCAGAAAAAATCGCGAACCTCTTTGCTAAGAGCACTCCGATGACGGGCTCACTCTATGAAATGAACTTCTGGAATGCGATTTCTACGGCTTCTCAGTATCCGGCCTTTGTGGTTGAGCTTTCGGCAATCCATGAAAGATCCAAAATCACGGCTCGCGATGTAAAACGACTTTTAGAAAAATACTACCCGCGCTTCCCCGGAGATCACGCTTCTGTTTTGTCAGCTCACCCAGGAGCTGACCGTGACCTTCCTAAGTACTTGCAAGAAATCCTTTAATGCACCATCGGGTTCGATGGGATCGAGCCCGGTGCTGTTTGCGCTGAGACCTTGTGGGTCTTTGCATAGACCATAAATAGAATCCACGAAATCAAACACACCACACCTGCCAAGAAATACGGAGCCCCCGCGAACTTGAAGTCCGCATGTTCTGCTGTCGCACGGGCAAAGACATCTGTGTAAATGAGTGGTCCGATGATCGAGGTCAAACTCGCAATAGAGATCAAAGTCCCCTGCAACTCCCCTTGCTCTTGCGGCGGAGTATCTCTGGAAACCAAAGACATCGCAGCAGGCCCCACAACTCCCGCCAGACACGTCACCGCCATGATCACATACATCAACCAACCATAGTTCGAAAATGCATATCCCATATAGGCAACAACGGAAAAGAAAATCCCGATGTTCAAGGCTTTCACTTCTCCCCATTTAGGGACCACGATGCGAGTCAAATAGCCTTGTACAAAAGCGGCTGAGATCCCAACGAAGGACAGCGACAAGCCCACTTCAAATGTCGACCAGTTGAATTTATACTGCGTGTACAACGTCCAAATACTTGGATGAGACTGCCCGGCCAAGTACAGCAGGAAGTAAATCCAAATAAGGATTCTCATGCCTGGCTTAAACAACACACGCATCAAAGAACTTAAAGGATTGAGTCGACTCAACTTAATTTCACGGCGATGAGCTTCGTCCAAAGACTCTGGTAAAATAAAGTAACCGAAAGCGAAGTTTAAAAGATTGAAAACGGCGGCTGCGATGAACGGTGCTTGATAACCATAATGACCAAGAACACCACCCAAGCCTGGACCAACGATAATACCTAATCCGAATGCAGCTCCAATCATTCCGAAATTTGCTGAGCGATTCGAATCATCGGAAATGTCAGCCATATAAGAACTGGCGACAGTCATACTCGCCCCGGTCAAACCAGCTAAGATTCTTCCCGCGAATAAAACTCCCAACGTCGGTGCAAAGGCCATCAAAATATAATCAAGACCTGCGCCCAATAAGGAAACCAAGAGCACAGGACGACGTCCAAAACGATCTGACAAAGATCCCAAAACAGGCGACGCCACAAACTGCATCAGTGCGTAAACAGAGATGAAATAGCCGAAGTAGTGATTCACAAAGGAAGGATCATGGCCAAAGCGACGTATCACATCTGGAAACACTGGAATTAAAACTCCAATTCCTAACGCGTCTAAAAAGATCGTGGCAAAGATAAAACGTACACTCGCTGATGATGTCTTCTGCATAAAGCTCTCACTCTAGTATTTGAGTAATTATTCTTTTCTTGTTTGGTTTTCACAAGTGGAAAACAGAGGCCCCTGTGATAAGATGAACAAAGCAGGAGGTTCCTATCTATCGCGGCGAACGATTCAATAGTATTAGCCATTTGATAGGCGCCGTTATGGCTGTCGCAGGAACTTCTGTCCTTGTGACGTTAGCAAGTGTTCAAGGCGACTTGATTAAGATCGTCAGCACCAGTGTTTATGGTGGGATGCTTGTTCTGCTTTATACGATCTCCACTCTTTATCATAGCTTCCAAGGTCGCGCGAAAAAGATCCTCCAAAAATTAGATCACATGGCGATCTACCTTTTGATCGCGGGAACATACACGCCGTTCACATTGATCACTCTGCATGGTCCTTGGGGTTGGTGGTTGTTTGGTATTAATTGGTCGCTGGCTTTGATCGGAATTATTCTGGAGCTAACGATTTCTCATCGCACGCGTGTGCCATCGATGATCATTTACGTCGTCATGGGTTGGTTGATTGTTGTTGCGATGAAACCGTTGACGGAAAATTTAGATCCGCGTGGATTGTTTTTGTTAACAACCGGCGGACTTCTTTATACTGGTGGTATCGCCTTCTTTTTATTCGATGAGAAAGTGAAGCACTTCCATGGCATCTGGCATTTGTTTGTCATGGCCGGAAGCATCGCGCAATATTTCTGCATCCTCTATTATCTCGTTTAGTGTCTTTTTGACTCTGACTTTTCTGGCACAGCATTTGTAATAGCTTCCTTCCGGGGGCCGACATGTTCGGCAAATAAAAAACCACAGGGAGGGAATTATGAAATCACTATTTGGCTTTATCTTGGTAACTTTGATGGCTACATCTGCATTCGCAGGATTTGGCGATATGTTTAAGCCAGGTCGCGGCGGTCCAAGCTATGGACGAAATGTCACTTGTTCCGCAACTGACAAAGGCTGGGAAGAGCATTGGGGTGGCCATTCTGATTGTAACTCCTGTCTGAAAAAACATGGCAGCTGTACTGAAACATGCTCTGCTGAATACTATTCTACAACTGTAAAAGGCCGCGACTATCGTGGATATGAAATGACTGTTGAATCTCGTGGCGCCAGCCGTTACGAAGCGGAACGCGAAGCTCTTAGATCCTGCAATTACAAATACTCTGATTGCCGTGTGATCTCCACGAACTCTCAAAGCGAAACTGTCTCTCGTCGCTCTTGCAAATAGCAATTAGACGTCCAGCGCCTAGCGCATTTCTGAATCCTTGTGTTATCCTAATAGGAGCACAAGGATTCCGTTTGAATAAAGAACTCTCCAAACTTTTTACTGATTTAAGTCCTCTGGATTTATCACTGACGTTGAATAACTACGCCTGTGTCTCCTTGATTTTGCGCGGGCCTTTGGATGACTTGCAAATCGGCTTTATTCAAAGAGCCATTCATCCCGAAGATCGTTGGTCAGGACAAATCGCTTTTCCTGGGGGAAAAAAAGAAGACTGGGATACTTCCGCATTGGCCACGGCTCTGCGTGAGACACAGGAAGAAGTGGGAATCATTTTGACTCCCGATGAGATGATCGGCCGCTTGGATGATATTCAAGCTCGTAAAGCTGGTACTCTACTCGAGTTTTTTATTCGTCCTTTTGTGTTCTATACTGAGAGGGAATTCGAAGTCCGATTGGATCACAATGAGGTGGCAGATTTCTTCTGGGTGCCTCTAAAACATCTCGAAAGTCCCGATTACACCACAACCTACGAGTTCATGCGCGAACAGCTCCAGCTGCGTCTGCCTGCAATTTCTTTGGGCAAAGATATTCCTCTATGGGGACTGTCTTATATGATCACGCAGAATCTGCTGAAACATCTAAACTCTCGCATCCCATAATGAGAATGTTTGGGTTTTTTTAGATTTTTGAAAAATCCCCCTCAACTCTCCAAAAGTCCAGCCGATAGGTATGATATCAGCCCACTTCGAGTGGGAGCGAAAGGAGCCTTTAATGGCAACCAAGCATAATACAGTACGTCTTGAACACTTTCTAACGACGGAGATCGGTGAATTGAACGACCGTATCGAGTCAGGGCCACCTTAACGAGCGTCCCCCCAGCCTAGTAATATTGGGAGGATTATAAACTAAAAAAACCAGAACGATCTTAAGACGTTCTGGTTTTTTGATTTTTGGGACCTGTAATTTTCGAAACTAAAGAATCGAGAATGTCGTCGAGAAATTCACAGTCGTAGAATCCGCTGTGAAAGATTTTGGATAGTAATTGATGTACGGTGCGAAATAGATATCGCGAGTAAATGCGTACCCCATCCCCACACGAGAGCTCAAAGTTCTATTCCACAATACAGAAGCGTCTTCTGTGCCACGTGGGTTATTGAAGTTCAAAGCCAATGAAGAATACATGTTCCATTTATCCGTGAAGTTGTACTTCACTTGTGGATAGAAACCCAAAGAGTAACGACCTGTTGTTAGCTCTTTCTTATTCGCCATGTCTGGTCCACGGTCAAACAAGTAGTAATTGAAAGAACCGTCGATACCTACACCCAAACCAGTTGTCCCGATGTTGTAAAGAAAAGAAGCATCGTAACCAAGACCCGCGTACTCGCCGATATCACGATAAGTTTGGTTTGTTACGTAAGTTGCACTCACACCGTTACGCATTTGAACATCACCTACACGCGCATTGCGATCGTAGCTGACGAATGGATTTTTAACGTCGTAACGTTTTACACCTTGGAACGGCGTCAATGCATTCACACCTGTACCAACAGAAAGAGCACTCTTAGAATCGAAACGGTAACGAGCACCGATCGAACCACCCAAAGATGTCTCACAAGCACAGATAGAACCATCTGGATTTGGTTGATTTGGATTGCCCAAGTCACCTACAGGAGGGCCTGAGTAGCTAAGGCTTACTTTCAAAGAGTAACGAGACAGTGAACCAGAGTCTGCTTTCAAGCGAGCATCTGTGATGTCTTTGTCGTCTTCGAATTTTTTATTGATCACGTCTTTTTGTTTTAGAACGGAAGTGGGAGCCGCTACTGCATTAGAGTTTTCAGAAGTGGGCAAAGTCAGTTTTGTGCTTTGTCCAAAAGCACTGATCGACAGTCCAAGAAGGGCCGAGGCCAAAATAAGCTTACGCATGAAATCTCCTGTGATTTCGGAGCTTTTAGCCTCTAAAAGTTCAAAAAGATAGTTGGGTTTTTGTTAGGACGATGAGTAAGAAAAATCTACCTGCTTTTTAACGGCGCCCATTGCCCTTGATCCAGTGCCTCGGAGACGCTTGTACTACACAACAAACGAGGCTCCCCATGAAAACCTCCCGAAGAGGTTTCTTACGATTGTCGGCCAGTTCGATTATAGGCTACTCTGCGCTCAATTCTCCCCTATTTGCCGGGATTGCAGAGGCGGCTTCCGGATTTACCGGACAAATTCCCATTAGCCAACATATGACGAATTCTCACTCTGTTCAGTTGAGCGTGTTGACTGAAAAAGGAAAGGCTTATGCTTACCGAGTCAGCGATTCTCAGGGGCGCCCCGTCAATTGCCAGGTTTGGGATCGTGAGTTCCGTAAAAGCTACCATCAGGGGATCGAAAAACTCAGCGTAACCGGATTGTCTCCGGAGCAAACATATTACCTTCAAGTGATCGATAAAAATCGTGGGACCGTACTGGATGAGAGAGTTTTCAAAAGCCTAAAACTCAGTTCACGCAGTAACATTCGTTTTGCCTTGGTCAGTTGTGCGAGCGATTTCTTTGTCACCCATGCTCGCGTGATGTGGGATCACCTGTTCGCACAAAAACCTGATTTTATTTTTTTAGTCGGCGACGCTGTCTATGCAGATTTTCGCTGCCCGACAACTGAGAAAGATATCTGGCGCCGCTATTGCGAAACCCGATCTCGCTTAAAACATTTTCGCCAGCCACGACTGATCCCGATGATCGCCACTTGGGATGACCATGATTACGGCTTGAATAATACCTGCAAGAACTTTGAATTTAAGAAAAGTTCCCAACGAGCTTTCGATGTTTTTTTTGGCAGTAAGGACACTGATGGCTACAGAAAATCCATGGGAGTTGGTTCACAATTGAGTGCATTCGGGCAGAGGTTTTTCTTTTTAGATGATCGCTACTTCCGTGACCAAGCTGGCGCGGGAATGATGTGGGGGCAAGAACAACAAGATCAGCTTTTTGAAAGAATCTGCGAAAGCTCGAAACCAGCTTGGCTCTTTAATGGCAGTCAATTTTTTGGGAACTATATTAAGCAAGAATCATTCATCAAAGACTTCGGCAAAAACTTTACGGATGTTTTAACCCGCTTAAGAAAATGCCAAGCCCCTGTGGTTTTTGGTTCTGGCGATGTGCATTTTAGTGAGGTGATCGGAGTTGAGCCTAAGTACTTGGGTTATAAAACGTATGAATACACCTCGAGTGCGATTCACAGTTTAAATTTTCCGCTAAAGCTTTTGTATCGCAATCCCCGTCGTGAGGCCTTCACTTGGCATCACAATTTTTTGATCATCGATAGCACAGTTCAAAATAACGGACTGAAAATAAAAACAAAGTCGATCAATGCCCGAAACAAAATCGCTTTCTCTCACGAAGCCGTGGTTAAACGGTCTTAAGCTCACGCAATTTGTATAGAACCCTAGGGATCAGTTCGACAACATCAGACGCCATCATCGACAGAGGGTCACGTTTGCTGTTCACCCATACATTGGCCGTTGCTCCATGAATGTATGCCGCCAGCAGAGCCGCATCTTGCGGAGGTAGATTTTGCGAGCGTAGTGCGACCATAATTCCGGCTAAAACATCGCCTGTTCCAGACTTAGCCAACGCCGAGTTCCCCGTTGCAACGGTCGCCATATCAGTGGCCGTGGCAATCAGCGTACGATGCCCTTTGAGTAAAACCACACAGCCTAATTTCCGTTGAGCCATTCGTGCCGCCGCAACACGATCCTTATCAATCGTTTTTGCATCAAGACCCGTCAGTCGTGACAACTCCCCTGCATGAGGAGTGACGATCCAAGTTGGAGGTAGTGGAAAAATCTTTTCTTGGGCGACAATAGTGAGAGCATCAGCATCTAAAATCACATGCGTTTCTTGGGCTTTGATCAACTCACGAATGATTTTCGCCGTACTTGCATTCACCCCAAATCCCGGCCCAACAAGCACAGCTTGATGATCGATTTCTGACCAAGATGTTTTCTTTAAATCCCTAAGTAAAAAATCAGGATTTTCCCACGGAGAAACCGAAAGCCCTTCTTGAGCCAGAATCACATAACCGCTCCCCATGCGCAGAGCAGCCTTAGCACTTAGAACTCCCGCCCCTGGGTAATCAGGGCTCCCCGCCATAATCAGACTTTTGCCACGACGGCTTTTGTTATCAGAAGTTGAAACCGCTGGTAAAAGATTCGCGGCCCCTTGTTTTCGCAAAATTCTGACGGAACTTGTGGAAGTTTTCATACAAATAAGTGTATAACTGCCTCACTATGATCGTAAAGACGGAAGCTGAATTAGAAGGACTAAAAAAGATTGGTAAGATCGTTGCCAATTGCCTTCAATACATGATGCAAAAAACTGAACCTGGAATGACTACCAAAGAATTAGATCTTTTGGGTGGTCAGTTCTTGGAAAAGCACGGCGCTCGTTCGGGCCCAATGCTTACTTACAACTTTCCTGGATACAATTGCATCAGCGTTAATCATGAGGCTGCTCACGGTGTGCCCTCCGACAAGATCATTCAAGCCGGTGATTTGATTAATATCGACGTCTCTGCAGAGTTAAACGGCCTTTATGCTGATAACGGTGGATCCTTTGTTGTTCCCCCAGGCCGCCCTGAAGACATCCGTCTTTTAGAAGCCACTAAGAAAGCACTTATGCATGCTATTGGCGGCGTTAAAGCGGGTGTGAAACTTAACATCATTGGTAAGCGTGTTGAAGAAATCGCCGACCAGTATGGCTATTCCATCATTGAAAACTTGGGCAGCCATGGTGTCGGTAAATCCCTGCACGAGTCACCAAAGTTCATTCCAAGCTATTACGACCGTAACGACGATCGCAAACTGCGAGAAGGTAACGTTATCACTATTGAACCGTTCCTTTCCACAGGAGCCTTCGGAGTTGATGAGATCCGCGGTGATAATTGGACTCTGGGCACGGGCCCTGAACATCGTACGGCTCAGTTCGAGCACTCCATGGTGGTCTTAAAGGATGGGGTCCTTCTCCTCACAGTTCCTGACCCTGTTTAATCACAGGTTTTAACCCAAAACCTTGCGACCACCGTCTTACTTTCCATACCCTGTTTGTTCTTACCAGGAGGGAAAGATGAAACGTGGGATATTATTTGCAGTACTGATCACCTTTCACGTCTTATGGATTGGGACGATGTCCCTCGTAGATGCCGCTGGCACTGCCCGTATCAACCTCCCTAATGAGGTTATCGTGTCTTCTTTATTCCTGTTTGCCTGGGTGGGATACCAAGCCGTGAGCTGGGCCCAGAGCGGAATTAAAGAAAAAATCAAATAGCACGGTGCCCTAACTCTATAAAGTTGAAACAAAAGGTGAAAGCCTATGGCCTGAATTTATGGCCATGGGAGGCTTTCATGAAATTGTTTATCGCTTTACTAGCAACTTTGGTGGCGTTCTCTGCAAAAGCAGCAGATCGCAAATTGGGCAACGTTATCTTGGTGGAAAGAGAAATTCCAAATCCATACGAGCTTTGCACTAAAAACATGATCGACAAAACAGACAAAAAGCAGACTTCTTTTTACTGCGTGATCAAGTACACAAAACCAAACATGGAGATCCCTGTAGCAAGCAAAATCTCTCCAATCACATACAAAGACGAGAACTGCAAAGTTCGCTCTGAATCAGGCAATGGTTCAATGATCATCGGTTTCGGTCCAGAAACTGTGGCTGTTGATTTCGAAACTGCGAAGGCTTGCCTTCTTAAAGGTTTGACGGCTCACGGTGCTTTGAACGTGAACGTTTTGACTATCGAATAGTTATTTCTTCTAAAACAGAAATGAAAAAGGGAAGCTTTCGCTTCCCTTTTTTTTTATTTACCAACTGTTTCGTCGAGCAAGAAGTTATCTGTCGACATTTGTTTCCAACCAGCATCCAGAGCCTTTTGATAGCTTGAGCCAGCGTAATTTCCAGAAGTGTTATCTACAGAGCCGTAGAATTTACCACCTTCGTTCGCCTCACACGGTGCTGATACATCCGGTGATGCGCTAGAAACTTTTCTGTACATCAAGTTCAAGGCGATCTCTACACGAGGACCTTGGAAGTAATCAAGCTTCGCAGGCATTCTGGATTTAGAATCCATATAAATCGCCGTTGAAGAACACTTCATCTTAGTTGAGTGAGCACTGTCATTGTCGATGATCGTGCTGTATGAACCACCTTTTGCTGGCGCGATATACAACTTAGAACCGTCATCCGAAATCAACGCGAATTGATAGTAACCCGCTGAATCCGTCGTGTTCAGTTTCAAGATCGTATCCAATCTGATACCAAACCACTCGACAAGGTTCGCACCACCATCAGCCGCTTTCTTTTTAACCAACTCACCGTCAGTTGTCGGGAAGCCGTTACCGAAAGAGCGTGTTGGAACAAAGATATTGGACATATAAAGGATCACGCCTGCATCAGTACCTTCAGAGAAGTATGGAGAAAGTGTTTTCCAACCTTCGGAAGTACCTGGGTAATAGAAGATATTACCTTTCCAACCTTGGCGGCAAGAAATGCCACTTGCAGAGAACGGATCACACACGATTTTCTTAGATGTGAAGTTCACAACTTTAGAAGCCGAGTTACCCGCTTTATCTTTCGCTGTCACAGTTAGAACGTGATCACCCGTCACTAGATCACTGAATGTGATCTTAGTTAAAGACTGACAGTTCGCCACTGACTGAGATGTACCACCGAAAGTACGAACACAGCTTGCTGTATCGATACCGGAGATGTTGTCTACGATTCCAAACGGAGAGAACACCGCTACTTTTTGATCTTCAGAAATCGTTGGCGCTGCCAACGTGATCACTGGAGCTGTGATATCCACTAGGAATTGATATGTCGGAGCAATTTTGATCACGCCCGTGCTTGTGTAAGCAGCCACGCGAGCATAATAAGTTTTTCCGTCTTGCAAAGTACAAGAGCTCATTGCCAAAGAAGTTCCAGAAGCTGGAGCCTCAGGACAAACAACACCGGAACCATCTGCATTCGCAGCAACCAGGACACGGTAACCCACTGCTCCCGCAGAAGCTGTCCAGTGGATCGTTGGTTGCAAGATACTACCTAGGTAGTTGTCTTTGATCGTGTCATTACCACCGGTGATACCGATGATAGAGAAATCATTAGTCGCATTACCTTGGCTTTTCCAAGTGTAGCTAAGAGGCGCAGAAACATTTCCAACCTTATCAATCGCTTGAACCGAGAACACATGAGTTCCCTCGATCAAGTTTGAATAAACAGATGGAGAAGAGCAGGCAACAAAGTTACCGCCATCGATAGCACATTGAAATGAAGCTAAACCCGAACCCGTGTCAGCACCCGTAAAGTTAAAGACAGCTTGGCTTGAAGGAGAAACTGCTGCTGGCTTATTCGTGATCTCAACAGTTGGAGCTGTTGTATCCACCAACCATGCGTACTCAACCGTTGCAGAACGATTGCCTGCGCGGTCCACTGCACGAACTTGGAAACGATTTTGTCCTTCAGGAGCACTGTTGTATTGCTTCATGTCTCCACAGTTTGTGAAGGAAGCCTCGCCCACCAATAGACACTCGAAATGGTCTAAACCACTCAAATCATCATCGATGCGCATACCGAAAGTAGCTTTCGGAGAAGCCACCATCGCATTTGGTTTTTGTACGATACTTACTTTAGGAGCGATATCGTCGTGAGTTATAGATGCAGGCAAACACTCAGAATAGAAAACCGTCAGCTGCGTTGTTTTCTTAAACTTCGCATAGACGTTATTCAAAGCGTTCGGACTTTGTAATTTCCATTTTTTAGTACTAACCAGGGGCTCCCATGCTCCACCCTTTTCACAGGATGAATCATTAGAGATATAAACGTCGGTCGCATTTTGAGACACGATGTTTACCGTCACAGCACTGTCTGTAGTGTATGGCGAACCACCATTTAATAAGATGGAGTTGGCACCCATACCTGCTTGCTGGCTAGCAAGTTCGTCTTGGGACAGGCCAAAGTTTACGTTTTCAGCACAGTTCTGATAACCGACGAGCAGTACACCAACTATTAAAACAGAAGACCACGCGCGAAAGGTGCGGTTGTTCATCAATTCCCCCCCGAGAAGTGTTACCTTTTATCGGAAACACTGGGGATCACCTTGACCGAATCTGGGTGGATTTCGCCTCCAACTGTTCCATCAGTACACTGAGAGGTCATTATCGAGACATGACCTCAGCAATGTGAGTTGGATATGTGACTTCATTTTATATCAGTGGGCATCCACAACTTTGACAGTTCGGTTTTTAAACTTGAGCAAGTAAAGAGGAATGAAAGCCAACACCACCACCATGATCATAATGAACATGATCTCTTGGAAAGTGAGCATGAATACTTGGGCTTGGACTCGGCCATACAAGGAACGAATCGCAAGCTCTGCCTGTGTTGCCATCCCCATGGATTGACTCATATGAACACCGGACTTGGCAGAGTTGTATGCGTTCCAAGTATTATGATCCAAAAGCGAAACATGCGGAGCCATATCGGCATAATGCTGTTTACCCGCCTTCGTCATCATCGTTCCGATGAAGGCAATCCCCATACTTCCCCCGATTTGGCGGAAGAGATTTAAGATACCTGATACCTCACCCATCGTGATGCCGTTGAATTGCGACAAGATCGACGAGTTGATCGGTACGAAAAGGAACGCCATCGCCAGACCGCGAACATAAAGCCCCATCAGCACATCACCCTTAGAAGACAACGGCGAAAGTTTGGTGAACATAAAGATCGAAGTCATCACTCCCAAAAATCCAAAGGCGATCAGATATTTTGGATTGATACCTTTACCCAACATTTTACCCACGAACGGCATCATCAATGCCGTCAGGATAGAACCCGGAATAAACAGCATCCCCGTCTGAGTCGCATCGTAATGAAAAGTCTGCCCGACAAACACTGGCAAGATAAAGACCAATCCATACAGAAAGAATCCCAAGATTGCCTGCAAGGCTGCACCATTCGCCACGATTCCGTTAAGGAAAAGTCGCACATTCATGATCGGAGCTTTGACTTTGGTTTCCCACCACACGAACAGTGGCAAAGACACGGCCGTCATGATTCCACAGAACACAATCAGTTTGGAATCAAACCAATCATTCGATTCACCACGCTCTAGCATGTACTGAAGGCAACCAATACCGACCACCAAAAGCGTTAAGCCCCAGACGTCGAAAGGTTTTTTACCCTCAGAAGCACCACTCGCAAACGGTGGATTTTCAATCGCCATCAAACCAATTGCGATCGCAATCAAACCCAGTGGTAAATTCACATTGAAGATAGATCTCCAACCAAAAGTATCTGTTAGCCAGCCACCTAATGTTGGACCCAAAGTTGGTCCAATCATAACTGACATACCAAAGATCGCCCCCGCAGTTCCGGCTTTTTCTTTCGGGAACTGTTCGTAAATCAAAGTTTGCGAAGTTGGCAAAAGCGCCCCACCCGCAAGACCTTGCAAGATACGGAAGAAAATCAATGTATATAGATTAGGAGCAAAACCGCAGGCAACAGATGTCGCCGTGAACAGTCCAATACAAGTCAGAAAATACTTACGGCGTCCCACTCGATTTCCCAGCCAGGCTGACACCGGCAATATGATCGCATTTGCGATCGCATAGCCCGTGATAACCATACTGATGTCTTCAAGTGTTGCGCCCAAGTTCCCCATCATTGTCGGCAAGGCCACATTCACGATGGAGCTATCGATAATCTCAAGCAGGGAGGCCATCACCGCAACAAGGATGACCAACCTAGATTTGGTATTCATAGAAACCTCTCGGAACTCTTAAGTTCCATTCGGTATTAGTGCACCTTTACAGATACGTTTGCAGACAATCCTGCTTGAAGCTTCTCGATATCTTTTTCACTCAAATCCAAAAGCTTGATCTTAACTGGGACACGCTGAACCACTTTAGTAAAGTTACCCGTCGCATTGTCCGGTGGAAGCAAAGAGAAAACCGCACCCGTACTTGGGCTTAAGCTTTCCACTTCACCGCGGAAGGATTTTCCTGGCAAAGCATCCACTTCGATGTTTACCGGTTTACCCATTTCGATGTGCGTGATTTCAGTTTCTTTAAAGTTTGCGATCACCCAGCGAGTGCTGCCCTCGACGAAACCAAACAGAGGTTGTCCCGGAGGAATCACCATACCTGGCTCGACTGATTTACGAGCAATGCGACCGTCTTTAGGTGCTTTGATTTCTGTGTAGCTCGCGTTGAGCTGAGCTGTTGAAACCTGAGCTTGGATCGCTTGAACACGTTTGCTCAACTCACGGAAAGTCGCTTCGGCATTATCATATTGAGCGCGAGACACTACGTTTTGGCGAAGCAAATCGGCCATACGTTTGTAGTTTGTTTCAGCGTCGTGAAGTTTTGCTTTCACACCTTCTAGGTCTGCTTCCGCTTGCTTCACATTATTTTTATAGTCTTGGGAATCAATGCGAGCCAATACTTGGCCTTCTTTGACTTGTTCATTATCGTTCACCAGAACTTCAATCACGATTCCCGGAACTTTAGACGAAAGCATCAAAGTGTGCGCCTGAATCTGCGCATTGTCCGTCGATACATGAGACCATTCGTAATACCCGAAGATCGCGGCACCTACGACAACCACCGCGCCCGCACCGATCATCAATTGTTTCTTTTTATTCTTAATGTTCGTCATAAATTAAAGTTCCTTCCCAAGGGACAATTCTAAATTCACCATTGCTTCGGCGGCACTCACCTGAGCATTTACGAGACCTGCGCGCGCTCTGAACAAATCAAGCTCTGCATCCAAAACTTCAGAGCTCGTACGAGTTCCTGCTTTGAAGGACTGAGTTGCCAGACGAACGCTTTCCTGGGCTTTTTGCACGTCTACTGTTTTAGCTTTGTACAAAGCTGCGGAGTACAAGTAGCGACGTTTCCAGAAATCAAAATCATAACTGTCTTTAAGTTTCGCCTGACGAGTCAGCTCGCGAGCTTGCACTTGGCGAGCATCGGCTTGAGCCGCTTGCGCTGAAGAAGCAAATCCATCAAACACATTCCAGGTCATGTTCACACCCACTGTGTAGGCATTATTGAAATCCTGATCCTGAAGACCTTTACTGATGTTGTTGTAGTAGTCTGCTTGACCAAACACTGTGAATTTAGGAACCCAGTGTTTGTAAGCTGCAAGCCACGCTTTGTGAGCAGAGATCTCGCGATCCGCAATGGCTTGATAATCAAGTCGTTCAATCTTAGATGGCTTTTGCAGACTTGCGACCTTCTGTGCTTCCGGAACTGGCAAAACTCCCGCGAGAGATTGCCCAGCATCATCAACTCCCAGTCCTACCAACAGGTTCTGACGAGACAAGATCGTGTTATCTTCTGAATTTAATTTTTCTGATTGTGCTTCATTCAACTGAACTTCCACGCGCAAAACGTCAAAGTTAGTTCCTGCACCACTCTTACGGAAAGCTTTTGCACGATCCAAATGGTCTTCGAGGGTTTTCACGTTTTGATTAGCAACTTTCTCAAGTTCAATCGCCGCTAAGGCTTTAAAGAATTTCATTTTTGTTTCTTGAGTCACTTGAAACTTGGCCCAGTCAGCTTCTTTCTCTGCGGCACTTGCTCCGTAAGTCATTGAACTGTAGCGATCAAAGTTTGCAAGTCCGTCAAACACCAACCACTCTGCACGAGCAGACCAAATCGTGTAAGGCTGAATCATTTCAATAGAAGTTGGAGGCCCACCTAACGAAACTCGTTGGATCATGAACTTCTCATCGAGTAAGTGAGTGCCTCCCAAAGTGATACGCGGAAGGAATTGAGAGTATGCTTCAACTTTTTTCCAGCTAGCTTCGTCTTTTGCGGCTTCAGCGCGCTTCACTTGCGGAGAGCCACCAGTCGCTAGATTCAATGAATCCTCGAGTGAAAGAGTTTCAGCATGCACCGCCATCGGAGCACAGAGAAGAACTACTAGAGCTGCTGCGACCTTATTCTTTTTCATGTTTCACCATTTATCTTGATTTTTGTTAGGTACCTAATTAATATAATTAGGCGACTAACAATTGTCAATAGACCCCCAAAATGGTGTCTCATTGAATATGAACTTTGCTCGATCGGAGGCCAAAGTGGCTAAGCTATTTATTCAAACAATTCCTTCTCAGGAAGAACTTCAGCAAAACGCGGCGGAGCTCTGCCCGACTGCTGATACAGCCTCACTTTATACGCACCTCCTGTTCAGAAAAGTTGCGACCGACTTGGAATCTAAATTCGATAACTTCTTTGCGAAGTGGAACTTGTCTCCAGGGCGTTACACTCTATTGATGATTTTAAGAAAAGCTGAAGGCGGCTTGATGCCTTCTGAAATCGCGCAAAAAGTCGGAGTGACTCAAGCAACAATCTCAGGCCTTATCAACAGTCTAGAAAAAGCCCAACTCGTGGCTCGCACGACTCATGAAAAAGACGGACGCTCTTTCGTTATCAAACTGACTGAAAAGGGCGAGGGCGTTTTAAGAGAGATCGCACCAGGCTGGTACACAGGACTTACAAATTTCTTTGGTCAATTCAATGAGCAAGAACAGAAAATGCTCAACGAGATCTTGGCTAAGATGTCTCAGAACATCGGCCTTCTAAATATGAAATAAAAAAAGCCCGAGCAATCGGGCTTTTTCTTTTTAAGCTAGAGCACTCCGGGATTAGTATTCGCCGTTCAGAGTGCAGCTCATAACTTCGTTCAAGTTCGAACCTGTCGAGTTCTGCAATGGACCGAAGTGATTGTATGATTTCCCTGCCGCAAAGTGCGGGCTCACGCAACGATCTGTCGGAAGTTTCAGGCTGCCATTCGCTTGCAAATTCGATGGATGAGTATTGCCGGATTTAGATGTATTAACTTGCACCGCAAACATCCCCGTCACTTTCGCGATACCGCAGAAAGAGTTGAAGCTTTGCATAGCACTTCCCAACACTCGGATCATTTCAGCTTGAGAAGCTGACGTGCTGATTGTGTTTTTCGGGTAAAGCTTATTCCACTCGCGGATACACGCCTGCACGTTACCACTTGCTGTCGGAGTGAATTGGAACAAACCGATATTCAATTTTGAAGCTGCGTCTTGGTATGGGTCTTCATAGAACAAAACCCCTGCTGGACGACGGTAACCTGATGGCGCGTACTTCGTCGCTACTTTACTAGAAGTCGAAGTGTCTGCTGACGTCAAAGACTCTGTATAAGACATACACATCATCAACTTCGTCCAAAGCTTTGTAGCTTTTACGAAAGACGTGCGATCACCATTCAAAGCACCGCGACGGTACTCATTCATCTTATTAGCAAAAGTATTCATCTTAGTGATTACAGCTGCTGATGGAACTTTTCCGCTGTTCAAAGTCTTAGTCAAAGACGTTGAAGACACAGAACACAATGGATGAGAAATCAAACTTGTCTCTAGATATGTGCTTTCCGTGCTGCTCATACCATAAGCTGAACCTACATAGCCTAAGCCTGCTTTAGATGGACTCATTTTCAGCTCAACCGCGTAAGCGATGCGATCTGCAAAGCGATAACGAGTATCCAAGTTCATATCTGTATTATCAGTTTTATAAGAAAGTGATTGATCACGCGCTGGGATCAACTCGCGGTAAGTCTGGTAGATGCTATCTACTAGTTTACCAACTGGACCTGCGACTTCCGTGAAAACATCGAAATCTTCAGGGACGATAGACCCGGTTGTTGCCGGTGGCTCCGGATTTGTCGGAGTCGAGGGCGTCGGTGCAGGCGTCGGCGTTGTTGTAGTCGGAGTGTCGTCCGAACCAGAATCAACAGGCTTTTTTGCCATGGCAAACGCTGTATTGCTAATAGTTAGAGTGATCAAAGCTGCCAACAAGATTTTAGTAGTGTTTGTGTTTGTCATGCCTCCTAGATCGGAACTAGGTCTTAGGACTTAAGGCGCCCTCGACGAGACTGGACCTGAACTAGACCTTCTCTGGACCAAGGTAATAACTAAACACTCAAGCTCGGTTTCCAAAATCCGATAATAGATATGTAACCAAAAAAGGGAGTATCAGAATGAGTCAATACGATGTACCCGGTCTTTATGAGTTCCTAGCTCACACCCCAGAATCGGGTCTTAGAAAAATGTTCGTGGATGGCAAAGCCTTCACAGAAACTCACTTCAACCTAATGATGAAAGTCGTTCGTGCTGGTGGTGTAGATCAATTCGTTGAGCACTTTGAAAAGCAGGATTTCCCTAAAATCAAACTAGGACCTGCAGATGTGAAAATTAAAGAAAAGTTCTGGGCAGAAGCTATGAATGTTTGGAACAGTCGTGGACTTCTTACTCCAGCTGTGGCAACTAAGGCGGCATGATCGCTTATCTTGCACCAGAAAAATTCCTGCCTGAACTGCAGGCCGAACTTAAAAATATCGTCGCAGTTCATGGCAACCTGGTTCTAACTGATGGGCCCATCCAGACCTCTGTGTGGGCCCAAAACATTTGGACCAACGCTGAAATCATCCCTTTCGAATCTGTTACTCAGGCGGCAAAGGCTTTAAAAAGCCGAGGCCTTTTATGGGCTCTTTATTCTTTCGACAATCATCGCCGCGCTCAATTGATCCAAGATCAGCTACCAAAACCTCGCCCTCGTGTGATGGATTTCTTAAGTCCATTGCCGAAAGACCCTATTGGGGCATGGACTCTTATTGATAAAAATACTTTGATCGCATCCAGCGAAACCAACTCGCTTTTTCCATTAGGGGCCGTGGCCTTTAATGAGGATAAGACGACACCTCCTTCCAGAGCTTATTTAAAGCTTTGGGAGCTTTTCACTGTCTATGGAGTTCGCCCGGAAAAAGGCCAAAAAGTGGTCGACTTCGGCAGCTGCCCGGGTGGGTGGACATGGGTGCTTCAGCAAATGGGTTGCGATGTTATCAGTATCGACCGCGCCCCTTTGGATGAAAAGATCGCACGTTTGCCACGTATTCAGTTTATGAAGACCAATGCCTTTAATGTGAAGCCCTCAACAATTGGGGCCATTGATTGGTTCTTTTCAGACATCATCTGCTATCCAGCGAAGCTCTTAGAGCTAGTTTTAGAATGGCAGAGTTCAGGACTTTGCCAAAACTTCGTTTGCACTATAAAATTTCAAGGTGGCACCGATTTCGAAACTCTTAAAAAGTTTCAGGCGTTGGAGAATGCACAAGTTCTGCATCTTCATCACAACAAGCACGAGGTTACCGTTTGGATCAGGAAATCTTCAAAAAAGTAAGTCGCGAGGACGAGAAGGTTAAGCTCTTCATAGATCTTGCTTCGGCTCTGGGCGAAGTCCTGTGCAAAGGTAAATCCGAAACTCTAGTAAAACTTAAAGCGGTTCACTGGCATTCCAAATCTAAGCATTTGGAGTGTTTGCTTGAATCCAAGGAAACCCTCGCCAATGGCGAAGAATTCCTTGGCTATTTCTTTTTAGGTGGAGAGAAGTATTACTTCGAAGCGAAAGCCACTGTTTATCAAAACCGCTGCCAATTCCAATTGCCACCCGAAGTCTTTCATTTACAGCGCCGCCAAAACTATCGCGTGCGCATTCCTGAAAGCTATCCGATTTATTTTGATGTGACTGAAATCAACGGATCTCCGGTAAAAATCCATGCTCGCTTGGCCGACCTTTCTAGCCAAGGCTGCCGATTGATCGAAAAAGGTATCACCACACCTTTAAAATCCGGTGATAAACTTGAAGGCCATCTTTCAGTTAAAAAAAATGCGCCCATTGAATTGAGCGCAGAGGTTCGTCACATTAAAAATGAAGATGGCAGTCAGATGGTGGGCCTCGAATTCTCGGGCCTCTCCCCCATTCTAGAAAACAACCTCTTTGCTCTCACACTAGAAATCCACAAAGAAGTCTTCCGCCGTTAGGTACGGCCTTACCTAGGCAGGTAAGCACGTACCTTTATTCTGTGCCGAGCGGTGTTGCTGGTTTGGCTTTGATCGCTTCGTATTCTTTATCGAGATCTTTTTCTAGGTTTCTTTTCTTTTCAGCGGCCTGTTTTTTCTGAAGTTCTAAGTTCTTTTTGTTGTCATGATAGCGCTGAGTGAATTCACGGTGCTTTTGGTTGAACTCATCTGTTTTGCCACGAACGTAATCATCGAAGTCTTTACGTTTCGTTTTAGTCTCGTCCTCGAAAGAATCACGGCTTTCTTTTTGTTTTGAATAGAACTCTTTGCGTTCAGCATCGAGCTTAGAATAAAAATCAGTGCGCTCTTGTGAGGTATGACCTTTTTCCTTAGCAAATGTCTCGCGGCTCTTAGTCTGCCCTGTCGTGAACTGATTGCGCTCCTCGGATTGTTTTTTCGTGAAGGCCTCGCGGGTTTTAGTCATATCTTTGCTGAAAGCATCGCGCTTTTTACTCATGATTGATGAAAATTTACTGCGAACTTCCGAGGGATTCTTCGTGATGTCGGTCATCATCTGATCCATGAAGGCTTTTTCGTCATTCTCGGCGCGCTTTTCTGCAGGGATATTTTCGCGCAGCTTATCCATGGCTTCGCGATCAGCTTTCAAAGAATATTTGTCATCCACGATAGGCGCTGACTGTTGAGCCTCAGCTGATGCTAGACCAGCGAACTGAAGAAGTGCTCCCGCCACGACCAATGTCCTAATAAAACCGGACAGCCTAATCTTTGTGACGCATGTTACTCTCATAAATGTCCCCCTCAGTGCGTTTTGTCTTTTTTTGAGAATAATTGGACTCGAAGGAAAACTCAACCCACCGATAAGGTGACTATGCTATACGGAAGAAGAGTTATTGAACCTCAACGCGTTCCCCACGGAAATGGTCGAAAAAGGTTCATCCTAAATAAAGCGTTTCAGTACAAGTACTCTTGGTACATGATCACAGCCTTTGCTGGCGGTGCTCTTTTATTCTTTATTCCAGCCTACTATTTTATTTCTCAAAACTACGAGCTTTTCAAAACATTGGCTTATGATACACAACCACGTTTGGTGGAGCATCTTGAGCGCGAAATGATGTGGCTGCGTGTTTTCCTAGGGGCAAGTCTAGTTGCCATCGCTGGTGTTACTCTGTTCCTAAGTATTCGAATGACCAAAAACTTACTGGCTCCTCTTATTAAGATGGAAAACCACATGCATCAATTGATGCTCGGTCAGTGGCATATCGAAGACTACGTGATTCCTCAAGAAGACGACTTCCGCGATCTTTCAATGACTTACGATTATTTCTATCGTGCTTTGAAGGCGAACACAGAAACTGAATTGAAACTGCTTGAGAAACTTTCCATCGATCCGCAAAATCGTGAAGCTTACGCAGCTTGGAAACATCTCCTTGCAGAGAAAAGGTCTCGTCTGGGTATCAAGGAAGAATTCATTTCCAACGACACTCCAACAGAACTTGTTGAGCTTAATTCTCGTCGTCGCGTCTCTTAAAACTCGACTGCAGATCTAAATTAAAACATCCATCTATGTATCTCTAAGCCAGCATATTGCTGGCTTTTTTCTTATTCTGAGTCGCTATTTCTGACTCCACCGCACTTTAGTCTATTTTCATGAAAAAGTAGCAATGGAGAGCATTAATAACTCCAATTTACTTCATGGTTTCCCATGGGTCGCCGAGGAGTTCATTAACAGAACTTTTACAACGCTTTGAAATGGGACGTACCGGAATGAAAGCTATCGCACGTTTTACCTTCACACTGATTTTCGCGATGACGAGCGCAGCGAGCGCTGCTCCCGCGATCTCCGTGCGCAAGTACGTGGTACAGCGTGGGGACACCTTATCCCATATCGCCGATCGTATCCGTGGCGGGCACACTTACGGTGAAAACGAAAATCTTGAAAAGATCTTAGACCTAAACCCTGACGTAGTTAAGGCTCAGCACATTTACGTGGGCCAAGAAATTTTCATTCCTGCGGATGCAGAACTACGTATGCCTTCATCAGAAGAAAGCGTAGCTGAGAAAGCTATACCTGCTGAACCAGCAAAAGTGGTCACAGAGCCTCCTGCAAAACCAGTTGCTCCAGCACCGAAAGCAGAAGTTGCAGCTCCAGCTCCTACGCCAACGACTGAGAAATCTATCGCTACTCCTCCTCCCCCGACTAAGCCGCAACAGGTTGTAGTTGAGGAAGAGGAAGTAAACCAACGTGTTAAGGTTTCTGCTCTTTACCAATTCACTACTCTGGAAGCGGTCGACAAAACCACTACAGGCAAAGCAAGTCTTTACACCAATCACGACGTTGTCGTTTCAATCGCGGCTGAACAAGATTGGACTGAAGAATTTAAAACTCATTTAGAATTTGCATTCCGCCATCTTGAATTCATGTCTTCGACAAGCGCGACAAAACGCATCGCTAACGAAACCCAAACTCTTTCAAAAGTTTCTTTGGGTGGACAAGTTGCTCTGTCTAAAAATACAAATCTTTACTTTGACGCTATCTATGGCCAACAACTGTTCGTGCATGGTCTGTCTTCAACCGAAGTCTTCGCCGACACGGTTGGTGTTCCTGAGGCACGAGTTGGATTAGATCTGGCACTCTTCAGAAAAGGCTCTACATCTCTGGGGGTGTTGATTGATGGTAGCTACTTAGGCAGCTCTTCAACAGACTCCTATGATATTGAAAGTGGCTATGCTTATGGCGGCGCTTTCTATGTGAAGCGCAACAAGGGCTCACGCTCACTAGCTCTGCAAGTAGGGCTTCGTTATCGCAAACAAGACACTTCTTTCATTCAGCTTGATGAACAAAACATCTATGGATCGTTCATCTACGGATTTGACATCTTCGGCGGAGACAAATGATGAAAAAGATACTCCTCGCAATCACCATGATGGCAGTTGCAGCTTGTAAACCCGGCTCAAAAATTGAGGACGGGTTTCTGGCCGGAGTCTCTGTATCCGTTGGTGAAAGTACAATCTCTGCTGCTTCTACGGCTGTGACATCGGGAACTGGAACGACTGTCACTTTGACGACTCGTGATTCCTCTGGAAATGTTTTCCATATTCCTAACATCAATCCGGTAATTGCTTTCTCATTCTCTGGTGGGACTAGTACTGCTACATTTAGCACAGTTACTAATAATAATGATGGTACCTATACGGCCACAATGACTGGCGTTAACGCAGGTACGGCCGGAACACTGAGCGCCACAATTGATGGTGTTCCTGTTACGAAATCCACAGTTCAGGTCACAATCCTTCCTGGTAACTATTCCCTAGCGAATTCCTATGTAAGTGTTTCCGCGGCAACAGTGACATCAGGATCTGCTGTTACTGCGACCTTCCATACTTATGACACTTCTGGAAATCCCCTGACTTCAGGTGGAATGACAGTTGCATTCAGCCATACTGGTGGAGTGAGCACTGGAACATTTGGTACTGTGACCGATCATAACGATGGTACCTATTCCGTTTCCTTCACTGGAGTAAAATCCGGTACAGCGACTTCGATTCGTGCTGCGATTGCAGGTCAAGTTGTCACTAGCACTTTACCAACAGTGACGGTAAATCCTGGTGCCGCAACAGTCATTGCGATTTCCGCAGGTAACAATCAATCTGCTGTTGTCGGAAATGGCTTGAGTTCAGCATGGACTGTTCTTGTGACTGATGCTGCTGCCAATCCGATTAATGGTAAAGCTGTCAATTGGGCATCTTCTGGTAACTCCTCACTGAATCTTGCTTCAACAAATACAAACTCCAGTGGTCTTGCAAGTGTTGCTTTGACGATTGGAACAGTAACGGGATCATACAGCGGAACTGCAACTATCGATGGCACAACGACTTCGGTTAGTTTTGCGGCGACAGCTACTCCGGGTGCAATCAATAACTTATTGCTTTCAGGAGTTCCTGCAAGTGCAACGGCTGGCACTAGCTTCACGACAACTGTGACGGCGCGCGACTCTTTCAATAACGTTAAAACAGATTACACTGGAACTATTCAATTCAGTTCCTCAGATGTAAACTCCCCGACTCTGCCTGCAAACTACACATTCGTTTCTGGCGATGCTGGAACAAAACAGTTCTCGTTCACATTTAAAACTGCGGGCAGCCAAACTTTAACAGTGGCTCAATCCGGTGGCACACCAACAGTAACATCATCTTCGATTTCAGTTTCTGCGGGTGCGGCGACTCAGTTGCTTTTTATCACAGGCCCTTCAGATACATTGGCAGGATCAACACTAACAACATTGGTTGTGCGTGCCTTGGATGCTAACGCAAATACAGCAACGTCGTTTACTGGTAATATCACTGTTGCCTTTGGTAACAACCCTACAACGGCAACGTTGAACGGGACTAAAACTGTTGCAGCGACTGGCGGCTCGGCTTCATTCCCGGGTCTTTCAGTCAGTAAAGCCGGAACAGGGTTTACTCTTGTTGCGAGTGCTACAGGTTTGACTTCTAATACTTCAAGCTCCTTTGATATCGCACCAGCGATTCCAGGAACTTTCGCGATCTCTAGCTTAAGCGTTGTCGAGGCTGGTAAACTAAGAGTGCAGTTCGGTGCTTCCTCGGATGCAACTAGCTACACTGTGAAATACGGAACCTCTGCAGGTAATTACACGACAACGGCATCTTCATCTGCAACATCTCCATACGACATTACAGGTCTTAATGGTGGAACAACTTACTATGTGATGGTCACTGCAACGAACGTATCTGGTTCAACGGATGCCACGGCAGCGGCTTCAGCAATTCCATTAGATGCATTTACGGTAAGCTCTTTGACTCCATCTGTGGGCGGAACATCAGTTGCTTATGCAACTTCAAATGGTGCGACTTCGTATGATCTTCTTTACGATACCGTGACGCACACGGCTTCTCAAACATATGCTTCTAGTATTTTAGGAGTTGCCAACCCAGCTCCGGTAACAGGCTTAACTGCGGGCACTACTTATTACTTCCGCGTGAAAGCTTCGAACTCTTACGGTTCTATCGTTTCTACGAATGAATTGTCTGGTGCCGTTTATCAGAATTTCACTTTGAACATTCCGTTCACATCTGGCACTGCTGCAAACTACAGTTTCAGCAATTCAACGGGAACATCTTTGACGAATGACTTTGCCGTTTTAAATAAATCGCCGCAAACGGACAGCGTACAAGCAGATTTCCCTGTCGCTAATCTCACCGGCGTACAGTGGGATTCATCCAGAAATGCTCTAAGATTAAGCTCCAGCACGAATACCAATTCACTGGACAGCTCTTGGACTCCTCAATGGAGTAGCTTGGTCGCTTATTATAAATTTGACGGAAACCTTACAGACTCGATTGGCAGCAGAACTGCCACTGCAACTTCGGGTTCTGCTTCATTCGTATCAGGAAAAATTGGTCAAGGTGTCGAAATCACTTCGACGAATTACCTCACCGTTTCTAACATTCCATATTTCAATAATTCATTCTCCATCTCCATGTGGATTTACATGAATGATGATGGCAGCGGGCAGTACCCGATCGGCTATGGAAACAATGTGAACAATGAGGGTTTCTGGGTTGGTTATCCGTCGCAGTATTCTCAGTTTACGTTTATCGGAGCCAGTGCGCTTACCAGCTATATTGACTACAAGCCGGGTGACAATGGTCGCTGGGTGCATTTTATGGTGACCTATGATGGAGTTGCGAAGAATCGCGTTATGTACCGTAATGGAGTGCATTCAAATCCAGCGGGCACATCCAGCAATATTACAACGGTTAACGGAACGTTGACTATCGGACGAGGAGTCACGGCCAGTCAGACATACCGAGGTTATATTGACGAAGTCGCAATCTGGAATTCAGCTTTAACTGAAACTCAAGTTGCTGCCATTTTTGCAAATCAAACTGCTAAATCCACGGGACGATTTGATTCACGAGTTATGGATGCTCAAACTTATGGATCTACCAACACATCTTGGACTGCTCTTCTGCCTAAGACGACTTTACCGTTTGGCAAAGAGATTTCTGGCGATAGCGAAAGCAATCCTAATTATTCCGCTGTTACGACATCTTTGAGTAATTCATTAAAAGCAGTCTGGCATTTCAATGAAACTTCTTACAATGGAACCGCTAATGAGATTAAAGACTCCTCTGGCAATTCAAATCACGCATCTCGCAGTAGCTCCGGAGTCTCAGTAAATACGAAGCGTCCCAAATTTAATAACACGTTATACATTGGTAACGGCAGCGGAGGGACGAATGCTGACTATGCTCGAACTTCCGCAAGCAATACCTTCATCGCCTCAGACAACCAGTCTCTGACAATTTCAGGATGGGTCTCCCCTTACCAGATTTACACGTCTTCGCCGATTATATCTTTCCATCGCGGATCACCAGGGGAAACATTAGTATTTGGATTAGGTCCAAATAACAAACTCAGCGCATCCAGTTACAATGATGGCTCGACAGTCACAGTTTCCTCTACTCAAGACATCCGAACTCACGTCTGGCAACACGTAGCTATGACGTTCAATGGAACTTGTATTCAGCTTTACATAGATGGCGAGCCTACTGGTACATGTACAAATACGAAACTGAACGCCGCTG
This sequence comes from Bdellovibrio sp. HCB209, assembly GCF_047306065.1. Lineage (GTDB taxonomy): Bacteria > Bdellovibrionota > Bdellovibrionia > Bdellovibrionales > Bdellovibrionaceae > Bdellovibrio. The sequence continues at coordinate 3,319,854 of NZ_CP178618.1, forward strand.
GATCCTATCAAGCTTACATCGGAACTATCAATGGCTCTGGTGCTGGTGGATACCGCGGGTTCTTAGACGAACTTGCTGTTTGGTCTCGATATTTAAATCCGACCGAAGTGCGAGATCTATATCGACGTTCTGCAAACAGAATTAGATATCAAGTGCGTTCTTGTACGAACGCAGACTGTTCTGATCAAAACTCTGCCAGTGGTCTTGGTTGGAAAGGTCCCGATAACACAGTCGACACTTATTTCTCTGAGAACTACAATCGAACTGACAACAGCCTGACTAATGCCCCAACACTGGGTACGAGCCCTGCAATGAATTTTAGTAAGTTTGGTTCATTGAGCGTAACAAACAACAGATTCTTTCAGTACCGCGCATTCTTAGACAGCGACAGCACAACAACAAGCTGTACTTACAATTCTGCTGCGGCAGAGTGCTCTCCAGAATTGCAAAGCGTGACGGCTGGACCAGATCGCTATGACAATACAAAACCAACTGTCACAGCAACTGGTGCCACAGTAACTTCTGCGTTCCAAGCTTTTGATAGCGGCAACACATTCTCTGCAACACCAAGTTCAGGCGTTGGTTGTACGGGTGATAAATACGCCCTGAGCTCTGATGGGACGACATACTATTATTACAACGGTACTGTGTGGGCGACATCTTCTGGCTATGGAACAGCAAGCACGGCCACACAAATCAGTACGGGCCTACCAAGCTTCGTGGCAACAGCAGGCACTGGGACATTGAGAGTAAGATCATATCTGAACTCAGATGGAACCACACCGTGCGAAATCGACAGCATCAGCGTGACTGGTAAGAAATACTAACGTTCGCGGCGCATGGTTTGGCGCAGCTGACTTTCGACGTCTTTCTTTTTGATAGACTCACGCTTGTCGTGGGTCTTTTTACCTTTTACCAAGGCGATTTCTAGTTTTGCACGACCGTCTTTGAAATAGATTTTCAAAGGCACGCAGGAATAACCTTTTTCAGACAAAGCCCCTTGAATTTCATCAAGCTCTTTACGGTTCATCAAAAGTTTGCGCAGACGTTCTGGTGCATGGTTGTTATAACTAGAGGCTTTGTATTCAGCGATGTGGGCATTCTGCAGGTAGGCTTCATTGCCACGGAAAGAAATGTAAGAGTCCTTTAGCTGCACGTCTTTCGCGCGCAAAGACTTTACTTCGCTTCCCATAAGCATAAGGCCCGCTTCGAAAGTTTCCACGATATGGAAATCGAAACGTGCTTTTTTATTTTCCTGAATGATCAGAATGTTTCCGGCCATGCTTATTACTCAAATCCAAACTTGTGATAGAGCTTAACGAAATGCGCAGGACTTAACTCCTCGGCACGGGCTGTCTCAGGGAAACCCAATTCCTTGATCCACTCTATCAGTTGCTCTTGAGTTACATTTCTTTGACCCAAAATACCAGCCAAATTTTTCTTCAAAAGCTTGCGGCGCTGGGCAAAAGCCATTTTAACGAAGATTAGGAACGATTTATGGTTCTTTACGTCGCTTGTAATGCGGGTAAAGCCCAAAACGCGGCTGGCAACCTTCGGTGGAGGCGCAAAATCCCCGGGACCTGCTTCCGACACGATATGGATGCTCCAGAAAGTTTGAGCGATCACACTGAGTAAACCATAGTGCTCGTCACGCGCAGGTGCTTTGATTCTTTGTGCGACTTCCTTTTGGAACATCAAAACCATGTGCTGAACACCGTGGTCTTCCATCGAGCGTTCAATCACGATGCTTGAAGAAATCTGGTACGGAAGATTCGAAACAAAGACTAATTTTTTGTCGCTGAAAAACTGTGACCAGTCCATGCGTAAAGCGTCTTGTTCATGAACCGTCAGACCTTTACCACGCCAGTAGGCCGCGATCTCGCGATCTAGCTCCACCACTTGCATCGGAATATTCAATTCCAAAAGTAAATCCGTCAAAGCACCGGGACCAGGTCCCACTTCAACCATCACTTCGGGTTCAAAGGCTTTTACCTGATCAATGATGCGATTGATGACGACATCATTAACTAAGAAATTTTGTCCCAAGGCTTTTTTAGCCTCGATGCCCAGTTGATCCTGAGCTTTTTTTAAACGTTCGCGGGCGTAACTCATTTGAAATCCGATTCAAGAGCGTGAGGAGATGGACCTAAATCAATTTGCGAAGATTCGCCACGGGCCATGCGAAGCGCACCCACATAACCAATCATTGCCGCATTGTCTGTGCAATAGCGAAGAGGTGGAACTACCAGGCGTAAACCTTTTTTCGCCGCCCACTCTTCAGCGCGAGCACGCAGACGAGAGTTCGCACTCACGCCACCTGTTAAGATCACGCGTTTCGCTTTAAAGACTTTGGCAGCACGGTCCAATTTAGCAATAAGCACATCAACAATCGCTTCTTGGAAAGAAGCGCACAGATCCGGCAATTGTGCCTTCACTTGTTCAGGTCCTAATTGCTGAATCATTCTTTGGCCCGACGATTTCAAACCAGAGAAACTCATATCAAAAGTATCATCGTGAATCATACTACGCGGAAATTCAAAAGCGTGCGGATTTCCCTGCTTCGCCATTTGATCGACCTTGACTCCCCCAGGGAATCCAAGGCCTGCCATTTTCGCAAATTTATCAAAGCACTCGCCAGCAGCATCGTCTTTCGTTGCTCCCAGCACGCGGTATTCACCTAAAGCTGTGATGTGATAAAGCGATGTGTGACCACCACTGATCGCAAGCCCCACATACGGATAATCAAAATCCTCTGGCGGAGCATACTGGGCATCTTTAAGGAAAGGCGCTAACAAATGACCTTCCAAATGGTTCACACCAAGAAACGGAAGATGTTTAGCTTGAGATAAAGATTTAGCTGTTACCAATCCCACGATCAATGCGCCGACCAATCCCGGGCGATTCGTTACCGAAATACCGTGGATATCAGACCAGTTCATGTTGGCTTTTTTAAAGGCTTCCTCGATCAGAGGAATCAGGGCGATGGAGTGATTGCGAGCTGCGATTTCAGGAACCACTCCGCCGTAGGCTTCGTGTTCAAGATCTTGAGAGGCGGACACCACCGAATGCACCCATCCGCTGCGATCTACGATCGCAACTGAGGTATCATCACAACTGGTTTCTATCGCTAATACTCTTTCAATCACTTGGCTCTATTTCATACCCTTCAAACGAATCTTAGCACGACGGCCTTCATCTGACTTAGGAAATTTGCTTAAAACCTCATCAAAAAAGGTTTTAGCTTCGTCTTTCATGCCCAATTCTTGGAAGGCCACACCGATTTTGTAGGTTGCATCAGCAAAGTGAGCACCCTTCGGAGATTCATCACGGTATTTTTGGTAAGCCAAGATAGCCTGTTTCCATTCCTTTTTATTGAAATGTTCTTGGCCGACATCATAAGGACTGCGTTTTGCCTTTTCAGCTTTTTCAGCGGCCTTTTCTGCAGCCGCTTTTTCTTGAGCAGCGATTGCCGCAGCTTCAGCTGCCTGGCGATTTGCATTGATGGCGTTTACTTGGCCATTCAAAGCGTAAACTTGAGTTTCCATTTTGGATAAAGCGTCCTGCAAAACATCGACTTTTTTAGACAAAGCTTCGTTCTGTTGTTGAGTCGCTTTCAATTGATTTTGAAGATTAGTGTTTTGTTGGTTGTTTTCAACCACATCCAAACGACCATTTAAAGATCGCATGTTTTCTTCGATATCAGAGAAACGATTGCCTGTATCAGCATTCGCTCTTTGCATCGTGGAGACTTGTTGTTGCATTACATTTCTTGATTCGTTATCGCGAACATCATTACGAGTTTGCAGACAGCCAGTCAGGAAAGCAGAAAGAGCAACGAACGTAAGAAGTAACTTCATAGAATGTCTCCGGTCTTTTGACGAATCAAACGAGCTGAGTTTTCTGCTTTTTCAGCAGCAAAACGGGCTCTTACAAATTGTTCTTTGGCGCGGGCGAAATCACGGTCGTCATAGAAAACGCGACCTTTGCGGTAGGCTTCTTCAGCCTGATGCCAGTAACCTGGCGAATGACGGGCGGCTTGAACAGAACGGGCCGCCTCAATGGCAGCCCGTGCTAGTGAATACTCATCAATGGGTGCAGGAACAGTCTGACAACCGACGATCACCGAAAAAAATAAAACTCCGATGAATAATCTGGCCAACGTCACTACACACCTTTCCTACTACTGAGCAGGAACGAAGTTAGCGCGACGGTTTTTAGACCATGCAGATTCAGAATCACCAGTAGCAACTGGTTTTTCTTTACCGTAAGAGATAGTGCTCAAACGATCTGCGTTGATACCCAAAGAAACCATGTAAGCTTTAACTGCGTTAGCACGACGCTCACCCAAAGCAACGTTGTATTCGATAGTACCGCGAGAGTCACAGTGACCTTCGATTTGTACTTTCACGTTACCGTTCTTTTTCATCCACTCAACGTTTGTAGCGATATCTTTTTTAGAATTCGCATCCAAGCTCGATTTGTCGTAACCGAAATGAACAGTTACTAGACCATCGATTTTACCGGAATCAGAACCAGCTGGATCAAAGCTCAACGGCGTTGATTCAAGAGCTGTGTTACCAGTTGGAGATGTTGAGATATTTGCATCTGAATTAGTTTGTTTACCTTTACAACCAACAACCATTGCACATGCAACAAGACCTAGAGCCAATTTACGAATCATGATGTCCTCCTACGAACTTCGAATAGCTATAATTAACAGTAAAAACTTTAATTTATAGCAGCTCATTGTCAAACCTTTGCTTTCTTAAAGTGTGTTGCGTTGCTGTAACTGTTAAATACCGAGATGGAAATATGCAGCTTTTTTTATTTAGACTGATGTTTGTAGTGTCCATTTTAATAGCAACTCCCCCTGTGTTTGCACAATGGGAAGTACAACCGTCGATAAAATGGAAGACTCTGCACACGGAACATTTCGAAGTTGTCTATAATGCAGAGCAGCCGGACCTTGGTCGTCTCTATGCTGAAAAACTAGAGCGCGCATACTACCAGCTACGTCTTTACTTTAGTGAACTTCCAGAGAAAACCGTGGTTGTTATCAACGACAAAACCGATATCACCAACGGTTACGCCACTCGCCTGCCTTACCCTCACATCATGGCTTACCCGGCTTTACCGGGACCTGAGGAAAGCTTAGCTGACACGGGCGATTGGGCTTTCGAACTTTTAGCTCACGAATACACGCACATTCTGAATTTTGAACCTGCGGGCGGAATCATGGTTCCATTGCGCGCGGTCTTCGGCAGTGTCATTGCACCAAATCTGCTTTTACCAAATTGGTGGAAGGAAGGACTAGCGGTCGAGATGGAGACGCGCTTAGGCCACAAAGGCCGCCTGCGCTCCTCCTATCAAGACTCGATGATTCGCGCGATGGTGGAGGATCAAACTTTATTCAAATATCCAATCGCAGAGATCAATGAAAGCATCCCAACATGGCCTGAGGGGGCGAGACCCTATGTATTCGGTTCTTTGATGTGGAGTCAGATCTTGGCCGACAAAGGCGACAAAGTGATCGATAGCCTGAATCAAAGACACGGCCGCCGCATTCCTTACTTCATCGAAACTCCAGCCAAAGACAATTTAGGAATGGAGTATGAGGCTCAATACGCGAAAGCCCTGACTGAAACTCAAACACGCGCCGAAGCTCAGTTAAAAACGTTGCGTGAGGTCCTACCAACTCCGTTTATCCAGCTTCGCAATGCCTATTTATTCCTAACGGCACCGACAATTTCCCCGGATGGCAAACGCATGGCCGTTGTCACTGAAGATGACTCGAACAATCGCTCGATTAAAATCATCGTGCGTGAGAATACTTCAACTAGTTTCATGGATGCGAAAGAAACCGACACTATTGAAAAGTTCGATCAAAATTTCTCCCCTACTCTGACTATGGACGAACCTCCTTCAGGGAGTATCCAAAGAATCAGCTGGTTCCCGGATTCGCAAAAAATCGTCTATGACAAAATCGACGTGACCAACAAAGTAGAACGCTATTCTGATTTGTTCCAATTCGATTTAGTAAAAAGAAAAACCTCGTCGCTGACTCGTGGACTTCGTGCCCGAGAGCCCTCTGTTTCTCCTGACGGACAAAAGATCATCTTTGTAAAACTTGAAGGCGGCAAAACAGAGTTAGCACTTTTAGATCTGTCCAATGGCAATAAGCAAGTTCGCAGACTTTATGCAGCCCCTATGATGGATCGTATTTCCTATCCGATCTTTTGGGATGAAGACACCTTGGTGTTTTCTTTGCGCCAAAACGGCAACGAATATCTGCATACTTACAAGCTCTCCTCAGGACAGCTTTACAAAATACTTCCGAATTTTCCAGATGCTCGCTTTCCTAAAAAGACAGTTGCTGGTCTGATTTTCACTTCCAGTAAAAATGGAACTCAGAATATTTATGTTGCAGACGACAAGCTACAATCTGCAAAACCGTTGACTCACACTTTGACGTCTGTATTCTCGGCAGACCTTGACCCGGTTATGCAGGAGCTTTTCGCGACTTCCATGACGTCTCAAGGTTTAAAAGTGGTGGCCTACAAATCTCAAGACTGGAAGGCAACTCCCACAGAGCTTCCCAAAGTCGAATCCCTACTGGGCGACCGCTACCCATCTGTCGATGAAACAAACTACGATGCCCTTGCACAAGCAGCGGTCAATCAAGGTCATGTTGAGGATTATTCCTCAGGTGGTTATTTGTGGCCTCGTTTTTGGGTGCCCTTCATTGCAGGTTCCTCAAGTGATACGGGTCTAATTTTACAAGCCATCACCATGGGCTTCGATCCATTGAAAAAACATTCTTACAACATCGTGGCGTCATGGGATACGGCGATCAATCGCGGTGGGATTGATGGATCTTACGTCAATCAACAAACGAACTTGCCATTTATGCTCAGCGCTTACACTCGCAGCAGCTATTTAGGCACGGTCGACAACAAGATGACCGACACGTCTTATGCCGCAGCGGTTTTACCAGATATGTTTTGGCTATCACGTTATGTAAGTCTTCAAGCAGGCTGGCAATACTTCCAAAGAGAAGTGGAGCTTTCCACAACTCCGATGACGAAACGCACAGGTCCTTACGCTTACCTGTCGTACACAAACTACAGTAAATCAGGTGCACAGATTTCGCCTGAGTCCGGTGGCAGTGCGTATCTAGGTGCTTACAACTATGTTCAACACGAAGACTACCTTCATCACTCACAGTTCACTGCCGGTGCGACAGTGTATGCCTCTCGCTATTTACCGAAACATCATGCGATCATGTTGCGCTTAAACGGGATGTATACTCCAGAAAGAATTCCTTCCATTTACGGAGCCTCGACTCAAAATATCGTGCTCTCCCAAGACAGTCCCCTGCCGCAATACCTGTTACGTGGTTATGCACGCGGGCAGATTTACGGCCGAAACATGGCGAACTTCACGGGCGAGTATCGCTTCCCGATTTCAACGATCTATAAGGGACCAGGAACAACGCCGGTTTTCTTCCGCCGAGTCACTGGCGCCTTAACTGTTGATGGAGCAGCCACAGACGGTGTCCTGGTTAACAACGCGACATCAAATGTCGTCTATAACGCCACCGACATGAAACGCAGTTTCTGGAGTGCCGGAGCAGAAGCTCACCTAGAAACTACGATCGGATTCATCGCCCCGGTGAGCTTTATCCTAGGAGTTTATCAGGCCTTCGACGCCCCTGGCGGCTCTGAAACGACCTTCCAAACCTCGATGCAAATCGTAGGTTTCTAGTGGCCCATTAATTGAACTTTCATAGAGCAAGATGAAGAAAATCACTTGCTCTAAAACTGATAGCCAATGGGCCCGCCTCTGCGCGCCCTTCTTCGGCATCTCTTTGCGAACTTCGACAGCGAGTCTCATTTTGAGACACGGCCTTGTTTTCGCTTTGGCTCTGAGTGAAATCATCTTAAGCTCCCCCGCATTAGCCCAATCAGAAGCCCCGAAATGTGCCCAAGTATTCCAAGAACAAAAGCTCCTGATCACCGACCGCGTGGCTAAAAATCAATTCGTCACCAACCGCCATCTTGAAGACTATGCCCGCGAACTTCACCCTGATTTTAAAAACTCAATCACTAAGCTTTCAGCGAACCAACACTGGGTCGACCTCGGAGCGGGTAAAGCCTTAGCTCAAATTGATTACATCAAATCATTCGACAAAAACACCGATGCCGCTTTTGTATCTGCCGTCGCGTTTAAATTAGACCGCTGGTTCAGCCCCAAATCATACAACGGAAAACTGCAAGTCCACGAAGGCGCTTTCGAGTCGCAACCAACACATACTTGGAAAAAAGCCGACGTCGTGACAGACGTATACGGAGTGCTGTCGTACACAGGAAATCTGTCAGTTTCCCTACAAAAAACCATCGACATGATGAACACTGGCGGAGAGCTGTATTTACTCATGACTCCCTACGGAACATCCGTTCGCAGCGGAGAAACCAATATTCCATTCTTCGATTTTGTAAAATCAATTCCAGGCTTAAAGATAGAGGGCACAGCCTCTCAAGTGAAAATCACCAAGACAGCAGAGACAGTCATCATCCCACCTCTGCAATTAGTTAGATACAAAGACGAAGCACCACCGCTTCGCCTTTTCCAATTAAACTTTAAAGAGAATTAAAGAAATCCCACATAACATCGTTCGCTGAAATAGCCTCTGACGGAGAACCACCCATCAAGCCAGCTCGAGGCTTAGTACCACCCGGCCATGAATGTTTACCCTTATCAGTCACACAAAGCTGCACAGAACTAGCTTTACATTTATAGCGCTCACAATAAGCCCCAGATTTCTCCAAAACCTTTGCAGGCTTTGCCTCACAAGACTCCAACCCCACCCACTTTTCAACAGTCTTAGGCACAGACACAAACTCAGTCACCTGAGACTTATCTTTAAAGGCCTTCTCCCCAGCTCCACCATTGAACTGAACATGGTCATCGTCTTTCGCATGAATATGCAAAACAGAAATAGGATTCTTAGGCTGACACTCTTTCGTATTATCCGTCCCCGCAACCGCAGCAATACCCTTAAAAATATCCGAAGCCTCACAAGCCAAACGATAGGACATCATCCCCCCATTCGACATACCAGCCGCGAAAACTTTTTGCTTATCAACATTCAACTGCGCAGAAACTTTCTTAAAAACCTCGCGAATGAACCCAACATCATCCACATTCAGATCACGCCCTTTGCCACAACAATTCCCCGCATTCCAAGTAGCAAGCTTCCCCGACTTAAACTGCGAAGACCCATTAGGAAAAACCGCAATAAACCCCTGCGCTTCAGATTTAGAAATCTGCTTATAGTATTTGTCAGTGGCCTGAATCTCCATGTCACCACCACCACCATGCAAAACAAAAAGCAAAGGCATAGCCACCGAAGACTTATAAGAAGCAGGCACATGAACCTTATAAAACCGCTCCATCCCCCCAAAAGAAAAAGAAAACGTATAATCCCCCGCCTTCTCAATCTTCACCGAAGAATCCCCCGTCACCACAGGCGCCGGCTTAGCCGCCTGCTTCTCAATAATCCGCTCTTTCATCTTATCGCGAAAATACCCGGCACGAGCACTTCCACCCCAAAACCCAAAAACCAACGCCAACAAAAAAATAATTTTCTTCTTCATCCCCACATCCTACAAACCCACCAACCAGCGATCAAGGCTTCCAAGCCCCAGCGAGTGGCGCGCAGCCAGACACGGAGGCCCCCTGGGATTTTCGCGACCTCCGCCGGCGCAGGATGCGCGAACCGCCAAAGGCGGCGGCGGCCTGAGGGCACGATGCCCGAGTCGCGAAAAACCCAGGGGGACTTCGAGGCTGGCGGAGAGACGCTCGCTGGGGCTTGGAAGCCTTGCGTCGCGGCGAGCCAAACCCGTCGGTCTTGACAAAGATTGATCCCCCCGAAATTATTAAAGATAATGACAACTAGCTCCTAGGATTGGTGCGAATTGTATTTGGGGGGAACATCAATGGAAAAAATCAGCTGGATTAAAGAACTTGTGAAAGCTGAACAACAGATGGAAGAGTCCGGACTTATTGATATGAGTTTTGGCTTCGATGCTGACAAGATTCTTGTAGGCGAAACGATCCAGTTTCTGTTGGCTCTAAAAACTGAATTTGTAGATTCATCTTCAGCATTTAACGAACTTAAGCCTTCCGCTTTAGGCCGTATCAAAATTTACGGTATCGCTAAAACTCACGCAGACTTTATGTTGTTCCGTAACGGCTTTAAAATGATCTTCTCATTAAAAGGTCCGGGACAAATCAGCGTTCGTTTTAACTTTATCGGTACAAACTATATCCCTACTCCAGGCGCTGCTGATGCTCAGGCAACAACAACGAATGTAATGGATGAGCATATCGTTGAAGCAAAATGGGGCGCCTTCGGTGAATTGGTTTGGACTTACCAAAACCAACCAGTGAAGTTGGAATACATGGTTCGCCATTATCTAACTTTGTTCATCAAAGAGAGTTCAAAATAAAGATTCTAAAAAGGGAGCCACAAGCTCCCTTTTTTTTTCGTCCTTGTCCGAACAGCGGGAAGCCTTCCCCGTTCTATCTAATTCTAAAATAGTTCCAACCTTGCAGAGCCTCCCCGCGGAGGTTCATATGAATTCAAAAAAACTAATTAAAAATAAAAAAGGCCAAGGCTTGATCGAGTATCTGATCATCGTGGCTATCGTTGCCGTCGGCAGTATCGCCGTGATCAAAGTCGTCGGCGCCAACATCGACGTGCAATTCGCCAATGTCGCTAAAGCCCTGGGTGGCGAGTCCGGCAAGATCGCCGCAAAAGAAGTCACCGATGGCATGTACAAAAAACGTGATTTCGGAAACTTCTTTGAAGACGCCGTAAATGACAAATCCAGCAAATCTAAAAAATAAGACAGGACAAGGACTGCTTGAAACAGTTCTTATTCTTCCGGTCGCGATTGCCTTCATCTGTTTACTTCTTTTCGTGAGCTATCGCGCACTTCTCTATTTCTATGTCGATCACACCCTACATGAAGCGATGATTTGCACGGATGCAAATTCTCGCAGCCATTGCTCCAGGAACTTTGAAAAGAAAGTCTCAAAAATCGTCCTAAAAAAAGAACAAGTCAGAATCGAGCTCTACAGCAATGGATTCAGCGGTCGGCAACTTAAAGGAAAGATCTCCGTCATCGGATGGAAATATCCCATCTCCATAACCAAGGTCATGAACTTTCCGTTGAAGGGAGATCGTTAAATGAATAACCGTGGCTTTGCCCTCGCCATCATGATTCCACTCTTGCCCGTGCTTTTAGGAATGGCCTTCGCAGGTTACGGCGTCCTATCGCTGATTCAAATCGAGCAGCGTTTTCTGTTCACCTGCCGGAGTGACGGAATCTTAGGCCAAGAAAAAGCCGGTAAACAAATCGACGCCCTTCTTAAGTTAAATGCTAAAGCCACCCAACTTAAAATCCAAAAGACTGCCGCCAAACTAAAAGTTCTCGCAACAATGGGAACCCCGGCAAACTTTGCTGCCGTAAAACGATTGCAGAGTATCCAAAGCCAACAACAGACTTTAGATACCAAGCAAAAACAAATCATCTCCGAGGGAAATCGCCATCTGCAAGAAGCGCAAATCACCACGAGCAGAAACATCAGAAAAATGGCCGGCGATTTGAAACTCTACAATTCTCTTTTCAAAGCCCAATATCAAACTCAAGGTGGAGCCACTCCCCGTTTGGCCGTGATTCCGGACTCCACGGACATCGCTCCGACCTACCGAACTGCTCCCGACATCGAGGAACGACAATCCTTGGTGCAAAAATGGCAATACCGCCTCTCCGTGCAAGATCATCTGCACTCATTCACCGCAGGCAGCTTCAAGTTTGAAAAATCTTGCTCTGTTTCAGTGACCGAAAGGAATCACTCATGGGTTCCAAAAATTCTAAGGGACAAATTTTAATCGAGACCTGCATTTTTATGTTCTTCGTACTTTTCGTCTTCTGCATTGGCTTTGCGAAATTCAAAGAACAACAAAATTCCGGGCGCAATTATAAGCAGAGGGGAAACGTTTATGAAAATATTAAACAAAGAAATCAACGCCACCAATTTTCTCGAGATGTCGCTCGTTAAAAAAATACTGGCTCTGAAATTCGAATACAAACTTCTCATGGCTGGATTTGTGGTTCTGGGATGTATTTCGTATTTCAACAGTAACGCCAAACCAGTACCCGCCCCCACGGCCGAAGAATTACCTCCAGAATCGGTAGACACATTTATTCCGCAGGGCTTGGTACTAATTCCTTTGGAGCTTTCTAACTCGGAATCCTTGGCTTCGATTATCGGCAACATGGGCGGAGTCGTCGATCTTTACCTAACCTCCCAAGAGGGGCGTAAAGGTGGCTATCTTGTCGCCTCACGAGTGAAACTTGTTCGAGCTCCCCGCAATCCCGATCAATTCGCTGTTTTGGTTAAAGAATCCGAAGGCCAAAAAATTCTGAAGCAGAATGGTCCCTTCGTAGCCGTTGTCCAAAACCCTGAAGTCCGCGGAAGCAAAGTTGTGCAAGAACGAAAAAACTCCGTGCAGATTGAATACGCGAACTAGGAAATATTATGAAACAATTGGTTTTAATTCTGATGAACACACTTTGTGCGTTGTCTGCGGCACAAGCCTCCATCATCATTCAGTCCCCTGGAAGCGATCGAAACGCGTTTGAAACTTTCCTTAAGGAAAATCCGTCAGCCATCTCCTATAGTCAGTATCTGCGCCAGCATTCCGAATCAAACCCTTCTCAAGAAGAATCCCTTTATGCCTTAGCGGAAAAACTTGATTCCCCTTCAAATGAAATTGTTCTGCGTCTGATGAACATTCCTGATCGCCTTAGCAGCACTTCAATTAATTACATCTATGATCTGACGAATAAACTTTTAGAACGAAAAGACTTAAGCAAAAATCAGGATTTGATTCGCCTCAACTGCAAAGTGCGTGGGCTTCTTTCCGTACCTTTCGATAATTGCGGCACAACAAGCTTAGATTTTACTGCAATGAAAAAACAATGGCCCTTTGCGCAGGGGCTTTTACTTGAGTCGGTGGCCTATTCGTTCACTACTTCCGCACTTGTACAAATATCCAAAGACGCGGTTTATAGCTTTACGTTGTACTCGGACTCTCACAAAGCCATCGAATTCAAAGGGACTTACTCGCAATTCATGCAGCAGCACTTCGTGGGTGAACCCTTAGTGGACGGCAGCTGTTCAGGGTTTTCATCGAACATCGATGACTTCACGGTGCAAAGTTCTGGAGCTATTTTCTTTAAACGCGATTGCATCAAAGCCTTCCAAGATGCAGGGAAATCAAGATCACTCGCGGAGTGGGCTCAAGATAACAAAGCCTGGTTGATTCCTGTGGGAATTTTATTGGTAGGCGGAGCCGCTTACGGTTTGAAAGATAAAAAAATCGTTATCGACAAGCCTTAGGATTTTAGATCCAAAGGCTTCCCATCAAAGACAACTTCTTCGATTTCATTGCCATTAATAATCGTCCAAGAATCTGTATAAGATGCATCTGGGTGACCATGCACAACACTCAGATCGCCAGTGAATTTCTTGATTCGATCCTTCGGACTTTCCTCGAGTGCTTGGCGATTTGCAAAAAATGACGTCGCCTCGATCGGACTGTCGCAACCAAATGAAATTGGAATCTGTGCGTTCTTAAGTGCTTCCCACGGAAATGCATAGGAATACAAACCGCGTAGCTTTTGTTGCAACCACTTGCGATCACTCAGCCAGTGGCAAGGTTGCATATGACAACGAACATGCAAAGGCTTCATCATTTGAATCGTCTCGTTACGCAGAACTTGGGCGTGTTCTAAATTCAAACGTCCCACAAATCCTTGTGCAGAAACTTTACGAGCTGACTTCACCATTTGGTGGGCAGCTTCATCACCGATAGTATGAACTGAAACTTCAAGGCCCGCCGCCCAAGTCAGTTTCATCAGTTCTTCGGCGTCTTCCAATGACCACAATGTTTTACCGAAGTTATTACCCTCACCGTTATAGGGACGAGACAATAATGCGGTTTCAGATCCCAGGGACCCATCATAGAAAAATTTAATTCCCTTAGCACGCAACAGGCGACTTGGCGTTTTACGTGCCACCAGAACAGAGGCAATCGCCTTGTCTAACTGATTCAGCTCATGAACGGTGTAGTTTTCTTCGATCGCTAGGGTTAACTCCCCAGCCTCTTCCATCTCTACCAAAAGATTCCATAATGAATCTGTGCACGACATATCACGGATATGAGTGAAGCCCGCGCGATTGTACAGCTTGCACGCTGCCAGAATTTGCTGACGCTGTTGTGCTTTCGCGAACGGCGGAATTCTTTCGAAACTTTGCAGATGATCTTTTTCTGAAAGTAGTCCTGAATCCGATTGCAGTCCCAACTTTTTCAACGCTGCTGAATTCACCCAAGCAGTGTGCCCATCAGCGCGACATAGATAGACTGGATAGTTTGGAAAGATCTCATCAAGTTGTTGCTTAGTCGGAAGCTTCTTATCCGCCCATTTATTTTCATCCCAGCCAAACCCAACAAGCCAACCACCACGAAACGCGGTTTTATCCTGCAAGGACACATAACGAACGGCTTCGGCACTTGGTAGATCAAATAGCATAAGGCCCGTCGCAAATTCGCCGGTCGCTAAAAAGTGAGTATGACTGTCATAAAGACGTGGGATCTTTAAATGCATAAGGCCCTCTGTTTTATCAGAGGGCCTTACATTTATTAAGTTAAATTTTAAAATCTAAATTAGCGACCTGTGCCGACGCCAACTCCCGTCGTCCCTGTTGGAACTGGGATTGTACCTGGAACAGTTACGCCTCCACCAATTGGAGTTGTAGCTGTGTTACCGCCACCAGTGATAACGCCGCTCGGAAGAACTGTACCACCACCGTAAGAGCCGAAGTAACCATTATTATAGTAGCCCGAAGATCCAGAACCACCAATGTAACCTGGGCTACCCGAGTACGCGCCAGATTGGATGTAATAAAGTCTTTGTTGCAAGCTCATGATCTCTTGAACAACGCTTGCAGAGGCTTGCTGACGTTGCATTTGCGATTGCATGTAAGCTTGTTGTTGAGCCATTTGCGCTTGGTATTGTTGCATCTGCATTTGCATCATCTGTTGTTGCATTTGCATCATGCCCATATCACCCGCGTAACCACTCGACATCGCACCCATGTAAGAACCGTAAGTTCCCATCATGCCCATGCCGCCTGGATAAGCGCCCATCATACCGCTCATGCCCATACCACCTGGATATGAACCCATCATACCCATGCCGACGCCACCAACCATAGAACCTGGATAAGCCATGCCACCTGGGTAAGAACCCATCATGCCCATGCCCGGATATGATCCCATCATACCCATGCCCATTCCCATGCTGCCTGGGTACGCGCCCATCATTCCGTAACCGCCCGGATAAGCACCCATCATACCGCTCATGCCCATGCCACCTGGATATGAACCCATCATACCCATACCACTCACAAGAGCACCCATCATGCCGCCCGGGTAAGAACCCATCATACCACCTGGGTATGCGCCCATCATGTTACCCATGTAAGTTCCCATATAGGCACCCATCATGCCCATACCATTCATACCAAGACCTGGATAACCCATGCCCATCGGACCAGACATACCCCAAGGGCCCATGCCGCCTGGATACATACCGCCACCCATCATCGGGTTCATCATAGACATCGCATAAGGGTTACCCCACATGCCCGTACCGTTCGCACCAGCATACGGACCATACATTCCGTAAGGACCACCATTTTGACCGCTGCAACCGAAACCACCAGCACCGACACCGCCACCGATAGCACCGTAAACACCTGAACCACCACCCAACGCTTGAGTCAAACCTGTCGCGAAGTATGGGAAGCCGTAGCCCCATGATGGATAAGGATTCGAAGGATAACCAAGGTTGGCGTTGTTTTCGACAACCATTTTATTTTGCTGGTAACCAAGATATGTACCAAGAACACCCATACCGACATTGGCAACTACGCTCGCCCAGTCAGTTTGTGGTTTTTGATATGTATAACCATTTCCTGAAGTCGCACAACCTGGACAGATGCCACCTTCAGTAGCTTCTTGTTGCGCTTCTCTGCGTGCATCGATCGCTGCTTGTCTTGCGTCTTTCAAGTCATCGCTTTTATATTCAATCGCACGTTTCAAGCCTTCGATTTCATCACGAAGCTTACTGGCTTTTTGAGTCGAAGTTTTATAAGACGTTAGAGCTTTTTTACATCTGTCAGAGTTACCTGGTTTGTGATCTGTCGTTTGGTAAACACGAGAAATACAAACTTGTGGATTGATCGTACCTCTTTGACGGCGATCACACACAGGGTTTACACCTTGGCTCCAAGCTTCCAAAGAGAATGGCTCTGGAGAATCAAGTTGTCCACTTTCAGGATTTTCGTTGCTAGAAACTTCACTGCCGTCTTCTGTAGAACCGCCAGTGCCTTGATATTCGTTACATGAACGAACGTTATCCATGTGATTGTAAAGAACAGAGGAGTACGGATCAGCGATAACATCATCGATGTCACGCTTAGCACGCTTCAATTCTGTTTCCATTCTTTTAAGCTCGCTCTTTTTCTGAGCTTGCTCTTTTTTCATTTCAGCGATGGTTTGCTTGATGTTTGATACTTCATCATCTTCGCTTGTTGCTGCTTGAGCGCCACCGTAATTATATGGGCACGCTTGCATACCACCGTACATACCGATACCGGCATTACCATATGCAGCTGCATACTGAGCGTTGGCATTCAGTGCAAAACTCAACACAATCATCAGTGGAGTTGCAACGAGAATCCATAATTTCATAATCGATCTCCTGAAATAAAAAACGTATATTCGTTATACTAATCGTCAGGATAGCGGAGAGACTTGACTCAAAATTAATCAATCCAGACCAATATTGAGGTTTCTAGACCAAGCTCGTCGTCTTCCATGACAACCTAAGTACTTCTTGAAAATACTTTGCACTCGTACTCTTCAAATCCTACACTCCTTTATATGAGCAAGCACACAATTCTTTGTGTTGACGATGAAATAGATAACGTGGAGGCCTTAGAACGGTTGTTTCGAAAGAAATATACTGTACTTAAGGCTACGTCTGGAAAGCAGGCTTTGGAGGTTCTCGACGAACATCCAGGGCAACTAGCTTTGATCATCACCGATCAACGAATGCCTGAAATGACTGGAGTGGAGTTTTTAGAAAAAACTCTGGAATCTCATCCTGAGACAGTTCGTATTCTTTTGACGGGATATACAGATTTAGAATCTGTGATCAGCGCTGTGAATAAAGGTCAGATCTTCCGCTACATCACGAAACCGTGGGACCCTGTTGATCTTTCAAATACTGTCGACCACGCCGTTGAAAGATTTACGATTGGTCAGGAATTAAAAGTTAAGAACGATGAATTGGCAAAAGCACTCGAGGAATTAAAAAGTCTCGACGTTGCAAAATCTAATTTCATGATCTTGATCAATCATGAATTGAAAACACCGCTCACTTCGATTCTAAGCTTCTCTGCTCTTCTCAGCGAATCTTCACTTGCTGATGAAGACAAACTTATGGTGAATCGCATTTCCCGCAGCGCTGAAAGACTGAAAAGTCTGGTGGATGATGTTCTGTTGGTTGTTCGTGCCGAAACAAATCAGCTTAAGATCGATGTACAGAATGTTTCTTTCTCTGAATTTGATGAGCTTCCGAAAGAAGTATCTCACTTGCTGAACCAAAAACATCTGACAGTGAACAACAGCATCAATCCTGCCGGCGTTAAAGCTGACGTGCGCTTGGTAAAACAAATCATGCAAAGATTAATTCACAATGCTGCTAAGTTTGGTCAAGACGGCAGTCAAATCGAAGTCCACGTTCAACCCGAAGGTGGCTTAATGCGCTTTTCTGTTTCCAACAGAGGCCCGCACCTTTCCCCACGTGTTGTGGATAAAATCATGAAGCCTTTCTACATCGATGAAGATGTCATGCATCACTCCACGGGCACAGGCTTGGGACTGACGATTTGTCAGGCCATTCTTAAAGCTCACCAATCGCAGCTACAATTCAAAAACACAGACCAAGGCGTCCTCGTGTTCTTTGAACTTCCGCTCGCTTAATCCGTAAATGTCCGAACCTCGCCAAGGCAGTAAAACCTGTACTGGCGAGGATTCCGCATTAAGCTTGCTTCGATTAAAAGCATGAAGACACTCCTCATTCTTTTATGCTTATTCCTTCCTTTTCAAATTCACGCAGCAACTAAAGAGATCAACATCTCTTTGGGAGAAAGCACTCACCTGCCCTTACGTGCAAAATCATCCGTATGGATTCAAGACCGCGCGATCCTTAAGGCAGACTCCACCGGAGGTCGCTTAACACTGAAGGGAGCTCAAGAGGGAATGACCACCGTCCGTATCGATCAGAATCTTTACCGCATTCAAGTGATCCATCCTGAAAAACGCGCGCAGTTTGCGAATCTAAAAAAGAGCATCAGTAAAATCATTGGTCTTTCCATCGAGGTCGGTGAAGGAGACTTAATTATCACGGGTCGTTTGTATCGCATGAGCGATTGGATTCGCTTGGCCGAGCTTGTCGATGCCAGTGGTATTTCCTATCAGATGCGCGCAAGCTTATCTGCTTCGCTTCAATCTGAAAGCCAGCAATACTTTTCAACGCTCTTTAGTAAAGCACGCATCCCGCCACAAACAGTTATCTTTCTGCCATCGGCAGAAGTACGTGTATCCGGAAACGATTTGATCCTCGCAAAGTATAAGAAACTTCTGCGCCCATATGGAATCGCTATCATCAAAGATCAAACGAGCTTAGAAATTGCTCCGACTGTGAAAGTCCAGATCACCGTCGCCGAGCTTAGAAGATCTAATGCAGTCAACTTTGGAATTCGCTGGCCAGAGGCCTACAACGCTAGTATTTTGCCTGACGGAAATGTCGCTTTTGCCGAAAACCCTTTCTCAATTCATGCTTTCGAGCAAAAAGGATTCGGAAAAATCCTAGCGAGCCCTAACATCATCTGCCGTAGCGGCAGCGAAGCCGAATTCCTGGCTGGTGGCGAATTCCCAATTAAGATTATGAATTACAAAATCCAAGACATCGTGTGGAAGCGCTATGGGATTTTACTGAGAGTAAAACCCAAGGCCGATTCCACAGGTCGCATCAGCCTTTCGATCGAAACAGAAGTTTCAACACTCGATAATGGCCGCGCTGTGGATGGCATTCCGGGCATCCTCACCAATCGAGTATCTAGCCACTTTGATCTGACTCGCCCGCAAACGATCGCCCTATCCGGATTACTACAGAACGAAGAAGGGCGAGGCTCAAATGGACTGCCCATGCTTTCACGAATCCCAATATTGGGCGCTCTATTTGCCAGCAAAGACTACAAGGAAAACCGTTCAGAGCTGGTGATTTTTGTTCGCCCCTCGATCATGACTGAAGGTGATGATAATGATTCCTCCCCACAACACGTCGGCGACATTCGCAGGAACTTATGACCACTGAATTAAAAACCATCTATTCTGAACTACAAACAAAGATTCAAAGTCTTCCTTTAAATGAACTCCTACTCTCCCCTGACGAAGAAACCCAATTACGATCTCAGAAAATTGATCAACTGATTAAAAACGAAACCAGCAAGATGTCTTCGGAGGTCGCGCAACGAATTCAAAATGAGTTCTATTCTTGGGGACCCCTTTGCCGTTTGATGGATGATCAAGATATTTCAGAGATCTTAGTCAACGGCCCCGAAACCATTTGGTTTGAAAAAGGTGGTCGTCTGCATGAATACCAAGATGCCTTTCTATCAGAAATCAGTTTCAAAAATTGCATCGAACGAATTTCTCAAGCAGCCAAATGCTTTATCACGGTCGAGCATCCTTCAGCAGATAGCAGCTTTGGAGATTTTCGTTTAAGTCTGATTGGCAGTGACTTGACTCAGTCACACACTCACCTGTCACTGCGCCGCCATCCCAAGAACCCTTGGACATTTGCAAAACTTCATTCTGCGAATTGGTGTGATAACAATGCTGTCCGGTTTTTCTCAGAGCTCATGGGATCGCGTAAAAACTTTTTGGTTGTGGGCTCGACCGGATCAGGGAAGACATCAGTGCTTAATTCCATGTTGAATCTGCTGCCTGCGCACGAACGTGTCGTAGTTATTGAAGACACCTCCGAAATTTCACTTTCCAACAAAGCCAGCATGAAACTTTTAACCAGAGAAGATCCGCAGGGACTGCTGCCAAATATCGATCAAACACAATTGGTGAAAAGATCTTTGCGTTTAAGACCCGACCGTTTGGTTATGGGAGAAGTTCGTGGAGCTGAAGCGAAGGATTTTTTGATGGCGTTAGCCACAGGACATGCGGGAAGCTTTGGAACACTTCATGCGCAAGATGCAAATCAGGCATTGATCCGCCTAGAAATGCTGATTCAAATGGGAGCTCCCCAATGGAGTTTGACGGCCATTCGTCGTCTGATTCAACTCTCGCTCGACTACATCCTCGTGGTCGACCGAGAGCCATCAGGTTTAAGATATTTTAAAGGGGCTTATCGACTTTGCTCCCTGGAAGATCATGGCTTCCTGGTTGAGCCGGTCGACTTGACTGAGACGGGAAGAATTCTTCCGCATTCTTAGTATTCTGGAAAGCTTCCTCAGAGCGAGTCACTTCAGAATTTTCACGAGCAATGGATTTTGGATTTGTGAAGAACGCTTTGTTCAAATCCTCGATCACTTTCTTTTTGCTCATCTCAGGCGTTTTATAAGAAATTGGAGCTTCCGGTTCAGGCATTTGACCTGACTGGCGCATTTCTTCCAATTGCTTACTCAACTGAACTCTGTCACCCAAAGAATTCTTTCCTTGCATACGACCGAATTCAGGAGCTCCCGGGCGAGCCGCTAAAGACGACGACGTATCGATCATCTTAGTTCGAGCACTTGCCGGTAGAATGCCGCTGATTTTTTCCATTCCACACCTCCGTGTGTGTTTAAGAAAAACCATCCATGGTTTCCCTTACACTTCGTATCGGAATAAGACGTCTCAGCTTGAGACCCGGGCCGTGATTCTGGACCTAGGTCATATGATATGTTTCGGGAGTTAAGAAAGAGGGTAGAAATTCCAAGGACTTGCGGGATGCCCCAAGAGACGCTCGCAGATTGTTTTCATCTGAGGATCCTCACTGCCCGACCAGAATGTACGACCGATCAGAAAGCTCTGTGCGAAATCCATCCACGAATCAAACTTGCCATCTGCAATGGGAGCCATCTTTAAAATCTCGGCCCAGGCTTCATTGTCGTCAATGTAACCTGCCACAAAACCCAAGCGGGCCAAATGAACAAAACGAGCTGCATCCCACGCCAAGATCCCTGGCTCTCTTAAGAACTTATGGGTTCTTTGAAACCATTGTGCGAGTTTTTTATAATCCTCAGTCGTTAACTCAACCGGTTGGTCTTCGGTAAAATCAAAAGAAAAGACCTGTTTGAATTTTTCCAAGGTGTGGCCATCCAGATCTCCTTCAGCAGGAACAATCCCACGCAGGACATTGAATTTCACGCGGTGACCTTGTTGACGAATGTCTTCGAGGTTTTTCAAAACATCTTCGCGAGATTTAACTCCCCAAAAATCCTGAAGAATCTCAATACAGTCGGCTTTGATTTCTTCACCCCAGTTCAAATCCAGGCGAAAGAAATACTCCCCCACCTCATCTAAAACTTGGTCTTTGATGTCCTCTGCCAACTCTTTGCCATCCACAAGGTCAGAACCAATAATTTCATACAAATCATCCAGAAGATGATTTTCCTCAATGAATACGGCACCCATGCACATCATGTTTTTTTCTAAGGTTGTTTCTGGCAGAACTCTTTGCATTGGGTCACTCCTAGTGAAGATCTGTCTTTATTCAATTACGTTTCTTTGTCATTTTCAATGTGATAAATAATGAGCATGTTGAAGAAGCTGATCTTGGGCGCAATCGCCCTCTTTTTTATTTTCGTAGGCGCAATGATTATTCTGGTCGGTTATACGATCTATAATCCCAACTCTGTCTTTACGGCCTTTAGTTCCGTTACCAAACACTTTACCAGTGGCGTGGACTACAAAGAACAAGAGGAATACTTCCTACAAGGTGTCGACACGATTCATATCGCCAGCAACCGCATGCCGATTCATGTTCGTACCTACAGTGGTTCAACGCTTAAAGTATCTTTAGAAGGAAAAGCACCTCGCTTTGAACATGGTCCTTTTATTTTTCAAAGACCCGCGCAAAGTGGTTTGTTATTAGATCTGCACGAACCTATCGCCTCACAATGGATTCACATGACTGTGAATGGCGAAGAGTACACCGACGAATCTGACTCTAGTTTGGTGGCCGCGGTTTACTTACCAGAGAAATTTGTCGGCACATTAAAAGTACAATCACACAGTGGACCGATTGAGTTCACCGTAGATAAAAATCAGATCTTAGAGTTTGATTTGAAATCGGAGGTTGGAAAAATCGACAACCGCGCGCAAATGAATCCGGGGGCTGCGACCTCTGCGGATCAAGTGACTAAGGTGTTTG
The DNA here is from genome assembly GCF_047306065.1 of Bdellovibrio sp. HCB209. Taxonomy (GTDB): domain Bacteria; phylum Bdellovibrionota; class Bdellovibrionia; order Bdellovibrionales; family Bdellovibrionaceae; genus Bdellovibrio. The sequence goes on from NZ_CP178618.1 coordinate 3,342,491, forward strand.
TAGTTACCACTTCAGGAAATATCACCGTTACAAACTAAAAGAGCGCCTCTCGGCGCTCTTTCTTTATTCTGACTATGCTTCTTTGTCGCCTTTAGAGCGTTCTGCCAAAGCCTTTTCAGCCAAGGCACTCAAACGAACACCCACCTCTGCCAACTGATCGTTGCTAACGTCACTTGGGCAGTCTGCCATCAAGTCTGTCGCTTTCGCCGTTTTCGGGAATGCGATCACTTCACGGATAGCATCTGTTTCACAAAGTAGCATCACTAAGCGGTCAAGACCCCAAGCGATACCACCGTGTGGAGGAGTTCCGTATTTCAAAGCCTCCAAGAAGAAACCGAATTTGTGTTCAGTCTCTTCTTTGCTCATACCTAGAAGGCGGAACATCGCTTGTTGGATTTCGTTACGATAGATCCGGATAGATCCGCCACCCATTTCGTAACCGTTACAAACAAGGTCATAAGCTTTCGCCAAGATTTTGCCGTAAGCTGCTTCGTTCGTTCCCAACAAGTCATCAAATGATTCGTCCTTAGGAGATGTGAACGGATGGTGACGAGCTACCCAGCGTTTATCATCTGGAGAGTACTCGAGAAGTGGGAAGTCCACGACCCACAAGAACTTGTAAGATTTAGTATCGATCAAGTTCAACTCTTTACCCAAGTGCAAGCGCAATGTCGAAAGAGCCGCACAAGCGATATCGAATTCATCACCCACGATCAATGCACAGTCACCTTTTTGTGCGCCTGTTGCTGCAAAGATCTCTGCCAATTTTTCTGGCGTAAAGAATTTAGAAACCGGAGATGTCATCGTGCCGTCAGCTTCAGATTTGATCCATACCAAACCTTTAGCGCCCGCACGTTTTGCCATGTCTGTCAGTTTATCAAATTGCCCACGAGAGTATGCGCCACCTTTAGGAACCGCGATACCACGAACAATACCGTCACGAGACAAAACATCGTCAAATACTTTGAAACCAGAACCCGTTACGATGGATTTCAAATCTTTGATTTCCATACCGAAGCGAGTATCAGGTTTATCGATACCGTAGCGATCCATTGCATCTTGGTATGTCATACGAGGGATTTCGCCCACATCGATACCTTTGATCTCTTTCCAGATCGTGCGAAGCATTTTTTCATTCATCGCCATGATGTCTTCTTGGTCGATGAAAGACATTTCCATATCGATTTGCGAGAACTCAGGCTGACGGTCCGCACGCAAATCTTCGTCACGGAAGCAACGAGCGATTTGGAAGTAACGGTCATAACCCGCGATCATCAAAAGCTGTTTCAAAGTTTGTGGAGACTGTGGCAACGCATAGAACGTTCCTTGGTTCACACGTGAAGGAACCAAATAGTCACGCGCACCTTCTGGGGTGGATTTATAAAGGATCGGAGTTTCCACTTCCAAGAAGCCGTTGTCTGACAAGAAACGACGAACCACTTGCGCCACTTTATGGCGAGTGATCAAGTGTGATTGCAAACGTTGTGTACGCAAATCCAAGTAACGGTATTTCAAACGCAACATTTCATTCACGTTGTTATCGCCTGCTTGGAATGGAGGAACTGCTGATTCATTCAAGATCTCGCAACGAGTGGCTTCGATCTCAACTTCACCGGTTTTGATTTTTGTATTTTTCATGCCGTCTGGACGCGCACGAACCACACCCTCAACAGCGATAACAAATTCACCACGAAGATTTTTAGAAGCTGCTGTTGCGTCTTTGTTTGGATCCAGAACTACTTGCACGATACCTTCACGGTCGCGCAAATCAATGAACACCAAATTACCGTGATCGCGGCGAACATCAACCCACCCCATCACAACAACTTTTTGTCCAACATTAGCAGCCGTCATCTTGCCGCAATAGTCCGTTCTCTTCAGATCCTTAACAAATTTCATGGATAACCCTTATCTAAAAGGAAAGAATGCCCAGAATCAGCCCAAGCATCCAAAAATACTCCCATTTTTTGAAACGAAGGTCAAAACCCAACGCACCAGTTTAAGCGGGGCCAAAGCCTAGTAAAGCTCGCAGCCATATCCCTTCCCAACTCCCAAAACCAGGCGATATACTCTTCACTGAGCAGTACGTAGAAAGGACCTCAAGATGCCTAAGTTCACGATTGACCACGATTCCTCCCAGTCAGCCCCAGAAGCCTACAAAAAATTAAAAGAATTTTTGGCTAATGACCTTGATATTCGTAAATTCGATCCCAAATTGAAGTGCGATTTCACTGATGGAACGATGAGTTGCAAAATGAACGGGTCTCAGTTCAAAGCTGACGTTAATGTTGCCGCTGCGGGTAATGGCAGTAAGGTGTCAGTAACCGTGGATCTGCCGTTGATGCTGACTCCGTTCAAAGGTAAGGTCCAAGAAACTTTGCAGAGGAAACTCGCTAAGTACTTGGCTTAGTTCTCTAGGCTTAATTTTTAGATAGGTTCGAATGGCAAAAACCAAAGCGACAACAGCAAAGGAAAAAACTGCGGCGGCTCCTAAAAAAGCCAGCCAGAAAAAGCCTGCGCCTAAAAAGGCCGCTGCCAAAGAACCTAAAAAATCCGCCAAAGAAAAAGTCGAACCAAAAAAGGTTGTCGCTGAAATCGTTGAGGATGACTCTTCTGATTCCATGGAACATGCCGAGGCTGACAAAGCCTACGCTGTTCCTTCCCAAGACGAAGCCGAATTTGAAGACATTGATGTCGAGGCTGACAAAGAAGAATCCACGAAGCTTCCTTCAGTGGATTCTTCCAAAGCTCTGACTTCAACCGACCCTCTGGTAATTTATTTAAATGAAATTCGTAAGTACAAAGTTTTAACTAAGGACGAAGAAATCGCCTTAGCTAAAAAGTATTTTGAAACCAAAGATCCCGAGGCCGCACAAGCCTTGGTTAAATCCAATTTGCGTTTCGTGGTCAAAGTAGCGGCGGAGTATTCTAAGTTCGGCGCAAAAATGATCGACCTTATCCAAGAAGGTAACGTCGGCCTGATGCATGCCGTGCGCGAGTTCAATCCCTACAAAGGCGCTCGCCTGATCACTTACGCTGTTTGGTGGATCAAAGGTTATATCCAAGAATACCTGATGCGCCAATATTCGATGGTGCGTATTGGAACGACTCAAAATCAAAGAAAGCTTTTCTATCAATTGCAGAAAGAAAAGAACGCTTTGGATGCGATGGGTGTGGAACCAACTACAGCCCTTATTAGTTCACGCTTAGGAATTCCTGAAGACGAAGTTCGCGATATGGCGATGCGTATGTCAGGCCGAGATGTAAGCTTGGATAAACCTGTGGACGAAGACTCTGGTACGAGCCTGGGTGAAATGCAAAAGAACATCAGCGATCTTCCGATGGACGAGCAACTGGCTCGCCAAGAACAGCTCGATATTCTTAAAAACAAAATCGAAGAAATCCGCCCGGAACTTTCTGATCGTGAAAAAATCATTTTGGATGAGCGTATCTTGAATGATGAGCCTTTGACTCTGCAAGAGATCGGCGAAAAATACGGCATCACTCGCGAAGCCGTTCGCCAAATGGAAGCGCGCTTGATGAAAAAAATCAAAGCGAAGATGGAAGAAGAAGAGCCTTAAAGCTATTCAAACTGCGCTGGCACTTCCGAGCCTCGCACTTCCCCTTCAGGTCTATCCCCATCTATCATCAAAGTCCCACTGGCACGCGGCTTACAATCACGGCTGTGATTTTCAAGCTTCGCTAAATCCCTCATTTTCGTGTACTGAGATTGATCTGGACATGGCAAAATCCCTGGGTCTTTGAAACTGCCTGACATGGGAGTTCGCAGAGCCCTATCCACTTCTGGAGAAGAACTTACCCCATTCACCAGTTCGTCACGTGAAGGCGTTGGCGCCGCTGTGGCGCTGAAGATAAGAACTAAGCCGCAAAATAAAATGATGAAACTAAATATCTTCTTCATACCTTGATGCTACCTCGCACGCAGAAGAAGATCCGTTTGATACCTGTAATGTCAGGACAAAGTGGCCATTTGTTGCCGATAAAAAAGAAAAGGCCCCCGTTTGGGAGCCTTTCAACTAGACTTAAATATTAATTAAATTAAGAAACTTCCAACTCGCCGGCACCGATCGTTGCAGCTAGTTTCGCGCGAAGGCGAGTTACTGCTTGAGCGTGCAATTGAGATACGCGGGATTCAGTCACGCGCAATACTTGACCGATCTCTTTCAAGTTCAAATCTTCGTAGTAATACAAAGAAAGAACCAGGCGTTGTCTTTCGGGAAGCTCTTCGATCGCCGTCGCTACAACTTCTTTGATGTTTTTAACATTCAATTGGTTGAATGGGCTGTTCGTACGAGAACCTTCCAAGATATCCATGATGGATTTCTTGTCTGTGTTACTGAAAGTAGTTGCTTGGTCGATTGGCAACAAGCTCACAGGGCGAACTTGGTTAACCATGTCATGGAATTCATCGATAGAGATGTTAAGTTGTTTTGCAACTTCTTCATCCGTCGCTGTACGACCCAAATCAGCTTCCAATTGAACCATTGTACGATCCAAAAGTTTTGCTTTATCACGGATAGAACGTGGCACCCAGTCTTGAGCACGAAGTTCATCCAGGATAGCACCGCGGATACGGAATTCAGCGTAAGTCTTAAATTTATTATCACGTGTGGAATCGTATTTTTCGATGGCATCCATCAAACCGATTACACCAGCAGAAATCAAGTCATCCAATTCGATGTTAGAGGGAAGTCTAACGGCGATCTTCTGAGCGATAAATTTAATGAGTGGAGCGTATTCTTTAATTAGGTCGTCTTTTTTTGTCGGCGCGAGCTGACGTGGCTCTTCCTTGTACTTCTTCAACAATGCCGCATTTTTCCCCATATTTATCCCTCTTGAAGTCTATGTTAGCAAACAGCCCTGTACGCTGAAAGTCCAATTCTGTGTAAGCCTAGGGATCAGCCTAAGCCACACCCACCACTTGATCCCAGAACATCTGCATTCCGCCATTAGCTTCAATAAGCTTGGAGGATTTTTCGATCTGCGCAGAAATTTGACGAATTGCCTTAGAAGATTCCGCACCCACATCGTGTCTCACAATGAGACGCTGCATTTGAGTTGCTTTTCTTAAAACCGCATCGTTTGGAACTGAGCCCCAGTAATCAAGACCAACGTACAGGAAGCGATTCACTACATCGTTGAAGCGCTTGTACAAGCTGATTCCCTCTTCCTCGTCACGCACTTGATTGCAGACGATAGAAAAGTGATTCACTTTATATTGTTTATTCAAAACTTTAATCAAAGCATAGGCATCTGCGAAGCTCGATGGATCCGGCGTGATAACCACACTGACAGATTGAGCTGCAGAATTTAGGAACAATACGTTCTCGGCGATACCCGGAGCCGTATCAATCAACAGATAGTCAAAGCCCATTGGCAAAGAGCTCACCGCTTCAACCATCGCACGTCTTTCAAAGTGGTTCAGATTGTTGAACTCAACAACACCGCTGCCACCCGGAATCAAAAACACATCTTTGGAAACTTCCATCAAGATGTCTTTCATCTCTTTACGACCCGCAAGGATATCGTGGATGCTACCTTGGGTTCTTGCACCAAACATGATATCCACGTTGGCCATGCCCAAGTCGCCGTCCAAGATCAAAACTTTTTTGCCCTTTTGTGCCAAGCTCAAAGCCAGATTGGCAACCAAAGTCGTTTTACCAACACCACCCTTTCCAGAAGTGATGCTGATTGTTCTAGTGCGATATAGATCGAAAGTATTCAGACGACTCATACTGCTTCAGAATCCTGTTGTTTAAATTTTGTAATTTTAAAGATCAAATCCAACAAACGCTCTTTAGTTGCGAATTCAAAGTCTTCAGGAACGCGCGAACCAATACCGAAAGAGTGAAGTGGAATATCAAAGCGCTTCATAAAATTATAGATAGTACCGTGCTGAGTAGATTCATCCAACGCAGTGAAAACCACGTCTTTATAACCTAGCACAGAGTAACGACGACCCAACTCGATCGCATCAGCGTCTTTTGTATTCGTCGACATCGTTAAATGGATATTTGCATTCAATGCTTGTGGCGGCAAAAGACTGCGCAGCAAATTGATCTCTTCGCTGTTTTTTAGGCTCAAGCCTGCAAAGTCTACCAACACGCAATCGACATTCGCCAAATAGCGCATCAAGTTCTGCCAGTCATTCTGAGAACGAATCACAGAGAACGGGACATTCAAAATTTGTGCATAGATCTTCATTTGATCCGCAGCGCCCACTTTGAAAGTATCCGTCGTAAAGATCGCTACTTTCTTGCGCTCACGAACGACCATGTGACTGGCCATTTTGATCAACGCAGAAGTTTTGCCACTGCCCGCAGGTCCCACGAAGCAGTGAATTTTTCCAGCTGTTGGGTTTTGAGCAATTTTAATAGCATCCAAAACATGGCGAGCAACGAATGCTTCAGCCAAAGCTTTGTTTTTCAATTTCAATGCAGGCAAAGACTCTTGAGTTTGCGTCAGGATATCCGCCGCGATTTCTGGAGCCATACCTGAGCGAGTCAGTTTTTCAAAAATAGAGCTTAGATCGTAAGAGATCCCATAATCAGCACCTGGATGCGCACCCACGAATGACTGCGGCATTTGTTGAAACTGTGTGATCACTTGCTTCAAACTTGCGATTTCGTTTCGTAAAGCAGCCACTTCCGGTGACTCAGTTGCCGCTCTTACTGGCGCAGGGGCCGGAGCAGCAGCTCTTACTGGAGCAGCTGCCTTTTTCGGAGCAAAGTTTTGCTCTTGTTCTTGGAAAGCATGAAGAGCACGTTGAGCCGCGTTCTTAACTCTTTCCTCAGACATTTTTTGTTGGCGTGCATATTCGTTTTCATCCTCGATGTCGATATAACGACGCTGCGTGATTTGCGCAGGAGGTTGATTTTTTTGCACATGCTTTTCCACCATCTTGTGGATTAGTTCTTTTTGTTGGCGTGCTGTGCTTGCCGCGAATCTTTCGCGATCTTGCTCACGCAGCTTAGACTCTGCAAATCTTTTCTTTTGCAAAGTCTCCTCAGAAACGGCGGCAGTGATTTCAACACTCCCCTCACCGACCAAGCCAAAGCTTTTATTGTTGTCGCGGGCAGAGAGGATAATGGCATCGGGACCCAATTGGGTCTTCACCATCTCCAGAGCTTCCTTCATAGTACGTGCTTCAAATTTCTTAACCTGCATGGCTCATCTCCACAAGTGCAACAGACTGAACATCCGCATCAGAAGTCAGCTCGTTATGCGAAAGCACAACCAACTGAGGGATAAATCTAGATGTCAGTTTATAAATATGACGACGAGAAGTTGGGCTCGTCAGCAGGATCGGCTGACTTGCTACTTCTGGATGGTTCTCAACTGCACGCGCGATCTCATTGATCAGGCGGTGAGCTGTATTTGGATCCATCACCAATTGAACGCCTTGCTCAGTTTGTAGCAAAGAGTTCGCGATAAGTTCTTCGATAACAGGATGCAAAGTCATAACTGGGATATTACCTTGCTCTGTTGTGTATTTTGCTGTGATACCGCGAGCGAGTGCTTTACGCACAGACTCTGTTAACACCTCAACGTCTTTAGTACGTGGAGCATCGTCTGCCAATGTTTCAAAGATCGTAAGCAAGTTACGGATTGAAACTTGCTCTTTAAGAAGACCCTGCATAACACGAACCACAGAACCCAATGACATAAGATCTGGGATAAGCTCTTCCACCACTTTCGGGTGAGATTTTTTGAAGTTTTCGATCAACGAAGCCGCTTCTTGACGACCCAACAATTCATGGGCATGAGCACGAACGATTTCCGTCAAGTGAGTAGCCATAACTGTTGGCAAGTCGACAACTGTGTAACCAGCCATCTCTGCATCTTCTTTACGATTCGGAGAAATCCAAAGAGCATCCAAGCCAAACGCTGGTTCTTTAGTTTTAATACCGTCGATATTTTCAGAAACGTTACCTGGATCCATGGCAAGCATAGATTCAGGACGAAGAGTACCACCACCGACTCTATTGCCTTTGATCATCACGCGGTATTCACCCGGAGCCAATTGCAAGTTGTCGCGGATATGGATACTTGGCACCACGATCCCCAGATCCAAAGCAAACTGCTTACGGATACTGACGATACGCTCAAGCAAGTCACCCGACTGATCAGATTCAACAATACTGATAAGACCGTAACCAACTTCCAACTCGACCATGTCGACTGGAAGCATGCTTTCGATGTTTTCTTTCTTGGGAGCGATAGCTTGAGTTTCCAAAGCTTTCTTTTCGTTCGCCGCAGTTTCTGCTTTGAACTTTGTAATAACCCAAGAAGTTCCGCACAACAAACCACCCATGAACAAGAATGGAATTGTTGGAAGACCCGGTACGATACCCATAAGGATCAATACACCACCGGAAATCATCACGGCACGTGGGTTGACCAAAAGTTGGCTCGTAACCTCAGAACCCATGTCTTTATCAGAATTTGAAGTACGAGTTACAATTGTACCGGCAGCAGTTGAGATGATCAGGGCTGGAATCTGCGCAAGCAAACCGTCACCGATCGTCAACATCGTGTAGTACTTAGCAGCCGTGCCAACATCCAAACCTTTTTGGATAACACCGATCGCCAAACCACCCAAGATATTGATCAAAGTAATGATGATACCGGCGATAGCGTCACCACGTACGAACTTAGAGGCACCGTCCATCGCTCCGTAAAAGTCCGCTTCTTGTTCGATCTGACGACGACGTTTACGAGCTTCAGCTTCAGTGATGTGACCGGCATTCAACTCCGCATCGATCGACATCTGCTTACCAGGCATCGCATCCAAGGTGAAACGTGCAGCGACTTCGGCTACGCGCCCAGAACCCTTAGTGATTACCATGAAGTTGATGACGATAAGGATCGCAAACATGATAAACCCGATGACATAGTTACCACCGACAACGAAATTCGCGAAAGACGCGATAACGTCACCGGCTGCCTTTTCACCTTCATGTCCGTGAGTCAGAATCAAACGAGTTGTCGCTACGTTCAGCGCCAAACGGAATAACGTCGTCATCAACAACAGCGATGGAAACGACGTGAAATCAAGAGCTCTTTGCGTATAAATACTTACTAGCAAGATCAAGATACTGATCGCTAGGGAGAACGTAAGAGAGATATCCAGCATCATCGGCGGCAATGGAATAATCATTACCGCTAGGATCGCCAGGATACCAAACGCCATAAAAAGATCCGTATTCTTGGTAATCTTATCGAATCTTTTTAAAAATTGAAAAACTTCTTCCATTATCTTTTCTTCCTACGTAAGCGATAAACATATGAAAGCACTTCAGCCACCGCGACAAATAGATCCCTAGGAATCACTTGTCCGATCTTCATGGTTTTAAAGATCGTGCGGGCCAATGGTTTATTCTCAACGATTGGAATATTATGCTCTCTTGCGAGGGCTTTAATATTCTCTGCAATGTGATCCGCACCCATCGCCACCACTTGAGGAGCTGGTAAGTTGTCTGAATACTTCAGAACAACCGCGATATGCGTCGGATTCGTGATCACAACGTCAGCCGTTGGGACATCTGCCATCATTCGTTTCGAGGCCATTTCCCTTTGGATACGACGAATGCGCGATTTGATCATAGGATCACCCTCGCGCTGCTTGTGCTCTTCTTTCACTTCTTGTTTCGTCATCATCATTTTCTTTTCAAGGTCCCAACGTTGATAGAAGTAGTCAGCTCCAGCAAGAACCAACATCACTCCACCAACACCGCCCAAAAGCTTAGCGACGATAGCGCCAATGTAAGTGCAGATTTGTTCAATCGAGAAACTCATCATGTATGGAATCTGATGAACTTCCCCACGTAACAAGAAATACAAAACCAAACCGATTGCGCCCATTTTAAGAATACCCTTAAGGGCTTCTACAACAGCACGAAGACTGAAAACACGCTTCATACCCTCAACAGGATTCAGCTTGTTTGGATCTGGTGTCATTGCTTCTTCGACTTGCAAGAAACCAACTTGCACAACCGTTGCAGCAACACCCAACAAACCAGCAATACCCATTACTGGCGCAATCAAAATCAATGTCTTCTCTCCGTTCATACGAAGAGCTTCTGTGAAGTTCCCGGTGCGAATGGTTGTAACCATGTCCGGTCCGAAGGAATAAAGGAAAAGGTCATAGAAATTTTTAAAGAAGAAACGACCCAAAGCATAAACACCGCCAGCAGCTGCCAACAACAAAACTGCTGTTGCCAACTCCTTCGATTGAGCGACATTTCCTTTTTTGCGAAACTCTTCCCGTCTGGCGTCCGTTGCCTCTTCGGTTTTTTCGCTATCGTTTTCTCCCGACACTTAGTTCCTTCCTAGAACTTCATTTCTCTCTCTAAATTCTACAACGCCTTCATGAATTTGAACACCTGACTGGCCGTCATCTCTACCAGTCCATTCATTTCCATAATCATCAAAGGCAAGCAGATAAAAACCACTGTCATCCCGATCATGATCGTGACTGGTATACTTGTAACCAGGACGTTGATCTGGGGAACTGCTCTTCCAAGGATACCCATTGCGAGGTTTACCAACAAAATCGTCACCAAAACTGGTGCACACATCTTGATTGTGAGTATCAGGGCAGTAGAACCAAATGTAGCGATCTCGCCAAACGGTCCGATATTTAAACTTAGAGAACTAACTGGCACCAAAGAATAGCTTTCAAAAATAGCTCTGATCAGAATGTGGTGGCCGTTAATTGCGAGGAAAACCAACGTTCCAAGAGTCGAATAGAAAGATTCCATCGCATTACCCGTTGTACCGAGCAAAGGATTGAACATTTGGCCCGCAGATAAACCCAAGCTCATTGCGATGAGATCCCCCACCATAGAGACAACGAAAAAGAAGATGCGGGTTAAAAAACCGATGCTCAATCCGACGACTAATTCGCGGATAGCTAAGGAGATGATTTCATTAGAGATTACTAGGTAATCCACGTTGCTGATTCGCACGATCGGGAATAGCATAACGCTTAATACGAGCGACAATAAAACCTTTACAGAAACTGGGATCGACTCAGATCCAAAGAATGCAGAGGCCACCACAAAAGCAATCATGCGCAGAAAGATCAGCGCGAAAAGTAAGATTTGTGCTTCTGTGAAAGCCGTCCAATTCAGCATCTAAGACTATTCCCTTACCATCGCCGGAATATTATCAATCAACGTCGATGTGTATGTCGTTAGGACATCCATCATCCACGGCCCCGCCAAAACCAGCACGGCAGCGACAACGATCATTTTTGGAATGAACGTCAAAGTCTGCTCATTGATTTGTGTCAGCGCTTGAAAAATGGAAACAGCCAAACCCACGATCAGCGTGCTGATCAAAAGAGGTGCTGCTAACATCGCAGTTGTTCTTAAAGCATCTTGTCCAAGTCTAATTACTAATTCTTCAGTCATCTTGTACCTCAACCGAAACTTTTTACCATTGAGCCAATCAGCAAGCCCCAACCATCGACAAGAACGAACAGCATGATTTTAAACGGAAGCGAGATCACGATCGGCGGAAGCATCATCATACCCATCGCCATCAAAACGCTGGATGCAACGATATCGATCACCAGGAATGGCAAGAAGATGATGAAACCAATTTGGAAAGCCGTTTTAAGTTCAGAAACCACGAACGCCGGAACCAAAACCATTGTTGGAACTTCAGCGCGTGTTTTAGGTTTTTCAACTTTGGAAAGTCTTACGAACAATGCCAAATCTGAATCACGAGTTTGGTTGAACATGAATTTACGAAGTGGAGCCAAGGTTCTTTCGATCGCTTGGTCTTGAGTGATCGTACCTTTAAGGTAAGGTTGAACACCCGCCGTGTTGATTTCGTTGAATGCTGGTTGCATTACAAAGAAAGTCAAAAACAGGGACAAACCCACCAACAACTGATTTGGCGGCATTTGTTGAACACCCATCGCTTGTCTTAAGAAAGACAACACGATGATGATACGAGTAAAGCCCGTCATCATAATCAAGATCGCAGGTGCCAAAGTCAGCACCGTCATGATCATGACGAGTTTAATCGCGTTAACAACTTCATTTGGGTTGTCAGAAGTTTTAAAACCCAAGTTAACTGTCGGCAAAGTCACCTGCGCAAAAGCATGTGAGCTTGTCAGCAAAACAAGTGGAAGCAGAATCAAACTCCAAAGAGTCAGTTTCTTAAAGTTCACTGAAAATTCCTCATGCCTTTCAAACGTTTTGAAACGATGTCTTTAATACCACTGATCGCAAATTCTTCATCTGCATCCAAGTTCTTAGGAGTTTCCTTAGAACGAGTATTAAAGCTCACACGTGCGGCTGGTTCCTCATTTGTAGTTTCGTCTTCGTCAAATGAGCCCATTACTTTCCCGAAGCTTTTTGGAGCTTCTTCAGGAACTTCGTCATCAAGCAAAGACAATGATTTAATCATAGAAATATTTTGATCAGTGATACCGATCAAAATGGATTCGCCTGCAACACGAACGATCGCCAAACTCTTTTTCGGACCCAAGTAATGCTGTTGCAAAACTTTGATTTGAGTTTGGTGTTTACGTTCTGTTGGTCTGTTGTACTTACGCATAAAGAAAAATGCGCCCGAAGCCACCAGACCCAAGATAGAAAGAGTCAAAAGAATGCGGAACCAACCAGAACCGTCAGCATTTGCAGTCTTCTGTTTATCCAAATTAAGTGGAATTTCAGATTCTTTTCTGTTGTCGACTTTTGGCAAATCCTTAGAAGCCACTGCATCTTTGGCAGTTTCTTCAGTCGGCACCGGAGCCGCTTCAACATCATTGGCTTCCGCAGATACAGCTGTTGGAGCTGCATCAGAGGTAGGGGCCTCTTTGTCTGCCGCGTGGGCAGTTACGGAAATTACGAAAAGAAGAGAAAGAATCCACTTCATTTTTATACCTCTTACTTCAGCTGCTCTACGCGTTCAGCTGGCGAAATGATATCTGTCAAACGTACACCGAATTTCTCATTCACCACCACGGCCTCACCGCGAGCGATCAACTTGTCATTCACGTAAACTTCCATTGGCTCACCGGCCAATTTATTCAATTCAATAACGCTACCTTGAGTAAGATTCAAAAGCTCACTCACCGGCATTTTCGTACGACCTAGTTCCACTGTTACTTTCAATGGAATATCCAAGATCAAATTCAAATTTCTGTCTTTAACTGGTGAACCAGCTGAAGATTCTTTTTTCGCAGGAGCACCTTCTGCGGCCATGCCCGAAGCTTCTGCCATTAACTGATCTGCCAAGTCGTCCAATTTATCGTCTGTCATTTATCCCCCTACTTGATTACCGGACGAGTCACTTGGACAGCCACGGTTCCATGATGTATTCCGTAATAACCTAAAAACTTTTTAATACCTTCAACTTCAACTTCGAACTCACCGGTAGCATCTTGATCCAGAGGAATTACATCCCCTACTTTCAAGCCCATCATGTCGCGAAGTTTGATCTCGGTTTCACCCAAGTTCACTTTGATTTCCAAATCTGTTTCCAAAAGCTGTTCTTGGATTGTGGAAGTCCACAATTTCTTATCAGTTTGGTCAGATTCAACTTGGAAACCTGTAGATAGTTTTTGCTTGATAGGCTCGATCGTCGCATAAGGAATTACGATTGAAACCGTACCCGATGCATTCTCAAGCTCAACGTCGAAAGTCGAAGCGATAACCACATCAGTCGGAGGCACGATACCTACGAACTGTGGATTCACTTCGGTACGAACAAAAGAACAACCGATTTTTTCAACAGAAGCCCATGCAGTTTCAAGATCGTTGATCGCAAGACCCACAACCTTTTGCACGATCTGAAGTTCGATCGGAGTAAAATCTTTACCGTCAATTTTTGTGTAAGGACGATCCGCACCACCAAAGAAACTGTCGACCAAGGCGTAAGCAAGCTTACTCTCTATAACAAATAGCGCAGAACCACGTAAGTTACCAAAACGCAGAACGCACATACAAGTTGGCATCGGCAAAGTATTGATGAACTCACCGAATTTCAAAAATTCTGTACCCGTCAATGTGATCGATGCGATTTTACGAAGCGCCGATGACAAAGAGACACGGAATGCTCTCATGAATTTTTCATAGATAACTTCAAGCTGTGGTAAACGACCACGGATGATACGATCTTGGGAAGTCAGATCGTAAGAAATAATCTTACGTTCATCCACCTTACCATTATCACCGCCACCACCGCTGCCGCCACCTGAGCTGTCAGACTTCGGGGAATCAGAAGATGCAACATCGCCGTCGGAGACCGCGGCGAGGAGAGCATCAACTTCACTTTGCGAAAGTACCTGATTCATATTCCTACCTTAGTTGTAAAGGAACTCAGTAAAGAGCACGTTTGAAATCTTCCCTTGAACCAGGAAGGAGTTGATTGTGTCTTTAATTTCGTTTTTCAAGCTGTCACGACCTTCGCGCGTCGCTACTTCTTCATATGTTTTAGAAGATAGAATAATGATAATGATGTCGCGAATTTGCGCTTTACGCTTATCGATCTCTTCCGCGGCTTTATCACCTTTAAGCTCTAGTTCGATGTTGACCTTAGCCACACGACGACCTTTAGAACCCGCAAGATTTACGATGAAAGTTTCCAACGGGATAACTTTACCGACGATTTCTTTTTCTTCAGCTTCTTCTTTATGTTGTGCTTCAGCCTCACCTTTGATCACATTTTCGATCTTAGGTTCAGCTGCTTCTTTTTGTTTGCCTTTATAAAGCATGAAGCCCACGCCAGCGACGATGAGCATGTTTAGAACTGCTAGAGCAATTAAGAGTATAGGCTTTTGTCCGGAACCGCCCGATGGTGCTGCTTCAGCGGCTGCCGCTTTTTCTTCTGCCATTCATCCTCCATGATGAACGACCACAAATATGGGAGTGGTCTCTTCTAATATGTAAGCAACACAAGTGCCAACACGTCATCCGTCTAGTCACCTGTCCTGTAGTCCAACATATTTGATTACAGGCAAATTTTGCCTGTTGGGAAAATGTTGCCATCCAAAATTTTTATGACAGGAGTCAAAGAATTGGCGAAGGTTTGTTGACTGCCAGTGCTCGCCCACCGACGAAGGTCCTGTGGCTGAAGTGCCCAAGGAGGTTCATAATATGGGTGGGTCCAACACATAATAGGAAGGAGATTTTATGGACAATCTAAACCAAACTGTGGGAGGCCTTCAGTCAAAATTCGGTGAGATTTCCACCGCCCTAAAATCGCAATTCGCAAATTTGAACCTTTCTGATGCCCAAATCAAAGACGCTTTAAAAAGCCCCGATGATTTGATCAACATGATCTCAGAAAAAACGGGTATGTCGAAAGAGGCTGCCACTGAAAAGGTCCATTCTTTGATGGCCCAATACAATATCAGTGACGAACAAGCCAAATCTTTCATGGCTCGTATGGGAGAGAAAGTTGAACACGGCATCGACACTATCAAGTCAAAATTCACTCATTGATCCACTAAATGATAGATAGTGCCATTGGAAAGTCTCCCTCTGATTCAGGGAGGCTTTCTTTATTGGATTTCAGGTGATCCTGTGGGTAGGATAAATCCATGACGGCATTGAAACAGCGACTTCTAGATTACTATGAAAAAAACGAAACCAAAGTAGACATCGCCTTTTTCTTGGGCGGTTTTATATTCGACGTCCTGACTCTTTCAGACATCGACGATCCCCTCTCCATTGTTCAGCAGGTGGTTTACCTGGGAGTCATTGGTTTAATCCTCTTCTATGACTTCTTAAGCACTCATGGGCTTATTAAAATTTCGGAACGCGCCTCCAAATATTGGGAATACCGTGGGCTTGCGGTGCACTTCCTATTGGGAAGCTTGCTCAGTGTGTACTCGCTGTTCTTTCTTAAAAGTTCATCGATCTTTTCTTCGATCGTCTTTGTCGCGCTGATGATGGCAATCATGGTGGCCAACGAACTTAAAACAGTTCAGAAGGCCGCGGTCGATTTAAAACTGGGTCTTTACGTCATTTGTCTGTTCGCATTTTTCTCGATGACGATTCCGGTTTTAGTGGGCTTTGTTGGCGTCACGACATTCCTTGCGTCCATTACTTTGACGGCAGCTGTTGTGTATTTGGCGTATCGCCTGCTGGCTAAAAAGATTAATAACAAAAAACTATTGCTCAGAACTTTGGCTTTGCCAGGCTTCAGTGTTTTAGGTCTTTTTGTGATTTTGTATTTTATCGGTTGGATCCCACCTGTGCCTTTGACAGTGCAAAACATGGGCATCTACCACAACATCGAAAAGTCCGAAGGTAAATACCTGCTCTCTCACGAAAATCCTTCCTGGAGATTTTGGAAGACTGGCGATCAAGAGTTTTTAGCAGAGCCAGGTGATAAGATTTATTTCTTTGCACAGATTTATTCACCAGCACGCTTTGATGATTCGGTGATCGTGCATTGGTATTACAAAGATCCTCGCCAAGGTTGGATCAGCACAGATAAAGTTCCGATGCGTATTTCTGGAGGTCGCAAAGAAGGTTTCCGCGGATTCGCGATGAAACAGAACTATGCTGCAGGAGAGGGACGCATCAGCGTCGAAACAACAGATGGCAGAGAGATTGGTCGTATTTACTTTAACGTCACTAAAACCGACCAATCATCTCCTGATCGTCTCTTCACCACGGAAGAGATGTAATCCTAATTGGTTCCGTCACTAATGTGCGGAGCTAAAACACTCTGCAATTGTTTAACGATTGCAGGGTGACCTGCGATGATCGAATTCTTATACGGGTTGTATTTATCACCACGATAAGTTTGTACAACTCCACCCGCTTCTTCGACTAAAAGAATTCCTGCAGCCGCATCCCACGGTTGAATATTGCGCTCCCAGTATCCATCAAACACACCGCGTGCCACTTGAGCTAAATCATAAGCGGCAGCACCAGGACGACGCACGCCACGTGATTTACGAACGACATCATTGAAAATTTTAAGCTGCTCAGAAATCACATGCTCATGCTCTGCCACGAAACCCGTTGCCAGCAAGGCATCCTGAAGCTTGTCATTTTTCGTGATCGAAAGTTTGCGACCATTTACAAAAGCACCTTCACCACGAATCGCGGTGTACGTTTCGTTCAACATCGGAACGTCGATGACTGCTAATTGAATTTGCCCATCGATTTCCAAACCTAAGCTGATACAGAAAATAGGAAAGCGATGAATGTAGTTTGTTGTTCCATCCAAAGGATCTAGAATCCAACGCCCGCGGGAGCCTGCTGTTTCCCACTGGACTTTCGCCCCAGCGGCATAAGATTCCTCCCCAAGAAACTCTATGTCAGGAAAATTTTTCTTCAGGTAGTCTGAGATGACTCGTTCTGATTCTTTGTCGGCCTCTGACACAAGTCCAGCTTGGAACTTGTGCTCGATGTGCTCTAAGTTACCGAAATAATTGAGAAGCACTTCTCGTCCCAGGCTCACAGCTTTAATTGCCGTACCTAAGACCTGCTTCCAATCCCTTGATTTTACGCTGTTTTCCATGATGCTCCCACAACTCCGGACCGTCAGATGATTGACCAATTCCAGGACTTAAAGCTACCATGGATGTAAGGCCAAAGGAAGGGCCCGAAACTTAAGCATTTACGCGGGTTTTAACACGATGAGGATTCAAAAAATGGCAGCGAAATCAGATACGGTTGTAAAACTAGTAATAGTTTTCTTTATCTCTCTACTATCTTTCTCGATCGGTATTTTTGCCGGCAAGAACTACAGTGACAACCAACATACGATTTCACAACTTGAGCCAACTAAAGGTTCTGCGACTCGTGAAGTAGCTTCTGAGCATGGCGCTACAGCTACTGAATCTAAAACTGGTGCAATGACTGATGAAGAGATCGCAAAACTTGCTGAAGAGTTCGTTGCTGATGAAAAGCCAGTTGCTGAAGCTGGTCACGGTGATGCTCATGGTACAACAGCAGCAGCTGGTGGCCACGGTGAAACTGCTGGTCATGGCGAAGCAAAAAAAGAAGAAGCTCCTAAACACGGCGAAACTGCTAAACATGCTGAGGCAGCTAAAAACGCAGCTCCAGCAAAACACGGTGACACTGCTAAAAACGAAGAGCCTTCTTCTGTAGCTAAAGACTTGGCAGCAGGTAAAGCTCCTAAAGCAGTAACTCCTCCAGCAAAAACAGCGACAGCAACTGCTGAAACTCGCGTTCCATCTTCACTACCTAAAGATGTTGCTCAATACACTGTTGGTAAATTCACAGTGCAAGTAGCGTCTTACGCTGACGAAGCTGAAGCACAAAAGTTTGCTTCTGATCTTAAAACTAAAGGTTACAGCGCATTCTATGTTCCAGCGAGCATCAAAGGTAAAACTTGGTACCGTGTGAGCGTAGGTCAGTTCGCAACTTCTAAAGAAGCTTCTACTTACAGATCTGAATTGATCAATAAAGCGAAAGTATCTTCCGCTATCGTGCAAAAGATCACTGAGTAATCTTCCTTACTCAGAACTCGCTAAAAAGCCTGCGGCTAAAATCGCAGGCTTTTTTATTTCTAAAACATCATCTTCGCTATTTTCTCATTTGCGATTCGGCAAATCTGCCTCTTGCTACTTGGGGATTCAACCCAACAGTATCATCCTAAATCCGACACTCTTCAGTGGAGGATTCAATCATGGATAGAAAATCAGGACGTCTGATAATCAATGGTGGCATGTGTGCTTTCGTTGGTGTTATCGCACTTGCAGTTACACTTATCTCGACATCAATGGCGACGCTGTTAAGTCTCGCAGTTATTTTAACCGTCAGCGGGATTGCGCAAATCACTTTCGGAATCACCGAACGCCGAACCGGGCAAATGTGGCCCCATGTGGGATTAGGTTCACTCAGCCTTGTAACCGCGATTCTTATCGCGCGAGATCCCTATGTGAATTCGATGTTCTTGCCACTCTTAGTCGGCTTTATGCTGCTAGCAGGAGGCTTCACCAAAGTTATCGGAGCCTTCGTTGAACGCTCGACAGGTTGGGGATTTTTCGCAGTGAACGGGATTACCTCTTTAGCTTTGGCTTCACTGCTTCTGTACAACTATCCGGTTTCATCTTACTGGGCAGTAGGAACTTTTATCGGTCTTGATCTGATCGTGAATGGTCTTAGCATGGTGGGATTAGGTTATGCGATTCGCAAACGCGGACACGATGTCGTTCGCTCCATGAATTCACTGCTGCCCGATAACTATGATGAAATCGAGCAGGAGTATTTCCACAAGCAAAATGAAGATTTAGAAAAAGATCACGAAGAGGGCGATGGCGAAAGACAACAGCTTAAAGAAAATCGTGATAAGACACGACCGACTTTGCACTGATTACCAAGAGTAATAGAGGCCCGTGCGAACAAGAGCACCAAATGTGGGGTTCGGATCAAATCCTTGCCCCATCAATCCACGGCCCTCAAGGGCCGCAACCGCTCCAAAGTTTTTCACAAAGTCATAAGAGATATCGCCACCAGCAGCTAAGCCACCCATGAGCTTTGAACCCGTGGAGTCTTTCTGACTGCTACCAGACAGAGACGTCGTAATATCTTCGGAGTAAGTACCCAAACCACCCGCACCATAAATCGAGATGCGCATTTGTTTTTGAGTCATGCGCCACAAATGCCAACGCCCCCACAACACCATCTCCGTATGTTCGCGATCGATGTTCAGTGTGGAGTTCCCAGTGCTTTCTGTGAATTTAGAATACTCAAACAAAATCGACCACACGTTCGTGCGATAAGCAAAACTCAAGTTCGTAGGTCTTTGTTCAAGGTAATTATCAGAAGAATCTTTTTCGTATCGGATTTCAAAAGCCAACGGATAAATCTGCAACTGATTCAACTGAGGAATCATCACCGGACGCTTCATGCGCGTCTCTTGCGCATTTGCGGTCGCTGCAAACAATAGAAGTGACAGGCCTAGCCAGATCAACTTCATAGTTTAGCCTCTTTGATCTCAAAGCGCTGTCCGTTATCCACACATGTTTTCGTGCGACTTTCCTCAGTGGAGTTAATCACCTCCGCCAAGAATTCACATTCCTTTTGGTTCAAGTCTGTGGCAGCACTGCTTAAAACACTTAAGAAACGTGTCGGAGGATAGAAACCTTCAGCATCCGTGTTTAAGAAATCCTGACGGAATACTGGCAAAGAAGCCACGATCCAAGCCGCAACCTTTTTGCGCATCTCTTGAGATTCAATCCCACGAGACTCTGCCGCTGTATCAGTAAAGAGCTTCAACAAACGAGAGTACTTCGTACCCAAGTTGTAAGAGACCGCCAACATGTGATCTTCAAATTCAGAGCGAGAATTAAAATTCAAGTACGTGGCAGAGATATCGCGCAAGCTTTCTGCTTTCACCAAGCTCACAACTTGGTAGCCTTCGATACTCAATGTGCGTTTGCGTTTTTCACTTGGCAAAGATGCCGCGATAAAATCGGGATCGCCCGTATACATCCATGCCCAGAAATCAGCTAAGCCTTCATTCAAAGCACGTTGGAAGTAACGATTGTAGTAACGCTTAACAACTTTATCAGACGGAGAAACCACACGACCTTTACCAATTTTAATAGCACTCGGATCAACGCGAGGATTGACCTCTGCATGATGGTGATCCGTGTCTTCGATACCAGCTGCTGACAAGAAACGAGAACGGTCATGAATAGAGCCTGTGTCTTGCTCGCCTGAAGAGTCCGTCGTCCCCTTCATCACTAATTTAAAATACAGAGAATGGAAATGTTCATGAGCTAAAATACCGCCATTCACAGCGATAGGCAGATCGTCTTTCGTGTACGGTACGATCAAAATAGAATCCGTCAAACCATCGTAAAGAGCATTGTTCACAAGACCGCTGGCTTCTCTAACGGCAACACCGATATCGCGTGGCCAGTGATTCACTCCCCCGGCGCCTAATTCTTCATCCAATTTTGCCAGGTTTTGCATGTGACCATAGATCGCCGCCAACTGCTGGCTTTGATCATTTGCAGGGATGTATTTGCCATCGGTGTTTTTAATAAAACGACCTTGCGGAGCAGGGCCATTTAAACGGTTGTCCAAAATACGCGGGCTGATAAAGAAACGAACGAAGCGTCCGGAAACCTCACGCAGGCTATCAAGGCCTGATAACTCGATGAATTTAAGGCTGTATCCAGCCTTGCTGTCATTCACTGGAGCTAGGACTTCCACTGAACCTGAAACTTGTGCAGTTTCCTGCTGACCAGAGCATGCCGTGACAGCCATGGCCAATAAGATTCCCGCAGTGATTTTAGGCAGAACGCGCTTCACAAAGTCCTCTCCAGGCACTATAAAAAAGGTGCCTCGGTAGGTTGTTGACCTAATGCGTTATAGTTTTAGCGGAAGTTCACAAAAAACTCAATGATAACTTAGGGATAGACAAACTTTGTCAGTCCCTCTAAAACTTCGACAGTCGCCTTCGCCAAGGCTTCGGCGCCCCAGGCCCGCGGGAATCAGGAGAGCTTTCATGGATGTATTGGAATTTGTTACGAAAAATTTGAATCCTGCGCAGAAAGATGCGGTTGAGACTCTTGAGGGCCCGGTTTTGATTTTGGCGGGTGCTGGTTCCGGGAAAACCCGTGTGTTGACCCATCGTATGGCCAATATGATCGGCATGGGGGCAGCGAGCCCAGATGAAATCCTGATGGTGACCTTTACTAATAAGGCTGCCAAAGAGATGGAGCATCGTATTTACAAGCTGTTAAGCGAACTGCAAGTTCCCCTTCACAGCCAACTTTGGATTTCAACTTTCCATAGCTTCTGCGTGCGCGTGCTTCGTCAGCATGTGACTTTGCTCGACTATAAACCTTTCTTTGGGATCTATGACTCTTCGGATTCACTCGCACAAATCAAGAAAGTCATGACGGCATTGAATATCAACGACAAGATCTATCCTGCTAAAAACTTTCAAGGTCGCATCAGCAGCGCAAAAATGTTGGGTCTGACTCCGGCGGAGTTTGAAAAAGGCAACAAACGCTTGATGGATCAAAAAACGGTAGAGGTTTACAAAGCCTACGAAGCCGAAATGAAAAAAGCGAACAGCATGGATTTCGATGATCTTCTGATGAAGACTTTCGAACTTTTCCGTATGTATCCAGATATCTTGGCTCAGTACCAACAAAAGTTCCGCTTTATCATGGTGGATGAGTATCAAGATACCAATCACATCCAATACTTGATCGTACAAATGCTGGCGAAAGCTCATCGTAATTTGTGCGTGGTCGGTGACGAAGATCAATCGATCTATTCATGGCGTGGTGCTGATATTAAAAACATCTTGGACTTTGAAAAAGACTTCCCAGAGGCCAAAGTTGTAAAGCTTGAGGAAAACTATCGCTCGTCTGCTAACATCGTGAATGCCGCAACTGCGGTGATCAAAAACAACTCGCAAAGAAAAGACAAAACTCTTTTCACTTCCAATCAGGAAGGCGATTTGATCAATGTGCGCGAAGAGCGCAATGAATATGAAGAAGGCAAGTTCGTCGCTAAAACCATCCAGACGATGATCAATGAGGGCGAAGGCTCTTACAATGACTACGCCGTTTTCTATCGTACAAATGCTCAGTCTCGCGTTCTTGAGGAGCAACTGCGCACCTTGGGTATTCCTTATCGTTTGGTCGGCGGCGTGCGTTTCTATGAACGCATGGAGATCAAGGACATCATCAGCTATTTGAAACTTTCTGTGAATCCGGCGGATGATATTGCATTGAAACGTGTGATCAATGTGCCAGCTCGTGGTATCGGCAAAACCACTGTCGAGAAAATGGAAGAGCTCGCGTTCCAAAAAAATCTAACTTTGATGGAAGCTGCGGAACAAGCTGTGAATGAACGCCTGTTCAATGCAGGGACATGTGGCAAGGTTCGTCGTTTCTTGGATTTGATGACCGAGCTTCAAGCGAATTCAGCGAACTTTAAACTGACTGATTTCTATCACATTGTTTTGGATCGCACCGAATACCTGGCGGCTTTGAAGAAAGACGAATCCCCGGAAGCTCAAGCGCGTATTGAAAACTTAGAAGAGCTCGACAATGCCATTGCACAATTCGCTAAAGAGCGTGGCGAAGAGTCGACTTTGACAAGCTTCCTTGAAGAGATGGCCTTAGTGAACGATGTCGATTCATTGGACCAAGAGCAAAACTCTGTGACGATGATGACATTGCATATTTCTAAAGGTTTGGAATTCCCTTACGTCTTTGTTGTGGGCTTAGAGGAAAACTTATTCCCAAGTTCACGCAGCGCTGAATCCGAAGCCGAAGATGATATCGAGGAAGAACGTCGTCTCGCTTATGTGGGAATGACTCGTGCTCGCCAAAAATTGTGGCTGACTTATGCTAAAATGCGCCGCGTATGGGGGCAGGAGCAATTCAATCCTCCATCGCGCTTTATTAAAGAAATTCCAACTCAATTCGTGAACTTTAAATCAGCTGCGGCTGAGGCTCCACGTTTTGTATCCAGATATGGCTCCAACAGTAGCAATGATGAATACTTCCCAAGTGCTTGGTCTTCATCTGGTGGTGGGAATCGCAACAAACCTCGCGCTGGTGGGGACGACTTCGATACACAAGACTTCCCGGATTATGACGATATGGACTCATCTAGCAAGAGTTCGTACTCTAAAGGCATGCGCGTACGTCATCCGACATTTGGAGTCGGCACGGTGTATTCCACAGAAGGTGCTGGGGATAACTTGAAGGTCAGCGTTATGTTCACCGACAATACCGTAAAAAAGTTTGTCGTGAAGTACGCACGCTTAGAACGAGTTTAACACATTTAGGGTTGACTCCTTTTTGATTAACAACAATCATTTTTGCTGTACTAACAAAGGGGTCAACTATGAAAAAACTTATCGTATCAGCAGCCGTGGTTGCTTCTGCACTTTGCTCTGTAGCATCTGCAAAAGACTACACTTCTTCTTCATTCACTTCATACAGCGCAGCTCCGCTGAATGAAATCACTACGAACCTTACTCAAGGTCATTTCGTTTCTGGCAATCGTCAAGTTGATGGCGATAACGGCACTGCAATCACTGCAAGTGTTTCTTATCTTCGTTATTTGAAAGATGGCTTCCAAGTTGGTGGCGAAGGTGGCATCCAACTTCTTTCTAAAGCTTGGTCAGGAACTGGCGAAAGCGAAACTTTGATCGACATCGCGGCGATCGGTGCTTACAACTTCCAATCTGACTTGAAATCTTCTTTCTTTGCGAAAGCTGGTGTTGGTCTTTACTCTGTTTACGACACTAACGATTACGAAAACCAATTCGGTTTCTTTATCGGCGGTGGTAAACGCATCCAAATCTTGGATGGTATCACTTACACTCCAGAAATCCGCATCGAGAAAAAAGGCGATTTGGACATGGGTTTCAATGTCGCTTTCCTAAACTTCTCTCTTTTCTGGAACTAATTGTTTCTTAAAAACTAATTAAGAAAGGCTCTGGGCAACCGGGGCCTTTTTTTATTATGTGGGTCTGGTTTTCGCAAACTCCTAGCCTGGAGTCCTACTCGGAGTCAGTTAGCTTTTGATTTCGTCTTTCAAGTTGCTACGCTTAAAAGATGACAACAATTAAATACTTCATCGTGGCCATCAGCTTTTTGTTTTCCGCTGTTTCATTCGCAGCTCCTCGCCCAGGATTTTTATTGGTCGGCCCCAAAGCCGTTACCGAAGACAACGTGAAATTCCGCTGGATGAGTAACGATGGCGAAATCATTTTGAAATGCTCCCACGTTTATGACAGACCCGATGCTTGGGATTGGGATGTTTGGTGTGGCAAAGGCACTAAAATGTTGCGCGAGTTCCGTGTGCATTTCTTAGTTCAAGAATTCAATCACCCAACTCAAGAAAGAAAAGCCTTCCAAGTTTTGTACTGGGTGACTGATCGCAACTCTGAACCACGCAAATTTGATTCAATGTCGCAATGGATTCAATTCAGCGGAAAACCAGAAGTGGAGTTTTTCAACTTCTCTGTCGGTGTAGAAAACGATTACGGAATTTTAGAATTAGACTACAGACCTTAAGACACTAAAGCGGCGACTTCGCCGCTTTTAATTTATTCCACTCTTGCTCGTAGTGATGCAGCTCAGGCTTTTTGATTTTCTCTGGAGCTGGGCTCACGTACTTTGCAACCACGCCGTCCCAGCCTTTATAGTGACGAGTATTTCCCTCACGAGCTGTTTCGTAATTTGGTACAAGATAAGTTTTGCCGCCACCATCTGGAATATCCACGGATAGATTCGGCATCGCCAAACCTGATAGATGGCCCCATAATTCTTTTTGAATTTCTAGGGAGTCTTCAATCGAAGTGCGTAAATGATCTGTGCCCTGCGAAGGATCGCACTGGAACATGTAGTAAGGCTTCACACGTAAGAACAATAAACGACGATTCAAGGCCTGCACCAAGGCCGGATGATTGTTCACGCCATTCAACAAAACCATTTGGTTCATAACCGGAACGCCGTTATCCACAAGCTTTTCAAGACCCGCAGCAGCTTCTGCTGTTAGCTCATTTGGATGATTGAAGTGCGACATCAAAAACACGGGTTTGTGCTTTTTTAAAATCTTCACCAAGTCATCCGTAATACGCATGGGGCATACCACCGGCATGCGTGAACCAATACGAATGATTTCGACATGCTCAATCGCACGCAAATCACCCAACACACGATCCAACTGACCATCGCTAACGGTTAATGGATCACCACCTGATAAAATGATTTCGCGAATACCAGGATGAGATTTGATGTAGTTGATCGCTTGTTCGTATTCTTCGTTACGAATGAACGCTTGCTCTTGCCCCGTGAAGTGTTTGCGTGTGCAAAAGCGGCAATAAACACTGCAGATATCTGTGATCAAAAACAAAACGCGATCGGAATAACGATGAATCACGCGCGGAGCGGGATTGTTTTTACGCTCGCCCAAAGGATCGAGCATCTGCTGCAAACCTTCTTCGATTTCAAACTTTTGTGGCATCAAAATCTGACGAATAGAATCGCCCTCACCACCAGCTAAGCTCGCGTAATACGGAGTTGTGCGAATATTAAAAAGCTCTGCTCCCTCGCTGAAGGCTGCTCTCTCGTTTTCACTGAGCTCAAAAGTCTTTTCAAAATCTGCGCGACTCTTTAAGGAATGGCGAAGCTGCCAAGTCCAATTGTTCCAATCGGATTCAGCGATATGCGCAGGTTTAGGAGAAGGAGGGAAATGCAGCTTCATTGAGAGGGTGTTATCAATGAAAACGTGCACTTTCGCAAGCGGAAGCGCCCAAAAGGGTCATTTTCGAGGGTTTTGCCCCCCACCCCCTCCCCCACGCATAAGTAACTAATATCACATCGAAAAACCCAGTTCTCACATTGAAACTCCAGAAGTTCGACATGTGAGTTTTTATAGAACACCCCTCTCAAAGTGAGAATCACTAGGTCTTTCGGTGATTTGGACGTGCCATCCAAACCTACCCAAGTTGGCTCGTACTTGGCTTTACCTTCTATTAGGAAAAAGGGTCTGGAAGACCTATTAACTAGGAGGACTTATGAAATTTAACGAATCGAATAAGAAATGGGCCATGACAGGTGTTCTACTTGCTGCGCTTAGCTTTAATATCTCGCCACCGACATTTGTGAAAACTTTCTCGATGGACATGGCTTCTACTAAAGAAGTCAAAATGGACAAAATCACAAACGCGAGCGGCGTATATCAAGTGACTTACACAGCTCTTGATAGAGATAAAACGAGTCTTAAATATTCAAAAGTCGACACTGAAAGCGGTACAGTCATTACTTGTGACGACTGTATTACTGAATTCGTAATCAACAAACCACTGAGCACTCAAATTGACGTATTAAATGTAACAGCAGCAAAGTTGATCGCTAAATATGGCGAAGATGATTCTTCTGCTGAAGTTGAAGATTCTGCTTCTATCGCAAGAAGCGTTATCGACGAAATGACAGACCACGCTCCTGAGCGCGTAAAAGCACCTCGTAAGGAAGTGGCTAAGAAATCTAAAGACAAAAAAGATCCAAAAGCAAAATTCGCGAAAATGACAGCAGCACTTGATAGCTTGGCTAGCGAGTGTGTCGATATGGATAGCAGTGACGAGAAAATGTCGTGCTACTCTGAGGGCTTGTCAGCAATGTTCTCAGATCTAGACAGTGATGAGATCAATGACGGCGCAGTTAATTCATTTATCAACAGACGTGTTATGCCAATCCAAGCTGACCTTATCTTGGAAAATAGATCTAAGTATTACCAATACCTACGTGGCACAGGAGAAGCTCCAGAATCAATCTCTCAAAAACTAGCCTATCTTGAAGACTTCATCATCAGAATCCCAGAAGGACATGAAAAACTTCAACAAGCACTTATCAACTCAACAGCTTCTATTAAAGCTGCGGACTTGAAGTTCATCAATTCTCTAAAAGAAAAAGCGGCAGCTTCATCGGGAGTAGAAAAAACAGAAATTCAAAATGAAATTGGCTGGAGAATTCAATCGAATCCAACACTAGACACTGAACTACTTCAAATGTCGCAAAGAATTAGCCAAATTACAGCAGAGACATCTGCAAACTCACGCATGGCTCAATCGAACAGATTTGCAGCAGGACTTCAAGAAGCTATCAATCAAGCATTCATGTCTGTTGGTTCAAACTCTTCAGTTGGCCAAACAGCGGTAGTAGATGCTAACGGCCAAACATGGGTTCGCGCTGATGTTGCAGGTCGCGGTTACTCGCAAACTGGTACGACTTTCAACCCAGGAACAGTTGTAGTTCCAAACGGAATTCCAACAACGAACCAAAACTTCATGGCTCCGATTGTTCCAACAGGTGTAGCAGCGGTAAATAACACTGCAATGCCAGTGGTTCCGCAATCCATCGTACAACCGCAAGTGCAGCCACAAATGTTCGGTCAACAGCAAGTTTACCAACCTGGCTTCACTCAGCCGCAAACGTACACTCAACCACAAATGATGTACAGCCAGCCGCAAATGAACCAACAGTTCGGTGCAAACCAACCAGGTGTGATCAACATGAACACTGTAGGTAACGGAAACCAAGGCGCAGCTGTCATCAACATGCGCAACTAAAACAGATACTAAGTAATAGTTAAGCCTCCAACGGGTCCACGACGGACCCGTTTCCTAATAGAAAGGAGATCAAATGAAAAAAGAAATTCTGCTCCCGATCGCTGTGATGTCTTTTTTGATAGGATGCTCCTTTTCAAAAGAATCAAACCAGACTGGCAAGAACAACTATTCGCCAATGAATTTAGAAGAAAAAATAGCCTCAGCTGATGTCGACTCATTGAAAATTCAGCTTAACAACCTTAACGATCACGACTTGGAAAGCCTAACGTCAAATCCAAAATTCTATCTCAACGTCGCAGCAACTCGAGGCAGCTACGACGTGCTAAATATGCTAATACAAAAAGGTCTGTCTCCATTCAAACCGGATCTAAAAGGCGAATCTTACTACAACCAACCAAGCATAAACGACATTCACAAAAGCTCTGTCGCTAACCTATTCCAAGATTCAACTCAACAAGCAAATAATCTAATTAATCTCGATGATTGGCTTAGCTTAAAAAATAAAACTAGAAATTTTGAACTAGCGTGTGATGCCGTCCTCGGAAGGATCGAAAAATCAGCGGCATATGACGACAAAATAGAAGAGTTTATCAATGACGTTCCCAATTGCATGAGCTCGTTAAGGCCCGTTAACCTCAAATCTATCATGTCGAAATATTTTAAAGAGTATGTCGAGAGTAATTTCCAAAACGACACTTTGCTGGTTGCACTCTTTAGAGTGCTCCCTCAAGAATCAAGACTTGTTCGGGTCCAAAGTAGCCACGGAAGATCTTTCCACATAAATCCAATCCTAATCCTCCAAGAGCTCGAACCTCTGGAGAAAAACAGGATATCAGTAACAATGAAAACACTCCAAGCTTTCGTAAATTCAAACGATATCTCGGCAGTTATCCAGTGGACTCCTTCACCAGATCAGTATGAGTCTGAGGTTGTTGCTCGATTTGGAAAAGAAGATGTCTCCCGAAACACGGCTGCGGAGATTCGCCTTGGAATAAGAAAAGTATACAGCAAAATCTGCAGTGACATCAAAGTACCTAAAGATTTATCTGAAGATCGATGTACTGAATTTAATAATCTTGACCCCGAAAAAACAGCTGAAGATCAGGAGATAGAGTCATGAAAAAAATATTTTTTCTCATTCTAGCTTTTGGTTGCTCTTGCTCATTTAAGAAAGATTTAAATCGAGAATCTAACGTAAAATCTGACGTTCAGTCTTTACAAGAAGCCATTCTTTCAGAATCGGTTGAAAATGCTATAATTTCAATATCATCATTTAACCTCAAAGAAGATCGTGATTTTGAACACGACGGAGAAGTCTTTCAATCCGCATTAGTGCGCGGAAACCCTGATATCGTCGAAGCTTTGATAAAAAAAGGTTTTACACCTTATCAATCTCACTATCAGGTATTCCTAGAAAACAATAAGTACGACTTAAGGGGATTTTACCCTCTAAAGTCTCTTAATAGAAAAATTTCTTTAGAAATGCAAAAGGCCTTATCACACTCCCCATCCAAGGGTATGGATGAGTTAGTTTCTATAAACAAAATCTCTTGCGAGGCCTTGCTGTCTCTTCATCTTGAATTCTCTCTCGATGAGACGATCTCCAGTAACTATTTTCCAGGAGAAGATTTTTTCGAAGTCTCTGACATTCCCCAACGACATGACAACTTGTTAAAGTTCCTAAATGAAAAAAACTGCACCGCCCGCAACAAGCTCTCCTCAGCCAAATCAATTTGGATAAGCTCTGAATTAATTCGAGCTTTGTACCAAAAGGATGGATTAAAATATTCATCCATGTTCACATATTTGTCCGAATTACTCGGTAACTCACGTTTGATTTTTCCATATCAAGGAAATGAAAAGGTAGGCATAGAGTACTTCATACAGTACCAAATTAGTCTTTCAAAAGACGAGGCCCTCACTAAAGAAGATCTCACAAACCTATGGCTGAAGCCCTTCGTAATCGCATCTCGAATAGGAATGCCTCAACAGTCACTTCGTAGTGATGATCTGATCCGTATTGAAGAGACATATTTAAAGAAATCAAATCCAGAAATTAAATCACCGGATTATTTAGAGAATATCAAAACCGCGTTCACTGCAAACTAACGAAGATAAATTTGGATTTGAGCGGGAATGTTACGATCAAGATTTAGAACGTTCATACGGATATCGCGAACAGAGTCAGCGAGGAAGTTTCCCGAGGCGTCGCGGGGACCGCGGTAGTCACCTTGGATTTGCCACACGGCCATTTGGCCTTTGTTTTTCAACCAGATTGTTGGGTTTTGAATTCTGATGGTGCCGCGATTTACGCGCACTAGAATTTCTGAATAAGTTTCTTTGGAATTTACGTTATAGATTTTCATTGGAGGCGAGTTCGGGAAAATCGTTTCGTTCGCAACCATTTTCCAAGGACCTGCAAAAGCTGTTGCAGAGATCATCATCGTTGAAATCATCACCATAAATTTTTTCATACGAACTCCCTATAAAACTTGAAATGCAAATGAGTGAACTCGAACCTCGGCGTCCTCACTGTAAAGACCCAAAGCCCCCGCCTGATCGTACAACGCCTCAGGCATCTTAGAACCGTGGTAGTCCATAATCTGAACCCCGTCACGAAAAACTCGATAACGCTGTCCTTGTTTTGCAAAATAATAAGTCGAACGCGCACCAATAGGCTGTTTCGCGTCCTCAGACGTTTTTAAAAACTTCTGGCCCTCTTGCTCAAAGAATCGTCCCAACTCAACACCCGTATTAGGTTTTTGAATAAAGTAATTCGCGGTCTTCACTATGTTGGGATCTTTTCGATAATTACTGACGAACCAAAAAACTTCCCACTCGTTTGGAGTGGAGGAGCGCAATTGCTTGGTTGTCGTCACTTCCATTTTTGCGACGAAGTTATTAATCGGAGAAATCACCGTGTTCTTTAACAACAGAAGGCTTGAAAACGTTTGCAATGAAGTCTTCGCGGTCTGTGGATAGAACACCAAATCCTTAGTTCCATCGGCGTGAAACTTCACTTCTCCGCCACCATCAAAAGCGATAGTCCAATACTGCGGAGTGAGCGGAACGGAAATTAGACGATTGTACTTAGGAAGATCCATAGGCGAAGGAGCTTTCTGCGCACAGGCACTTAAAACTACTGCGATAAGAAATAAAGAGACAGCCTTCATCGAAATATCATAGGCCGTTACCAGAAAAAGGCAAATTAAGGCGGATTTTAGGCAAAAAAAATCCCCGGGGGTTTCCCCCCGGGGCCCTGCTCACCACCAAACAAGTCGTATCATGTAGTCATCAAGCTGTCGTACAAGTTGCAATCAAGTTGTGATCAAAAGCTGATGGCGGCTTTAGATGCAAATCCAAATGTAAAGTCATTGCCGTAACCGGAGTTGCCATTTTTCCAAGCTTCACCCGGGAACAACAAACCGATCTGATTCACCCATTGAACACGTTCAAGAGGTTTGTAAATCAACTCGATATCCCATTCTAGGCCTAAATCTTTTTTGGCATCAACAGAATTTTGCTGCGTGTTCATCAATTGTGCATAAACCAGAGTGTTGCGAACATCGAAACGCTCGTTCCATGCGTATTTCACCGATGGAGCCACATAGTAAGCGTTGCCAACACTTTCATCGTCCGCTGAATTAGAAACATCCAATGTCGTTGAAGTGCTTGTTGGTTTAACTGCGTTTGTATTGAAGAAATCCGCACTGCCCAAACGGTGATTGAACATCAACATCGCTACATCGTAGTTTTTGTTGAATGCGAAACCGCTGAAGTTTGTTGAATCAGTATCGCCAGTGGCCATACCTGTTTTCAAACTCCACTCCCATTTTGATTCTCTTGCCGGGAAGTAAAGTTCAGCTGCGATACCGAAACCGTCCATGCGAACGTCATCAGCACCTTTTTTGATACCTGTTTCACCAGATTGGAAAGCACCTTCGATTTTATAACCGAAAGAATCCCAACCACGGCCCAACACGAAGCTTGTCGTGCTGATGCTCATGTCAGCACCAACAGTTCCTAGACCCGCGCCACCTGCATAAGTATCAAGTTGTGTTTGAGAGTAATCCAAAGTCGTTCTAGCGCCTTTTCTTTGCTCAACGTAAACACCAATCACAGATTTCGCTTCAACGTTTTCATATTGAAGTTGTGCACCCATGAATGTTTGGTTGTTACCTTGACCAAAATCATTTGCGTATTGACGACCGATCATTGGCATCAAGAACCAGTCACCGATGATAACTTTGTAGGCTGCCATATCACGAGTGTTATACCAGTGATCGAAAGCACCTTTACCACCAGAGTACATCATGCCCAAACCGAAATCGAATGGAACACGACCCACCAACAACGAACCGAACTCTTGGTTCACGTTCAAGTACAACTGACTAGCTGTTACAGTTGTTGCGCCTTGGTTACCCGCGTTTGGATTTGTCGATTCGTTCATCCCCCAGATAGTACCCAACTGAGAATTTGGATAGATACCGCTGTTCAAAACATCAAAGCGAGAAATGATGTTGATACCATCAGCCGCAATGATCTTTGGAGAAAGATACAAGTAGTTCAAACCATAAGCTTTACGGCCTGTCGGATTTGTCAAAGTAGGTTTATCTACTTCAGTCCACTCAGCACGGTAACCGCCTGACCAATCCAAAGAGATCGCTTGCGCCACTGTAGACGACAAAACAAGCGAAAGACCCAATGCCTTTAGAAAATGTGCTTTCAACATTCGTATTCCTTTACTTTTGAACAACGCCCATCACTTCGGTTTCGCGAAGGATGACGAGTTCCTCATTTTGAAGATTGATTTTTGAACCTGAGTATTGCGAGAACACAACTTTGTCCCCGACTTTCAATTCCATCGGACGAAGATGGCCTTTTTTATTCACATGACCACGTCCAACAGCGACAACTGTTCCATGCAAGTTTCCTGACATATCAGCAACAGTGTCTGGAATGAACAAACCACCAGCAGTCACGCGCTCAGAACCTGAAGTTTGTACGATCAAACGATCATCCAATGGAGTCACGAAATCGTTCAGATCAATGACTTTCTTAGGTGCTGGAGCTTTCACCAAGTGCGAAGTGGCAGGTTTTGCTGCCTTAGCTGCCGCTGCTTTCGCAACGGGCTTTTTCGCAACCTTTTTAGGCGCCGTTTTTTTAGCTGCTTTAGGAGCAGACTTTTTTACTGGAGCTTTTTTGCTTGGCGATGCTTTCTTAGCTGGTGCTTTTTTTGAAACTTTTTTGGCTGGTTTCTTAGCGGCTTTTTTAACGACCTTTTTCACGGTCTTTTTAACGGCTTTCTTTGCAGAAGATTTCTTCTTAGCCACAACTTTTCCCTTTCACGAAAAAACTACTTCAACAGTATCTGTTTTTCGTACTACTCTATGTGCATGTTGCGACCACGATTAAAGACCATTTTAATTTCTTTTACAATCCTTGTGACGCTTGCAATCATCACAGGGCTTGGTATTGCCACTTACTCCTATTTTTCTCTCGAAAAAGAGATGACGGAAAAGCTTGAGTCCAAGCGCTTCTTGATCCCCACAGAGTACTACGCGGGTCCCCAAATTTTCTCGCAAAGAAATACCGCGACAGTCACGGATGTTGAAGCCTTGTTTCAGAAGCAAAACTTCCGCCGTCGTGACTACGATCAACGCCTTTTACAGGGTGATTACTTCATTGCAGACCGTGAGCAGTGCAGCGCTCGCCTACAAATCCCTCTCGATGAAAATCAAGTGGCCTGCTTTGGTTGGGTCAATCGCGATATTGAGACCGAGAAAGTCGATAGCTCCATTCAAGTTGTGGTTTTTCAAAATGACAATACCATTTCGAAAACCCTGACTGGCGCGCCTTTCCAGGAAACGCCATCAGTGTACGGAGAGGCCGCACTTTTAGCGCAGTACATCGGTAACGAACCTTTAATGCAAAAAACCGTGACACTGGGTGAGGTTCCACCTATGTGCTCGAACGCCATTATGGCTATCGAAGATGCCCAATTCCTTGAACACGGTGGTGTGAGCATCAAAGGGATCTTCCGTGCCCTCGTAAAAAATGTCACTTCGGGACGCAAAGCTCAGGGTGGCAGTACCATCACTCAACAATTGGTAAAGAACTACTTCCTGACAAGCGAACGAACTTTAAAACGTAAGTTTCAAGAGTTCATCATGTCGATTCTTTTGGAATCTCGTTTCAACAAAGACGAAATTCTAGAAACTTATCTGAATGTGATCTACATGGGACAAAATGGTCCTTTCCAAGTGCGCGGTTACGGAGCGGCCTCTCGTTACTACTTCAACAAAGAAGTCAGCGATCTTGATCTTTCTGAATGCTCTTTGCTAGCAGCTATCGTCAACAGCCCGGGTCTTTTCAATCCGTTTAAAAAACCAGTGAATGCAGAACGTCGCCGTCATTTGGTTTTGGAAAAAATGAAGGGCCTTGATTTCATCACAGATTCACAAATGGCTGCGGCTGACAACACACCTCTACCGAGTGCCCCGGTAAGTCTTGCGACAGAAACTGCGCCTTACTATTTGGATGCTGTTCGTAAACAGTTAGACGCCGCAAAAATTCCACTTGAAGGCTTACGCATTTACACGGCATTGGATTTGGAAGCCCAACAAGCAGCCCAAGAATCCCTGCGCAATCACTTAGATAACTTAGAAAAAAACAACAAACACATCAAAGGCCTTAAAGATAAAGGCAGTAGCCTTGAAGGCGTCGTCTTAGTTGGCGACAACCGTTCGGGCCTGGTGAATGTCGTGGTGGGTGGTCGTAATTATCGCATGACTCAATTCAATCGCGCAATTGATGGTCACCGCCAAGTCGGCTCAACAATGAAGCCGTTCGTTTATCTGACAGCTTTGATGAATGAAACTCCCGAGGGAAAACCGTATACGCCGATCACTCTTTTGAACGATGAAAAGCAAGCGATCAAGTACGAAGGACAAACTTGGGCTCCAGAAAACTATGGCAAAAAATATTACGGCCAAGTTCCGATGTTCTATGCTTTGAAAAACTCTATGAATGCGGCGACTGCCAACCTCGGTATGCAAGTGGGCATTGGCAATATCGTCGATGTGGCTCACAAGTTCGGAATTGATTCAGAACTTAAAGCTCTCCCATCTCTGACGTTGGGTGCTTTTGAAATGTATCCGCGTGAAGTTCTGCAAAGCTATATGACGATTGCCAACATGGGTCTGCGCAAAGATATTTCTTTCGTCAGAAAAGCCATCGCTCCAGACGGCAAAGAGATCTTCACTTACAATCCAAACGACCGCCAAGTGGAAGACCCTGCAACTGTAGCAAGTCTGATCAGCATGATGAAACAAGTGGTTCAATCTGGTTCCGCACGCGCGATTCCTCTGAACGGCTTCACCAATCCTGCCGCGGGAAAAACCGGAACCACCAACGACAACAAAGATGCGTGGTTCAGTGGCTTCACTCCTTACCTAACGACGATTGTTTGGGTTGGTTACGACAACAACCTACAACACAAACTCACAGGTTCTAGCGGCGGTGTTCCTGTTTGGACAAGCTTCATGAAAAAAATTGGTTCACGCTATCCAGCGGATGATTTCGCATGGCCCGAGGGCACAGTGCCAGTCACTTTGGACGAAGAAACCTTGCGCGCATTGAACGCAACTCAAGCTGATTTCGATCCTAAATCTGTTGATTTGATTTTCAGAAAAGGCACTGAGCCTTAGAGAATAACTTCCAGTCCTTCATGGGCAAAATCCCATTTAACGGCTGGAAGAGTTTCGTTATTCGCTGCCGAAGCACGAAACACTGAATCGTAGTACTCTTTAGTTTGACGACGCAATTCTAGGACATGATCTGTGCGTGCGCCCGGATCATGATGCGCGAAAAGAACATGTTTAATCCCCTCGCGGAAAGCAATTTCCAATCCCACTTGTGCAGCACTGTGACCCCAGTTTGCTTTTTCAGCAAGCTCCGGCAACGTGTACTGAGCATCGAAATACATCAAATCAATATTTTGATATAACGGCAGATCCGCACCCAATTGTTCTTGAGTCACGCGAGTGCCTTCCGTATCCACGCAGTGTGCATACGCTTTACCAGCAGCTTCAACTTTGAAACCCCAACATGGATCTGGATGATCAAGTTGATAAGGTGTCACTTCGAATTCGCCCACATTGATTTTTTTGCGCGGCTCTAAAACATGGAAATGAATTTTCGCCTGCAAAGCCTCATACGGAACTGGGAAGTACGGCTTTTTGAAAAGACCGCGAATCAACGATTCCATTTCTGGTTGAACTGCATAGTAATGGATCTCTTCGCCAGGAATAAAATGAGGAACAAAGAATGGCAAACCGATCACATGGTCCCAGTGAAAATGGGTCATAAAAATATGATAAGGACCTTTTTTGCGAGTCGCGATGCCTTTTAAAATTCTTTCGCTGATCGAACGAATGCCACTGCCACCATCGATGATGATTTGGCTATTTCCATAATTCAATTCTACACACGTTGTCGCCGAACCATAGCCGCCAACCATAGGCTCTTCCAAGCTTCTCATGTATTCAGAAACTTGATGTGAGCTATGATAGCCACTGTTGAAAAAGTTCTGAAGAACTCCTTCTATGTGGTTTGCCCAAACTGATGGTGGTGGAGACGAAGGCAAAGACCCACGTACGCCCCAGAATTTTATGGAGAATGACATACCTCCTAAGGATGCCTCAGAATAAACACGAAACAAATTAATATTTTACTGATCTGGTCGCGACCTAGGTAGAGCCTCCCCACCCGTCGTCTCTGTTCCGAGATCCAATCCGAAAATCCGGAAATCCATCTGCTCAGATTAAATTAAACCGTGTTTCACCATCAAAACTCGGGGCACGACGGTTGCTCTACTGCCTGCCCGGAGGTATTAACCAATGAAACAAGTGTATCTAACTATTGTATCCGTTCTATTTTTCTTCACTGCTCAAAATGCAGAAGCATCTCTTCTTGCCGATGCCTGCGTCTCGGACATGAAAACTCAAAGCTGGGCTGCCGACTCCTGGGGAGGCGTCTCTTGTAAAAACATTCAGTTGGCAGGTGAAGCACTCGAGGCCATTAACTATTCCATCGGCACTATCGGTCTTTTCACTTCGAATCTGGGATTGAAAGCAGCACTCATCGACTCAGCAACAGCTTTAGGTATGAGTACGGCCGCATCTGGAGGAACTGTACTTGTCGTCACAATTATTGCTGGCGCCGGCTATATGACCCTCAACATTGTGATGAACAAAGCTCTGAAAGATTGTGCTAACGACCAAGACAACATTCGCCAAATGATCCGCGAAGAGTTGCTGATGAAGTATGGTGTGAAATCTCGTCCTGATGTTCCACTGACAATCGGTCAATAGGAGTTTTTATGAACGATCCCGTTTTACTTTTGGATATCGCGACTTCGATTGTGTTTTGGGTGTTACTTGGCTTTAGCTTGAAAGCCTTGGTCGAGAAAAAATCGACACGCAAACTCTTCTCCATCAGCCTGTGGACTACTTGGGTCACGATGGGTGGACTTGTGATTCTGCCAGAGATTTACTCCAAAACCATGAGAATGACTTTGATCGCAATGCTGATCTTGCTCTTCGTAAATTCAGCTGAATACCGCGATGGTAAACAGCCCAAAAACACACCACAACCCGCCGCAGAGTAAGGTTTACTCGAATGGTGGTTCGTTTTGCACCTCTTGGTTACACAGCGCAGCCAAGGGGTTCCACTTAAGTACCTGAAATCACTTATCTAAATTTGAATGAAATCGCCGGTTTTTTGGTACACCTATTGCTTACTTAGGGGGTATGGAAATTCGGAGACAAAATGACATCATTGCTTTTCGCGTACAGGGGGAATCCCCAGTGGCTTTCCACGCGCGAAATCTTGAGGTTGCGGACATCTCCGAAGAGCTTTGGAGTGAGATGGATCACGCCTCCGACGACTCCTTGCAAAGCATGTTGAGCGACTGGAACACCGAGGAAAATCCTGATGTTTCCACACATTCATTCGGCAAGGACATCCGCGCCCTTACCATCAACGTCACACAAATCTGCAATTTGAAATGCACATACTGCGCAGCCGGTGGTGATGGAACTTACGGCTCCGCACAAACCAAAATCAACGTCGAAAAAACGCTGCCGCAATTAAAATACTTCCTAGAAAAACTGCCGAACTCGGGAACTTTCCGTATTAGCTTTTTGGGTGGCGAGCCGTTGCTTTACCCAGAAGGTATCCGTGCTATTGCGAATTACGTAAAACTTATGACTGCCGGTCGTAACATCACTCCGCAATTTTCGATCGTGACTAACGGAACTTTGCTGACAGATGCAAACATCGAATTGCTTCAAGAGATCAAAGCAAACATCTCCGTCAGCATCGATGGTGCTGCGGATGAAAACGATGCGGCTCGCCCTATGAAAAATGGGAAAGGCAGCACAGAGACTGTAGTTGCTGGCCTTAACAAGCTTCTTGCTAAAAAAGAACTTGTGGGTTCAGTGGCTTTGCATGGTGTGTTCACAGCTTCGAACATGAATGTTTCGAAGGCTTATGAGTTCTATCGTCAATTCCCTGCTGATAAGTACGAATTCACTTACAGCGTGTCTGAACAAAACCAAGAAGCCAGCGACTTGTTTGTTCGTGAAATGCGTTTGATCGCGGCGATGGCCTACACTTCTGGTGGCGAAGCTGCGCTTAGAAAAATCGGTTATTTCGATGGTGTATTCAATGCCCTTGATCAACAACGTCGCACTGAAAATTTCTGCGGAGCCGGCAAGTCTTTACTGGTTATCGATGCTCGCAATAATGTTTTCACATGCCCTTGGGATGTGGGTAACGCGAGTGAAAAAGTGGGACAAGGCACAGAGGTTTCCTCTGACGCACTTGAAAAATATTCCCGTCAATTGATTGAACAGAACAACTGCCAAACCTGCTGGGCGCGTTATCTCTGCGGTGGTGGCTGTATGTACATTCACAAGGAAGCGACTGGCTCCAAAAACCGCAAAAACGGTCAATTTTGTGAGCGCATGCGCAGTTTAGCTGGAACCGCAATTTTATACTTTAAAAAGTCTCGTCAGACTGATATTCAAGAAGAAGGTGATTATGGAAAACACTAAGAAAATCGCTACAAACCACATCAAGAAAGTAAAGCCTCACGGCTCTACGAACTCATCTGTGTTGGCGCCCTCAGCTCCAGGCAACGGCTGCATCCCTACAAACTAATTTAGGCAAGTGAGCTTTAATGAAACTGCCAAGTCCGTTCGAGGAAACATCGAATTCCTCGAAACCAGTGCAATACCGCGTTTACGCGATCAGAGCTATTTTAGCTATGATCATGGCGGCGCTTATTGCGCAAATCAATTTGGACTATGCAGAGTCTTGGCTCTATGACCTGCGCATCCGTTCCGATCTGTTTGCCAGAACTTCGAACAACATCGAACTGGTTTATATCAAACCAACGACAGTTCAAAACTTCAAAGGCCAACCCAACGCCAAAGACCAAACGGCGATTCTTCATAACCTACTAGCAGCCAATCCTCGCGCTGTGGTTTATGACTTTGCGATCAACGAAGCCCAAGGCAGCGAAGAAGACAAAGAAGAGTGGGCAAACCTCATCACTCAAAATCCGCAAGTCTATGTGGCAACTCCAAACACACCGTTGAAAGGTGAAGAGCAAAGCCTGTATCTGCCACTTCCTTACGAAAATATTCGTATGGTTCCTGCACCAAAAACTTCTGACACGATCAACTTTGCCAAAGACCGTGTGACTCGTCGTATGTTGTTGTCTTACCAAGACACAACGATGTTACCGACGACATTGGCAGCCCTTTACAATCCGGCTATTAAGGACTTTAACAACGTTCGTGGTTACTTTAATTTCTATGACACGAAACAAGCCTTCATCGATTTCCGTAAGCCGGGCTCGTTCCCTGCGACTGTATTCGATGAACTTGCCAACGGCACAGTTGATTGGTCTAAATTCCAAGATAAAATTGTGATCATCGGTACGGATCTTAATATCAGCGAAAGCGATTACATCCTGACTCCGTACAGCCGTATTCCTTCGGCGATGACCCGCATTGAAATGCAAGCGAACATTGTCGACACTTTGATTCGCAACTCGAGTCCCCTTCGTGCGCCTTACTATGTGAACTGGATTTTGCTGACATTGATCTCTATCTTAGCGATCCAAATCGTCCTAAGCATGAGCCCCGCAATGGGTTTGGTGATTTTGTTCAGCACACTGTTTACTTTTTCAGTCATCTCTTTTGCACTGTTTTGGATTTGTGGCTGGTGGATCACGATGGCGGCTCCGCTTTTAGCGGGCTTCCTGGTTTACTATTTCTTTATCCCTTACCGTCTGATCATCGAAAACCGTCGTAGCTGGGAATATTACCAAAAGAATAAACTCCTCAGTCAGGTCGAAGAGCTTAAGACGAACTTTATCTCGATGATGTCCCATGATTTGAAAACGCCGATTGCACGTATTCAAGGGATGACGGACGTGATTTTGTCGGATCAAGTGACTTTGAGTGCGCAACAGCGTGAGGCTGTGGACACGATCAAGCACTCTTCTGATGACCTTTTAAAGTTCATTAGCTCTATCTTGAATTACGGTAAAATCCAGAGTGAGGGCGTCGAACTTCACTTGCAAACCAAAGATATCAATCAGGTTCTGCAAGAGGTGATTCGTAAGCATGAGTTCTTGGCGAAAGTAAAACGCATCCAAATCGTCTCTGAACTGGAGCCTCTGTTCCCTATCCCGATGGACCCAGATTTGATGAGACAAGTGCTTTCAAACTTGGTGGAAAATGCCATCAAGTACAGCCCGGATGACACGAAAATCATGGTTTCCAGCGAAGAGAAAAGCAACCATGTGGTCATTCAAGTGTCTGACCAGGGGCCTGGAATCCCTGAGGACGAGCAGGCTAATATTTTCACAAAGTTCTTTAGAAGCAAAAACGTAAAGAGCACGCAGATCAAAGGATCTGGCTTGGGTCTTTACTTGGCTAAATATTTTACAGAACTTCACAAGGGACGCATCTTTGTGGAGTCGAAAGATGGAAAAGGTTCCACATTTACGGTAGAACTGCCGATGGAACAAGGGGGCGTAAATGCTTAAGGTGTTGGTAGTAGACGACGATCAAGGTTTGAGACTGTCCGTTAAAACGGCGCTCACTGCCACACAACGTTTCGAAGTCGATGAAGCTTTCGATGGTATTAACGCCATGGAAAAAATCAAAGCCGGAACGACGAAATACGACCTTGTTATTCTTGATGTCGACATGCCTCGTTTGAATGGCTTAGAGACTCTTCGTCAAATTAAAGAAATCGATCCAGGTATCATCGTGATGGTGATGACAGCTCACGCGACTTTGAACGACGCCGTTCAAGCGGTTAAAGATGGTGCTTACAACTATCTTTCTAAACCAGTTGCTGGTGACGAGCTTTTGGCTTTGATCGACAAAGCTGTGAACGCTCACAACTTGATTTCTAATATCGCATTCTCTGCCCCAGTGATGGTTGAAGAAGGTCGCAAGATCATCGGTCACACATCACAAATGCAAAAAGTATTTAACATCATCCACCGCCTTGCCAAAGTAGACACTCCGGTTTTGATCCGTGGTGCTTCGGGTACAGGTAAAGAGTTGGTTGCAAAAG
Organism: Bdellovibrio sp. HCB209; assembly: GCF_047306065.1. Lineage (GTDB taxonomy): Bacteria > Bdellovibrionota > Bdellovibrionia > Bdellovibrionales > Bdellovibrionaceae > Bdellovibrio. Next base: position 3,384,242 of record NZ_CP178618.1, read on the forward strand.
CAATCCACTTTAACTCTGCTCGTAAGGATGAAAAATTCGTAGCGATCAACTGTTCTGCAATTCCTGAGAACTTGTTCGAGTCTGAACTTTTCGGTCACGAAAAAGGTTCTTTCACAGGCGCGGATCAACGTAAAATCGGTAAATTCCAATTCGCTGAGGGCGGCACTTTGTTCTTGGACGAAGTGGGCGACATGCCCCAGTTGATGCAAGTTAAAATCTTGCGCGTTCTTCAAGAGAAAGTGTTCACTCCAGTTGGTTCAAATCGTGAGTTCCCAACGAACGTGCGTATTATCGCTGCGACGAACAGACCTCTTGAAGACATGATCAAAGCGGGTTCATTCCGTGAAGACTTGTTCTATCGTTTGAACGTAGTACCTATATTCTTGCCAGCTCTACAAGAGCGTAAAGATGACCTTGAGCACATGATCAACATCTTCATTAAGAAGTTCAATCAAGCTCACGGCAAACGCATCAACGGTATTACTCCTGATGCAATGGCTGTTCTTAAAAAGCATTCTTGGCCAGGTAACATCCGTGAGCTTGAGAACGTGATTGAACATGCCTTCGTTCTTGAATCTAGCAACTTGATCACTTTGGCTTCATTGCCAGAGGCTTTGTTGATCGTAACAGGCACGAACTTGATTGATCTTTCTCCGTTTGAACAAGCTCAGAATGTGGCTTCTGCGGGCATCGTTAAAGCAGCAACAGCTCACTCGAACTTGGGTGATGATGAAGATGCTGCTGGCAGCGACATCGACACTGCTGATCTTGAAGGTGAAGAAATCGTTCCGTACTCTGGTGAAAATTTGGATTTCAACGCTCAAAAAGAAGCGTTCGAAAAAGAGTTCATCATCAAAGCTCTTAAGACATTCCGTGGCCGCATCAACCAAACTGCGTTGCATGCGAACATCCCGAAGAAAACACTTCTTCGTAAGATCGAAAAATACGGAATCGTTGCTAAAGACTACAGCAACTAAGACTCCAAAAATGGCTTCAGACAAGGCCTTCCAGCGAGGGAAGGCCTTTTTTATTTGCCCCACCCCGGATTAAAATAGGTGCCTAACTAGAAATCGCTTTCAGCGAATGCAAGTGAAAGTTGATAAGAAAAAATCGGATTCTGCATCGCCTCTAGTTTTTTAATCGAGAATAAAACCCCAGATTTAGTGTTGCATATTTTTTGAGCATAATTTGTTTGTGATTCTTGCCTACTCCACATTGACTGCGGGTAATGAAGTTTGTAACTTCGTCCCCTCGACCTTGGAGAAATTCTTTTACATGACTATGAACCCGTTGCCGCCGCAGGCTTACACAAAAGAGACGCTGCTGAAAGCCTATCAATGGCTGATGTCGCAAAACTCTAATATCAAGGAGATCGCAACGACTCCTGATATGTTGGTAAGCCTATACCTTAAGGCAACTCGTGATGGCGACAGTGCTTTGGAACGTCCAAGCATCAAGAATTTCAAATCAGAGCTAAAAAGTTTGGCAGGATTGATGGGTGAGTTAGATCGCCCTCAACAAAACCAAGGCGCTGGTGCCACTTACCACCAACCTGTACAACAACCTGCTCCTCCACCCGTTCAAACTGTGCAGCCTCAAGTTATTCAGACAGCTCCGCCAGTAAACCCAACTGTTATGGCGGCTCCAACAATGGCTCACCAAGTTTCCTACACCGAAAAGACTTTAACGGCGACAACACAGACCTCTGATCCCATGGACTTGTTTGATTGCGGGACTAAAGCAATGATTCAGGAAGTCAAAGATGAGTTCAATTTGAGTTCTGAACTAGAAGCCTTGCGCATGCTGATAAAAATCGGTTATGTGAAGTCTAAAGGCATGTTAAAGTAAACCTATTGAGGTCTCATGAAGAAAAAATACATCTGGCTTGTTGCTATTGCCGGCTTTCTGATCGCTTTAGATCAAGTGACTAAACTTTACGTTCATACGCACTTCCATTTGGGTGAGTCACTTCCGGTGATCCCTAATTTCTTTAACTTCACTTACGTTAGAAACTTTGGCGCAGCCTTTGGTTTCTTGGCTGAAAGCCATCCGTCTTTCCGTGAGTTGTTCTTCCTAAGCATGCCGCCGATCGCTTTGATCATCATCTTGGGTATCATGCGCGGAGTGAAGGACGACGATACAAAACAAATCATCGCCCTTTCCAGCATCTTTGGTGGCGCTATCGGTAACTATATTGACCGTGTTCGCTTCCGTTATGTGATCGACTTCTTGGATTTCCATATCTATGGAAAATGGAGCTGGCCTGCTTTCAACGTTGCCGACATGGCGATCGTTGGCGGAGTAGGACTTTTGCTAGCTTTGATGTTCATCGAGAATTCTAAAAAGAAAGAATCTGAAAAAGGCGCCTAGAGCGCCTTTTTTATTTGTTCGGAATGTTCTTACGAAGCTTACGCTGCAAGCTTTGACGATGCAGCCCCAGCTTCTTAGCGGCCTGAGTGATGTTGCCGTTTGAAGTATTCAAAACGTAATCAATATACTCACGCTCCATGCGCGCCAAAGAAATCTCGGCCTCTTCCGAAGCTTGAGCCTTGGGTTCTTCCTCAGCAAACGCTCTCACGATCATATCGGGTGTTACTGGTTTGGCGAGGAAGTTTTCCGCCCCCAACTGCATCGATTTCACCGCTGAAGCCACAGAACCAAATCCGCTCATCATCACGACACGGGCTCCTGGGAATTTGGCAGAGATCATCTTAATAAAATCCAAACCGTTTTCATTCCCGACTCTTAGATCCAGCAAGACTCCATCGGGAGTGTTCACGCGGTCTAAGTCAGGGAACTCGGCAAAGCTTTGCATGCTGTAACCGCGCTCTTCGAGCTCTTGATGCAGAACCTCGCGCAAGCGTTTGTCGTCTTCGATTAGCAAAATGCTTTTGATTTGTTTTTTCATTCAAGCCCCTCGTGCGGAATGGTCAAGCGAGCTGTTGCTCCTTTACCAGAGCTGTTATTGCTAAGAGTAAACTCCCCGCCCATGGATTGAGCTGTCATCAGTGCCGAGTACACGCCGAGGCCATTGCCTTGTTGTTTGTTGGTGTTAAAGGGCTCGCCCATTCTTTCGAAAACTTCAGGGACAACACCAGAACCCGCATCGATGACTTCGATCACGACCTCTTCGGTTTCATCGTACATGCGCAAAGTAATAATCGCTTCTGCAGAGGAAGCCTCTTTGGCATTGTCCAAAAGATCTAAGATCGTTTGCGCAAATGACAGCGGTTGAATCGGGCAGAAAAATTCACGTTCCGTGATTTCTTTGCGAAGAGTGACTTTGTTGTCAGCTTCCCAAGCGCGCACGATGTCCTTCAAGACGGAATTCACATTGAGCTTTTGCAGCTCCCCATCAGTAGAGGTCGTAAATACGCCCGCCATCTTTTGGAAAATCGCTATACACTCATCCAAAGATATCTGTGCTTGATTGATTTCACTGCGCGCGGCTGTGGGATCTTCGATCTTACGCAGGCCACGATCCAGTCTTAGTTTTAAAGAATTCAGTGGTGTTGCCATCTCGTGCGAAAACCCGGCAGCCAAAGCCCCCAAGGATTTCAAACGATCCGCGCGATGCTGGCGATTTTGCAGACTGCGAATGCGCTCTTCTTGTTTTTCTAGAAGGCCCGAAAATAAGTACGCCACAAACCATGCAGCCAAAACTAAAATCCATTGTGACAGGAATTGGAAATACAATTCACCGCGATCAATGTTCAAAGTGATTGAAGCGTCTTTGTTCGTTTCAATTTGCAAGATCGACAAGAGCACAATCAATACGCCGATAAAAGCCAGACTGCGGAAGCCTCGTAAAAGCATGCCGCCCAAGAAACCATGGAGTGCCAGAATAAAAATAAAAGGATTCGCGGCAGAACCACTCACGAACAACAATCCTGCGGCGGCCAACAGATCTACCAGCAAATGCACCAAGAGCATGGATTGTTCTTGTGCTGAAGTTGTCTTGTTCCAAATTCCTTGAGTCAATCCGTTGAACACAGCCAGCAAGGCGATCACGGCCATGAAATAGAAAAGTTGTTCTCTTAATAAGTAGCCACCTCTTAACAGAGGAAAAGCTCCCAACATCATAAAGACGATGGCAATCCAACGAAAGCGGACGATTCCCTGCAATAGTGAGGAAGAGTCAGGCCAGAATGACTTAATGAACGAGGATGACATGAGGACTTCATAGTCCACAGAGCCCTACTCAGCAAGGATTTGGTCCCTCCCGCAACCTTCCGCTGCGCTGACGCACATGCTCATATCATTTGATTTTCTAATTGCAAATTACTTGCGTTTAATAAATCTCCACGTTAGATGCTGTATTCGGAGGACACGAATGAAAAAGTACCTATTGTCGTTAGCACTCTGCCTAACTACGACGTCAACTTACGCTCAAACTGCACCTTTGGTGCAAAACCTGAACTTCTCTGCAGCTATGGATGTGACAGCTCCTATTAATTTGGATGATTCTGCCAACAACAAGTTGGGAATTCGCTCTGCGGAGTTCATGCTCTTTGGACCTCTAGATCCAACCTTTGATGCGATGATCAACTTCACTGCTCACAATGAAGACGGCGAATACCATACGGAACTTCATGAAGGTTATATCTCCTCATCTAAATTGATTCCGAACTTGCGCTTTAAAGTCGGTATGTTTTTCTTGGGCGTAGGCCGTTTGAATCAATTCCACCAACATGACTGGCCGTTTATTTCTGCACCAAAAGTTCACGTAGAATTCTTTGGTGAAGAAGGCATTCACGACACTGGTGCAGAATTCACTTACATCCTTCCGACAAGCTCTTACTGGGATATCACAGTGGGTGTGATAGATGGATATTCTTGGGAGTCTCATCAACACGATGACCATGTTCATGAAGAACTGGAAAGACCGGATGCTCCTATCTACTATGTACGTCCATCGACATTTGTCGACTTGGGTGACAACAGTGGCTTGCAAATCGGTTTGAATTACTTGGGCCGTACGGATTCACAAGGCTTGAAAACAGAGCTTTCTGGTTTGGATTTTGTCTTTAAAAAGAAAGAGGGCAATTTCAATCGTTGGTTGGTTCAATCTGAAATCTGGAATCAAACTCAAAACAGCGAAACGACAGAGCGTACAACTAAGATGGGTGCTTACATCTATCCAGAGTTTGGTTTTTCTCCAAACTGGTTCGTCGGTTTGCGTATGGATGCTTTCACCGACAAGAGCTTGAAGTTTGATGACGGCGATGACCGCAGCAACTTGGACTATGCTTTTGTTCCGACTGTGACTTACAAAAACTCTGAGTTTGTTACTTGGCGCCTGGCCTACACTCATGAAGTGAACAATGTTTCAATGCAGGCTGATCAAATCAACCGCGTGATTGAATTGCAATTTATCGCAATCCTTGGCGCACATCCAGCTCACGCGTTCTAGAGGTGTCTGATGAAAAAATTAATCTTTCTTGCTTCGATTTTATTTTCTGTAAATTCTTGGGCCGCAATTAAAGTTGTGGCGACTCTTCCTGATATCGCTGAAGTGGTGAAAGCCATCGGTCAGGATAAAGTGGAAGTGTCTTCTTTGCTATCTGGCGGAACTGATCCTCACTATGCCGATGCTCGCCCGGATTATATCCTAAAGGTTAATCGCGCGGACGTTGTTTGTTCTGTTGGCTTGGATTTGGAAATCGGTTGGTTGCCTAAAGTTCTTGAAAAAGCCTCCAACGCGAAAGTTCAATCCGGTGGCACAGGTTTTTGTGAACTTGGTAAAGCCGTTAAAGCTTTGGATATTCCAACAGGCGTGATCAATCGCTCTTTGGGTGATGTGCATGCTCACGGAAATCCGCACTTCAGCTTGGATCCTTTGAAACTGGCTGAGTCAGGTGCCGAAGTGGTTCGCGTGCTTTCTGCGGTCGACGCGGCAAACGCAGCTCTGTACCAGAAGAATTATGATTCATTCAAAAAACAAATGGAGACTTTGCACTCTCAGATCAAAGCTAAGATCAAAAAAGTGAAAGTGATGGAGTACCACAAGGAATTTACTTATTTCTTTAATTCCTATGGTCTTGAATCAGCAGGCTCTTTGGAAGAAAAACCGGGTATGCCGCCTTCTGCGACTCGCATTGCTCAAGTAGCAAAGGATGCTAAGGCCAATGGCGTAAAAGTGTTGTTTGCTACGGCTTCTGCTCCCCACCAAACATTGGAGCGCTTTACAGAGCTTTCAGGTATTCCTGTTGTGACTGTGCCTTCCTATGTTCAAACATCAGGTGACGCAAAGACTGTTGAGAGTTTGCAGAACTTGTTGTTAAAATCCATTCCATGAACAAGCTTTTAAGCGTTTCGGAATTACAAGCCCTTAGCAAAAATGGGACAAAACTTTCCCCTGCAGTGAATTTTGAACTTCACTCAGGGGATGTTCTTTTTTTGCGTGGAGATAATGGTGCGGGTAAAAGCACGATCTTAAAGACCTTGCTGCGTCTGCATCCTTATTTTTCCGGAACATTTAAATTCAATGTCTCTATCAGCGAAATTGAATACCTCCCCCAACTGGGAAATTTGAATTTTCATTTACCGCTGACCTTAGCGGATATGCTGGGTGATGCCGTTTCATCGCCATTGCTCGCAGGACTTGATCTGAATAAAAAATGGAACACAGCCAGCGGCGGTGAACGCCAGAAGGTTTTGTTTTCAGCTGCTTTGGCGAAAAAACCAAAAGTTTTGGTCCTGGATGAGCCCTTTAATCACGTCGACAAAGACGCCGGGCTTTTACTAGAGCAAGGATTGATTCAGTTCCTAAAAGACAATCCACAAAGCGCCTTGGTCTTAGTATCCCATCGCCCTTTTAGCCAAAACCACTCGCAAGTTCGCTATTTGGAGATTCAATGAGTTCATTTTTCTCTTTATTAGCGATTTACAAATGGTCTTTGCCTGCAAGCACATTGATGGCGGGAGCCCTTTGCTTGATCGGTGCTCAGTGGACGGCGCGCGAAAAAAGTGCACAGATCTTCGTTTTGGGACAAGGTTCTTCGCTAGGTATTATTCTTGGATTAGTTCTGAATATCTTATTAGGAACTGACTTTCATTGGATCAGCCTTGCGGGTGGTCTTAGCATCGGCGCTTTGACTTTGGTTCTTTCGGATTTATTGATTCAAAGAAAATCGGATCGCAATCACGTCTATCTGACGCTCTTCGTATTTTTCCTGTCACTCACCTATTTAATGACATCACTGACGCCATCTCTGGAAAGCCACATGGCCTCCGCCTACTTTGGTGACTTGGCGGTGATGAGTGATGGCGCTGCGATTGTCGCCATGCTGGCTGCCATCGGTTTCATGGGTTTTATGTTCATGAACTGGCGTGCTCTTACTCAGATCAGTTTCCAGTTAGTGAATCAAAGCTGGATTCATCGCACCTGGAAAAACCGCTTCTTTGATATCGGCACACTCGTTATCACGACGGTCGCGATTCAAAGTATGGGTTACTTGTACACGATGGGATCTTTGTTTATTGCGACGAGTTTTGCGTCCCAACGCAGCCGTAATCTGAAAAGCTACACACAGAGAGTCTTACTGATCTCTGTGCTTGGAACACTTTTAGGTTTTGTCTTGTCTTTACTGTCCACGAATCTGCCGACAGTCCCTTGTGTGATGCTGGGGCAGATTGTGGTGGGAATTGTCTCTTACATGAAGAAGTAATGGAATGATGGCTGAGCTTCGCGCTTTTGGCCATCTAGGTTGAACAGACAGATAACTTCTGTGCGCACACCTTGCTTCACATTGAAAATCGTCAAATCAGAATTTTCGATAATCTGGTGCAAACCGCGACCGGCTCCACCCTTTTGCGTGTTCAAGCTGCCAGCTGTTCCATTGTAGCAAGTATTTAAGTAATCAATGATAACACTGCTTTGAAGTGCACCAAATGGGTCGACAACAGAAACTGCTGCAACAACGCCATCGGTTGCATATCTGAAGACAGATTGCTGATGCGTTTCGAGCTGAACTTCTTCTTTACGGCTCACGTGATTGAAGATGGCTTTACCATGAGAATCCACGGGAGCATCGTAAATCGCGTTCATAAGCATCTCTTCAGCCACTGTGTTCACACGATCGATCACCGATGTGCGCACACCTGCTTTTTTCAAATAGCCGCACATATCGTCACGCAATTGCTCACGCTGACCGGAATGTGTAACCACTTTCTTTTGAACTTCTACTCCCCAAGTCAGGTATTTATCCAAACCAAAGAGGTCTTTATTCAAAAGTTTTCCCAAGGCCGTTAGGACAAAACGGATTGTCGCGTTTTTGTCTTCGGCATCGCGGGAGATAATATTTTTAACGAAACGGTTGTTTTGCAGAATGCGCAAGTTGCCTTGCACGTCGTGAGTCGTCAGCAGGATCACATTCGGGCTGACTTTCTTTTCCTCAACTTGGCGTAGGACATCGATGCAGCTTTCTTCACCGACAACGACGTCATACTTTTGCTCGCCCAGAAGTTGTTGGGCTTGAGCCGCGTCACTGGCGATATCGAGTTGTACACCTGTACTACCCAAAGCCATACGCAATGGCATCTGCTGTTTTTTATCTGGTTCGATCAAAAGAACACGACCGCCAGCCCCGCGTTGCAACGCATTTTGAGCTTCATGCAATTCACGGTTCAAGATTTCAAACAGACGGGCTTTTTCGTTGGTCTTAATCAGACGCTCCGTCAAGATCATGCAATAGATTTGGTAAAGCAATGCTTGAAAACGGTCTTTGTCTTTGGGATGAACGTGGGAGAAGTCTTCGTCCTTGATCACGTAACAGCTCACTTCGCTGACCGCTTTCACTGACGTGGACGCTGGGTTTGAAGTGATCACACTCATCTCGCCCCAAACATCCCCTGGAGTATCAAAGGATGCGAGAACTTCACTGGCCAAAGAGATTTCTAATTTTCCTGATCTTAAAAAGTAGAGATTACGATTAGTTTGGCCTTCTTTAAGAACCACAGTTCCGGCAGGATATACTTCATTATGCATCATCGCCGCTACTTGGAGTAACAGGTCCGTGCTGAATGATTTGAAAAAGGAGTAGCCCTTAATTTCTTGAACAATATCTGCCGGGTGCATTTTCATATGCTACAATTATGTAGGCAGACATCTATATATGGGTAGTTTCGCTTGAAAATTCTTCGGAATTTCCCGAAAATTAAGTCCATCGTCGGTATAGGAGATTTGTGTTCCCCACCATCCAGTTAACCTCTGAAATTCAAATTCCAACATACTATCTCGTGATCTCGATAGTTGCGGCTATTTGCCTTTTCTGGGTGGTTCGACGCAGTCATCAATTCAAACTTTCACCGACGCGCGCCCTCGACCTTGGTCTTTTGATTATGGTGTTTGGCTTTATCGGTGGACGCCTCTTCCATGTGTTCTATGAAAACTTCACCTACTACCAAGAAGACTTCATGCGCATCCTTTATTTCTGGGATGGCGGTTTCGTGTTTTATGGTGGAGCACTGCTCGCGGGATTCGCGGGGATTTCATATCTGTTTTTTAAAGCTCACGACGAAATTGAAAACTACATCGATTTGTTCGCCCCGGTTTTAGCATTAAGTTATGGCTTGGGCAGAGTCGCATGTTTCTTGGCGGGCTGTTGTTATGGTCGCAGTTGTGACTTGCCTTGGGCAGTGAATGGCCGCCACCCCGCTCAACTCTATGCGGTTTTCTGGGAACTGGGGGTTTTAATGATCCTTTTGGGCCTGGAAAAATCACGCGCTGAAATGAAGTTCTTTAAAGTGCCTGGCAGGATCTTTTACTTCTGGATGGTACTTCATGGATTAGGTCGTCTGATTATGGAGTCTTTCCGTGATGATTTCCGTGGGCCTACGATCGGCTTTTCCATCTCCTCTTGGATCAGCTGGGGCATCATTATTTTAGGTCTCTTACTACTCTGGAAAAAGCCCGTAGAATCCAAGGTTTAAAGTGTCTCATGTTGAGACTTTAGACAAAAGGTGACACAAATTGGCGAAGTGTCTAAAGAGTTCAACACCAAAACCCCTCTCAAATCGCAATAACTGATTCGCTACGCACAGTTGCCGCTGGCACGTCTGGTGTATTGCATCTGTAGTGAAGAAGTTTAATTAATGAGAGAGGTATTTATGAAAAAGCTCATCCTTCTATTAGTCACAGCGTTTTCGGTGACTGCTTTCGTAGGCTGCAGCAACAATGACAGCGGCGGCGGCGGAGTAGCACCAGTTACTTGTAACTACGGATCTACTTGGAATGGCCAATACTGCGTAACTAATAACGGACAAATCGTAACTCCGGGAACGGTGTCTACACGTTATTACGACTACGTATATTACTTCCAAATTGACTACTATACTAAGATGCAAGTTTCTCCTTTGTACGCTCCAGGTACGGGACAAACTAAAAGCATGAGAATCACTAATGCAGCAGTCTATAAGAAATTCCTAAAAGAGGCGATGGCTGTTTGTGATCGCACGATCTGGGGTTGGAACTCTGGCTATGCTAGTTGTGATACATGGGCGAATGGATCTCTGATCCTTCAGGTAGACATGACTAACAATTTGAAACCAGCGGTTTACTTCACTGCTATCCCATCACCACAGTTCTACACTTTCAATATCGGTATCGACGGTGGAGGCATGGCATTCAACCCGCTAGCTCTGATCCAAAATACTACATACAACGTGTATAATCAGGACAAAGGCTTTCAAATCCGCACAAACGGATCATCTTACAACGGCGGCGGATTGCACTTGATCGAGATCCACGTACCGAACGGTAAGATCAACGACAAAGAGTTTGCTTATCAAATTGCTTATCCCGACAGCAATGGTAAGGGAACTTTCTTTGCTACGGGTGTAATGACAAGATACTAATTCTTTTAAACAACCGATTGTGAATCATCGCAGTGCATGGCGATGGCGCACAATCGGTTGCTCTCGTTTCAACTCTGCGCAAGTATTCCCTCCATGAGTGAATCAGAAAAACCTCCCGGAAAAATGGTTAAGTGTCCACAGTGTGGCAAACCTTCTTTGTACTCACCCGAAAATGCTTTTCGTCCTTTTTGCTCTGAACGCTGCCGCCTGATTGACCTTGGCGAGTGGGCTTCCGAGGGATATCGCATTCCCGTGAGCAATCAATCTTCAAGTGATTCTTTAACTTCCATCGACGATGCGTACGATGATGAAGACGATGGAAACACTCATCGCCACTAATGATTGCACGAAGAGTGTGCTCGTGAAATTAGCTGTGCGAGCCTTTTTCGCAAATTGCTATTGACGAAAGATACTTTTTAATTTGTTATTTGAAAGTCATCGGAAGACGAGAATTTATCATCAGGATTATTAAACAACTGAGACACACACATGTGTCACTAAAGAGGAGTTCAAATGAACAAAGCTCAATTGATCGAAAAAATCGCTGGCGAAACTAAAGTTTCTAAAGCTCAAGCTGAAGCAATCCTTGACTGCGCAGTAGAAAACATCAAAAAAGCAGTTAAAAAAGGCGACGACGTTAAACTTGTTGGCTTCGGTACTTTCACTAAAGCTAAACGCAAAGCTCGCACTGGTCGCAACCCACAAACTGGTAAAGCAATCAAAATCCCAGCTGCATGGGCTCCAAAATTCCGCGCTGGCGCAGAATTCAAATCAATGGTTAAGTAATTAGCTAACGCTAATTGCACCATTTAAAAAAGGCGTTCTTCGGAACGCCTTTTTTATTTTCAACACCCACACAATTCTCTCCCATCCCCCTACGTCTCCCTCTCCCCGACTCCCAAAAAAGTAAACCCCATGTTCCCCAATCATCCCTAAGTAGTACGCACATCGCACCACCACAGGATCCACCACCAACAAAGAATACAACACCCCGCTTCATCACACCTTTGCGAAGCCTGCCCTAAGAATCCAGCACCGAAAGAGGAAATTCCAAAGGGAAACCCCTTGTGGGAGTGGGTGCAGCGACCTCCGTGGGCGCCACGATGGCGCGCACTCGCCGAAGGCGAGCCACGGCCTGAGCCAAGGATGGCGTGTCGCGGAAGACACTCCCACAAGGGGTTTCCCTTTGAAATTTCCGGCAACGAGCGCTACTCTTCTGCAATGGCAACATTCAGCAAAAAAATCCAAAAATTAGGCGTGTATACAAGTGGTGGCGATGCTCCCGGAATGAACGCAGCTCTTCGCGCAGTAGTTCGTGCAGCAATCGGCCAAAACCTAGAAGTAGTAGGAATCATGCAAGGCTACGTAGGTATGATAGAAAATCATATCGAAGCCATCGACCAACGCTTTGTTGCCAACATCATTCAACGTGGCGGAACTGTGATTAAAACAGGTCGCTCGACTGAATTCACAAAACCTGAAGGCCGCGCGAAAGCCGCTGCAAACTTAAAAGCTCACGGTGTTGACGCGATGGTTTGCATCGGTGGTGATGGTTCTTTCAGAGGTGCTCATGCCTTGTGGGAAGAACATCAAATTCCTATCGTAGGTGTTCCAGGCACAATCGATAATGATATTTTTGGTTCTGATAAAACCATCGGCTTCGACACGGCTGTGAATACGGCTTTGGAAGCGATCGACAGAATCCGCGATACAGCGGCATCTCATGATCGTCTGTTCATCGTTGAAGTGATGGGCCGCAACTCTGGCTTTATCGCTTCAGCTGTGGGTCTTGCGGGTGGTGCTGAAGAAATCTTTGCTCCTGAATCACTGACAACTGTTGATAAAGCTGTGGATCGCATCAAAGACGGTATTGCTCGTGGCAAAACAAGTTCTATCCTAGTGACAGCAGAAGGCCAAAAACCAGGCCGTGCTTATGATTTGGCGGATGCTATTCGTAAGAAAACTGGCTGGGATGCAAAAGTTTGTATTCTAGGTCACCAACAACGCGGTGGTTCTCCGACTGCTGCGGATCGTATCCTTGCAAGCCGCATGGGTGCTGCCGCTGTGGATTCATTGCTAAAAGGTCATTGCGACATCATGATCGGCACTGAAGGTGAAAAACTCATCGAAGTACCTCTCGATATTGTAACGAAGAACGAGAAAAAAGCGCATTTGGACCTGATCAGCCTGGCAAGTGTTTTAGCGACTTAAATTATCTTGACCTCTTTTGTAGATGCTTGAATTCTAAACGCTATTCGCGTTTTAGCACACACAGAAGAGGTCTTTATGAAACGTCTATTAGTCTCCCTATTGCTAGTGCTTCCTTTGCTAGCGAGCTGCACGAAAAAAGATAACGTCATCACTATCGGTGAATACGATTCCTTGTCTGGAAGCGATGCCACTTTTGGCTTGAGCTCCAACAAAGGTGTTCGCTTGGCATTTGATGAAATCAACGATGCTGGCGGTATCAAAGGTAAAAAAATCGAACTTAAAACGATGGATGACCAAGGTAAAAACGAAGAAGCTGCTGCTGCAACGACTCGTTTGATCTCTCAAAATAAAGTGGTCGCAGTTATTGGTGGTGTAGCGAGTGGTCGCTCTAAAGCTGCAGCTCCGATTGCTCAGGCAAAAGGTGTTCCTTTTGTTTCTCCGGCTTCAACAAATCCCGATGTTACTAAAATCGGTGACTATGTTTTCCGTGTTTGCTTTATCGATCCTTTCCAAGGCTCTGTAATGGCGAAATTCGCGAACGAAACACTTAAAATCAAAAAAGTGGCGATCCTTCGTGACGTTAAAAACGACTACTCTGTAGGTTTGGCTGATGCGTTCCTTGCTGATTTCAAAAAACGTGGTGGCGAAATCGTAGCTGACGTTTCTTACCAAGCGGGCGACATTGACTTCAAAGCTCAATTGACTCAAATCCGCTCTAAAAACCCAGAGGGCATCTATGTTCCGGGTTACTACACTGAAGTGGGCTTGATCGCTCAACAAGCTCGTCAATTGGGTCTTAAAATTCCATTGATGGGGGGTGACGGATGGGACAGCGATAAACTTCATGAGATCGGTAAAGACGCTATCAACGGCAATTACTACTCTAACCACTACACTGTTGAGTCCACAGACCCTGCAGTGACTGAGTTCATCAAAAAATTCAAAGCTAAATACAACGAAACTCCGGATGCGTTGGCAGCCTTGGGTTACGATGCTGCAAAAATCTTGGCAGCGGCAATTGAGCGTTCTGTAGACTTGTCAGGCAAATCTATTCGTGATGAACTAGCTAAAACAAAAGATTTCCCTGGAGTGACTGGTAAAATCACTTTGAATGAAAACCGCGATGCTGTGAAAAGTGCCGTGGTGATTCAAGTGGATGGACCAAATCGTAAATACATTACGACGGTGACTCCTTAAGACCAAAGGAAAGACATGCAGGATTTCGTACAGCATTTGATTAATGGTATTAGCCTTGGCTCCATTTACGCATTAATCGCCCTTGGTTACACCATGGTGTACGGAATCCTGAAAATGATCAACTTCGCCCACTCTGACGTTTACATGGTGGGCGCCTTTGCTTCTTACTATATCGCTCGCATGTTTGGCATCGAAGCCAACCCCGGTATAGGCTCTCTCGCTCTTCTTCTGATCTCCTCGATGGTTTGTTGCAGTCTTCTGGGTTTAATCATCGAACGTTTGGCTTATCGTCCTCTTAGAAATGCTCCAAAACTTAATATCCTTATCACCGCAATTGGTGTGAGTTTGCTTTTGGAGTACGGTGGACAAGTTGTTTTCGGAGCCGATCCCAAAGTTTTTCCTGAAGTGATGAAAGATTTTGTGATCTTCTCTTTCGGCAACGTGGAGTTGAAATCCTTCGACCTCACTGTTCTGGTAGTTTCTGTTATCGCGATGATGGGACTGCACTTTCTGATTCAAAAAACAAAACTAGGCAAGGCAATGCGCGCGGTTAGCAGCAACGCCTCTGTTGCGAGCTTGCTCGGTGTGAATCCCGACAAAATCATCGCCTTCACATTTATCGTCGGCTCTGCGTTGGCAGGTGTCGGTAGCGTCCTGGTCGGTATGAAATATCCTAAAATCGATCCTTTGATGGGGATGATGATCGGGATGAAGGCTTTCGTTGCAGCTGTCCTTGGTGGTATCGGCAATGTTCGCGGCGCAGTTCTTGGAGCCTTGATTATGGGGCTTTCCGAAGAAATGGTCGTGGCTTATTTGTCATCGACTTATCGTGATGCTTTAGCATTTGGTATTTTGATTGCGATCTTGATCTTTAAACCTGCCGGCTTGCTTGGCAAATACTCTGTGGAGAAAGTGTGATGATTCGCGCACTCAAGAATCCCCTTCTCGCTTTTGCAGCCACTCTGATTTTAGGTTTGGTTTTTCAATTTGCCTTTGATGACTATATTCAGCTTTTAGTTCTGTTCATCACGGTAAATTGTTTGATGGCGATGAGCCTGAATCTGGTCAATGGATACACAGGGCAATTTTCCTTGGGTCACGCTGGCTTTATGGCTATCGGGGCTTACTTTACTGCTTATGCTTCCGTGAATTGGAATTTTCTGCCTGTTGAACTTCAAGGTATTTCCTTTTTCATCTTTGCGATTGGCAGTGGTCTGGCAGCAGCGGCTGCGGGATTCTTGGTTGGTCTGCCTTCTTTGCGCTTAAAAGGTGACTACCTCGCCATCGTAACTTTGGGCTTTGGTGAAATCATTCGCGTAGCACTTTTGAATATGGATTTCTTGGGTGGCCCTCGTGGTTTTGCGAATATCCCAGGGTTTTCAAATTTCTATATGTCATATACTTTCGCAGTGATCTGGATTCTGATCTGCTTCTTTACTATCTGGCGCGTGATGAAGTCTTCATGGGGGCGTGGCTTCCTCAGCGTTCGTGAAGATGAAATCGCAGCTGAATCAGCGGGCGTGAACACAACGGGTATGAAAGTTCGCGCATTTGTTCTGTCTAGTTTCTTTGCGGGCGTAGCTGGAGCTTTGTTCGCCCACTTCACCGCCTTCATCAATCCATCCTCATTCACGTTCCTACAAAGTGTGAATGCCGTGATCATGGTTGTTTTAGGCGGCATGGGTTCTATGACAGGCGCGATCATCGCAGCCATCTTTGTTACTGCATTGCCAGAAGCCCTTCGTCCTTTACAAGAAGTAACGGGTGTTGATTTACGTATGGTTATATATGCCTTGTCCTTGGTGCTTGTGATGATTCTTCGTCCTAAAGGCATCATGGGTGAACTAGAGATCACTGATTTGTGGAGAAAATATGTCCGACGTTCTGCTAGAAGCTAAAGGTATCACTATGCAGTTCGGCGGACTTAAAGCCGTCGACAACTTGTCCTTCCAAGTTAAAAAAGGTCAGCTGACAGGTTTGATCGGCCCCAATGGAGCAGGAAAAACCACTGCGTTTAATATGCTCACAGGTGTTTACCAACCGACTAAGGGTGAAGTTTATCTGGACGGACACTCCTTGCACGGTTTGAAGCCGTGGCAGATTTCGCAAAAAGGCATGGCTCGTACTTTTCAAAATATTCGTCTGTTTAAAAACCTGACTGTTTTGGAAAACGTTTTGATTGCGACTCACCAACATGTCACTTACGGAATCATGGATGCGCTTTTACAAACTAAGCGCTTCGTTGAAACTGAAAAACAGATGACTGAAAAAGCTATGGCTTTGTTAGAGGTTTTCTCTTTACAAGGTAAGACCGATGAACAAGCCAGCAGCCTTCCCTATGGTCAGCAGCGCAAACTTGAAATCGTTCGCGCTCTGGCAACGGATCCTAAAATCATTTTGCTAGATGAACCTGCCGCTGGAATGAATCACTCTGAAACTCATCAATTGATGGAAACCATTGCTGATATCCGTTCGAAATTTAATCTGACTGTGGTTTTGATTGAACACGATATGAAACTCGTTATGGGTATTTGTGAAAACATCGTGGTCTTAGATCACGGTGTTAAAATCGAAGAAGGCAATCCGAAGCACGTGCAAAACTCTAAGCGCGTGATCGAAGCTTACCTAGGCGTAGAGGAGACACACTAATGAACACTCCGATTATCTCCGTTGAAAACCTCAATGTTTACTATGGCTCTATCCAAGCTCTTAAAGGCATCACATTCCATGTTAATAAAGGCGAGATTGTAAGTCTTATCGGTGCTAATGGCGCTGGCAAAACGACGACCTTGCGTGCTTTATCTGGCTTGGTTCAAGCTCAAGGGAAAGTCACCCTGCACGGCAAAGACCTTTTAAGCGTGCCTACTCATCAACGTGTGAAATTGGGAATCGCTCAATCCCCTGAGGGTCGTGGCGTTTTCGCACAAATGTCGGTTTTAGAAAATATGGAAATGGGCGCTTATCACCGCTCTGACAAAGCCGAAATCAAAAAAGACTTTGAGATGTGCATGGAGCTTTTCCCTCGCCTGAAAGAACGTCTGTGGCAAATGGCGGGTACTCTATCGGGTGGCGAGCAACAGATGCTGGCAATCAGCCGCGCCTTGATGTGCAAGCCTGAGATTTTGTTACTCGATGAGCCTTCGTTAGGACTAGCTCCCCTGATTGTAAGCCAAATCTTTGAAATCGTGACGAAGCTGAACCAAGACGGAATGACTATTCTGTTGGTTGAGCAAAATGCCCGCTTAGCTCTAAGAATTTCTCACCGCGCTTATGTTTTGGAAACCGGTCGCATCGTGATGCAAGATTCCGGAGTGAACTTGCTGAACAACGACGAAGTTCGCAAAGCCTACCTGGGCGTTTAAAAGAAAAAGGCTCCTTCACGGAGCCTTTTTTATGCCATTTTTTGAAGTGTGATTTCCATCTCTGTGCCGCGGCCGTCTTTAACCGGGCTCTTGATATTTACTTTACCGTCGTGAGCCTCAACCACCGCTTTTACGAAGGTTAAGCCCAAGCCCATTCCGTATTCAGAACGGCTCTTATCACTGCGATAAAGTTTTTGCCAGATCAGGCTGTGCTCTTCAGCAGCGATACCCGGACCAGAATCCGTGACTTTCAAAATCACGCTCTCTGTTTGGTTGATCGTCTCGATAATCACTTCCCCACCTGGAGGCGTGTATTTATGAGCATTATCCAACAGATTCGCGATCACTCGGCTGATTAAACGTGGATCGACCATCGCCCAATCGTGAGAATCCAGCTTCTGTGTGACGATGATTTCTTTTTCTTCAAAAGCCATCCCGTACAGATCCATGATTTCACTGACTAGCTCGCTAATAAATTTCTTTTCGATCTTGAGTTTCTTACTGCGGTTTTCAGCCTCAGTAATATCCGTCAGTACTTGCAAGAAGCTTAAGATCTTATCGGAGTTTTCAAAACAGCTTTGCAAAGCCTCGCGGTAAGACTCAACGTCACCTTCGCTAGTCAATGCGATCTCCGCACGACCACGCAAACGAGTCACTGGCGTTCGAATATCATGAGCCAAGTGATCGAAGGCCTCTTTCAAGCCATTCACCAGATTTTCAATTTTATCGAGAGCTTTATTAAATAGAAGCTTCAGTTCTTCCAACTCGTCATCGCTGCCACCAATAGGTACACGCGTAGAGAGTGAACCGCGTTCGATCTTTTTCATGGAGTTGATCAGATCACGCACCGGACTCAACGTAGAATTCGACAGGAACAATCCACCCAAGAAACCAATCAGGGCGACGGGAACCAATGACCACCAGAAAAGCTTTTGCAGGTAACGAAGCTGCTGCCCCATTCCCTCTGTGCTTTTCGCGACAACCAGGCGCTCACCGTTTTTAAGATTGCGCCCCATCACCAAAACAGCTTCCGTACTGGAAACCTCTGGCAACGAGAACTCAAACGACATCTCTCCGTGCTTGTTCAGCTCAGAAATCAGAAGATCTTTATTGATATTAAAGTTGGGCGTAGGTTCGTGAGCAAAAATTACTTCGCTCTTATTGCCATAAACCTCAACCATGAGGGCTGAATCACGATCGTACTTCTGCAACAGTTCAAAGAACTGTTTGAAATCAGCCATACCGCTGACTTCGATACGATTCGCGTATTCATCAAGTTTTGATTCGAGGATAGCCCGCTCCTGACCTTGGAGCGAGTGAGTGATCTGAAAGTATAGGAAACTAAAGATCAGCGTAGAACTTAGAATCAGTACCATGGAGTACGCAAGCGTCAGCTTGGTACTGATTCTGAATAGAGTGGGTTTAAGACCCTTTAAGGACATAACCTACACCTCTGACAGTATAGATAAGTCGTGTAGGGAAATCTTTTTCTAATTTGTTTCTTAAGCGGCATACCAATACGTCTACCACATTCGTTTGTGGATCAAAATCATAATTCCAAACTTCCTTCAGGATCGTTTGTTTTCCGATGATCTTGTTGGGATTGCTCATGAATAGATCCAAAAGAACGAATTCACGCTCTTGAAGATCCAATTTGCGACCGGCACGAACCACATCACGGTTCAAACGGTTCAATTTCAAATCTTGGAATACCAATTGAGTTACTTCAGAAGCCTTCTGAGCACGCTTCAACAGGTTCTTAACACGGATTTGAAGTTCAGCCATTGCGAATGGTTTTGTTAGGTAGTCATCGCCACCCATGCTCAAACCTTTCAAACGGTCATCAAGCTCACGCAATGCGCTCAAAATTAGAATTGGAGTGTTGATTTCCTTCTCGCGCAAAGATTTTGCGAAAGTGTAGCCATCCATTTCAGGAAGCATCAAATCTAGAACGATAATGTCATAATGATTTGTAAGAGCTCTTTCGTAGGCACGTCTCCCGTTGGATTCAACTTCGACTTCACCTTCAAGCTCACCCAAACCTTGCTTTACGATTGTTGCAATCTCGTTGTCGTCTTCAACTACTAAGCATCTCATCTTCACAAACCCCTCAGGACTATTGTTTAAAACTTGCGCCAGTGTATATCAGGAATGTTTCTAAACAAAAGGTGCAATTTTAATAAACATTGCTAAAAAGCCTATTATTACACACATTTAATCGCTGTTTTTGGGGCATATTGCCCAAGATTACGGGCTTTTAAAGCTTTCGTGGGGCATTTCTGGTTGCCAAGCAAAAAGAAACAGGCCCGGGGTCACGGGCCTGTTAGACATGGTCATGGTTTAGATATTAATGGGAGCTAACTATTAACGTTTCAATTGGATAACTTCGTTAAGAAGTTCATCTGTCGTCGTGATTGTCTTCGCATTGGCTTGGAAACCACGTTGATTTTGGATCATGTTTACGAATTCAGTCGCAAGATCCACTGTAGATCTCTCAAGAGATTTCGCGAACAATTTACCGCGACCAGCTGCACCCGGGCCACCTACTGAAGCAGTTCCTGAATCTCTAGATTCTTTCAAACGGTTGTTACCAACTTTGAAAAGAGCTTCTGGATTCTCGAACTTAGCTAGAGCGATTTGCGCCAAGTCTTGTGCCTGACCGTTTGAGTAAACTGCAGTCAAGATACCATCATCGTTGAATGACAAGCTGTTGATTGTACCAGCAGCTGCGCCATCTTGGTGCCAAGAGATAAGGTCAGAGTTTTTACCGTACTGTTTAGTACCGTCCAAACCTTTACCGCCATCTTTAATAGCGTCACCGAAGTTCATTTTGATTTCTTGACCTTGAAGAGCACCACCTTTGAAGTTGTAGTTCGAAGATGTTACTTGTTGGCTGTCAAGTTTACCGTCAACAGTGAACTCAAGTTTACCAGCAACAACTTCAGACAATTTGCCTTCTTCGCCGCCAGTTACTTCTTTACCGTCTACCAAGCCTTTGTATTCCCATTGTCTGTCTGCAACTTTATTGAAGAACAATGACAACAAGTGTTTGTTACCTTGAGAATCGTACATCTCAACGCCTGTAGAGTAGTGAGAAGTGGAGTATGGATCTTTTGGATCGAATTTTTTAGTTGGTTCCATACGGGAATCCAAGTTCAAATCCATTTTGATTTCTTTAGTCGCTTTAGCTGGGATCAAAGCGCGTGGGAATTTGATATCAGTCATTTTGTTCAGGATGTTACCTTTTTCGTCAGTACCGAAACCTTGAACTTTTTGATTGTCGTTAGTTACCAAGTAACCTTCGCGGTCAAAGTGGAAAGAACCGTCACGAGTGTAAGACTCGCCATCAGAACCTTTAACTTTGAAGTAACCGTCACCAGAGATAGCAAGGTCAGTTACTTTTTCAGTCGCATCAACGTTACCTTGAGTAAGGATTGGATTTACAGCACCGATCTTCACACCACGACCGATTTGGTTACCACCAAGAACACC
The DNA here is from genome assembly GCF_047306065.1 of Bdellovibrio sp. HCB209. Classification (GTDB taxonomy): domain Bacteria; phylum Bdellovibrionota; class Bdellovibrionia; order Bdellovibrionales; family Bdellovibrionaceae; genus Bdellovibrio. The sequence continues at coordinate 3,405,361 of NZ_CP178618.1, forward strand.
TTTTAAGCTTTTAGAAATGATATCTTGGAATTCAGCGCGGGACGCTTTGAAACCGATAGTGTTTGCATTCGCGATATTGTCACCGATAACGCCAAGGGCTTCGCCCTGTGCAGTCATACCAGACACACCCGTGTACAATGAAGAAAGAATACCCATGTGACCTCCATGTCGTTGGCAGTTCTATTCGAGAACCACCGTTTTGGAGGGCCTCCTCTACGAGGACCAGCCCTAATATTTAGTTTTTATTCATCCGCAGGATGATTTCCACCAACCCGCTAACCTCGAACACATTCTATGTTCTCGGTGCTTTGCACTTTATCTGTCTCTTCGGGACAGCTTCAATGCTCTTTTCGGTTAAATAACCACTGTCGAATCTATGTTCGTGAACACATTTTCTTTCAATGCGGTCTTGTCCATCACTGTAACAACAGTATTATTCTTCACGCTCACGATCAGTGCCGAGTCATTCATCAAAATCAATGAATCCTTGGAACCTTTCGCCGCCGCTCTCGAAACCGCATCATTCAGCTTACTGATATCGTCGGGGCTATAATTAATCCCGCGAGTACTCATACGCTCAATCGCATGATTCGAAAACTTAACTCCCTCACCAGGCTTCGTACCACCCAGAGGATTCACTTGCTTTGCTACCGGGGTCGCAATCGGCCCACCGAGCTTATCAAGGGTATCCTTGAAGGAAGGACCCGTTCCCGCTCCAACTTCAGGTTTAACCTTCGGCTGTTGCTGCGGAATGAGTTGATCGAATGTCTGTATCTTTTTTAAGTCTACCATTTTACTTCGCCATCTCCTTCGCGATCTTATCCATCATGTCGCGAGATAAACCCACCGTATCCATGATCTTAGATTTACCCACAGGAGCTGACTCAGTAGTAGAACTTTGTTGTACTACATTCGCCTCTTTTTTAGTTTGTCCTGTAGCATCATCCTTTTTCAAGTCTAGGTTGGTGACATCATTTACATTCTGGTCGTTTCTCATAAGACGTGGGTCTGTGATCTTCTTCACGTCTCTGAAGCGGATCGCCTGGTTTCCAACATTTAGAACCGGGCCTTCAGCAGTATAGCTAACGCCAGTGATCAATCCATCAAAGTCAGTTTTGATTCCCAATTTTTTTCCGTCACCAGTTTTTGCTTCTGCGATGAATTGATATTCACCCATTGCTGCTTTCATACCTTTTTCGTCTTCACCATTCCAAGTGAGCTTGTTGTCTCCTTGTTTCAGACCTTTCAAATTGTATGTTCTAACAACAGCGCCATCAGCATCGCGCACTTTCACTGTGACTTCCTCTGCCGCCATTGGCAGATTGAATTTGAAATCGTGTTCTTTATCATTCGGGCCGCGCACAACTTTAGATGAATCACCCGCAACAGCTTTACCGATTAAGTTCAACGCTTGGAAATTTTCAGAAGGCTTTTGTGCGTTCTTCAATTCCTCAAGTGTTTTGTTCATGTTCTGCATTTGCTCGAGTGACGAGAAATTCGCCAATTGAGCAGCCATCTCATGGGACTTCATCGGATTCGTTGGATCTTGATTTTTCATCTGTGCAAGCATCAATTTGAAGAAAGCATCTTTATCCAAATTGGGGTTACCAGTTGTACGAACTTTCTTAGTAGGATCTGTCCAATTCGGGTCAGCAAGTTTATTGGCAACCGCGCCAAGATCTTCCTCGCCAACTTTCGCTTTGTCTTGAACGCTGAGGTTGCTTGGAGTACCAACAGTGCTCGTCGGTTTGTCCGCTGTTGCACCGAAAGCATTTACTCCTAATTTCGCATTAACCATTGTCATTCAATTTCTCCTCTGCACGGCTTCCGCCGGCTTAAGCTACTAAGTTCAATCCGCTGCCTTTGCCATCTACCGCACGTGGTGCTGCTTTCACAGAAGCTCCGTCAATAGGTTGCAAAGGATCACGACGTCTTCCCGCATAACCACGAAGCGGCTGCATATCTGTGAAAGACTCACGACGACCTTGGTTACCAAAGCTATCGTTAAAGTTATTCCAGAACTGACGGGCCTCTCGACCTTGACCGTTCGAATTATTATTCTGGTTTTGCGTCGCTGTATCCGCAGACGTGTTGTTCACAACATCCACTTTAACATTTTCCACAGACAATTTGTGAGCAGCAAGACTGTTCTTCAAATCAACTAGACTAGACTCAATCGACTTTTTCGCCTCTTGTGAGTCCGCTTGCATTTGAAGATTCACTTTTCCGTCCTGAAGCATAACTTTCAAGTGGATAGTTCCCATGCCCTCAGGGGTCATTTGAACTTTCACCTCACCGCCACCTTTTTTAATCAGGTATTGGGCTTGATTCATCAATTGCTTCACGTTGGCTTCGTTCTCTGCTGGATTGGTCGGAGCTTGTGTCGCTGGAGCACCTACTAATGCAGGGTCAAACTTCAAGCTTTCGCCTTTGATAGGTGCGCCATGCAAACCTTCAAGGCCCGTCATCTCTGCTTTGAATTCAGCTGCTTTTGTCGTCAGTTTGTCTTTGGCTGCTTCTTTGCCTTGAGCACCTTGTTGCATGAATTCATTTCCAGAATTCTGCATCATCGACTGCTCTTGACCTTGCTGTTGGAAGAATGATTCCGGTGACGTTTTAGCTGCCACCGCTTTGTTCATTAAATCAGCTTGTTGAGGTTTTTCCATCGTCGGAGCCTCAAGAGCCTTCGTGAACTCATTCGTCAATTCAGACGAGGAATCTTCTGCTACAGCGCCTTCCGCTTTCTGTGCTGCTGCGGCTGCTTGTTTCGCGGCCAGAGCTGCCAACAACGCTGGAGACATCGTCTCCTTCATTTGGCCTTGCAAGTGCGGAGGAAGCTTATCCAATAGGTTCTGCTGATTCATAGCCTCTGGAGCCGGTGCCGTTTCCATCGCAGACATCATGCCTACCGGAGCGGCCTCTGGCTGAAGAGCGCTATCGTCCATCATCATTCTAGAAGCAAGGTCCCCATTCAGATCCGGCATTGCCGTCGTCATCATTGGAGATTCCTGTTTCATCCAGAATTTTTTGCTAACGTTATCAGCTGCTGCACCCAATTGAGTTTGCTTCTCTTGAGCTGCCAGCGCGCGCATCTGCATGCTTTGTTGAGACATGCCAAGACCTGCCGACATTTCCGGCATTGGTTTTGGTTGTTGCGCTTGTGGCATTTGTTGCAATTGCGCCAATAGAGCTGCATACATGGCCGCGGCTTTATCTGCCTGGTCATCATCCAAGTTCAATTGGTCAATCACAGCATTCGCTGTTACTTCCGGGGATTGTTTGAGCTGGCTGTCGTCGAGCTCGGCCATCGCTTCCACAAGTCGTGTGGGAGGGATATCAAATTCACTCTCGAATGAGTCCATGAATTCTTTGATTGCCTGCTGTCTGTTCGCCGCCCGCTTTTCTTTCCCATCGTCAGTGCGGACCTTGCGTTCTGGTTTTGCATCCTTCACTTGAGCTTTTTCGTCTTTCGACTCTCTTGAGTCGTTAGAGTCTTTCGCTCTCGCTTCCTGCTTGGTCGATTCTTTTGTTTCTTTCGGGCTTCTCAGGTTGATTTTATCCTGAAGAGCATTCTTGAAACCGGAATCGGCACCGGAACCTTTGAAGTCTTTCTCCTGAAGCTTGTCAGTCTGAGACTTCAACTCGGTCGCACCCACCATTGGGGGGCCGACTATGTTTAACAAAACGATCCTCCTTCCTTAGAGAATTGCTGTTATTTATTTTTCAGATGCTGGAGCACGTTTATAACCGGCATATTTCTCAGATATAGTCTGAGCTTTTTCCGGTTTTAATAAATTCATGATATCAGCAGCATTTTTCTTTTTCATACGTCCAAGTATCTCAACCACCAAATCCTCGTCCATTGTCTCAAAGACTTTGGCCGCCTGTGGGGCTTTCATATTGGTGTACATCTGTACCAAGGTATCGACTTTCTGGTCGTCAGCCTTGACGCGGTCTTCAAGCATGTTGGAGATCTTTCCACGCATGTCTTGCAGTTCTTTCAAGCGCTTATCAAGTTCTACCTTCTGCGCTTGCAACTCTGCCTCTTGGCGATTGAGTTCTTCTTCGCGCGCATCCAATTCTTTTCTTCTGTCATTTAGTTTTGTCAGATGATCGATTTCATCTGAAGACAAAGCCGCAGACTTTGCTTCTGACTCTGCAGGAGCTGCTTCAGCTTTTTTCTCTTCGGCTTTAGGCGCCGCTTTTTTTGCTGGAGCCGTTTCTGCGATCGCTTGACCTGTCAGAGTGATTTCCACTCTTTTTAGCATCTCGTCGATTTGTTCATGATTTTGGAAGCCAACAACTGCTAGCAACAAACCCATGAATGAGATCCCCGCCATTTTCCAATGAACACCGGATTTTTTTTGTTTCTTTTTTGGAGCTGACATTTTCATGCGACGACGCAATTGTTGTTCAACGTCTTCAGAGGATAGATCTAAGTGCAAGCGTGTAGATTGAGGCTTCTTAGCAAATTTCACTGGCGCACCTGTGTCGCCTGCCGCTTTTCTTGCATCTTTAAAAAACTGATCGTATCCGTTTTTCATTTATCTAAGATTCCTTCATGCCTTTGATGCGCAGAATCGCCTGCTCAACTGTTTCTTTTGAACCGCAGGATAGACTGCTCATCGGCCTCTTTTTGATCTTGGATCTTACGTTCGGCTTTGTATTCCTCGAACTTATTCTCCCTGACCTTCTCCATAATTTTATAGTCTAGAGCGGCTTGTCGCAAAATTTCTCTCTTGTACTCGACTATTTTCTCGATCTCTTGAACTTTATACTCTTGTTGTTCAATGCGAAGCTTTTGGCCTTTTAGGAATTCATGAATTTGTGTCAGAGCTGGACCTTGGGTGCCCCCGACCTGAAGCAGGCTCCCAGCGCGGGCTTGAGCATCCAGGATCTCCTGGCGCATTTTATCTAACTTATCTTGGAATTCTTTAAGAACGGCGACAGCATCCTGAAAGTCCTTCTGCGCAAGGTTTTCAACGACCTTGCGGTGCTCAAGCACTTTTTGCATCGGGAATTTAAATCTCATTGGTCACCCCGACTAAGCGTTGATCAGGATCTGTTGCAGCATGCGAACGGTATTATTGAAATTAGTTGGATCTTCGACTCTTTGTTTTAAGAAGTCGTTCACCTGATCGATCACCTTCACAGCTTTATCGATCTTAGGATTTGAACCTGGCTTATAGGCACCAATGTTGATCAAATCCTCTGCGTCTTTATAGACCGCCAATGTCTCTTTCAATTTCTGTGCAAGTCTAACGTGTTCTGAAGACGATACCGCTTTCATAACACGACTCGCACTTTGCATAACGTCGATCGCAGGATAGTGACCACGAGCTGCCAAGGCACGTGAAAGCACGATATGCCCGTCCACGATAGAACGAACAGAATCCCCGATCGGGTCATTCATATCATCACCCTCTACGAGAGTGGTATAGAATCCAGTAATACTGCCTTCGCCTTCAAAGTTACCAGCGCGTTCAAGCAGTTTCGGAAGAGTTGCAAATACAGAAGGCGTGTAACCTTTTTGAGAAGGTGGCTCGCCTGTCGACAAACCGATTTCACGCTGAGCCATCGCAAAACGAGTTACCGAATCCATCATCAATAAAACATTCTTACCTTGAGCACTGAAGTATTCTGCCATCGCTGTTGCCACATAAGCACCACGCATACGCAGAAGAGGAGATTGATCACTCGTCACGCAAACTACTACCGAACGAGCCATACCCTCAGGACCCAAATCATGCTCGATAAACTCACGCACCTCACGACCACGTTCACCGATCATGGCGATCACGTTGACGTCGGCACTGGTATTACGAGCCATCATACCCAATAGAACGGATTTACCTACACCCGAACCTGCCATAATAGCGACACGCTGGCCTTGTCCGGCGGTTAATGCGCCATTGATCGCGCGAATACCGACATCTAAAGGTTCACGAATCGGCTGTCTTTGCAGGGGGTTACGAATTTCACTATACAGAGGAACTTCACGGAAGTTTTCAATCTCGCCTTTATCATCCAAAGGACGACCCAAGCCATCGACCACACGGCCTAAAAGCTCATCGCCGGCACGAACCGTGGCAATTTGACGAGATAGAACAATCTTAGAACCTAAGGCAACGCCTCTCATGTCATTGAGGGCCATCATCAGAACATGCTTGTCTTTAAAACCCACCACTTCCGCAAGGAAGGAGCGATCTAAACCAGCAGGGATGATTTGTACGATACTGCCAACGCTGGCGCCAGGAAGATAGCCCTTGATCAGCATCCCGTTAACCTCTGTCACCTTACCGCTATCGCGAGTTAAGTGGATGGAGTTAACCAAGTCGGAATACTTATCCAAATCAAGAGACAAATCACTCATTAACTAGCAACCTTATCTTTCACTTTAGGCATGTTTTCGGAAAGTACGGACCACAATTGCTCAAGACGTTGTTCAACGCGAGCATCCACTTCCCCGTAATTAGTTTCCACAATGCAACCACCAGCTGCGATTTCCGTGCTGGGCTCAAAGCGGATCTTTTTAGTAAATTCCAGATCACGGCCTGTTTCTTTTTTAAGCTCTTCCAAGAAATCGAATTGCTCTTGAGAAACATGGACTGTGATTTGTTCTTCGTCCTGCGCAAGGCTCACGGCATCGCGAAGGATCTGAACCATTGCTTCATTATTGCTTGCAAGTTCGGCTTTCGCCAGACGACCCGCCATTTTATAGGCCAATGTCACAAGGTGAGTTTCATTGAAAGATGCGAGTTCTTTCTTAAGCTCTTTAACGCCTAACAGAAGCTCATCCAGGCCTTGCATACGCTCAGCAATTTCGCCTGATACCTTTTCAAAAGCTTCCTTGCGACCTTCTTCCAGTCCCAGGTTGTAAGCTTCTTGATAGGCCTGTTCTTGAATCTCTTTTAATTTATCAAGGGCTGCGGCTTCAACCTTTTCTTGTTCATCTTGCTGCTCCACCTGATCGACACCCGTTTGAATACGGATTGCATCGTTCATGCGGAAATCAGAGCCACGTTGCTTTTCAGTCAAATACTGCATGGCCTGAGAGGGAGTGCCCAGCTCAAATTTAGCGGGCACGAACTCCAGAACCGTCTTTTCAGCGACGTCCTTTTTAAGAACTGCTTTAGTGTGGGCACCAGGGCCCTGCTTACCACTACTAGACCATTGCATCTTCTGAACCGCCTCTTGCGATCATAATCTTGCCTTCCGCCTCTAGGCGACGAGCAGCATTGACGATCTCTTGTTGTGCCGACTCGACGTCGGATAGACGTGAAGGTCCCATGTTTCCAAGATCTTCGCGCAACATCTCGGCCGCACGAGCGGAGATATTCTTGAAGATTTTTGTACGAATCTCTTCGCTTGACGTTTTGAGTGCCAAAAGAAGTTTGTCGTTCGGTACTTCTTTGAGAAGCGCCTGAATACCACGGTCGTCGATTTTGCTGATGTCGTCGAATACGAACATAAGCTTGCGGATCTCTTCGGCAAGAAGAGGATCTTTTTCTTCCAAACGCGACATGATGGCTGTCTCTGTGTTTTTGTCCATAACGTTGAGCATTTCTGCCACCGGTTGAACACCACCCAAAGCTGCCTGTTCGACAGTTGCTGTATTCGATAATTGATGTTTCAACACGCGGTCGATCTCACTGATCAACTCTGGATCCACGTGTTCAAGGTTCGCCATACGCAGAACTACTTCAGCTTGAAGAGCTTCTGGAAGACGCTTTAGAACCTCACCTTTTTTCTCTGGCTCCAAGTGAGCCAAGATCACCGCAACAGTTTGCGGATGCTCATTCACTAGGAACGTAGCCAATGATTTCGCATCGACCATCTCCAAAGATTCCAAAGAACGCGAGCCACCTGTTGTGATATTCAAACCACCCAGGATACCTCTGGCACGTTCTTCACCCAAAGCGTCCACGATAGTTTCCTTCGCAGAGATCGTTTCAGAGAAGATATAGTCTTCGCTCTCAGAAATCATTTCATAGAACTCTTCAAGAACACGCTTTGTCACGTGAACTGGAACGACACGAAGCTTACTCATTTGATTGATAAGCTTACGGATATCCGCATCGTCCATACGACGCAAAAGGACCTTTACTGCATCCTTACCAAGATAGTTGATAAGGATCGCTGCTTTATCGAAACCTTTGAGTTGTTCGTACTCAATATGTTCAGCTTTTTGCAGTTTCATTAAGAATCCTTCCTAACCAACCACATGCCGAATGCATTGGCTGCTTTTTCTTCATCACGACCCATTGATGACATGATACGGTCTTTCAACAATTCAGATTCAGCTTTCTCTGGGTCAATAGATTCCTGCAGAACAGGAAGAGCAGTCGACATACCTGGAAGCGTGTTATCCACAGATTGCAATTCTTCAAGTTCTTCGATCGTACGTGGCAACATTTCCTCAACAGAGTCTTGGAAGCTGTCTGTGATCCATTGCATGAATGGACGAACCACGATGAAAAAGAACAGAGCCAAAGAGAAACCCAACAAAGCCCATTTGAACAAAGCGTGGATCAACTTCTTACGCTCAAGCGTCGTCAAGATTTTCTCTGCTTCGGAAAAGTCTTCTGGTTGGAACTGGATAGTTTCTACTTTTACAGAGTCACCACGAGCTGCATTGAAACCGATAGCACCTTTGATCAGGTCTTCGTATTTCTTAACTTCTTCTGCAGAGCGAGGCTGCCATTTAGTTTCTGTTGTACCGTCGTCTTTAGTTGTTGTTACAGCAACGCCGTCAACCACAACCGCAACACTCAAACGCTCAAGGTTACCCGCAGTTTCGCGGATGTTACGAACTGTTTTTGGCACTTCGTAATTGATCGTTTTCAATTCTTTTTTAACATCTTGTTTGAAACCAACTGCTCCGCCGGCTGCGTCTTCAGCGCCTGGGATATTAGAACGAGAACCCGGAACACCAGATGGACTTGTACGCGCACCATCCAAAGATTCCTCTTCAGATTGTTGTGAACGGATCGCTGTTTTATCTGGATCTACAAGTTCTTCCACGGAGGAGATCACACGGTGATTCAAAGTGGCGTCAACTTTAGCTACGACTTTGGCGTGACCGACAACTTTAGAAATGATGTCTTCGATACGATCTTCGAAATCTCTTTCAACTTTAGCTTTCAGATCCAAAAGGTCATTAGAACCACCTGTTGAACCATCCGCTGCACGAGTCAAAACTTTACCGCGTTCATCTAGAACCGCGACTTTATCTGCATCCATGCCTTCAACAGCATTAGCTACCAAGTAACGGATACCACGAACTTGCTCTTGAGAAAGCTCTTTACCTTGGTGAAGCTCTACGACAACAGAAGCTGATGGCGAGCCACCTTCTTCAAGGAAAGTCTTTTTGTTGGGAAGAGCTAGGATAACTTTAGATTGCTTAACCGCTGTCAAAGTGTTGATGGCTCTCATCAACTCACCTTGCAGGGCTCTTTGGTAATTAATTTTTTGAGCGTAGGAGTTTACACCGAAATCTTGCTTATCGAAAAGCTCAAGACCGATGTTACCCATTTTTGGCGAACCGATTTCTGCCATCAAAGTCATTTGCGTTGAATGCAAAAGCTCTTTAGGGATCGCAACAGTTTTACCACCATCACGCAATTGGAACGGGATATTTTTCTCGTTCAATTTAGCTACGATTGAAGAAACTTGTTCAGTAGGAATGTTTGTGAAAAGAGGAACGTAGTCTTTACCAGACGCCATGAACATCATCGTCAATAAAGCCACTACCGCAATAAGAGTTACGGCAACAACTGAAAGTCTTTTGGTTGGACCCAGATTTTTAAAGAACTCGCGAAACTGGACAACCAATCCACCAAAAATTTTGTTCAAAGAATCCCTCCGGGGCATTTACGCCTTGGCTCCGCCAAGGCACTCGATCTAACGAAACTGTTTCAGTAAGTATAATCTAAAAACTAAACTTGCATCTTCATGACTTCTTGATACGCATCAATGATCTTGTTGCGTACTTGGACCATTACACGCAAAGCGATGTCCGCTTTTTCTGACGCGATCATGGCACCAGCGATGTCATCTGTTTTTCCTGTGGCAACGTTTTGTGCAAAAGTATCTGAAGTCTTTTGCAACTCGTTCACAGAACTAACAGCTTCTTTCAAGGTGTCAGCAAAGCTTTTGCCGGATTCGTTTGTTGAACTCAGTGGTGTTGTTGCACCCGAGATATTTAGTGACTTCGAGTCACGCAGGTTTCCTGTCTCGAGGAATCTGTTCGCATTTGATACTGTAAACCCTTCCATGGCTTTACTTCTCCTTGTACTCAGTACTCTCTAGAAATTGTATGTCAAACGTTCAAAAATTTCCTGCTTTTTCAACCTAGTCTAGGAACTATCTTCCTATTTCCAAGGCACTGAGGGCCATATCTTTTGACGCCTGCATAGCCGATACGTTGGCCTCGTAAGAACGAGACGATTGTATCATATTGGTCATTTCTTCCATCAGATTGATATTCGGATATGCGACGTAACCATCTGGATTTGCATCAGGATGATCAGGTTCGTACTTCATCAACGGAGCCTTACGGTCCGACAGGATGTCTGTCACCTGGACCCGTTGCATATTCCCCATAGGGTCTGTACCTGTCACGATTTCGCCGAAATTCTTAGCATCAGGCATGGCCTCGAAAACCACGTCTTTTCTGCGGTACGGGCCCCCTTCAGGGGTCTGGGTTGTATTAATATTTGCGATATTACTCGCAATAGTATTCATGCGCATTCTTTGCGCTGCCATACCACTGCTACTAATTCTCATACCCGTTAAAAAATCAGCCATGATTTACTCCCGAACATCCTGTTCTGGATAAAAATTATCTGCCTTCAGACGCCGCGTACTTCAACGCTGCCATTTTTTTATTGATCAACTGAAGTGCCGTTTTGTACATGATCGCATTCTCTGACAATGCCGACATTTCTTTTTCCAAATCCACAGTATTACCGTCGTTATTCACGGCACCCTCTGGATTTTCATAGATATCGGGGCGAGTTTTTGCAACCGAGACACCACCCAAAGCGAAATGGTCTCCGCTGCTGGTGCTCAAAGAATTCATGCCATCCATATTCATCGAACGAGACAAAGCCTCTTCGAAATCCATTTTCTTGGCGTGATAGCCTGGAGTCTCTGCGTTCGCAATGTTGGAAGACGTAACGTTGTTACGTAACTGCCTCATGCGCATGGAGGTCGCGAGACCGTTTATTGTTTTATCGAAAATATCACTCATGCGACACCTTCTTCCTTGTACTCATTGAGTTTGTTTCTCAAAGTTCTAATACTGATTCCAAGCATTTGAGCCGCACGCGTACGGTTCTGCGCCGTCAACTCAAGGGTCTGAAGAATCAGACGCTTCTCAACTGCAGAAAGGGACATTCCAGGAGCAAAATCTGACGTCGTTTCGCCCTGCATGGACTCAAATTGAATTGAAGCCACGTCAATGGTCTGGGTTTTAGCCAATACCACAGCGCGCTCTATAACATTTTCAAGCTCACGGATGTTTCCTGGCCAGTTCCATGAATTCAAACGGGCATAAGCATCCGTCGACAAATTCATGCCAGAACGACCGTGCATAATCTGAGTTACTTCCAGAATAAAACTCACGATTGCTCCGAAGTCATTCGTACGATCCTCTAGACGAGGAACTTCCAATTGAACCACCGCGATTTTATAAAACAAATCTTGTCTGAACTGTTCTTGTTTCACCATCGCACGCAAATCACGACGAGATGTCGAAATAAAACGTGGACGAGTGCCGTCAGTTCTTTCAGCAAGTTTCATCAACTCGCCTTGGATGTGAGAAGACGCGCAATCCAAATCTTCAATCAATAGTGTGCCACCATCAACTTTATCGAAATTGAATCCGCCAGCATTCTTGCACTCTAGAACCTGCAATTTGCTTGAGCGACTTTTAGAAAAGATGTAACGAGCCAGACTTGTTTTACCAACTCCCGCTTCACCAAAGACCAACAGACTTGCTTGAGTCGCAGCCAACTGCATACCCAACTGTTTTGCTTCGTTCATTTTTCTGTCTTCGATGTGTAAAGCATCAAAATCAAAATACGACATCCTGTCCCTACCCCTACTTGCTTTCCTGCTTATCCGCTGCCATTGCCGGAATTCTTTGAATATATTTTTTGTAACCGTCCCGCCATTCAGAGTTCTTTAGCTGCTCTTGTGCGAGATTTTTCCAGAATCCACTTTTTTGACCTTTGAATTCGTTCCAAACCTCCGCTGCTTTTTGAACTTCGCCGCGGTTAAAATAAATCTGACCTAACTTGTAACGGATTGAAGATAGTGGACGAGCATCCTCGTACTTCTCCAAAAGATTTCCGTAGGCATTGATCGCCTTGTCTTTTTGATTTGTGTCGAAGTAAATATTGCCCATTGTCTCAAGTGCTTTCGCGTGAACAACAGGTGAAACTTTTCCAGAATCCGTCATCAATTTATCAATCATCGACAACGCCTGAAGAGCTTCATCTTTTTTATTCTGTTTCAATTGAAGTTCAGCCAACTTCAAGTATGGCTCAGCCACCAATTCAGGTTGGCCTTTCCAAGTTCTCAAAAGCTCACCCAAGTAACGAACTGCTGAATCCGTGTCGCCACGTCTTTCCAACAGACGAACCGCGATGCCCACGCGCTCGATTTGCTCGTCTTCAGTCAACTTCTCTGGAGTTTTGATATTCTTTAAATAGTCATAAGCTTGATTGTACTTATGCTCATTCGAAGAAACCGCGGCTAGGCGCAAATTCAACTGCTCAGCCGTTGGAATCTGTTCTTTCACTGCGATTTCTTTTTCTTCCGGAGTTCCTTGAATTGCATAAACGCGATTCAAAACTTCTTTGTAGTAGCGTTCAGACTCAACCGGAGTTCCCGCCATCTCAAAAGCACGACCTACATTGTATTTCGTGTCCAAACGGTTTGAGTTCTTCAACCAGTTGTCGGCATATTGACTGTGCGTTTTCAAAGCACCAATGAAATCGCCTTTTTCAACTTGGCTTTCAAGTTTGTTATTGATGTTCGCAACAATACGACCCGTCATCAAAGGAGCATCCACAGAACCTGGGTGTTCTTTATAGTATTTAGAAAGCAAGTTGATCGACTTGTCGAATTCTCCACGTTGCGAGTAACCATCCGCCACCATCACAGTTGCGAATTGTTCCATGTTCGGAAGATCTACTTTCTTAGCCAGTTCCATGATTTCTTTAACGGCATTTGTTGTTTCTTTTGGTTTCATGCCCTTCATACGAGCACTCAACAAACGCAAACGAGCAATAACCGCACTCGGTGTTTCACCATAACGGAAGTACGTTTCAAGATACGCACCCATTACACGTGATTTATCAGCACCCAAGATATCCAACAACTCACCCAAACGAGTCATTGCATACGGAGCGTGATCACTTGATGGGAATTTCTTAACAAATTCACGGTACATATCCAAACTTTGCGGATACTGTTTCATACCAAACATAGATTCTGCTTGGTTGTAATACGCATTTGGATATGAGTTTTGACCTTCAGGATATTGCTTCAACGCGTTTTGATATTCAGCCGTTGCTTTCGCATAGTTTCTTGCACGAACCCACACGTCACCACGACGGTAAGCAGCTTCCACTTTCAAATCACGGTTTTGAGAATTCTTTTCGATGTCATCGAATTGAGCGACAGCGTCTTCCCATTTATTCAAACGCATGAACGCCAAACCTGTACCCATACGAGCCAAGTCTTTAGAAAGAGATTCTTTACCACCGAAGTTTTTGTTGTCGATGTGTTCTTTGAATAGACGAAGAGCCGCCAAGTTATCACCGCGCTCAAGCGTCAAGTAACCCACTTTCAAAGATGTTCTTTCAGCCAAAGGAGATTTTGGATATTTCTCGATAGCTTCTTTGTACTTTTGAATCGCTTCGTCGAAGTAACTGATCTTACCTTCTTTGTTGTACAAAGCTAAGTTCACATCACCCGTCATGAAGTCGATGATTTCGTTGTATTCAGATTTTGGATACTTTTCGCGGAACCATTCACGAGTTTTCAAGTAAACCGCGTAGCGCTCTTTTTCAAACAACGTCAAAAGCAGGCGAGCTTGCTTGTTTTCTTCGGTCTGCTTAGGAACGATCTCGTAAATCGTTGGAGTGATTTTCAATTTTTCCCATTGAGTCACCGGAGTCTCAAGCATCGGGAAGCTAATATAATAGTTATCTTTAGCGCGGATGATCGCTTCTTCTTTAATATCATAAGGTTTGATCGAGAAGCGCTCGTAGTTAGGATCTCCACCATCAAAGATACCCGACTGAATTTGATCAGCCTGAGCTACCGTTGGTGCACCTTCTTTAATCGTCAAAGCGTCTGAAGTTGCAGGCTTACGGTTTGTTGCTGTTTTAACTTTTGCTACTGATTTAGTAGCTTTAGGAGCTTCTTCTGTTTTAGCTGGTTCTGCTTTCGCAGGAAGCTTCTTAGCGGTTTTCACCATGTTTGGATTCAAATAGAAATCCATAATCAAACGCGATGGTTGATCTGTCAGATAATCAAATGTCTCGATGCTTTCACCAGAAAGAGTGAATGAAATAATAGATTTACCGTCAGTGCCTTGAGCATCGACAGAAACTTTTGTGACCATATCACTTTTGAAAGTGTTAAGTGACTTGATCGTTGATTCATCAAGAGCAGGAACAGTCATACGGACGATGGTCTGGCCTTTGTCATCCAAACGCTTCACATCGTAGTCCCAATTTTGTTGGCCCATCAGTTCCAAATGCACTGTATCGCCTTGGAAGTTGATGAATCCATTGACCTTGTTATTTGCTGCTGTGGCAACTAGACCAAAGCAAAGGCATCCTGCCAAAATTACGTTTCGCAAAGTGTTCACTCCTCGAACCCCTTTTCCCCTGCGTTATGCATTTGCACATACGGTGCCAGCCTTGCAAAGGTCTATTGGCAAATATGTTCAAGATGGGCAAAATGTTTCATAGAATTATTGTCAGGCCTGACAAAGCGATGACAGCGACGAAGGTCTGGATTGAATTTGTAAGACTGAATTTTCCCTCAGAAAATTCCGATAGATAGGCGATATGAGAAACCACTTCAAATACATCATCATGAGTTTACTTCTTGGCAGTTGCGTATCTGTGGAACTTCCCAGTGGCAAAGGCAAACCAGCCGAAAATGTTGCCTTCTCAGAACCCGCTAGCCCCTTTGCTTCTATCAAAGCTAAAAGCGCGGATCGTGCTTGGCAGAGTTCAAAAACAGGGAACACGATTTCATTCCTATCTGAATGTGGAAACAGCTCAGATCCAAGCTTACAAACTTTGGAAACAGAGTCTTTGAGCGCTATCAACAAATTGGAAATTCTGAAAACAGAGACGGCTCTATTCAATGGACGTGAGTCTCGCCAAACCATCTCTGCAGGCACGATTGACGGCGTTCCAGTGGCGTTGGCCTTGGTCGTCTTTAAAAAGAACGGCTGTAACTATACTTTGAGCTATGGCGGCGTAGAGAAACAATTCAACTCTGAACTTCCGGTATTTGAAAAGTTCAAAGCAGACTTCAAGGCTCAATAGATGCTTCAAGCTCTTTTACCCTTAACTAATTTTACGATCGAGATCTTCCACTTCCTGGGTGGTATTGGTCTATTGAGTCGCGATATCTATCGCGAACTCGTTGGATCTAAAATTTATTGGCGCCTTTTGGGCGAGCAAATTTACCAGGTCGGTATTCGCTCTGCCCCACTGATTGTCGTGACCGCGGTTACGATTGGCGCCGTGATGTCTTTGCAATTCGGTCTCGGCTTAGAAAAATTCGGCGGCAAAATGTATGTCCCGAAACTTTTGGCGGTGACGATCCTTCGTGAAATGGGTCCGATGTTTACAAGCCTGATGCTTGCTGCCCGCGTGGGCGCTGGTATCGCCAGTGAAATTGGTTCCATGGTCGTAACTCAACAAGTGGATGCCATCCGCGCTTTGGGCACCTCCCCGATTCGTAAGATTGTTATTCCCCGAGTTCTTGCTTGCTTGATCACATTGCCTATCCTGTGCGCGGTGACGAACGTCGTTGCCAATGCGGGTGGTTTGTTCATTGGTGCTGTGGAGTTAAAGCTTGATCCTGGCTTTTATCTTTTGAAAGTCCTTTCCACGTCCTCGGTGGGCGATTACGTTTCCGGATTTGGTAAGACCTTCTTTTTCTCTCTCTTTATCTCGATCCCCGCTTGCTACTTTGGTTTGAACGTTAAAAACGGAACTAAAGAAGTCGGTATCGCAACGACAAAAGCTGTGGTGGTATCTTCGATCTTGATTTTGATTGGTGACTTTTTCTTGTCGAAACTCTTCTGGATTGTGGAGAAATTTCTATGACACAAAAACCACAGGCCTTTATCGAAGTTGTCGACTTTCACAAATCCTTTGATGATAAAAAAGTTCACCAAGGCGTGAGCTTTTATGTGCGCAAAGGTGAATGCCTGGGCTTGATCGGTGGATCAGGCACAGGGAAGTCGGTTTTGTTACGCACCTTGGTTGGTTTGGAAAAGCCAGACAAGGGCCAAGTTATCGTCGACGGCGTTGAAATTGGTCAAATGAAGGAATCGGAACTTATCGATATCCGCAAAAAAGTAGCCTATGCTTTCCAAGGGGGCGCTTTATTTGACTCGATGACAGTTTATGAAAATCTAGCATATCCCCTGCGCGAACACTTCAAATTCACAGAACGCGAAGTCGAAGCGCAAATCAAAGCACAACTGGAAGAATTCGGTTTGGCTCCTGGGACAGAGAAGCTTTATCCAGGAAGCCTGTCAGGTGGTATGCAAAAACGTGTGGGCCTGGCTCGCGCGATGATGATCCATCCGCAAGTGGTCCTATATGATGAACCAACAGCGGGTCTAGATCCTTATAATACTAAGAAAATCCAAGAATCTATTTTGAAACTGAAATCCAAAGGGATGACTTCTATTTTAGTCACCCATGATATGCCAACGGTGTATACCGTTTGTGACAAGGTCGCCCTTTTGCAAAATGGCCGTATCAGCGAACAGTACACGATCGATACATTAAAAAAAGAGCCGAGCGGCGCCATGACAGAATTTATCAACGGAGAAAGCGCGTAATGGAATCTTCAAACAGCACTCAAGTCAAAGTCGGAATCTTTCTTGCCATTGGTATCGTGGTCATCCTCGGTTCAATATTTTTTATCGGTGGCGAAAAGTCGGTTTTCAAATCTTACGTGAATCTTCATGCGCACTTTGATCAAGTCCAAGGCTTGGCTGAAGGCAGCGTTGTTTCACTTTCAGGTGTGACAATCGGTAACGTACAAAAAATCAACTTCTTGTCCGAGAAAAATGCCCTCGACGTCGTAATGAGAGTCGACAAAGAATACACAGCCCGCATCCGCGAAGGCTCCCAAGTTGAGATCCGCACGCAAGGTGCCTTGGGTGACAAGTTCGTGTTCATCATTCCAGCTGATCCAAGAAATCCAGAAATCAAAGACGGCGCGATCCTAGAAGTTGCGAAGCCAACTGATTTGATCGGTGTGATCTCTGAACGCGGCAGCGAAGCTGGTAAATTGTTCGACGTGATCAACGAGATGTATAAAATCGCTAAGTCCATGAACGACAACGACCGTCTGGGTAAAATCATGGCAAACTTTGAGTCGACTTCTGCAAACTTAAGCAAAGTCAGCGGCGATGCCTCAAAAATCATGAACCAACTGAACGAAGGCAACAGCGGCGAAAAACTAAAACACACAATCAACAAACTTGACGCCATCGTCTCCAAAGTAGACCGCGGCGAAGGCACACTGGGCGCCCTGATCAACGACCCAAGCATCCACAACCAACTAAAAGCCATCTTAGGCGGCACTCAACGTAACAACAACGTAAAAAGCCTCCTAAGAACATCCATCGAAAAAGAAGACTAACCAGTCAAACGCAAAAAAGGCACAGAACTCTGTGCCTTTTTTTATTTCCAAATCACGCACAAACTCCAGACACAAACTTCTCCCTCTTAATAGGATAGGGCTGCCTCCCTGCTCTCGGCAGTGCAGCGACCTCCAGTGGCGCCACGATGGCGCGAACTCGCCACAGGCGATCACTGGTTGAGCCTGGATGGCGTGTCGCGGAAGTGCGGAGAGCAGGGAGGCAGCCCTATCCTATTAAGAGGTCCCCAGATTGCATTTGAAATTCCTGTCGTGAACTAAAAGTTGTCAGGAGGAATATATGCCAGCTCGTCCCCAAAAGAGCAGCGCTTGCCGTCAGCGTGTCTTAAAATTAGACACAGGCCTGCGTTTGGCTATGGCCTTCCTATTGCCTCTTATAGCGTCCGTATCAGCCCAGGCAAGGATCGTGGCCTGTGACGACGTATTCGCCTCTGCAATCCGCGATGAGCGCGCTCCTTACTATGATATCGCTATGGATCGCGCCATGACTAAATCCGTGCGCGAGTTCAGTGATAAAGATGGTCTTTCCGAGCGAGACATCCAATACCTTATCGAGAAGGTCTATAATCAGACCGAAGGCAAAGCGACTCGAGTTTCTGATTACATCTTCCTGACTCCGCAAGAAAGAACCTTCAATACTTTGACTCGCATGGTTGGAGAGAAAGTCACTCACCAAGGCATCGTTGCCGTTTTCAAAGAGCAAGGGATCTTGCTGGATGAGTCGACTTTGATTTCAAAATTCAGAACTTTCAATCGCGCCCCTATGACGAACATGGCTTCTGCGGCTTTTGCAACGTCTGCTCTGCTGAAGGGTCGTCCACCAATCTTACTTCCAGAGTTCTTCTTTAAAATTAAAACTGAAGACATGACTGTGCTTTTGATGCGTGGACTTGATTCTAAAGAAGGCCAAGCCATCGTTAAGAAGTATCAAAATTCACAAGAAGCCTTCCGCGCCTACGAACTTTTCAATCGCTACTACACACGTGTCGCACTGACTGTGGTGTTCGCCGTTCTGTATGAAAAAGGCGACGACTTCTTTAAAGAAAAACACGACAGTGTTCTCGCTGATCTTTGGGCAAAGATCCTTGAAGAGCTTTCCTTGAACAAAGGAAAATCTGCATGAGAAAATATCTTATTCTCGCAAGCTTTCTATTTTTAGCAGCCTGCCAAGACGGTGCCTTCCCCGTAGACGCGGCCTTGGGCACTGCTAAAGCCAAGAATCCAGACAACACCATTATTGGTGGCGACGTTGTGGACTCTGGCAGTGATATTTCTAAACTGGCGATTTCCTTTAAGTCACTGTTGCAACCTTTAGACAATCAAACAGGCACACAGAAAGTGGCCATCACTCAATGCACGGCTTCGGCGCTAACTCGTCGAATTGTGCTGACGGCCGCTCACTGTATTAATGGCGACAACCTAAGCTATGTTGAAGTAATGGATGGCGGCACGATGACAACGATCCCCGTCGTGAAAACTATCATCAACGAAGACTTCAAAAACGATCAGTATGCAGATCTTGCCATTGCTGTTTTAAGAGACGACCTTCCGGAAAAGATCATGACTGTGTCCATTCCGAATCCTGACATGAAAGTCGATTTGCAAAAGATCGATATTATCTCTGCGGGATACGGTCGTACGAATGATGCTCCCACGGCAGATCCGACAGAGGGCTTAGGTATTCTGCGTGTCGTGCTATTGAAAATTTCAGCTTATGATTTTAACGACAGCAAATTCCTGGTTGATCAATCCAACGGCAAAGGTTTCTGCCAAGGTGATTCTGGTGGCCCAGGTATGTTCCAATACGAAGGCAAGTACTACATCATGGGTGTGGCTTCAAAAACAGTTGTCCCGGAAAACTCACAAACAACGACTTGTAGCTTCCGTGGTGCTTACGTCAACTTGTTGAAGTTCAAAAACTGGATTGAAACAACGACGACTTATCTTACTAGAGATATGATTTCTGCGGCAGCGAACGAAACCGAAGTCACGAACCAGGATTAGTCTTCTGATTCTGGCGCCAGACGCTGGATCATTTCTTTGATCCCCAACTGGTCATCCTGAGGAACTTCGCGACGGTCCAATGTGAATTTGATGTGACGAACAAAGTTATTCTCAAATTTCTCGTTGATGGTGTTGCGAATCTGATCCTTCAAAAAGATCATCTGCTGCATCCACGAAGAATTACGAACCCAAACATACAAAACGCCCCTCTGAAAACCTACGGGCTCTGCATTTTTTGCAATAGTGGGTCCTACGACCTCTTCCCATTTCGCCCATAATTTCCAGCGCATGAACTGTTCTGACAATGGCGACTTGCCATTTTCAAAAAGACTCTGTAGGACTTCAGATCCCAGAGTGAGCTTGCGCTTTTTATTTTTAGGGTTGCTTGGATCGTCTTTATTCATGCAGGTCCCAAGCTAGCAAAAGAACGGACAAAAGATGACTAATATCACACCAAATCAAAAAATTACCGTTGTTGGCGCAGGGCTCGCGGGCTCTGAGTGCGCATTGCAGCTTGCTGATATGGGTTATAAGGTCGTTTTGTGCGAAATGCGCGACAAAACCATGACCCCAGCGCACAAAACAAACAAGTTCGCGGAACTTGTTTGCTCCAACTCTTTTGGGACTTTGAACGAAGTTTCGGCTCCTGGCCAACTAAAATGGGAGGCCGAACTCCTTGGCTCTCACATCCTAAAAATTGCCAAAGAATCGGCGGTTCCGGCAGGACAGGCATTGGGCATGGACCGCGAGGTCTTCTCTCAACTAGTCACTGAGAAAGTTAAAAGCCACCCGAATATTGAAATCCGCAATGATGTGATCAAATCTTTGAACGATATTCCTCGCCCCGCAGTGATCGCGACAGGTCCTCTGACTCACGACGAGTTGGCTGAAGACCTGCGCAAGCATTTCGGTGATGAGTTCTTGTATTTCTTTGATGCCATCGCACCGATCATTGATGCGGAATCCATCAATACAGAAATCGCGTGGAAGGCAGATCGTTGGGGCAAAGGCACCAACGATTACTACAACTGCCCAATGAACAAAGAGGAATACAACAACTTCATCCAAGCCGTCACAGACGCTAAAAAAATCGAACCCAAAGATTTTGAAAAAACAGAATTCTTTGAAGGCTGCATGCCGATTGAAGTGATGGTAGATCGTGGTCCGCAAACATTGCGCTTTGGCCCGATGAAGCCCATTGGTTTGGATGATCCTCGTACGAACCGCTATCCATGGGCGGTGGTGCAACTTCGTCAAGATAACAAGGAAGGCACTGCTTATAACATGGTGGGCTTCCAAACTCGTATGGCTTACGCGGATCAAGTTCGCGTATTCCGTATGATCCCAGGTCTGGAAAACGCAGAGTTCTTAAAGCTGGGATCTATTCATAGAAACCTCTTTATCAACTCCCCTAAGAGATTGAACAAAGATCTTTCCTCTAAAAATGACCCTTGGTTGTTCTTTGCGGGACAAATCACAGGTGTCGAGGGTTACTTTGAATCGACTTGCGTGGGCTTGATGGTTTCTCGCTTCATCAATCAAAAACTGAAAGATGAAACATTCAATCCTCCACCAAGACCTTCTGCATTTGGTTCGCTGCTTGAGGCGATCACAGATGAAACTCGTGCGGAGCACTTTCAACCAACCAATATCAATATGGCTCTGTTGCCACCGTTGGCGGAAAAAGAGCGCGACAAAGAAACGCGCAAGAAAAAACAAATCGAAATCGCTCGTAACGCGATTCAATCCTGGAAATAAAAAAAAGCCGAACTGTAACAAGTTCGGCTTTTTACTTTTAAGCTCTTCTTAAGAAATTACTTTTTGCAGAACTGATCAGGTTTGATGTTTGTTCCCGGAACACACATATCAATCCATTGGTTTTTGTCGTTCGTGGAATAACCATAGAACCAAACCAACTCGTCATTTTGAGATTTAAAAGACACCTTGTGTGGCATCGCCAACGGGATTTCGCCATTCACCGTAAAGCACCAGCCGTAAGCACGCATCAACGTGTCTGAAACCACCTCAACCGCATCCAATCCCACCGGAGTGTCATTGATCGAGCTGATGCCTTCAGCCACACCGTAATAGTGCACGTTGTTCGTATCAAAGATTTGAATCGTGTTGTGACCCACAGATTGCTTCAAGTCTGCTGTAGCAGTTCCTTGATACAGTGGAGTTTCAGAGCAAGCACCAATCACCTTCCAAGTGATCGCATTTGCAGACAAAGGAGCCAAAATGAAAAGAAGGGCTAACATGTTTTTCATGAGCCCTTCATAGCGAATCAAATTGTGGGAGGCAAATTAAACGGAGGCCTCAGTAGAAGTTTCCGTGCGTTTGAGCTTAAAATCCAACGTCGGCAAGTCCACCACTGGTTTAAAGTGCGAACGGCAACGAGCTTCGTAGGCCTCATGAGTTCCAACTTGAACCTGACCGTCCCCGCCCGCTGTTCTTTGCGTACGACATGCTGGTGCTCCACAAACCACGCAGACCGCGTGTTGCTTACTAACGTTTTCGGCGATAGCCATCAAAGTCGGCATGGGTTCAAAAGGTTTCGCCTGCCAGTCGGTATCAAGGCCTGCGATGATCACGCGAAGACCGCGCTCTGCCAGATCTTGAACGACCTGAACCAGATTATCCGAGAAAAACTGACCTTCATCGATCCCTACCACTTTCGTTTCAGGTTTCAAATAGTCCCAGATTTGCTCAGCATCTTGAATCGGTTGGGAGTCCATCGTCGTGAAGTTGTGCGAAGTCACGGCCATCTCGTTATAACGTTTATCTATAATAGGTTTGAAAACCTGAACTTGCAGACGTGCGAATTCAGCACGACGCAAACGACGGATAAGTTCTTCTGTTTTCCCGCTAAACATAGAACCAACAATCACTTCAATCCAACCACGGGTCACAACATATGAAAATTCAGACACGAAACATCCCCTCGAAATAGCGCAAACCAAGGATCGGACCTGGCACAAAATGTGTCAAATGATTGCATTGCATCAGAAACCTGAGGCTTTGAAGCTTTGTTTTCCAGTCGCATCAAGGGTTTGCGGATATTGAACTTTTTTCCGAAACCCCGCAAAAAATGGCTGTCTTTCATATTTAAAACCCTTGTTGGGGTGCTTATTGCTTGCGCAAGCAGTGCGCCATGGGCTACCTAGCCCGAACACTATGGGTAGGAATTTAAGATTTCGACAGAAATTTAAACAGCTTTCCGTTGTCGGCGGATTAGCATTGATGACGTTCTTCATGAACGGCTGCGATGCTATTTACTGGGACGAGAAGGATAGTTTGAGCAAAGTGCAGAAGCACGGCGAGATCACGGTCCTTACCACGCAAAATCCTCTTATATATAGTAAGGCCAAAAAGGGAGAGTCATCGGGTATCGATCACGACCTCTTACAAAACTTCGCTAAGCACTACGGACTGAAAATGAAGTTCGTGGTTCTAAAAGACGAAAGCGCAGTTTTAAGGGCCCTGGCTAAGGGTGAGGGCGATGTCGCCGCCGCTCGCTTCAGAACTCCCGAAAATCGCGCTGGGTTCCTAACCGGTCCCGCCTACGAAGACACTACTTTGAGCCTTTACTGCCAAAGAAAATCCCAAATCCAAAATATCCAGGATCTGGGCGGCAAAAAAGTCGGAATCCTCCACAAAGACAACTACAAAGGATTCTCGCAACGTTTGGGACAACTCTCCCCAACTACCAGCATCCAAATTCTTGAGAATCTAAAAACCCAAGATCTTCTGTCTCACTTGAACGAAAAAAAATACGACTGCGTGATCACAGAAAATGTGAGCGGCGATTTCTATGTTCGTTTCCATAAAAACATCGAGAAAATCACGACGTTAACTGATTCTTACTCTTTAAGCTGGTTGCTGACTCCGAACAGTCAGGATCTTGCTCGCTTGATGCAAGCTTGGTATCAGTCCGCGTCCCGCGAAGACAGCGTGATGCGTATCATGGATCGCTACAAAACAACTTTGAATCAATTGGATAAAGCCGACATCTCTCGCTTCTTCCGTAATATCGAAAGTATTTTGCCAACTTACCGCCAAGCTTTCAAAGAAGCAGCCGCGGAACACGGACTTCCTTGGCAGTTAATTGCGTCTGTTGCTTATCAAGAATCCCATTGGAATGCGGACGCTGTGAGCTTCACAGGTGTTCGTGGTCTTATGCAACTGACAATGGACACTGCTGACCATGTTGGGATCGAGGACAGAACTGATCCGATGCAAAGTATTTGGGGTGGCTCTAAATATTTGAAGTATCTTTTAAATAAGATGCCTCGCCATTTAAATTCCAAAGATCGCATGGCTTTGGCATTGGCAGCTTACAATGTTGGTTATGCTCACTTGCGTGATGCTCAGAAATTGGCAGAAAGCATGGGACGTGATCCTTATTCTTGGCGCCATATGAAAGAGATTTTGCCACTTTTAGCAGATCCTGATTACACCGAAAAATTGGAATACGGTTATGCCCGCGGGTACGAAACTGTTGAGTTCGTTGAGCGCGTTAAGTCTTTCTATAGCTTAATGTCCGCTGGCTAAATGTAACGTCCCTTCAGAGGGAATCTTGTTAAGATTCCTTGATGCTTTTAATCCTCTGCCGAAAAATTATTTATCTGATCTCAGTTCTGTCTGTCGGCTTGTTTGCTGGCTTCACTGGATTTTTCGCACTGATCTTTGCTCCCACCATTAAAGAACTCCCTCCGGGAACCGCGCTCGAGTTTTTCCGTTATGATGCCGCCGCCTTCGATAAGAATGTTTTGGCAATGTACATAGTCATGCTGTGCTCGACGGGATCTTGGCTGCTGGTTTGGTTTCGCCGTTACCGCATGGTGGATTTCTATTTTGTTCTGGGGGCTTTTCTTTGCGTGGTTCAAGAAATCGCTCTGTCATTTTTTGGACATTACCGCATCAATATGGTGCTGCGCTCGTTCGCTGAAACATACGTGATCAGCGGCGAAGTTTATGCTCTCCGCGAACAGTGGGCTTATTTTATGAGCTTTCACTTTGCCACAAATCTGTTTGGCTTTTGCCTGCTGCTCGCGGCTTTGCACCGGGCCACTTCGGGGCGTGGACCTAAAAACAACTTCCTTGCCGCGACTAAGACATAAAAAAAGCCCCGTGATTTCTCACAGGGCTTTCTATTTTCGTTTACTCGTTCGATCTATTCAACTGTCACTGATTTTGCCAAGTTACGTGGTTGATCCACATCGTAACCTAGGTTGCTTGCCAAGTGATAGCTCATCAACTGCAACGGAATCACAGTCAAGATCGTGTTCGTCGTCCAGTGAGCCTTAGGCAATGCCAAGTAGTATTCACTGATGCCACGAAGCTTTTCATTTTCGCCTGTGCCGATAGAAATGATCTTACCGCCACGTGCGCGTGCTTCTTCAAGATTGCTGATCGTTTTTTCGTACCAGTGATCTGTTGGAGCGACCATCACGATAGCCATGCGTTCGTCGATCAAAGCCAAAGGACCATGCTTCATCTCGCCTGCGGCGTAACCCTCAGCATGCATGTAAGCAAGTTCCTTCAATTTCAAAGCACCTTCCATCGCGATTGGATAGCTTGTGCCACGACCCATGTACAAGAAACCACGGAAGAGCTTCAATTTAGAAGCAGCTTCATCAAAGTACTTATCGTAAGCCAGAACGCTTTCCATTTGGCTTGGTGTTGCTAGCAAGCTTTGAACAAGTTCTTTTTCTTCTTTAGCTTCCATCACGCCACGGCTGCGAGCCATTGCTACCGCTACGCAGTTCAATACTGCCAGCGTTGATGTGAAGGCCTTCGTCGAAGCCACACCAATCTCAGGGCCTGAGTTCATGTACAAGTGACCGTGAGCTTCACGATCGATTGTAGAGTTACGTACGTTACAGATAGACATTGTTGTCGCGCCCGCTTCTTTCGACATACGGATCGCTGCCAATGTATCTGCCGTTTCACCCGATTGAGAAATCGTCATCACTAAAGTTTTTGGTGGGATCACTGGATTGCGGTAACGGAACTCACTCGCCACGTCCACTTCAACCGGGATACGTGCCAATTGTTCGATCAAGTATTTACCAACAAGACCTGCATAGAAACTTGTTCCGCAAGCGATGATGAAAACGCGCTCGATGCCTTTGAAGACTTCCTGAGTTTTTGCCCAGTCTGTTTTAAAATCCAACTCTTCCAATTTTTGAACAGATTGACCACCGAAACCTACGTTTTTCAAAGCTACAGTGAACGCTTCCGTGTTCACGTGTGGTTCGATTGCCGCTGCCACCGCACGTGGTTGCTCATAGATTTCTTTAAGCATGTAGTGTGCATAGCCTTGTTTTTCGACCATCTCAGGATTCCAGTTAAGCTCGACTGATTTCTTTTGAATCGGGAAACCATTTGCAGAGAAGAACTCTACTTTGCTGCCTTTGATGTTCGCGATCTCGCGGTCATCCAAGTACACGAATGTTTTTGTGTATTGGATCAATGCTTGAACGTCAGAAGCTACGAATACTTCTTCTTTACCCAAGCCCACAACCAATGGTGGACCGTCTTTGAAGGCGATCAAATGATCTGGTTCTTTATCCCACATAACTAGGATCGAGAACGCGCCACGAAGCTTCGTCAAAGTGCTTTCAACAGCTTTGTACAAGTCTTTCGTGATTTCGATTTCGTTAGCGATCAAATGCGCTACCAATTCAGAATCTGTGTCTGAAGTGATCTCCGCTCCTTGAGCCAAAAGATCTTCACGAATATCAAGATAGTTTTCGATGATACCGTTGTGAACCAAGTTGATGCCGCGAACTTGGTGAGGATGGGCATTACGCTCTGACGGTTTACCGTGAGTCGCCCAACGAGTGTGACCGATACCCAAGTGGCCATCGAACTTTTCGTTCACAAGTTTTTCTTCAAGATTTTTTAGCTTACCTTGAGCACGCACACGCTTTGTTGTGCCTTTGTCCAAGATCGCGATACCTGCGCTGTCGTATCCGCGATATTCAAGTTTTTTCAAACCACTGATGATGATGTCTTTAGGACTTTGAGGTCCAAGATAACCAACGATTCCGCACATAATTCACCTATCTTAACTTTCAATACCTTAAATAACTTATTTAGTTTCAGTTTCCGTCTGAGCATCTGGCGCCTTAGCGACATAGTTCTCTTTGGTAAACTGTTTGCCACGCGCCACTGCCAAAGCATTAGCTGGGACGTTTTTTGTGATCGTTGAACCGGAACCAATCACTGCGTCGTTACCAATCTCAATTGGCGCCACGAACTGCGTATCGCTTCCTACGAAAACACGGTCACCGATTTTCGTTTTATATTTCTTTTTATCTGCGGCGTAGTTGCAAGTTATAGTTCCGCAACCCACATTTACTTCCTCACCGATCTCTGCGTCGCCAAGGTAAGTCAAATGACCCGCTTTTGATTTTTTACCGAATTTCGTTTTCTTCATTTCCACGAAGTTACCCACATGGGCTTCTTCACAGATTTCAGTTTCAGGACGAAGACGAGCATAAGGACCTACAGAAACTTTATTGTGAAGTTTCGAGCTCTCCAAATAACTGCCGCCGCGTACTTGAACGCTGTCAGCGATTTCTGTATCAGAAATAAAGGCATTGGACTCGATCACGCAGAAAGAGCCAATTTTTGTGCGACCACGAATGAAAACATTCGGATAGATCACAGTGCCAGCGCCAATTTGTACGCTTTCTTCGATGTAAGCCGTGCGAGGATCAATCATCAACACGCCTTCTTCCATCAAGCGCAAAGCTTTACGCTTAAACAACAAACGAGTCGCTTTCGCCAACTCGACTTGATTGTTCACGCCCACAGCTACTTTTGGAGTAGACTTGATCGCTTGAACTTTCATTTTGTCTTGGATGCACAAAGAAATCAGATCTGTGATGTAGAATTCTTTTTTAGCATTGTTGTTTTTGATTTGTGGCAAATACTCCGCTAGCACAGAAGCTTTCGCGATATAGATGCCTGTGTTGATTTCGCGGATCTTCAAAGCTTCAGCAGAAGCGTCTTTCGCTTCAACGATCGCGACTAAGTCACCACGGTTGCGCACGATACGACCGAACTCGCCCGGAACTTTCAATTCCGCAGTCACCACAGCCAAATCACATTTTTCATCACGGAAGATGCGTAGGAATTCTTTGATGTCAGAAGACTCGATCAAAGGATGGTCACCATTCATGATA
The DNA here is from genome assembly GCF_047306065.1 of Bdellovibrio sp. HCB209. Lineage (GTDB taxonomy): Bacteria > Bdellovibrionota > Bdellovibrionia > Bdellovibrionales > Bdellovibrionaceae > Bdellovibrio. The sequence continues at coordinate 3,433,503 of NZ_CP178618.1, forward strand.
ACAACATCGCCTTCAATAGTTTCTGGTTTTGCACAGCGAACAGCGTGCGCCGTTCCCAATTGCTCGTCCTGGGCATAGCAAGAAACTCCCATCGGCTCAACCACTTGGCGTACCAACTGCTGACCATGGCCCACGATCACGCGCACTTCTGTCGCGCCCGCACCCTTAGATGCGAGAATTACTTTTTCAATCATAGGCCGACCCGCCACCGGATGAAGAACTTTCGGTAGTGGTGATTTCATGCGTGTACCCTTACCTGCGGCTAGGGCAATAACGGTCAATTTCTCTGAGGCATTTGCTGACATTCAGAAACTTCCTTTTAAATGCTTTTCTTCTCTTAAAAAAACAGGCTTAATTATCGCATGCAACAAAGAATTTTTCACCTATCTTCTTGGGCCAAGTCCGCGTCAGGAAAAAACATAGAGCTGTATAAAAAATCACACAGCCCCGACGGCGACAACAGCGACTTTTCGGAGCGCCCCATCCTGTTTGTGGGTGGCGTTCACGGCGACGAGCCCGAAGGTGTTCGCTTGGCCGAGGAGTTATTACAATGGCTTCAGGAAAATGAACAAACTCAAGGTGATAAGATCCGCCCTTGGATCCTCATCCCCAATATCAACCCTGATGGCTCCGAAAAAAACCAAAGAACCAATGGCTCCGGCGTCGACCTGAACCGCAACTTCCCGAGTTCTGATTGGAGCCCGGAAGCTAAGGCCCCCCGATACTATCCCGGCCCTTCGCCTGGGAGCGAGCCCGAAGTTCGGGCTTTGGTAAAACTCATTGAGGACGAAAAGCCACATCTCATAGTACACTTTCACTCATGGGAGCCGTGCGTAGTTTATACCGGCGAACCTGGTAAAAAAGCCGCCGAGATCTTAGCCACAGGAACTGGATATGAGCATCGCGAGGATATTGGGTACCCCACTCCTGGCAGCTTAGGTCAGTATGGCTGGATTGATAAAAAAACTCCCGTCGTCTGTATTGAGGAACTCAGCGGAGAAGACCTCAACAACGTATGGCCCCACTTCAAAGTAGGCCTGCAAATGTTACTCAAGGGAGAAGGGTTTTAGATGTCCACGATTAAGTCCATCGCGTTCGATTTGGATGACACGTTGTTAGACACGTCAGGTCTGCTCGTGCCCCTCGCTTCGCAAAGAGCTTGTGAAGCTATGATCGCAGCAGGTGTTTGTGTGACTCTGGAAGAGTGCATGCACCTTCGCCAAGAATGGGCCGCTAACCTTTCCCACACAGAAATTTTTACTAAGATCGTCAATCAGTTCGGGACAACTCAACCAGGCAAAGCTGTTCATGATGCCCTTGAACAGTTCTATAACCCTGAGGTTCCGACCGTACTGCCGCTTTTAGCGGGAGCGACGGAAAACCTTTTGCACCTTCAAGAACAGTACAATCTTTATCTGGTCACAATGGGTTCCCACGATGCTCAAGTAAAAAAGATCCAAGCACTGGGCATCGAGAAGTTTTTTAAAAAGATTTATATCCTGAATGGCTTCATCGGTGAGCGCAAAGAATCAGCTTTTGCTGATATCCTTTCCCGCGAGGGCCATTCCTCTGAAGAACTTTTAAGTATTGGCAATCGCCTTTCCAGTGAAATTCGCGACGCTAAAAAATTAGGTGCGACCACTTGTTATTTCGCGCACGGAGAACACGTGGGCGAGCAAGCCGTCTACCCTGAAGATCATCCCGACTACACTATCAAGCAGCACAAGGATCTGATCGCGGCATGCGGACTTTAAAGGCAAGCTTTCTATTGATCGGACCTTGGGATGCAAGGCTGCAGGAGCTGGGCGCACATATCGCGACGGACCTGCAACAAGCTTGGCATTGGATCCAAGATTCCACCTACAACGTGGTGGCCGTTTCGGTGACGGTGATCTTAGGAAAACGCTTTCCTGAATTCTATCAAGAGATCAAACAAGGCAGCCCGGCCACTCAGTTTATCGCTGTAGTGCCACCGGATTTTTCCGCGAATCAATTAAGCCGACTGCACGAGGAGTATTCCTTTCTGCGAGTCATGCACAGCTTTAACGACACAGATCTTGAATCGCATTTGTTCATGGCTTTGGAAGAAGCCAATCAGCGCAAACAAGATGACAACTTGGCTGTTTTGATTCGCGAACAGACAGAAAAATTAAAACGCTTACAAATTGAATTGGAAGAACGGGTTCAGAAAAGAACACGCTTCCTCACTGAAGCTCGTCGTAAATTATATCTGACCAATTCGCGTATCGAGGGTTTCAAGGTCGCCTTGATGGCCGTTCATCAAGCAAGCTCCGTCGCTGAAATCGAACAGCTTTTAAATGATTCGTTGGCGACGACTGTTCAGACTTCGTGGATTCGTATTTTCTTTCATCCTCAGGATGAACAGTTCTCAAGCCAAGTTACCGCCCAGCTAAGTTTTACTCAGCTGCAAGTTCCTTTATTCAAACAACACGACCGTATCGGTTCAGTGTTTTTCTTGCGCGCCCCAGACCACCCTTTCAACAAAGAGGAAAGTGATTTCCTGACTCGTGTTGCAGAGGCCGTGGCTTTGGCATTGGATCGTATTCAAAAACTTCAAGAATCTGAGTCGATGAAAGAACAGTGGGAAGCCACGTTCAACTCGATGTCAGACCCTGTCGTTTTGATTGATCAAAACTATGACATCATCCAGTCCAATAAAGCGGCGGAAGAGCGCTTGAAAGAGCGTGAACATGCGCAGAACACGCGTAAGTGCTATGCCCTTTTATACAACCGTGAGGAGCCATGTCCTGGCTGCCAACGCGGTCGTAACTTCCGCATGCGCTCTAAGGATGTTTCTCCGCGCACCTTTGATGTTTTCAGCCAGAGTTTAATTTTAGATAGCGATAAACCTGCTGTTTTCGTGAACTTGTACCATGACGTCACTCAACAGATGAAAATGGAAAAGCAAATTCTGGAATCTGCAAAGATGGCAGAGCTCGGAACTATCGGTTCATCGATTGCGCATGAGTTGAATAATCCTCTGGGAGGAATTTTATCTTTTGCACAATTGATCAAGATGGATATGCCCGGCGATCATCCGCTTTATCCTGATATCTTAGAAATGGAAGCGGGCGTTCAACGCTGCAAAGAGATCGTACAAAATCTTTTAGGTTTCACTCGCAATCCTATTTCAGATCAAGAAGGCGAAGTGAGCTTGAAAGATGTCTGCCAACGCGCTTTCAAAATTGTTGAGCTGCAAACAAAATCTCAAGGCATCGAAGTCCGCCTTCACTTTCCTGCACAGGATTTGGCGGTGAAGGGGCATTTGAATCTTTTGGCCCAAGCTTTGAAGAACGTCTTCCAAAATGCGATCGACCATTTAACGGACCGCAGCCGACAAAGTAAGGGATTCCGAGGTTCTCTCGATATCGAAATTTCTGCCGCTGATGACATTGCCAATATTTTAATCAAAGACAACGGGACGCCAGAGAAAAATCCAAGTCTTCCCATAGGTTTAGGTGTTCCTGTCGCCGCACAGATCCTGCGCGATCACGAGGCCGACCTCGAATTTTACACAGGTCCAGGCCAGGAAAACGTGGCAAAAATTTCCTTCAACCGTCTAGTTTTAAGGTCCTGAAACGCGCACTGGGCGCGGATTTTTTGACAGGTCCGTCAAAAATACCATATCCTTTTATCAAGGCTGACATGCACGTCGGCTGTCTCTCCACGAACCCACCATGGAAGGAAGGTTCATGCGTTCACAACGTGTTCTAATCCTGGATGACGAGTCCTCTCTACGTACCGCTCTTTTCAGAGTGCTCGATAGAAAAGGTTTGAATGTCATCACTGCCAATAAGATCGAAGAAGCAAAAGCTTTGTCACAAGGAGATACTCCTATTGATTTGGCGATCGTGGATTTGAATCTGCCAGATGGCGATGGCATCGAGTTCATGACTTATTTAAAAGCCCTGAACCCAGCTACTGAAGTTATCATTCTGACTGGCCACGCGACTATTGAATCTGCGATCCGCGCCACTCAAAAAGGTGCCTTCCACTTTGTGACGAAGCCTTTCAATCTTGAAGAGCTGATGAGCTTGATCGAAAAAGCTCTGACTCATAAAAAACTTCAGCAAGAAAATCAGCAACTTCGATCTGAATTGAACAAGAAATACAAATTCGATCAAATCGTCGGTTCTTCAGAACCTATTCAAAATGTTTTGCGTTTGATCGAACGTGTTGCTGACTCTGATTCAACAGTATTAGTTACTGGTGAGTCTGGTACTGGTAAAGAGTTGATCGCTCGCGCGATTCACTACAATTCCCCTCGTGCTCAAGGTCCATTTATTCCAATCAATTGCGGCGCTATTCCTTCCGAACTTTTGGAAAGTGAATTGTTCGGCCACATGAAGGGCGCCTTCACCGGTGCTATCGCCAACCGTATCGGCCGTTTTGAAATGGCTGACGGCGGAACGATCTTCTTGGACGAAATCGGCGACCTTGAACCTTCATTACAAGTAAAACTCTTGCGTGCATTGCAAGAACGCAGTTTTGAACCTGTCGGTTCTACGAAAACAGTTTCCGTAAATGTTCGTGTGATCGCAGCAACTAATATTAACTTGGAAGAAGCTGTTGAGCATGATCGTTTCCGTGAGGACTTGTACTATCGCTTGAACGTTATCCCTATTCACGTACCAGCACTTCGCGAACGTAAAAGCGATATCCCTTTGTTGTTGAATCATTTCATGGAAATCTTCAATAAAAACAAAGGTCGCGGTTTAACTGGTATCGCAACTGATGCCTTGGATGCTTTGTCGAACTATCCGTGGCCAGGTAATATCCGTGAACTTGAAAACTTGGTCGAGCGCATGACGATCCTTAAAGGCCAAGGCACTGTTGAAATGAATGACTTGCCAATCAAGTACAAGTCGATGAAACCTGCTGCAAGTTTGGATGCAAGCCAACTTGAAATTCCTGACAGCGGCATGGATTTCAATACGGCAGTGGATACGTTTGAGAATAATTTGATCTTGAAGGCTCTGGAAAAAACGGGCTGGAATCGCAACCAAGCAGCAGCTTTGTTAAGATTGAACAGAACCACGTTGGTAGAGAAAATTAAGAAAAAAGGCCTGACTCCTCCAGGAGATATCAATCCGGCAAATTTCTAAATCTCTGAATGAAACATCTCAAGCGGCGAAGACATCTTCGCCGCTTTTTTTATTTGAAATACCAGACCAAGATCGAGCTTAATTTCTACATTTATCCCTCGTAAAAACCGATCAGCTTTTGATGCGTGGATTATTGATTTCATTCATTATTTCAACGATTTTTGGATTGCTTGCCTGCACCAGTGCACAGCGTGGGCCGAGCTCCATCCAAACCGATGAAGACCGCATCCTACGCATTCAAGAAATCGACCTGGAACTTTCACAATTCTGGAATAACGATTGGCGCTACAGTCAGAAGCTTTTTCAGGTGGCGCCTTCAAAGATCATGACTTCCAATGCCCCCCTTTTTGATCTTTCAAAAATTTCTGATCCTAAAACACGGGGAGCTATTCAACGTCTGATGATCGAACGTCAGTCCTTGCGTGATGAGCTAGGCCGTAAGTTTGATGATCGCAGTTGGAATGGAGTGGGTCCTTGGTTCCAAAGCACATTCCGTCGTCCTTTGTTTGAAAAACAAGAGATCATCAGCATTCGTGATCTGGAAGAATTCCGCCTGGGCAATCGGGCAACCAATCCCTTTCCACTAGAGCATCGCTTCTTTGCCGACTATTCACTGCGTTTTAGAAACGAGATCAAAAAAGACGCCGGTGTTTTCGCGAAAGACAAAGACGAAAGAATCCGTAAGGATTTCTTGAAAGCTCGTCTGGAATGTAATGGCGATATCATTGCGCCTTCAAAGTTCTTTTGGCTTCCCGATGAACGCACTCGCACTTATGAATTCAATTGGTATTACGCGAATGAAAATGCGCAGAACATCTCTGTGAGATTTGATTCCAACGTCAGCCAATGCCAGTTCCGTTATTACGATCCCGACAGTGCATCGACGTGGACCCATGGCTTTCCTTTGGCAAGCTTGCGTGACATCTCTCCTGAATGGATGAAACTGACTAGCCAAGTGGACGTATGCCCTCAGATCACCGATGGCTTTGGTAAAAATCCAGATGGTTTCTTCTGGATGCAGGATTTCAATTTCACGACCTGCCCTGAAACTTTTGATCGCTATACGAATTTGCGTGATCCGCATTTGGCTATGGATCGTCGAGTGATTTCTTTGACGGGCGCTCCACTGCTTAAAAGTGATTTCAAAAATAAGAATCCGATGGCGACTTTGGATTTCCGCAAAGCTCCTCGCTTTGATGTGATCTGGATTTCTTCATTGAACTTTTCGGCTGACTTTTCTGGTATGGTCACAGCTCGCGCTGTTCGCTATCATGCTGAACGTGGCACTCAAGTGCGCATCTTGGTTCCTCAGGTCACCATGACTCGCAAAGATCGCGAGATCGTGACTTGGTTGATGCGTGATCTTCCGAATGTGAAAGTTCAGTATTATAAGTATTCTGTGACCGACGACAAAGACGGGACTTGGTTTGATCGCTTTCATCGCGTGAATCATACAAAGTTGCTACTGGGCTACTCTGCCACAGATCCATCTGCGAACTTCATGATCACGGGTGGTCGTAATATCCGTGACTCTTATATTTTTCCAGAGACTCCATTTTATCGTGCGTACAAGCATTTGAAAAACTATGGTGATGGAGAAGAGGCTTACATTTACTACAACGATTTCGACGTCGAACTGCGCGGCACTGAGATCGTAAAGCACACGCTGTCGCAAATGTTGAACTTCTGGAATCGCGAGCCCTCCACTCAACGCTTCCGTTCGACGAACGTGAATATTCCGGTCACCGTGAATAAAGATTTTGTTAGAAGTATTCAAGCCGTTCCGGCGTCTAAGCCGCTAGTTCGTCACATTGTTTCAGTGCCGTATTTCGATGGCTATCAGCTAGAGAGATTCTATATTGAGATGATCGACTCGGCCCAGAAAGAGTTGCTACTCACGACACCTTACTTCCGCCCGTCTGTCGCCATCAGCGCAGCCCTGGATCGCGCGGCCGCACGTGGAGTAAATCTAAAGGTCATCACGCGTATTCACTTGGCGGGTGACGGAACTCCGCAAATTGCAGAGGACGTGAACAAACAAGGCATCAATCGCCATCTGAAAAATGTCATGGTCTATGAATGGACAGAATCCAACTCCATCATGCACGCCAAAATTTTAGTTATTGATGGCAAGCTCAGCTTCGTCAGCAGCGTGAACTTAAACCGCCGCAGTTTCATCCACGACACCGAGAGCGGTTTGCTAATCCTCCACGAAGCCACAGCCCAAGACCTCCGCAAAGAAGTATTGAGCTACCTCAGCCGCAGCAAACTCCTAACCCTCGAAGAAAAAATAGGTTGGATCAACGGTCACTTGATCGACTGGGCCGACTCCTACTTCTAATCCCCTTTTTCACCCTCTGCCTCCCCGGGGGTATCGGTCATGACCCAATTATTGCGACCCGGGGGTATCGGTCACACCCACAACTCCCGCAACTGCTCCACCGACATGCCCCTCAGACGCGTTTTCGAATACGGCATCCCTAAAGCTTCCTTTTCATTCAACTGAATATAATCCCGCACAATTCTGTATGGCTTAAATCCCTTAATAACTCGCGTGAACGGTCGATGCTTCCAAACTTTTTCACCCTCATGCTTCGTCGTGAAGGTATCGGTCAAGCACTGAGCAAACTGCCCCGCCAACACCCGCAGAAAACTTTGAATCGCTGATCGGCGACCCCCACGAATAAGAATATGAATGTGGTCCACCTGAATTGAACACTGCTCAATGCTCACAAAAAATTTGCGCGAGTACTTTCTAAGCAGAACATTCAAAAGTGAAAATGTGCGCGGACTGCGAAGCCCCTTGCTCACGGCCGCCTTATTGATTTTAAAAACAAGATGAATCGGATCTTTACTGGAAAGAGGGCGTGCGCCTCTCCCCTTTCGCGACTTCCGAAGTGTTCCGCCATGGCAATATCGAAAACGCCAATGAGTTTCTAACTCTGAAAAAGTCTGTTGCTTCATATGCTGACTCCTTTGCCGGGGAAGTCGTGACCGATACCCCCGAATGGTGGGAGTCGATGCAAAAAGAGAAGCTCCTGCTAATGAAAGCTCGCGGCGATTGAGGACGAGTCGATCCGAATATTGGAAGGCTGAGCGGAATCGACCGTCGTGGTTGGTGACCGATACCCCCGAGGATCATGATTTTTAATTAAGAAGGATGAAGAGATGGGTGCGGTGTGACCGGTACCCCCAAGGAGTCTTCTTAGGGGTTGGTGCTATGGTTTGACCGAGAGGATGGGCCCCGCGGACTTAGAGCTATTTGGTTTTGAATAGGTGGAGCATTTCGAACATGGCGTCCATTCCGGCGAGAGCCGTGATGTCGGCGTGGTCGAAGGGCGGTGAGATTTCTACAATGTCACAACCGACCAAGTTTGGAATTTTCAAAGCGCGGAAGATGCGTTGCACTTCATATGTCGTCAAACCACCTGGAACGGGCGTTCCTGTTCCTGGTGCGCAGCTTGGGTCCAAGTTATCGATGTCGTAGCTGATGTAGGTTGGAGTGTCGTCGAACGTTGGCAACGTTTTCAAAAATTCGTTGATGGGCAAATTGCGAACATCATCAACAGTGATCACGCGAATGCCGTGTTTGTTTACGAAATCTAAATCACCGCCTGCTGCCAACGGGCCGCGGATTCCGATTTGGACCATTTTCTTGGGATCTACTAAACCTTCCTCAACAGCGTGACGAGCAAATGCTCCGTGATGGTATTCACAACCCCACGCCGCTGGATATGTATCCAAATGCGCGTCGAAGTGAATGAAGGCCAAAGGTTTACCATATTTTTTTCTTAAAGCGCGCAGAACTGGCAACGTCGTGGAGTGGTCTCCGCCGATAGAAACGAATTTCTTATTGTGTTGCATAAGTTCGCCTACGAACTTTTCGATGCGTTCGTAAGTTTGTCCCTGATCGATAGGAACTGTTGGGCAGTCACCGATGTCAGCGACTTTTAGTTTTTCAAAGAAATTTTCCATGCGAGTCATGTGGAAACCACGACCCAAAGATGAAACCTCTCTCATTTTTGTCGGAGCGAAACGAGCCCCGGGACGATAGGAAACGCCGCCGTCATAAGGAATACCAAAGATTCCAACTTCGTAGTCCGCGTCAATTGCTACATAGGGCAAGCGGAAGAAGGTTTTAATTGCAGAAAAGCGGGGAAATTCACGTCCACTGAGAGGTTTGTATTCCATTATTGACTCCTCATTTATCTAGACTACATTACCGCCGATGGACTATCAACGCGACCAAAAACAATTGATTCAGTGGTACAAAAAGAACCGCCGCGCTCTTCCATGGCGTGAAAATAAAGATCCCTACAGAATCTGGCTTTCTGAGGTGATGCTACAGCAAACCACTGTGGTCGCCGTGATCCCTTATTTCGAAAAGTTTCTTAAAAACTTTCCCACAGTTCAGGACCTAGCCAAAGCTCCCGAAGCGGATGTTTTAGAATCTTGGGCAGGTCTAGGTTATTACTCCCGCGCACGCAATCTTCATAAAGCGGCTAAGGCATTAGCTGAAAATGGTTTTCCGAAAACAGCGGCTGAACTTTTGGAGCTTCCAGGTTTTGGCCCGTACACATCACGTGCTGTGGCCAGCATCGCCTTTGGTGAAAAAGTCGGCGTGTTGGATGGAAATGTTATCCGCGTTCTGTCACGTCGTTATGGTTTAAAAATTGAATGGTGGAATACAAAAGCTCGCCAACAATTGCAGGATCTTTCCGACAAACTTTCTTCGTTTGGAAATTCTGACTCCGTCAATCAGGGTCTGATGGAATTGGGAGCAACTGTCTGCACTCCACAAAAAGTCATGTGCTTGATGTGCCCTTGGTCCACAGACTGCGTGTCGCGTGAAAAGAATTTGGTCGAGAAATTACCTCTGAAAAAGCCAAGAAAACAGAGTGAAGTCTGGGTTTGGAACCCGGTTGTTTCAATCAAGAACAATAAAGTCGCTCTCGTACAAAACGACTATGCTCCGTTCCTTAAAGGGCAAATGATTTTCCCAGGAACAATTTCTCAAAATAGTGACAAGCCCAAAGACTATGATGCTAAACACAACATCACACATCATGATATCTTCATAAAAATCGCTCAAAAAAAGAGTCTGAGCGACCGAAGTATCCAGTGGGTTGAGTTGAAAAATCTGAAGAAAGTAAACCCCTCTTCACTGTTACAAAAAGTTCTTCACAAGGTAGAGATATGAGCAACAAGAGTTTGAAGATCACGATTTTGGGCAGCATCCTCGCAGCAGGATGTTCTCACACAAGCCCAACGAAAGATCTTCTGACTCCTGACTTCCTTCTGCAAAAAGATGTGAAGCAAATCACTTTCCAAGGTGATAACGAAAGACCCCGCTTTTCTGCCAACGGCACCCGCTTGATTTACGTCAGCCGTGGTCGCCCTAGTCAAAAGAACGCACAAGTTTTTGAAACGGATTTGATCCGCAACAAGGAACGTCGTGTGACGTTTCAAGATGGCGATGCCTTTGACCCCTCTTATGTCAGTGACATGGAAATCATCTATTCCTCGACAACAGATGAGATCAAAGAAAGTCCTTTTTTAAACAAAAATCCCAACAAAGAATTTCCTCCATCGGAAATTTATGTCAGCGATCGCTTCGGTGCTGAAATCTTAAGAATCACCAATCAACCCGGCTATGACGGCGAATCCTATTTGATTTCTCATCCAACAAAGCCTTCCGTAGTTTTTACTTCCCGCCGCGGAGAAGTGACAGGCATCTTTAGAATGGATTTGAAATCTTCTTTTGTAAGCCTTGTGGCAGCAGAAACTGGTAAAGATCGCCGCTCGCCTGCTTTGACAGCAGACAACTCTCGCCTGGCTTACATCGAAACAGATTTGAAAACGAAAGTACAAAGTCTGCACCTGTTGGATTTCAAAACCAAACACACGGTGGAACTTAAAGGTGGAGAGGGCGAATATCGCGATTTATTTTTTGCCCCACGCTCCCCTGCACGCTTGTTCTATAGCGTTCTTAGGAAAGGCGAAAAGAAACATCACATCGAGGTCTATGATCTTGAAACAAAATGCACGCAGCTTGTTTTCAAAGGTGCTGACTCTTTGATGTTCCCCGTTGTTTCTAACGATACAAAAGAACGTCTGGCGTTCACGCGTAACTTCCAGGACAAAAAGCAAATTTACACTGTCGACTTGCCAACAGACTTGGGTGCTTGCATTCCGGAACCTGTGACAAACAAACCGAAAACAGAAACGCCTGTTGTTGCGACTCCACAAATCCCAGCAGCTGAATCCACTGCTGCGGTCACTCCGGCTCCGACTGTTAAACCAACACCGAAAAGAAAGCGCAAAGCTGCTCCAGTAGCACCGACTCCTACCCCAGCAGTAACTGCGCCTGCTGAAACGCCAACTACCACGGAAAGCTCCAAAGCCGCTCCCGTTGTGGCAGAGCCTACAACAGCTCCATCGCCTACAACCACACCGAGTGCCACGCCTAAACCCGTGGAAACACCGTCTCCCACGCCCTCTGTAACGCCTTCTGCGAGTCCAGTTTCTACGGAAACAGCGACTCCGGCGCCTACACCCGTGAAATAAAGACCTTTGCTCTTGCTGGGGCTTTGGTCCCTTGCTAACCTAAAAGGGTGAGAACGTTGATCGCCCTTTTTATTTCAAGTCCATTACTAGCTTTTGCAGCTCCATACCCTGCAACAAGTACTTCTGCGCTGACTGCGCCAGAAAAAGGACTTTATTTCATGCACAAGGGCTTCACACTGAAAACAGAAGGCAGCACGTGGACCACGGTCGCCACTTCTGAAGACAGTCTTCTCGATACCATTCGCTTTGCTGATAAGAACAATCCCGATGCAGCTTCGTTGAGCGTGCGCACGGACCGTGTGGCTAAAAATGCATCTTTGGATCTTTACACACGCAAGTGGATGCGCGACTACCCAAGCTATGGCTTTGAGGTATTGGCGACGAAACAGTTTAATTTGAACGGCAATCAAGCATTGATCGTAGATATGCTTTCCAGAGCAAAGAACAAACAGATCCGTCAGGTTGTTTTGAAAAATGACGACAAAGTCGCGATCATGACTTGCTTGGATAGCAAAGACACTTTCTCTAAGTCTCTGCAGCAATGTAATCAAATCATCAAGACGTTCTCTTGGGTCACTCCCGAAGAAAAACCGTCTCTTAAAAAATAGCTTTAATTAAAAACGGCACTGCAAAGTTGATGCGGCAGCCACTGCCCCGGTTTCATTTTGTAGCTGTTTATCAAGGCCCGTGCTTGATAATTAATATTGCCGCCGTTCCGCTCCTCGAACTTTTGTAAAATCAATGTTCTTTGAGAAACACTCAACGGAGCAGACGCAAGAGCCGTGATGGCAGAATTAGACAAGAAAAAGTAGTCACTCCTCATCCCTTCCGACAATGCATAGTTCAGCTTTTCCGGATCTGATTTTAGAGTCTTGTAAAGTTCTTTCATCGAGGCATATCTATAGCCGTCGACCGCGTCTTTAATGGCTTTCATACTAATGTTTTCAGCTGAAGCTTTTTTAAATACGTCCGTGACCAAATTCATCGAGCCCGTTTTCACGATAGCTTCGACCGCCAGACGCGCTTCTTCACTTGGTTTTTTGAGGGATTTATAGATGGAGGTCATTTTTTCAGACGCCGAGCTTAAACTTTCCGAGTTTTTTAATCCCGGAAAAAGCTCAAAGAACTTTTCGTAATTCCAAGGTCTCTCAAAGCCATCAAACTTAAAATCGACGAAATCTTTCTCTGTCCCCACATGAATATTCGTCAAAGCTTCAGCATCAAAAAGGTTCATCCACGTTGGAGTGTGGGGAACTGTCAAAACAGAAATACCTTTCTTTTCAACAGCAGCTCGAAAGCCGTTCGCACTCCAGCTCAGCGGAGCGTACAGTTTTAATATTTTAATATCTTTAGGGAGCTCTACAATCACCACGGTATTCCCGTAATTGACAGAGTCCAACGGACTCAATGAAACGTAGTATCCACCGCCAGAAAACTCACGGCTAGGTCCTTTTAGTTTTTCCAATCGCTCGGCAGAAATCTTTCCTTCCGCATTCCAGGATTTAATCTGTGAAGCAGTGGCCTTTTCCCAGTGATACAAACGAGTTCCTTTAGGCAAGGTCTGAAGTTCACCTAAAACCTGCGTACTGTGCTGATCGCGAAAGACAACTTCCTCAACACCAGCAGCGTTTTTCTCAAAAAAGATAATCTCTGGTGAAGCAGAGTCCGCCGCCCGAGCTAGAGAAAAACAGACAAAATGAATAAGTAAAAAGAGCACCACAAACTTTTTCATTCACAGCTTCCTTAGGGTTTCGTAGATACCAAAGAAGTTGCAACAGCTGTGCGAGCTCAGATTTATTTAGGACGAGATAGGGATCTCAATCTGAGACACAACGAAGGGAGAGACCAAAATTGCTGACGCTCGGTGCTCCCTTAGAAGGGAAATATCCTCTATGGATTGTTATCGAATTCTCCCGGGCAGTAATCCATCTCCGCCGGACAGTACACGCAGTTCATCCCGCGGATGTCTTTCGTGACACGGCCATTCTTTTGAACTTCGCGATAAAAACCTTGGTCGAAATTCAGGATGTGTTTGAGATCTCCATCATAGCCAACAACGACGTGATCCATTTCTTCCACGCGATTTGAAATGACAGTCACACGATCATTTTCGATCCAATACATTCCCAACGGTCGGTTGTTGGGAATCGCCACGTGAATTTTGATTTTCTTGTCTTCAGTGCGGCAGCGAACACCATTGTAGGCTGGGTCCACATCTGCGTGAGCCACAGAAGTCATAAGCAACGATACCAAGAATGAGCCGAGGATTGTTTTCATGCGATGATCAAAACGACAAAACCTCTTTGTGTCAAACAAAGAGGCCTCAATGAAAATCAAAAAAGGTACGTCCTTACCTACTCAGGTAAGGACGTACCTTTGGAATTATTGGAAGACTAAGTAGATATCAGACAACGCTTTCGAGCCACCGCAATCCAGCGCGTTCACGTTGAGCTCGTACTGTTTGCCAACACTGAAGTCACTAGTCAGTAACAACGTACCAATCGTCGCTGTACCACCGGACTCGAAGGCTTGCAGAGCCACATCCGCATTGTTCACTTTGATTTTACCTGTTGTACCAATCGCTGCATCGGCAGAACCGAAGGCGCGGTAATTCGAGATCGCAGCTGTGCTTGAAGCCAAGCGGCTACCCATCAAGACAAAGTTATCAACCAAGATCGAAGTCAGAGCATTGCTAGAGCCTGATAATTTCACAGAGCGCTCACCTTGCAATGTCACCTTATTAGTAAAGGCACCCATCACATACGGAGCCGCCACGTTTTTCGGGTCTGCACCCAACGAAGAGGCGTGATTACGAGCGGACACGAAATCCAAACGTGAACCTGATGATGGCCCCGTTGCGATCTTATTGAAAAGCTTCGCATAGTAACAAACACCCGCGTCTGTTCTTTCAGGAATCACAACTGGGAATGAAGTGATTTCCACAAAAGACTTACAAGCGTACACGATACACTTACCACCCGATTTCACTTCGTTGCTTCCGCAAGTCACAGAAATCGAAGCGGTCTTACTTACTGACGCACCCGCTGAGTTCGTACCTTTCACAGTACAAGCAAGGTCTTGAGAAACTTTGATCGAAGTCGAAGTCGCTGCCACAGGCAACACACCCGATTGACCATCAGAGCATGAGTAAGCCATGTTGCTAACGTTGTAACCCGCCGTGATCAGACCAGCAGACGTATTGATCGCTACTTTCTCACTCGAGAAAGCCGCATCCAGATCTGGAGCCGGGCAAGATTTATCCAAACCGATGTAAGAACCCTTTTCAGATTTTACAAAGTTCTCTTTACCGTTATCACAGATATAAGTGTCATTTTTATTATAGATCGCATTCACCACAACCGAGCTTGAAGGACAAGCTTGTGGCTCAGAAACAGTTCCATTCGGAATTGTCCAAGTGCTACCTTGAGGTTTGCCATTACAAGTTGCCGGCAAGCAAGCACCTGTCGTCGCAACCAAGTTTCCTTTTTGTGATTTACCAGTTGGAACGGCATTGCCCTGGTGACAAATCAATTCGATTTCTTTTGCATAGGAATAAGCAAGGTCACCGCCATACTGACAAACGCCGTTTTCTTGTAACAACTCATTAGACGGCACCCACCATGTCGTACCTTCGGTGCGACCAAAACAATTCGGAACTACTTCCTCTGCAGGAGCAGTTTGCGATGCCATTTCTGCTTTTGTGAAAGTTGTGTTTTGTGGTGCGCAGTTTTGAAATGCGACGACAAGAAGACCCACGGCCAATACTTTGTTCATGTGCTTCATTTGGCAGTCCTTGGTTAAACATTCCCTACTGGACTTTTCGGCAGAATCCGAATGAAACTTATGGTTTTTCCCTATGAAACGGCAAATGAATCAAAATAAGACACCCACCTCGAACACAAGCTGGGTCAGGAAAGAACAGCCCTCGAACAAAAGAGAGCTGTTCCCAAAAAACTAGGAATTTTTACGAAGCCACTCTGCCATCGGCAAAGCGAAGTAAGTGAAGATAATGTCAGCGCCCGCTCTTCTGATAGAATACAAAGTCTCCACCATCGCGCGTGTTTCATCGATCAAGCCGGCTTTAGCACCGTGCTTGATCAAGCCGTACTCACCACTCACATTGTAGGCTGCCACAGGAATATTTGTGTGAGCTTTGACTTTTGCGATCACATCTAAATATGACAACGCTGGTTTCACCATGACGATGTCAGCACCCTCGGCCACATCCAAATCAATTTCGCGAATCGCTTCACGCGTGTTGCGGAAATCCATTTGATAAGTTTTTTTATCTCCGAATTTAGGAGCAGAATCCAAAGCCTCACGGAATGGACCGTAAAAACTAGATGCGTATTTCACGGAGTAAGAAAGAATGCCCGTATCGATCAAACCTTCTGCATCGAGAGCTTCACGAATCGCCCCAACTCTGCCATCCATCATGTCCGATGGAGACACAATGTCGGCACCAGATTTCGCGTGCAAAACGCTCATCTTTGCGAGGATCTCTACAGTTTCATCATTCAAGATGAGACCGTTTTTCACTACGCCATCATGTCCATCCGAGGAGTAGGGATCTAGAGCAACGTCAGTGATCAAAGTGACTTCAGGAAACTTGTCGCGAATTTTCTTCAGGGTTGTTGGCATTAAACCATTCGGATTCAATGATTCTGTCCCAACTGTATCCTTCATGGTTTCTGGCAGAGCAGGAAAAAGATCGAAACTTTTTACTCCCAATGACACGGCCTTTGCGACTTCATCTAAAATTAAATCGGGGCTCATGCGGAAAATGCCTGGCATAGAGGCAATTTCTTGTTTCTGACCTGTGCCTTCGACAAGGAACAATGGCAGGACTAATTGAGAGGGACGTAGATCTGTTTCTGCGATCATTTGTCGCACTGCTTCTGTGCGACGGTTTCTTCTGGGTCTCTGTGTCAACTTCATATAGAACCTCGTTTCGAAGTCATTATACGTCTCACTCTGGGAAAGAAGCGTTAATGACATTTCAATGACACTTTAATGAAAGGTTAGTGATAAACCTAATAATCAAGATGGAAGATATACTTCTCGTTCATAGAAAATCCAGCAAAAATTTTGCAGAGTCTCTGCAAGACGCCGCCGTGTGGAGAACATGTTTGCGCCAGATTTTATTCTGCCGCGAAGATGAAGTGAACAGTTTTGTCGAAGTACTTGAACCAGAAGATCAAATTCTTCGCGGTGAGAAAGCTTTCAGTCTTCTTCTTGAAATTCTTTGTGGTTTGCATTCACCAATCGTGGGCGAGACAGAAGTTTTCGGTCAATTCCGTAACTTCGTTGAGGCACGTAAGGCGTTGGGTGACACACTATTTGCCGACAATCAGAAATGGTTGAACTTCATCATGGCAGAAGTGAAAAGAACACGCGCCGAACATTTGGTGGGTATTGGATCACAAAGTTATGGCAGCCTTTTGCGTCGCTATACCAAGGATATGGAGTCCGTGACTATTTGCGGTTCCGGTCAGTTGGCGCAAGAAATCCTTCCGTGGCTGGCCCACAAACAATCCGTTCAAGTTCTTTGCCGTGAATGCACGAAGATGCGCAGCTTCGCAGAGAAATACGATAATTTGACTATTGTAAACTACAACGAAGCTTACGTTCATGGTGAAGCCATGGTGATTGCAGCGCCTATCAGCGACGCACGCATCTTGGAATTGATCAGCAAGCAGGACACTCGTCCTCATGTTATCTATGATTTGCGCGGTGAAGAAAACAATCTTCCAGCATTGATCGAGTCTCAGTTCCCACGTGTTACACTAATGACCCTTCAACAGTTCTTTGCCGAAATCGAAGAGACCAAAAAAGACAGGCTCACCAAACTTGAACAGATCAGATCGTATCTGCTTGAGAAAGCCTTGGCCTTCGCGCAAAGAACAGAGCTTCGTCCACTTGGTTGGGACGATATATGCGCCTGAGAATTTCCGCACGCAAAAGTGACTTGGCCCGCCTCCAGGCTTATATGGTTGGCGAAATCTTAAAAGAAAAGAATCCAGGACTTGAGATCGAATTCAAGTTCAAAGAATCTTTGGGTGATATCAACCTAACGACTCCCCTATGGCAAATCCCCGAAAAAGGCGTTTTCACTGAAGACTTCTTTGGCGAGTTGATCAAGGGCGAAACCGACATGGTGGTTCACTCTTGGAAAGACCTTCCAACAGAAACTAAAACTGAAACGGTGATTGCAGCGACACTGCCTCGCGCTGATCAACGTGACTTGTTGTTAGTTAAAAAATCACACTTTGCACAAATGCGCGCTTCTAAAACAATGCGCGTGTTCAGTTCTTCGCCTCGTCGTGAATACAATTTGACGAATTTCTTTAAAGAGCATCTTCCGTTCAACTTGGAATCCGTAAAGTTTGAAAGTGTTCGTGGAAATATCCCAACACGTATTCGCAAACTTTTGGAAGCTAACGAAACAGACGGCTTGATCGTAGCGAAAGCAGCTTTAGATCGCTTGCTAACAGCAAAAGAGCCTGAATTCAAAGAAGTGCAAGAGCTTCTGCGTTCTTACCTAGCACAGGTTGAATTCGCAGCTCTTCCTTTGAGTATTAATCCAAATGCAGCAGCCCAAGGCGCTTTGGCCGTGGAGATCAAAGCAGATCGCGCGGATTTGAAAGCATTGCTTGCTAAAATCGACAACCCAACGACTTTCCAATGCGCGCAAAAAGAGCGCGATATCTTGGCAAGCTTTGGTGGCGGTTGCCATCAAAAGATTGGTGTGGCGGTTTTGTCTCGCCCTTACGGCGAAATCACTATCCTTAAAGGTCTTACTGACGGCGGTAAAGTTCTCGACACTCGCGAACTGAAACCAACAAAATCTCCAACGCAATTCTCTGCGGATCAAATGTGGTCTTCTGAAGTGCGTGCCGAAAGAAAACCTTTGAACGACTGGAAAGTTCCAGCCGATACTAATGCTCTTTATGTTTCTAGAAGTGAGTCTTGGCCTGAAGGTTTGCAGTTCAATCAGTTCGTATGGACTGCGGGAACTCGCACTTGGAAAGCCATGGCACAAAGAGGCGTTTGGGTTCACGGTTGCTCTGAAGGATTGGGCGAACAAGAAGAATCACGTATCGATATTCTAGCGAATACGGACTTGAAGTGGGCAAAACTAACTCACGACACAGGTTACGAAGAAGGCGCACGCCAAATGCCTTTGATAGCGACTTACACTTTGGGTGAGCAAAACAATGCGACACCTGTGACTGGCAAAGAATGCTTCTTCTGGAGCAGCGGCAGTCAGTTCTTAGATACAGCAAAAAAATACCCTGAAGTTCTGGGCAAACACCATGCTTGCGGTCCTGGCAACACTTTCAAAATCATCCGCCAGTACTTGCAAGAGCAAGGTCACTTCACTGAATCAAAATTAAATATCTACTTGGATCAAGAAAACTGGAGACAGCAATGCACAAAGTAACATCTGAAGAACTTTTCCAACGCGCCCTTAAAGTCGCTCCAGGCGGAGTTCACTCCCCTGTTCGTTCTTTCAAAGGCTTGGATCGTGCTCCTGTTTTCTTTAAACAAGCTGAGGGCGCTTTCCTGACTTCTGTTGAAGACAAAAAGTACATCGACTTCTGCCAAAGCTTTGGCCCATTGATCCTGGGTCACCGTGACGCTGAAGTCGCTGAAGAAGTTCATCGCATGGTGGACACAGCTTGGACTTTCGGTGCGACTGAAATTTACTCTCTAGAATTGGCTGAGTGGATCACTTCGACTTTGCCATTCATGCAAAAACTTCGCTTCGTATCCTCTGGAACTGAAGCAGTTATGTCTGCGCTTCGCGTAGCTCGCGCAGCTACAGGTCGTAGCAAAATCTTGAAATTCGAAGGTTGCTACCATGGTCACGTTGATAACTTGCTTGTTAAAGCAGGTTCAGGCTTGGCTGGTGCTGCGGCTTCTTCTTCAGCGGGTATTTCTGCTGAAGTTGCCAACACGACTGTTGTGGCTCCTCTTGATGATGAAGCAAAATTGGCTGAAGTGTTCGCGGCTCAAGGTAAAGACATCGCAGCTGTGATCATCGAACCACTTCCGGCGAACTATGGTCTTTTGATCCAACGCCAAGAATTCCTTCAAAAAGTCGCTGATCTTTGCAAAAAGAACGGCTCTTTGTTGATCTTTGACGAAGTGATCTCTGGTTTCCGTGTGGGCCTAGCCGGCATGGTTGAAAAAACAGGTATCACTCCAGATCTAGTGACTTACGGTAAAATTATCGGCGGTGGTTTCCCAGTGGGTTGCTACGGTGGTCGCGCAGAACTGATGAACATGGTTGCTCCAAGTGGTGATGTTTACCAAGCCGGTACATTGTCTGCGAATCCAATCGGTATGCGTGCGGGTCTTGTGACTCTTAAAAAGATGCAAAGACTTGATGGCTGGAATGTTCTTGAAAAACGCACGCAAAAATTCGTTCAAGCATTGCGCGATGGTTTCGCTAAAAAAGGTTTGCCATTGAAAGTTGAACAACACTCTTCGTTGTTCTGGATCCACGGCGATACAAGCGGCAAAACAATCCGCACGATCGAGCAAATTCCTGCAAACCAAGGTGCGACTTTCAAAGGTTTGTTCCTGAAGGCATTGGATAAAGGTGTTTACTTGGCACCGAATGCTTACGAAGTTGGTTTCGTTTCTATGGCTCATACTGATGAGTTGCTAGCAGAAGCTGCAAGCATCATCGTGGGCTCTGCGGAGTAATCGACCATGATTAAGAACTTCCTTAAGTCACATTTGAAAACAGTGCTCGCGATCATCTGGTTCGCGTTCACGTTTGCGCTTGTGACTTGGTGGTGGATCTTTTTCTTGTTGAAACTAGAGGGTGCTCGTCAGCACCGTATGATCGCCTGGGAAGGATCGATCCTTTTGGGTTCAATCCTTATCGGCGGGATCTCGCTGATCGTTTTTACTTTCCGTGATAAAAAACGTCATGATCGTCTGCGCTTTTTCTTTTCTACATTCAGTCATGACATTAAAACGTCCATCGCTCGCTTAAGACTGCAAGCTGAAGTTCTTGAAGAAGACCTTCAAGGCAACAGTCCTCCGGTGATGAAACGTCTGATTGCAGATATCCAAAGATTGGATCTGCAACTTGAAAACTCCCTCCTGCTAGCAAATCTTGAAGTAAGTCCCCTCTTGCACGAGGAGATTTCCTTGAGCCAATTGTTGGCAAATCTACGCAGTGAATTCGCGGATCTTTCTATTGAACTTGAACGCGATGCTCGTATTTCTGGAGACCGCCGCGCGCTAATGAGCGTGGTCCGTAATCTTTTGCAGAACTCTGTTTTGCATGGAAAAGCGACGACTGTGAAAATCAGCGTTCGTAACTTAAGCGCAAGCCGCCTCGAAGTGATCTTTGAGGACGACGGACTGGGCTTTAAAGGTGAAACGAACAAATTGGGTTCTGAACTTTTGAATTCTAAAGATTCCCGCGGTAACGGCATCGGACTTTTGATTACAAAACGTCTGATGGAAAAAATGCGTGGCGATGTGAAGTTTCTCTCGGCTGAAAATGCGGGTTTCAAATCCGTTCTTCATATGGAGGGCCGTCTGTAATGAGAAAAGTTCTTTTAGTCGAAGACGATCTTTCCCTAGGTGAAACACTCACAGAACGTCTTAAAAAAGATTACGACGTTTCTTGGGGTAAAAGTGTTTCTGAAGCTTGGTCTTTGTTCAACAAAGAAAAAGATTTTGATCTGGTGATCCTAGATGTGGGTCTTCCTGATGGCACTGGCTTTGAGCTTGCTGCCAAAATGAAGAAACTCGTTTCTCCTGTTTTATTCCTGTTCTTAACCGCACAAGCAGATGCTGAGTCTCGCCTGCAAGGTTTTGAATTAGGCGCTGCGGAGTACATCCCTAAGCCTTTCCATTTGAAAGAGCTTTTGATCCGCGTAAAACACGTTTTGGATGCGCACGCTCCTTTGAAGGAAGTGCAGCTCACAACATGTGTGATTAACTTTACTAATATGTCAGTGCGTAAGAACTCGGGTCAAATCGAGTACCCTGCTGTAACTGATATGAAGATCTTGCAGTTATTAATTGATAAAGCACCGCGAGTTTTGAGTCGTGATGAGATCATGAACGAAATTTGGGGTGTTGATAAGAACCCAAGCCACCGTACGATTGATAATATCATCGTTCGTCTGCGCCATTTACTTGGTCAAGACGGCGATGCACACATTCGTTCAGTGCGCGGCATCGGCTACCAATGGTCCACGGAGGAAACAACAACATGAACACACTTTTCCACAACGCTCTTCAAAGAAAAGCACAGAAAACTCCTCCGATCTGGTTCATGCGTCAAGCGGGTCGCTATCACCAGCACTATCAAGGTATGAGAAAGAAAAATTCTTTCGAAGAGCTTTGCAAAACTCCTGAACTAGCTGCTGAAGTGGCTCGCGGTCCTGTGGCTGAATTCGACTTTGACGTTTCTATCCTGTTCTCAGACATCCTTTTCCCATTGGAAGCTTTGGGCATGGGGTTGAAATACACAGACGCTCACGGTCCACAATTGGGCTTTAAACTAAATCCTGAAACGATCAACAACTTGGGCGAGGTAGCCCCAGCGATTGAATTCATGAAATTCCAAAAAGAAGCTGTTATCGCAACTCGCGAAGTGCTTCCTAAAAACAAAAGTTTGATCGGCTTTGTGGGCGGTCCTTGGACATTGTTCGTTTACGGTGTTGAAGGTTCCCACGCAGGTTCTTTGATTCAATCTAAAGTATTGATCAATATGTTCCCGAAATTCTTGGAAAAGATGCTTCCACTTTTGAAAGCTAACATTCAATTGCAATTGGATGGCGGCGTTGAGCTGGTCATGATCTTTGATACGGCAGCTGGTGAAGTGTCTCCGTTGTTCTTTAAAGAGTGGATCCAACCTGTGATCTCCGTTCTTGCTAAAGAATTCCCAGGTAAAATCGGTTACTACTCAAAAGGCACTCAACCGACATTCTTTAATAAAGAATTCGCGGAGCTTCCATGGGCTGGCCAAGGTTTCGATCACCGTTGCTACATCCCAGATTGCTTCAAAGTTCAAAACAAAGGCTTCGTTCAAGGTAACTTCGATCAAAGCTTGTTGTTCATGGACGACGCTGACTTTAAAAAAGCGGTACAAAACTTCCTAGCTCCGATGAAGGAAATGTCTCCTGAAGCGCGTGCGGGTTGGGTTTGTGGTTTGGGCCATGGCGTATTGCCGAAAACTCCAGAGAAAAACGTAAAGCTATTCATAGACACTGTCCGTGAGGTGCTATCGTGATTAAAGACCTTTTAGCGAAATACGATGTGCCGGCTCCCCGGTACACGTCTTACCCAACAGTTCCTTACTGGGATACAAATCCAACGCGCGAGCAATGGATCTCCCACTTAAAAGCGACTTTGAAACAAGGTGATGGCGGATGGTCTTTGTACATCCATATCCCTTTCTGTGAGTCTTTGTGTACTTTCTGTGGTTGCAACAACATCATCACAAAAAGCCATACAAAAGAGACTCCTTACGTCGATATGCTGATCAAAGAATGGAATCTGTATAAACAGCAGGCTCCAGAGCTTTTGAAAGCTCCTTTGAAACACATCCATTTGGGCGGTGGTACTCCAACGTTCCTATCGGCTGAGTCTTTGCTTCGCTTGCTTACTCCGATCGTCACTGACTGCAACTTGGATAAAGAACACTTTGAAGGCTCCATCGAAGTGGATCCTCGTCGTACTTCTCCAGAACAGTTGAAAGCTCTGCGCACATTGGGTTTTAACCGTGTGAGCATGGGTGTTCAGGATTTCAATCCTGAAGTTCAACGCCTGGTAAATCGTATTCAACCTTTAGAAATCACGGCGAACTTGTCTCAAGCAGCTCGCGATTTGGGTTATACGTCCGTGAATTTTGACTTGATCTATGGATTGGCAAAACAAACGGCAGATTCTATTCGTGAAACAGCGGAAGCGACTGTGAAGTTGCGCCCGGATCGTATTGCCTTGTACAGCTTTGCCTTGGTTCCTTGGATCAAACCTGCACAACGTCTGTTCAAAGACGAAGATCTTCCTAAGTCTGCTGAAAAGCGTGAGCTTTATGAGATCGCCCGTGGAATTTTGATCAAAGCCGGTTATGTCGAAGTGGGCATGGATCACTTTGCTTTACCGACTGATAACTTAAGCATCGCCATGGATGAAAAGCGTCTGCACAGAAATTTCATGGGTTACACAGATCAAAGAACCGATGTTCTTTTGGGTCTGGGTGTCTCTTCGATTTCTGAAACTCCATTTAGCTTCCATCAAAACGAAAAAGTTTTGCCTCTGTATGAGCAATGCTTGAACGATGACATGATCCCGACAATGCGTGGTCATGTTCTTACGGATGAAGACCAAGTTCGCCGTCGTCAGATTTTAAAACTGATGACTGAGTTTGAAGTGGACTTCCTAAATGCAGAACAAGAACAAAAGGCCTCTGAGTTCCTGGCTGAAATGATCAAAGATAACTTGTTAGTTATTAAAGATCACAAGCTAATGGTTTTGGAAGCAGGTCGTCCGTTCTTGCGCAATGCTTGCGTGTTCTTTGATGAACGCCTTAAAACCAAACAACCTCAAACTAAGATCTTCTCTCAGTCTATATGAAGAAGGTCACAGTTGTCGGAGCGGGTTTCGCAGGACTCACAATTGCCCTGAAACTTGCTCGAAAAGGCTTTGAAGTTGAGATTCACGAAAAGGCTGCCCGCGTGGGTGGTCTTTTAGGTACAGACTATACTGAGTATGGAATGGCCGAGCGTGCAGCCAACTCTTTGATCCTGACAGATCGCTCTGAAAAATTATTTAACGATATCGGTTTAAAACCGGCTTTCCCGCTAGAGTCCTCTAAAAAAAGATTTATCTTCCGTGGAAAACCTCTGCCAGTTCCTTTGAATCCTTTTGAAGTCCTTGCCGTGGCCTTTAAAGTCGTGCCGAGAGTTCTTTTCGCGAAAGCTTCTTTAAAGCCCAAAGCCCTAGAAACTTTAGAAGCCTGGGGGCTTCGCCGCTTGGGCAAGGCTCCGACAAGATTTCTTTTGGGTCCCGCTATGCAAGGGATCTATGCGAATGAGCCGCAAGACCTCAGCGCTTCACTGATTATTTCTCCGCTGTTTAATAAAGAGCGCGAGAAATTTCGTGGCATGATGTCTGGCGCCCAGGGCATGCAAGACCTTGTGAATCACTTGGAAAAAGCCCTTCAAGAAAAAGGCGTGAAGATCCATCTGAATTCCTCTGTGGATATCGCGTCTTTAAATGACATCGTGGTTCTGGCGACTTCGGCGGCGGCGGCGGCTAGTTTACTTAAAGACAGAGCTCCTGAAGTTTCCTCCGTGCTTTCTAAAGTGCGCATGTCTTCTTTGATCAGCTCAACGGTGTTTTTTGATAAAGCCCAAACAAAGTACAAAGGTTTCGGTTGTTTGATCCCTCGTGGTTTCAACATTCGTACTCTGGGTATTTTGATGCCTCCTTATATCTTTGCGGGTCGTGATAAGACCTACAATGAAACTTGGATTATGGGTGGCAATAAGAATCAGGATCTTTTGAATTTGAATGATGCTGATTTATTGAAATTAATGACCGACGAAAGAAAACGCGTCTTCAAACGCCAAGACGCTGTTTTAGATGCGAAAATCAATCGTTGGGATCGTGCTTTACCTATTTATGATATCGAACTTGAAAAAGTTCAAAACGAATTGGCCCAAATCAAAATGCCTCAAGGACTTTTCCTGCACGGCAATTATCTCTCTGGAATTGGGCTTAGTAAAATCCTAGAACGCAGTGAACGTTTAAGTGAACAGATCGCAGGTCAGAATGTCTAAAACAGGTGTTTTACTTTTAAATATCGGCAGCCCTCGTACTTACCAAGTCCCTGATGTTAAAAAATATCTGACGTATTTTTTGATGGATAAGGAAGTTATCAATCTTCCCTTCATCCTGCGCTGGCCTTTGGTGAATCTTTTGATTGTTCCTAAGCGCGGCCCTATTTCTGCCGGAAATTATAAAAAAATCTGGATGGAAAATGGGTCTCCATTGACCGTTTACACCAATCAGTTCGCCGCGTTTTTGCAAAAACAATTGGGTGAGCAATATTTAGTTCAGGTGGGAATGCGCTACAGCGAACCGGATATTCCCTCAGCATTGCAAACATTTGCCACCGCCGGAGTCAAAAATATCCTGTTAGTCCCGATGTATCCGCAATATGCGGATGCAACCACAGGTTCGTCACTTCGCGAAGTTGAACGTCAGATCAAAAAACTGGGACTGACTTTTACAGTGAAGAGCATTCGGGATTTCTACCAGCATTCCTCATTTATCGACCCAAGTGCTGAGATCGCTCAAGAATTTCTGCAAGGAAAGGAGATCGGACATTACCTTTTCTCTTTCCATGGACTTCCCGAAAGCCATGTCAAAGTGAATGCGGGCTGCCTGACGACTACCGACTGCTGTATACAACCGCGGGCTTGCGATAAGCCTTGTTACCGAGCCCAATGCCTGGCGACTGCAACTGCCATCGCCAAGAAAATGAATCTTTCCTCCGACCAATGGAGCATCTCTTATCAATCACGTCTAGGGCGTGATGAATGGCTAAAACCAGCAACAGATGCCACCATTGCTCAACTTGCCAATAAAAAAAGCATCGCTGTCCTTTGCCCATCCTTTGTTGCAGATTGCATTGAGACCCTAGAAGAAATCGGTATTGGTGGAGAAGAAACCTTCCATCACGCAGGCGGAAAAGACTATCACTTAGTTCCGTGCGTGAATGTGAACCAAAACTGGGTGAAAAAGTTCGCTGACTTCGTCTCCACACAAGGTTGATAGATTACTCTATTTTGACCCGCTGCGCTTTGCTATATCACAGAACCTGAATAGACTTGGGGTCCTAACTATTCAGGAGTAGCAACTTTGAAAACCGCATCTTTGAAGTCAGTTTTGTTCGTACTTGCACTGACTCTCTCTGCACCCGTTCCGTCCCACGCTGGCCTTGATATTTTCGAACCATCAAAAGTTCTAGAAAAAATCCGCAAGCAAATCGCCAAACAAGATATTGGAGCAACAATCGGCCTGAGCGGCGATCTTGTCGATGGCTTGAATGTTTCTCTGAAATACAAAGCGAAGTCAGAGCCTTCTTACCTAGATGGCTACTACACGCGTTTGGATAAATACATCCTTACTTCAACAGTGGATGTTGGTGACCTGGTAGACGGCGACATCACTCCATTCGGTTTCAAAGTCGAACAAGGCACTGAAGTTTACTTTGCTCGCCAATTTAAATCCCAAGGCGATTCTCTTAAAGCCATCCCCTACACATTGAACAAGATCCCATTCACGGCGCAAAAAGCGATCGAGAAATTGAAAGTCGGCGATTTCGTCGCTCTTCAAGGGAAATTGAATATCGTGTTCTCTATCGGTGGTTCTACTGATTTGAACCCGACAATCGAACTTGGTGGTTCCACACATATTTATATGTCTGGGGATTTCATGATTCACTTGTACCGCATGGAAGACAACAAGCTTCGCGTGAAATTGATCACGATGAGAAGCCGCGGAACAGGTGCTAGTGCGAGCATCGATTACCTAGGCAAATTGAAAGTCGTAGGTCTTCGTGTGATCGACAGAAAACTGGAGCGTTGGATTGATTTGAAACCAACGTCTTTGAATTTCGGTAAAAGCATGAATGACGTTTTCATGTTGGACTATGTGTTCAACTTGAATAATGAACAAGCTGCTACAGCCTTTAACAACTTCATGAACAAAAAGCTTAAGTTCAAAAACTTGAAAGTGATTGATCCAACAGCTTCTCGTCCTGAATTACAAAATGAAATGATGACAGACATGACAGAGGTTGAAGACCTGTACATGGCTGACCATACTTTGCCAGCAGATCAACGCCGTATCGACCGCGTATTCAAAGGCTCAAATGCTTCTGTGGACGTGATGTCTCGCTATAAGCTTTCCTTGAGCTTGTTGCGTTTGGAAGCGAACACGATGTACTCGCAAAACAAATTGCAGCACTTCGATTCAAATAATATCGAGAAACAATACCTTCTTGATACTTACCAAAAATCTGCTCAATCTAAAATCTTCTATGGTATCTGGGGTAACAAGATCACTGAAGGTGATCACATTATCTTTAATTCCAATGAAAAATGGACTCCGGGTTCTTTGGTTACGGCTTCTCACTTTTACGAAGCTCGTATGAGAAACGTTTCTAAAAAAGACTTCGGTAAAATGCAAAACCGCGCTCAAGAAGTTTTGCCAGAGTGGATCTATCGTCAAATCGACTGGAAACGTTGGGATTTCTCTGATGGCGATATCGTGAATGGTTACTTCCGTCATCAAGTTTGTATTCATCCAGATGCTTACGATGTCTTGCCAAACTATACAGCAAGCCAAGTTCAAAGATTGTTCGTAGACTATCTTGAGTCTCAAGGACAAACACTGGATCAATTGAAAAGAAACAAGATCGCTAAGATCGCTGCGAACTTTTCATACTTGCTTCAACCGTATATGACGGACAAAGCTCGTTACGAAGCTTTCAGAAGCTTGCAAAAAATTGCTATGTGGCGTGACCACGGTGCTTATTTTGTTCTGACTCTATTGCCAGACAATCAGTTCGAGCAATTGGTGACGTACGAAATGACGTTCTCGGGTCGTAAGGCTGAATCGATCAACTTCCGTTTTGGTAACTTTGAAAAACAACAGCTTTATCAATCTCTGTTGTACATCCAAAATCTGATCAACGATCGTTCTTTCGATCTTCGCTTGGTAACAGACTCTACCGGCGGAACAAGAAAACCTTAAAAAACGAAAAAGGGCTTCATCACGAAGCCCTTTTTTATTTATGAAGCACTCTTTTTGGATTTCACGTAAACCGCCAATTTCTCCGCGATCTCGGTGAACTCTTTCAAATCTTCAGTTTTCTTACCTGTTTTACCGTGCTTTTCTAACAAGCTGACAATCCGCTTATTAAAATCAATCAGGTTGCCCAAAACTTCTAAACATTCTTCGTCACTGAGAGGCTTCTTGGTTTTCACCGGAGGGTGCAATTTCTTAGAAGCCATCTGTTGTGCCTACTTTTCTTTTATCTTGAGCTCCGCCCTTGTCTGCATGAACCGGAGTAAATGGAATTACGTCTGCGGCTTTCTTACTTTCCGTCGGCGCTGCTTTTTTAACCGTCTTCGTCGCCGTTGGAGTTTTTTGCTCCACCTGCTGACCTTCGACACCACCTTTGATCACTACAGAAAGTAAATCCACCACACGAGTCAACTGACCCGCTTGCGCCGATAACTCTTGAGCCGCAGCTGCTGCCTCTTCAGATGTCGCCGCATTAACTTGCGTCACTTGATCTAGTTGATTCATCGCTCGACCAATTTGAGTGATACCATTTGATTGCTCTTCGCTTGCCGCAGAAATTTCAGCATTAATGTCTGTTACTTTTTGTACAGACGTCACGATCTCTGCCAACACCTGGCCGCTTGCCTCGACTTGCTGACTGCCTCTTTCGATTTTTTCAACACTGCCCTTAATAAGATCGGTGATGTCTTTCGCAGCCGATGCACTTCTTTGCGCCAGATTTCGAACCGCTTCTGCGACAACCGCGAAACCTTTACCCTGCTCCCCTGCACGAGCCGCTTCAACCGCAGCATTCAATGCCAGAAGATTAGTTTGAAATGCGATATCATCGATAACCGTAATGATCTCTTCGATCTTTTTAGAATCTTTAGAGATCTCCCCCATCGATGTCACCAAAGTGCGAATTTCCTCTTCACCTTTGTTAGCGATTTTGCGAGTGGCTTCGGATAAGCGTGCTGCTTCCTTAGCATGATCTGCATTCACACGAACCATCGACGTCAGTTCTTCAATAGTCGCAACTGTTTCCTCTAAAGAAGACGCTTGCTCCATAGATGCTTCTGACAACTGTTCGGATGAAGATGCAATTTGATGAGAAGCCACTGACACTTGCTCTGAGCTGCCGTTAAGGTCTTGAAGAATACTCGTGATAGCACGACTCAAAGTAACCAAAACGAATGCCGCAACAGCGATACCGATAAGGATGGAAACGCACGAGAACAGAATGACCAACATGCGAGCCGCCTCATACTGCTCATCTGCTTTTTTGTCTTCATCTTCCATCACGCGCGACTGACGTTCCGCCATCTGCATAAGCGCTGTCGTCAATTCAGCACGCAAAGGGCCGCCCTTACTGCGCGACAATTCAAAGGCCCCTTTGTTCTCTCCTTTTAATGCAAGAGCAATTGTTTCATCACTCACTGTGGACCAACGAGTGAACAGTTCTCTGACGTTGCCGATTTCTTTAATACCGATTTCATTCGAATTTCCTTCGAACGTTTTCATCGTCTCGAAAACGCCCTGACGGCGGTCATCGTATTTCTTTTTGTACTCCTGCATTCCGGCTGGGTTGTCTTCCAGAATCAGATTACGTATCTCCAGCGCCTGAAGGTCCACCTGATTGCGTATATCTTTGATCAGAATCGTACGGACGACATTTCCCTTCACCAAACGAGTGATCGTAGCATTGATCTCTCCCATTTTTTCGATACTAAGGAACGAACTCACAGTGGCACCGACGATCAGAATCGCAATCACCACACCTAATTTAAAATTTAAACTTCTCTTCTTCTCCACGAAAACTCCTGTGTTATTTGACAGACGCTCACTATTTCGGCGCCAACAAAGCATTGTTGAGTCCGGTTTTGTGAGTTTTTTCTATGTCTTTTCATCAAGAGCTTTCTTGGAGTAATTTTTCCTATATGATTTCAGCTAATTAGCTACATAATGTAGCTGGTACATAATGTAGCTATAACTAGAATTCATCTTGGATGGCAAAAAAAAGACCAAAAAAAAATGAAGATGATGGCTTATGGCTAACGAACGTCGAGTTTTATGGACGTTCGGAAAAATCATTCGTGAAGGACCAGCTCAATTCAATCGCCAGAAAAATCGCCCGCTATCGACGTAGCAAAAAAATCTCCCAAGAGACTTTGGCGGAATTGGCTTGTGTCAGCGTATCCACGATTAAGTTTATCGAACAACGACAACGCGTTCCCAGCTTGGTTGTCCTACTTAAGATTGTGTATGCGATTGATAAAGATGGAAAGCTTTGGCCATAGACCGGAGCGGCAATTTAACAATATTTAAGACCCTTCGCGATCGTAATCGAGAAGGAATTTACGCCGATTCTCCATCCTCAAAGGATTCAAAACCGGCGCATTCTGAAGGCTAATTAACCTGCTGTTTTCTCTCTGAAATCACCCTTATTTTCCACTTTCTGAAAAATCTACAAGAACCCACCCGCAAATTGTCCAAAAACTTTGGAACGCCTGCAGTTAGAGCTTTAGATTAAAGGATTTTAAGTATATTAAGCGAACCCAAGTTGCTAAGTAGACCAGCTCAATTACATCTAGGGGACAAGGGGAATAGGGTGTCATTCTTGAGAATACAACTGGTATTGATCGCATTGATCGTGGGTGTTTTCACCACGACGTCTGCTTACGCAAAAGTCTATCTGAACTCGGCCTGCACGATGAAAGCCAACGCCGACAAAATCGAAGGCAACGACAGCAAAAACGAAAAATTTCCTCTCGCTTCCATTTCAAAACTTGTTACCTCTTTATGGGCCATCGAAACTCTGGGTGCAAACTACCGTTTCACGACTCGCCTGCATTTAACTAAAAAATCCGCGAACACTTATGACCTTCATATCGAAGGTGGCCAAGATCCAATGTTTGGTCGCAACGTGGGTTACTTCATCCTGGCACAGCTAGCGATGAAACAATTGGGTATTACGAAAATCGAAAATCTGACGTTTGACGAAAATCTTTTGATGGAGTGGAACGTGGAAGAGCCGGTGGCTATTGCTGGCGATACAAAGTTCTATCCAGATCAAGCGGCGCAAGTAGCCCATGTTCAGCACGAACTTGAACAAGGCTTTATCACTCCGGTTTCTGAAAGATCTTATGCTTACCTTCGTAAGCTTGCTAAAACTGTTGGTATCGATCTTTCCGAAAAGAAACCGAACATTCAATTCGGCAACGTTCAGTTCCTAGCAAAGCAGGATTTCCAAAAAACTAAGGAAACGGGCACATTCGTTTATAAATCGGCTCCTTTGTATATGATCGTCAAAGCCATGAATAATAAATCCAATAACTATGTGGCAGACCACTTGTATTGGAACTTGGGCGACACCCCTGCATTCAATCAATACTTGGCGCACGCCCTTAAGATGGACAACCGCGATCTTGAGTTCAACCTGGGCTCTGGCAACAATGCGGATTATATCTCTAAGAAAAAATACGACTATAACGAGGGTACTTGCACGGCGATGATCAAAGTTCTGATTCGCCTCAATGAAGTTTTACAAACCCAAGGTTTAAAATTAACCGATGTTATGGCTGTCGCGGGTCAAGACTCTGACTCGACTGTCGGAAGATACGACGGGGTTATGAACGGCTCGATGATCGGAAAAACCGGGACAGTTGATAAAGCCAAGACTTTGGCGGGATCGATCTCTACCGGAAATGGGACCATTTACTTTGTGATCCTTATGCACAAGGATTCTTCGGGTGAGAATGGTTCGGCAGCCAATGCCATCAAAAACCGTATTCGCGCGCTCTTCACTATTAATAATGGTTCCAAAAAAATCGCCTATAACGAAATCACACCGCTGCCGTTTGATAAGCAGTCGGCGTTGGTGCTTGAATATGGGCCAAGCCTAGGAATGTTCTAATGATCAATGTAGCTGTTTGGATTTTTTATGTTCTAGTCGCACTCTTCACTTTCTTTGGCCCGATTAAAGCCAAGGGTGGAGAGATCGAGACTTTGAACAAATCCATCGAGCTACAAAAAAATGCCGAAGTCCAAAAAACTATTAAAGCAGCTAGCTTCGATCCAGGTCGCGGCGATGCTGACGGCATGACTCCCCTGATGACAGCATCTATGCATGGCAACTTGCCCGCGATGAAGTTGCTTCTGCAAAAGAAAGCCAACCTTGAACAGAAAAACAAGTTCGGCGACACCGCTTTAGCTTTGGCCGTTTCCAACGACCAAGAATCTGCAGCAAAATTGTTGATTGCTTCAGGAGCTAAAGTCGACATCGCCGTTTTAAGTGAAAACAAAGACAACTTGTTAATCACAGCTGCTAAAAGTAACGAGAAAACGACTCGTCTAATTCTGGCTAAAAACAAATCCATCATCAATCAGACGAATGCGTTGGGAAACACTGCTTTGATCGAATCGATCATGGCTGGTTACACAAACATCGCCAAGTCCTTGATCCAAAGCGGTGCTGACACTGCAATAAAAAATAACCAAGGCAAAACCGCTTTGGACATTTCTAAGGAACTAAAAAACAAGGCCCTAACGACTCTTCTTTCTAAGAGAGCCGCTACAATCGACGCCGCTGTAAATTAACGTATACAGCTTTTGTTCGCTCAGCGAAGAGCTAGTTCCCACTCTTATTTTAATGTTGGTATCCCGATCTGAGACACTCTCTGCTCAACCGATCTGTGCATTGTACCGATAAGTAGAACATGGATCGCTATTGGTTATCTGGATCAATCACATGCCTGTCGCAAGTCCTTTACCTCTGCACTTTTAAATATGTGCCGGGTTTCGTTTCGTACGGATTCCTGGGCATCGCAGTTATCAGTGCAATTTTTCTTTTCTATATTTCTGAAACCTATAAAGACGTGATCGGAAGCTTTCTGTGGATTGCTCTTCCCACACCTGTGTCGACGCTGGCGTTGATGGGGATGACGGCGGTTTCTTATATTTATAAGAATGGTTTTAACTCCGAGCTGGGGGATCACCTAACGGCTGCGGGATACACCTCTGGAGCGACTTTATACCTAGTCCTCTTTACCATCGGCCCTGTCCTATTGGCGCTGATTGCTCTGAAGATAGGACACTTAAGAACTCACAAAAAATAGACATAAAAAAACCCCGGGTTCGCCGGGGTTTTGATTTTTAAGAGAACAACTTTTTGATGAAGCTTGTGATCTTTTTACCGATCGTTTGCTTCGGTGCTGGTTGTCTGCGAACAGCACTTGCACCCTTACGTGGCTCATGGCGTTTGTTGCCGCCTTGGCCATGACGGTTTTCACCGCGTTTGTGTTGACCGTTTTGTTGAGTCTTACCGTGCTCAGGGCGTTTTGCATGCCTTGGATTTGGTCCATCAGACTTCTGAGCTGAAGCGCCTTTGCGCTCTTCACGTGGACCGCGGTTTTCACCACGATTTTCTCCACGAGGTCCGCGGTTATCGCGACGTGGGCCACGATCACCTTCACGGCGAGGACCACGGTCATTGCGATTACCACCGCTGCGACCACCCTCACGACGAGGACCGCGTTCACCACGCTCGCCACCTTCCAATGATTTCGGATAGTGACCATCGAAGCGATCTGGGAAAGGTTTGAATTCTTGGATCAACTGTTCGTTTTCCAAGTAACCCACTTCAATTTTGTGTTTCAAATAATCTTCGATACGAGTCAAAGATTCGATGTCTTTTTCGCCCACCATGGAGAACGCCTGACCTGTAGTTCCTGCACGGCCTGTACGACCAATACGATGAACGTAAGATTCAGAATCCATTGGCAATTCGTAGTTGATCACAAGGTCAACGCCCTTGATATCCAAACCACGAGCCGCAACGTCTGTTGCTACCAGGATGTTCAAGTGATTCTCGGCCTTGAATTGCTCGATCACGCGGTTGCGTTGAGCTTGAGTCAAAAGGCTTGAGATCGCCATTGCTGGCACATCGTTATCAACCAAGAACTTAGTGATTTTCTCTACGTTCAATTTGAAGTTCGTAAAGATGATCGCTTGTTTTGGGTTGTGCAATTTAAGCAAAGACAAAAGGTGCTGAGGTTTTTCAGCGTTGCCCACGTGGAAGATTTGGTCTTTCACGTTTTCAGCTTTAGCTTGGTCACGGCTGATGTTGATTTCAACAGGCTCGGAACCAAATTGGTAAGCAGTATTCAAAACATCGAAATTCAATGTTGCCGAGAAGACTAGGAACTGACGTTCACGAGGCACTCTTTGCAAAATGTATTTCATGTCGTCTTTGAAGCCCATGTCGAACATGCGGTCCGCTTCGTCGAATACGATCGCGCGAACTTGCTTCAAATCAACCAAGTGTTCTTTGTACAAATCAATCAAACGACCTGGAGTTGCCACGATGAACTCAACACCGTTTTTAAGCGCCTCTTTTTGTTTGTCGTAGCCAGTACCACCGTAGATCGCAAAACCCTTAAGGCCGCTATCCACGCCGAACTTGATGATGTTGTCTTGAACTTGCTCTGCCAATTCACGAGTTGGAACCAAAACCAAAATAAAGTTTTGTGGCTTCCAATCTTTGAAGGCGCGTTTTTCGATGATTTCTTTTTCTGAATCAGAAATTTCGCCGTGAGCTGGGCGAGCACGAAGAATACGCTCCATCAAAGGCAGAACAAATGCTGCTGTTTTGCCAGTGCCTGTTTGTGCTAGGCCGGCAACGTCTTTGCCATCCAAAATGTAGGGCATGGCTTGCTCTTGAATTGGACTGCATTCTTCATAACCAATTTTTTGAATGGCAGTCATCAAGGCGGGATCTAAATTTAACTCTGAAAATTTCAATTTCTTATACTCCGGTTCTAAGCCCCAAACCTACTTTTCAGTGCCTTAAAAGTCACCAACAAAGCTTTTTAGAGCTGCTATAAAGGCCTGTGGCTGATCTGAATGGACCCAATGTCCAGCCCCAGGGATTTCGACGCCCTTAATCATCGGGTTCTCAGCCAAAATTCTCTGATAAATGTCAGGCTTTAGCTCTTGGGAGGTCTCCCCACGAATCCATAACGTCGGCATTTTAAGGCCACGGACTTGGTCCCAACGCTCATGCGTATGTCCGGCCTTCACTGACTCAATAATACCATACTTCGAGAAGCGCCAATCCACAGTCCCGTCTGGTTTTTCCACCATATTCGAATAGAAATACTGAGCCATAACTTCGACCTTTTCTCGCGTCTTAGCTGTTTTCACGAAGTCTTCCATGAAATACTTACGAGCTTCTTCACGAGTGGCGAATGGAGTGGGTGCTAAATTCAACAAATACTCATAGTACTCATACGCATTCGGGTGAGCCTCAGGGCCGATATCCTCGACAATCAGCTTTTCAACATACTCCGGATACATCGAAGCAAAGGCCATCACGTTGCGACCACCCATCGAGTGGCCAACCAGAATGAACTTATCCCAGCCGAGTTCGTCGACAATCTGTTTGAGGTCGTTGGCGTAGTCTTCGGGGGAATAACCAGACTCTGGCTGAAAAGATCGACCGTGCCCACGTTGATCGTAAGCCAGGCATCTCTCAGTGCTTTCTAGGCCCGAAATGATTCGACGCCAGTTTTGCCCGTAGCCCATAAGCCCGTGAATAAAGACCCATTTTCGCCCATTTTCTGGACCATAGAACTGATGATTGAA
The DNA here is from genome assembly GCF_047306065.1 of Bdellovibrio sp. HCB209. Taxonomy (GTDB): domain Bacteria; phylum Bdellovibrionota; class Bdellovibrionia; order Bdellovibrionales; family Bdellovibrionaceae; genus Bdellovibrio. Next base: position 3,469,676 of record NZ_CP178618.1, read on the forward strand.
GTTATCCAAGTATGCCATAACGGCCCTATCCTGCGCTCCTTATCGGGGTATTTCAAGTTTGAATTTTGGGCCAAACGGGAGTAGATTCAGCGACAATGAGTTTCACCAAAAAGCCCCAGCTTCACGAAGACTGGATTGATCCTTACGCATTACGAATTGTCAAAAACCTGCAAGATTCTGGTTTCGAAACCTATCTAGTGGGCGGTTGCGTGCGCGATCTTATGGTTGGAATTCATCCCAAAGACTTCGATATCGCTACCAGCGCTCACCCAAATCAAGTTCGTAAAAAAGTACCGAATGCTTATGTGATCGGTCGTCGTTTCAAATTGGTTTTGGTGAAACGTGGTGATCTGCAATTCGAGGTTGCAACATTCCGCCGTAACGTCAGTGCGGAAGAACTTGCTGCAACTCCTGAAGATGAAGCGATCGAGGGCGATAACTATTTCGGAACTGTGGAAGAGGACGCTAAACGTCGCGACTTCACAGCCAATGCGGTTTTTTACGATCCCGCGCAAAATCGCCTGATTGATTTCTGTGGTGGTATTCAAGATATCGAAAACCGCGTACTTCGTATGATCGGCGATCCTAAAGAGCGCTTCATCGAAGATCCAATTCGTATCTTGCGTGCGATTCGTCTTTCACACAAATTGCATTTTTCTATCGAATCCAACATGCGCCATGCGATCGCGGAAACAAGTTCTGAATTGAAAAAATCAGTTCTACCACGTCGCCGTGAAGAGTGGCTGAAGTTCCTGCGCCTTGATGAACCACATCTGGCATTCATGGAGCTTTTCGATTTGCATATCTTGGAACAAATTCTTCCAGGCTTGCATTCTGTCTTCATGGATCCAGCTAAGATGGAAATCTTTGAAATGCATTTGGCTCGCATCAGCCAAGTCGGCATCAACAAACAAGATCCTTTGGAGCTGTTTGCTGGCTTCATGTTTGCGTTCATGAAAGCTCAATATGGCGAAGGCCTTTGGAATCACGAAGAAGTTCTGGATGATCCAAAATTGGCGTATTTCATCCGCGAAGAAATGGGCATCTTTAAACAAGAGGCCGCTGTTTTCTTTAAAGCTTTGCATTTGATGACGGGTCTTAAAAAGATCGACAACTACTCTCGCAAAGGCGAACGCCGTCAGATGGCCTTCATTTCCAATGAAGCCTTTGGTTTGGCCATGAAGCTTTCAATGATTGATTTCTCTTTGTCGGCACCGGAAGTTCACTACTGGATGCAACAGGTGGAAAAGTTCACCGGCGGCAAAGTCACTCCGACTCACTAGCCTTACACAGTCACCGTTACAGTTAAAACGCGGGTTAATTCTTCCTCGAGCATCGCTATGTCCACAGGCTTGCTCAGATATCCATCAAAGCCTGACTTCATACATTCTCTTTGACCCTCAGTGCTTGCTTGAGCCGTTAGCGCAATGATCGGTCGGCGATAGCCCGCCTCACGCAAAGCTGCCGTCGCCTGATGACCTGACATTTGCGGCATCTTGATATCCATCAAGATCACATCGTAACCATTTTCAGAGCGCAGGACTTTTTCCAGCGCCAGTTGACCACTGTCACAGACATCAACCACAGCACCATGACGTTGCAAGTGGCGATCCATCAAGTTGCGTAAATCTTCGGAGTCATCCACCACCAAAATGCGGCGGTTTTTTAGGAACTCAGAACTGCGCAAACCCTCACGGCTTAACTCCACAATATTTCTGTTCGCTTGATGAGCTTCGATCAATCTAAGCGGAGTCACGGAGCCCACTCGGACTGAGTACTCGAAAGTACTGCCCTTGCCTTCGACCGATTCAATCAAGCGCAAGTCGCCGCCTGATAAACGCGCGAGCCTTTGCGATAAAGCCAAGCCCAAGCCTGAACCTACCACACTCTGAACTTCGCGACTTTCACCGCGCATAAATGGCTGGAACAGATTCATCTGAGTTTGCTTATTCATCCCGATACCGGAGTCACTAACTAAGATACGAAGTGTGCCTTGATTGTCCGTGTCCATACCGAAAGAAACCGCCACATGGATTTCTCCTTGTGGAGTGAACTTCACAGCATTCGACAGCAGGTTGATCAAGACCTGACGGAAACGAACGGAGTCCATTTGGATTTCTTCAGGCAATAAACTCGCAAAACTTAAAAAGATACGATGACGTTTATCCAGAACCGTACGAATCACTGAAACGGAATCTTCGATTTCACGCACCGGGCTCATCGGGACTTTCTGCAATAGCAGCTTTTTACTTTCGATCTTAGAAAGATCCAAAAGATCATTCACCAACGAAGTCATAAATTTACCTTGGCGCTGAATCGACAAGGTATCGCGGTAAGCCTGCTCGTCCAAATTAGGATTCGTCAGCATGGCATCTGAAAAACCAATGATCGCTGCCAGTGGAGTGCGAATTTCGTGACTGGCATTTGCTAGCAAAACTGATTTTGCATCATTGGCGGCCTCATGCAGGTCTCTTTCGCGGCGAAGGAACTCTTGATTCTTTTTGATCGTTACATCCCAAAGGATGCCTGTCGCACGAATCACCTCACCGGCCTCGTCACGTTCGATCTTTCCACGGAAGGCCAAGGACTTTGCACCACCCTTTTCACTTGCTAAGATGAATTCAAAATCCAGTTCGCGGTGTTCATGGAAGTGTGATTTTAAGATGTCCTTCAAAAGAGCTTGCTCTGACAACAAAGCCAGATTGCCCTCGCGGAAGATAATATCCTGTTGCAGGTCCCAGTCCCAAGTCATCGCTTCAGACGATGCCATCGCCAGACTGACACGCTCTTCAGAGCGCAATAGTTTGCGGTCCATAGTGAATAGAGTCGTCAGAGATTTGTTGAGGGAACGACCAATGCCGAACACCAACCCCAGATAAATCATCATCACCCCACCCACAAGATAGTGATGAGGTTGCTCGGAAACGATGTAACCCGCAGCCCAACCTAAAATCGTAGGAGCGACCACGCAGAACATGGCAATACGGTTCGAGACGTAAAGAATAATCCCGCCCGCCGTCATAACAGCTGCTAGCATCGCGGAAAGATTTTGCACAGCCGTGCCTGACCAAGGAGCCACATACCCCATCGCTGCCCAACAAGCGCCGGACACACAAAGTAACGAGTATTTAGCTCTTAGCCAGGGTTTCAATTGTTCTGAGCGCTGAATGCGGTCTTTGGCTTCTTTCCAAAAAGGTACGATACCTAAACTTAAAGCTGCATAGATATTGATCGTCAAAAACCAGATGATAAGAAATTTGTGAGAGAGTGTGTCCCAAGCAATGAACGTGTAGAAATAAGCGGTCGTAAGTACCGCGATCATCGCCGTAAAACTCTGCCCTAGAAGCAGATCCACTTTTCTAATTTTGAGTTCTAATGATTCATTATTCTTCATACACGCACAGATATCTTCTACTATCCCATACGCGCTGAAAATAAAACAGGGAAAGTCTAAACTTTCCCTGTTTTACACGATGACTAAATTTTTTGTAATTTACTAAGCTGCTTCTCTCAAATCCAACTGTCTCAAAAGATCACCAGCGATTTTATCAAGAGCTAGGATCTTATCAGCTGCACCTAAAGCAACCGCTGCCGCTGGCATTCCATAAACGACACATGTCTCTTCATTTTGTGCCACTGTATAGGCTCCGGCATTTTTCATTTCCAGAAGACCTTCAGCGCCGTCTTTACCCATACCCGTCAAAACCACGCCCAGAGCGTTTTTCCCGGCATACTTCGCGACTGACTTCATGAGGTAATCCGCAGCAGGGCGAACACTGTGCATTGGCGGATTTTGATGAAGCTTCACATAATAGAATGCACCACTACGAGTGATCTCCATATGGAAGTTCCCCGGAGCAATTAAAACGCGACCTGGGACCACTTGATCACCCTCTTGCGCTTCTTTGACCTCAAACGGGAACATTGCATTCAAATTATCCGCAAATGACTTCGTAAAACCAGGCGGCATATGCTGAACCACCACTGTTCCAGGAATATTTGCTGGCATACCAGACAAGAATACTTTCAAGGCCTCAGTACCACCCGTGCTCGAAGCCACCGCAATCATCTGATGCGTTGTACGAGCCAACGAAGTTCTGTCTACCTTCGCAACCGTCGATGTGACCGTCGGAAGCTTGGTCTTAGCTTGAATACGAGCACGTGCAACCACGCGCACTTTTTCTACGATCTCACGACCCAAAACCTCAAGAGACTGGGAAACGTCGATCGATGGTTTTTCCATAATCTCGATCGCACCCGCCTCTAAGGCACGCAGATAAGTTTCAGAGCCAGTTTTTGCCAAGCTTGAAAAGATAATCGTGCGAGTGGGAAAATGCTGCATGACTTTTTCTAGGAAGCTAATGCCGTCCATACGAGGCATCTCTACGTCCAAAGTCATTACATCTGGTTTCAACTGAACCAATTTATCACGAGCGATATAAGGATCTGAAGCCGTACCTACAACTTCAATATCAGCCGCTGCAGAGAAAATTTTCTCTAGCAATTTACGAATGACCGCGGAGTCATCAACAATAAGAACCTTAATTTTTTGACCCATAAATCCTTCTTACAGTTTTTGGTAAACTGCGCGTGAAAGCGGTTTCAAGTGAGCGTGTTTGATGTTTCCAGATTCAGAGTGTCCAAGCACAAGATAGCCACCTGGAGCCAAGCATGATTGCAGGCTATCAATAACTTTCTTGGTTGTCTCTTCATCGAAATAAATCAGTACGTTTCGACAAAAGATCACATGGAACTTGTGCTGAAACTCATACTTAGGACTCATCAAATTGAATTGAGCAAAGCGAATCATATCGTGGATATTATCGCGAGCTCTCCAATACTCAGTTTCGTTCTTTTTAACTTTTTCAAAATACTTCATGCGCTGTGCAGGCGGAAGACCTTGCATTTCGCGCTCTTCATAAGCACCTACTGATGCTTTCTTAAGAACTTGCAAGTCGATATCCGTCGCCAACAAGCGAGCCTTCATACTTGGAATCTGTTGCATAACCTCATGCGCAGTCATAGCAATCGTGTAAGGCTCTTGACCTGTACTCGCTGCTGCACACCACATACGAATGTCATTCCCGAATTTTTTGTGAAGCTCTGGCAATTGCTGAGCTAAGAAATCAAAGTGATTTCCTTCACGATAAAAGGACGTCATGTTTGTCGTAAGAGCTGAAATAAACTCTGACGTCAGTTCATGATTTCCGTGTTCGATCTTATCCCAGTATTGTTCGTAAGATTTCAAGCCATGACGGCGCAAAAGCTTTACGATACGGTTTCTGATCAATGCATGATTTTTAGGAGAGAATGGTAAATCCACTCCCGCCAGGTCATACATATGTTTTGCAAACTTGCCAAACATCTTCTCTGTAAGCTCGATATCCTCAAACTCATAGAGAGCGCTGACTGCCTCTGTTTTCTTTAATGCGCTCATGCCGCTGCCACCATTCCTGCTGATTTAGAAACGGACTGCAATAATGAACTTGGATCCAAAATAAGAACTGTACGACCATCACCAAGAATCGCAGCACCTGCGATCTCAGGGATATCAAATCCTGTAACGATCGGTTTAACCACAACCTGTGCTTGACCCAAAACATCGTCAACTGGGAATGCCATTTGACCTGTTGAGGATTCAATAATCACCAGCATCGTTTCTTCACGACGAGCACTCAAAGTGTCATCGCGTTTTTGCGCTGGTGTATTCGTAAGCTTGTTGTTCCATTGTTGATTAAGCGTGCCCAATGTATGAGACACGTCGATCACCGGAAGCAAAAGACCACGGATATTTGCAACTTTTCCAGCGTTAGAGATATTCGTGTAGTCTTTCGGAAGTACACGCACGATCTCGCGGATGGAGTGAATTGGCAGAATGTAACGAGAACCATCCAAAGACACGATGATACCGTCAGTGATCGCTGTGCTTAGAGGAATCGTCAAACGGAATGTCGAACCCACACCTGATTTAGAGATGATGTTGATCTTACCGTTAATTTTATCCAAGTTTGATTTTACTACGTCCAAACCAACGCCACGACCAGAAAGGTCTGAGATCTTGTCTGCCGTAGAAAAACCTGGGAAGAAAATATATTGGAACACTTGTTCATCAGGGATCGTCGCTGGGTCTTGACCTTTAGGAACGAAACCTTTTTCAATCGCCTTATTCAGAACTTTTTCGCGGTTAATACCACCACCGTCATCTGAAATATCGATGATAACGTTACCGCCATTCTGTTTTGCAGATACCGTGACTTTCGCAGTCGCAGGCTTGCCACGCTCTTTACGAATTTCTTTTTTCTCTACACCGTGGTCCATCGAGTTACGAACCAAGTGAACCAAAGGGTCACCCAGAAGTTCAAATACAGTTCTTTCGACCTCTGTTTCCTCACCAATCAATTGCAAATCAACTGGCTTATCCAAAGTCAAAGAAACGTCACGAACGATACGTTGAATTTTAATGAACATGGATTTTAACGGCGTCATACGGATGCTCAACGTTTTTTCGTAAAGCTCACGAACACCTTTATCCAATTGATCTACGATCGCCTCTAAGCGAAGGTTTTGACCACTGCGAACTGTTTCATCGTGCACGAGCTGATTTTTCAAAACGACCAACTCACCCACCGCATCCAAAACGGAATCCACACGGCCCGTATCAACTTTGATAGTGCTGTTTTGATTTTTTGCTGGAGCTTTGCTGCCGCCGCCACCGCCAGAACCACTGCCTTCAGCAGGAGCCTTAGCCTCAGAGACTACTTTCAATTTTGGAGTTTCTGCCACAGGGTCAGCACTCGCAACAGGAGCTGCTGGTGCTGGAGCCGCTGCCACAACAGGAGTTTCTGCAACCGTCTGTTCTGGGATTTCGATCGGGCCTTTTTCAAGCTCGGCGATCAATTCCTTTTCTGCAGCTTCCGCAGCTTCTTGAGCATGGAACTCTGCTTGATCTTCTGGAGATAATTGCGCTAGCAACTCTGCCAATAGATCGTGATTTGTGACGTCTTCAGTTGGTTCAGGAATAACCATTTTTGCTTCTGGAGGAGGAGCTGCAGCCGCCGCTGCATCGACGTGTTCAAAGAAGTCATCTGGTACCGCGATTTTTTCTTCTTCAGGAGCAACCGCAGGAGCTGGAGCGGCAGCCGCTGCTGCTTCTGCAGCTTTCGTATGAGATGATTTTTTACCAGAAAGACTTTCTGTAACAGCCACCAATTGTTTTACTAGTTCAGATGGATCCCAAGGACCACCCTTACCTTGCTGCAAAGTAGAGATGCGGTTTTTCAACTCATCACCGGCTTTCAACAACAATGAAATAACATTGGAGTTTACCAAATCTGGTTTTGAACGAAGTAGATCTAAAAGATCTTCCGCAACGTGGGCGAACTTCGCAAGATCAGTCAATCCAACTGCTGCTGCACCACCTTTTACAGAGTGGGCTACACGAAAAATATCAGTCAGATCTTTTGCTGGATCATCACTGTTCTCTAACTTCATCATGGATTCATCGTATTGCTCGAACATGAACAAGGACTCGTTAAGAAAATCCATCTGCAGTTCTTCAAAGAATGCGTTATCGCCGCTCATCTCTATCTCTCCATCGGGGTAACTTATGTACTTTTATTCACTCGTTATATCGGCAACTTATGACATTTGCTTCTCCATCAAAGGTCCAGAGCAGGGGGTGGATATGCGGAACTGGACCAGGCTCAGGTAAGCGCCTCAAAAAGATACGAAAATAAGAATTAACAATAATATTTAACAATTAATGAAAAGCCCTAAAGTTGACTTCAATTTACGGCGAATAGTGTGGGGACCTACTACATTTGAAAGGCCAATTACTATGAGTGAAATGTCAATGAAAGCAAAACCTGGTCAATATCTGACGTTCCAATTAATGTCAGAGCAGTATGGTGTAGCGATCGAAACCGTTCGCGAGATCAACCAGTTTGGTGAAATCACTCCGGTTCCACGCACGCCTGAGTACGTTAAGGGTGTCATGAATTTGCGTGGAAAAATTATTCCAGTTGTAAATCTTCGTGTGAAATTCGGTATGGATGCACAAGATAAAACGCGCGACACATGCATCATCGTGATCGATACTGAAATCGGTCAAGTAGGTATGATCGTAGACTCTGTAAAAGAGGTTGTTGATCTAGAGGAAAACCAAATCGAACCATCTCCGGTTCTTGGCAACCAAAGCTCAATGCACTTCGTTCGCGGTATGGGCAAAGTAGATAACAAAGTTGTTATCCTTGTTGATATCGTTGCAGCGTTCTCTTCAGATCAAATGGGCCAAATGGCTCAGTTCTCTGAAGCTGCTTAAGCAACTGCTTAAATTCAAAATAAAAAAGGCACTGAGAACATCAGTGCCTTTTCCTATTTGCGATTCACTACTAATTAAAAATTAGTCGTTGTAATCGTCACCTTTGCAAAGATCGTTGATAGTTGCAGTCCAGTAGTCAGCAGTAGCTTTCAAAGTTGCTACTTCAGATTTCCAAAAAGCGATTTTTTCGCCGTCGTTTGAGCTGTTAATTTTAGAAACCAAGTAAGCGATTCTTGCGTTAGCTTCTGCTTTTTCTTCGATCATTTGACCGCAAGATTTAGCAGCGTGTGCTTGAGTTGTGAAAAGACCTACCAAAGCCAAAGCAGCGATAATTGCTTTCATTGAGACTCCCTTAGAGTTTTGAGTTGTTTATTCCCGCGCAAACTACCGCATGCCCGGGAAAAACACCACCCTTCGAGCAATAATTACCAAAAACTCACTCTTTTTAAGCAATTAACCTAAGGATATTCGCAATTTAGCGACTTCAGCGGAGTCTTAAAGAAGCCCCGCCTGAACGATTTCCACCCAGTAGTTATCCGGATCTTTGATAAAAGCAATGTTCTTCATCCCGCCCTCTCCCAGGCGTTTTTGGAAGTTCACACCCAGCTTTTCGAAACGCTCACAGGCCGCTTTGATATCAGGAACCGTCACACAGATATGACCGAAGCCACGGGGATCTGTGTTGCCGTTATGGTATGGCGTCGTCTCTTGTTCTTCGGTGCCCCAGTTATGAGTTAGTTCCAAAACTGCTTCGCGACCAAACGTGTATTTGGCGTTTGCTTCGTTTTCTGTCGGAATATTTGTGCCCTCAGGAACATAGGCCAAGAACAGAAGCGAGAATTTCCACTCTGCAAAATCAAGTTTGCGCACCAATTTCATACCCAGTACGCGAGTGTAAAAATCCAAAGATGCTTTCGGATCTTTCACACGAAGCATCGTGTGATTGAAGACGTACTTTTTCGTTTCTGCATCGGGTGTCAGGCAAAGACCTGGGATGTTTTCAGCCATGGTGTTCTCCTCTTGTGGTAATGAACGACCCAGCTATATCACAAGAAGTTAACAGTGAAAATCAATGAGTCTGCCAATATCGGCTGCTGTTAAAAAAATCGACAGCAAATTGCCGCCAAAGCCTCGTTGTTAGACTACAGCAAGCCTCACTTTTGCTATTTGAAGTCCTTATGAAAAATCACGTTTTCTCATTAGTCTTAGCTCTGGTTTTGGTGGCGTGTTCAGAAGCCCCCCAAAACAAAATTTCCTTGCAGGAGCGCGAGCACCAAGGCGTGGTTTATGGCGATGATTCGATGGAATCCACACAGGGAATGACGTCAATTTCTGACGACAAACGCTTTCAAATCAATGTTCAAGCGAATGCAGCGATGATCTATCACCACAACCTGATCGAGCAAGCCGACGGCACTTTTGGTATTCCCGATAAAACGGTGAAGAGCACCTTCAAAACTTGCCCTGAGTTCCGCTATACAGAATCAAAAAATCCCGCTTTGTGTTCGGCAGCCCTTGTCGCGCCAAATTTAGTTTTAACGGCGGCTCATTGTATGACCTTGGCCAAGGACACTTGCGCCGATGCTGCATTCGTTTTTGGTTTTAACGACGAACATCAGCCTATCAATAAAAGTGATGTCTACTCGTGCAAAAAAATCCGCGCCCTTTCGTTCTTTGAAAAAGGCAACCTGATGGATTATGCCCTGGTGGAATTAGACCGTGATGTTCCCGGCATTCAACCTGTGAAAATCAAAACCACTCCCCTGAGTTTAAAAGATTCCATTTACACGATTGGGTACCCACTAGGGACGACAAAAAAATACTCTGACGGATACATCCGCTCCTTTGATCGCGTGCTTGCGGTCAGCAATTTAGATGAATATGCGGGAAATTCTGGCGGCCCGGTGTTCGATAAAAATACTCACGAGTTAGTGGGTATTGTAAATTCTGGCGAAGTGGATCTAGAAGAAACAGCGCGAGGCTGTCAGATGCCGAAAGTCTGCAAAGACGAAGAGTGCATGGGCGAAAACATTTTAATGATGAATGTGATCTCGGAATCCCTAAAAGAAAAAGGGGAAGCTCTCGCCTCCCCTTTATAAATCTATTTTTTAGATCGCTCTTACTTTGCCGCTGCTACGATCGCAGATGCATCGATCTTGTGCTTTTTGTAAAGCTCAAGAGCCGTGTAAGCACTTTGACCGAACTCACCATGAACACCCAAAGACTTCACTGTGAATGGCACTTGCGCTTGCAATAGGCCATGGCAAAGGATTTGACCGAAACCACCAATCACTTGGTGATCTTCGACAGTCACCATGCGACCACCTGTTTTAGCCAAAACTGTTTTGAAAGTTTCAACGTCAACGTGATTTACGTTTGCACAGTTCACAACCACGGAACCGATACCTTGTGCTTCCAAAGTTTTAGAAGCCTCCAAAGCTTGAAGAACCAGTGAACCAGTTGTCGCGATTGTTACAGACTTTGCTTTACCCGCAGTTGTGTCCGCAAGAATTTGTGCTTTTTTAAGATCGTATTTTGTACCAGCTACGAATGTCTTAGGGAAGTTTTCACGACCCAAGAAGAAAATCGCACTGTTTGGAACTTTGCCAGCCTTGCGGTCTTTAGCGAAGTTTTCAAGCACTGTGAACATCAAGCTGTCAGCTTCTTCGCTGCAAGACAAAGAGTACACATCAACGTGAGGGATCGAAGAAACCATCGCCACATAAGACAAAGCTTGGTGAGAAGCACCGTCAGCCGCATCTTGGAAACCTGTGTGAGAGAACACTGCGATGATTGGAGCTTCAGACAAAGCACCCATCGTGATTGGCAATGCGCCTTTAGTAACACCGAATTGTGCGAAAGTATCGACAACTGGGATGTAACCCAATTTAGAAAGACCCGCTGCCGTAGAAACCATGTTCGATTCAGCAACACCCACGTCAATAGAGTCAGCTGGGAATTCTTTTCTGAAACCTGCAACACCTGTGGAACCTGGAAGATCCGAAGTCACACTCAATACTGGAAGACCGGCTTTACGAGCACGGATCATCGCGGAAGAAATCCCTGTTTGGATTTTTTCGCCTGTATCTTTCACAGCGTTTGCTTTGATGTCTGCTTCCCACTTGTTCAATTCACCGATCCAAGTGTTGTAAACTTCTGGCAAAGTTTCGCCATTGTAGATTTCAGACAAGAACGCTGGAAGTTCAGAAGGACTTTTCAATGGGAAACCATGAGCACCCGATGCAGATTCAGCCGTTTTCTTAGTTCCGATACCTTTGACGGTTTTTGCGTGGATCGCCACTGGAACTTTTGGATTTGCTTTCGCTTTTTCAACTGCTGTTACGATAGCATCGTAGCATTTTTGCAAGTCGTTACCTTCAGGCAACGAGATCACATCCCAACCCAAAGTTTTCAATGATGCGAAAGTGTGCGCCATTGAGAAAGATTCGTTATCGATACGACCAGAAAGTTTCGTGTTGTTATCAGAGATCACCATCACGAAAGGACCCATTTTACCAACTGCTGCAAGACCTGGGATCGCCGCGAAAGATTCACGTGCTTCACCTTCCATACTTGCACCGTCAGAGATCGCTGTGATCGTCACACGGTTTTTACCCGACAAAGCCTCGCCCATCGCCAAACCTTGAGTTTGTGGAAGAGCAGATCCCAAAGGACCGTTAGAAACAAAAACACCTTCAGGGAAACAGTGAACTTCACCGTGACCCGTTAGGCCAGATTCGATCGAACGGAATTTTTTAAGGCTGTTCAAATTCAAACCTGCCATTTGGTAGTTCGCTTTCAAAGCGTACAAACCATTTTCGCAGTGACCAGCATCATTAACGACATGAAACAAATCATACCAAGGCTTATTTTCTTTTTGAGCAACGTCGAACACGTGTCCGTGCATTGCCGACATCAATTCTGCGAAAGCCGCAGGACCGCCGTAATGTGAAGCCGCGCCACCAAGCACAGCATTCATGTCCATCAAGGACACAAGCGCGCGCGTCGAGCGTGGATCAGCGACCGGAATCGATCTGCCGTCTTTGCTTTTAACAAAGCTTTTGAATTGAAGTTCATGCGTAGGGTTGCCAGCCAATTTTGATTTGATTTGAATAGGTTCAGTCATAGAATATGTTCTACTTCCCTAGCCAAGGAACATCAAATGCAAAAGCTGTACGCTCACAACATTCGCGATCTTTTAAAAGTAGAGCTTCATCGCCATCTCGACTGCTCAGTGCGTTGGAGTACTCTCCTAGAACTCGCTCCCCAAGTGGGAATCCCTTTGGCGAAAACTTCCCAAGGACAAAAAGACCAATTTTTAATCACTGAACCCATGAATGATCTTGGGAGTGTCCTCAATAAGTTCTTAAATGCTCAAAAAGTGCTGGCGAGCGAAGAAATCCTCACGCGTATTGCTTATGAAGCGTGTGAAGACGCTTTCAATGATGGCATCCGTCTGCTTGAGCTGCGTTATGCGCCGACTTTTATCGCAGACGGCCACGATAACTTGAGTTTTGAGTCTATCCACCAGGCGTTACTTAAGGGCATCAAGATGGCTCAGAAAAACTTCCCCCTCGCCGTGGGGTTGATCTGCATCGTGCAACGAATAAAGCCCTTTGCTGTTGCGGAAAAAGTTGTGGATTTCGCCATAGACCACAAAGACAGCTTTGTCGCTCTGGACTTGGCTGACAACGAAGAGGGCTTTGATCCTAAGATCTTTGCTCCCCTTTTCCAAAAAGCCAAAAAAGCGGGGCTGCATATCACCGTTCATTCTGGCGAAACACCAAACGACCTTGCGGCAAGTTGGGTTAAAGACTCGGTGGAAATTTTAGGAGCCGAGCGCATTGGCCACGGCATTCAGATTGTTCGCAATCCCGAAATCTTAAACTACATCCGTGATCGCAAAATTCCTTTAGAAGTTTGCCCGATCAGTAATTACCTGACTCAGTCATTTAAAGAATATGAAGATCATCCTATTCGCCAGCTTTTGAATGCCGGTGTTTTGGTGACGGTGAATTCAGATGACCCGGGAATTTTTGCGACAACACTGAGTGATGACTATGAAGTTCTTCACCGCGTGCATGCCTTTACAGTTGCTGACTTCAAACGCTGCAATCAAATTGCATTCGAAGCAAGCTTCATACCTGAAGCTGAGAAAAACAAATTCAGAGGAGACTTTTTCTAATGGCAACAGACTGGAAGCAATTTGCCGAAGACGTTCGCCACATGATGCGTGAAGATACTGCCGTTCGCGAAGTCTTAGCCGCGACAGGAGAACTTTTTCAAGGCTACTCCCCAGCAATGGAGAAAGTTCATTTAAAGCACGCTCAGCATTTGAAAACACTGATCGAGGAGCACGGCTTCCCAACGATTGATAAAGTGGGCGAGGACGCTGCCATTGATGCGATGAGATTGATTTTGCATGCGATCAGCTGGCCAGAGTTCATGCGCGAAATGGAAGTTGTCACTGTAGATCTGGCCAAAAATGGCAAAGTTCCTAAAGACTATGTCGCGCGCTTAGTGGATCGCATTCGCTTTTATGAAGGTCGCAAGCAAGTCTACGGCACCAATGCAGATTGGGATGATAATGGCATTCTGCGCATCACCGACGTCGAAGATGAAAGCAAACTGAATGCTCGTCGCGCCGAAATGGATCTGCCCCCTGTGGATAGCTTAGTTATTACGCCACTCGACGGAGAATTTCACCCCGCTGATCCCAAGAAGCGTCAGGAAGAATATGTAGCATGGACTCACAAGGTGGGATGGCGTAAAGTCGACATGCCCTAGAAAAGGATCTGAATATGGAAAAACAAAATCTACGCGAATTCTATCCAAGCATCGAGCCTTACAATAAAGGCTTTTTAAAAGTTTCTGAAATCCACAATCTTTACTACGAAGAAGTCGGCAATCCAGCTGGTAAACCAATCGTGTTCTTGCACGGTGGTCCCGGTGGTGGTGTGGCTCCCGATCACCGTCGTTTCTTTGATCCAAAAGTTTATCGTATTATCTTGTTCGACCAACGTGGCTCAGGCCAGTCCACTCCGTGCGCTGAACTTAAAGAAAACACGACGTGGGATTTGGTTGCTGATACAGAACGCATTCGCGAGCATCTTAAAATAGACAAATGGGTTGTCTTTGGTGGCAGCTGGGGTTCAACACTCGCTCTTACTTACGCGATCAAACATCCAGAGCGCGTGAAGGCTTTAGTTCTGCGCGGGATCTTCTTGTGCCGTCCTTCTGAAATCAAATGGTTCTATCAAGAAGGCGCTTCGCAAATCTTCCCTGACGTATGGGATGAGTACTTGAAAGTGATTCCTCAAAACGAACGCCATGACATGGTGACAGCTTACTACAGACGCCTGACTCACGAAGATCGCAACATCCGTTTGGAAGCAGCGAAAGCTTGGAGCAAGTGGGAAGCTGCGACCTCACGCTTGTACGTAGACCCGCATGCCGTAGATGAATTCGATGATCCTGATTTTGCATTGAGCTTTGCACGCATCGAATGCCATTACTTCACGAACAATGCTTTCTTTGATACCAACAACTGGATTTTGGAAAACGTTAATAAGATCCGCCAAATCCCAGCGTGGATTGTTCAAGGTCGCTATGACGTGGTTTGCCCGGCAACTTCAGCCTGGGAACTTCACAAAGCTTGGCCTGAAGCGAACTTTAAAATTATCGCAGACTCCGGCCACGCAGCGGCCGAACCGGGCACTCGTTCAGCTTTGATCGAGGCCACGGACGCCTGCCGTTCCATTTAATTCTATTTGAGCGCTCCGAGGGTGAATTTCTTACAATTTCCCTCGGGCGAGAATTTGTTTCCATGTCCTAAATTCCCCTTCCAAAATACGTTCACCTAGGGTTATATGGCTCAACGCATCATTAGGGTTGTGATGCTTTTTCCTGGGGGAAAAATTGAAGTCTTGGAACCGTAGTCTTCTGTTCTTAGCAATTAGCTCTGCACTTACAGCCTGCACGCAAGCTGTGACACCTGTGATTTCCAAAAAAATCAAATCTGATGCTGCGATCATCGGCGGCAAAGAAGTTCAAGAAAACGATACGATTTCAAAAAGCGTCGTCGGACTTCTTATTCAGAATAACAATACTGGCGAAGTCGAAGTTTGTAGCGGCACTCTTCTTAAAGACAATTTAATCCTGACAGCCGCACACTGTGTGTTTGATCCAGAAAATGGATTGAGCATCTCTGTTATCTTTGACCGCGTGATCGATCCTTCCGGTAAAGCTACGACGACAGAACTACGCACAGTGACTCGCTCAGCGATTCCGGCATGGTGGGGCGCCGAAGATCATCTAGATACTGACACTGGAGACATCGCCCTTCTGCAATTCACTGGCGATATTCCAAAAGGTTATTCTCCAGTGACAGCATTGGCTTCCGAAGACGACATCGCTAACGGCAAAGAAGTTGTGATCGCTGGTTACGGCGTTAATAAAGTGACTAAAACAGCTATCGACGTAAATACTTACCCAGATTTGATCGGCTCCATTCAATCAGGCCAAGTGGTTTGCCAAGACTCTGTGCGCTTGTTGAATTGCTCGGAAGTCAAACTTGAGGGAGCAGGAGTTTTGCGTAAAGCCTCTGCCCTAGTTAAGAACACTCGTTTTTCTAGTTCAGAAATTGAAGTGGCACCAAAATCTGGAATCACTTGTCACGGTGATTCGGGTGGCCCGGCATTTATCGTAAAAAACAATAAGTTGTACCTATGGGGTGTTGCAAATCGCTCTGCAAACAACAGAATTTCTGATTGCTCAGTCAATTCCGTTTACGCAAATGTGGCGTTCTTCCGTCAGTGGTTGAACTTAGCAGCTTCAAAACTTAAAGAGCAATAATCAGGATGAGCATGCAAAAGTATTTCCTCTTGTTATTGCTGACTTTGCTGACGGCTTGCCAACCTACGAACCATGGCGCCCAGTCTGACGCCGACGAAACTTCTGAAGAAATCGTCGGTGGCTCCACAATCACGGGCCTGGATTCAATTTCCAAACATCTCGTTTTTATCTATAGCGAACACGACTACAATTATTGCACCGGTACAATCATCGCGCCGAATCTGATTTTGACAGCGGCTCATTGTGTTCGCAACACCTCTGAAACCTTAGCGATCGGTTTTGGTATGGACTACACCACGGGTAAAATGGAAGTCCGCTACAGCCAGGGCGCGATCAAACACTCTAAGCACAATTCCAATTCTGTGGCTGAAAGAAATGATATCGCTCTAATTAGATTTTCTGGTTCTTTGCCATTGGGATTCTCTCCGGCACCTCTCGCGACTGCCCAAGTTGCGGCAAAAATAAATGCAGAAATCTTGGCTGTGGGATTTGGTCGCGTGACTGGAAAACCGACAACTTCCGTGGCAGACAGTGGCTATGGCCGCCTTCGCAAGGTCGCAATTAAGATTCAAAATTTAACGTCTAATAAAAAAACCTTCGTCGTCAGTCAAAAAGACGGCCGTGGTATTTGTTATGGCGACTCCGGTGGTCCTGCGTTCCTAAAGGTCAGTGGGAAATACTATCTGGTGGGAGTCACTTCAGCCGTGACTTGGTACGTTCCGAAAAAATCGGTGTACGATTTCTGCAAAGAGCATTCACTATTTATGAACGTGCAAACTTATTTACCGTGGATTAAGGCAAGCTCAAGCAAGCTGTGAGAGAATCTGCTTGATTCTCTCGGCCACTTCACGTGGACGATCAAAAAGCACTCGATGGGAAGCATCGGGAGCGACATCAAAATTCATTCCGATTTCATGACTCAAACCCTGTGACATCTTCACGAATTTTTCGTCTTTTTCTCCAACCAACCACATTACTTTTTTCTGAAGAGCACTTAAGACATTGCGCATGTTCTGTTGCTCCGCCAACGACCAACGAGTCAGGGCGAGGCTTAAAAACTCGCGGCTGTAGTCTTTCTCCAGGCGCACAGGCTCACTGCCGCCGCCGAACACAGGCTGCGCATTCCAATTGCGCATAACCATGTCCCAAGGAGCTTTTAGGAACTCCTCCGCCCAATAGGAATCATTCAGCCAACGCTGACGACGAGCCTCAGAGCTTGGATCAAAATTACGGAAAGTATCATCAAAACCAGGATTGGTAGAAATCAAAAGGGCACGCACCCACTGAGTGGGGTCTTGAGCTAAAGCCTGCAAAGCCAAACGACCACCCAAAGAATAACCAACCAAAATATTTCGGCCGATACCTTTGGTTTCGTCGTGAACCCAGTCATTAAAATTTTCTGCCCATTGTTCGAAGCTGTGAACGGAGTTGAGTTCGTCTTCTTTGAAGTAGTCAGGAGTATAGATGCGCAGATTCTTTACTGGAGGCAGTGATGCTTTCACTGCTTCCCAGTCCGAGGGTCTCCCCAAAAATCCGTGTAAGAGAAAAAGGTTTACTCTTTCCAAAGCGCTTCTAAATCCTTCCAAAACTGCTGGGTTTGCTCCCCATCCGGGACCATCTCAATCACTTGATGATCGTCCAATTCTAAACTCGTAGGAACATTATGCCACTTCTGGTACGACCAATTCCACATTTTTGCCCAAGATTCGAATGAAATATTGTGCTTATTTACGAATATCTCTTTCTTGAACATACGCGAGAAGATTTGGCCTCCCCCATTGTTTATGACAACAATTCGGAGTTTACGAGCGTCTAGTTGCGAAGTTGCCCAAAGTGCCGATAGATCATACATCGCTGTTAAATCCCCAACCAGACACCAGCTTGGGATTTCCGTGTGAGCCCAGCCTAAAAACGTCGAGAGCTGGCCATCTATACCATTTGCTCCACGATTGGCAGCAACACGCACTGGAAGGCTGTCAAGATCTGCACAAGAATCCCATTCACGAATTGGCAAGGAATTCCCTAAATAGACTCCATGGCCCTTCATGAATTTAGAAACAGCGTGAATCATACCTTGTTCTGATTTGGGATATTTCTCGAGCAAAGCCTTGATTTGTTGAGTGCGAGTTTCATCTTCGAGAGTGATTTGATAGTTCTCTCTGTGCACCGAGGAAAATTCGACTTGGCTAAGCAGGTCTAACGACGAGCAATGACTTACCTCGCGGCTCAATCCTGTGAAGTGATTGAAGCCCACAGAGAATACCGGAAGATCTTTGTAACGATCTTCGAGATCACGCCAGATACGTGCTGTGGGGATACCACCGATACGCAAAATGGAGTCACAAGCACCTGATTTTAAAATACGATGAACCATCTGTTCGCCCGAGCGAATTTGGATGTCCCTTAAGTCAGGATGACCGCGCAGACTGGAAATCCCCTCTGCATACACCGGAGCTTTGTACTGTTTCAAAAATTCTAAAACAGTGCCGTAAGCTTTTTCTGGCAAGATACCAACGATCACCATCGGCTTGTGAGTGTTTAAGAAATCTTCCAACTGCTTCAACATACCCATCGGCAATTGACCTGGAAGTTTTGTGCGCTCTGAAGAAGCTGGAACTCTGATTTGCGGAATCGGTCCATCGATCAATGGCTCTTCGAAAGAAACATTCACGTGAACTGGTTTTTTCCAAGACAAGCTCTTGAAGGACAGATGCGAATTTTCGGCATCAATATCCAACGCCACTTCGTTGTAGTAAGAGAAAATACCAACTTGCTCAATCGCCTGCGGAGCCCCTGAACCACGGTAACGTTTCGGACGATCTGCCGTGATCATAATCAATGGCAATGAAGAGTAAGTCCCCTCAACCGCCGCGGGTAAAAGCTCAGCAACCGCTGTGCCTGAAGTTGTAAAGATCGCAACCGGACGACGATAACCCGCGATTCTGCCTAAGGCGAAAAACGCAGCTGAGCGCTCTTCGAAAAACGAATAGACTTTAAGATCTTTGCATTCATCTAAGATGTGAACCAAGGGACTGTTGCGGGCACCAGCACAGAGAATGAATTCACGAACGCCGGTATCCACCAACTCCTGAATTACTTTTGCCGCCAATTCCATGTTTGTCATACGTTAAGCCCCAAAATCTTTCTTACTGACAGGCGTTTTTGAAAGAGCTCCCGCCACTCTCTTGTGAACTCGCTGGCTGCGACCACGCCGCAACCAGATCCGATCATAGATTCGTTCTGATTCCACTGCAAATTCCGAATCGCCACAAGACACAGAGCCTCCTCTTGTCCCATGAAGGCAATCGGAGCTCCATAACGTTGGCGCCCCTCTTGTCCTGGAAGCTCTTGCAACCATTTGTAGCCCGCCGAACGCGGAGCCACTCCCAAAGCCGGTGTCGGATGCAGATCCATCACCAACTCGCGGAAATCAGGCTTGGCTTGGCAACGAACTTGGAAATCTGTTTTCAGGTGATACAAAGTTGGCAGTTCCAAAATCATCGGACCGTGACTTTGCACAGCTCCCCAGCGCCCCAGTCGTTGAGTCAAATCCTCAACCACCAGATGATGCTCCTGCATTTCTTTTTCATCAAGAAGCAAAGACTGGCGTTCCGTTTTATCGCTCTTAGGGCACGTCCCCGCCAAAGCCATCGTTTTCAAAATGCCTTGGTCGTAATCGAACAAAGTTTCGGGAGTGGCACCTAAGATGCCTTCGCCATTTTGCCAAAAACCAAAAACATACAAAGTTTCTGGAGCATCCATCAAAGTCAGAATCAACTGCGCGCGTTCCGCTGCGGTCACGGTTTGTTGTGAGCGCGCGAAGATAACCGGAACGGCTTTTTGAATTGTGTTTGCGTTGATCTTGCCTTGAATAACTTCGAGGTCTTTTTGGAAATCGGACTCTGCCGGTTCCTGCCACTGGGCCTTACTTAGGGGCCCGTCAGGACGCGGGTTTCCGGTCATATAGTTTTCAAGTAGCGAGCGTAATTGTTGGGTGCTCAAAGTGTTTTGCTGAGTCCCCCACCAAATAGGGTGTGACTCCTGCTCATAGAAATCGGGGCAAAATACTGAAATCTCAGTACTATTGGGAGTTTTTACAGGGCTAAAAGGACCCTCGATAAGGATCCATTGGCCCTTATGGCGCAAGAGGGCCCCCGAGTCCAAAAAGTTTGTAATGCCTAGAGGCGATATGCTATGTTTGCGATCCACAGTGAGAGTTCGTAATATGGAAACGCAAACTATGCAAACAAGTCCCTCAACCCAAATCGTCAATGTTGGCGGGTTCGACATTGGGGGCCCTGAATTTACCGTTATCGCCGGTCCGTGCTCTATCGAGAGTCACGCACAATTCCTTGAAACTGCCTCAGGCGTTAAGGCTTCTGGTGCGCACCTCCTAAGAGGCGGCATCTGGAAAATGCGTACATCCCCAACTGCCTTCCAAGGATTGGGTACTTCTTCTTTCGACATCGTGAAAGACGTTTGTAAACAGTTGAACATGAGCTTGGTTTCGGAAGTCACTGACATCCGTCAAATCGAAGAAGTTTATGATCTTGTTGAGTGCTTCCAAGTAGGTTCTCGCTCTATGCAGAACTACGAACTTTTGAAAGAGTTGGGCCGCCAGAAAAAGCCTGTGTTGTTGAAACGCGGTTTGGCTGCTTACATCGAAGAATGGATCAAAGCTTCTGAATACGTGGTTAAAGCTGGTAACAACAACGTTATCCTTTGCGAACGTGGTATCCGTACTTTTGAAACTGCGACTCGCAACACTTTGGATTTGAATGCTGTGGCTTTCGCCAAGAAAAACACTCACCTTCCAGTGATCGTGGACCCTTCTCATGCAGTGGGTATCCGCGCGTTGGTTCCTGATCTAGCTTACGCAGCTGCTGCTGTGGGCGCCGACGGTATCATCGTGGAAGTTCATCCTCGTCCATCAGAAGCACTTTCTGATGGCATGCAAGCTCTGACTTTGAATGACTTCGAAGTGATGATGAGAAAACTAGATAAAATCCTGACGGCTATTGATCGTCCTCTTCACAAGGTAACAGTTCATGCACACTGAGAATCAAAAACACTCTCCAAATCCTGAAATCATCCGTAGCATGTTCTCTAAAGTTGCTGCGAACTATGACAAGGGCAACAATGTGCTTTCCATGGGTGTTCACCACTTGTGGAGAAAAAAACTAGTTAAGTATTCTGGCGCTAAATTGGGCGACAGAGTTCTTGATTGCGCAACAGGTACTGGTGACCTTGCGATTGAATTCAAACAAACTGTGGGCTCTGCAGGCCAAGTAACTGGCACTGATTTCTGCGCTGAGATGTTGATCCCAGCTCCAGGTAAAGCTGCTGACAAAGGTTTGGATATCAAGTTTGAACAAGCGGACGTTACTGATCTTAACTACGCTGATGACTCTTTCGATATCTCTTCGATCTCTTTCGGTATTCGTAACGTTGGCAACCCGGTAAAGGGTTTGAGCGAAATGGCTCGCGTAACGAAATCTGGCGGCAAAGTGATGATCCTTGAGTTCGGCCAAGTGAACATCCCGGTGTTCGGCGCTCTTTACAATTTCTATTCTCAAAACATTCTTCCAAAAATCGGTGGCTTGGTAACAGGTCAAAAAGACGCTTACGAATACTTGCAAAAGTCTTCGGCTGCGTTCCCTTGCCGTGAAGGCTTTTTGGATTTGATGAAGGAAACAGGCAAGTTCTCACACGTTGAGTACATCACTCTGACGGGTGGCATTGCTTACATCTACAAAGGGACTGTTAAATAGTCACTGCACAGCAAAAGCTTACTAGAAAGGCGTTCCAGCGGGACGCCTTTTTATTTTGTTTTCAGTCTCGGCTAAAATTTGACTCCGACCTCAGTTCGTTGAAAAGTAGTCAGCAACCATACCAAGGAGTTTCCGATGAAATGGATTGCTTTGATTTTGACGTTTGCTGCTGGCTCTACAACTCTTGCCAGTGAATTCTGCCCATCTGCTGAAGACTATCAAGCTCATGGTTGGGTTGTTCATAACTCCCAAGACTTCGCAAAATTAGAAAAAACATTCGATGCAATGTTAACCGATGGCCAACAAAAAGGTCAGATCGTGGATGATCTTTCTGGTCACATGGTCGTGGGTGATCTTGATAACAAAGAGATCATGCTCGTAGTAAAGTCTTATGAAGATCTGCGCACGCCTCAAGATTTGATGTATGGCGATCATGCGACTTACACCCACATCGAAACGAAAGAGCGCGTGGAGCTTCGCTGGTTCAACGGCAAAAAGAATGTCGTAATCAATCCGAAGTACATCAAGTGCATCACGGGCCAGCCGCCCTTCGCAGAAAACGCAATTCTTTAAAATTCTCATAATTCATCAAGAGGCTGAGTGATACTCAGCCTTTTTTGTATGTAATCCTCACATACAGCAATCCCAGACTTCAAAAATTCTAAATGAGTATGAAGTGTTCCCGCTCAACTCCGACAAGGTAAATGGATAACTTGCAGTGGGGGACACTATGTCTGAGAACTTCTTTAAATGGGATCAAGAGCGTCTGACGACTCACGTAGATGCCATGGATAACGAACACAAAAAATTAATCGAAATCATGAATCGCCTGCACGACCGCTATGAAGCGAAAGCTGGCAAAGCAGAATTGGGACCTTTGGTGAAAGAGTTGGGTTCTTGGACTGTGACCCACTTTCAGCACGAGGAAAGATTCTTTGATACTTTGGATTACCCGCAAGCCTCTGTTCACAAAAAAATTCACAAAGATTTGCTAGAGCGCTTTACGGGACACGCGGCTGAATTTGAAAAGACCGGACACTTAACTCCGGAGTTCTTTCAATTTTTGAAAACGTGGCTGACGGCGCATATTATGGGCATCGATCACAAATACGGTGAGGTCGCTCACAAAAAGTCCGCTTAAAAAACAAAAGGCTGAGAGTGATCTCAGCCTTTCTTGTTTTTACCTATGTCAGTGGAGTGATCCAGCCCATGGAATCTTTGATGGCACCGCTTTGGATGCCTGTGATTTCCTTATAAAGCTCGTTGCTTAATGGACCTGTTTCGTTGTTGTTGATCGCCCAGTCCTTTTCATTGTAGTGGATCACGCCGATTGGAGAGATCACAGCCGCAGTTCCTGTACCGAACGCTTCCTTCAACTCGCCTTTTGCCAAACGCTCGATCACTTCAACGATCGTGATACGTCTTTCCACGATTGGGAGATTTTTCTTCTTAAGAACTTGGATGATCGCATCGCGAGTACCGCCCGACAAAATACTGCCGTTCAGTGCTGGAGTAACGATTTCGTTATTGAAGACGAAGAACACGTTCATTGTGCCGACTTCTTCGATCCCTAGGCGCTCCACATCAAGCCACAAAACTTGAGCGTAGCCCTTTTGTTTCGCTTCCAACGCCGCTTTTAGGCTGGATGCATAGTTCGCACCGGCCTTAACCGCACCCAAGCCACCTGGAGCCGCGCGAAGGTATTTTTCCTCTGTCCAGATTTTCACTGGTTTTGCGCCTTCAGCGAAATAAGAACCCGCTGGAGACAACAAGATCAAGAACGTCGTTTCACGAGAAGGGCGAACGCCCAAGAACGCTTCCGTACCGATCAATGTAGGACGGATGTACAAAGATGTATTCGGCTCACGCGGAACCCAACGCTCATCCACTTTAGTAAGCTCATGCAAACCTTGCATGAAAAGCTCCATAGGAGGCGCTTGCAAACACATACGCTCAGCACCCTCTGCCAAACGGTGGTAATTAAACTCTGGGCGGAAGAAAACAACTTTGCCGTCTTGTTGACGGAAAGCCTTCATACCTTCGAACAAAGCTTGGCCGTAGTGAAATACCGATGCACCTGGGTCTACAGAAATAGGACCGTAGGGAACGATCGAAGCCTCATACCAACCTTTACCTTCAGCGTACTTAGCCACAAACATGTGGTCTGTGAAGTACTGACCAAAACCAAGTTGATCAGACGGTGGAAGAGCCTTCGGGGATTTCACGAGAGTTGTAGAGATATTTGTCATGGGAATGTGGTAACTAATTTAAGCTGCGGGGTCAAACCGCAGCGCCTTTAAAATGCCGATACGGCAGTTTTTTCTATGCGAGCATCTCTAAGAAATATGGAGTCGGCCCAATCAGCGGAGCCATGCCTCCCAAGCGGTCTAATTGGCGTAATGTGAGGCTCACATCCTGCGTTTGAGTCTGAGGCTCAGGTGGTTTTGGCGGTGGAATTTTAGGCTGTTCCCGAGTCGGACAACCCGAGAGAAGAAGCGCTGTAAAAAAAAGGAGGAGATAACGCCGTTTCATGGCTCTATTCTCCTCCCACTAAATAATAATTTGTACTTAATTGGACCTGTATTTTATCGGGTCTATTTTTAGTAGTGCCAAGGGAACTTAGAGAAGTCTCTGTCGCGTTTCTCGACGAAAGATCCACGGCCTTCGACCGCCTCTTCAGTACCGTAAGCCAGTCTGGTTGCCTCGCCCGCAAAAAGCTGCTGCCCTACCAAACCATCGTCGATCATATTGAAGCCGAACTTCAACATGCGCATCGCTGTTGGACTTTTTGAGTTCATCTCAGCAGCCCATTCCAACGCCACTTTCTCAAGATCTTTATGCGGAATCACGGCGTTCACCATGCCCATCTCGAAAGCTTCTTGTGCAGAGTAATTACGACCCAAGAAGAAAATCTCGCGAGCACGTTTTTGACCCACCATACGAGCCAAGTACGCAGAACCGTAACCGCTGTCGAAGCTTGCTACGTCTGGATCTGTTTGTTTGAAGATCGCGTGTTCTTTACTTGCCAAAGTCAGATCACAAACCACGTGCAACGAGTGCCCACCACCCACTGCCCAACCTGGAACAACGGCAACAACGATTTTAGGCATGAAGCGAATCAAACGTTGAACTTCAAGGATATGCAGGCGACCTAGGCGAGCCAAGTCGGCTTTACCAGAAGCTTCTTTGTCTTCGTATTTGTAGCCGTCTTTGCCACGGATACGTTGATCCCCACCTGAGCAGAATGCCCAGCCCGCGTCTTTAGGGGAAGGACCGTTACCTGTGATCAGAACAACGCCGACATCTGGAGTTGTACGTGCATGCTCAAGAGCGATGTAAAGTTCATCCACTGTTTGTGGACGGAAAGCATTGCGAACTTCAGGACGATTGAAAGCGATACGAACTGTGCCCTGATTTTTAGCGCGGTGATAAGTAATATCTTTAAAATCAAAGCCAGGAACTTCTGTCCACCATTCTGGTGTGAAGATATCAGAAACCATTTTTCCTCCGAGGAATTTTACAGTTTGTCCGTTTTAGCCCACAGAGAGTGGTCTGCCAATACCAGCCATGTCATGGCCTCCAGCACTGGAATAGCGCGAGTCACGATACAAGGATCATGACGGCCCTTTTTAGCTACATCTAAAATCGAACTTGTCGGTTTAAAAGAAACTCTTAATAAAATATTTTCGCCAGTGGAAATACCACCACGGATGCCACCATAGACATCTTGAGAGCCTTGGTGGAACTGAGTGCCCTGAACTTCCGTGGAATCAAAACCCAAACCAAGCTCAAATCCATTCGCAGCACCAACACTCATAAAGGCCTGAGCCAGATCCGATTTCAACTTGTGAAATACGGGCTGACCCAATGCCGCTGGTGGAGCCTCAATCAAGATTTCGGCAATACCACCATAGCTGTCGCCACTTTCCTGAGCTTTCTTTAAAAGCTCCGCGACCTTTTGATCTTCTTTAGATGGAAAGCGCGCTTGGAATGAATCAACATCTACGTTCGTCACATTTTTACGGTCTTCAGCAGGTAAAGCGATGGGACCAATTTGCGAAGCGTAGCCAATCACTTTGGTGCGAGCACTGACTTCGCCCATATACATTTTCGCAACAGCCCCCGCCATCACACGAGAAACTGTCTCGCGTCCAGAGGATCTGCCGCCACCACGATGATCGCTATGACCGAATTTATTTTTCCACACATCATCCGCGTGACCTGCACGAGGTGAGTTTTGAATTTTAGAATAATCTTGAGAGCGAGCATCCTGATTGCGCACGATAATCGCGATCGGAGTTCCCAATGTTTTACCATCAAAGACACCGCTTAAAACTTCGGGCACGTCAGTTTCTTGACGACCGGAAACAATTTGTCCTGAACCATGATGTCCAGGACGACGTCTTTCAAGTTCATGCTCTAGTACTTTCGGGTCAAAGTGAACTCCTGCAGGACAGCCATCAATCAAAACTCCCAAGGCCGTTCCGTGGCTTTCACCAAATGATGACATCGTAAAACGAGATCCAAATTGATTCGCTGAACTCATGCTTTTTCCTCACACTCTTTCCAGAACGCTCTTTGCTGTTGGGCTTGCGCCACAAACATTTTCAAACCCGACTCGTAATTGCAACCTACGGCCTGCGCGTATTCTTTACCGACAGAGTCTTCTTTGTAGTTTAAATCAAAAACCATCGCCGGACGCCACTCAGACGGCGGCATGAAGGAGCCATCGACTCTTGGAGCTGCCCAGATGATAACTTTGGGTTGAAGATCCTTTGCGACTTCTGATCCCTCACGCGGCTCGCCCGTGCGCGATGAAAAATAACTCGCATGAGGCAGAACTTTTTCAATCATTGGCAACGTACCGCCACCACCCCAGACAAAAATTTCTTTCTGTAACGGAGCTAGCATTCCCACGCCTTCGATCAATTCAACAAAGCCAATTTCGTCCGTTGAAGTTCCCAGCCATTGGCCGGACTTTTTATCAAAGTACAAAGTGTTCACGGCTTTTAGATTTGTATGCTTGATCCAGTTTGCTGCAGGCTCCTTGTGAGGAGCCGTTACTGCGGCATACTGCAATCCCAGTTCTTGCAAGACCGGCATGGCCTCTGCAAATTCATCACGAGCGATACGAATCGCAAACACTGGTAACTTTCTTTGTACAAAGAAATCCGAATGTTCAACCGGAGTAAAGCTGTGGGCCACTGGATCACCCAGAACTGCCGCGAAATGTGCGGGCTTATCTGGGGTCATCATCCATTGGAACAGACTTGGCTGATCGCCTGCGCTGCCTTCACCCTCGCGCCAGAAGTTGATCATCTGCTGACCTTTTTGCAATTGGCGGTACCAATTCCAACGCCCATCATTTGAACGTGGCAAAAAGCTGCGAGAATCATCTTGTTGTCTCTGCCAAAGATGCAGACGAGACAAATCGTTGAAGTTTTCAATCAGTGGAGCAAATTTCAAATGCCCCACTTCGGATTCAAGTTTTTGCAAATCCAAGAAATGCGCACTTTCGTGAGCCGATAGAATAATTTTTTCTTTTGGAATTCGTTCCAACACTTCTGTCGGAATCCCCAGCTCTAAAGGCCAATCAATCCAGCTGACCTTTTCAAGAATCTGCTGAGCTTGGGCAGAACTCCACCACTCCGTGCGATCTTTAGCTGCACGGAATGAGAAAATAAATTTGTCTTCCGAGAACTCTTGCATGAATTGCAAAGTCTGCTCATCCGTTAGGAAATCATCACGCAATTCAAAAAATTGAATTCCGCGACCTGCATAACGATCTTTGAACAATTGCAAACGGCTTGGCTTTTCAAACACAGAGGCAATGACAGTGATTCCGCCGCCAATATTGCGCAACTGATGCGACAGCAGTTGTCGTTCAAGACTGAGCACCTGGTGATGATGCTCAAAAATACCTTCAGGCATCAAGTACACTTCATCAGCGGCAGCTAGATAACGAACTTCACGTGGACTTGCACGTTTAATGAACTCTTGCAAAGGCCCGATGTCGGGATTTAAGCGAGGGCGATCTAAAAAAATTCTTCCATCTAAATCCGTATGACGTTTTACCCACACGACGTGATGTTCGGGAGGAATAATGGTGACATCGAAACCTGCACCTAAAACCAAGAAAATATCTTTGTAGGGTTTTTGCAAAACCTCTAAGAACATTTGTCTTTCCATGTCGCGGAAGTATTGCTCCCCGTGCTCCATGAAAAGTTCTCTGATAGTTTTACCGATGCGTTTTTCGATCTCATCATCAAGGTCTAAATACGCGACCTCAGGGTTCTGCATGGTGATTTGCATGCGCTTCACCAATTCAGTTTTTCCTGTGCCACGATGACCGATAATAAGTGTGATCATGGTTTGATTCCGATCATATCCCAAAACTCTGGAAAGCTTTTATTAATGGCTTCAGAATGCTCGATGCGAATTCCGTGACCCATCAGTCGCATCAAAGTTGCTGCCATGACCATGCGGTGATCTTCGTCAGGATTAAAAACAATTCCGTTTTTACGCGGCTGTTGGGAGTTTCCGTGAATGATCATGCCGTCTTCCAAAACTTCGTGCTTGATCCCCAACAGGTTAAACAGATCCGCCACTTTAGCGATGCGATTAGATTCCTTTGCCACCAAGTGAGGCGCCCCGTGAAGTTTAGAAACTCCATCCGCGAAACTGCACACCACTGCTAATACTGGGAAAAGATCAGGACATTGGAACAAGTTCCAATCAACGGCTTTAAGATGACCGGGCTTTTTGATCGTTAGAACTTTTCCGTCAAGTTCAACACCGACACCCATTTTTTTAAAGATATCGACAAAGACCTTGTCTGGTTGTTCCGTTACTTCGGGGAAGTTTTCAATAATAGAAGTCCCTGCCAAAGCACCCGCTGCCGCCATCGTGAACATCGAACTCATGTCGGCTTCAACTTCGTACGATAGTTTTTCCAGGCGTTGCTCTGCCGGAACTAAATAGCCTTTAGGAGTCTGCTTAATTCGCAGACCCATTTTTTTAAGCATATCCAAGGTCAACAGAAAGTAACTTTCCGAAACCTTGCTGCCCACCAGTTCAAACTCCAAGTCTGAACTTAAAAGCCACGAATTTAAAATCAACGCTGAAGCATATTGTGAAGACTCTGTGGTATCGACTTTGATGGAGACACCTTTTGGTTTCTTCCAACCTTCGCTCACAATATGCATTTCATTTTTTTTGATTTGAGCTTGCACGCCCAACTGATTAAGTAAATCGATCAAGCCCTTTTGCGGGCGAGCCATCAAACGAGGTGTGCCCTTCAAAACATGCATTCCGCGAACACGCGAAGCACGCAAGGCCATGAAACGAAAAGTCGTCCCACCCTCACCGCAATCAATACGACTGCGTTCTTTGATGTTCTTAAGACCTTCACGCATAAAGCGAACGTCATCACATCCCGCAAAGCCGTGTAAATCCAAAACCGGAAAATAGCTTTTTACAATCAAAGCACGATTGAAAACTGATTTTGAACTAGGAATGCTGCCTTGAAAGCGAAACTCAGCCATGCAGCTCCTCTTCACGTTGACGACACAGTTCAATCAACAGGTCATCGACGCTGACTTCTTGGATCACGGTTTTACCCGGTTTCGCCACAAATACGAAACGCAAGGTCTCGGCCTTGGTTTTCTTTTTATCGTTCAGTAACAAGCGACGGTATTCTTTAAGATCGTGGCTTTTGATCGAAATCAAATCATCACGCAAAGGTGACATCAAATAGCCCATCACTGGTTCTGAAAAGATTTTTTCAGCCTCGGAAGGCTTCATGATTTTTTTCTGCACGCCAAAGCGCAAGGCAAAATCCAAACCGTAGTTAATAGCAATTCCATGCGGCAATTCGTAATAGCTTTCTAAAACATGGCCCACTGTGTGACCCAAGTTCAGAACATGACGGATGCCTTTTTTCTCTTCGGGATCTTTCGCGACGACTTTGTATTTTGCCTTTACCGCGGACTCCAAGTGCTTCCACAAAATTTTAGAATTCACTTGGCGCTCTTTAGCTAAAGAGTTCCAAAGTTTTCCACCCTCGATCAAAGCAATCTTAACCAGCTCGCCGAAGCCCTCATAAGCACGGCCTTCAGGCTGCGACATTAGGACTGAACGAACCATCATGATTTCTTGAGCAGGATAGAAAGTTCCAATTTGATTTTTAGCGCCACCGACATTCAAAGCGGTCTTACCACCATGAGCCGAGTCGATCGCTGCTAACCAAGTGCTTGGAATATGAATCAAGCGAACGCCGCGCTTAAGAATACTTGCAACAAAACCACCAAAGTCACCAACGCTGCCACCACCCACAACCACGATCGTCAATTTTTTTACGGAGGTTTGTTCCGTTAATTTGGTGATCGCTTTGATGTGCCGAGGAAACTGTTCGATGTCTTTAAGCTGTTCGCCCGCCTTCACCGCATACTTTAAAGGAATTTGCTTGGACCATTTTTTAAATGCAGAAGATTTTTGTGCCAGAATCTGGTCATAGATCAAAAGCAATTCTTCCCCCAGCTTTTTGGCTGGAGGAAGTTCATTCGAAAAAGTAAGTGTGCTGTGGGACTTCATCAGAGATTAGTTTTTCTCTGTGTATTCAGATTTAGCTTTTTTATAAGAATCAGAGATAGAGTCCCAAGCTTTGCTCATGCCATCTTTCATGTGGCCCCAAGCTTTACCAGAACTTTTCTTAAGTTGTGCTAGGTCTTTAGACATTCCATCTTGTTTTTTCTCAAGAGTGGAAATTTGTTCGTTCATTTCTTTTTTAGCTTCGCCAGATTTATCAGCCGCTGCTTTTTTAAGTTCAGCGATTTCTTTTTTCATCTCAGCAAGTTTCGCTTCCATATCTTTTTGGAAAGCGTCTTTTTGTTCTTTAGTGTAGTTCGCTGCGGAATTAGCAGCATCAGCAGTTTTTGCTTTTACTTCTTCAGTTGTAGTAGCAAATGCAGGTTGAAAAGCAGCGACAGCGATCAATAGAGCAAGTAGGGATTTCATAAAGGTCTCCTTAACTAATTTCAAGGAGACCAGTCTACATCCCCTAAAGGCTCCAGTCCACAGGGTCTTTGCCGTTTGCCTTCAGATAGGCGTTGGCTTTTGAGAATGGTTTCGTTCCAAAAAAGCCGCGATGTGCCGACAATGGCGACGGATGCACCGACTCAATCACACAGTGTTTTTTGCGGTCAATAAATGCGCCTTTCTTCTGCGCATAAGAGCCCCACAATACAAACACGATGTTCTCTTTTTCTTCGTTCAGAACATGGATGATCTTGTCCGTGAATTCTTCCCAGCCTTTGCCAGCATGCGCAGCAGCCTTGCCGTCTTCAACCGTCAAAACAGCATTGAGTAAAAGCACTCCATGCTCTGCCCACTTGGTCAAACTGCCGCTTTTTGGAATCTCGACACCGACGTCCGTTTTCAATTCTTTAAAGATATTCAACAATGATGGTGGAAAGCGCACTCCCTCACGAACGGAAAAGCACAAACCATGTGCTTGCCCTGGGCCGTGATAGGGATCTTGTCCTACGATGACAACTTTCACTTTATCAAGTGGTGTCAAATTCAGCGCCGCAAAGTACTCGTCACCACGAGGGTAAATCGTCTTGCCCGCTTTGCTTTCCTTCTGCAAAAAAATCTTCAGATTTTTCATGGAGTCTTTTTCGAACTCCCCTTGAAGTTTCTTGTTCCATGAAGGATCTAGCTTAAATTCAATTCCGGTATTTGATAATGTTTCGATTTTTACTTCCATCTCAGAATGACACACGTCCATAGTCTAGGTTCGCGATTCTAAATCAAACCTATTGGTTTTCAAATTATTTTTCATGCCGACCCTAACTTGACCAGACAAATCTAAGCCTCATTGTTAAACTAAGATTAAGGAAAAGGAGGCCCGCCTATGACGAACCTTCCAAACCCCACCATTCAACTTATTGAGGAAAACCCAGAGGTTAAGTCGTTCATCTATCAGCAGATAGCAGAGTTCGACGGCTTCGTAACTCCTGAGACGGTGGTCACTGTTGTGGCCAGAAATCCGAAGAAGCTCGCGCTCCAATATGAGGCGGAGGGCAAGGAATTTAACCGTCGCGATCTGAGCAAACTCTATCGTATAGCGATTGTTCTGACCGAAGGCGACGCGAAGGTAGAAGCCGAGGGTGTCCATGAAGATATCTATCTTGCGATCAAGTTGGCGAAGGACAATTTGATGTTAAGACTGATGGAAATCCAGGATTCGGTGGTGAGCCATCAAGACCGCTTGGTTGAGATCAATCACTATCTGCAAAATCAAAACGTTCACTAAAATCTTATCGATTTAAAAATAAAAAAGGCTCTTGGAAACAAGAGCCTTTTTCTTTTTGATTTTCACTCTAAAAAACTATTTCGTCTCAAATGCCAGAGGCAAATACTTGCTCGCCGAATTCGCTGAAGATGTATTGGCTGCTTTTCTTGCGGCATCCAATTTCACTAGCGTACCAATGATATCTTGCAACTTTTCAAACGGCGCCAGGTTCGGTGGAAGATTTTCTTTCAGCTCCATCGTCAATACTGGAGTGCTTCTTTCCATCCACATGTAGCGACCTAAACTGCCCGGATAATTCCCCAGACTTTTCCACGGAAGATAATCAAACTTCGGTGGCGGAGAAAATTTTGGACCGTCAAAATCTAAAACTTTCAGAGGAGTGTGCACAGAAACGATGAAATCCGGCTTGAAATCATCAATGTGATGAACCGCACATTTAGTTTCAGGCTCACTGCCGCCCTCTTTACCTGGGAAGCGACGCGGATTTTCCTTTGTCGATTTCTTCCAAGCATCCAGAGCGCCCACATCCCAATCTTTTGTGGGGAAGTTTCTGTTCACGTCAATTTTGTTCGCGTTCGTGCGAGTTTTATATTTCACACCATCGGGATTTAGAACTGGAACGACTCTCCAGGAATTTCTTGGAGCGATACTTTCCAAGCGTTCCATCCAATAGCGACCCACTGTTCCCGCGTGAGTTTCATCACCGTGAATCAAGCTGATCACTAGGATACGTTTTGCGCCAGATTCACTCGCAATTTTGTCATAGTGATAAATAGGACGACCTTCAACGCTCACGCATTGAGGATCCATAGTCACTTTGGCACATGCTTGTTGCAAAAGCTTGTCATCCCACGCACCTGGGAATTTTTTAAGATCGTTCACGCAGGTTTGATCAAGGTTTGTAAATTCCGCGTGTGCAGCGGAGAACCCTGCGAAGGAACAAATCATACTTACTAATAGGTAACGAAGTGGCTTCATCATTTCTATCTATTATCCCACGTCTTTAAATTCTCTCAAGTTGAGAAAATGCCTTTTTTTGATCCAAACTGAGAAACTCTACTAAACGACTAAAGTCTTATAGCCGATCGTCCGTAATGTAAAAGGTGTAGTTTTTAGCACTCATGTTGTTGTTTTAGGAGGATCGTATGGTTAATAAAGGTGGTTTTAGTTTTGTCGCGATGTTGGTAATCAATCCCATCGTGATACTCTTCTACCAGAACTGCTCAATGACTCCCGTGAGTCATGCGCAAAACTCACCTCCTAAAGTGGTTGTCCGCCAAGTGGCGTCTGAAGCTAAGCCCGTGGTAGCAGAGGTAAAATCGAAATGCGACACTGCGAAAAAAGAGTGCCCGCGTAACGAATAACAGCCCTCCATATAGAGCCATTTATATCGCTTTTAAAAGCCCCGCCAGCCTTCGCTGACGGGGTTTTCTCGTTTAGTATTGTCGCGCCGTAGAAAAGAAAAACTAGACCATTTTCTTTTTGACTTACATATTTTTTACACTGTAAGTTCATATGTAAGTATGACAAAGAAATTGCCCCTCCCACCACTGACACCTAAAGAAAAATCTGTTCTCGAGTACATCGAGGCACACATCTTAAGTTCAGGTATTTCTCCGTCATATCAAGAAATTAAGGATCACTTTGGTCTAGCCTCGTTCAATTCGGTTCAGAATTATCTGAAGCAATTAACGACTAAAGGGTACATCACAAACCCAGTTAACCAAAAGAGAGCCATCCAAGTGCTTCACTCTGCTTCGGCAGTTCAGGATCACTTGCAAGCAAAAGTCTCGACGACGACGGGATCTCATCGCACTAAGCTCCTCCAGGCACGTGACGAGATCCTGTCCCTTCCCCTTCTTGGGAAAGTGGCTGCGGGACAACCTATTGAAAACTTCAAACACGATGAATTCGTTGATGTCCCACCTTCCATGGTTCGCAACCCTGCAAAGTCTTTTGCTTTGAAGGTTCAAGGCGATTCCATGATCGAGGACGGCATCTTTGACGAAGACATCATCCTGGTTCAAGAGCAAAAGTCTGCGGGCAACGGTGATATCGTTGTGGCGACTGTCGACAACGAGGCAACCGTAAAACGCATTTACGTGCGCGCCCGCCCCGACAGTGGCAACTCGGATAAGCAGGTTGAGCTAAGACCTTCCAATTCAACAATGAAATCCATGTGGTTCTCCCCTGATCAGGTTGAGATCCGAGGAATTGTTGTGGGTCTTATTCGCAAATTCTAGTTCTCATTATTGTACAAATTCATTCACCAAAATGGACCTATTCGCCCTCAGTCTGGTTCCTTGGAGTGAGTGTTGCGCTGTCCCCCAAGCGTCTTCCATAATGTTAAGAAACAGCTTAACCGGGACGTATAATGAAATTTGTTTTAAGCAGCATGTTCGCGATGGCGTTGATTGCCTTCGCGCAAAATTCCTCTGCCCAAACGGCAGCCAAAGAATCAAAAGAAAAAACAGCGAAAACAACACCTACTGCAACACCTGTAGCAACAGCGGCGACACCCGCGCCGGCACCCTCTCCATCACCTACAGCCACTCCGAAAGAATCTGACGACTACACTCGTCCAGTTTTCTTTGCAGTGGAAGAACCTGCAGTAAAAATCAAATCTCCGATTATTTCTTACGACTTAAAATCAGATAAGGGTCGTTCCCTAAAAATCGCTGACTTCGTCTTCAACAACGATTCATTGCGCGCAACAATCGAAGACAAAGCCCTGCATATCACTTGGGACACAATGATCATCCCAACGGGTGATCTTTCAATTATCGACTCTTACGGTAAAGAGCTTTGGAAAATCCCACTCGACAAGTCAGGCGACTGGAAGTTCACAGATCTTAAAGGCGAAAAAGCCCCTAAATGGACTTCAGGCAGTCACTTTCGCTTCTGCTTACGCTCTGAAATCGACAAAGGTTTCACAGCAATGTGTACCCAGAACTATGGCGTAGAAATCAAAGATGATTCCATCACTTTGGATTATACAAAAAGTGATTCCCAACCACGCATCATCGCTTTGAATGAAGAACGCAAGAAATTGAAAGACGACATCGAAGTGGCGGTTGGCGCACCGGTTGGTTTCCTAGCAACTATCAAATCAGGCGCGACTTATGAATTCATGTCTGAACCTATCGCTCCTAACTTTAAAGATTTCATCGAGAGCGAACAAAAAGGTCATGTGACTTTCAAAGGTGAATTGCCAGCTCCTATCGGCGACATCAAAACTCTTCCGGGCATCGAGTACGGATCAGTCACGAAAGCTTTTGGATTCCAAAAATCAATCGCAGAACCTAAGGATATGTGGCAGCTCGACATTCCTTTGAAAACTCCGCGTATGCACTTCCAAGGTAAATACGGCGGCGTATTCACTTACGTTTTAGAGATCGCAAGCTTCCCGAAACAAACCGATCGTATTTACCTCCACAAAAATGCATTAGAGGGAACTTACAACTCCAAAGATCAAGTCATTGTGAAAGTAAGCCCTGAAACTAAAATCGAAGGCTTGCCTGTCGACGAAAAAAACAAAGAATCAGATCTTCGCGTTTGGAAGTTCACAACAGAGCAAAAATACGCTTTGAACAAACCGCAACTGCTTTTAGGCGCAAGCGAATCTGATAAAAATGCCCAACAACAAAAGGCCTATATCGAAGTCTATCGCGGAGGTTCTGGCGAAGCGAGTATGCGCCTAAGCGGTCTTTCGACTGCGAATGGTGGCTCGACATTTATCGGCGAGCTTCATTTGCAGTATTGGTTCAATGATGTGTTTGGCTGGCAGAATAATTATCTGTCCAAACAGCGCTGGGGTGTTTCTGCGAAATACTTCACAACATTCGCAGATGTGAGTGCGCAAAAAGAAAATGGCACAACTGAAAAAGTAAATCTGAACTCCACAGAAGTAGACCTTCGTTATCGCTTTGCCCAAGGTCTTTGGGAGCGCGATGAAACTGTGGGTGCTATTGCCGCTTATGAAACACTGACTGTCGGCAGCCAATCCGCAAACAAAATGGGCGCAGGTCTTTTCTGGGCACGTTCAATGCCTAAGACCTTCGATAAATGGTTAAATAAGATTTCATTCCTGAATTATCCAAAATACGTGGATATGGAATACATCCAATTCTTTGGTTCCACAGACAGCGGAACAAAAATGGGTAACGACTTCCTATTGAACTTCCACGGTAAAATCTTGTGGACGAACAACTTCTTCGGCGAGCTTGGTTTCGGCCTCAAGAAGTATGACTTCACCAAAGAAGACGAATCCGGCGCCAGCCTATCGAGCTTCTACGGCACAGTCGGTGTCGGTGTAGACTTTTAGTTCGTGTCGAATGATCTAACTGTTTTCTTACGGAGAACAGTTAGATCATCGTTCATTTTTTCAAATCAAAAACTAAACACGCTGGAACAAAAGTAAACAGTCCTGTAATTTCGCAATGCTTCGACATTGACGACTTTCGAAGGCCTCGTCAATGATACCGCATGACTGCAAAAACTAGTACTCTCGGACCTTACTCTGAAACCGCTAAGTTCCTTCACGAAATTCTTCAGAGCAAAAAATCCAAGAATCCAAAATACTCAATGCGCGCTTTTGCGCGAGACCTGAAGACATCTCCGGCACGAATGTCCTCACTGCTAGCTGGTCACGCTATGCCAGGAAAAATTGTAAGGAATCGAATTCTTGCAACGTTCAACCTGTCACCAGAGCAAACTGAAAAATTAAATTTTCTAATTGGAAAATCACTTCAGGATAGAAAATCTAAAAGGCTTACCCACGAAATTCCCGATACAGCCTATCAGTTTCTTCCAGAGTGGCATCACTATGCCATTCTTAACTTAATGGAGACTGTTGATTTTCAAAGCGATCCCAAGTGGATCGCAAGACGACTGTGCGTAACCGAAGACATCGTTACAAAATCCATTCAAAAACTTTTATTGGCAAATCTGGCCAAAGAAGAAAATGGCAAGTTAGTTCCAACTCACCAGAATCTGACCTCTACGCACGACATACCGTCAGAAGCTCTTAAAAATTATCATCGTCAACTTATCAATCAGTCTCTGAAGTCGCTGGAAAAAGACCCTCTGGAACTACGAGATATAACATCTCTGATCATCCCAACCAATCCGCGCCAAATACAAAAAGCGAAATTATTGGCCCGACAATTCAGATTGGATCTTTCTAAGATTTTAGAAGAAGGCGAAAAAACTGAAGTCTACAACGTCTGCATCCAAATCACACCAGCCACGCAAAGCCTAACAGCAAACGAGAAGAATCTATGAAACAAAGCATCCTTGCAATCACCGCTCTATTTATCAGTGTGACTACACATGCTAGATCCACCGAGTTCGGCAACGGCGGAAATGCCGTGGTCTGCCCTCGAGGTGAATCAGAAGCCTATGAATACGTGAAATCTTACGATCTAACAGAGGCCATAATCCGCTATCGCTTACTTCCCGTTCTGCCCGACTGGAGACCCAGTCAATGTCAAATTATGAAGGACAACCGAGAGATTTGTGACACGGGAATGGAGGTCGCAGAAGACTTCATCTCTCGATTGAAAAAAATCGACCCCGTACTTCATCAAAGTCTACACGAAAAAGTTTTAAATTTTTGGTCCGAGGCAATCCTTATTCACGGTGATTTACTGCCTGTCAATGACACGGGACTGAGTTTCATCGATCGCGGATGTTCTTTAGAACAATTGGCCATTCAACATGAGCCCCTGTTTGATGAAGACAGCCGATATTTTATCTCGATGAGACTATGGGAAAAAATGGAGCAATTCGACAGAGGCATAATGATCCTTCACGAAGTTCTTTACCGCGAAGCTTTAGAGCAGAACCCCGCACTTAGAAGTTCGGAAAAGATCAGATACTTTAATGCCTTGTTAATATCTAACGAAGTCTCGAAGTTATCTCCAGATAAGTACTTGGCGGTAAAAGCAAAGGTGTTCAATCCCTAAACTCTGTTCACTTTTTATCTCTGGGAATGTCTACGTTTCCAGAGATAATTGCACTAGGTATATCCAGTGAACGAACTCTCTTGAGACTTCCTACATTTTTCCTCAGCACTTCCGAAATAGTGGCCAATAATAACCACTAGGGGAGGAAAAATGATTATCAAATCATTCCTTAGCATATTGGCGTTCGCGAACATCGCAAATGCAGCAACTATTCAAATCGATGACTCTGATCGAGGTTGGACCTGGAGTCGCATAGGCTCTTACGCCGACGACGATGCTTATAAAAAAATCGCCCATGGCACACACAATCGCAATGGCTATGGCCAGTATACATTCAACGGCACAGGCGTAACTGTTTATGGATGGCAGGGTCCCAATGGGGGACAGCTGGAATTCATCGTGGATGGTGTCTCTAGAAAAACCATCAGCGTCAGTAGCTCCATTGAGCGATATAATTTCAAAATGTTTGAGATCGCCAACCTTAGAAAGGGATCTCACACTCTGCGCATTGTTTCCAAGAACACGAAATGGGTGATGATCGACTACTTAATCGTTGAAGATGGCGTAACCACTACGCCGACACCGACGCCCTCGCCTTCACCAACCGTCACTCCGTCACCGACGCCTACCGTGACACCGTCCCCGACTGTAACTCCCTCGCCGTCGCCATCACCACAAGATCCTGCCCGCTATACCGATGAACGCGAGTTGGTCGTACGTACGATCGCAAACTTTGCAAACGCTTCTGATGTAACCAGATTTTTAGATATGGCAAAACGAAACAACTTCAACATCGTCTCCGTTTCCATCAAACAAGACGAAGATGAAAATGTTCAATCAGGAACTGTCTTCTATCCAAGCAAAATCGCTCCCGTGGCTTCGGTTTACAAAAATTTCGATGTGATTGGCACCATCATCACTGAATCTGCCAAGCGTGGGATAAGAGTTAAAGCTTGGATTCCCCAATTCCACGACCAAGTAGCCGCTCGAAAAAATACCACCTGGGCGATGAAAGCTTTAGTGAATGGTCAGATTGTGTCTTACCAAGGTAGCAATCCGGACAGCCCCGAGTATTTTGTAAATCCGATGAACATCGAAGTTCAGGATTATCAAATCTCTATCATCCGTGAATTCCTCTCTATATATAAAGTGGATTCGGTCGCGATTGATTGGTTGCGCTTTGATAACTGGAATATGGATATGAGTGATAAAACTCGCGCTGACTACCAAGCACTGTATGGCTACGATCCTGCCACAATCAACTTTAACCAGAGTTCAACTAAGCGAACTCAGTGGAATGAATACCGCATGCAAAAGGTTGCGGACTATACGGGACGCGTGAAGGCGGCCATCCAAGCAGTGCAACCAGTGCCCCTAGGCTCATACACTCTGCCACCTGAATTTATCGAATGTGGACAAAGCGCTAAGAAATTGGCGCAGCACTTGGATTTCTTTAGTCCAATGGCCTATTACGATGACTGGGGTTATTCGTTGAATTGGGTTTATGACAGTGTGATCGCCGATTTGGTTAAAGAAGTCGGTACGACTAAAAAAATCATCCCTGCCTACAACTACTATTGGTCAACAAGTGAGTTCCAGCAGATTTACAAAACGCTTAGCACACGCCATCCTCAAATCCGTGGTGGCTCGTTCTTCAAATATGGAAAATGGGCTGAGTCCGATATGATCAGCGCTGATGTAGGCAGTAAGAAATAGAAAGGCTTGTACGAGCCCCAAAAATACGAAAGGGAACACGGCTCTGCCTT
The DNA here is from genome assembly GCF_047306065.1 of Bdellovibrio sp. HCB209. Lineage (GTDB taxonomy): Bacteria > Bdellovibrionota > Bdellovibrionia > Bdellovibrionales > Bdellovibrionaceae > Bdellovibrio. The sequence continues at coordinate 3,509,668 of NZ_CP178618.1, forward strand.
GTTCCCTTTCAATCCCCTCGAGACACAACAACTCCTGCAAGCAGAAGCTGCCTTCATATTCAATTTTATAGCTCTTGCTAATCCTTTAGCCGCGAGCGTAGCGTTTGTTCACTGACTCGCGAATCTCAGCACCTTCGATGCTTAGACGAGTCCAAGGAATTGCGCGCAGACGTTCTGGCTCAATTTCCTCTTCAGTTTCTTCGCAGAAACCAAAAGAACCGTTTTCGATACGAGCCAGAGCCGATTCGATTTCCATAAGCTGCGAACGAAGTCTTTCGTGCATGCTTAGGAATTCTTGCTCAGCTAGAACGCGAACTGTTTGGTCGCCTTCGTCGCCGCCTTTTTCCTCGTTCTGGTCCAAATTCAATCGTGCTTCCTTCACTCTATTGAGGATATCTTGCTTCGATTGCAAAAGTCTTTGTCTGCATTCGCCGACCAACTTTTCAGAGATAGCCATATCTGCCCCCCTCGTTCCTTCGAGCTTGAGTGCCAATTTGGAACTGAACCATTAAGTTCCAGCCCTGTATTATTTGCAAGCAAAAAATCTTACATCAACTTACACCTGTGTAACCAATTGATTATATTATGTTTATAACACATGTGGACAATGATGCGACTAAGCTAAATACCTACAAAAACGCCTTTCATGACATCTTCTTTCACACCGCGCAAGGCGTTAATATTGTACGCCCTTCGGGTCAGAAAGAAAATACGTCTCCGATTTAAGCTAAGTTTATCTCATTTTTAGACAGAAAAGGCGACCTACTAGACTTCGGTCGCCTCTCCAGAGTTTTTGCTTATAAGCAGATCTCCCCCGAGATGCCTATAAACAATCAGAAACTCGAGACAATAGATCAGCCGTCGCTTCATTAAGCTTTTCAGCCATACGCTTGCTTTGAACCCCACGCGTGCGGAAGGCTTTAGCTGTCGATTTCATCTCTTTAGTTATGGATTTTTTGGAAGTTGCCGTCGACGACTCTGCTACGTTTTCAGAATACTCTTCGAGTGTCGAAGCAAAGGTCTCGTGGTTGCTAACCATGCTGCCCATGATTTGAGTTTGGGCATTGTGCATGGCCTGTAGTTCGCTTTTAAGCTCTTGGCACTTGTCTGAGGCAGCCGAAGCTGTCGTTGCCGCCAAAACCATTGCTGTAGCTATAATAAGTGATTTCATACAGGAAACCTTTCGTGTTGATAGGTTTCCTATAAGCAATGAGCCTGCCACCTCAAACTGATCTCAGCTCAAATTTACCGAGGGAAGAGGTGACATTTCAGGCTAGGATTTGAGAATTTTTTCAAACTCGTCTTTAGTGTCGCCAGCTGTGTAAGGGGCTAGCAAACGAGTCACATGGCGCTTACCACGCTCAATAGTGCGACGGCCTGGTTGGCGTTCCGCAGACTCAAAGAACTGCAGGAATGTCGTGGACATTGCCAGCAAAGACTCTGCTACGTATTGCATCTCGTGCATATCATCGATCTTGATCATTTTGCCTTCGCGCACCCATTGACGGTACAAGATCACCATCAACTTCATCATTTTTTGAATGTGCGTGCGCCACATTTTCGCAAGCTCAACATCCTTACGGCGAAGAGCGTACATCTCGCGGTGGAAGAAGCGATAGCGCCAGTAAAGATCGAAGTTATCGTTGATAAAATCTTGTGGAGTGACCTTTTTTACGCGACGAGGACGCCATACATCGTATGTTTCCTTAGCCATGCGTTTGAACAACTCAACTAAGATTTCTTCTTTATTGTCGTAGTGGAAATAAAGATTTCCAGGACTGATATCCATCGCTTTTGCGATGTGATTTGTCGTTACAGCGACGACGCCACTGCGATTAAAGAGATCGATAGATGTGAGAAGGATGCGTTCTTTAGTCTTCATGGTATTAAGTCTTTAGTCCAATTTCTCTCGAGAGTCACGGTATAAACCCGCAAAAGTCGCACTCTGAGCCAGTTTCGCGTGACTTCTTCTGAGAATGCTCTTGAAACTGCCAAAAAACTGGTGCTACGATCAAAAGATATGCGATCTAATAGAAAACCTAATTTGTTGAAACTATTCGTATTTTCAAGCGTTTGCGGAGTAGCTCTCTATTCTCTTATGGGCTTCACGGCTGCTAGCACTCCAGAAGCAAAGGCTGAAAAACAACTGCAATCTCAGTTGGAGCAACGCTCTCAGATTGCCCAAGCACTGAACGACAAAATCAAAGGCAATGAATTGCCTGCGAAGATGAACGTTAAGTGGGACGGGCGTGACGAGCAATTTGCGGTCAACTACACGATTGATACTTCTCTGCAACAAGAGGCAGATCGTCTTCTTAAAGCATACAAACCTGACTACGGCGCGATCTTCATGATCGATGCACAAACAGGTGAAGTCTTGGCGATGTCGAGCTTTCAACGCGACAACCCAACTGGCAACAACTTGAATCTTCAAGCGACGTTCCCAGCAGCTTCTGTTTTCAAAGTGGTTACAGCAACTGCTGCTGTAGACAAAGCCGGCATCGAGCCTGAGCACAAAATCCACTACAATGGTGGAGCATATACTCTATATAAAAAGAATGTTCTTTCTGACCGCGTGACTCGTTGGACGAATGTGATCTCTTTGAGAGATGCCTTCGCTCGCTCGATCAACACAGCGTTTGGCCGCTTGAGCATCGAAAATCTTCATCCTGAAGATTTGAACGAGTACTCAAACCGTTTCATGTTCAACCAAGAGATCGCTGCGGACTTCCCAGTGGATATGGGTGTTGCCTACATCCCACCGGGCAAAGGTTTCGAAATGGCTGAGGCCGCTTCTGGTTACAACAAAATGAATCGCATGAGCCCCGTTCAAGGTGCGATGATCGCAGCTTCGGTTGCGAATGACGGTAAAGTTGTTGTTCCTTATATCGTGAACTCGATGCAAGACAAAGACGGCAAAACTGTTTATCAAGGTCACACGATGGAAAAAGGCATGACGATGACTAAAGAGTCGTCTGTTAAAGTTCGTGAGTTGATGGAACAAACAGTTGTTGCAGGAACTTCTCGTCGTTCATTCCGCCCGATCATGAAAGATCGCAAATATAAAGAGATCGAAATGGGTGGTAAGACAGGTCACTTAACGGGTGACAACCCTAAGGGCCGTGTTGATTGGTTCGTGGGTTACGCTCTGGAAGAAAACAGAAAGATCGCCGTTGCTGCTATCACTGTGAACAAGAAATTCTGGACAGTGAAATCAGCGCACCTTGGTCAAAGCATGTTTAAAAAATACTTTGCCCCAGTGATCGCAGCTCAACATCAAAAACGCAGCGTCACTTCAGTAGATAACTAATTAGTTTCAAAATTTAAAAATGAAAAAGGCAGGAGATGATCCTGCCTTTTTTTATTCGTCTTTTTTCTTTTCTTGATGAGTGATTTCAATCGGTGTCACATCCAGAACTTCTACATCTGTGAGTTCGCGCTCCCTTGGAGTATCTTCGTTCATCTCTCTGAAGCCGCTGCCGTCATTGCGGAATTCATAATACTGAAAGCCGCCTGGGCCTGCACCAGGGCCACCTGGCATCGGGCCTCCGCCCATTCCGCCGAAGCCACCAAAGCCGAAAGGACCTGCGCCAAAGTTAAAGACACGGGCAGAACCACTGGCCATTTTCTTAGCCATATAAAGTTTGAATCTCCAAACCGCCAAATGACGAAGACCTGGCAGCAACAAAACTAGCGCAATCACACGCGTAAAGAAGGAAGGCACTAGCAATGCCAACCCTGAGATAAAGATCGCCCCAGAATGCAAAAGCTTGCTTGCTGGCAGTTGCCCACGCGCCACTGTTGATTGCAAAGTCATCATCGCCATGCGACCCACCGTATTCACAATCAAGAACCCCAAAAGGCACGGCAAGAAGTAAATCAGCATCGTATTAAAAAATCCAAAAAAGCGAACGCCCGTAAAGAAAATAACAATTTCAGCGATCACCCAGGGCAAAGGAAGCACAAACATAAAACGTCCTTTTTAAAATTCCAGTGTTGCAACCACTGGGCAATGATCAGATCCCTCAACTTGATCCAAGATATCTGCAGATACCAGATTTTTCTCGAGACCTTTTGAGATACAAATATAATCAATTCTCCACCCGCTGTTTCTTTCGCGAGCAAAGTCATAGTAAGACCACCAAGAATAACGGTTGGCCTCATTTGGTTTGAAATAGCGGAACGTATCGATGAATCCCAAATCCAAGAAAGAATCAAACCAAGCGCGCTCTTCAGGAAAAAATCCACTGACCTTAGACAGACGAATTGGATCAAAGACATCTTGATCTTCATGAGCGACGTTGTAATCACCCACAACAACGATCTGTCTGCCAGTTGCCAGCTTTTCTTTCAGATGTGTGTGCAGGTCTTTTAGAAACTCTTGCTTGAAGGCATGGCGTTCATCACCAGAACCACCGTTTGGAAAATAAATATTATACAAATCAAAGTGCGGATGTTCAGTCATCACGATACGGCCTTCAGAATCGTAAGCTTCGATACCGATACCGTGTTTTACTGACTTGGGTTCATTCACTAAGAAAGTTGCGACCCCTGAATATCCTTTTTTAACTGCTGACGACCAATAAGCATGAGGACGATGCAATTGACGAGCCTCAACCTCAACTTGATCAATATGAGCTTTGGTCTCTTGAACACAGAAAATATCTGGATTTTCACGCTTTACGAAATCAACAAGGCCCTTCTTATGGCAGGCTCTGATCCCATTCACATTCCATGAGATGATTTTCACAATTTCTCCTTGTCTTTCACTCGCAAAGCGCTATCACTACTACAGCCGAGGCTGGTGTTTTTCACCAGCCGTTCTATCAGGAGTCAAGGTGAGCTTAAAGAACAAATTCATCGCGCAACTTAAAAAATCTTTCCCAGATCTCAATAAAGAGCAGCTGGAGAGTCTTGTTGCAGAAAACTTGCTTTCTCCCTTCCATGTTGAGCTGCCAAAGTCGGTGCTCAACCAAGCGCAACAAATCGTTTCCACGTTCTTTGCTTTGCGCGAAAAGGACTCTTACAAAAAGCAGTATCAAGACCTTGCAGCCCTTAAAGGCTTCAAAGATCCCGGCAATAAATCGATCATGATGAGTTACGATTTTCACTTGGATGAAAATCAGCAACTAAAACTGATTGAAGTAAACACCAATGCGTCCTTTTTGGCGTTGGGACACGAAATGTACCAAACGATGGAACTGCCATTACCAGTGAGTGATTTTTCTTGGGATGAAGTTCGCAACGACATCCTGACAGAAATGAAACTGCAAGGGCAATCTGTCGAAGCACCTTTGCGTGTGGCGATCACTGATGAAAAGCCCACTGAACAAAGACTCTTTGCGGAGTTTTTGGTTTACAATGAGTTGTTCAAATCTTGGGGTTGGGATTCACGCATTTTAGATTACCGCGAGATCTTCAATAACTTCTCCCCGCAGTTTATTTACAATCGTTACACGGATTTCTTTTTATCCGAGGAATCCAGCCAGATTCTAAAAGATAAATTCGTTAGCGGCGATGTCTGCTTGTCTCCAAATCCATATGAGTATCTTTTACTGGCAGACAAGCAACGTATCATCGAATGGAGCCAACCAGGGTTCCTTGAATCTCACGGCTTAGACGACTCACAAATTAAAACTCTGCGCAATGCGGTTCCGTTCTCTCACGATTTGACAGCGGCGAATGCTGACGAGCTGTGGGCGGGTCGCAAGAAATTGTTCTTTAAACCAAAGAACGCTTATGGTTCAAAACAAAGCTATCGTGGCCATTCGATGAGCCGTAAAGCCTTTGAAGAACTGATTGGCTCTCCGATCATCGCGATGGAATACATCCCAGCACCGGAAATCCCACTGCAAACACCTGAGGGCGAGCAAAAGTTTAAGTACGATTTGCGCTGTTATGCCTACCAAGGCCGCTTGCAAATGGTGATTGCGCGCATCTATCAGGGGCAAGTTACTAACCTAAGAACGCCTTACGGCGGCTTTGCCTGCGCGGTTTTTAAGTAAAACCCGTTCCCACTCTAAGACACCGGCCTGTTTCAAAGCCCATAAACCGAACTTTGGTTTTGGTCTGTGGACTTTTCTGTCTAGTCCAGTAGGCCTTTGCCGGATTTTGAGGCTTAATATTAAAGTAGTGTTCAGGATGGACCGATATCCAGTGTGTCTCATTTTTCTACAAGGAGTGTGGAAGTAAATGACGGTTAAACACAACGGCGCAAAAAAGTTAGTGCAGGAAAGTTTCTATTCCTCGTTTGATCAACTCAATGGTGTGCATCCGTGGATGGAAGCTGTTCAAGACGGCTTTGTCGGTTACCGTGTTCGTCAGCTAAACGCTGGCAAAATCGCATACTTCAACTTCATTCTTGCAAAAGAAATGGGTCTGATTCCGGCAGATCATCCCGAAACAATGACGGATGAGCTCGAAGACAAACTTATCGAAGCCTTTTCTATCCAAATCATTAATGAATACGATGAGCTGTCGAATCGCCGCATTGATCCTGCGACAATTCGCCCGCACAAACACATGGCCACTCGCTATTTACAACTTCAACACGCGAACAAGCAGGGTAAAACCTCTGGCGATGGTCGAGGTATTTGGAACGGAACCGTTTATCACCGTGGTACGACATGGGACGTTTCCAGTCGCGGGACTGGCGTAACATGTTTGTCCCCTGGCTCCGTACAAGCTAATAGACCTTTAAAAACCGGTGGCACTGAATTCGGTTATGGCTGCGGCCTTGCTGAAATCGATGAACTTTTTGGTGCATCTATCTTAGCTGAAGTGATGCATCTTCAGGGTATCCGTACTGAACGCGTCCTTTGTATCGTAGACCTTGGAAAAGGTTACGGCATTGGTGTTCGCGCAGCTCAGAACCTGATCCGCCCTGCTCACTTATTCCTTTATTTGAAACAAGAACGTCAGCAAGTTTTAAAAGCTGCTACGGACTATTTCATCGATCGCCAAGTTAGCAATAAAGCCTGGGATATCAAAGCCCGCGGTAATGCCAAGTACGATGAAATGCTAAAATGTGTTTGTAAATCCTTTGCGGAATTTACAGCACAGCTTGATACCGACTATATTTTTGCATGGCTCGATTGGGATGGTGATAACGTCCTAGCTGACGCCGGAATTATCGACTACGGATCTGTTCGCCAATTTGGTATTCGTCACGATAAATATCGCTATGACGACGTGGAAAGATTCTCGACAAACCTAAATGAGCAGAAGGCCAAAGCACGCTTGATCGTTCAAGTGTTCGCTCAACTGGTAGATTACTTGCAAACAGGGAATAAAAAACCTCTGCGTGCATTTGCGAATCACCCTATCATCGAATCTTTCAATCAACAGTTTGATCAAAATCGCGCCAACCGCATTTTGTATCGCATGGGCTTCAATCAAGCTCAGCGCGAAAACATCTTTGCGAAAAAAGGCCTGTTTGAAAAGTTCGATAAAGAGTTTTCGTTCTTTGAAAGAGCCAAGATCAGTGGCACAACTGAAAAAGTTGCTGACGGTGTAAATCACCCCGCCTTGTTCAATGTGCGTAATATCTTGCGCGAATACCCGACACATTTGGCAAAAAATCCGCTTTCATTTGAAAAGCGCAATATGCCGCCGGGTGAGTTCTTTAAACTTATTGTTTCAAGTTTTGCGAAAACTCGCGACGCACGTCTCAGTGAAAAACATCGCCGCCATATAGAATCCTTCCAGGAAGTCTATCGCGATCTGGTCACGACGGCTGCGGGCAAAAACAAACCTGAACAAATCCTAAAAGGTATCTGTGACAGAGCAGATATTTTGAATTCTGACAAACGCATCACCGGAAATGCCTTGATCGAAATGGTCGATGCGATTATCACTGAGAAGAAGCGTGGACTTTCAATGACTCAGATCCAAAGAATCATTGATCGTCTGGTTTTTGAAAACAGTGGAGTTCCAGAGTCTCCGGTCAGCCGTTTTTACAAAGACAAAGAAAAAACTGCTGCCGTTAAAATGGATCTTTACGCAAAACTTCTCAGCCTCGTGGAAGAGAACAAAGAAAGCATCTAGTTATGACAGCAAAAATTTTGGTAGTGACGTTGGCAGCATCCCTGCTAACTCTTTCTGGTTGTGCCCTAAGCAAAGGGACAATCAAAGACTCTCCTCGTTTGGAATCCAGCAATATTCAAATCCCACCAATGAGCAAACTCACTCCGCGTGAAATGTCTTTGGTATTTGTCGACAACCGTGCTCCTGAATTCCGTCAGTACTCTGCGGAAATCAAAGCGGAAGTGACTCGTGCTTTGACATTGGCTTTGGGTCGCCAAAACATCGAACTTAAATCGAATGCTCCGAATGTTCTTACATTGGCCGTTCAAGATTTTAAAACTGAAAAATTCCAAGAAGGCTGCGTTCAGTTGAATGCGACTTTGGCAGTTAAAAAGGGCAAAGCTAACGCAAGCTCAAACAGCTGCATGGAGTTCAACACTTTCGGTCGCAAAGTGGGAGCTGATATCGGTGCTGCTTACGAAGCCGCACTGACAGAAGTTTTCAAAGGCCTTGATTCCGGTTTGGAACAAATGCCGTAAAAAACAAAAGGCCCCGATGGGGCCTTTTTAGTTTTAGCTTCTTATAGCTTAGTTACATTTAAGATCTGTGAACTGATAAGTATTAGCCTCGTTCGGAACTTCAATCCCTAGTGAAGCCCAAGGATTGAAATACGTACCGGAAGCTGTACCAGCAGGTAAATTAATCGTTACTTTCAATTCAGGTCCGTTGCCGTAGCCACTGCCATAGCAAAGCACAGTATTCGTGGATGCGCGTTCACACCATGAGATACCTTCATCGTGTCCAAATTGCACTTCGCCAATTTGAGCAATGTGCGCCACTTTATTAATCTCGCCACCATTCACGTTGAAATCCAAAGCAATAGACTCAGTCTTTTTAAAGATAGCACCTTGAATTGTCGCCGTGCCTTCGCAGTGAATGCGCTTATAAACTTTTTCTGCAGCCTGGGCAGTGCCTGTCATCAAAACTAGAGCAGATACCAATAGTGTTTTCATAATTTTCTCCGTATTTTTTAATTTTTTACTAATCCTGAAAGTTGATTGCGGACCCATTTACGAATCATCGGGTACTCTTCATCTTCCAGAGTGTGTTTCTTATCCATTTCGATCCACTCGACACTTAGGCCTGCGGATTTCAATTTATCCACGCCGTACTTTGTTTCCGGCAATGGCAATACATCGTCAGCATGACCATGAGTGAACAGCCATGGCGTCTTTTTAGAATCATCCGCCAGATTGTTTTTCCAACGAGGATAGAAGTTAAAGTATCCACTGATACCAACTACTCCGCCCAATTGTTTTGGGTAATTCAAACCCACGTCAGCGCTGATCAGGCAGCCTTGAGAGAAACCAAAGAAGAAGATGTTTTCACTCTTCCAGCCTTGCAATTCCAACTCATTTAAAAGCGTGAAAAGCTTTTCACGGATTTTGATCACGCCATTCGCTTGAAACGGAGGCTCCCCGTACCAAGTATATCCCGTCATGAATTTACGAGGAGCATTTAGCAACAGGTAGTTCATTTCTGGAATATTCATTTCGCTATCGAATTGACGAAATGGACGAATGCTATCGCCACGTCCGTGCAAGACGATCATCAGATAATCTGATTTCTTTTTTGCTGGGATAAATTTGTGCTTAAAAAGATCTGTAGTAATCATCAGTTAACTCCAGCAATGGCTTTAGAACAGAACAAAACTTGACGCGCTTTTTTCATCTGAACATCTTCGTTCGAGGTGGCGTCTTCTGATTCCAAACAGTCCTTGCTGGAAATTAAACTCTTCAATGAACGGACATGGCGCTCTGGCGCTAGCAGTGGATTCACGAATTGGTCTTCTTCGCGATCCACTGAAATCATATCGAAATTCACCGCTACGTCAGGGGACAAGCCCTTCATTTGAGGTGAACGACCTGATGGCAGGTAATAGAAACCTTTCGTCTCAAACAGAGCGATCTTTTTATTCTGTGTCCAGTACTCGCCCTCTTGGAAAGAGCCCTTACCGAACGTTCTTTCACCGACAAGCACCGCACGATTTAAATCACGCAAAGCACCCGCTACGATTTCCGCAGCACTTGCAGAACCCGCATTGATCAATACAGCCACTGGCTTATCAAAGATCTGTGGCTCACCACCGAAGTACTCTTCTGATTTTTTTGTCGGATCTAGGTAACGGATATCAAAGATTTTTTTATCGGCGCCAACGAACAAGCTCGCAATACATGCCGCCTCTTCCATTTGGCCACCTGGATTGTCACGCAAATCTAGCAACAAACCACGTACGTGGGCCTTGTTAACGACATCCAGTGCACCTTTCATCTTATCGCAAGAACCCTTAGCAAACTTATTCAAACCAATCACGCCGATCGGTTTGATACCATCGATGATTTGAGTCGTTAAGGTCGCTACGATAATTTCTGTGCGCTCTAACTTCTTTTTGATCTCGTGACCGTCACGTTGGATTAGCAATGAAACTTTCGTTCCCTCTTCACCCTTTAACAATTCAGTCACACGAGCTTGCAACAAAGAATGAACGTTCTTGCCATCGATCTCTAGGATCAAATCACCGCGACGAAGTTCCGCGCGTTCCGCAGCACTGCCTGGCAAAACTTTACGAATCACGTAATTGCCATTCAAACGACCAACTTGTACACCCGCCGTCGTCAAACGACTGTCAGCACGAGATACTACTTCTTTAAACATCGCAACTGGCATCAGATATGTATGTGGATCTCTGAAAACAGAAATAAAGCCATTAAGAGCTGTGCCCACCATCAAAGATTTTTGATTTGCAGGAACATGTTTGTTTTCAAGTTTCTTCCAAACATCCATGAATGAAAAACGTGTGGCTTCAGAAGTGTTTTCGTTAAAAAACTTCTTCCATGCAGCCAATTGTTTTTTCTCGGTGCTAAGGTCTTGAGCAAAGGCGTCCTTAGACGACAGGACACGGCCCTGCTGATCCACAGTCAGGTTGTAGCGATTGGCTACCGCCAAAACAGCATTGGCGCACGCAAGGAAATAGCGCTCGGAACTTGAGCATGTCGGTGTATCTAAAAGGTCTTCAAGAGCATAGGAGTCTAACCCTGTCTCTGACCAATAAAGATCGGTGGATTTCCCAGGAGCTGGGGCTTTCTCATGAACGCGAGTCCACCACAGGCTACCGCCCAGGATCGCTACGCTTAATGAGAATAAGAAGAATCTACGTGAACTCAATAACACCCCATGCCTCCCGACAGGTACCACCAATGGGATTCTGCTAAGCAACGCCCATGCCGTCTCAGCTCCAATTGGTTGCATTTTAGGGCTCTATTTTTGAACTATTTGCAGGTTTGGACAGAGCTTCCACAAGGGCTTTTTCTTGTGTATCCCAAAAGGCTGTAATAGGGTGAAAACACTATGATTATTGTAACTGGTGCAAACGGTTTTATTGGCAGCGTGATGGTATGGCAACTCAACGAAAAAGGGTTCAACGATATCATCGCCGTGGATTCGGTAGGTCTTAACGAGCGCAACCTTCTGCGCAAACGCGTGTACAGCAAGTTTTTGGGTAAAGACGAGTTGTGGGCGTTCCTGGACACCGAAGAAGCCAAAAAGAAAGTTACTTGGATCATCCACATGGGTGCGTGCTCTTCAACGACGGAAACCAACAAAGAGTTCCTGTGGGAGAACAACACTTACTACACTCAACGCATTTTCGAGTGGTGTACTAAAAACCAAAAAAACATGATCTATGCTTCCAGCGCTGCGACTTATGGCGCTGGTGAGTTGGGTTTTGACGACACGACTGATCCAGAAACTTTGAAGCCTTTAAATTTGTATGGCGAATCAAAAGTTCTATTTGATCGTTGGGCTTTGAAACAACCGCAAACACAGACTCCCCCACACTGGTATGGTCTTAAGTTCTTTAACGTATTCGGTCCGAACGAATACAAAAAAGAGAGCATGGCGAGTATCGTGTTCAAGGCTTACAACCAAATCAAAGACACTGGCACATTGGGATTGTTCAAATCAGCAAATCCTAAATACAAAGACGGCGAATTCATGCGCGACTTCGTTTATGTGAAAGACGTCACTGGTTGGATGGCCGAGTTGATGGACAAAAAGCCCGTTAACGGTGTCTACAACATGGGTTTTGGTAAGCCTCGTACCTGGTTGGATTTAGCGAATGCGACCTTCACAGCTATGGGAAAAGATATGAAAATTAACTGGATCGAAATGCCAGAAAACATTCGTGGTCAGTATCAGTACTACACTGAAGCGAAAACGGATAAGTGGAGCAAAGCAGGAATGAGTGCTCCGAAATGGCCTTTGGAAAAAGCGGTCGATGATTACGTTAAGAATTATCTGACTAAAGAAGACCCGTTGTTATAAGAAGGCAAACGTCATGGAGACAGACTTTTTACCACCGCACCTTAGAAAATACGTCGTCGAGCAACACTACGAAAAGTACACTCCGATTGACCAAGCTGTTTGGCGCTACATTTTGCGCCAGCTGCGCTCTTTTCTTTCTAAAAACGCCCACGAAAGTTACGTCGAGGGTTTAAGCAAGACAGGTATTTCTGTCGAGCGCATTCCTCGTATCGAAGAAATCAGCGTGAAGCTGAAAGAGTTCGGCTGGAGAGCTTTGCCAGTGAGTGGATTTATCCCACCAGCGGCTTTCATGGAATTGCAATCACTGGGCGTGTTACCGATCGCTTCTGATATGAGAAGCATCGATCATCTTCTGTACACTCCAGCTCCTGACATTGTTCACGAAGCTGCGGGACATGCACCCATTTTGATTCAACCTGAATTTGCAGAGTACCTACGTCAGTATGCTCAAGTAGCTAAGAAAGCGATCTTGAGTCGTGAAGATTTAAATCTGTACGAAGCAATTCGCGAATTGTCCGATCTTAAAGAAATGCCAGGTGCAACAACTGAACAAATCAAAGCGGCGGAAGCGCACTTGGATAAAGTCAGCAAAAGCATCAGCCACGTTTCTGAGGCCTCTGAATTGGGTCGCATGAATTGGTGGACGGCAGAGTACGGCTTGATCGGAACTTTGGATAATCCAAAAATTTTCGGCGCAGGCCTGTTGTCATCCGTTGGTGAATCAAAGTGGTGCTTAAGCCAAAAGGTTAAGAAAATTCCTCTGACAGTTGAGTGTATCAAGCAAGGCTATGACATCACCGAGCCTCAACCTCAGTTATTCGTTACTCCTGATTTTGAAACTCTAGTAAAAGTTTTGAACCAAATGGCAGACCAGATGGCCTTCCGCCTGGGTGGGCTTGAGGGTTTGAATAAAGCGATCGAAGCTCAATCCGTTAATACGGCGGAGCTTTCTTCGGGTATTCAGATTTCTGGTCAAATCATCGAAGCGATCACGGATGCTGCTCGCAAAGTGGCTTATTTGCGCTTGCAAGGCCCTTCGCAACTTTCCTTTAAGGACAAGCAGCTTGCAGGTCACGACAAGTCCTATCACTTGCATGGCTTCGGTACTCCGGTGGGTTATTTGAAGGAATATCCAACCAAAGAGCCTGCAGATCTGACTCGCTCAGAGTGGGCTGATATTGGTGTCGAGATCGGTCGCGCGGCTCGCCTGGAATTCGTTTCTGGCGTGGTTGTGACTGGTACTTTGAAAAGCATGACCGTCCTTGATGGCAAAACAGTTTTGCTATCCCTGAACGATGCCAAGGCTGAATACCAAGGTCGTATCTTGTTTGATCCGACTTGGGGTATGTACGATATGGCTTTGGGAGCTACGGTGCCTTCGGTATTTGGTGGACCGGCAGACCGCGAGGCTTACGGCGAAACTGAAGACTTCGTCGCAAAACGTGTCCCAACTCCAAATTACAAGCCCGAGGAACTAAAACTCCATAAGCAATACGGCCTTATGAGAGAGATTCGTGAAAAGAATATCCAAGGTTCCGACCTAGAAAAATCTTTGTCCGAAGTTCTGGCAAATCATGATAAGGAGTTCCCACAAGATTGGTTGTTGCGCTTAGAGGCTTTGGAAGTTATCAAAGCACGCGCCAGCAGCTCGGCTTTACATGCAAAACTTGAGAAGGATCTTCAAGCTTTAGCGGGTAAAGATGAACAAACGAAAAATCTTATCCAAGACGGAATTGCTTTATCAGGAACTCTGTAAATGAAACGTCCCTTTGAAGTGCGCATTGTTTTAGTGCGCACGATCTACGAGAGAAATGTCGGCGCCACATCCCGCGCGATGAGCAACATGGGTGTTGATAAGCTGATCATGATCGCTCCTCAATGCGAAATGACTTACGAAGCTCAGCAAACAGCAGCTACAGGCCAAAACGGCCTGCAAAACCGCACGACATATGCTTCCTGGGACGAGTTCATGGCGAACGAGCCGGAAAGCATTAAGATTGCTTTCACTGCTCGTGATGGCAAAGGCCGCCAAGTTCGCGACATCGACGATGTTTTGTCTGACGTAAAAACTAATGCGCCTCAATTCCAACATGAATCCGACGAACCTTACACGATCCACTTGATCTTCGGCCCTGAAGACTGGGGACTTGCGGGTGAGGACCTTGAGTACGCCAATCACTGCGCCTGCCTTCCAACCTTCGGTGAAAACTGGAGCTTGAATCTGGCACAAGCCACGTTGCTGGGAATGTTCTCTTTGCGCAAAGCTTGGGGCGGAAACCGCACGAAGCTTGATGGCGGCAAAAAACGCCGCGCCCCTCAAGGCATCCAAGGTATCGATCCAGAACAAACTTTGAAAACTTGGATTGAAGAGATGGGTTTTGATTTAACTAAACAACGTAAGATCAACGCCTTCACGGTTCTTCGTCGTATGCTTTTACAAAATACTCCGACCAAAAAAGAATTGGTCATCTTAGAAACGGTCTTACAACAATCCATCCGCAAACTGCGTGAATGGAAAGAGTTCAAGAACCGCGAAAGATAAAAAAAAGCCCGCTTCATCAGCGGGCTTTTTTAAAAGGTGCCAGGTCCTATCTACGGAAGCGCCGTTTCAAGAGCTATAACCTCGCACCAAATATTCAATAACTCTATAGAAGATTGGATAAGTTTTTATAAAGCAATAGCTCCCTTTCATCGTCAAGAGACGAAGAATTTTGGATCTTATAAGACAAAACTACCTTAAGAAATTTTATCGTTTTGCTCTGGGGTTTAGACGGAAATGAATCAAACTCCCGAATGATTTCATTCGATAAATTGCTTACATCAATCGAAATTTCTTTGGGAATTCTGACTTGCCCTCCATCTGAAGTCCTTATTACCAGGTCGCCGAAAAAATTCCATTCTACGTTAGATATCTGCCCCCACTGAAGGACGATCCGTTTATTTCCTTGGATGGCACTCTTTTGAATTCTGAGATTCGAGGAGACCTCAACCTCAATAGGTAGATACAAACAATAGATAATTAAAAAGAACCCAATACCACCCAGTAAAAGAAACGAACTAACTCCCATCTGAATAGTTCCATCCTGGCCACTGGAAAGATACATCCCAAATGCTATCCCAGCTAAAATTCCGACAATGCCAAATATAAAACCGAGACGCTTGTATATAAGCGAGCTAAATAACATAGTTAAGCCCTCGCAAGCCAAAGGCGCCACATGCAGCACTATTTGATACTTGTAATTTCATTCTTCGTACCTACAGCACAAGGTGTTTCAATGCATGAATTCATACAGTCACAACACATTTCATGAATGACAACTTCTACAACGTTACTTTTGGTAAGCCTCTCACAGTACCGTTGATCTTTAGTTCGAAAAAATGCGGTCATTTGTTTCTTCTCATTGTTAATCTTACCCCTCAATAAAACACCCTGATTCTCGGGGGGAAAGGGAAAGTATTTTGGGCGTACCTTTTGTTTTGTTAACACCCAACATAGAAACAGGATTTTTATAGGCATCTACACCTTTAGTTTCTTGCAAACGAGGGTCTTCATAAACCGCATCTGTGGTCGAGTGGTAGGTACAACTTTCTACGACAAAAGAACCTTTATCCAATAATTTCTGCGGCTCCAAACATCCCGCTTGTCCAATCTGTGACAAAAATACGGCTAATAGTACGAGAATAGATTTTTTAAGGAACATGATAAACACCTCACTCCGTCTTCTTAGGCAAGGCTGGGCATCCATCAGCCGGCAGATATACTGACTTTATCTTTTCACCTGGCTTCTGTGACATTGGAAAATAGTATTCATCTCCGACTTGGTAGATATGTTTACCAAGTCCCGATGCACCCGGATGGAGTTCCTCTGCCGCAATATACTTCTCAACCAAATCTCCCTTCACGACCTCTAGAATCTGAATTTTCAAAAGGAAAGAATCGTCTCTATTTTTCATCTGGATTCGCTCGACGACCTTGCCTTTAATCACGATAGGAAATATTTCTTTAATTCCCACCAAATCTGTTTTCACAAAACATTTGGTTGCCTGTGCCCGATAAAAAGATAGCGTCAAAAGCATGCATAATAAAAAACATAGTCTAATCACAATCATTCACCCCAACGCTTTCGAAATTAACTTAAGACCAATTGCACCTAATAAACCATAAAACCAGCCGGCTAATATTCCCGCCAATAGCAATTGCATGAAAAGAAAATTCCCTACTCCCATGATCTGAACACTGTTAGAGATCCTTTCAACACCTACTGTGATCGCGGCCTCCGCAACTAACAGGATGGACAGCGACAGGAGATAACCCGCGGCAACTGAATATAGAGAAGTCTTAATCCAAGAAGCTCTTCTAATTCTCTGTCTACACAACACAAGGAAAACAAACCCAAGACAGAAAAAGATCCCCGTATAAATCGTAACTACCCCATCCAGCTTGATAAAACGTCTCGATGCATCCCCAATTGAGCTATAGCTCCAGATCACAAACAAAATGACTGTAACCAAAATAGACGCGAACACTTCTTTAACTTTATTCACTATTTTATCGTTTTTGATCTCGCTACGAATAAGCATCCAGCACATAACAGCAATTGCGATAGTCGCAATACAGAATGCAACAGCACCAATCTCTCCACAAAGAGCCGGCGCTCCGGCCGTTTTAACACAACCGTACCTAAAGAATGGAACCGCCTGTGTTAACCAAATAATAGACAGTAAAAAGCTTAAGAAATATCCCATTGTCCTAGGGCCTCTCCGTAAGTACTTGAGTCTTTATTTGATAACTTAATATGTGTTTATGTCTAGCTGCAGATAGAAATAAAAAAAGCCCGCTTCATCAGCGGGCTTTTTAGTTTTTTAGGTTTTAATCTTAAAATTCTGCAGCTTCTTCTTCTTGGATTTGGACTTCTTTGTCGCGGACGGCGCGAAGTTGTTCATCCAGTTTTTGAAGAGCGATTGAGAAGGCTTGGCCCATGTCGTTGAGCTCGTGGATACGGCCCATGGTTTCTTGCTCTTCGGCTCCGACTAAGCGAAGGCTTTCTAGCTTCGCCGAGTTCAAATCGATTTCTTTCGTCAATGTTTCAAGCTTTTGATTGATACGTTTACGGTCCTCAATCAAGGCCTTCGTGATCTCACGCACTTGGGGAAGGCTTAAAACTTCTAATTGTCCATTTTCAAAAGCGCTTTTGGTTTCTGCAGTGACTTCATCATCACCCTGGAAGGCTTCCCAAAATAAAGCCCACTCATTTTTTAGGGAACTTACGATCGACCTATTACTGTCATCACCCATATATTAAAAATTTACTCCTGCGCCCTAAGGCGACTTTTCAGATTTAGAGG
Source organism: Bdellovibrio sp. HCB209 (assembly GCF_047306065.1). Classification (GTDB taxonomy): domain Bacteria; phylum Bdellovibrionota; class Bdellovibrionia; order Bdellovibrionales; family Bdellovibrionaceae; genus Bdellovibrio. Next base: position 3,527,422 of record NZ_CP178618.1, read on the forward strand.
CTTCCGGGATTAGGAAGTAGCAAAGCCCATAAACCAAGATCGCAGCTCCAAACGTCACACATAAAAAAAGGACGGCGGTTGTTCGAACAACTCCGACCTCGAGCTGATATCTCTTAGCTATTCTAGCACAGACGCCGAGGACCTTTCTATCTAGAGCTTGGTCCAGTCTGTCGACGCGTGGCAACGTAAGCCATAAGATGAAATATAGCAACACCCCAGTTCCGAACCAAAGAACCGCAACCAGCCAAATGACGCGCAGTATCCAAGTTTCGATTTCAAAAGCCTGGGCTAGACCTTTGCAAACCCCACAAAGGGCTCCATCAGAGGCTCTGACCCAACGATAGTTCAATTTCGGATTACCGGCCGCCATAGTTTCCATTTACAGAATTCTCCCCGTGATCATGAAATCGTTTCCAAAAGTTTGGTAAGTCGGATGTTGAACAAAGATCTTATCCTTCATCTCATCGATTCGCACAGTCTCTGTCCATGACTTGGAACCGCCCGAACCCATCACAATCGGTGCTTGGAACATATAAAGTCGGTTTACCAGGCCACTTTGCACGAAACTACTCGCCGTCAAAGCGCCCCCTTCAACCAATATGGATTTGATTCCCAACTTGTAAAGCTGAGCCAACAGATCTTCTAAATCCAAATCGCCGCCCATTTTGGTTTTTACGTAAACCAATTGTGGAAGATTTTTGGCAGAGCCCGTTTTCTTTTGAATCTCTACTTTCAAATCTTCAGCCAAGCACCAGAACACATTTTTTGAATCGTGTTCTTTCGCGACTTTCCATTCAGAGTACTTTTCTAAAAGCTCACCTTCGGCATCAATGACGATCACTTTGTTTTGTTTCTGAATAGTCGGATGACGAATGTTCAAAGAAGGGTTGTCGAAATCAATCGTGCCTTTTCCAACCAACAAACCATCATAACAAGCACGCAAGTAGTGAACGTATTCACGTGACTCAGAACCTGTGATCCATTGACTTTCGCCCGAACGCAAAGCCACTTGGCCATCCAGGGAGCTTGCCATTTTCAAAGCGACAAAAACTTTTTTCTGACGGAAATTCCACAAGAAGGCTTCGCAGACTTCTTCCAGTTTGATGCGCATTTCTTGATCGAGTTTTAAATCGTCTGCTTGGTAAACATCAGCTTCGATTCCCACTTGGCGCAAAATCTCGGCACCTTGTCCTGCCACTAATGGATTTGGATCAATCAAACCAAAGGTCACGCGCTTGATCGGAAGCTTCGCCAGCATTTTTGCGCACGATGGAGTTTTTCCTTCGTGGGCACAAGGCTCCAACGTCACGATCACGTGGGCACCTTTTAAATCTGCTTCAGAAAGATTTTTAACGGCATTCACTTCCGCGTGAGGACCACCATAGATTTCGTGATGACCGGCAGAAACGAATCCTCCCTTGGAATCCAGAACCACACATCCTACAAGTGGATTAGGGCTAACATGCGTAGCACCTTTGTATGCCTCACTAATGGCTAATGCCATGGCAGCATCAACTGTCATCGGTGTTCCCTTAGTGGGTGTTGTAAGGCTTCTGATTTGGTCCATGAGGGCTCTCCCCGCTTTAAAATGCGGCTCTAGCTTATTCTCAAAATGAGGCAATTTCAACAATGAGGATTTTAACGTTTTTTAACAAATAAACTCGAAAGAATTTATTTATATTAACCGATAATTACTTACATCAGGGGAAGAGACTATATGAGCGAAAAGCAAAATGAAAAGGCCGAGCCTGGCTGGTACTACTTAATGATGGCTATAAACGCTCTGGCGATCCTTTTCGGCATCGGAATGCTGCGCGACCTTATGTGGATCCTTTAAGTTTCAAGATTTCTATAGAATTCCAAAACCTTGGGGTCCACGATAATCGAGCGAGGATTCCACCCAATTAAATGTAAACCTTGTGAGCTCTTTAACCGCGACAGTGCGACATAGGCATGCCCCGGCTCCCACAATCGACTTAGATTACACCATAAATCATCCAGCGTTGCGCCCTGACTTTTGTGAATCGTTGTAGCGTAAGCAAGCGTCAACGGAAACTGAATCACCTGCGCCATCACGTTGCCTTCAGCATCTTGCAAAGCAAATGAAACCTTATCCACCGTGACTTCTCGGCCACCATCTTTTTTAACTGTGATTTCATCGGCAGCAATATCAGTGACCACACCGCGTGTTCCATTCACCCAACGTTTTTGCGGATCGTTTTGCAAGAACATCACTCTGCAGCCAAGTTTTAATGTCAGCTTCACCGGAACCGGAGCGGACTTCATCAAAATCTCGACATGCTTTTCTGAACCAAAATAAAGGGAGTCAACCGTCACTTCTTCTTCGTTAATTTCATGAAGTTTGCGTTGATTGAATTCTTCCGCATCCATCTTGCGAGGGAAAAGTCTTGTGCCCGGATCATCTTCATCGTGATCACGCAAATGCTCGTTCAAAAATTCCTTCACTCGTGGAGTGACCAAACCATGGCGAACATCGCTTAAGACATCCAAAAATAAATTATCAGAGACGCGCTGATTATGGGACAACATTACTGAGCGAAAACCTGATTGCTTCCACACGGGATTTAAAAAACACCAATCGCGCGGACCGTTTTGCGTGACGGGAGGAAGTTGCGCAAAATCTCCGACAGCAATAACTCGCATGCCTCCCCACGGCAGAGAGGATTCGCGAGCTTTTTGCGAAAGCGCTTCGGCGATCATCAACGCTTGGCCAGGAATCATTGAGATTTCATCAATGATAACTCCCTCGACCTTTCGGAGTCGGGCCATGAGTTTATTATCTTTGCTGGCACGTTGATAAGTGGCGTCTGGACCACCTTCCATAATTCCCAAACCAAAGAAACTATGAAAAGTACGTCCGCCTAAAAGAACTGCCGCAGCTCCTGTGCTTGCCAGAATGGGCATGGTCTTCGGGTCAAGTTCGCGCATGAATTGGCGAATTAAAAAACTCTTACCACTGCCTGCACCACCCGTTAAAAAAACATTCTCTCCGGATCTTAAAAGATCCAAAGCATCAGCTTGTTCAGGAGAGAGTTCCACAGTGGTTTTTGTCATAAAAAAGGATCATGCCACCAGGGCTGGGTCTTAGCAAGATTGTGTTGCAATTCAATCCAAAGGGTCATGAAATATTCAGGCATCATTTGAAAGGACTCTTATGAATCGCTCTTTATTGGTTTTGATCGCAGCGAGTCTGACTTCTCAGATCTCCTTTGCTGCAAAAGCTCCCTCCTCTGAAATTCCTGAAAAACGTGAGTTCCCGGTTAGTACAACCGTAAATCCCTGCGAGGATTTCGAAGCGTACGTTTGCACGGATGTAAAAGCCTCTTTTAAACTTCGTCCGGATCGCAGCTATCATAATTTCGCTTTCAGCGATTCTTCAGAAAGAATTCTGGAACAAAAAAAGAAATTCATGTCAGAGCTTCCAACAGCTAAAGGCTTAGATGAGCGCACCTCTCAACTTCGTGATTTCTATATGTCGTGCATGGATAAAAAAGCTCGCGCCAATGCTGAAAAATCTGAGGCAAAACGCCAGCAAAAAGAAATCGCTGGCATCAAAACTTGGGAAGAACTAGTCACATACCTAAATCAAGAACAACCGAAGGGCATGTCGTTCACTCTGGTGACAATGTGGAATTCTGTTGATCCTGATGACACGAATAAAATGAATGCCGCTTTATTCGGAAACATGATGGGTCTGCCTGATCAGAAATATTACGAACAAGCTCCGTTAATGGCGGATTATAAAAAACTTCTGACAGCATTCTTTAAAAACATTGATCCTAAAGGCAAAGATGGCAAAGCCGATCAACGTGCCCAAGCCGTCATCGATTTAGAGAAAGATTTCGCCAAGATCTATCCAGTCCCAGCAGTTCGTCGTCAGCGCATGGCCGAAAGAAACGTCGCGACTCAAGAAGAAACAATTAAGAAGTATCCAAATCTAAAGTTGGAAATGTTGTTTAAAAAAGCTCCGAAAACAGCCTTAGTGCGCGTTCCGTTTTACGAAGGCATTGAGTTCGCAAATACTGAAATCGCTAAACGTCCACTTTCTGTATGGAAAGACATGGTCCTACGTAAAAACATCTATCCGTTCATGGATGATGGGTACACAAAATTCTATGAGCAACGTTTTGCTTTCAATAAAAAGTATTTCGGTGGACCTGAAAAACGCGCGGAACGCCAAGAGCGCTGTACCGAAGAAATCATGAGCAACTTTGATAAAGAGTTGGATGCAGCTTTGATTGATAAGCTTTTCCCGAACTTCGATGAATCTAAAATTCAAGAGGTCGGCACTAAAATTCGTGAAAGCATCTTGGAAGGCCTAGACAACAACAAATGGCTTTCTAGCTCTGCAAAAAAAGAAGCTATCAAAAAAATCAAAACAGCTCGTTTGCAATTGGTAAAACCTCACAATGATAAAGAGTGGGATTTCACACCGATCCGTCATTACTCAAAAACAGATATGATGGTGAACGAACGCCTGCTTCAAGAAGCAAACTACAAAAAAATGCTGCATGAGCTGACTGAGCCTAACAATAAAGACTCTTGGGCGATGGGTCCATTGACGGTCAACGCTTACTACAGTCCAACAGATAATAAATTCGTTCTGCCACTCGGTATTTTGCAGTATCCGTTCTACAACAAAGACGGAAGCCTGATTGAAAATCTGGGAGCTGTCGGTGCAGTTGTGGGCCACGAATTGGGTCACGGTATCGACGACCAAGGTTCTAAACGTGACTCCGCAGGCTCCCTGAAAGCTTGGATGAACGATAAGGACTTGGAAGAGTTCTCGAAACGCGGTTCGCGCATGGTTGATCAATTCAATAAAATTGATCATGACGGTAAACTAACATTGGGTGAAAACGTCGCGGACCTTGTTGGGCTAACATTTGCTTACAACGCTGCTTTCCCTAAAAACAAGGGCTCCATCGAAGATAAAAAGGCGTTCTTTACAGGTTATGGACGCTTGTGGTGCACAGTTGCTCGTCCCGAATACGAAAAACTGCTCAGAAAAACTGACCCGCACTCTTCTGGTGTCGCCCGCATTAATGAACAAGTTAAGCATCAGCCAGGGTTCGCAGAAGCCTTCCAATGCAAACCAGGCGATAAAATGACGTTGCCTGAGGCCGAGAGAGTTCAAATCTGGTAACTTTCGTCCCCAAAAGCTACCGCCCCTTGTCGAGGAAAACTCCAGAATTCCTCATATGTCAGGGGGCATCTCTTGAAGGTCACCCCGTAGACTGGTATTGTAAGAGTCTTGCTCACTCCGGCGCCGCCGGAGTAGGTAGGCCTTAGGAGGGCTTTGACAATGACAGTGAAGGTTTACGAATTCTCCACAAAAACTGAAAACCCAAACTATGATGGCGTCTGCGATATTGCTCCTGCAGAACTTCATCAAAACATGTCGAATATTAAAATGATCGATGTTCGTCAACCTGACGAATACACTGGTGAGCTTGGCCACGTCCCAGGTTCTGAGTTGTTAGTGCTCGACACTCTTCCAGATCATTTGGAAAACCTTCCGAAAGACCAAACAATCGTGTTCATTTGCCGCAGCGGAGCTCGTTCAGCTCGCGCCACTGCTTTTGCTCAGATGAATGGATTCAAACACGTGTTTAATATGCTAGGCGGAATGATTCATTGGAATGAATTGCAACTGCCTGTTGAAAGATAAGAATTATGCCAGGAAAAGTATTTGTTAACAGAACATTGAATCTTAAAAAGATTCGCTACATCGGTGTTGATATGGACCATACGTTGGTTCGCTATAACTCCGAAAACTTCGAAAGACTTTCGCACACTACGATGATCGATAAATTGGTTAAACGTGGTTACCCGGAAACTTTGCGCAAGTTGACGTTTGATTATAACTTCGCGATCCGCGGACTTGTGATCGACCGTAAGATGGGAAACCTTTTGAAATTGAACCGCTACACGGCGATCCGTGCGAGCTACCATGGTTTGAAACCACTTGATTTCAAAACTCATCAAAAACTTTATAAATCGACTTACATCGATCTTTCCAACACCGACTATTTGGCTGTTGATACATCGTTCTCCATTTCTTTGGCGAACTTGATCGGCCAAATCGTTGAGTTGAAAGATACGGACACAGCGAACAAGTATCCAGAATATGTTCAGATTGCTGACGACGTTTTGGATGCTTTGGATGAGGCTCACCGTGACGGCTCATTGAAAGATGAAGTTAAAAAGAACTTGGATCATTACATCATTAAAGATCCAGGATTGGTTGCAAACCTAGAAAAGTTCCGTCGCCACGGTAAAAAGATTTTCGTACTAACGAACTCTGATTACCACTACACGAAGCTTTTGTTGGACTACGCAGTTCAGCCATTCCTTAAGGAATATAAATCATGGGCAGATCTTTTTGAGTTCGTGATTACTTTCGCCTCCAAGCCTAAGTACTTCTATGAAAACCAAAAGTATCTTCGCGTGAATCCTGCGGATGGTTCGATGACGAACATGGAAGGCAAGCTGACTCCGGGCATTTACCAAGGTGGTAATGCTAAGAAGTTCACTGCCGACCTTGATTTGAACGGTGATGACATCCTTTACATCGGTGACCATATCTACGGCGACATCCTTCGTTTGAAAAAGGACTGTAACTGGAGAACAGCGATGGTTATCGAAGAGCTTGATACCGAAGTTGATAACAACAGAAAAGCGGAACCTATCAACGTAGAGATCGAAACGTTGATGAAGAAAAAGGAACCTCTTGAAGATGAATTGACTGAAATCATGACTCGCAAAATTGAAAAAGTTGGCGAGTTGAATGAAGCACAAATCGAAACTCTGCAAAAATCTATTTCAGAGATCGATGCGCAGATTAGTTCGCACATCAAAAAGCAACAGGCGCTTTACAACGGCAACTGGGGTCAATTGATGAGAGCAGGTAACGAGGAAAGCTATTTCGCTTACCAATTGGATCGTTACGCGTGCGTTTATATGGAAAAATTGGCGGATCTTTTGGAGCTGTCTCCAAGAACTTACTTCCGTGCACCACGTAGACCTTTAGCCCACGAGATTTACTAATATGAATAAAACAAGTGCTCTTTGGATTTTGGCTTTGATCGTCGTAGCAGCAGTGGCATTCAGCTTGGGCAAGCGCTCAGCTCACTGCCCTCCAACCGCTGCGGGTGCAGATGCAGCAGCAGCGTGTGGGGCACCACCGTCGGCCTTCCCGACAAACCTGCCTCCTCCACCGCCACCATCCGAACCAAATAGTTCGCATCAGTAAAAACTAAAAACCGGGCTCAAGGGCCCGGTTTTTTTATTTGATGATTGTGAGTTCTTTAAGTTTCGCTTTGATATCGGCGATCTTGCCGCTGCGACCACTTTGCAACAGATAGTCTGCTGCTAGCTCAATGTTCTTTTTATCTTCGTCAGTCAGAAGCTTCTTGCGAAGAGCCTCTGCTGCATCAAAGCTTTCATACAGGCACTTTGCATTGTTGGCATTTTTTTCGTCTTCACAGTTAATGACTGGCAAAGCTTTGCGAGTGTTTGGAGCTACGGCCATAGCAACTGCGTCTTCACCAGCTTCCATCGCTTCAGCCTCATCCGATGCCGTCTGAGCTGCATTTTCTTGTAGCTCTAGCTCTGCCGCGATTTCAGCTGGAATCTCTGCATTAGGAGCAGCAGCAGCCGTCGTCGTTGTTTGTGCCTGAGTCAGGTAAGCAGAAAGCTCACCCTTCGTTTCCAAACGCATGATCGTCATCAAAAGACGCATCAAGATTTTGCCTTGTTCTTCTTTAAGGTAAGAGTCGAATGTCGATCTATCAATTTGCAAAGTATCAGCAGAGATCCATGCGATCGTGCTGTCTTTAATTTTAGGAGCTAGATAAACCTTTGTAGGCGGAGTTCTTTGGTACAAAGAAAGAGTCGTCCATTTTCTGGCTTTGATCACTTTCTCAAGGCCAATGGAATCGCCATCGTTTGATTTGATATTAGAAACAACAGGATCGATATAGTTACGATAGGCGTCTTCGGCAGCGAAATCGAAGGCTACTTCAGGGATAGCAGATTCTTTAGCCATCTGCTGGGCCTTCTTGGAGTTAAGGCCATTGTTCTTGCCCTGCATGGTTCTAACAGATGAACCCGACCGACTAGTCTCTAGACACCCAGCCGTAAATTGTAAGCAAATTAGGGCACCAATAACGGGCAAAGCCATTCTCTTCATTTTAAGCTCCCAAGTTTTGAATCCACCCAGGAGCTTACAATCTCTATGCCCGCCCTATTGGCTATTTTAGGCTTGGAACTGGAGGCAAATCAGAAAGCGTTGGGTAAAGAACATTCACAGTGTGGTTACGTTGAGTCACAACGCACTCTGTGGAGATCACACGGTAGCGCTCGATTGGGAAGTGGTATCCACGCTCAACCCAGCCCCAGCCATTCCAGTCTACATAACGACGGTAGCCTGTGCCGATTCTTTCGCGAACAGAGCGAGTTTCCATATGGTAAGTCAAAAGTGGGAAGCGAATTTTAACGATGCCACCAGCTTCCATTTTCATTTCAGCTTTTTCGTCAAACACACAACCATAAAGACCATCAATGCTGCGTACGCGACCTTTTACAGTTTCGCCGACTTGCACATCGCGACCTTTTGGCATTTTAAAATCAAAGAACCAGTTTACTGCAGCACCGTTGCCGTAGAATGCCGTTGTATTCATAGTTACTGAACCATCGAATTCAACCAAATCAACTTCAGCAGTACGATTTTTGTTTTCGTATGTACCTTCAAAAATATTTCCGGCCTGAGAGATCACAGGCAACGCCATAACCATCAACGCTACGATAAATTTGTTCACGCAGATTCCCCTTTTAGTTTCTATTTAACAAAATCAAAAAATCTTTGGAGCTGGTTTGTTCTACTTTTGCAGAGAACTTATTCGGCTCCAATTTTTTACGGTAAGTCCCGCGAGCGGCATTGCGAATCGCACAGCCAAATTTACTTGTACCCGCTGGGTCTACCGCTCCACCATCAAAGCATTTTGGACTAAATGCTTCTTCCTGTTGTCTAGTGACTGGGAAGTTACTGACGCTGAAACTTGTGACGTCCAATTTATAGTCTGACTTCAATTTCGCAACAGGATTCGCCTCGATCAGCTGCGAAGCATAAATATTAGGAACAACCACAGCCACGCGCAAACCCTCTGCCCTGGCCTTGTTGATGCCTTCGACCAAACGAGGCATCTCTTCCTTCATTGCAATGTAAACACCTGTATTGAAAAGCTCCACGTAAGGAAGCATTGGTTCAACGATAATAACGTCGTACTTTAAGCCCGCTTCTTGATTGGTTTCAAAAAAGCCGCGCCACAATTCCATGTCTTCGATTTTATTCGGCGTTACGCCCATAACAGCGATGGGAGCAGCCTTGATTTCTTCGCGCAATTTCTCGAAGACTTCCTTGCCCATATCCTCAGGAGTTGAAACCTGAGTAAATTCGATCTTAGGAAGTGTTTCAGTCTCCTCAGAAAATCTGACGGAAATATAGATTCCCATAGCTATAACGGCGATGGCGCCAACCCAATACAAGTACTTCATGGACTATCGACCTATCACCGCTGGCCCACCATGGCAAGGTACGTTGTATTCTGGTAGGATTGTGTTAAGTTGCGAATATTACAGAGGACTTGATCTTAACAAGACAGGTACCGCAAAAAATATGAATACGACGACTTCGAAATCTTCTATTTCTTATCTCCTTATTGGCTCTGGCCGAGTTGCGCGCCATTTTTCTCACTATTTTAATCTGTTAAATATCAGTTTTCAGACCTGGGACCGCTCCCAAGATCCTCATGCATTGCGCGTCAAAGTTTCCGCTGCCACACACGTTTTGCTGGCGATCAGCGACGGTGCGCTTCAGGGGTTTTACCGCCAACACCTTTTAGGTCATGACGATAAAACGGTGGTGCACTTTTCCGGGGCTCATTCCTTTGAAGGCATGATCTCTGCTCACCCCTTAATGACGTTTGGAAATGATCTTTACGATCTGGATTTTTACCAAAAGATTCACTTTACGTTAACTGGGGCATCCAGTCTGGATGAGGCTTTGCCGGGTCTCACGAACTCTTATTCCTGGATCCCTTCCGCACAAAAAGCGCTTTATCATTCTTATTGTGTGATGGGTGGAAATTTTGTGACTTTGTTGATTGCCAAAATGCTCTCTGGCTTTGCAACGATGAAGATTCCCGCAGAGGCAGCCCATTTGTACGTGCAAAAAGTTGTGGAAAACACTTTTGCCAATCCTGAAGCTGCCTTAACAGGTCCTTTGGTTCGCAAAGACGTTGAAACCGTGAAGGCCAATCTTAAAGCTCTTGAAAATGATCCCGCTTTGAAAATTTACGAAGCCTTTCTTGAAACCTACTGGCCCGATTACCCGCGAAAGTGAGGGCGCACACTATGAAATCCATTCTCGACTTCCAAGAAAAGAAAAATAAAAACGAGAAGATCTCGATGATCACTTGTTACGACTACACTTTCGCTTCGATCCTTGCAGACAGTAATATCGACTGTTTGTTGGTCGGTGATTCTTTGGCAAATACAATGCATGGCTTTGCGACGACACTGAATGCAACTGTGAATATGATGGCTTTGCATACCGCTGCTGTTGTTCGCGGAGCTGGTGCTAAGAAGTTTGTCGTGGCTGACTTTCCTTTCATGGCGAACCGCAAAGGGCTTACGGCCACTATGACTGCTGCAGAAAAGCTTATGAAAGCAGGCGCGCACGCTTTGAAATTAGAAGGCGGCGACGAGTTCACTTACAAAATCGTTTCTCATCTAGTGAATTCTGGTGTTCCGGTGATGGGTCACTTGGGCTTAACTCCCCAATCAGTAAATCAATTGGGTGGCTTTAAAGTTCAAGGCCGTGATGAAAAAGCGCAGGCGAAAATTAAAGAGCAAGCTTTGAAGCTTCAGGAAGCTGGTGCTTTCTGTGTCGTCCTTGAATGTGTTCCTTCTAAACTTGCTAAGGAAATCACAAAGTCTTTGGATATTCCAACGATCGGTATCGGTGCAGGTCCTGATACAGACGGACAAGTTCTGGTTCTGCAAGACATGCTGGGCATGAATCCGGGTTTTAAACCTAAATTCGTTAAAACTTATTTCAATGGTTACGAAGCGATCAAAGAAGTCTTTAACACTTATCACGATGAAGTGATGAATGTGGACTTCCCGACAGAGAAAGAGAGCTACTCGTGATTCAAGTTCTTCGCACTCCCGCTGACTTCAGGGCGTGGAGAAAAAATCAGAAAGGCAGCGTTGGTTTTGTACCAACCATGGGTGCTTTGCACTCTGGCCACGAAGAGCTTCTGAAAAATGCCCGTCGTGAAAACGATGTGGTGGTGCTTTCTATTTTTGTGAATCCCACGCAGTTCAATGATCCAAAAGATTTTGAAAAGTATCCTTTAACTTGGGATCAGGATTTGAAAATCGCCGAGGCGAATAAAGTCGATGCTATTTTCTATCCACGTTATCCAGATATGTATCCTGATGAGTATCGCTATAAAGTCAGCGAGAACACTTATTCAAAGTTACTTGATGGTGCTCACCGCCCCGGTCACTTTGATGGCGTTTTATCTGTGGTGATGAAGCTTTTCAACATTGTTGCTCCTAATAAGGCGTACTTTGGTGAAAAAGATTACCAACAGATGACTTTGATCAAAGGCATGGTCGACAGCTTCTTTATGGATCTGACGATTGTTCCGGTAGCTACGGTTCGCGAACAAGATGGATTAGCTAAAAGCTCTCGTAATTTATTACTGACTAAAGAAGAGCGCGAAAAAGCTCCGATTATTTATAAAACAATCACGACATCGAAAACTGCAGAGGAAGCTTCAAGCAAGCTCACTCAAGCGGGATTTGATGTGGATTATGTGACAGATATCGAGGGACGCCGCTTTGTCGCGGCTCGCTTGGGTTCTGTGAGGTTGATTGATAATGTCCAAATCTAAAGTTCTTTTTATGATGACGGGCTCCATCGCATGCTACAAAGCATGTCATGTGGTTTCACGTCTGGTGCAAGCCGGTTGCGAAGTGCAAGTGGTGATGACTCCGGCGGCTTTAAAGTTTGTTGGCAATGCGACCATTGAAGGACTGACTGGCAAGCCTGCTATCAGCGATATGTACTCGCAAGGCAATGTGATGGATCACATTCACCTTATGCGCTGGGCGGATTTGATTTTAGTCGCGCCTGCTACAGCTAATTTTATTAATAAATCGGCGCAAGGTATTGGCGATGATCTCGTTTCTACTTTGTTCTTGGCTCATGATTTCAAAAAGCCGTTTTTGCTTGCCCCTGCGATGAATACTTCTATGTATATGCATCCCGTGACACAGAAGTCTTTGGAAACTCTGAAAGGTTTCGGTATCGAGATTCTGGATTCAGCCTCTGGTATTTTGGCCTGTGGCGAAGAAGGCTACGGAAAGCTCTTAGATCCAGATGAAATTCTGAAAATCACTTTGGCTCATTTGCATAAAGGATCCATTGATACAAGTTCTGCTCGCGCGGTGGCCCCTGGATCTTCGGAGCTTGCTAAAGTAAAAGTCTTGATTACGGCTGGCGGCACTCAAGAGCCTATTGATACGGTTCGCACGATCACAAATTTAAGTTCGGGGCGTACGGGAATCTCTTTGGCCGAATACTTAAGCCAAATGGGCTTTGAAGTGACTTTGCTACAAGCGCACGGAACAGCGAAGGCTGAACATGTTGCCCATCGTGATTACTTCACAAGCTTTGCTTCCTTGGATGCTCAGCTGAAAAAGTATCTGTCTGAAAACAGCTACACTCATGTCATTCATGCGGCCGCTGTTAGTGATTACTCTGTAGATTCCATCGAAGTCTCTGGTAAACAGTACCGTCCGTTAGAAGTTAAAAAAGTCAGCTCTGATGCTGAAGGTATGAATATTCATTTAAAGCGCAATCACAAGATTGTGGATCGTTTGAAAGACTATTCTAAAAACAAAGACATCAAAGTGGTCGCATTTAAACTGACAAGCCACGCGAGTGACGAACAAAAGAAAGCTGCTGTTGATAAGCTCTTTAAAGCTTCACATGCTGATTTCGTGGTCCACAATGATTTAACTGATATTGATATTATCAAACGCACACACAAATTCACATTGCATAACCATCAAAGCTTTGTGACTTGCGAGAACTTAGATCAACTGACAAGTGAATTGATCCGCGTTTTGTTACCAAAGGAATCTGTATGATTTTATGTTTGGATGTGGGTAACACCCAAATCTTTGCAGGATTGTTTGATAAGGATAAAATGGTTTTATCCTTCCGTAAGAACTCCAAAAGCGGGGCTTCTTCGGATGAAACAGGTATTTTCCTGCGCACGGCCATTCGTGAGAATGGTTATGACCCGGCTCAAGTAAAACAGATTGCGATCTGCTCTGTCGTACCCGAAGTGAATCACTCCCTTCGTGGTGCTTGCATGAAGTACTTCAATATTAATCCGTTCATCTTGCAGGCTGGAGTTAAAACTGGTCTTCGCGTGAAGTATCGCAATCCTTTGGAAGTCGGTGCGGACCGTATTGCGAATTCGATTGCTGGTACTCACCTGTATCCTAATAAAAACCTGATCATCGTAGACCTTGGAACTGCGACAACGTTCTGTGCGGTTTCTAAAGAAAAAGATTATCTGGGTGGATCTATCGTCGCAGGTATGCGCCTCTGCATGGAGGCTTTGGAAAGCAAGACTGCCAAGCTTCCATCGGTAGAGATCCAATCCATGCACGAAGCCTTGGGCCGCACGACCGTTGAAAGTATTCAATCTGGTTTGTACTACGGTCATTTAGGCACGATGAAAGAAATCATCGCGCGTATTACTCGCGAATCCTTCCAGGATGAAAAGCCTTTGGTGCTTGGAACTGGTGGTTTCTCGGCCCTATTTGAAAAAGAAAAAGTATTCGACGCTATTATCCCTGACTTAGTTTTGAAAGGTATGCTGATCGCACTTCAGCATAATGCTTAGAGGTTATTTATGAATTTATCACTATTAAGAACAAAAATTCACCGCGCCACAGTTACTGAATCTGACCTGAACTATGAAGGCTCGATCAGCATCTGCCCTGATTTGATCAAAGCTTCCGGCTTGTTGATCAATGAACGCGTCGACATCTATAACTGCAACAACGGTGCAAGATTTTCCACATACGTGATCTTAGGCGACAAAGGCGACATCTGCCTAAACGGAGCAGCCGCTCGTCACGTTCAAAAAGGTGATTTGGTCATCATCTGCTCTTACTGTGGAATGTCCATGGAAGAAGCCAAGAAATTCGAACCTACGGTTGTATTCGTAGATGAAAAAAACCGCGTAAAAGAAAAGCGCGCCGAATCCCACAAAAACAATAAGAATAAAAAGAAGAAGTAAAAGATACGGCCTTACTTTGTCCAAAAAAATCCCGGGCTCTGACCCGGGATTTTTATTTTAGTCGATGGATTCGACTTCGATGCCAGCAGACAGAAGCATTTCGGCTAGGACGCCGTTGCCTTCTTTCAGATTTCCGCTGTAGGTGCCGTCATAGATTCGGCCACAGCCACACATAGGGGATTTGGATTTTAGCATGGCTTCTTTCACGCCGAACTTCAGCGCGATTTCTAAAGCTTTTTGAGCACCGCAAGTGTACTCCGCGGTAACGTCCTTGCCATTTTTATCGATAACTTTGTCACCGATACGCTCGGCCGGAGTTCTTGGCGTGGAAAGACCACCCATTTCCTCAGGGCATACAGCGATGGTCATCCCTTCCTCATGAAGGACAGTGACTTCCTCGCGCAGCTGATGCTTTCCATCATAGCGGCACGGGCGTCCAATTAGGCAGGCTGATACTAGGATTTTACCTTCGCTCATAAGCGGCCAATATAACACACCATCTCCGGAAACTCGCCTCCCCTGGAGATACTGCAGGATCGTCTAAAGTTTGGACAAAATGAGTCTGTACCTTTACAGTAATGGCCATATGGGTATTACGTTATTGCAGTTACAGGATGGGCATAAGGCCTATGGGTCTAAAGTTCTCTTTGATCAGGCGACTTTCGCGGTCAATGAAGGAGAACACGTGGGTGTTATTGGTCCCAATGGGGCTGGTAAAACCACGCTTTTCAAAATCCTGGTGGACCAAGAACATTTGGACTCAGGAATTGTGACCAAGTCTCAACAACTGCGCCTCGGTTACCTAGAACAAGAATCTGACTGGAATATCTCTGAGAAAGTCGAAGAGTATCTGGATAAGAACTGCATCACTCCCCTGTGGGAGTTAAAACAGTTCGGCTTGAAACTGGGTCTGACAGAAAGACATTTCCAATCTCACTTGAAAGAACTGAGCGGCGGTTTCCGCATGCGCGTAAAGCTTTTGTACTTAATTGGGCAAGAGCCGAACTTACTGCTTCTGGATGAGCCGACGAACTTTTTGGATCTTGAAACATTGCTGGTACTTGAAAGCTTTCTGCAAGAGTACAAGGGCGCCTTCCTTTTGATTTCGCACGACCGTGAATTCCTTCGTCGCGTGACAGATCACATTTTGGAAGTCGAATCCGGCGATATCGTTAAGTTCGCCGGAAACTTAGATGATTACTTTGAACAAAAGGCGATGCTTGCTGAGCTTTTACAAAAACAAGCTCTCAGCCAAGCCGCTAAAAAGAAGTCCATCATGGACTTCGTCACCAGATTTGGTGCGAAAGCCACAAAAGCCAAACAGGCACAGTCTCGCCTGAAGGCTCTAGAAAAAATGGAAACAATCGAGATCAAGGCCGCACCAACTCACTCGCACATTCATATTCCTCCAGCAAGTCCTACGGGCAAAGTGATTTTGGAAATCGAAAATGCAGATTGCGGTTATGGTGACCGAGTGATTTTGCAAGATGTGACTGTGCGCTTAGAACGCGGCAATCACTTGGGTATCGTGGGATTGAACGGTGCGGGTAAATCCACCTTGTTAAAATCCTTGGGCGAGCAAATTCCTTTGCTGAGAGGCTCGATCAAATGGGGACATCAAGTAAGCTTGTCTTATTTTGCTCAGCACACGCCGGAAGCTTTGAATCCTGAACACACGGTTCTGGAAGCAATGGCCTCCCTGGCTCATAAAGAAGTAACTCAACAAGATGTTTTGAATATCGCAGGAAGCTTGCTGTTCAGCGGAGAATCTGTTCACAAGAAAGTAAAAGTCCTTTCGGGTGGAGAGAAGTCACGCGTGGCTTTGGGACAAATCCTTTTACAGAAATCTCCTCTATTACTTCTGGATGAGCCTACGAATCACTTGGACTTCGATACTGTTGAAGCACTCACAGGTGCTTTAGAAAAATACGAAGGCACCATCGTCACTGTCAGCCATGACCGTGGCTTTATCGGACGTGTGGCAAATAAGATCCTTGAAGTAAATCATGGGAAGCTGACGCTTTATCCGGGTACTTACGATGAATATGTCTGGAGTTTGCAAAGGGGCTTTCTTTCCGAAAGATCCTTTGATCCTCAAAGCTCGGCAAAGGCGACATCCGGACAGGCATCGGACGCCCCGTCCAAGTTTAACTACAAGGAAGAACGTAAGCGCATCGAGACTCTGATTAAAAAGGCACAAAAAGTGATAGAGGATTCCGACAAAAGAATCACGACTCTATCCACGAAGCGTGATGGCCTTAATGACTCTCTAATTTCTGGTACGGCTTCAAACACGGCGGCACTTGCAAAGGAACTTCACGAGATCAGTGCACAAATTGAAAATCTCGAGAACGACATGTTGCAAGCAATGGAAGATCAACACTCATTTGAACAAGAATTAAAAAACCTCATAGGATAATTTATGAAAAAATTGATTCTGGCGGCATTGATATCATCAACATTTGTAGGTTGCGCAAGCGCTCTTAAAAAAGATTGCGAAGCGACGAATTGGTTTAAGTATGGCGAAGAAGTTGCCATGCGTGGCGAGTGGTTGAACTCTGATCCAAAACTATTGTCATGCCGTAAAGAGGAAGCTGAGATCAGCGAAACTCAAGCTGACCTGGGATTTAAAAGCGGTCGTCAGAAGTATTGTACTGGCAGCAACTCATACCTGGTGGGTAAATCCGGAGACGCTTTCGCCAAAGACATGTGCGACACGCCTGCACTGAAAAGCATTGTTTCTGATTACAACAAAGGCCTTCGTGACTACTGCGCAAAAGCCAATGGCTTTAACGCTGGTGTTTCCGGCAAGAAGTATAAGAACCTGTGCCCGGCAGATATGGAATCATCATTCCTTCCTGAATATCGCAGGGGTCGTTTGAAATACGTAGAAGCGCAAATCAAGAACCTTGAAAACCGTCAACGCGACTTGGATTTGGCAATCTCTAACAAAAACACTCAGATCGTCACGGCAAACATGACATTGATGACAAAGCAAAATCGCAAGAACATGGTTGAAAGCCAGCGCAATTACGCTCAGTCAGTGAATAATGCCAATGAAGTGAATCGTCTGGAAACAGATCTACGTAACGCTGATTGGGAAGTGAATCGTGCCCAACAAGATGTAGACAGAACCAACAGAGAGAAAAGAAATCTAGAGAACGAAAAGGATCAGGCAAGTAAGAATATCGCCGACTACCGAACAGAGATGGCGGGACTACAAAACTAAAAAAAGGGGCTCTAAAGCCCCTTTTCTTTTAAAGAGCGACTATACGCTCTGCGATTTGTAAGTCCGAAGCTACAAGCTTGGGCTCTTTCTTACGAACAAACTCTAAGGCACGCTGTAAGTGCACACCACGAACTTGGCCATCAGTGGCGATAAAGATACTCGCATCGTCCTTAGCATCGAGAATGATTTTAGGAATGGCATTATCCGCTGCGGTCTTTGCCGTCAGATAAGTGGGAGCCGAAGTTACCGCTACAGTGGCACCAGAAATGATCTCTCCCGTATTCGCCAATGCAAACATGGGAATAACAAGAATCACAACCAGAGACGCCAACAAAATCTTCTTCATAAGTAGCTCCTAGAACCTAAACCATTCGATCGCGTCGACGTAAGCTTTCGGCTGATATGCATTCGCGGTTTTATTCCAACGAACTTCCTGCCATCCTAAACTTTTGAAAGATGGATTTTCAACGTCACGCTTTTTAATAAAGTCCTGAACATTTAAAACCGAAGCCAGGTCATCACGTTTCATCAACAATGACGGCAAGTGGAACTGCACAAAGGACATTCCTTTGTTTTCTAAAGCAAACCCCTCGGCGCCTGTTTTAAGGTACTCTTGGTATTTCACTTCAGCTTTCGGATCGCAATGCTCAACCACCAACAATTTTTCCGTGCTATCAGAATAATCCATCACGTAACTAAAACTATAACCACCGCACTTTTCAACAATCGTGCGATTGGCTTTGATTTGACCGAATGTCTTAATCGGAATCGGGAATTTAGAAGGCAGCATCCACAAGTTGTCTTGATCGCGCAAAGCAATCTGCGTTTGCGGCTGAGCTTTAGCGATCTTCATAAATTCTTGGAAAGCCTTCGTGTTGCTATCAAGCTTTTGGTTGCTTACGTACAACACATCAAAGCTTGCTTCCGCAAATGCCTTTTCATAGCCATGACTGCGAAGCTCATTCGCAAAGTTCGCAGCGAACAAGCGATATGTGTTCGAGCTCTTGCTCAAATCAGAACTCGCAACATACTGATTAAAATTCTTAAGAGTCGCCGAAGCACGAGCTAACGTCGAAGCACTCTCGTCACCTGCAACAGACAATACCGGATTGTATTCAGCGCGGATCATGCGAGCAAAACTTCTGGTGAACTGATAACGCTCGCCCACAGATAGCTTCTTATAAGAACTCACCCAGCTATTTAAGATCAAGGGACGCAAGCTCATCTCTAAAATTTCAGGCTCTAAGCTTGAGATGTCTTTGCTATTTGCGCAAATCGCATAGTCTTCAGATTGCTTCCACGGAGTATCGCAGTAAGCAGCTGGAGACTTGATAACGTAAGGCCACTTCACCGGCAAGATCGCGGTCTTTACATGAGTTCCTGGGTCACCGATATCTAAATCACCCGCTTGCAAGTAAACCAAGAAATCCGTTGCGACTTCTTCCATCAATTCTTGCTGAACGAACAGAGTTTCGTTGCGCTCACGGTACCAGATTTTAGCGAGGGCTTTTTCCAAATGCCCTGGAGCTTCAACTAAGTTCTGACCGATATAAATCGTGTGTCCCTTAATGCGGAAAAGATTGGGATGATCGCCCAAGATCTGGATCTGCACCTTTTGCATGAAGGGTTCGATACTTTCCAGAACACGCTCCGTGGCCCCAATGCGCAGATTGAGGTCGCGGATGTTTTCTCCAAAGTAAGTGCTATAGCCGGTCGCCTTGTTCACAGCACAACGATAGACCACCGCCTCTTGTCGACCCTGGGTTCTGTCAATTTTCTCGACAACCTTGGATTCGATACAAAGAGGCCGGCGGTTCATTTGCAGAACCACCAGGCTAAGTATGCCAAAACAGGCAAAAGATAAATAAGTGAGCCAACGTGACAACATATCACAGGCTAGGATTGCAAAAGGCAGACCTCCCTAGTTTGAATTTTCTCTAAGAAAACCGAGTCATGGGAGACCACCAACAAGGCACCTTGATAACCCATCAAAACATCCTCCAAAACCTCCAGGCTTTGCAAATCCAAGTTGTTCGTGGGTTCGTCCAGCACCAGCAGCTCCGGCACAACATCTGACAGGAAGACCTTCGCCAAACACAGCTTCAACTTCTCTCCACCGCTTAGGGATTCGGCCTTTTGATGCACACGATCTGCAAAGAATTGAAAGGCGGCAAGTTCGTTGCGAATCCACTCTTCCCCATTGCTGCTAACGTCCATGATATTTTCCAGCACGGATTTATCGAGGGCGAGCAGACTGTACTCTTGGTCTATCAAAGCGGTTTTTAAATTGCCGACTTTAAGCTCTCCACGAGTTTCTCCTTGAGGAGATTCGCCTTTACTTAAAATCATTTGAAGTAAAGTCGTCTTGCCTGCGCCATTCTTCCCAGTGAATGCCCAGCGCTCTGAACCTTTCATATGTAGATTCAAACTATCCGGCCACAACCAACTTTCTGATCCCGGATAGCGGAAATTCAAATCAGCTGCGTGAAATATCAACTTCTCCGCCGGTACTTTCGAACCCAGCTCTTTCAAACGCAAGGAGCTCTGAGTGCGCATGCTTGCATAATGCGACTGAAACTGAGCACTGGCTTGCTCTGCCCTTGCGGTTTCGTTCGCGTTGATATTCCCCATCGTCACCTGAGCGGCTCGCTTAAGTCCTCCCACCATAATTCGGGGGATACCGCCTTTGTCGGCAATGGCCTGCCCACGTCGCATGCGTTTTTCTTGCGCCTGCACTTTGCTGTGGAGCTCTTTCTCGGTTTTCTTTTTCTCTCGGCGCAACTGATCTAAGGTTGCTTGCTCTTGTTCGATCTCTTGGTTTCTTTGCTCCTCGTAAAAGGAGTAAGAACCACCGTAAGATCTCATGCCTTGATTCGACATTTCTAAAATCGAATCCATTGATTCAAGCAGCTCGCGATCATGGCTGATCACCAAAAGATTTCCCTTGAAGCCCTCAACGAATTCGACAATACGGCGCTTGGCTTGTTTGTCTAAATTGTTCGTCGGCTCATCCAGAATCAAAAGACCTGAATTCAGCGCTAAGGCCCTTGCAATACGCACACGCGTCCACTCGCCACCACTTAATTGCGGTAGCAGTCGATCAAAGGGAATGTCTCCTAACAGACTTTCCTGAGTTACGGCATCGAGCTGCGAGGACTCCCAGATATCCACCAGGAACTCCCCCACCGTTTGCTCGGGACGATCTTCGATTTGCTGCAAATACATAACGGGATGACTGCATAATACCTCACCCTCACTCGGGGAAATAATCCCAGAGAGTATTTTTGCTAATGTTGATTTACCAATACCATTAGGTCCGACCAGACCGAATCGGCCCGCACTAATGGAAAAACTCAAACCTGAAAACAGGCGCAAGCCATTGGCAAATTCAAAGCCCACACGATGGGCCGTGATTTGAAATATTTGATTTTGCATATATGAAATATCCGTCAATGAACCTGGAAGGTTCTAAATAGAGTTATTAAAAAAGGAATAACGACGGATTTATTTTCTCATAGACGCCAAGGTCGTCCTCGGCTTTTCCAGTATAGCAAAGGGCTTTTAGATATGCTAGTCTCCCGGCCATGAAAAAGCTTTTAATCATCCAGCACGAATCAGACGTCCCTGCAGGGTCTACCTTGGACTGGGCGTCTCAAAATAACTACCAGGTGGAGTACTGGTTGCCCGCACAGGGCGGACCTGCGCCTGCGGTTAAAGGCTATGACGGCGTGGTTATTTGTGGTGGTAGCATGGACACCTTTGAGGTGGATAAGTTCCCATGGTTACATACTGAAAAAGCTTATATCCGTGATTTGATTGCTAACAATGTGAAGATCTTTGGACTGTGCCTGGGCTCACAATTAATTGCCGACATCATGGGTGGCAAAGTTCATATTCATGAACCCGGTTGGGAAGTCGGATTTGTGCCTGTGCAGACCACAGAGGGCGAGACCATCCAAGCCTTCCATTGGCATCACTGCACGTTTGAACTCCCTCCAGGAGCCGAACTGATCGCAACCAATAGCTTCTGTAAGAACCAAGCGTACAAATTGGGAAATAACATCGTGGCAACCCAGTTCCACCCGGAAACAACAGAAGATTGGATTCGCGAATGTGCCGACGAAGTGGGGCCGGAACACCAGGGCATCGTTCAGAACAAATCTGAGATGTTAAATTCCCTAGGCTTACAAAAGCAGCTTCAGAATTGGTACTTCAAGGAACTCTCTAAGCTTTTTAACTCTTAAAATAAGCCCTTAAAAACAAAAAGCCCAAGGTTCTCACCCTGGGCTTTTTTATTTCTATTTTAATCAAATACTACATCGCAAATACGCGGGCACATGTACGTGTTAAGAAATCACGCTGTTTACCTTGCTCAACCAGTTTCAAGAATTTTTGGCCATTTGGAAGAGCCAAAGAATATCCCTTCGTGCGATACATACCGTTTTCGCCTGGTTTTGCCGTGGTATTGATCAATTCAACACCCGTTTGCAGTCTGAATTCTCTTTCAAACTCTTTAAAGAAATCAACGCCCCATTGGTTGTACACGACAGTTGGCAACCATGAAGGAGCCGTGTTTCCGTGCAAGATACCTACAGATACAGTGGCACTGTTACGTTTCAAGTTATCTTGTTCCCAAGCTTTCGTGATATCAGTTCTGCCCACTCTATCAAAAAACTCTTGAGTCAAATAAGTATCGCCGTAATCACGCAAAACAATTTTGCCTGTTGGGCGCATTTTACTATCCAACTCTACCAAGAAGTTTTGTGAGTGTGGTGAATCGTAAGTCATACCCGTCAAAGCAAAGAACTCTGCAATGGCGCGAGCAAGAGGTTTATTATAGTGCTCATTCCAGAAGTCCGCTGGATTGTTAGAACCATTGAGTTTTGCGATCTCACGGCCCTTGTCTTCGTGAACAATCGAGAAACCTGGAACATAGGTTTTTCCAGAGTTTGACAATGTATCATAGGAGCGAATGATCATACCTTGATCGATAACGACTTTACCTTCTTTATCACGAGTCTCGATACCGAAAGCCACAGGCTCATCCAACAACACGATATTCTGAAGCTTAGGTTGTGTTTTAAGTTGGTCATCCACGAAGTCCGTCATCATACGGATTTGCTTACCATCGTCCCAGTCTTGATGCTTATCGCGCCAGTGACCGCCGGTTTTATCGGTAGAGCCTTTAAATGAAAACTCTGCCTTCGATACCGGATCCACGATGATATAACTGCGTGAAGCCGTCATATAACCTTTATAGTAGGATTTTTTAATCGGAGTGATTCCGTTATCTTTCAAAAAGCCTGCGATTTCTTTCCACCACGTTGTATCCTCGGGATTAATAATCCAGCGCAAGTACACGACACCTTTTTCAACGTGAACCAGGGAATTCACAAACTTCTCCGGCGCGCGCTCAGCAACGTCTGCCTCTACCAAGCTCATCGGAATATCATAGTGATAGACCATGACTTCTTTATCACTGCGAGTAGCTACTGCATTGGATCTTGTCTCCAACGTTACCAGATCTTGCATTTCTTTACTGATCGCGTGCGAAAGCGACGCAAGGATCATATTAGAAATCAAAGCAAAGCTAAGTGCTCGGTTGAACTTCATATATAGGTATCTCCTCTGGATATTTTTAATTCCGTGAGGTCACCTTCAAATGTAGTACCAGAGGTTCCCGAATTTAAATGGAACTGAGTCGATTTGAGACGTCGAAAAATACGCATTTAACAAAAAATGGCATCCAATGTTCACCCCGTAAACACTTGAATTCCCACTCTATTCGTTAATAGATGATTTTTCGGATTACTTTGAAGGACTGACTTTACCCAATGGTTTCAGAGGACCGACTTTGCCTACTTTAGAAGGAAGTGCATGTTGAACTTTCTCTGACATCCAAGGATCAATAGCAATGAGCTTATCAAGGTTCAAACCTGTCTTAATACCCATACCGTGGAACATGTATACGACATCTTCTGTCGCCACATTCCCCGTCGCACCCGGAGCATAAGGGCAACCACCCAAACCGCCAAGGCTGGTATCAAAAACACGAATACCCTCTTCATAGGCTGCAAGGATATTTGCGAGTGCTTGCCCGCGAGTATCATGGAAATGTCCTGCTAATTTTTTAACAGGTACAACTTTTTTGATTTTCTTAAACAGTGAATGGACCTGGCCAACATTGGCAACACCAATAGTGTCACCCACAGAAAGCTCGTACACGCCAAGCTTATGCATACGTTGAGCAAGCTTTACCACGCGAGCTTCTGGCACCTTGCCCTCGAAAGGACAGCCAAAACACGTCGAAAGATAACCACGCACTTTGATTTTGTGTTTTTTCGCCAAAGCCATCACGGGCTCAAAGCGTTTGAAACTTTCATCGATAGAACAATTGATGTTTTTCTGAGAGAAAGATTCAGAACAAGCCGCAAAGATCGCGATCTCTTTAACTCCACTGGCGATGGCGTCTTGCATGCCGCGCTCATTGGGAACCAAAACAGAGAATTCCGTTTTCTTAGGGATTTTTCCAGATTTCTGTAAAGCAAAGGCTTTGCTAACGACCTCTTTAGTGCCCGCCATTTGCGGAACCCACTGCGGAGAAACGAACGCGCCGATTTCAACACGCTTAGTGCCTGCTTCAATCAATCTGCGAGCAAATTCAACGCGTGTGTCAGCATCCAAAACGACTTTTTCGTTTTGCAAACCATCTCGAAGTCCCATTTCCACGATCGCGACTGAATTCTTAACCATATACTTTCCGAAATATCCTACTCAACAGAAGCAGGTTTGATTTTCACAAGAGCTTTACCCAATGCCACTTGCTCGCCCACCGCGCAGGAAATCGTTTCGATTTCACCAGCGATGTCACACTTCAAAGTGTACTCCATTTTCATGGCTTCCATCACCAAAACTGCTTGGCCTGCCGTCACTTGTGTACCGGCTTGAACTAAAATCTTAGTAACTTTACCCGGCATCGGTGCGATGACAGTATCCGAAGAACCACCCGCACCTGATTTCTTGCGTGACTTACGTCCAGAGCCGGCATCCATCGTGAATGTGCGACCATTTGCGTGCACCCACAAAGTGCCTTGCAGAAGTTCTGCTTGAGCTTTGTGATCAACTCCGTCGATACGAACTTTGACTTCCATTAGATACCTCTCCAGTAAGTCATCCAAGGAGATGAACTGTTTGCAGTTGCACCGACTTGTTGAGTTCCACGAGCTTGCGCTAAAGCTGCCGCTGCTAATTTCTTTTCAGTTTCAGTCAACTCAGGTTCTTTAATCGGATCAGCAAAATATGTTTCGATGAATCTAGTTGTCATCGTGCCCATAACAAATTCTTTGTGGGACAAGATCTCGATCAAATAAGGAATATTTGTGTGAACCCCGAAAACTACCGAGTCTTTCAACACACGGATCATTTTTTGAATCGCACGTGGACGGTTTTCATCCCACACAATCACTTTTGCGATCATTGGATCGTAGTAAGGAGTGATTGTATCGCCGGAGTCAAAACCGTACTCATAACGACGACCCGGGCCTTCAGGCCACTCGACATGACCAAGTAAGCCTGTGCTTGGAACTCCACCCAAGAATGGATTTTCAGCATAGATACGGCATTCGATAGAGTGACCACGAGGTACACGAACCAACAATGGATCATGAACGAAATCACCTTGTGCCGTCAGGATTTGCATTTTTACCAAATCCACACCCAGAACTTCCTCAGTCACTGGATGTTCAACTTGCAAGCGTGTATTCACCTCAAGCAAATAGAACTCGCCATCTTGAAGCAAGAACTCAACAGTCCCCGCACCTTTGTATTTACCCATCGTCGCAATCGCGCAAGCGGCCTCACCCATGCGGCGACGAAGATCGTCGCTCAATGAAGGTGAAGTTGCTTCTTCGATAATTTTTTGATGACGACGTTGAACCGAACATTCACGGTCAAAGAAATGAATGACCTTACCAGTAGAGTCGCCAAAAACTTGGAACTCAATGTGTTTGGCACGATCCAGGTATTTTTCTAAGAAAACTTTTGGAGAACCGAATGCAGATTGGGCTTCACGTTGTGCTGATTCAATCAACTCTGCTGCATCCGCAGAAGACTTGATCAACTTCATACCACGACCACCACCACCGGCAGCTGCTTTCACGATCACTGGGTAACCAATGCGCTCAGCTTCCGTAATCAAATTTGCCACGGCTTGGTTTTCACCTTGATAGCCAGGCACCAAAGGCAAACCTGCTTTTTTAGCAAGTTCCTTACAGTGAACTTTATCGCCCAAAGAACGAATTGCTTCCGCAGAAGGACCGATGAAAGTCATTCCGGCTTTTTCAACAGCCTCAGCAAAATCAGCATTTTCAGACAAGAAACCAAAACCCGGATGAATTGCTTGCGCACCACCTGCTAAGGCTCCATCAATGTTGGCTTTGATGTTCAGATAACTTTCTGCTGTTGCGGCTGGGCCGATGCAGATCGTTTTAGTCGCCATTCTGTAGGCGCGAGAATTGATGTCGACTTCGGAGTGCAGAAGAACCGTTTCGATTCCAAGTTCTTCACACGCTTTGATAATACGAACTGCGACTTCGCCACGATTGGCGATCGCAATTCGAGAGAATTTAACAGGCATTTTCGTCATGGTGCAAAAGCTCCAATATTAGTGCTTTTACCTATATCGACGAATCCCTAGCAAGGCAACGAAAAGAGGCTGTTTTTCCTAGACAGCCTGGGGTTTAAAACCAGGCTCCATAGAACCAAAAACCTTCTCTTCCAGGCCCTTCGCATTAAACGGCTTTAGGATAAAACCTTTGATATTGTGCTTACACGCTTCCTGAATGCGCTCTGTGTCCGCAAGACCGCTCATAAGCAGGACAGGAGTTTCGAGTTTCAACTCTTCGCGCAATTCTTTTAGCAATTCCAAACCACTGGTTCTGCCAAGATTTACATCCAAAAGGATCAAATCAAAGGAATGAGATTTTAATAGCTGCCGTGCCTCATTCGCATCCTGCGCGCTTTGCACAACGCAGTGGCGTCGTGACATGATTAACTGAACTGCTGAGCGAATCATAGGCTCATCGTCAATTGTCAGAATCAATGGTTTTTCTTTTAAAGTATCCATTGCTAGGCCGCCTTTTTAATTACTTCTCGAGCCAAGTGTTCAGCTCTATAAGGTTTTTGTACAAACTTAACTTCAAAACGATTTCTTAAATCAGTAATCTCTGAGCTTTCCGCATACCCGCTGGAGAATACAAAGTGGGCATTGGGAGCGATCTCACGCATCTGATGGAAGGTTTCAATACCACTCATCTTAGGCATGATGACATCCAGAATGATGATCTTATATTTCTCTGGATTTTCTTTCAGAGCTTGCAAAGCCATTTCACCATCTTCGAACGCAGACACTTTTGCGCCATAGCGGGATAAAATATCTGATCCAGCCGTTCGCATTGTCACTTCGTCATCGGCCAATAAAATATCTTGGCCTAACAGAGCCGTTTTCGAAATCACAGACATTCCCGAAACCGGAGCGTCTTGGTTGGGAACTTTTTTAGAGCGTGGGAAGTACAAATGGAAGACAGTTCCGCGACCGACTTCAGAGTACAAACCCACAGCGCCATGATGATTATTCATAATTCCATACACCATCGATAGACCCAAGCCTGTTCCTGAGCCAGGAGCTTTGGTTGTAAAGAACGGTTCGAAAACTTTTTCCTGAATTTCTTTAGGGATACCGCAGCCGTTATCCTCAATTGACAGACGAACATAGCTTCCCGGCGAGACCGATCTGTGACTATGACAGTAGTCTTCATCGGCTTCGATATTGGTTCCGCGAATAGTGATCTTGCCTCCATTAGGCATCGCATCCTTCGCATTCACCGCCAAATTCATAACGACTTGGAAAATCTGTGTCGAGTCACCCTCGGTCGACCAGAGATCTGCATCCATATCCATCGAGACAAATACTTTTTCGTTCATTGATGGGCCTAACAGAAGTACGGCCTCTTCGATGGTCTTTTTCAAATCCACGATCGTGTGTTCGTAGTTACCTTTGCGAGCAAAAGCCAAAAGCTTCTTAGTCAGCTCGGCTCCTCTTTCCGCACTAGTTTCAATCACACTCAATGAAGAAACCAGTTGCGGGTCATTTGCATAATCCTCTTTCAACAAACTCGAGTAAGCTAGAATACCACCAAGCATATTGTTGAAGTCATGAGCCACACCGCTCGCCAACTGACCGATGGCTTCGAGTTTTTGTGACTGCATCAACTGGCGTTGAGTCTCTGCAAGTTCTTCCGTACGAATTTGGATATTACGCTCGACGCGCTCATTGACCATTTCAAGCTCAACCTGACGCTCAGCAATTCCGCGCATTTGTTTCTGCACTTGTTCACAACCAGGAATCAGGAATGAAATCTCAAACAAAACCCACGCACTGTGCTCAACCCATTCCCAAGGAGTGACTAACGTCGAACCAAATACAGAAGTTGGCCACCAGACTCCACGGATAAAGTGATCTAACGCTGTGACTGCCGATGCCGTCGCAAGTACTTTCCAATCACGATAGAATGCTAAAAATGCCAATGAACCAAAAATATGGAAATGCGTTTCAATACGGCCACCCGTTAAATGAATCAGCAAAGCCGACATCAACATCTGGGTCACAGCGATAACGTGACGAGTGATTGTTTCCCCAGGACGAAGCAGAATAAAACTGCACGGAAGGAAAGTTAAAAGACCGCCCAGAATCAAAGCTGCCCAGACATGAGGATGCAAACTGCTGACACTGCCACTGTAGGATCTTGGAGTGATAACAGTCGCGCAGATAATAGCAAACAACCACTGAGCCACCATCAAGTAGGAGAAAAGCTTATCCGTGCGCACCCAAACATCTTGGCGCATGGAATTGTAGAGCTCTCGTGTTCTGCTGTCCGCTTTCTTATTAATCTCTTTCACAATTCATCCTATAAGTGGCAGCCAAAAGTTGGGGTTCGGTGAAACTCTGTTTTTATAAAAGGTCCCGTTACGATGCGTGAGATTTGTTCAGCACCAGGACTGCGCCCTTCTTGGCCACGACTCAAAGTGATCCCACCTTGAAATAGCAAATTCCCCTCTGGGGCATACAAAACCGTCTGACCTGAAGTTAAAGCATTAAACGTCCCTGCAATCTTGCGATGCAGATCTTTTTCAACTTCAACATTAGCTATCGTGCGCGCTTGTTTTTCGATCTGCTGGCCTTCGAAGGCATCTTGAGGGTCGTATGAGATAAAGACCTTAACCCTCATTTTATCACCGACCTCTTTTTTCAAACGTGTCAGTTCTGCAAGTGTCGCTTCGGTACATGTACATTTGGGATGAGCGAATACGAATAAAGTCGGAACCTGCTTATCAAGAAATCTTGAATCTAAGGACGCAGGAAACCGTTCAGGTGCATCAACCTGATCACCTGGCGTAAAACCATACTTATTGAAGAGATGAAATCCGAGGATCAGGAAGGTTCCAGCCAGGATCAAACTCACTATAGAGAGCGTTGATCTATTCATACGATTAACTTTTCGGCTCCCTATGTAAGTTCTTAATTCACTTTTAAAAAAATAACGGAAGTCATGTAAACACGAAACCGGCTGCCCATGGGCATTAGGCCGGCCTATTCAACTCGTTTAATTTTTCTGATACAAAATGATCCACCATATTTTGAAAGCGAGCATGGAGGCTTAACATTGCGACGTCTTTTGCAATTAACTGTACCAAACGTAAGTCGTCTTCAGTAAACGGAACCGATCCGCGCTTATCAGAAAACGTCATAACTCCCAAAATCTCGTTACCCATAATCAAAGGACATAGCAAACATGAGCGAGTTCTATATTCGTTCACTTTGATATGGGAGCGCTCTTCATCACTTAGGCGGTCTTCTTTTTTAAAGTCGTCGACCAGCAAAGGTGATCGAGTCTTCATCACTCGACCAATCAATCCGTGAGTAGGATCAACTTGCAGAGCGACCTCTTTAAGTTTGTCGGTCGGACCATAAATCGCTTGGGCATGTAAAACCGAATTATTGCCTTTAAGATCCGCAAGGTAAATCGTAGATCTTTCTGCATTCAAGTGAGTACAGATAACATCCTGGATGTTCGAAAGTTTATCGTCATAACAGTCTGCGGAACAAACAATGTTAGTGATCTTACGAACAGCCATCCCAGATCTATCTTTTTTAACGTTCATACGTTCTTGAGTCACAAAACCCAAAATCATGAAAACCGTAAAGTACGCGGGGAATGCCACAGGGAAGAACACATCGAAAAACTCTGTAACACCAGAATTCAGGACATTCGGAAAGTTCTGAGACAAGATCTCTCCGGCAGCCATGAACACAATCAACAAGCGGCGCATATCATTGATTGGCAAAGGCCCTTTGCCGACTTTGCTGCCCACCAAACGAATGAAATACGCTGTCGCTGCGACTGCAACTGCAAACGTCGCCCATCGAAGGTTCGCCATTTCTGTTCGAGGCACAAAAAACAGAGCAGCAAAAACAACCGCTGCCAATCCCACGTTCCCGACCATTTCATTATACTTTTTATCTTTCTCAAGACCTTCCAAAGCAATGAATGGGAAGACAATCAAACCCGCGGCCAGTAAATGAACCATCTGCAATGCATGAACACTTAATCCTGTATAAGCGACGGGGATGCGTTCAATTAGACTTAAACTACCAATAGAAAAAACCATCGACAGATAAACGAGTCGTCGATCTTGTGGTTGAAATAGCCACAACCCCCACAGAATCACTGCATAGATGGGATTTAAGATCATCAGATTTTCCCAACTCGACAGGAAATGCTCCATTGCCGTGGGATCCGTCAGCGCATTCTTAGGCATTAAGAACACAGCCCAAAGTACAAATCCAGCAATAGAAACCAAACTTAAACTAGCGATCAAAAAACTATTTTTAATCGTTACTTTTTTAGGAATCCATTTTTCAAGTTGCGCACCTAACTTAGGTGTCTCCCGGCGTTCAAACCAAGGAAGGTCGACCGAATAGCTGACAACGGGTCTTTTAATATTTTTAAGATTTCGCTCTTTTAAAGGTTTAAACTTTAAATCCAGTTTATCAGAAACTTGGTCAACCACCTGCTGACTGACGCAAATTCCCCCTGGAGGAGCAATCTTTTCCAGTCGAGACGAAACGTTTACGTCATTGCCAAAGGCGTCTTCATCCGTCGCAATAAAATCACAAAGATGGATGCCAATGCGAATTTGGAATCTTTCGTCGACCATTCCACCCAGATTTTTTTGATAGAGCTGAGACTGAATATCGTAGGCACATTTCACCGCCTCCAAAACACTGGGAAATTCAATAAAGAATCCATCACCCAGAGTTTTGATTTCACGACCACCGTAAGTCGGAAAAATCTCTCGCAACACCTGACATTTTAAGCCCAAGAGCCTCATCGCTAAAGCTTCGTCACGATGGAAAATCGCGCTGTAGCCGACGATGTCCGTGAACATCAAAGCAGCTAGACGGCGACGATCCAGAGCAGGCGAAAATTTTACGAAAGACCTTGTTGATATTGGCATGACTCCAATATCGGAGTTGGATTTTATTTCTAAAACGCGAGTAATTTACGGTCTAAGTTTGCGGCGGGACTTCCGCCGAGCGAGATGTGAGAGAACTTCCGCAAGATGCACCCATCACGCATACGATTGCTGCCAGTTGTATTCCAGAAAGTTTCTCACTTAAGAAAATCAACCCCATGAGGGCAGCGATCGCTGGTTCTAGACTCATCAAAACACCAAACGTCTTAGAGGGAATTCGTCTTAATGCGATCATTTCTAATGAATACGGAAGTGCGCTGGATAAAATCGCCACGGCCAAAGCCATTAACCATATGTATCCGGTGTAATCGGCAAAATGAAGTGACGAAACTGATGTCGGCGTGACTGTTAAAGCTGCCACAAGCATCCCCATGGCTGTCGCACTTCCACCTTTAATATGACTTCCCAGTTTTTTTCCAAAGATAATATATAGTCCCCAGAATGCCCCGGCCGCTAACGCGAATAACACGCCCACTATGTCGATGCTTTGAGAGAAATCCGAATGCGGAAGGATCAGAACAATTCCCAAGGCAGCAAGCAAAGCCCACATCACGTCTAAAAGTCTTTTCGATGCAAATGTGGCGACAGCTAAAGGACCTGTGAATTCCAACGCCACGGCAATACCCAAAGGGATACGCTCGAGCGACAGATAGAAAAGCAAATTCATCGCCCCTAACGAAATACCATACAAGGCAACCGCTTGCAGAGCTTGCTTGCTGAATTTATGTTTCCACGGTTGATAAATAGCTAAAAGAATTAAGGCCGAAATCCACACACGCAAAAACGTTGTGGCTTCGGGCCCAAGTGCTGGAAATAATTGTTTGGCAAAACTTGCGCCCCCTTGAATCGAAAACATCGCAATCAGGAGGCATAGAATAGCGGTTATTTTCTCCACGATGGCTCGTGTTTTTCAAGAAACGACTTAAGCCCCTCTTGACCTTCATCACTCGCGCGACGATCCGCAATCAAATGAGTCGTACGAGCACGTTGTTGCTCCCAAGTCAGACCCGCAATATCGTTCAAAAGTTTTTTTGTTTCACGAACAGCTTCCGGTCCACCTTGTCTGTAGTTCGCAAGAACCTTTTGCACAAAGTTATGACCTTCGCCTGCTGGAACCACTTCAGTCACTAGACCCGCTTGTTGAGCAACCTGTGGATTAAAGACGACGCCTGAAAGCATCAGTGGACGAACTTTACCCGGAACAGCTTTTCTCTGCACAAAGGCGCTAATAACGGCCGGAGCAATCCCCAACTTCACTTCACTAAAACAGAACTGAGTGCCTTCTTCAGCAATGACTTCGTCACAAACTGCAACCAAACCTAAAGCACCACCGAAAGCGGCGCCGTGAACCATACCAATCACTGGTAAAGTACAACGAGCGATAGCTTCAAACATCCCGAAAAGCTCCAAAGAATCTTCACGGTTTTGGTGATAAGAGAAATTCACCATCTCTCTCATCCAATTCAAATCAGCACCTGCGCAGAAAGATTTGCCCTCGCCCTGCAAAACCACAGCGCGAAGATCCGTGCGCTCTTCTAAACGATGAAATGTCTCTGTGATTTCAGCGATCATTTCAGGATTAAAAGCATTGCGCACATCAGGCCTATTCAACTTCACATAGGCCACTTGTTCCATTTCCGCGACAACAATAAAATTCATACTACATCCTGAATACGCCTTGGGATTTTTCTCCCCAAGACTTGTTAAGGCTGGCAGCAATACCCAAGCCCAAAACTTTGCGAGTGTCTGCTGGATCGATAATGCCATCGTCCCATAAACGTGCCGATGAATAGTAAGCAGAACTTTCGTGTTCATACTTTTCAAGCGTTGGACGTTTGAACTCAGCTTGGTCTTCCGCACTCATGCTTTGACCTTTAGCTGCCATTTGATCCAACTTCACCGTCAACAAAACATTCGCTGCTTGCTCGCCACCCATCACGCTGATCTTAGCGTTAGGCCACATCCACAACTGGCGCGGTTGGTAGGCGCGACCGCACATACCGTAGTTACCCGCTCCGTACGAACCACCAATCACCACTGTGAATTTTGGAACGTGCGCATTGGAAACCGCCATCACCATTTTAGCACCGTGTTTAGCGATACCTTCGTTCTCGTATTTCTTACCGACCATGAAGCCTGTAATATTTTGTAGGAAAATCAAAGGTACTTCACGTTGCTCACAAAGCTCAATGAAGTGAGCCGCTTTTTGCGCACTCTCAGAGAATAGAACACCGTTATTTGCGATAATACCCACAGGCATTCCGTAAATATGTGCAAAGCCAGTTACCAAAGTTTTTCCGTAAAGAGCCTTGAACTCATGGAAGCGAGAACCATCCACAAGACGCGCGATAATTTCGCGAACATCAAATGGCACACGGCTGTCTTTAGGAATCACTCCGTAAACTTCCGCCACATCAAACAATGGTTCCTCTGAAGGTAGGATCTTCATTGTCACAGTTTTTTTATAATTCAAATGAGCCACGATAGAGCGAGTGATCTCCACCGCATGTTCATCGTCTTCGGCAAAGTGATCTGTTACACCAGAGTTTTCACAGTGAACTTGGGCTCCACCCAATTCTTGTGCATCCACAACCTCACCGGTTGCAGCTTTTACCAACGGAGGACCACCCAAAAAGATAGTTCCGTTTTCTTTCACGATCACAGTTTCATCACTCATCGCTGGAACGTAAGCACCGCCGGCTGTGCATGAACCCATGACAACTGCGATTTGCGGAATACCAGCCGCCGACATACGAGCTTGGTTATAGAAAATACGACCGAAATGATCACGATCCGGAAACACATCTGCTTGCATCGGCAAGAATGCGCCACCTGAATCCACAAGGTAAATACAAGGCAAACCATTTTCAAAAGCGATCTCTTGCGCACGCAAATGCTTTTTCACTGTCATCGGGAAATACGTACCACCCTTAACAGTGGCATCGTTCGCCACGATCACACATTCAGTTCCATGAATCACACCGATACCAGTGATAACACCAGCACCTGGAGCTTGGCCTTCATACATATCCCAAGCAGCAAGAGTCGAGAACTCGAGGAAAGCTGTTCCGCCATCCACCAAAGCTTCGATACGCTCACGCGCTGTCATTTTACCACGAGCTTTATGTTTCTTAGTGGCATCAGCACCGCCGCCTTGTTTGACTAACTCAACTCGTTCTCTCCACTGACCAACAACCGTCAACATCGCATCGCGATTGGCTTTGTAATCAGAAGAATTCGTATCAATGTGACTATCCAAAATTTCCATAGAACCTTTTACTCCGCAGAATTTGCTAACGCGGGAGTGTGTTTTAACTTTAACTGCATTTGCACAGTGGCTACGGCCTGATCATTTTCATCAAAGATCTGAACCTCTGCCGAAGAGCTGGACTCGCGGCGATCACGAAGATCTGCCAACACCACCTCGCGGTTGTTTTCCGCAAGCTCCATACGCAATCTGCACTCACCTGTTTGCACTTTAAAAAAGTCAGATTCAATTCGCGTGACAGCAATCTCGAAATTTCCCATGGGAGCATGACGCATCCACAGAATTTTCGCGGCCTCAATGGCGGCACTCAACAAAGCACCTTCGTGCATTTGGTTAGCTTCATTCATGTTTCTGGTGCGAGCAGGAATCACCAACTCAATATGAGTGTCCTTAAGGCGAGAGATACGCAGTCCCATCCCCGCAGAAAAAGGTCTAACAATATCAAGCGCATAACCCAGCGCAGCATGTGAGGCCTTAGGAGAAACCTCCTCCAGCAGAGCTGCCAGGTCCGCAGCACTCAGGCGAATTCCACGTTCTTCGAGTTGAGATTTCAAGCCGTCTTTGGCCTGCTGAAGCTGCTGACGCAGGTTTTGCTCAAGCTCAATCCCCTTAGACATTAAGATTGTCAGCCATTGTTGGTTCATGAGATAAATCCTTATTCTTACGAGTATTGAAAAATATCAGATATCATGCTCCGATAAAGAGCAGAATATTTCAAAAGAAGATTTCATCTGAGAGGATTCGGAATGAAGAAAATTGTAAGCCTCATCGTTTTCGTTGCAGCTTTGGTTTGGACTTGGAACGTGATTCACACAAACGAAGCTATCGGCTTTGAGACGCACGCTGGCATCCAAACGAAATTGGCAGAGTTGATCAAAGCAACTTTGGAATCCAAAAAGCCAAACGCGAAAGATTTGCGCATCGATAAACTTTGGACTGAGTCTATGAACGACAACAAAGTTCGCGCTGTGTTTGCTTACAAATTCTCTGAATTGAGCGAAGGTGGTGATACTCTTGAGCAAATCATCGAGGGCGAAGCTATTCTTCACCGTGAACCTACTGAAGACAAAACTGACAAATGGACTTTGCAATCTGTAAGAACAACTAACGATATCGTTGTGTTCTCTGAAGGTTCTACTGTAACTCCTGACACTCCGACACCTGCTGATGCAACTCCAGCGGCGTCTCCAGCTGCAACTGCGGCTCCTGAACATCACTAATGGCTATTCCCAATCACTTTGTTCAAATTGACGAAGAGGGGTTTTGTGTAAGTCGCGAAGTGCGAATCCAA
This sequence comes from Bdellovibrio sp. HCB209, assembly GCF_047306065.1. Lineage (GTDB taxonomy): Bacteria > Bdellovibrionota > Bdellovibrionia > Bdellovibrionales > Bdellovibrionaceae > Bdellovibrio. Next base: position 3,563,217 of record NZ_CP178618.1, read on the forward strand.
GACCCCAACTCTGGTAAAGAAATCCTTGAAAATCTGAAACTTCATCAAGGCGGAACACTGCTTAGCACTTTCGGCGATGTTCCCGTTATCGTCGAAGCTTTCGATGAACCTCTGGTCGCTTTGCAAATCAATAAATCCGATTCACACTGGTCCATTCGTTGTCACTACGACACCGAGTTTTCATTTTCATTGGAAACATTGTCATTGGACGAGTGGGATCGTTTTCATGGATATACAAAAGATCTGATTCCCTTTGTGATGTCTCGCAAAGCTCAAGCAGCATTTTTCAATATGCTAGAAGAGTTCGATGACGATTCCATCACGGCCGACGGCAAAACCTACGAAGTTCCACAATACTGGAACTCCGAAACGGACGTCGAAAAAGAAGCCTTCTGGAGCCAAATCTATAAACGTGAAGACAATCCTGGTTGGAATTTAGGCGAGCCCGCTGAAGCCTTGAAAGACATGTTTCAACGTCTGAAAATTTCTCGCTGCCGCGTTTTGGTTTTGGGTTGTGGCGAAGGTCACGACGCTGCTTTCTTTGCTCAAGCGGGACATGTGGTAACTGCTGTGGATATTTCCCCAGTGGCTCTTGAAAGAGCGAAAAAGCTCTATGGCCATATGGAAAATCTGACTTTCGTGGAAGCAGACCTATTCAACTTGCCTCGCAATTACGATGCGGCTTTTGATATTGTGTTCGAACACACTTGCTATTGCGCGATCAACCCAGAGCTTCGCCAAGATTTGGTGAAAGTTTGGAATCGCGTTCTGGCAGAGGGCGGTCATTTGATGGGCGTTTTCTTTGCGTTTGAAAAACGCCAAGGACCTCCATTTGGTGGCAGCGAGTGGGAATTACGTCAGCGACTTAAGAACAACTACATTCCTATTTTCTGGGGCCGTTGGCAGACCTCGATCCCGAGACGCCAGGGCAAAGAATTCTTTGCTTACTTAAAAAAGAAATAGTTTAAAAAATCACAGGTGACCTATGCATATCGAATTCACTCAAGCCGATGAAAGCCACGTTGAAGATTTGGTGGAGCTTGTTAACTCTGCTTATCGCGGAGACAGCTCCAAGAAAGGCTGGACGACAGAGGCCGATCTTTTGGATGGCCAACGTGTTGATGAAGACGGAATTCTAGACAATATCGAGCGCGAAGGCTCGGTCATCTTGATCGCTGAAGACGACGATACAGGTAAAGTTTTAGGCTGCGTTCATCTCGAAGATCACAAAGGCAAATGTTACCTAGGAATGCTGACGGTAGACCCTACTCTGCAAAAGCACGGCATCGGCAAAATGCTGATCCAAGAGAGTGAGGCCTTTGCGCAGTTCTGGGGTTGTACGCACATTTACATGACGGTGATCACAGTTCGCACTGAATTGATTAAATGGTACGAAAAACACGGGTTTAAGAACACCGGCGAAAAGAAACCTTTCCCCTACGGCGACGAGCGTTTCGGCATCCCCAAAGTCGACAATCTAGAATTCGTAGTCCTCGAAAAGAAAATTTAGGTGCCAGGTCCTGCTTCTGTGTACAGCGCTCCATCAGGAGTTGCTGTGCATGAATTGCATAATAACTTCTCTTCTATGTATTAAAAGTTTACCTCGTTTGGGCCTATCTTTTCAGCAAGCGAGGTGCCTATGATTTCCAAATTATTTCTAGCAGTTATTCTGACTTGTTCTGCATCTTTGGCCCTTGCTGATCAAATGGGTCCTAACGGCGATAAGTTTTATGATGAGGCTGCTCACTTCGTAAATGCATGTTCTTCAGGCGCTTGCAAAGCTCCTTACTCTGTTGTTCTTGCTTACAGCCAAAAATCTCGCATCAACAAAATGGATCAAAACCATTTAGAAATTCTTCGCAAGGTTGCTTTCACTCAAGCGCAAATCTGGGGCGACACAATTCTTGAAGGCGATGTGATCGCTTCTGGTCGCACACGTTTGGATACAGTGACTGCTTACCTCAAAAACAATCGTGTGGTCGGTTTCAAAATCCGTTACTCTGAAAAAGCGTGGGATACTTCGGATTGTAACTACGATGGCAGCAAGTCTTCATTGAAAACTTGCAAAGTCGGTCGCATTTACGAAGAAAGCTATGTTTCCCCAGATTACGCAACGTTCTTTACTGACGAAGACCGCCAAGCTGACTTCTCTTTAGAAGTAAACTAGTCTACTATCGCCTACTATGGCGATAGTAATCGAAACTACAGACCTCACGCGCATCTACAAAAGCTACCAAAAGCCCGAAGGATTCACGAATTCTTTAAAAGGCTTTTTCAATCGACAATACCAAGAAAAAACCGCTCTCGATAAAACCACTCTGAAAATTGAGTCTGGTCAAATCGTGGGATTGGTCGGCGCCAACGGTGCTGGTAAAACCACACTGCTAAAAATGCTTTCTGGATTAGTTACGCCCACTGGTGGCGACGCTCGTGTTCTGGGCTTCAGACCGTGGGAAAGAAAAAACGAATTCCTTCGCCAAATCAGCATTCTACTAGGACAAAAAAATCAATTGTGGTGGGATATCTCCCCGGCTGATTCCTATGCTTTGCTTGCGCGTATTTATGATCTAGATCCCGCAGCCGCTCGCAAGCGTGTGGCGCATTTGGCAGAGATGCTTCAATGCTCGCACGTCCTGCACACGCAACTTCGTCGCTTGTCTTTGGGTGAGCGCATGAAGATGGAAATCATCGGCGCACTTTTGCACGAACCACAAATTTTATTCCTAGATGAGCCCACGATTGGCCTTGATATCGTAGCTCAAGAAACTATCCGTGAATTCTTAGATCAATACGTGAAGGAGAAAGCTCCGACGATTATTCTAACAAGTCACTATATGGACGATATCGCTCAACTGGCTGACAAATTACTTCTGATCAGCAAGGGCAATATCGTTTACCAAGGCACTGTTGACGAGTTCGTTGCGAACTCCAACAAAGAACAAGCTGAAAATGAAGAGGTCGATTTTGAAGAAGTCATTCGCCGTTTTTTGGAAACGGAATCTCGCGTTCGCTAAGCTCGCGATTGTTTCCAATCTCGAGTACAGGCTGAATTATTTCGTCGACGCTGTTTTGCAGCCGACGCTAACAACAGGAATTGAAATCCTGTTGTGGGTTGCCGTATTCCGCGGAGCCGCGACAACTGAAATCGCAGGCTTCACCCGTGAATATTATCTGGCCTACGCTCTGTGGGGCGCGTTCTTTGCGCGTATTTGCACAAGCTGGATGTACGAATTCCGTATGATTCAAGAAATCGATACGGGAAGCATCAATGCCATCCTGACTCGCCCGATGAGTTACTATGAATATTATTTCTCGCAGTTGATGGGATATAAATTCATCACCACACTGGTGTCGATGATTATCCCAGTGATTGCAGTATTAGCATTTTCTCTACCCACTAAGTTTGAACGCCTGCCAATGGCCTTTGCGCTTGAGTTTTACTATCTAATTTTAGTTCACTCGATCAGCTTTGTGGTCGCTGCTTGTGCTTTTCACTTGAACAAAGTTTACTCTTTCACGGGTGCTAAGAATTTGGCGTTGTGGCTTCTAACTGGAGAGCTTTTTCCTCTAGATTTAATGCCTGAACCATTGAAGTCGATCATGATCGCCTTGCCATTCAGCTCTGGTGTTTACGTTCCAGTAGGTTACCTAACAGGTCGTTTAGAAATTGCTTCGGTTTATCAGTCCTTTATTTCAGTCACAGCAGGTATTGTGATTGTAAACTTAATCGGCGCATTCATTTGGAAGCGTGGCCTTAACGCTTACACAGGAACAGGAGCTTAATATGTCAGTGATTAAAAAATACTGGCTGCTTTATATCTCTATGTTCCGCGCAAGCTTCATCGCGGATCTTGAATACCGCGTGAACTTCCTAACCAGAATCGTGACGGATATTTTCTGGTACATCGCTCAAATCATGACCTTTGAAGTCCTATTCCTGCATACACCGATGATCGGTGCGTGGAACCAAGTACAAATGCGCGTGTTCTTGGGAGTAGTGTTCGTAGTCGATGCCTTGTACATGATTATTCTGTCTGAAAACCTAGATCAGTTCTCAGAAAAAGTCAGAAAAGGCGACCTGGATTTGCTCTTAGCAAAACCTGCGAACTCGCAATTTATGATCAGCCTACAAAAAGCCTCGACACCAGCAATCGGCAATCTAGTGATCGCAACGTCATGGTTCGTTTACAGTCTGCTACAACTACCTGATTTTGAATGGTCACGCCTGTTATGGTTGATCATCCTAATTCCATGCGGACTCATCGCACTCTATGCAATGCGCTTCACAATGGCGGCCACAGCAGTCATTTTCGCCAGATCCGAAAACCTACAATTCATCTGGTACCAAATCTACCGCCTAGGAATGCGCCCGGATTCCATCTACGTCCCATGGATGAAGTGGCTCCTACTGACAGCCCTCCCTGTCGGTGTGATCGCCAGCGTTCCCGCCAAGGCCTTGCTAGAACCACCACCCTACGCACTATTCGCGTGGGTAATAATCCTAGCCGCCCTACTAATCTACCTATCCAACAAATTCTGGAAATTCGCCCTAAAATCCTACAGCAGCGCGAGCTCTTAATCCGAGTTGAATCACTCCAAAATAAAAAAGCCGCAGTTCAACCGCGGCTTTTTTTATTTTCGTAACTAGTTCGATCAGAACTATTTGCAAGTTGCAGAAGAACCCATGTATACGATCTCACCTTTAGCAGTCGTGAAAATGTACTGGATATCGTTTGCATCTTGAGCGACCAAAATAGCACCCGGGCCAACGAACCAAAGCTCACCGTACACCAAAGCTGGCGTCCCGTATTGTTGAGCTGCCTTATTAAGAGTCGCTTGATCCGCACTGTAAGCCTCTTTCAGAGGAATATCGTTTGTGCTAGACAAACCTGCATTGTGCGAAGTTTGACGAATCACCGGACCAATAAATTCAAATTCAATAAATTGTGACTGATTGTCAGGGTTGCAAAGTTTAGCATTGCTGATTGCAGCAGAAGCAGTACCAGCCATCAAGAAAGCCAAAGCAAAGATCATTTTTTTCATTCGTATCTCCTTGTATGTTTCGACAAGCAGAACTTAACAAAGCCCCAAAAGACCTCACATCCAAAGCTCTTGAGGCCAACAACATTATCCGAACGACCAATCTTTAAACACTAAAAATGCCTGGCTCCGAGAAACAAAAGAACGAGGGAGAAAGCGCCAGATGCAAGGCGCGAGGAGAAAGGCGTACTACCCGTACGCCGACGACGAGCAACGCCGTCAGCTGGCGTTTTATCACTCGTTCCGTCTAAGAAAGTGGGATCTTGGTTTTGCTTTAAGCCGGATTCTGTCCAATTCACCTGGTCCCATGATTGTCCCGATGAACTTAGATGATCATTCCTCTAGGAGTGACATTACTGACACCCTCAAGCGATCTTACCCGGTGACTACGGGCTGGCCGCCCTACTAGTGTCACCCTATTTGATCTTGCTCCGCGCAGAGTTTGGCTGTTTTCACTCCGGCGGCTCCCCTGACCCTCCCGTTCCCGGTGTCAGGCTCAATGCCCCGGACATTCTCTCTGTTCCACTGTTCCTTACATTACTGTAGAGGGGCGTTACCCCTTGCGCTGCCATATGGAGTCCGGACTTTCCTCCCTAATATCAAGTATTTGAGTATTATTAGAGCGATCATCCGCAAAACCGAAGGGGATTTTTAACACCCTCCAGCAAAATTCGCAAGAGGGTTTTCATCTACCCATATTTATTTTACTTTCATCTCACTGACTTAAAAAGGAATAAATTATGAAGATCTTTGCATCTCTATTGGTGTTTGCTTTGACCCTGGCTTTGACGGCTCCTGCTATCTCTGCTGAAGAAGGTCACGGCCACGGTGGTCCAACTCATCACTCTAAAGAAGAGCTTGGTAAAAGAATGAGAGAGCTTTTCCCTGAAAAACCAGTGGATGAAATGGCTCAAACAATTCCTGCAAAGCCTGAATTGACGAGCCCTGATTACTTCGCGGCTATCAAAGGCGAAACTGTTACTTTGAAATGGAAAGAAGCTAAAGACGCTCAAGAATACCATGTTCAAGTAGCAACTGATGCTAACTTCAAATGGTTGGTAGCTGACGATCAACACGTTAAAGCGACTACTTTCGACGTAACTAAACTTGAGGCTGGTAAACACTACTTCTGGCGTGTGGCATCTGTCAGACCAAACAACTGGAGCACATTCCGCAAGTCATACTTTGCAATGTCTATGTTCGAAACTCCGGGCGCAGCTCCTGCTGCCGCGGCTCCAGCTGCTGAAGCTGCAAAATAGCAGTCTCTGACGAATCAAGTTCGTCGTCTAAATAGGCCCTCATATACTTACAGTTATGAGGGCTCTTTATTGGTTCCGTAACGATCTCAGACTCCACGACAACGAAGCACTAACTTGGCTGTGTGAACATGCCCAGGATGCCTTGTTCGTATACTCATACCCTCTGAACTTCAGCAGAGCGGGAAAATTCCGTCGCAAATTCTTACTAGAAACGCTGGCTAATCTTGAAAAGGAATTGGCGGATCGCGGTCATGATCTGGTGATAACTTACTCTCATCCAGAAGAAGTTCTTACTCACCTGGTTCACAAATACAAGATAGACACTTTGGTTTACACCGAAGAGTACACGCCCGAAGAAATCCGTGAGGAACGCCAAGTTCTTTCACGACTGGTGATTGATCGAATCGTGGCGATTGACCAAAGAACCTTGCTAAAAAAATCGGTTCTGCCATTTCCGCTATTGGATTTACCGCAAAACTTGGCGGAGTTTCAGGTCTTAGTCGATAAAAAAATTCCTGCGAAGGTTCTGCCTATTCCACTGATGTGGCCCGAACCCATTACACCTGATGAATTCGAATTGGATTTAAACCGCGAGCTTCGCATGTTCACGACTCCTTCACGATTTTCTGGCGGAGAGATTCAAGCCCTGACTCGTTTAAAAGAATTTATCTGGGATAAAGATCTACTACGAAGCTTTAAAGATCCCCGAGCGGAACTTATGCAGTTCGATGACAGCTCTAAGTTTTCGCCATGGCTTTCCAATGGCAGCCTTTCACCTCGAGTGATTTATTGGGAAGTAAAAAACTACGAGACTGAAAGAACAGCCAACGATTCCACCAACTGGATGTTGATGGATTTACTGCGCCGAGATTATTTCAAATACTATGCACTGAAAATGGGACCGTTTTTATTTCAGGCAGACACAGCTCCCGAACATCAAAGCTTTGTGAATGATCAATTGCAGACGGAGCTCTTTAAAAGCTGGAAAGCTGGCTCCACCGGGCGAGATCCTATTGATGGGAATATGAAAGAGCTGAATGAGACGGGATTCATTTCCTATAAAGGCCGCCAAGATGTCGCGAACTATTTGATCGAAACCCTGAGCCTGGATTGGCGTTGGGGCGCTCGATACTTTGAAGAAATGCTGATTGATTTCGATGCCGCCAGCAACTGGGGCAATTGGAATTATGTGGCAGGTATAAACGAAACAAAATCACCACAGGAATCGCAGAAACGGTCTTCACAAACATACCCACGGAGTTTGCTATGAGTACACCGGAGTTTGAAAGTTTTGAAAATGAACAGATCGAACATTACTTCAACTGTCCTTATTGCCGCAAAAGCATCTCAATGCTTGTGGATATCTCGGAACCTGGGCGCCAAACCTACGTTGAAGACTGTGAGGTCTGCTGTAAGCCCATCCAGATCACGTATTCATCGGATCAGGGTAAGCTTGTCGATTTTGTCGCACAGAAAATCTAGTGGTGATTACAAAACTTTAATTCCCAGAGGGTTTTGTAATTTTATTTAACTGCATTTCTACAGATAGACTAAAAATATGAATAAGTCGGCCTACGAAGCCCTCGTCAACTCCCACGCCCTGATTGAGTTTAACCCAGATGGAAAAATCCTTTGGGCGAATCGCAATTTTTTAAATCTTGTGGGCTACGAGATGAACGAGATTCACGGCAAGCATCATTCAATCTTTCTGCCCAACTATGAAACTCACGCACAAGAATACAGTGAAATGTGGGAGACCCTGCGCGAGGGGAATCCCCAAGTCGGCGAATTTAAACGTCTCGCCCGATCCGGTGCTGAAATTTGGGTTCACTGTTCCTACACTCCGGTAAAAAATGATTTAGGTGATGTTATCAAAGTTCTAAGCATGGCCTTTGATATCACCGAGAAAAAACAACTGGCGGAAAATTTAGAACGAAAAAATCAAGAGTTGCTTTCAACAGCTGCGAAAGCCCGTGCGGCGACTTACGCTAAATCTGTATTCTTAGCAAACATGAGCCATGAAATCCGCACACCGTTAAACTCCATCATCGGAATCACAGATACTTTGGCTGAAACTCCGCTGGACGGCCAGCAGTCTTCATTCGTAGAAATCCTGCAAAGAGCCAACTATCAGTTGATGACGATCATCAACGACGTTTTGGATCTATCCAAAGTCGAAGCCGGAGAAATCGTTCTGCACATGTTGCCGTTCAGTCTGCAAAAAGTTATCGAAGATATTTTCTCGATCCTTGAGTTCCGCGCAAAAGAAAAAGGATTGCAGCTAAAATTCATCGTCGATCCCGATCTGCAAGAATACTACATTGGTGACTCGGATCGCTTGCGCCAAGTTCTGATAAATCTTTTGAACAATGCGATTAAGTTCACTCACCAGGGCTGCGTTACATTGCATGTGATGCCAAACACAACGACCCGGGCTGGGACTTTGCTTTTCAGTGTGACAGATACAGGTATTGGCGTAAAAAAACAGAATTTCAAAGATATCTTCCGTCCCTTTACTCAAGCCGACCCTACAACCACTCGGCGCTATGGCGGCACAGGTTTAGGTTTGTCGATCAGTCAAAAAATCGTAAGCCTGATGGGCGGAGCTATTTGGCTTGAGAGTGAACCTGAAGTTGGCAGCACATTCTATTTCACAGCCTCCATGCCTGCCACAACAGAAAGAATCACCAGCCATCACAATCCTCTGCAAGGTCGCTATCAATTAAACGACAGCAATCACTTTATGCAAGAGGAGCGTCTAAAAGTTTTGGTTGTGGATGATGTCGATGACAATCGCAATTTATTGGGAATTTACCTGCAAAAAACTATTCACTCGATCACCTATGCTGAGAGCGGTAACGATGCCGTGAGCTTGGCCGAAAAAAATCCATACGACGTGATCTTTATGGATGTGCAAATGCCGGGAATGGATGGTCACGAAGCCACCATGCGTATTCGTGAAATCGAGCGCGAACAAGGTCGCAAACCTGCGCGTATTTTTGCATGTACCGCAAATGCTTTCGCTGAAGATATCGAACGCAGTCTGGGGGCTGGATGTGACATGCACTTATCCAAGCCTATTCGCAAGGACACTCTGATGAAAGCTATCAATTCTTGCTTTGCTAAGGCTGAGGCAGCTGTTGGTTAAGGCCGTGGCGATCCAAAATCGTCTGTTTCGATAAACCGCCAATTTCATCCACTGAATAAAAAACTCTTACAGATGTTGGATTCTCGCTCCAATCATAGATCATTCCCGCGCACATCTTACACGGCTTGTGAGTGCTGTACAAAGTTGCTCCGGCAGGAATTTTCTGACTGTTTTCTTTGAACAGTCTTTGGATCAGATTTACTTCCGCATGCAGAGTTTTATTTTTCGAGTTTGAGTTCACACCGTAACCCAGTAGCTCCCCTTCGGCAGAAATCAGAATAGCTGCGATATCACGATCGTGATCATGCAAAACTTCTCCGCGAGGAACTTGTTGGGCCAAGCTCAAGGCCACGCGCAAATGATCCTCGTCAGTTTGTGTTCCTTGTGCCGCAAACCACTTTTGTACATCCGCGACACTCTGTTTGTTTTCACTGCTTAAATGAGATACCTGACTCAAAATGTTTTCTTTAGAATCCACCTCGATCAACTCTAGGGATTCCGAAAATTCAGGATCTTGCACAGGGATAATACCGTCACTGGCTCTTTTCGCCACGACTTTGATCATTCCGCGGTCCATTTCAGATAAGGTTGCTGTCGAAAAAATTCGTTGGCGCAGAATAAAGAAACTATGATCCACATGGCGATCGAATAGACCTTGCAGCAGTTTTACCACCGCAGACGAAGGTGCCACCGAGCCTTGCGAGTAATGCGCGAAATAGACTTTTCCCTGAAACTCCACGAAAGCCACATCGAATGTGTCTTTATAGAGTAAAAATGCTAGATGACGGGCTCTTTTTTCGGCGCTCATATAAGAATTGGTACCATAACGTCGCTTTTTTGTCTAAAAAGGCCCCATGCAAATGATCAAAAACCGCCTCGAAAAGAACTATAAGAAACTAAAATCCTGGGCCGAGCGCGCAGGCATCGAAGCTTATCGTCTTTACGACCGCGATATTCCAGAATACCCGTTCATCGTGGATATTTATGGCGATCATTTCTTGATCTACGATAAAGGCGACAGCCGCGATATCGAGAAAAATCACCTCCCCCATGTGGTTGAGGCTCTCCAAGCGCTTTTCAAAGCAGATGAGTCAAAAATCATCGTCAAAAAGCGCGAGCGCCAAGAAGGTCTTAAGCAATACGAAAAAATGGATCAAAAGGAACAAACCTTCACGGTGAAAGAGTCTCAGGCGACTTTCAAAGTAAACCTGTACGATTACTTGGATACGGGCTTGTTCTTGGATCACCGTCCCATGCGCCAAAAGGTTTTTAAAACCGCTGCCAACAAGAAATTCCTGAACCTCTTCTGCTACACAGGCTCTGTGAGCGTATTTGCCGCTCTGGCAGGGGCTCGCACGACTTCAGTGGATATGTCTCAGACTTATTTGGGGTGGGCTGAGGAAAATTTTGAGCTCAATAAGTTGCCAGCTTCCTCTCACAGCTTTATCAACGCCAACGTGCTTGAGTGGCTGGATAAAAACCAAGGTACGCCGGCATTTGACATGATCTTCTTGGATCCACCGACGTTCTCTAACTCCAAAAAAATGCAGGACAGCTTTGAAGTGGAGCGTGACCAGGAATTCCTAGTCAACGCCTGCATGAGCATGCTGGAACCGGGCGGAGTTTTGTATTTCTCCAACAACAAACGCAAATTCAACCTGTCACCTGCAATTAAAGCCCAGTACAAGGTTCGTGACCTCACTGAGGAAAGCATCCCTCAGGATTTCCACGACAAAAAAATCCACGTCTGTTTCGAGATCAAAGCCCTCTAGAAAATTTGATTTTCATCGAGGCCCAGAAAAGTCTTGCCCCCCAGGTCAAAAGGACCTATTTACGGATTAAATCGTAAGCAAAATTCTAACATTTGGAGGGCATGGAATTGAATGCTTTAGGTCGCCACATATTGGTTGAGTTCAGCGGGTGTAACGCTGAGGTGTTAAACGACGTTTCTATCATCGAAAGAAGTATGATCGAAGCAGCACAGATCGCAGGTGCTACTGTGATTAACTCGACATTCCACCATTTTTCTCCTTGGGGAGTGAGCGGTGTGGTCGTGATTCAGGAAAGCCATTTGGCAATCCATACTTGGCCGGAATACAGATACGCAGCAGTGGATCTTTTCACATGCGGCGAAACTGTTGATCCTTGGGTTTCCTTTGAACATCTAAAAAAAGCATTCCAGGCAAACTACTCTGCGATCGAAATGAATCGCGGTTCTTTGCACGTGATCCAAAAAACAGATTTCAAACCAAAAACAATTCGCGAAAAGCCGACTTTCGATTTGTCTAAAGGCGTGCAAATGGAGCGCAACGTTTGGTTCACCGATAAGGATGAAAACCAAGCTTTGTCTTTGCGCTACACTGGCGATGTTTTGTTTGACGAAATAAATCCATTCCAACGCGTGCGCGTTTTGGAATCTTACTCTCACGGTAAATTCTTGGCGATCAACAATATGGTGATGTGCTCTGAACGTGACGAGTTCCATTACCACGAGATGATCACTCACCCAGTGATGCAAGCTCACGGTAAAGCTAAGAACGTTCTAGTCATCGGTGGTGGTGACGGCGGAACGATTCGTGAGTTGTTCAAGTACGACGTTGATAAAGTGACCATGGTTGAAATTGACGAAGCAGTTGTTCGCGCTTCCAAACTTCACCTTCCAAATATCGCGTCTGAATTCAGCAATCCAAAATTGAATCTTATTATCGGTGACGGAATCCAGTTCGTAAAAAATGCGGCTCCAAATACTTACGATGTTATCATCGTTGATGGTTCGGACCCAGTAGGACCTGCAGAAGGTCTTTTCACAGCTGAATTCTACCAAAACTGCAAAAATGCTCTGAAAGATGGCGGCTTCGTGATCACTCAAGGTGAGTCTCCGATGTTCCATGAGGGCACTTTTGTTGAGCTTAACAAGTGCTTAAAAGGCATCTTTGGGTCTAGCTCGGTACACACTATGCTATTCCACGCTACGACTTACCCGTCAGGTATGTGGAGCTTGCAAGTGGGTGTTAAGGGTTCTACTCATCCAGCTTCAGACTTTAACAAAGACAACGCGCGCCAATTCGCAAAAGCGAAGGGCTTGAAATACTACAATGAGGATTTGCACTCTGCAGCGTTCTCATTGCCGACATTCGTTAAGACGATGTTGGGCCAAAACTAAGATTTCTAAGGGACTCCGTCATTCTGTGCCGGAGTCCTGCACAATTCTAAAAGATAGACCGATCTCCATTTTCAATATAGTTTCATTTAAGAATTCCTCCGACCCGGTCGGAGACTATAGAGAAACTCGCCTCGACACATTGGTTGAGGCCTAACAGGAGATGTTTATGTTCAAACTTCCAACACTTCCATACGCAAAAACAGACCTAGCTCCTTTGTTCAATGAAGAACAAATGACTTTCCACTATGACAAACATCACAAAGCTTATATCGACAATTTGAATAAAGCGATGGAGACAGATGCTTCTTTGAAAGGTAAATCCCTTGAAGAGATCGTTCTTTCTTCTTCTGGCGGTAACTTCAATAACTCGGCACAAGCTTGGAACCACACGTTCTATTGGTTCAACATGGCTCCAGTAGGCAAAGGTGGCAAACCTTCTGCTGATCTTGAGACTGCAATCAAACGTGATTTCGGTTCTATCGATGAGTTGAAAGCTAAGTTCGTTGACGGTGGTATGAAAACTTTCGGTTCTGGCTGGATCTGGCTGTGCACAGATGCTTCAGGCAAATTGAGTCTAGTATCTACTTCAAATGCGGCAGTTCCATTCACTAACAACGGTCCAGCTCCAATTATGGTTGCTGACGTTTGGGAACACGCTTACTACGTTGATTACCGCAATCTTCGTCTTAAATACCTTGAAACATTCTGGGCACAAGTAAACTGGGATTATGTATCTCAATGTTACGCTTCTAAGAAAGTTCAAGATTTGACGAAAGCGATGACTGCTTAGTCATTTCAGAAATTCTGAAAACGGAAAAGGGAGCTGATGAAGCTCCCTTTTTTGTCCCTTCACACTGGCAAGATCTTGCCTAAGCCCCGCCTCTGGTTACTTTCCCTTCATACAACAGTTCCGTACTTGTTGGTTCTCACCGTTGTTTCACAATGAAGGCAACCGTAAGGAGGTTCTATATGAAAACGCTGATCGCACTTTTGCTGGCCAGCACATTCTCGTGGAGTACTTATGCGGCTCCTTCTCATACTTTTATGAAAAGTCCGATTCACGCCACCGAGGAAGTAGCGATTGACTATGATTTCGGCGAAGTCACCATGGGCAATGGGGCTTCACAAACTTGGGAGTTCACTGCTCCTGAAGATGCGGCTGTGTATATCAGCCAAATCATGATTACTGGCGATGACTACTGGGCAGATACTGACTGCTTAGGAAAACTCGACGCCACTTACTCATGCACTTTCACACTGTACTTTGTGCCTTCCAAAGCCGGACACGCTATGGGTACTGTGAAAATCATGACGAATATGGATAACGTCACCATCAATGCTAAAGCCAAAGGCATGGCCGCGCAGTAACACATGCTCAGTAACGCAAATAAAAAGGGAGTGTTACTAGCACTCCCTTTGCGGATCTTAAGCTTTCATCCATTTACGACTTGGGTCTTTTTTATCAACTGGCCATGAGGTCCAATCGACCTCCATGTGCATCGCTGTTTTCAAGTTTTCTAAAATCAATTCCGCGTCTTCGATTTGCCAGAAATCCTTGGCGTGAGTCGTTTTTGATTTCAATGCGATATCAGATACCAATGAATAAACCATTCCACTCATAGGCGGAATCAGGAAGCCCATCGTATTTAAAACACCCTGCAAACGCGACAGGATCGATTTTCCGCCCACAGAATGCATCAACACCATCACTGCACAGGGTTTACCCATGATCGCGGGAGTGGCTTCTAAATCCGTCATTTGCTCTAGCAGTTTTTGCATCGGGCTTCCCCAGGAATCCCAATATGTGCCAGTGACAAAAATAAACCCATCGCTTGCTGCAATTTTCTTTTTCAAAGTCGAGTTCACTGCAGTTTTTGCTAAATGAACCGTTTCAAATTTTAGGGATTTATCAAGTTTGGAAATTTTCTTGATGAACTCGGCACAGTTGCCTTTATCACCCGCGGGACTACCATTAAGGACTAAAACTTTTTTCATAGAGTTCAAGCCTAGCTGAAATTTTTAAGAGAAGCAAAAAAGAAGGCGCCCTTTTATGGAGTGGGCGCCTGTCATGGAGGGATATTGGGAAAAGGACCGCATGATTTAACAAGTATTCACCATTAAGTTGCCTCCTTTATCTGAAGGTCCGGAACGGTCACACGTCCCGGTGTATAGTTTGAAAAGAAGGAGCTCGGCGGGGGCGGTCTATGATTAATATATTATTAAGCACATCCTGCACACCGGAGAGCTCCCATGCCGAGCCGACTGCTAAAGCTTTAAGTCTTGGTCGGAAGACTTCGCCTTGAAGGTTCACAACGCCGTCTTCTACGGAGACTTCGATATGTTCACCACCAATGAGTACGAATTCTTCAATCGACTCAGAGATTAATTTCTTTAGCTCTTCATCGGAGCGAAAGTAGTCAGATGGAACCACGATGCGGTCTTCAATAGACCATACTCCATCAAAATCGGAGACGAGTTCCAGGGCTGCCATTTTTTTAAAAGACGTATCGCAACTGCCTGTAACAATCACGGCACATCCGCGCACAATCACATCGAAGTCGGCAGGGCTAACACGTTTATCCCATTTCAATCGCTCTACGATTTTTCGTCGCAGGTCTGTATCGATTAGGCTATTTCTAGTATTAGATCCCATGGGCCAACTCCTTTCTTGATTGCTCGGTTAAATGTTAAGTATTTCTCTAACTATTAAGTTTTGAATCGCTATTCAGCTTTACCCCAGTCTTCACGAAGCATTTGATTCATAGCGATCATTTCTGATTCTTCCTCTGTTGGGAAATAGTTCAGCATTGGATCGTGTCTTCTGTGCATAGCTTTTTTCGAAGAGCGACGACGCAAGATAGATTTCAAGGAATCCACTGTTTGCATCACAGCTCTTTTAAAACTTTCGTCAGACTTCACAACTTTGATAACTGATTTAGAATGACTTGGTTTCAAAATCACCTCGCAAGAATAACTAGGTTTGCGAGACTGAGTGCGATGCCTTTCGGTTACCACTCTAACTGTGAGGTGAGCAGCACTGTCGTATTTAAAGAAGTCCTCAATGGAGCCTTCTACTTTCTCAAGTAAATAGGATTCGAGGTTTTCAGTACGAGTGATGTCTCTGTAGTAGATGTCTGTTTGCATATCTACCTCCTTGTTTAATCATTATCGTTGAGATCAAACAATTCTTTAAATATATAATTTAAATGACATATATAAGTTAAAGTTATAGGTTTAGGCTAGGCGCAGAGGAAAACCCTCGTGGTCTTAGACAGTTAGAAGACTGTGGTCCAGGTCTTGGTTCCAAAAGGGGTCCGATTTTTCACTCTAAAACTGGGTAGGAAATATGTTTAATTTTAATCACTTGTACTACTTCCACATCACCGCAAAAGTTGGAGGTGTGTCAAATGCCGCAAAGTATCTGCGAATTTCACAACCCAGCCTCTCGTCACAACTTAAAATTTTAGAGAGTAATCTCGAGGTAAAACTCTTCGAAAAAAAAGGTCGTGTCTTGCAATTGACACCAGACGGAGAGAAGGCTTTTGCTTACACGAAAAAAATGTTTGATATCGCTAGCGAGTTTTCCGAGTCTTTAAAATCCCCTGGCGAAAAAATGAATGAGCGCTTGCACGTCGGAATTTCCGAGCAAGTGGAAAGACCCTTTATCGCCGATCTTCTTTCTCCCGTTATTCGCGATCACCGAGGGCAAACTAACAAAATTATCTCTATTACTTCGGCACCAGACGACGCGATTTTACAGCAGCTTCGCACGAAGGAAGCTGACCTGATGCTAACAAATAAGCCGATCTATGCGGAAGACGTCGTGGAGCTAGCGACAATTGCGGCTCCCGTGAATTTAATGGTTTCTACACAGCTTTTGAAAACTTTGAAAATGAAGGTTTCCCGCAACACCACAGTTCAGGATTTCTTAGCGGCCTTCCCTGGTGGCCTTGTCATTCCCTCTTACAAAATGAAACTTCGCCACGAGACAGATCTATATATCGAAGAAATCAAAACACGCAAAAAAATCTCATTCGAGTCTGATATCTTATCGGTCGTAGGACGTGCAATTGTCGATGGCGCGGGGGTTGGCTTCCTGCCGATCCCTTACTTATTGGAAGAGATCAAACTCGGACTCGTGACAGTGATTGGGCCGAAGGCAGGACTATGGAAGCACTCTCTGTATATGCTTTCACATAAAGAAGATCATTATGATGAGCTCACTGAAGATATCGTAAAACGTTTCAAGCAATTGGATAAGTGGAGCTAGCTACTGACGATTCCAAATATACGAAATGATCTCGTCTCCCATGCCGATATCGAGATAAAGACGACCGTCTTTAAACCATACATGGGAGAGAGTTTTTCGCCCTAACTGCATATCAGAGTCTTGCCCACACCAAGAAGCATTCTGTGGATTCACCCACATCACTTCTTGCAGCAATGTTTCTTCAGCGAACTGATACAGAGCTCGTCGCTCACAGAAACCCTCCTCATCATCACGGTGATAGCGAAGGGAGTTCGTACCATCCTCTGAGAATTCATACTGAATCTGCAAAGCTGGATTCGGACGAGGAATTTCATGTCCTTGATAAAGCAGGCTTGTAAAGAGCCACAGACCTACAATGGATTCTGCGATCATACTAGAAACCTCTTTTCTGAAGAAGGGCGCGCGCCGCTTGCAACTCCCCGGCTGCCAATTCGGAATCTATAACCAAACGCAAGCTTGCGCCGAAATCTTTAAAGTCACTTCCAGGAACCAGGCGAGCCAAAGTCAAAGCGGCAATACGAATGCCTTTTGGTGATCCGAGCTGTTCTTTCAAATCCCACAGCACACCACTGATAATGCCTGAATCATGATAGAGGCCGCCGTTTTTATCAGCCAATGAAACCGCATTCACGACGGAGCGACGGAAGGGCCCTTTCAAATAGGACGCCTCACCCATATTGGGATTGTTCAACTGAGCCGCTGTAAAAAAGTCTGCGAAGCCCTCGTTCAGCGATCCTCCCTCCCCCTCGAAGGGAAGACCAGCTATGGAATCGACCAGAGCGTGCACACTCTCGTGAACCACGACGGAGGGATCTTGAGCAAGGTGTGAATACACCTCATCGTCCCCCGCGCCCAGACGAATTTTTCCTTGATAATAAAAGGCTGAATTTGTTTTTTCAGGAAAGCCCACTTGGACTTCCGCTTGTAATACAAAAGGAATTTTAAAACCCAACATACTATCGAACCAAGATAACGACTCATCTAAAAAGTAAAAAGCCTGTACCTGATCGAAACGTGGATCTTTGTTATTAAATTTAAGTGGCTCCATGACAGATACGATTTTAGAGGTATTTTGCGAGTTCACCATCAAGCGAGTGTTCGCCAATGTCGGATTAGCATAAAGACCTGATAAAACCACCTCTTGAAGTTCTCTCTTTCTGGAACCTTTGGGGAAAACCCAAGCCAAAGTATCTTGAAAATGTGATCCGACCCTTTGGACTTTTTGAATTTGCAGAAAATTATTGAAACGCGCTTCCCAAGTAACTCCTTGATTGTCGACGTAAAGGACCTTCCACAAGGGTTGATAAAAGCCCTTATGGTGCGCAATCACTAGCGACACAGAGAGCGGTGCTTTCTTACGAAAAATCGGCAACGAAGTGCACAGACGTTTCTCGATATGGCTTTTATTCGCAAGATATTCCTCTAAGGGAATATCTTTTAATTTTTCTTCGATCGTAGTGATACGACCACGAACTGCGAGCTGATTTGAGCCGCTGGAGATTTCTTTAATATAAGTATCCTCAACCGGAACGCCACGAATCTGTTGTTGGCGCAAAGACACCTTCTGTGAAAACACGGAGGCTTCACTGGCGGTAACTGAATCAACTTGTTTTAAGATTTCTAAAGACTCTTTGGAAGAGCCCGATCTCCACTCGACAGTTTGGAGATCGGACTTTGGAGAACAGGAGGCTAGCGCGATGAAAAAAGTTAAGAAGGGGATTTTTTTCATGCGGAGATTCCTCCAGTTCATTTTAGATGCGACTACTCAATATTAACGGATTTTTCTAGGTAAGTTCCGTCACCATTCTCGAAACGAAGATTGTGTTTGCCCGGAGCAAATTTTCCTAAACGCACTTCTTTTTGAAATGGAATTAAAACCATGATACACATGCCTTCAGACACTGAGGCGATAGATTTCACTGTGTGGTTGAAGTCGTCTTTATTCACAACATCCGCACGTTTCCATTTGTAGCAACCGTTTTGGAAAATACCGTTTACCACAACATAAACGTCATAGTTGGAATCAAACCCACCAGGAACAAACACACCGCTGATGCCGATTTGCACGTCGCGCTCGACCGGAGCTGCTTCGTTAGCGAAAGAAACTGAACTTAAAACCATCATTAGGGCGATAACTCTTGCGAACATTTTCATCTTATCCTCCTTGGAAAGACCTCTTCGTCTTGTCTAAGGAATACGCCCGCTAAATCGCCCCGGGGATGACGGGAATCATGAATGCGCGTCGCATCTGCAAATCACGCCTGGGGTGGAGATGTCTTTCCATCGCCGTGTACTAGATTCACCAACGAATTGATCGCATCCTTCAATCCCACAGATTGTTGAGCTAAAGATTCTGCCGACTTCACAGCTTGTTCGCTGGTTTGATTATTCTTCTGAGTGATATCATCCAAACTTGTCATCGCATGAGTGATGGATTCAATACCACGCGACTGTTCTTGGCTGGCACTTGCAATTTCAGAATTGATGGCGGCTACTTTATTCACGTTGTCGATGATTTCAGAAAGAGCCACCTTACTTGCATGCGCAAGCTGTGATCCATGTTTTGATTTCTCGACGTTCTCTTTAATCAAATCACTGATCTGTTTTGCAGAGGCCGCACTTCGTTGAGCCAATCCCCGAACGGCATCAGCCACCACCGCAAAGCCTTTGCCCTGCTCACCCGCGCGAGCCGCTTCCACAGCGGCGTTTAAGGCTAATAGATTGGTTTGAAATGCGATATCATCGATCACGGTGACGATCTCTTCAATCTTACGCGAGCTTCCGGCGATTTCTTCCATGGCTCCGATAAGTTTTGAAATTTCGTTTTCGCCTTTTTCTGCTGCTGACTTAGCAGATCCAGAAAGACTACTTGCCTGCACACCATTTTGAGCATTCAATCCAATCGTCGTCGAAATGTTTTCCACACTGTTGGTTGTTCGCTGCAAAGAATCCGCTTGAACAGAGGTTGCACTGGAAAGTGTCTCTGCCGTCAGTGCCATTCCTTCAGAGGCATGAGCCACATTTTCGGCATTCGATAAAAGATTTTCCGCAATACCCACCAACGTGCGAGACAGCTTCGCCGTGAAGCTTTTAACAATGGCAAAGATTATGAGCACCGCTAATGCAATCGACACGGACATCGCAAGTGTCGAGCGCATAGATTTCTGTGTCACACCTTGAACTTGTCCGTGGATCTCATGCAGAATCTGATCGATAGGTCCATCTAGCAGCAAAACTGCTTTCGCCATGGCCTCATTAAATCCCTCCAGATCCAGACCGTATTGTCCTTCGCTGGATTTTGCGATGATCGAATTGTAAATCATCGAAATCATCTGCCAGTCCTCGTTATTCTGAAAGGCATCTAAACTAGCTCGGACCTCGGGAGAAATATGCAAGAGTGGATTTTCGATATTGCCAACGATTCCATTATAAAGCTTTTCCATTTTAGCCACGTTAGTTGTACTTAACGGGGCATTGGAAAGAAGAATCGGTAAAAGCATCGATTGCAGTTTGGTACCTGACTCCCGGGATTGTTCTAAAATATTGATGCTGATCAAATTAGACTGCACTGCCGCGATAGGAATTTCTCTGGCAATGGAAATTTCTAACTGAATCAAACGATGGATCAGATTGTTGTATCCCTCAAAGGTATCACCAGAAATATCCGTGTCGACTTCCTTGCGGATTTTACCCAAAGATTCTGCCACTTGGCCTGAGATCTCCTTAAGATTTGATTGCAATGGTGATTTCGTCAGAGCCGCTGTGAATTCCTGAAACGCAACATCCAACTGTTCGCGCTGCTTTTTGATTTGATCGGGTGTCGCGGTCCCAATCAGAATTGAGCCCACTGCGGCTCGTTCTGACTGGAGGCCCTTCACCAATTTTGCGGTGGAAGAAAACGCATTGGTGATATCCAAAGTCTGATTGGCATTTTTATAAGTCTTCCAACCGTCCCAAATATAGATTCCGCTTAAAGCAACAAAAGCAAATAGAGGGATTGTGATAAGAACCGCAATTTTTGTTTCCAAACTTATCTTCATCAAGAACTCCAGGTGGATGTAGTTACATACGGATGTATTTATTGAGTTATTAAGGGTTTACAGGACGAAGTTTATAAATCCACCCGGGGTTAGCTTCAAATTTGGAAACGAGTGCTCCGATAAGATAGGGGCGCAACCAATGGAGAAGCAAAATGAAACGTTTGTTTTTATGTACGTCACTTCTGTTCGTCGGCAGTTCAGTTCACGCAGCAGAATTTCCTGCACAGACTCCTGCCAGACTGGAAGCTGGTAAAGCCCTTTATCAGAAAAACTGCCTAGCTTGTCATGGTGAAAAAGGCGACGGCGCAGGCCCCGCTGGTAAGATGATGAAGCCAAAGCCTCGCGACTTTGCTCATTCGACTTTTGTAAATGGAGACAAACCAGAAAGCATTGCTAAGACAATTTCCGATGGTTTGCCGGGAACGGCGATGGCTCCGTTTAAATCTTTAAGCGATGAAGAGCGTGCATCGCTCGCTTATTACGTTCTGTCTTTAAGAAAGAAATAGTTCACAAACAAAGTTCAAAAAAAAAGGCCGGTCTATGACCAGCCTTTTCTATTTTGTATCTAATTTAAAAACTAGTACGGTTGACGAGCTGTAGAGTTCGCAAGATCCATGGCGAAAACAACACCCAATTTCGAATACATCGCAGAGTGAGCGAAGTTCGTTTTGTCGTTGATAACGTCTTTCGCTGTGTGGATGTGTGGGTTGTCTGCGCGCATAGTTGCTTCAAATGGCATCAATGTCGCGTAACCTTGTCTGAACCAAGAAGCATGGTCACTGCAACCATAACCACATTGATCGTCGACGATACGAGCATGAAGGTAAGTTTCGTTCACTGCTCTAAGGTATTCGTGCAACCATTTGCTTGTGAAATCTGTCATGTTACCGATCACGAACTCACCCGCACCTGGATAAGAAGTCATATCCAATTGAAGAACCGCAACAACATCACGTTTTTCAGCTTTATAAGTTTTTGCGATTTCCGCAGAACCCAAAAGACCTGATTCCTCACCCGCGTACCAGAAGAATTCAACTGAACGCTCTGGTTGAGCTTTTTGACTGATGATGCGCAAGATTTCTAGCAAGTTTGCAGAACCCGAAGCATTGTCATCAGCACCCGGAGCTTGTTGACCGCCGCCCCAGCCTTGATTGATGGAATCCAAGTGACCGCCCAGAACTACGATTTCATTTGGACGAGTCGAACCTGTGATACGAACACGAACTGATTTTTGTGGTGTCGAATTGTGATCAATCAAAGAGATTTCGTAAGGCAACGTTGAACTCGCAAGCAACGTTTGCAGACGTCTTTTCATATCGTCCACGTGAACGTTCGGAGTTTTGCTACGATTGAAACGATTTGGGTAAGAAGACAACCAAGTCACCCACTCACGCAAGTTTTGTTCGCTGACTTCGTTCACAGCGGACTCGATTTTCTCGCTTTTCTCAAGTTTTACAGCCGCAAATGGGGCTCTGTCATAAAGGTCATTTTTAGCTTTAATTTCAGCCAAAGACGACAGCATGGAGTTGAAATCCAAGGCTGCGAAGTTCTTTTCTGTAGTCAAATCTTCAAAGCCGCCACATTTGCCTACTTTATGAGCGCGCTCTTGGATTTTCTGTTGCATTTCCGGGGTGATAACCGCATATCCAACACCTACGGATTCTTCTTTAGCCAACACCGGAATATCCAAAGCCTTCAAGTCAGCCAAATCGGCCAAAATCGGTTTTGTGGTGAAATTTTCTAGGTGAGCTTGGTGAGCAGAAGCAGTTTGAGCTGCAACGAGTAGTAGAGCCATCATGGCTATTTTCATGGATTCATTCCTTTGAAATAGATTACTTGTTTACAATGTTAGCCAAGTTGTCCGCAGCGAGCAAAGATTTATCCGTTTAACGCGTGAACTTAACAAATGATGAGAGCCCGATGAAAACCGACATTCTCTTGGTCACTTTGAATTCAACTTACCAACATTCCTCGTTTGGTTTGCGCTACCTTTATGCGAATTTGAAAGAGCTCCAAGAGCGCGCAACGATCCTTGAGTTCACTACTCAAAAAGATCCGCGCGACATCGCTGAGCAACTTTTAAAACTAAACCCCAAGATCATCGGCCTTGGCGTATATATCTGGAATGCCAACGAAAGTTACGAACTGGTGAGCTTGATCAAACGTATCAGCCCAGAGACCATCGTTGTGCTTGGCGGCCCGGAAGTAACTCACGAATCTGAATCTCAAGCGATCGTTAGAACAGCTGACTTCACGCTGACAGGCGAAGCGGATTTCTTATTTCACGATTTCTGCCAAAAGTATTTTGCAACGGGCGAACTGCCTTTTAACAAAATCGTTAGCGGTTCTCTGCCAGATATTAAAGAAATTGTTTCTCCGTACACTCACTACACCGATGAAGACATTAAAAACCGTGTTCTTTACGTGGAAGTTTCCCGTGGCTGTCCTTACCGCTGCGAATACTGCCTGTCTTCTTTGGATAAGTCGGTTCGTAACTTTGATATCACGCAATTCTTGGCGGATATGCAGGTACTCCTAGATCGTGGTGCCCGACAGTTCAAATTCATCGATCGTACTTTCAATTTAAGTCCAACGATTTGCACACAGATTCTAAATTTCTTTTTAGAGCGTATTGAGCTTGGCTTGTTTCTGCATTTTGAAATGGTCCCGGATCGTCTACCCGCTGAAATCCGCGAGTTGATCAAAAAATTCCCTGCGGGATCTTTGCAATTTGAAATCGGTATCCAAACTTGGAATGTGGACGTAGCAAAACTTGTCAGCCGCAGAAACGACCTTGAAAAAGTTAAAGAAAACTTCCGCTTCTTAGCACAAGAAACTGGAATCCACTCCCACGCGGATTTGATCGTGGGTTTACCTGGCGAGGACATCCATAGCTTTGCAAAAGGTTTTGATATCCTGGCTGAACTTCGTCCTGACGAAATTCAAGTGGGTATTTTAAAACGCCTTAAAGGCGCACCTATTTCTCGTCACGATAAAGAGTGGGAAATGGTTTACTCTGAACATCCACCATTCCAAATCCTTAGAACGAAAATGATGGATTACCCAACGATGCAAAAGATGAATCGTTTTGCAAAGTACTGGGACTTATTCGCGAACAGCGGAAACTTTAAGAATTTTACAGCGGCCTTGAAAACCCGATCTGAAGAGTCCGAGCAGAAGTCCTTCTTCTGGGAGATGTTTGCATTTAGCGAATATATGTCAGTAAGGCATGCACAGTCGTTTGGTATCTCTTTGATCAACCTGGTTGAATCCGCATTGATCTATCTGACTGAGCACTTAAACTGGGATCACGAAGAGGCGCGCCAGCTTTTAATTTCAGATTATATGGCGCCAGGAACTCGTGAATTGCCAAAAGTGTTGAAGGTATACCCTGAGCCAAAAAATAAAGGCTTACCGCCTGAAGCACGTGTGAACCTCCCTAAAAGGCAACAGCGGCATCTTGTAAAATCGGAGACTCCGTCTTCCTAACTAAGACGGACCCGATTAAGAACGAAAACCCCATAATCAACATCGTACAACGCCAGTACATAAGGCTCACCCATTGATTGCGAATCCCCTGCCAGTCATTGGGAGCGCCCTCGAACTGCCAGGAATAGATAAGTTTATTCAGTGGCATATTCCCCGTCCACGTCATCACTAACTCATCAACGATACAGAGCAAAGCCAAAGACACCATTAAGAACTCAACCTTTTTCCAATGTCTGCGCATGACTATCAGATGCACAACCAGCTTGAAAACCACAACCATACACAACAGCGGCGTCCACGACAGAAAAGATCTTTGCATGGATTGATGAAAAGCGATGTAAGACGACGCTGAGAGCTTTTGCATCGCGGGTCCCATGCCAATCATAAAGGCAAACGCATTCCCCGCAAGCAGCCCAATCAAGAGCAAGCTCGTGTACTTTAAAAATTGATTTAATTTCATGGCTTTCTTATACGTGGCCCAAAATAAACTTCACGTTTCAATTTATCCATCATCTTGATGTGAATGAAATTAATGTTCCCGAAATTTTTTGGCATAGCCCGTATAAGAAATTGATTTTGATTTGCACCAAACAAATTTGAAGTCAGCGCACAACTCCCGCGTCCATAAAAGCTTCCAAGTTCCTTTTTGAAAAAACACCGGGCGTAGTCCTTTTTCCCTCTGTATTTCTAAATCAAACTCTTCCAGCCAACTTGCGATCTCGTTTGGTTTTCTAAATAATTTGTACTCAAAGAACTTGTTGGGTGCGTGATTTAAGAACCACTTCATCACTTTATTCATCCAAAAGTATGAAATTAGAGTTTTGTTTATCGTGCGATAAAAAAGCAGTCCTCCTGGACGCAATACTCGACTCATCTCTGAAATAATCTTCTCCGGGTCTGACACATGCTCAAATAAATCCATGGCCACAACGACGTCAAAACTGTCCTTAGGAAACGGAAGTCGATAGGCATCGCCCTCGACATAGCGAACCTTGTGAGTCTGATCCATCATCTCGGCAACCTTTAAGCTGGTGCGAGAAATATCCAAACCTGTGACCTTGTGACCCGCCACGGAAGCCGCATTCGCAAAAAAACCCGCTCCACTGCCGACTTCAAGGAGCTCCGCCCGAAAGCCAATGTACTTGCGGATTTCAGAGAGAATCCATCCCATTTGCGCCGCCGTTTCTAAGCGCAAAAGAGCCATCGGCCCCTGACTCGAGGAGTACCAAGCAGCTGCCAAGTCAGCATATAAATCAGCTTTAGATGTGTCTTGCTGATCGAGCTTTCGCAGTTCGATCTCTTCATCCACTAGCACCTCCCTCCTCATCACGCTAACAAGGAGTGGGGAAGATCGACGAATTCTGCGAAGTCCAGTGATAATAATCAATCACCACCCTCGACAACTTGGCGAAGGCCTGGCTACAATCTAACACAATGGAAATCATCGAAGTCGTCTGTCGTATAGCTTTCGGTCTACAAATGGCCTTTTGGGGTCTTAATGGCTTTTTTCACTGGTTGAAGATTCCGCCATCTCCGCCAGTTATTGAAAAGTTCGTCGACGCTTGTATGGAAACAAAATTCATCATGCCCACAGTAAAAACTCTGGAGATATTGGCGGGACTTTCGCTGGTATTGGGCTTGGCAGTTCCACTAAATGTGATGTTGATGGCGCCAATTGTTTTTGTGATCACTCTTTTGCACTTACTGCATAACCCAAAACCTTGGGGCGTAGTCATTCCGATCACACTGCCTTTTGCGGTGATTATTGGATTTCACATCCCAGGAATTCTTGCAGGAAATTTCTAAATCAAAGTGATCAAAGCTAAGATTGCTGGCAAAGCTTGAATAAAGAAAATGCGGCGATTCACACTGTAGGCGCCGTAAATGCCTGCAATCACCACGCAAATCAAAAAGAAAAATTTGATCTGACGAGCAAACACATCGTCTGCTTGAAAAATCCCCCAAAGCAATCCCGCTGCCAAAAATCCATTATAGAGACCTTGATTGCCTGCTAGGACCGCAGTGGTTTGGGCTTTTTCAAACGTATTACGAAAAACTCTAAGGCCTGTCGGCTTCGTCCATAGCGACATCTCCAGATACATAAATCCGAAGTGCATGATGGCTACGATAGCAACTAACGTCAGGCTTAGAATTTCCATGATTAGATTCCTGTTTGAGAAATTTTGTAAGCGATCTCGTCCAAGCTTTCGATATCAAACAATGTTGATAGAGATTTCTTTTGAGATGCGGAAGTTTCCAAAATCTTACCCAAAAGTTTCAAAAGATCTTCAGAAGTAACGATACCTACTAACTCACTTTTTTCGTCAGTGATTAGGATCGAGCTGATTTTTTTATCAACCATTGTCTTAACTGCCGTCGCAAGCGGAGTCTCTTGGCTCATCCAAGATACTGGCCAGCTCATCAGAGCATCAACTTTAACTTGTTCTGGATTTGGAAGGTGAGAGAAATCTCTGTCAGAAAGAATACCAACAATTTTGTTTTTATCGTCAACAACCGGCAAATGGCGGATGTTTTTTTCTCTCATCATGTTTTGAGCTGCAGCCAGAGATTCTCCAGCTGCGATCATGATTACAGTGTTGGTCATTACGTCGCGTGCAATACTTGTCATCCGAGGCTCCTTTAAGGATTAGCCCTCTTAGTACACAATACCCATCGCCTTTTTAACATCAGAAAGAGTTTGTGCCGCGACATTTCTTGCTGCTTCAGTGCCACTGCGCAAAATTTCTTTTACATAGCCCATGTCTTTCGCATATTGCTCACGACGTTGGCGCATTGGAGCTATTTCTGCCTCCAAAATTTCCAAGATACGTTTCTTAAGAACGCCATCACCCAAACCACCGCGACGGTAATGCTCTTTCAAAGCCTCCACCTCAGTCTTATTTGGATCGAACACATCAAGGAATGTGAAAGGCACGTGACCCTCAACTGTTCCTGGATCTTCGACTTTCAAGTGATTTGGATCCGTGTACATCGCATTTACTTTTTTCTTAAGTTCGTTGGGAGTATCGCCCAAGTAAATCGCGTTACCCAAAGACTTAGACATTTTAGCTTTACCATCGATACCAGTCAGACGACCTGTTGTACCGATCATCGCTTTTACATCGTGGAAAATTTCTGTTTTGTACAAGTGATGAAAGCGGCGAGCGATTTCATTTGTTTGCTCGATCATCGGCTGTTGGTCTTCACCTACCGGAACCAAGTCAGCTTTGAATGCCAAGATATCAGCCGCTTGTGAAACCGGATAAGTAAAGAAACCTGCAGGGATTGAATCCTTCATGTTCTTTTGGCGGATTTCATCTTTCAAAGTTGGATTGCGCTCGAGGCGTGCCACCGTCACCAAGTTCATGAAATAAAAAGTCAGTTCAAAAAGTTCTGGAACCTGAGACTGAATAAAGATCGTGCTTTGTTTTGGATCGATACCCACAGCCAAATAATCCAAAGCCACTTGTTCAACGTTTTTACGAACGTGCTCAGGATTTTCGTAATAATCCGTCAATGCTTGCGCATCAGCGATCAAAACATACTGATTATATTCGGATTGTAGCTTTACGCGATTTTGTAAAGAGCCTACGTAGTGTCCAAGATGTAAAGGGCCTGTTGGGCGATCGCCCGTCAAAATGATCTTTTTCATAGATCAAATATTTACCCTAACTTCTGCCCTCTCGCAAGATGTCGCGCAAATTGCTTCATCACCCACAAGTGCACATAGGCCTGCGTCACCTTATAGAAGTACCACGGCAGTCTGGGCCTAAAATCGTGAATGGCCGCGATGCACGCCGTTCCATTCAAAACTTCCCTGAATTCGAGTCTTCCTCGGCCGCTTTTTTTAGAAAACAGCCCTCCCCGCACATAAAAGAGCTCACGGCTCCCCCAACTGCGATCCGGCGAGTACTCCAAAACCAAAAGTCTGATGTAAGGAAAGCGGTTCGAGAAATAAACCCAGCGATCTTTAACTTCGACCTTCATGAACCCAGGCTTCATCACTGGCAAGTACGCCATGTATTCCTGAGCCACATCTTTCGCAGTCCACCCTTTTGGCAGAGGCATTCTTTGGACCGAACGCACTTCATGACGAGCCGACTGAGGTGCTTTAAACGCGTGGGGCTTCTTGTGAGAGTTATAGCGCTCCATCGCAAGCTTTAGTGCCTGATCGATTCCCATAAACTGATGACCAGGAATCTCCAGACGATGAGAAGGCCTGACCGTCAGACGATTCTTTAAACTTTCGATCAAGGGATTTACTAGATCTTTAGGCGCACCAGAAACCAAGCGCACCCACAAACCCGACAGATGTGGTGTTAGGAACGGAATTTCAATCAGTATACGCTTCACCCCTAAGATATCAGCGACCTTCAACATCATATCGCGGTAGCTGATAACATCGGGCCCACCCAGATCATAAACCTTGTCGTTGGTTTCTGGAGTCTCTAGGCAATACTTAATACTCGCTAAGACATCATCAACTGCAATCGGCTGACTTGGTGTTGAAGTCCACTGAGGGCAGATCATCACCGGCAGTCTTTGCACAAGACGGGTCATGATTTGAAAGGATGAGCCATTGGCGCCCAGAATTAAAGCGGCCCTTAAAATTGTTGTCGGAATTTCGCTTTTTAGAAAAACTTCTTCGACTTCACGACGACTTTGTAAGTGCTTTGATAGATTTTTAGTGTCTTCGGGAATCAAGCCGCCGACATAGATAATTTTTTTGACGTTGTTTTTCTTGGCAGCTCTTAAAAAATTATCGGCGACGATCAAATCGAAATCTTCAAAGGACCCTTGCGAAAGATGAGCCGAAGGACGCATGGAGTGCACCAGATAGATTGCAACCTCGGCTCCTTCCAAAGCTTTCTCTGCATCTAGCAAACTGAAAAGATCACAGTTGCGCCACTCGCAAGAACTCTGTTCTTCGACGTGATTGTGTTGAGACCTACTAAGTCCCACCACCGAGTATGTTCTTTTTAATTCCGCTATTAACGCTTTTCCAATGAAGCCACTGGCGCCAGCGATAGCAACACGCATAGATTCCTCAATTGCCGAGTTCGGCCATTATGTCCCAGCCAAATTTTGCCAGCTTTGCTTCGCCGATGCCATGGACATTTTTGAGGTCTTCCAGACTTTGAGGATTTTGGATTGCTAAATGTTTAAGGGTCTGGTCGCCAAACACCACAAAGGCAGGGACATCCAGCTCTTTGGCTTTCTCTTTACGCCATTTTTTAAGAAGCTGGAAACGTGCTTCCTGTGCTTCATCAAATTCCACTCCATTAAGATCAACTGTGGTTTTTGACACTTTCGAGCGAGTTTTAGTTTTGCTCGGAGCCTTAAGGGCCGCGACCGGACGAGAAATTTTACGCTCAGATTGAGGCAAGCACGTATCACAGTGCCCACACTTATCAATTCGTTGCGCATCTTTGTAGTAAGTTAGGATCTCTGCATGACGGCACTCACCGCCCTCTGCATAGTTCACCAATGCATCTAGATTTCTCCAGCGTGCATTTTTGATTTCTTTAGGAGCCTCAGAGCTTGTAATGAAGTAGGTTTGCAGGCCCTTATCTTTTTTTGAATACAACATCAAGCATGTCGAATCCAAACCATCACGTCCCGCACGACCCATTTCTTGATAAAGGGAATCGATATTCGCAGGCATTTGGTAATGGGCCACTAAGCGCACATCCGGTTGGTCAATCCCCATACCGAAAGCATTTGTCGCAACCAAAATACGCAGATCGCCACGCGCATAGGCCTCTTGAGTTTCCGTACGCTCACCCGTAGAAAGTCCCGCGTGATAGTAGCCCACTTGCGGAATTTTCTTTTTCTTTAAATGAGCAGCTAACTCTTCAGTCACTTTACGAGTGCCGCAATAAATAATCACACGGCCTTCAGGAGCTTGTTGAATGGATTGCATAAGCAAGGCCATCTTAGCTTCCTCGTCCGCACAGAATTCGACTTGGTAGTAAAGATTAGAACGATAGAATCCGTGTACGCGACGTTCAGGGCTTTTTAATTTTAAATTGATCGAGATATCCGCAAGAACCGTCGGAGTTGCTGAAGCGGTCAAAGCCAAGATAGGAACATCCGGGCGAAGTCGTTTCAAAATCTCTAGCTGACTATACTCCTCACGGAAATCGTGACCCCATTGAGAAACGCAGTGAGCTTCATCAATGGCAAAAACCGCGATCGCGCGATTCTGAATCCAACGTTGGAAGCCCTCCTTCTGCACACGTTCTGGAGAAAGGTACAAAAGATAGGTTCCACCCTTTTCGATGTCTTTGAAAATTTGGATTTTTTCTGCATCGGTTTGTCCTGCATAAAGGCAACCGGATGGAATGCCTTTCTTTTGCAAAGACATGACCTGATCCTTCATCAAAGCAATCAGTGGAGAAATCACAATCACCAGCTTATTTGCAAAAACCGCTGGGAATTGAAAACACAACGACTTACCACCACCGGTTGGCAAAACCGCCAACACGTCTTTACCAGATAAGATGCCTGAGATGATTTCCTTTTGACCAATACGGAACTGTGACAGACCAAACGAGGCCTGCAAAGTCGATTCAAATGTATTTGGGTCAAAAGAAATGGAGGGCTGGATCATAGAGCTACTTTCCTTGAAAATAGCCCTATTTTGCAATCAAGATTCCCGCGTTAAAGGGTTTTATTTTCCTTGCAACACGGGTCTCTGGGGGAAACTCGGACGAACTTAGTAGCGGCTCTCAAAATCGAGCTTTTCGATCTCTACGGTAGCCAGTTTGATCTGAGCAGCCTTTGTAAGATCCTTAAGCTGTTCGATGGAAGTCGCACTCGCAATCGGAGCCGTAATACTTGGTCTTTGCATCAACCAAGCTAGGGCAATTGTCGCAGGCTTCACTTGGTGAGCCTTTGAAATATCGTCCAAGGCATTTAGAATTTTGATTCCACGCTCATCCAGATAAGACAAAGCCTTTTCACCACGAGCACTTTTCTTAACGTCCTCTTTCGAACGGTATTTACCTGTTAAGAATCCACTCGCCAAAGAATAGTACGGAATCACGCCAACACTTTTATTTACACACAACGGCTGCAAGTCTTTTTCAAAGTCTGCGCGATCATGAAGGTTGTATTTGGGTTGTAGAGTTACGTAACTTGGGAATTTTTCTTTTTCGCTGATATGTAAACTCTGTTTCAAGCGTTCAGCATTAAAGTTGGAAGCACCAATAGCACGAACCTTACCCTCTTTAACCAAGGCATTATAGGCCGACAGAGTTTCCTCAATAGAGGTCTCCATATCGTCTGCGTGAGATTGATACAAATCGATATAGTCTGTCTTCAAACGTTTTAAGGAGTCTTCAACGGACTGTTTGATATAAGAGCCTTTAAGGCCCTTCTTGTCGGGTCCCATCTCCATGCCGACCTTCGTGGCGATGATGACCTTATCGCGGTTTTTACGCTCTTTCATCCAGTTGCCAATGATCTCTTCAGACTCGCCACCCTTATTGCCGGGCACCCAGCGCGAGTAAACATCGGCTGTGTCGATAAAGTTAAAGCCCTGCTCGGTAAAGCTATCTAAAATTGTAAAGGAAGTTGGTTGATCGATTGTCCAACCAAAAACATTTCCACCAAAGCAAAGTGGTGCGACTTCAATTCCTGTTTTTCCAAGTTGTCTTTTCTGCATAAACATCTCCTAAAAGAATCATAGGACTCATTTAAGAGATTGTCGTCAATATGACATTGAACACTGTGACGTAGTTAACCCGTCAAAGCTTTATTAGCTCTTTTCAGTCGTAAAGACAGGGTTTTTACGAGGGCTTTGGCCCAAGATGGTTTGGAGAAAATCACGGACTCCAAAGCTGACATCGGAATTTCGATAAGCTCTACTTCAGTGACGGCCTCAACAGTTGCGGAACGAGGCTCGTGATTAAAGTGCCCCATCTCCCCAACGAATTCACCGGGACCAATTTCACCTAAAGTGACACGTGAACCTGTGATGGCTTCCGAAGAGTACGCGCTCAAAGTTCCGTGCTTCACGATATAGACAACTTCCGTGTTGTCGCCCTCTTTGAAAAGGGTTTCGCCGACTGTCAAACTGCGAAGCTTGTACTGCGAACCTTCCTTAGTCGGTTTCGGAGCAATAATTTTAGAAACGACTTCGAGCAGAGCCCATTCCCTGTTTGGCTCTGATAGGAATGACAGACGACCCGATTGCACTTCTTGTGGAAACATATCGTGGTCTGGAACGTAAGACATCATCACCATGAAGATGTCGCTATTGTTTTTTTCTTTTAGAACTTTCGCAATGATATCGTAGCCGGAGCCCTTCGGTAGGTACTCATCAATGAAAATGATCTTGGGACGCACGTTATCGATTTTGTATTTAGCCCCGAACCAGTCGGCGCCATGAAAGATCGAGCAATTTGCAAAGTGCTTGTTTAAGACGTCAGATATAGCCGTGATTCTATTGGGATCACCACTAACGATCAAAAAGGTGTTTTTATCCTGGCTGCGGCCCATATGCTAAAACCTTCCATATTATTTTTGTCTCATTCCTGAGACCCACAGACGTGCCAGATAGGTTCTATTATCAACCCAAACTGTCTAAGCTTCAACTTTCTGTCAAAAAGATAGCTAGAAATTCTCAGGCTGAATCACCCGAAACGTTTCGATATGAGAAGGTGTTAAAGAGAATTAGTTCAACTGATAGCGGGCAAGGTCAGCTGCGAATTCCGCTCGAGATCGAGGGAACTGTTTATTAACTGCCTCGATAAGGGATGCTTTCATATTGTGATTTTCATTGTTGGCAATCACGGTCAAAAGACCTTTTTGGCAAGCTTGATAATTACCGCAATTATTCAAATAGATTTCATACGCAACCA
Source organism: Bdellovibrio sp. HCB209 (assembly GCF_047306065.1). Taxonomy (GTDB): domain Bacteria; phylum Bdellovibrionota; class Bdellovibrionia; order Bdellovibrionales; family Bdellovibrionaceae; genus Bdellovibrio. Next base: position 3,596,493 of record NZ_CP178618.1, read on the forward strand.
AAACCGGTATGTAGTTTTGATCTGTCGTCGAAGCGATATTTCGTTGCTGTTCGTTCTGCGCTTGCTCCATCGTGATAGTCTTTTCAGGAGAAAAATCCAACGCCTCTGCCAGGGCAACCTCTGCCAATTTTGCATCCCCACCTTTTGCATTGAGCATGTCGAGCATTTCGACTCTTTCAAACGCCGGAGCATTTGCCGCTTGAAGATCACGATAGTAATCCCAAACAACTTCATTCTTATTAGATAGGTTTTTGAATTGCTCACGCAGTTTTTGCGCTTTGGCCTTCATTGCAGGATTCGTATCCGTCGAACGAGTGGCCCTAATTAAATCCACCAGCAGCTTTCTTTCCTTAGTATCCATGGGAACGTTCGTTACTGAGGCAACAGTTCTTTGCGGCACCGTTGCTGCTTTAGCTGAGTTGCTGTCGTGAGAAGGATGCGTTGGTGGAGCAGATTGAGATTCCTGGGTAATTGCATCTCGTGGAACGTCTGAATGATCGACGGTGTTCACGTTATCTTTTCTAAAAAAGTACACTAGGACAGCGGCAACCAAAACGATCGTTACAATAAAATGCTTCATAACTAGATTATCCCGGTGTCCCCTAAAGAATTGCAACTGGAAACAAGGTCAAGACTTTAGGCACCTATAACAAGTTCGACAGCTGCTTTCTGTTTTAATTCGTTTATCCAAGCAACGACCCCATGGTCCTAGTTTTGCTCTAACCCCTTTGTGTTTGGGGGTATAATGAAATTAGCATCAACCGCGTTATTTGCAGCAACTGTTCTCACATATAATATTGCTCACGGTGGAATCACCTGTACTTCTTCAGAATGTAAAACGGAGTCCATGCCGCTATTAGATCAAATGGAATCTTCTGTTAAATCTAAGTTTGGAAGTATGGCCTGCGTGCCGACGTCTTCAACAATGGTAATGGAAGCGATCTTTGCCGATAAAAAAGATATCGTGGCAGGTAGCTTCACTGACAGCATCTATCAACAAGGGTCTTACGGTGCCATCGTTTTGATGGGTAACGATATGAAGACCACATCGAAAAATGGTACTTACGTTAACGACGCTAAGACCACTTTCGATAAAATTGCGAAAGGCTTCCAAAGCGGCGCGAGCTCTTTCTCTTATCAAAACTCTAAAAAAACAATTTCTGCGGCAGGTTTGTTAGCAGATATGCAAGCCGGACAAGTGGGTTCTATCCTGTTCGCTTCTTATGTTCCTAAATGTTCAAGCATGGCGAGCGGTCGTCAGACTTGCAGCTTTACTCGTGAATACGGTCACTCTGTTGCCGTCCAAGCAGCCTCTGCTACTTCGGTACAAATTTACGATCCAAGTGATGAAAAGTGGACTTCACAGCTTTTGAAAATTGCTGATGACAGCGCCTTCAAAGATGCGACTTTGTCATTGCCATCACATATTGGTGCTGACGCTCGTATTTTGACTAAAAATTATTACACAAGAAATGAAGTGGACCTTGCGGAATACTTCTATGGTCTAAAAGTGGCTGCGGGCGAAGTGGTTGAAGCCCCCCCAGTGGTTGTTCAACCATCACCGCAGCCTCCGGTTGTAGTCCAGCCTACTCCGCAACCTCCAGTTGTCGTTCAGCCGACACCAAAACCAACGGTACCGGTTGTAGTTCAACCTACGCCAAAACCGACGACTCCGGTGGTAACTCAGCCTCCGAAGTCCCAAGTTTGGCAGCAATGGGTGAAATACTTCAAATCTAAGGGCAAAGTAGCGTCCCGCAGATAGTCTTCCCTATGAAAAAACCGGCAAACCGGGCGGCAGTTTCGACTGTCGCCTTGCTATTTTAGGGCTAAATAGGCTAGAACCTGAGCCCTATGATCAGCACTTCCAATGTCAGCCTCCGTTTTGGTGGCAAAAAGCTTTTTGAAGACGTAAATGTGAAATTCACTCCAGGCAACTGCTATGGCCTGATCGGTGCCAATGGCGCGGGTAAATCCACATTCCTAAAAATCCTAGCTAAAGAAATCGAGCCAAATACAGGTGAAGTTATCATCCCTGGCAGCTTGCGCTTATCGGTTCTTAAGCAGGATCACTATGCTTACGACGAATTCCCGGTTCTTCAGACGGTGCTTATGGGCAATGAGCGCCTCTACAAAGTCATGAAAGAAAAAGACGAGCTTTATGCTAAGCCTGACTTTTCTGAGGAAGACGGCAATCGTGCTTCTGAACTAGAAACAGTTTTTGCTGAGCTTAATGGCTGGGAAGCTGAATCTGAAGCAGGCGTTATGCTTGCGGGCCTTGGTATCGGCGACGACTACCACAGCAAACTGATGAAAGAACTCAATCCAGGCGAAAAGGTTAAAGTCCTTTTGGCACAAGCATTGTTCGGTCGTCCCGACATCTTGCTTCTGGATGAGCCGACGAATCACTTGGACATCTATGCTATCCAATGGTTGGAAGAGTTCCTTTTGAACTTCGACAACACTGTCATCGTGATTTCGCATGACCGTCACTTCTTGAACAAAGTGTGCTCGCATATCGCTGATATCGATTACGGTAAAGTGACGACTTTCACTGGTAACTATGATTTCTGGCGCCAAGCAAGCGAACTTAAACAACGTATGCTTTCTGACCAGAACAAGAAAAGTGCTGATAAAGCTGAGGAACTTAAGGCCTTCATCGCGCGCTTTAGCGCGAATGCCTCTAAGTCTGCCCAAGCTTCTTCACGTCAAAAACAATTGGAAAAGCTTGAGTTCAACGACTTGCCTGCTTCTTCACGTAAATCACCGTTCATCGGTTTCGATATGAAACGTGATTTGGGTAACGACGTTTTGGTGGTGGATAAGATCAACAAAACTTGGGAAGGCGAATCTGTTCTTAAAAACATCAGCTTCTCTTTGAAAAAAGGCGATAAAGTCGCGTTGATGGGTCGTAATGACCTAGCTAAGACTTTGCTTATGGAAATCATCGCTGGCGAAATGGCGGCTGATTCTGGAACTTACACATGGGGTATCACAACCACTCGTGGTTACTTCCCGACTGACAACTCTAAATACTTCCAAGGCAGCGAAGCTTCGTTGGTTGAATGGTTGCGTGAGTTCTCTGAAGACAAAGACGAAAGCTTCCTACGTGGTTTCTTGGGTAAAATGCTTTTCTCTGGTTCAGATGCGTTGAAACAACCAACAGTTCTGTCTGGGGGCGAGAAAGTTCGCTGCATGTTCTCTAAATTGATGTTGGAAGGCTCTAATATCTTGATCCTTGACGGTCCGACGAATCACTTGGACCTAGAGAGCATCACGGCTGTGAATGAAGGCCTACAACGTTTTAAAGGCACTGTGATCTTCACTTGCCATGACCACGAATTGCTACAAACAGTTGCGAACAGAATCATCGAAATCAACGAGACGGTTACATACGATAACCACATTGATTACGAAGGTTACCTTAAGGCTACACAAAAGCACTAAGACGGTCTTACAACTTAGAAAATAAAAAAGGCGGGTTACCCCGCCTTTTCTTTTATCTGCTGACCGCTGATGGTTCAAAACCCATTTCCGACCAAGACATTGGCTGGAATGGCAAGCGAATCACTTTGTACCAAGGATCGCGGTACTGCTCGACTTTCAAAGATCCCGCATCAAACTTCCAAGAACCGTTCTGCTTCGTCGCAGAGAAGCTGATAGACATCTTGTAGTCATTGCTACGCAAAAGGATGTTTGTTTTAAACAAGCAAGAATTAGAGATGTTACCGATCAATTTCACTTTGATTCTTGTATCGCTGTCGCTGAACTTATCCCAGTGAAGGTTATAAAGAACAGAGCCTGTTGGCTTTTTGCTGATCAAATCCAAATCTGGAATTGGCAATACAGGGATTGGAACCGAGAAACGGTAGCACATCGCCTCGTTAGCCACAGCCTTAGAGATATCGACAACGTCATCACCCACGCTCAAAAGAACGTCAGGATAAGCCGTATAAACGTCTTTAGTTAAAACCATGGCAGAAATGTCGTTGCTCCACGGAAGAAGCGGCGTAACCGCCATCTTAGTTTGCAGAAGCATTGAAATACGAACGCCCAACAAATCTAGTTCTTCGTGAGTGTAACCACCGTAGTGATGACCGAATTCGTGAACCAAGATTGCCACTGCTTCTGGAATAGAAACCGCAGTGTATTGGCCATCAGAACCTTTACTGTAAAGAAGATCTGAATTGATATAGATCGGAGTATTCGGTGAGCTGCCAGTTTTAGCAACGCGAACCAAACCATCGATCATAAAGAAGCCTGGAGTTTTTTGCTCAGAACCGAAATACAACAGACGACCTTTAACTTCTTGTGGAAGACCTTTTGCGATCTTTGCGATGATCTCGCGCTCACGCGGGCTCAATTTGCAGCCATCAGAAGTCAGACAGATCTCAATGTATTGATCCAAACGCTCGTAAGCATAAAGAACGTTCTTTTCAGCGATGCCGCCGCCGTTATTAACCCAGTCACCACCAGGCCCAGCAAATGCGCTTACAGACAAAGACGCAACAAGCGCCAATACAGTCTTTTTTAGAACACCAGAGAACTTAAACATTTTGATCCCCCGTAGGATTCTCAAGTTTCGTTAACGGAAAAAGTTGAAACGAAAATGTGTAAACTTCAGATAACGGACCGTCTTGTAGCAGATCCTCTACCTTTTTTCGAGCCTTAAATATCACGTCTTGTACCAGTGGAAGTTTTGCAGGATTCACTGCCACCGTCATAGAGTAGAATTGCCTTTGGTCGACCGAATCACGGTGGAGTGATTGCTCTGCTAGATGCAAATTCTGACTGTGGTGCTTACGTATTGCAGATGACGGCACATCCTTACTTGTTTGAAACTTATCTGTTCTTACAAGTCGCGTGCGATTCTTTTTTACCAGTCCCATTCTGAGTAAACGCTCTAGGGCCTGATCAGCTTCTTGCTCTGTTATACCAAGTCTTTTTGCAATCCATAGAGGGCTAGCTCTATTTTCAGATAGCTTCGCAAGATTCATAATCGCTAGATAATGCCAATCCGCGATCAGACGGAAAGTATCTTCCTCCATCAAGAGGCGCTCATCTATTTCAACTTTGCTTGAGCCCTGTCTGTACTCAGCCCAAAGAAGCTCTCTCTCTAGAGGAGAAACCAACAAACGCTCCATGACTTTCTCTAAATTCGATTTAGAGAGAGACCTTCTGTCGCCCATGACATCAGATAATGTCGTCGAGCCAATTCCCAAATCACGTGCGAACGCTCGTAGAGAATAAGACGAATTGCGGGTTTGTCGCCTTGCTAATTCCTGCATCAATAACTTTTTTACAGTGATTTCCATGGAACCTATATAGACACAAAACTCTAATAACGCAAGTGTTCGGGACAGTTTGTCCCGATTCGCAAACTCGGGACACTATGTCCCGTTCGGGGTCTAGACATCCTTTTTGAACAGGAATATCTACTGATCCATACCGCAGCAGCGGAAAAGTTAACGAACTAACAAAAACAATCCTAAGGAGGATTAAAATGAAAAAAGTATTCTTGGCTATCGCAATGGTTCTTGGTGTTTCTCAAGCTCACGCTTACACAGCTCCAGCATGGGCTTGTAACTTGAACTTCAAAGGTACTGCTTCTGGTATCAAAGTTATCCTTGGTAACTACCAATACAATGGTAAAGGTACATTGGCTTGTATGTCTCCAACGGGTCAAACTGCTGAATACCCAGTAACTGTTACAATGAAAGCTAAGCCTTTCTCTCCACAAATCGCATTGGGCAAAATGGAATTGACTGGTCAAGCTGCTGAAATCGCACTTTTCGACTCTAACCCAGAATCAATCCTTGGTACTTACTATGTAGCTCAAGCTCAAGGCGCAATCCTTGGTGGCGTTGGTGTTATCACTGCGACTCGTATCGACCTTCCAACAATCGCTCTTAAAGTGTCTTTCCAATTCGCTAAAGGCTTCGGTGTAAACCTTGGCGTTAACAGAATGGAAATCGCTCTAGATCAAGACCGTAACTAATTCATTGAGGAATTGGAAAGCGTGAATCCGACCGACCGGGGAATTTAAACCTCCCCGGTTATCCTTTCGCGAGATTTTTTTAGATTAAATTAACCACAAAGGTGATTTCAATGTTCACAGAACTATCCGGAGAGGCGATCGCCCTTCCAAACTCAATCAAAAATAAAGAGCTATTTATGAGTCAACCAATTCAAATCGGCAATTACCCAGATTACCGTGATTTTTTAAAGGAAAAATTTTCTGTAGAGAAAGCAAAGAAATACTCGTTCTCCCTACAGTACTGCGCGGACCGCCTTCACGTATCGAAAACTTTTGTGAAGCTTGTGTTCGACAAAAAGAGACATCTTTCAATGGATACACTTCCACGTTTGTGGGATCTGTTTAAGTTGGATGACAAAGAACGTCTGCATTTAACATTCTTGTTCTGCCACACAATTTCCGACAGCGATTTGTTGAAACACCAATTCGAAGTTGTCATGCAAAACGTTCAGAACGAAACACTGAAAATTTCTACCGCAACAGAAGTCTCGTATTAGCCTAGGTCCGCCTCAATTTTTTGTACGCAAGAGTACACTGTGGGCAAGTTTAACCCACTCGCAAATTGAGGTGCGACATGAAAACAAGCCATCACGTAACATGTTTCAGCCTTTCGCTACTGCTACTTGTAGGAAACTCTGCAAAGGCTGAAGTTTCAACATACATCGACGATGACCGCATTCCTAACATGCTGGAACATATCGATCCCTTCGATCCAAACGTTGAACAAATCTTGGATCAGTACGACAAAATCTACGAACAAGAAACTGGGAAATCTGCCCACATCAATACTGTGATGGATGACATCATTGGACCCTTTGGCGGATGCCAACGTGGTGGATGTGCTATTTGGGCCCAAGTCGTTAAAAGCTCGCAGCGCATGTATCTATACGTCAACGGAACTGTTCGCGGATCGTGGGCAGTATCTACGGGCATCAAGGGTTACGGCACTCCGAACTTTGACCGACATCCAAACGGTCGCATCTATGATCGCTACACCTCAACCAAATATCCCGAAGGTGATTACAACGGATTAGGCAATATGCCTTATGCTGTGTTTATTACGGGTGGGTATGCCTTGCATGGAACACCTAAAGGCAATTGGCCTAAATTAGGAACGCCAGCATCGCACGGATGCATACGCATGCACCCCGATAATGCTTACAGCTTTAACCGCATGGTTCGCTCTTATGGTATCAGCCGAGTTTGGATCACGGTTCAATAGATAGGTGGATTTTAAATTAAAGATGTCTGCTCGAAGTGACAAGAGTGGGAATGCCCTTCCCGCTCCACTTCGTATATTGATACTTGCCGCCGGGCTTTACTTTTTCGTGTTTAATCTCGACGTCGACTAGGGCGTTGAATCCGCCTTGCACCGCTAAAAATGCCAGACGCATAATCAACTCTTCACGGTCATCACACTCTGGGATTTCAATCGCGTTTTCTTTACGGCTGAATCTTTGGGTGATTTTAGAATCTTCTTTCATAAAGATGCTAATGGCTTTGGCTTTTTTCATATCAGCTTCGTAGGAAGCTAAAGCCGGAGCCGCCACCTGATCGTAACAAGGACCACAGTAAACTGTGTGACGAACATTTTCAGGAACTACTTTCATGAAAGAAAACGTGCCTTCATCTAAGAACTGCGCGCACTTCTTACAAACAGGTTCTTTGCAGACTCCGCATTGTAGATTCGCTTTCGGTTTTTGACAGACGCAGCAGTTTGTTTCCATTTTGTTGATTCCTTGATCGAGAAAATACATGACACACCGTTTCGATGCAAGGTCCAAAGCATTGTACCTTCTGACGAGTGAGCGCAGATTCGCCAGATCGGAGATATTGATGGCAGAACATGAGCTCAGCAGAAAAAGACAGGTGGTTTTTATATACTCGATCAGTTGTTTGATCGGAATTGCGATGACCTTCGTCGCTAAAGGCCTGTTACTGGCAATTCAACTCTCTACCAATCTCTTTTATTTTCAGAGCTTCTCCTTTTCTGAACACTCCCCGGCCGACCACACTCTGGGTTGGTGGTCCGTGGGAATTCCAGTGATTGGAGGCCTGATTGTCGGAGCCATGGCTCGCTGGGGATCTAAAGCTATTCGCGGACACGGTATCCCTGAAGCAATGGAAAATATTTTACAACGCGACAGTCGTATTCCTCGTCGTATTACTTTATTAAAGCCTCTTTCATCTGCCATTGCGATTGGTTCTGGCGGTCCCTTTGGTGCAGAAGGACCGATCATCGCAACCGGTGGAGCTTTAGGATCATGGATCGGACAAGTGCTTCCCGTTTCTTCTTACGAACGAAAAATTTTGCTAGCATCGGGAGCGGCCGCAGGAATGGCTGCGATCTTTGGAACACCTTTGTCTGCGGTGATGATAGCAATTGAACTCTTGCTCTTTGAATTTCGCGCGAAATCTTTTGTTCCCGTAGCCCTGGCGACTGTTATTGCTTCAACTCTTCGAGGTCTTTTGATCGGTAACGAGTCATTCTTTCAAATGCCCTCTCTTGGAGAAACAAACCTCACACAACTCATGGTGTTCTTAGGTTTTGGTGTGGTGATGGGACTTATGTGTATCTTTGTAACGAAATCTATTTATTGGATCGAAGATGCATTTGAAAAAATTCCGATTCATTGGATGTGGTGGCCCGCCCTTGGGGGACTTGCTGTCGGGCTCATCGGAATGATTGAACCTCGAAGCTTGGGAGTGGGATACGGAAATATCTCGATGAGTTTAAGTGGCTCCCTCACGGTCGGTGCGGCTGCTAGTATTTTGGTTTGGAAGTTTCTGTCCTGGGCATTGGCTTTAGGAAGTGGTACTTCCGGCGGAACACTTGCGCCCCTATTAACTTTAGGAGCTTCGTTTGGTTTTATTGTGGGCACCGGCATTACAATGATATTTCCTGAGTGGAATATCGATCCTCATGCGATGGCTTTAGTGGGAATGGCAGCTCTTTTTGCAGGATCATCAAGAGCTCTATTAACGTCAGTTATCTTTGCTTTAGAAGGAACGAAACAACCACTGGGATTGGTGCCTTTACTGGGCTGCTGTTCGATTGCTTACGTGGTTTCATCTTTACTAATGAAAAATTCAATCATGACAGAAAAAATCGTTCGCAGAGGCTTACAGGTGCCGCACGAATATTATCCAACTCAAGGTACTGGTAAAAACTAGTACCTTGGCATCTGAGCCCTGCACAAAGTCTCTAAGAACTCGGCCTGATGTTCATCTGAAGCTTCATTCAACTTGCGCACTTGGTCCCCGGTAATCACGTTAAATACAGTTCTAAATACAAGGCCGGGGTTCCATGGGTGTTCTGTTTCTGCAAAATAGGCCTTAGAAATACCAATCAGGTCCGCCGTTAATTCGATAAACTCAATGCCTTCACCAAAGGGTTTACATGAGTTTTCGTAAAATCCATCCAATCTTTGAAAAGCATAGCGGTGGGTTTTAATAATAAAACGCTCCGTGGCCGTACCCACAAGCTCAGAGCACCACGTGGTTCCTGGCCCCTGCTCATCATTGGTCGGAGAAAACCACATGGTTTGCATGACCCGGGTTTCTCGAGCGGCAAGAGTATATGGAATCGTCTGCCATTTTGCGAAGTGGAAATCCCATTTGCCTTCGTCTTTGACGAAATGGCAACTTAGGTTAGAAATTTCCATCGCGGCGAATGTTGAAGTCGAGAATAAAAACAAAATCGGAAGTAATACTTTAAACACAGGTCATCCCTTAAGGTTTCATCTCATTGCACTTAGCTACGGCGATCTCTGAGGCGTAGTCGTTTTCATTCAGCTTAAGAACATAGTGCTTCAGCAAAAGAGTTGGCTCACCTTCGTCCCACCAATTCTCCACAGACATTTCCACGCTGTCTCCGTGTTGAGTTACGAAAGTCTGTTTTTTGATCGTCGTTACGTTGGCACCATTCGCTGCACAGTTTTGCAGGTCAGTGCCGAAGATTTCAGAACCCGTGAAGACATTGAGATTAGTTTCGATAATGGCGGAATCAGCCGTGCCTTTAAAAGAAAGACAGTAACCGACATTTTTAGATCTTGTCGTTGTCCAAGCAGTCACGATGGCTGCCGACTGCCCCGGCTCAAGTGTAAAGCCATCGCGATTATAATTAACCGCCATGAACTCCCAAGAGGAACCCGATTTTTGATATTCGCAGGTAATGTGATTAAAGCGTTCAGCCGCGGATGAGATCGCTGTCGCAAAAGAAAGGGAAATGAAAATCACAAGTCTCACAGACACCTCTTAACGACGTGATTTCATTAAGAGGCGCCAAACTTGTCAATCAAGCACAGTGCAGAAACTGCAACTACTGCTCAACCAGAGTCTTAAACCCACCGTAAGACATACGCTTCATATCGAATGGCATGTCTTTTTCTGTTTTGCCGTCCATTTGCATTCGTGGATCAGCCATAACTTTTTTATTCACCTGATTACGGTGAGCTTTGGATTTGAATGTGATCCAAGAAAAAATCACCACTTCGTTGGATTTAGATTTAGCGAGTTTTGGAAATGGAGTGCCATACGGAGGATTCATATCATCCCCAACTGTTTCAACATACTCCAAGGCCCCATGATCCATCCAAACCTTACAGCCCATTTTTGCCATCTTTTTATATTCAGAGATCTTATTCTTAGGAAGAGTAATCACAAATCCATCGACATACTTAGCCACAGGGAACCTCCATATTGTTTTTGGTATCGATGAAATTATATGGGAGAATCAATCCAGGTCAAAGTTGTTAGAGGACACATATCCATTTCAGGAAAATGGTCTTAGACTGAATGTGGAGGTGTTATCATGGCAGACAAACCACAAAGACCAAGTAATCCAGTGGAAAACCCGAACAAACGTGATCCGCGTAGGGACACTCCGGAAATTGATCCGAACCCAAGCAAAGTTCCAGAGATTGATCCACAACCAGGAGTGCCTGAAAAGAAACTGCCACCCGACCCACAAGCTAGAGGCTAAGGAATTTTTAGATGAACGTTAAAGACAACGAAATCAAATCACTTCTTGAGAAGCACAAAAAATTTGCCGTCTATGGACTTAGCAATGATCCCACAAAAGCTAGTCACTATGTTCCGCTTTATATGCGCGATCATGGCTGGCAGATGGTGGGAACTTATCCTAAGAAACATGAGGCGAATGGTTTTGAAATCTACTCGTCGCTGAAAGATGTGCCTGCAGAGTACAGAAAGTTTGTCGATGTCTTTAGAAGTTCAGACAAGATTCCAGAAGTTGTCGATGAAGTATTAGCTGTCGGTGGCGTGGAAGTATTATGGCTTCAACTGGGGATCAGCCATCCAGAAGCCGAGGCGAAAGCAGAAAAGGCAGGGATCAAAGTAGTCTCTGATCGCTGCCTTATCATTGAACACAAACGTTGGTTCTAATTAGTTCGCGGGACTTTGTGTAGGAACTGGTGCAGAACCTTCCGGAGTCTCGACAACTTTTTTCAAGCTATCAAAACCTTTACCCATCATATTGCTAAACATTTTTTGGCAATCAATGAGTACAGTCATCAATTTCGATATAAATCCACCATCACCGTGCATCGTCCAAGTAAAGCGAGTGCCCTGACCTTCTGGAGTCAGACGATAATCAATCATTTGCTCTCCAGCTATTGGTTTTGTCATGGTCAATTTCATTTGGGCAAACTCATTGGGAATGACCTGTAACATTTCAAGCTTGCCTGAACCCGCATCGCTATTGCCTTCAAACTCGAACACCGATCCAACTTTGCCGTCTTCACCCGTGAAGGTTTTTTTCATATTCGGATCAGCTTGTTCAAACGGATTCCACTGACCACCTAGCTTGAAATTACTCAAGTATGGGAAAATTTTGTCAGCAGGAGCATTGATCACCGTGCTGTTTTCATAACGAAAAGCACTTGGGCGAGTCGCCACATATCCCAAGAAAACAACAACCAGAATCAAGACACCCAGAGCGATTTTTTTAACCATAATATTCCTCCGTTGCTATGGTCTCCTGATTGTTTGCCGATTTCAACTAACTAATCCTGCGTCCCGGTACGCTTGCATCTCATCTCCGGAAACAAATCCAAAGACCTTCGGTCCTGCATCCGTTATCTGCATGAAGTAGGTTACGTCAAAATCAATAGATTTCAGCGGTTTTCCCTCAGGGGAATAATCAGCTCGGTAATAAACCTTCACCATATCGTGGAAGCGATCAATGGGAGTCACCATAAGATTTCTGATATGCATCTCGCGTGTGCCGATTTTTCGATAAAACGAATAGGCATCATTCAGAGTTTGCGCGAATTCTGAATCATTTGTTCCGGTTTCAATTGAATCAGGTCCCGCCGATAAGAATTGATCCGTAAAAAAACTACGCATAAGGGCGGTATCTAAACTACCTTGCAAACCCTGGTTATACGCATTCACATAATTTAGAAAGAATTGTTTGTACTGCCGAGCCGGCATGATCGTCCTCCATGCGAACGATCATGATATGACATCGGCCATACAGAGACACATGACATTCCTGTCACTAAGAGCGGGTCTTCTTTTTCGTCTGTTGTTGCTTCATGCAATTTTGTAGAAGTTGCTCCCATACGGCACGGGCAACTGGCCCCATAGGCTTGTGTTTTAAGCGCATGATATGCAAATCCAAAGAAAACGGCTTAACATGATCGTCATGGATTTGAATCAAAGTTTCTTTTTTCAATTCCTTTTCAACTTCATTGAACGGCAAACGCCCCCACCCGAAACCATTCGCGATCATTCTGTGTTTAAGAGCATGATCTGTGACATAGCTTTTCTTAGAATCGGCGATAAGCCCTTTTGTATCACGCTTCAGCAGATTGTTCTTATCTCCCTGCTGAAGAACGACAATCTGTGGATATTGCTTTAAAGACTTATAAGTTAAATTCGGAAGCTTCTTTGCTAAAGATTTAGAAACGACAGGAATCATCTCGATCTTATCAAAGAATACACTCTCAATGTTATCGTTCTCGGAAGACTTTGTCGCGATAGAGAAGTCCGCATCACCTGACAACAAAGAGTTCAATCCGCCACTCATGATCTCTGAGCGAAATGTCATCTCCGTCGGATGTTTACTTAATACTGTTTCTTGAAAGACGCCTTCAATTGCCTCGAAACGCACAAGAGGATCAAGTACGATAGTCAAAAACGGTTCAACTTTTTTAGATCCAAGCTCTTGCCCGACAGTTTGCAACTCGCGGAAAGAGAAAAGGCATTGCTTGGCCCAGTTATAGAACACCAAACCTTCTGGAGTGAGCTTTGGTCTGTATTCTTCACGATTAAAAAGTTGAAGGTCGAATTCTTCTTCCAGCTTCTTAATGGCCACACTGAGGCTGGGTTGGGTCTTGTACAGGTGCTCTGCGGCCGCCTTGAAACTGCCTTTTTCTACAATCATTTCAAGGGTTTCCAGCTGATCTATGGTCACTTTTATGCTCCAAAACAATATAGTCTATGTTTATTATGATCATAAAATCATATTAATTTTTTTCAAGCGAATTCTGTCCGATATTAGGTTCATAAGACGCGAACAACAAACAAAACGCGCAAATAAAAACAAACATCCTAACGGGGGAAACAACATGAAAGCATTTAAAGTAATCTTCGCAGCACTAGTAGCATTGACAGCAGTTCAAGCTCAAGCAGGCAAACCATCTAAAGGTTTACTAACACCAACAAACCACACATTGATCTTGATCGATCACCAACCACAAATGGCGTTTGCAACAACATCAATCGATATCCAAACACTTCGCAACAACGTTATGGGTCTTGCGAAATCAGCAAAAGTATTTAATGTTCCAACAATCTTAACAACAGTCGCAGAGAAATCTTTCTCAGGTCCTCTTTTCCCTGAAGTTCAAGCCGTATTCCCAGATCAAAAACCAATCGATCGTACAACGATGAATACTTGGGAAGACGATCGTGTCACTGATGCTGTCAAAAAAATCGGCAAAAAGAAAATCGTTATCGCAGCACTTTGGACAGAAGTGTGTGGCGTAGGTCCGGTTCTATCAGCTATCGATGAAGGTTATGATGTTTATTTCGTAGTAGACGCTTCTGGTGGTGTATCTAATGTTGCTCACGAAACTGCAATCCAAAGAATGGTTCAAGCTGGTGCAAAACCAATCACTTGGATGCAATACCTTCTAGAACTACAACGTGACTGGGCTCGTGGTGCTACTTATGACGCTGTAACTGGTATCGCAAAACAACACGGTGGCGGCTACGGTCTTGGTATCATCTACGCTAAAGAAATGTTCGGCGCTAAAGAAGGTAAAAAATAGTTTACCAAATCCCCAGCGCTGAGATGAAAGTCTCAGCGCTTTTTTTATCTCTAAGGAAAAACCACCATGAAAAACACAATCAAAAAACAACTTAAGAACGTTCTTCTTCTCGGTTCCGCAGCTGCTTTGACTTACACCTCTGTCGCAAAAGCCCAAGACTCAAAAATCTCCGCCGACCTTATCGTTCGCAACGCCAAGGTGTTTTCTCACAAGAGCGGCTTCAAAGAGGCCTTTGCTGTGAAAAATGGCGTCTTCGTCAAAGTTGGAACAAATGACGAAGTGATGAAACTTAAATCCGACAGCACGAAAATTATCGATGCCAAGGGTCGCACAGTGATCCCAGGACTAACAGATACACATCACCATCCGATTCGCGCAGGCCTTAACTACAATCTTGAACTTCGCTGGGACGGCGTAAAATCCCTTAAAGAAGGCCTTAAGATGATCAAAGAGCAAGCTGCTCGCACCCCAGAAGGTCAGTGGGTTCGTGTCGTTGGCGGTTGGTCTCCTCATCAGTTTAAAGAAAATCGCTTCCCGACAATCAAAGAATTGAACGAAGCTTCACCAAATCGCCCTGTATTCGTAATGTACCTTTATTCGAAAGCCTTCTTGAATGAGGCTGGCGTTAAAGCTTTGAACTACACTAAAGACACTAAGTTTCCTGATGGCGAGGTTGAACTGGATAAAAACGGCAAACCTACTGGCGTATTGACTGCAAAGCCCAACGCCATGGTTCTTTACAAAACCCTGGGCGCTACTCCAAAGCTTGCTAATCGTGACGAAGAACGCAACTCGACGGTTCTTTACTTTAATGAGTTGAGCCGTCTTGGTCTAACGAGTGTGATTGATGCTGGTGGTGGCGGATTCTTTTTCCCTGAAGATCACCGTATCGCAAAAGAGCTAAACGATGAAAAGAAACTCGCTCTGCGTATTCCATTCTACCTATTCGCTCCAGTTGCCGGAAAAGAACTTGCCGACTATGAACGTTGGACAAAGTCAGCTCACCCGGAAAGCCTGCATGATCTTCACTTGGGTTCTCACTATCACTTGATGGGTGGAGGCGAAAATCTAACGGCGGCAGCAGCGGACTTTGAGGACTTCATGGAGCCTCGTCCAGATTTGCCAGCGAATATGGAAGCAGAACTAAAACCGATCTTGAAACTTTTGTTCAAACACCAATGGATCTTCCGTATTCATGCAACTTATGACGAATCTATTGCACGTATCTTAAATGTGGTTGAGGAAATTAAAAAAGAAGGTGGCGCATTCCCTGACCGATTCATCATCGATCACGCGGAGACTGTGTCTTACAAAAATCTTCAACGTATTAAATCTTTGGGCGGTGGTATTTCTGTTCAAGATCGCTTGGCCTTCCAAGGTGAAGAGTTCGCGAAACAGTACGGAAATAAAAAAGCAGAAACAGCTCCACCAATTGCTGACATGATGGCACTGAATATCCCTGTAGGTTCTGGCACTGATGCGACTCGCGTGTCTTCGTTCAATCCATGGGTGTCTTTGTACTGGCATGTGAGTGGAAAAACTGTCGGCGGCTTTAAACACATGAGTGATCGCAATCGTTTGTCTCGTGAAAAAGCACTTTATATTTGGACCAAAGGTGCGGCTTGGTTCTCGAAAGAAGAAACTTTGAAAGGTGATATCGTCGAAGGTGAATTTGCAGACTTTGCGCTTTTGAACAAAGACTACTTCACAGTTCCTGAAGCTCAGATCAAAGATATCTCTTCCGACCTGACTGTTGTCGGTGGTGAAGTGAAATCGGCTCAAAAGGAATACTCAGAACTTGCTCCAAAGGCTCCTCGCGCTTTGCCTGAGTGGTCCCCAGTTAACTTCTTTGGCGGCTATCAACATAACCGCTAAACCATTGATTCCACTGGGTTTAACCACCCAGTGGCCCCCGAAACTATATAATCTGTATCTATATAGTTTATTAATTCTTAATAATTTTTTTATTAGCTCAAATCGCCGATACTTAGTTCATGGGAGGCACTCATGAACTTGAAGAAACCCCTTAAGCGCCGCGGATTTATTGTCGGCGCTTTAATAACAGCAGCAGGCTTAATAGCAGCGGGGGCAGTGCCTCTAAAAAAGAGAAAGGAAAAAGGTATGCTAACAATTAGAAGATCAAATGAAAGAGGACTTGCGAATCACGGTTGGTTGAAATCGCTTCATACATTTTCTTTCGCGGAATATTACGACCCACAACACATGCACTTCGGTCCACTTCGTGTGATTAACGAAGACAGAATTTCAGGTGGTTCGGGTTTCGATACACATCCGCACCGTGATATGGAAATTATCTCTTACGTAGTGTCTGGAGCTCTTCAGCACAAAGACTCTATGGGTAACGTCGCGGTTATCAGACCTGGTGAAGTACAACGTATGAGCGCGGGCACAGGAGTTTTGCACTCTGAGTACAATGATCAAGAAAAGGATGAAACTCATTTCTTCCAAATCTGGATCATGCCAAATGCTCGCGGAGTGCAACCTGGTTACGGTCAAAAATCTTTTGAGACTGAATTGAATTCGCAAAAGCTAGTTCATGTGGTTTCTCAAGATGGTAAGAATGGAACTATTGGAATTCATCAAGACGCTGACATGTTTATTTCGCGTTTGAAAAAATCTGAAGAACTTGAGTTCAACATTGGCGACACTCGCCGTATGTGGCTACAAGTGGTTAAAGGTAACGTTGAGGTAAACGGCGAAAAACTAGCTACTGGTGACGCCATTGCGGCCACAGATGTCGCAGTTGCAAACATCAAAGCTAGTGACGATTCCGAAATGATCCTATTTAACCTTCCTTAACACTCCTCCCCATAAAAGGCGGGCCGCATGGTCCGCCTTTTTTCTTGACCCTCCCCCTCCTGTGGCATAACCCATGCCTTCTAATAGAGGGGATAATATGAAAAGCATCATTCTTACAGCCGCACTAGTTCTTGCTTCCACAGCCGCTTTGGCAGCGACGCCAGACTTTCTTACTTGCTCCACACCGCAAGGCCCGGTTGAGCTAACTTTCTATCCACTTTCTGTAAGTTTCAAAACTACTGATGGTTCTGATGCTCCGGTTTTGCGCTACGGAAATATCTGCGCGCATGACGTTTCAGATATGAACCCACAACCTTCTTGCCGTGTTGTTGATAAATCTGAAGATCATTACTTGATCCAAACTTTGGAATGCCAAAACGATGGCAAATGGTTTGCTGAAGCTTTTGTTGAAATCAGCTACATCACTAAAGAGGGTCGCTTCACGTGCAAAGGTTTGAACCAAAAAGTAGACCTAGAACTTAGCAACTGCCGTCGCTAAGAAAACATACGGGGTTTTGCCGCCTGGCTTTTCTTTTTGGCCGGGCGCTTACTCCACTGAAATTTGCGCAGATCTAATTTTCCATCCGCACTGAATTCCACGCCTTCATTTTCTAGCTTTCTTTTCTGATCTTTATAATTCCGGCTTGTCGGATCAAATGAAATACGTCCTTGAGAGTTTAGCACTCGATGCCAAGGAAGCTTATACGTTGTTGAACACGAATGCAGAATCCAAGAAACTCCACGTGAGCCTTGAGGTTTTCCTGCAAGCTCCGCAATCTGTTTATAAGTCGCAACTTTTCCAGAGGGAATCTTTAAGATCGTATCGATCACTTTTTTAGAAAAGGGTGACAACTGAATAACTGTCATAAAGATTCCTCTTTCTTGATTCTCTCAAGCTGTGCTTTTTGATAAGAGCCGAATTCTCCATTGAACAAGCATCGCATTAAGGGGTCCTCGATCACCTCTACATCTGCCGTCTTTTCTACTCGCAGATATAAGGAGGTCAGGCTCTCCCCTGTCGTTAATGCTGAATACAGCTTTGCTGCGATCACCTCAGTATGCCAATCGATAATAGCGGGCTTGGTATCTAGCAAAGTCATTTGATCGTCATCAATGCGGTAATTGTATTGAGTTTCTGCACCTGTGTCAGAATAAACGGACAGTAGCCAATGGCGGGACTTATTAAAAAAGATATCAGCAGAGGGTCCTACTTCAGCGAACTTCGCAATCAGATCCTTTTTGCAGAAAGATGTGACCGTATTAGATTGATCGGCGTTCAATTTCGGAAAATGCTTTGCGATCTCTGACGTCTGTGGCGGAGGCAGGTCCGGCTTGTATTCGTAGTCGCGATTCTTATCTTCGGCAAGATGAGCCCAAGGAATTGCGGATGCATCTTTGATCCCATTCTTACTTAGCTCAATACGTGTTGTTGGATGTAAGTTGATAATTCTGGTCTCTGCAAGAATCTCGCCGATTTGTTCTGCAAAGTCGGTATAAGAAATCGGAAAAAATGCGTGGTTGTACCAAGACCACTCTTCCATGCGGAACTGACAAGAACTTGGGATCAGATTTCTCGGATTTAAACTCAGGATTTGCTCTAGCCACTCTGGTGGCAGTTTACGATCTG
This sequence comes from Bdellovibrio sp. HCB209, assembly GCF_047306065.1. Lineage (GTDB taxonomy): Bacteria > Bdellovibrionota > Bdellovibrionia > Bdellovibrionales > Bdellovibrionaceae > Bdellovibrio. Next base: position 3,615,274 of record NZ_CP178618.1, read on the forward strand.
ATGGTTCTGCCTTAGACGGCTCCAACACTTCTAACTCGCGCATGGTTTGAAAAGGCCACATCACTAGATCCCATGGCTTTTCAGATTTAAGAGCTTTGAAAGTATCTTCGTCTATCCATGAATCAACCACGTTCAGAATATTCAACCCTTCGACCTTCACTTGAAAAATGGAATCAATATCCACATCCAATGCCGGGCGAGAGATCACTTCAAAAGGTCCAACGTTCGCCGAACCATCAAGTACTAGCGGATATACCTTCTTAAATCCCAATTCCCTGATCCAAGAGAACATCTCCTCATGAACACAGAACATATAGATTGGGGTTTCGCGGTTCAAAAGCTTTAAGGAGTCAAAGGAGCAGTGATCGTCGTGGTGATGAGAAATAAAGACCGCATCAAAGCGCAGAGCCTTGATGGCCGAATAATCAAACTGCACAGCCGGATAGGAGTAGCAGTTACGACTAAATGGATTTTCAAAAATAGGATCAAACGCAATCTGAACGCCATCGCATTCAAACACATAACCCGCATGAAATATCCTAGAGATCTTAACCGCCATAGAATAATGACTATGCGATCTGGCACCAAAAGTCAGTTACTTAATCTCGACTGGCAATAGAGGTTGCCCCTTGTCATTGATGAACAACTTAAGCTCACCTCTATTCTCATAGGCGACAAGAATGCGATAGGAATCTTGCGAAACAAATGGATACTGATCTGAGGTTAGTTTGCCCAAAACATCCGGCGGCACATTAGTTTTATCCAAATAGAATTCAACGCCATGATGTCCTTCTGCCGCGAAGCCGATTTCCTTCTCGTCTGAGGAGTATCGACCATACTCTTGATGATATGAACTCAATGCAGTCTGCAGAGAGCTCAAGTTTGTTTGAACCTCTGCAAAGCGAGCTTTATCAATGAACTCCTTCCCATAAGGAATCCAAAATGCGCCAATTCCAAAGATAAGGACTGCAGAAAGGAAAATCGTCGATTTAATGTCAGAAAGGAATTTCATTTTCATAACCAAAATTTATCCTTAATTTCTTTAGCCGTCTACGATTGGTTCCATCACCTGGATAGATACATAAAAACGAAAAATGCCGATGATGTGGGGATCATCGGCATTCGGAAACGCTCTTTAATTTAGTTTACTTATTAAGCAGCGAATCTAGGTGAACGAATCGGAGCTGCTTGGGTCTCTTCCGCGGCCACTGTAGCTTCTGATTCACTGGATTCACCGGTTACGATCTCATTCAAACTGATTACGTTCTCATGAAGATGCTGTGATTGCAGTGACAATTTCTCTGCAGACGCTGCAGCTTCTTCTGATGCTGCGGCATTTTGCTGAGTCACTTGGTCTAGATCATTCATGGCCGTACCCATTTGCACGATACCATTAGCTTGCTCTTCGCTGGCAGTTGAGATCTCACCGCTGAGGTCCGCAACTTTTTTAATCGAATTTACGATTTCGGCAAAGATCACTCCACCACGTTCAGCTTGATCGCTACCAACTTCGATACGCTCAACGCTCTCGTTAATTAACTTCGCGATGTCTTTTGCAGAATCAGCACTTCTTTGCGCAAGACTGCGAACCGCATCCGCAACAACTGCAAAGCCTTTACCTTGCTCACCCGCACGAGCAGCTTCCACCGCAGCGTTCAGTGCCAACAAGTTTGTTTGGAAGGCGATATCATCGATAACTGATGTAATGTCTGCGATTTTTTTAGAATCAGAAGCAATTGCCTGGATCGAAGCGATCAGGGCACGGATGTCTGCCTCACCTTTAACCGCACTCTCGCGAGTCGAGTTAGCAAGATGAGAAGCTTGTTTTGCATTTTCAGAATTCACTTTAACCATTGCCGTCAATTCTTCAATCGTCGCAACGGTTTCTTCTAAAGAAGCCGCTTGTTGAGATGAAGCTGAAGACAACTCTTGAGATGAATCTGTAATTTGGTGAGCAGCAACACTTACTTGCTCTGCACCTTGAGCGATTTCATCAGAAATTCTAGAGATAGCGCGAGAAAGGGACAATGCAACCCAAGCACCGCAGCTCAAACCTACCAACACGCCGATGACATTAGTCAGGATCACAGTCCAATTAGTTTCAGCTGATGTCATATGTGCTTCGTTCAGCCAAGTCTCACCATTCAAGTGATGGAACTCAACCAGGGCCGAAATCGACTCATCATACGATTTAGCATATTTAGGACAGTCTACTAGGAAAATTTGGATAAGCTTTTGTTTGTCTTCAGTAGTACCTGATAGATAAAGCTTCAAAGCCTCTCCACCAAGTTTTTTGAATTCAACCCAAGTAGCATTTACTTTTTCATACTTTTCTTTTTCGCCTGGAAGGAATCCATTTAATGTGTAGATCTGATCGGCTTTTTCATAAGCAGCGATGCTGTCTTCCACTTCCTTTACATATTGAAGGCCTTCTTCATGAGATAGACCTGGAAGGCCTAAGCTTCGAAGATTAATACGGACGTTTCTGAAGTGAAGGTACATTTGATCTGCAACTTCAATATTACCAAGAACGTCTTCAGTGACTTTCTGATAAGAAGCGTTTAGACCGCGAATACCCCAGAAGGCTACTGCTCCGACAACAACAGGAATCGTTGCCATAAATAAACAGAGCGCGAACAATTTTGCTTTCAGGCTCATCTTTAATCTCATACATCCATCTCGCTTTTGAAAAGTTCTGGAACTACAAGAAGGAATATCAAGACAATACCACTTACCTTCTAGTCCACCTACATGGTGAACACTTAACTTTTCGGGCGGTTTGACCAGAACTTAACAGCCAGTTTTTCATGAGAACGGCTCTGAAATCCGCTACCCGCAAAGGTAGTAGAGATGTTCCAGTAAAATGCGATTAAGCTTCGCGCTCTCCCGTTCTCTTAACCTAGATGTAATACGGGAAACATGTCTCAAATATCCTCATATCTCATTAGGACACGAGCGATTCTCGGCAACACACACGATGTTGTTTGTTGTTGTGTCGGCGATATTTCTTAAGGCTTCGTTGGTCAGAAATGCTTGGTGGGACGTAAGGACCACATTTGGGAACGTTGTGAGGCGAGCCAGCATATCATCCTGGATCCCTTCATTAGATTGATCGGTAAAGAAGATACCCTCTTCCTCCTCATAGACATCTAAGCAAGCTCCACCGATGCGATGTACTTTCAACGCCTCTACCATTTCCTTTGTATCGATCAAGGCTCCACGGCCCGTGTTGATGATAACCACATTGGGCTTCATCATTTCGAAGGCATCTTTGCCGATCATGTGACGAGTGTTCTCTGTGAGTGGGCAATGCAACGAAATCACATCGGCACGCTTAAACATCTCCTCTAAGCTTACATAGGTCGCATATTTTTTGACCGCCTCATTCGGATACGGATCATAGGTCAAAATCTCGCAGCCAAATCCTTTCATGATTTGCGCAAAGACTTGTCCGATTTTTCCCGTGCCGATAACACCGACAGTTTTTCCGTGCAAATCAAAGCCTACCAGACCTTCTAGAGAGAAATTCAATTCGCGCACGCGAGCGTGAGCGCGATGAGTTTTGCGATTTAAAGTCATCAAAAGAGCCAGAGCGTGCTCTGCCACTGCGTAGGGAGAATACTCGGGAACACGCACGACACGAATTCCTAGCTTCTTAGCTGTTGGCAAATGGACGTTGTTGAAACCCGCACAGCGCAAGGCTACTAGGCGGATACCGATTTTATGTAATTCAGTGAGCACTTTCTCACTCAACACATCATTCACAAAACAGCAGATTGCTTCGTAGCCTTTGGCAAGTTGAGCAGTCTGTTCAGTTAAACGAACTTCCAAAAAATCATACTCGATACGGCCGCTCTGTTGAGCTGATTTGAAAACACACTCTTCATATTTTTTCGCACTAAAGAAAGCCACTTTCATATCGGTATCCTCTCGTTGACGTCGCTACCATACCTCTCTTGTTTAGTAAGAGCTATCTTTTAAAGTTTGACTTGGCTTATTCACAATTGTTACGAATAAAGAACCCCATGGAGGGAATGTATGAAAATGTTTTTCGCTGCTTGTTTCCTGTTTGCTTCTCTGAATTCTTTCGCCGCAACTAAGAACGCTTCCGAAAAACAATTCTCCTGCACTGCAGAGGTTTTCGAGTCTTTCGACGACGGATCTGTACGCGTTGAGAAAATTCCACTGACGGTGGAAATGAATAATCCTGCCCGCATCATTATTGCTGGCGATCTGGATAATCGAGCTTTCACTTTAAATGGTCCTAAAGAAGGTCCTTATCTAATCAGCATCACAGAAGGCCCTGAATATAATAAAGGCTCTATCTCTACGGCTGAGTTCTCTGCTGAAGGTCGCTTGCAGCTATCGACGGTTAAGGGACCTTTGGTTCATAAGATCGAATGCTTCCGTAAATAAAGTCACCCCGTAACCCATCAAATTCACTCGAATTTTGGTCAATTTTGACAAAGGACTCATTTGCGTTTATATTTAACTTATTAGTTAATTAACCGATAGGTAAAATATGGATCAGTTAAGTCAAACATTCCAAGCCCTGGCCGACCCGACAAGACGAGCGATGCTTGCCAAGCTCTCTCAAGGCGAAGCCAGCGTCACTGATTTAGCCAAACCGTTTTTGAAAGAAATGAGTCTGCCAGCAGTCACAAAGCATTTAAAAGTTTTGGAGAAAGCCGGGCTTGTAACGAAAACTAAAGAGGCGCAGTGGCGTCCTTGTAAAATCAATGCCGACGGTCTGCGCGATGTCGCGGACTGGATGGAGCACTACCGAGTTTTCTGGGAAGAAAGTTTTGATCGCTTAGATGCCTACTTAAAAACCGTCACCGCCAAAGAAAAGCCGAAAGGGAAGAAAAATGGTCGCAAAAAAAAGTAATTCCAACGAATTAAAAATCACGCGTATCTACGATGCTCCAGTAAAAGCTGTTTGGGATGCTTGGGTCGACCCAAAGCAAGCCGCAAAATGGTGGGGACCGCGCGGTTTCACCATCACTACTCATAGTAAAGATCTGCGCGTTGGCGGCCACTGGGCTTACACTATGCATGGACCAGACGGTGTGGACTATGAAAACAAGACTATCTATCACGAAGTCGTCGATCAAAAACGCATGGTCTATGACCATGGTGGCAATGACGATCGCCCTCCCCTCTTTCGTGTGACTGTGACTTTCGAGCCAGTTAAAGGTGGTAAAACGAAAATGGACATGACCATGACGTTGCCAACACCTGAGGCTGCTGCTCAGACTAAAAAATTCGTCAAACAAGCTGGCGGCAATGGAACTTGGGATCGCTTGGCAGAGTATCTGGAAGAGCAATCTTCTGGTAAGCAAAAGTTCGTCATCAACAGAACTTTCGAAGCACCTATTCAAACCGTATTTGATATGTGGACTAAGCCAGAACATTTCAAACAATGGATGGGACCAACGGGTTCTACGATGGATATTGTGAAGGCTGATATTAAAGTGGGTTCCTCGTTGATGTACTCGATGGGACATCCGCAAGGTATGATGCTTCACGGTCGTATCAACTATCAGGAAATTTCAGCACCGAATCGTTTGGTTTATACTCAGCAATTTACTGACGATAAATTTAACCCGACCCGTGCGCCGTTTGATGGTAATTGGCCAATGACGATGCTAACAACTGTCGAGCTTGCCGAAGAGGACTCCGGCGAAACTCGTATCACACTTACTTGGGAAGTCGACGGTGACTACACAGCCGAAGAACTTGCTACTTTCGTCAAAGAAAAAGGCGGCATGACCCAAGGTTGGACTGGATCATTTGATAAGCTTGAAGAGTACATCGCTAGCCACACTCACTAGAGTGCCCAGCACGCCTCCATGAACAAGGATGCGTAACGCGATTGGAAAGTTTTGAACCCTCCCGTATGCATGGATCATCGTGGGCGCCATACCCACAAAGCCCACGATGAATCCTTTCAGCCATGGCTGCACATCCCAAGAAATAAATGGAATTACGAGGCCGAGTAGAATCCAAGTCGCAAATACCGACATGATTGAATAGCGATAAGCCGGAGGTTTGGTTTTCGCATCCTTCAGCATAGGAATAATATCTAACAACCCCGCCACAAGACCGATACCTAGCGCAATTATGATCTGAACTAACATATGAATTCTCCCGGATGTTTGCTATACTGTAGCTCTTGTGAGGTTTGAAATGAAGTTGATTTCTTGGAACGTCAATGGTTTGCGTTCAGTGCATAAAAAGAATTTCCGTGAATGGTTCGAAGACGCGAAAGCCGATGTGGTTTGCCTTCAAGAAATCAAAATCACTGATGAAGCTATTAAAAAAGACGAATCCTTTTATCACCCGGCAAAATATCATTCTGCCTGGGCATTTGCAGAAAAGCCTGGTTACTCGGGCCTTGCTCTTTATTCTAAAAAAGAACCCGATGATGTGCGCATTGGCTTAGGTATTCCTAAATTTGATAGCGAGGGCCGCTGGCTCGAAGCTGACTTTGGCCCGATTACTGTTATCAATAGCTATTTCCCAAATAGCCAACGCGAGCACACTAGATTGCCATTTAAATTGGAATTCTGTGCGGCGGCGGAAAAGCGTCTGCAAGCCCTCCGCAAAAAGGGTCGCGAAGTAATGATCTGTGGCGATTTCAATATCGCCCACAAAGAAATCGATCTTAGAAATCCAAAGACCAATATGAAAAACGCAGGATTTCTTCCTGAAGAGCGCGCTTGGATGACTAAATTTCTGGATAAGCTTGAGTGGGTGGATAGCTTCCGTAAATTCGAGCAAGGACCTGATCACTATACTTGGTGGAGCTATCGCCCTGGTGTTCGCGAAAAGAACGTGGGTTGGCGACTTGATTACTTCCTAGTGAATAAAGAAGCTTCTGATCGCTTGAAGGCAGCGGCCATTCGTCCCGATGTTATGGGATCAGACCACTGCCCTGTTGTTCTTACTTTGAAGAAGTAATTACGAGTTAGCTTGAACTGCTTTTTTAACGGCCTCTTCCAAACTTGTTAGAGGTCTTCCGATAAGTTTCTTTAAATCATCAGATGTCGTGTAAAGATCTCCACGAACAATGCCTTCATCTGAGTCTGCCAGAATATCCGCGAATCCTTGAGGCACGCCAAAGCTTGCAAGTAATTTAGAATAGTCCGGAGCTGGCATATCTTTGTATTCAATTTTTTTGCCGCTAACTTTGCTCGTCAGCGCTGCTAACTCAGTCAATGTAAACGCATCTCCGCCCAACTCATAAGTTGCATTCTTAGCCGGAGGATTCCGAATCACTGCTACTATAGCTGCCGCATAATCCGAACGAGTGGCTGCGCTGATTTTTCCATTCTGGGCAGCTCCAGCGATCACGCCACTTTTCAAAGTATTACCGAATTGCTCAGTGTAGTTTTCAATATACCAGCCGTTTCTTAGGAACGCGTGATGAATGCCTGAGTCTTTGATCAAGTTTTCAGTCACTAAATGCTCTTTCGCCAAGATCATTTTGCTAGTATCAGCTTTAAGGATGCTCGTGTAAGCCACAAACTTAACGCCTGCTTTTTTAGCCGCGTTGATAACGTTCGTATGTTGAGGTACGCGTTGACCTGCTTCGCTGCCAGAAATGAACAATAATTTCTCAACGCCTTGAAGGGCCTTGGTCAATGACTCTGCATTTCCGTAATCAGCCTCGCGAACTGCGATTCCTTTTGAGACAAGGTCTTGAGCTTTCCCCTTATTTCTAACTACCGCTATAATCTCGCTGGCTTTTGTGCCTTTGTTTAAAAGCGTCTCAACTGCCAATTTACCCAAATGTCCTGTAGCCCCTGTAACTGCGATCATAAATTCTCCGATCTCTATAGGTGATTAATAGGAACTAGTGGTATACTAACGCTAGTACTAACTTAATGTAAGTACGCACTATTTTGTTACTGTCCCGGTTTTTGATAAACATAGGAGTTTCAAGTGGTTACAAAAAAGGAAAAACCAGACAAAGTCGCTCCATGCCCGGTTACCAAAACCATGCAGGTTATCGGTGGAAAATGGAAACCTATGATTATCTATAACTTGTTATCAGGGACAAAACGCTTCAATGAATTGCAGCGACTCTCTGGCAATCCATCGGCGCGTGTGCTGACTTTACAGCTTCGCGAACTTGAAGACGACAAAATCATAAAACGACATGTCTTTGATCAAATTCCGCCGCGCGTAGAGTACTCGCTCACAACTAAGGGCAAATCACTTAATAATATTTTGGAGATGATGGCAATCTGGGGCAAAGAGCAGCGCTAGCTACTCTGCCTTATAGTTACTGATATTTTCAAAAAGCTTAGACATCTTATGATAAAGATCGGCGATGTTCTTTTCAGGATTTTTGCCAGCGAGCATAGCATTCTCTTCGATCTTTTCAATACAACGCAAATCATGGCAGATCAGATATGAACTGCTGACGTTCGCACTCATCGCTACCGATAAGAATCCAATATCCTCGGATGTGCCGTAAGCATGGCACCAGCTACAAAGTCCACCCACGGGCTCACCTGTTGAAGGAGTTCTTTTGAACGCAACACCTTTAGGCATATCCCAGTTGGGCATTTTAAATACTAGATATGTATAAACTCCTGAAGATTCTTTCCAGGTAAAATAAGAACGAACATTGAAAGGAAACTTAAGCCCGTCGGGCAGCACTAACTTCTTTTGATCACGAAGACGAAAACATTGAGTCAGTTCTTCCGCCGAAGAAATTGAAAATGAGCTCTCAACTTGGAAGTTTGAAACTTGTGATTGCATAAAGTCCCTCTTCTCACATGGTATACTACAAACTGTTATAAGTCATGCAGACCGTCCAGGTAGCCACGACTACACTGGAAGGATGAAAATCCTCTTACTTATTACTTTTATCACAATCGGTACTCCTATGGCTATGGCTGAATCTGAATGGAGCTTCGGGGCCGACGTCTCAATGAGTGATCAGTACTTTCCAGAAGAATATGGTGAGGATACCAACAACAATCTTTTAAAAATCGAGATTGACCCCCTTGTGCGCTGGAAACACGGCGAACGTTGGCGCTTTTATTTAAAACCGGTGTTGGTAGCGGATCCAGACAACAAATCCAGCGAGGAAAAGTTTTTCGCCGACCCCACAGAGGCCTATATAAAGTTTAAAAAAGATGTGCTGACCATTTCGGCTGGCTATCACGTCGTCACCTGGGGTGTAACGGATGGCTATAATCCTGTGGATTTCATCAATCGCAAACAAATCTATGACCCGATTCGATCTAAAAAACTAGGCGCCGCTTCAATCATCGTTTCGGAATCCTTAAAATGGTTCGACTATGACTTTATCTATATCCCGAGAGCCACCACTTCACTTATGCCGGGCGAAGAAAGCCGCTGGCTTCCAAGAGAAGTATTCATCCCGCAGGTTCCTCAGAATAATCTCGTTCTAATTCTTCCAGAAAATCTGCGCTATCACTGGGGCACAGAACGAACCCTAGATAATGCTCTCGACAATAACTTTGGATTAAGACTCCAAAAATCATTCTCGATCTTTGATATCTCGATCTCAGGTTATGATGGAGCCGCACCCTATCCTATCATCGAACCTCAGGTGACCGGAACGATCACGCAGGTTTCACCCAAAACGGTGATCGAGGTTGATCCCGACGTGTATTTAAATCGTAAAGAACACCGTATACGGCAGGGAGGATTCACTCTGGTCAGCAGGCAGTGGGACTTTTTGTTTAAATACGCAACCAGCTACACATCGGATCACGGTCAGTATTACAACTTACCCGGATGGATTCACGAAAGTGTTGTCGGCCTAGAAAAAACTTTTAATTTTAGCGATGCCATGTTGATTGGGATTCTGCAGTACTCGTTCCTAGATACCGAGAGAAAGAATGATTCCAATATCTCTATCACCGAAATTTTTAGGGCTGCTTGGATGGCAGGTGGGAGACTTACCTGGAAAGAAGTTTGGAATGCTTCCTTCCTAGGCCTCTATGATACTGTTCACTATAGCTACTATTTACAAGCAAGCTTAGGGCGAAGATTCTTTGATTCATGGAATGTCAGCCTAACAGCGGACTCCATTGCTGGGAGCAGTGAAAATCCGCTGGGCCTGTACTCAAAGAATGACTCCTATCTTCTGACTATCAGCCGTTCCTTTTAGGGAGCCAGCTGCAGAAGAAGATCCGAATTAGACATTGTCGATGCTTTCTTAATTTTTAAGTTCACACCCTCTGTCAAAGGAATAGCTGGTAAAGCAAAGCTCATCGTCTTATCAGAGATCGCACCCAATGCCTTACTCTCGATAGTTGAGGCAGCAAAACGCGTTTTCGGAGAGTATTTTTTTACATAAGACGAATCCCAAGAGTATTTAAGATCCAAGCTCGTGTTGGTGAACTTAACGCTCGCCTTACTGTCAGCCACACCCACCGTAACATTGCTTGAGAACGGAACGATGAAGTTCATAAAAGGAATATACTTTCCATTTTTTGGAGCCTGCATTTGTGAAAGCAAATTCATCCCCACTTGATACTTCAAACCCGATCCTGTGACTTTTGGATCTTTATTGGAATACACATTAAATAAGAACTTCGATGACTTTGGATAATCCATTAACTCTGGCCATACAAACCACTGCATGAATCGCGAGTTCATTAAGCTCGATAAACCAGAAATTTGAGTTGAATAGAACTGATGCACCCAAGTATCCGCAGAATAAGCCTGAACCATGAGTTCTTTAGCCAGGTCTTTGGGAACTCGGATCGCTGCTTGCGACGATGAGCCATAATTTGCGGCATCTTTAGATAATGTTAATGTCTTAGATCCTGATTTTGCGCGAGTAAACGTGATAAGCAAACGGCCCTTCACAATCGCCCTATCAGGATTAGATTCATCAAAGCTGTCTACGACCATGCTCATATTAATATCTGATCTGGCACTGACCAATGTACGTGGTTTAGAAAAGTCAAAAGACCAGCTACCAAGGTACTGATTTAAATATGAGAGCAACAGAGCTTTCTTAGGCGTGACGAATGCTCCTGAATCATTAGATATCTGAGTAATTTGTTCGTTCACGATATTTTCAAAGCCTTCAGCTCCCGTGCAGTTAAACGCTCCCACGGTCCATGCATTTGGCTGCCAAGCAAGATCCACGTCTTCAATGCGGCCTCCAGCTTCGTTAGCATCAACTTCTGGGGACACAGAGACAGCGAAACTACCAGCACCTGGTTTCATATTCAAAGTCACGTTTGAACACTCTGCTTGCAGATGAAAACGTCCAGTGATTCCATTAATAGTCTGTTCAATCCACTGATCTACGGAAACGCTAGCAATAGTCATTTGCGCGGAAAGATCTTTTGATTGAAGGATCACTTTTGTTTCACCATTACTCAGATTTGGTTTTTGCAACTGAGTTTTCAAAGCAAGCGACAAACCTTTTAGCTGAACTTGCACTCCTTGCTGTGCTTCAACTAATTGATCAGGAAATTGCCAATTTGCTTGGAATTCCTTATTTACGAGAGTTTTCCATTTTTCCTCAATGAGATTTTGTTGGAACTGCTTTGGTAAAACTATCTCAAACTCTGATTCAACAGTGGCAGAGGAAAAAGCCTGCTGTGAAAACAGAAAAGCAGCAAATACGAAAAGACTTTTTGTGATTTGCTTTTTTGTCATGGTTCTAAATTACGGTTGTTCTCGAAAAATCTAAAGATACTTTTTATAAAAGGTCTAAATAAGTACAACCTTTCTCCTGTGACTTATTTGTTCGGATGCATTCTCATTTTTCACTCTAGAATTAGGTCCAACATCGAAAAACTTTTTTACTTTTTTTGCCAGATTTTTTCATTCACGTGTTTAACTAACACTCTGTTCATCATCTAAACGTTTTCCAGCACATTTTAGGGAGAGAAAATTTGTCCGATAGATTTATCTGGCGCTAACTTAGTTAAAGGACTCAGCGATGAAGCGAATGTCTTTAAAAATATCTTTGAAAACCACGGCCATCGCCTCTTTGCTGGGTGTGATTCTAATAACACTTATTAGCTTGTTTGCTCTACCTCGCTTAACAACACAGTATAGTCTGAAGCAGTTTTTACCTAAAGATAATGCCCTTTTAAAAGAAGACGAAAAGACTCGTCAGACTTTTCAACTGTCTGAGGTTCAGCCATTTATTATCACCGCGAAAGTTAAAAACGATAATGGCGACTGGTTTAACCCTAAGAGTATATCTGATCTTGAACAACTGACTCAGTTAGTAGCTCACTTTCCTGGAGCTAGAAGCGCCATCAGTCTTGCCACAGTTCAAGGTGCGATCACTAATGACTCAGGTCTTAGCGTTGGACCTCTATTAAAAAGTCTTCCCCAAGACAAATGGAAGTCAGAGAGCTTTTCAAATCCGATTATCTCCCCCACTTTAATATCTAAAGACGGCAAGACAGCTTCTGTTGTCGTCAACATCAATCGCCTGGATTCTAAAGAGATCGTAGCTCTACGTCAGAACCTAGAAGTCACTGCTGCGGCGTCTTTGCCATTTGCTGATGTAAAAATCGGCGGAACTCCAGCGGTACAGACCGATGTATCAGCGCTCCTTCAAAAAGAGCTTAAGAACTTTGTGGTATTGGGATTCATCGCCTGCTTCGTGGTGCTGTCTCTCGTCTTCTCTAATTTCTCTCCTTTGATTATTTCATTCATCATCATCATCTGTGCGAACATCTTAGTTTTAGCTATTATGGCTATTGGTGGATTTCCGTTCTCAGTCTTATCGACGACGATTCCTATTCTGACTACGGTTGATGTGGTTTCTCTCTGTATACATACGCTTCTAAGGTATGCCGAAGAAAAGAAAGCACTTCCTCACGTAAGCCACGAGCAACTTGTTAGGAATACACTCAAGGCAATTTGGAAACCGAACCTCATTGCCTCAACAACAACGATGATTGGATTCTTGAGCTTACTTACTACCAACGTTCCTTTGATTAAGGATTATGGTGTGACGGCTGCGATCTCCATTACCGTAGGTTGGGTTGTAACTTCAGTCTTGATGCTTCCGTTGATGTTGTTTTTGCCTGGTGCAAAAGCACGTGGTTGGGCATGGGCGAAAGCTCGCTGGGGTCTTTACTTATTCCGTCGCAGCGGCCTTTGGACAATGGGAATCATCATTGTATCGCTGGGTTTGGCTTTCAAAGGCCAAACACTCTCATGGTCTGCGAAGCTATTTGATGATTTGCCACAGAACCACCAGGTTAGGCTTTCTACAGAAACTATTGATCGTGAACTCGGCGGTATGATTCCTGTCGATATTGAAGTGAGCGGCCCAGCCGAAGCGTGGAATGATCCCGTTCTAATAAAGAAGCTGGATACTCTCTCTAATGATATAAGAGCGACCCAAGGGGTCGGCAGTGTCGTGAGCCTGCCCGATCTTATTGCAGCAGCGAACTTAAATCATTCAAGACTTCCTGCGAGCAGAAGTTCCACGGCGGAAATATTTTTCCTTTACTCTTTGCCGAGTGAGAGTCCCCTTAAGAACTTTCTGAGTGCAGAGAGTTCCAAGGCACGTATTTCAGTGCGCACTCAGGACTTACCTGGCAATCAATTGCACAGCCTGGTCGAAGACATTCGTTTAAAAACTGAGACAGCATTTCCAGATATGAAGGTCAATGTCACCGGTATGGGATCAACGATTCATCACCTGAATAATGATCTATCCCATGAACTGATATTTGGATTCTGGCAGTCCATGATCGCGATTATTTTCGTTCTGATGTTTGTCTTCCGATCTTTAAGATGGTCGCTGGTTGCTTGCATTCCAAATCTAGTTCCGCCGGCTGCACTTCTGGGATTCTTAGCAGTCTCTGAAACTCCGATTAAACCAAGTGTGGCGATCATTTTCTCTATTGCTCTGGGCTTGGCATTTAACAACACCGTTTATCTGTTAGAACGACTTCGTGCTTTGCAACTTAGTACGCGCAGTAAAAAACTAGATATTGAAAAGACACTGTGGCTTGAGGGCAACCCTTGCCTGATCTCTAGTCTCGTCTTGCTTTCAGGATTCTCGGTATTTATGGCATCGTACTTTGCCATGAATCGTATCTTTGGCTTTTATATGTTGTTGTCGATGGCCGCAGGTCTCGTCGGTGATTTGATTCTTTTACCAACTATGCTGAAAAGTTGCCCATGGCTTCTTCGCCCAGTAGCGTGGAAAAAGGAGAAGGTTATGGCAACAACAGGCGCAGTGATTTTGGCTTTTGTTCTTATATTCACAACTCATGACTCTGTGGCGGCAGTGCCTCCGGGTATCACCGCTGAACAGATCGGCAAAGAGATGAGTTCACGCATCACTACCAAAGATGAATCGTTTGTCGCTGAGCTAAAAATTATCGAGGCCGATGGCTCCAGCAAAGAACGCCAAATGCAAATCTGGCGTATGAGCCCCGCTAAAAAAGATCACTCCATGATGGTAAGAATGCAAAAGCCAGCCGACCTAAAAGGTACGGCCTTACTTGCAACTCTTAAGGGAGAAAAAGAAGATAAATGGATCTACTTGCCATCCTCTAAGCAAGTTCGTCGCCTGACTGGAGAAAACAGCAAAGGCGGGATCTTGGGATCTGAGCTTAGTACTGAAGATTTCGATTTCAATCGTGATACATCGGCGTCAACGACTATAAAAAAAGAGCTCGAGATCAAGGGCAGCAAAGTTTACGTTTTAGAAAGTGACGTCTCTAGCACATCTCCGAACTACTCAAAAATCGTGAGTTACGTGTCTGCTAAAGAATTCTTACCTCTAAAGGCTGAGTGCTTCGATAAGCAGTCTAAACTTTTAAAAACGATCGAGTTCAGTGATTATAAAAAAATAGCTGGCGGAAAATTCCGCGCAGGTAACATTAAAATCCGCAATGTGCAGAATAATCGCGGAACGGAAATCAAATTAACAGATTTTAAAATCAATCAAGGCCTCAAGGCCTCAGCGTTCTCTCCGAAGTCGCTATCTGATGACTGATTAAATCTTTGACCTCGACCTCGGCAACTTAATGTGCCGTCAGAAGAATAATATGCTAGCTTTTGGAAGTTATCTTAACTCTTCCGAATAGGAGCACGTTATGACAGTCGATCCAAAATTTGATTTAGTATTAGAAAAGGTTCTGAGTATTAGCGCAGAGAAAGCCTGGAAAGGTTGGACAACTCCGGAGCTTATTTGCAAATGGTTCTGCCCAGAACCATGGAAAGTTATCGCTGCAAAAGTGGACCTGAGACCCGGCGGCATCTTTTCTACAACCATGCAATCTCCCGAGGGAGAAACTTTTCCTCCTGGCGACGGCTGCATTCTTGAAGTAGTTCCTGGTAAAAAACTAGTGTGGACGGATGCTTTACTCCCTGAATTCAGACCCGCAACGCCATCTGCTGACTCGCTTGTTTTTACCGCCATTATCACTTTGGAACCAATGGGTAGTGACAAGGTAAAACTGACGGCGATCGCAAAGCACGGCACCGAAGACAATAAAAAGAAACATGAAGAAATGGGTTTCGTACAAGGCTGGGGTATCTGCGCTGATCAACTTGAAAAGCTGATGCAAAATTAAAAAAGGGCGGAGAGCAATCTCCGCTCTTTTATTTACTCATCGCAACTGCGATTTCGGCAGCGACTTTGGCGTTATTCAGAACCAGCTGAATATTGGTCTCAAGACTCTTACCTGCTGTAAGTTCTTTCACCTTACCTAATAGGAACGGCGTTGAATCTTTGCCCTTAACACCTTTTTGATTCATTTCGGTAAGGGCATTGTTAATGACCTTTTCCATCTCTTTAAAATCAAGGGAGTAAGCTTCGGGAACTGGGTTCGCGATAACCACTCCGCCTTTAAGACCTAGTTGCCATTTTGATTTTAAGATCGCTGCCATCTCAGTCGCTGAATCAATCTTAGCATCGACTTTAAATCCACTTTCGCGAGTATAAAACGCTGGAAGATCTGCTGTTTGATAGCCAAGGACCGGAACACCTTTGGTTTCTAGATACTCCAACGTCAAACCGATATCCAAGATAGACTTTGCCCCGGCGCAGATGACAGCAACATTAGTTTGGCCAAGCTCTTCAAGATCTGCGGAAATATCCATTGTCGTTTCGGCTCCACGATGAACGCCACCGATTCCACCTGTTGCAAAGATCTTAATTCCGGCAAGTTCCGCGATGATCATCGTGCTCGCGACCGTTGTTGCACCGTCTTTTTTCTGAGCAACGATAACTGGAATATCACGGCGACTGACTTTTGTGATTTGCATGCCTTTCTTTGCAAAGGCTTCGATCTCTTTAACACTAAGACCTGCACGCAACTCTCCATCGATAATTGCAATGGTTGCTGGGACAGCGCCATGCTCGCGAACTTTACCTTCGACCGCTAATGCCATTTCAAAATTTTGTGGATAAGGCATGCCGTGAGAAATGATGGTGGATTCTAACGCCACAACCGGTTTTCCATTTTTTAAGGCGTTTGCGACTTCATCGGTTAGTTTTACTTGCATGCTCATAATTATTTCCGTCTTAACTGTTTTGTCTATTTAATCACAGGCACTTTTAGAATCGCAATGCCGTTCTCAAGGCAAAGAACTGACTGTCGTCGGAGTCGGTGGATTCTTTAATGAAATCCCCGGCTGCGGTGTAGGAGTACTCAAAATAGATCGAGAACATTTTGTCGATCTTCCATTCTCCTGAAGAGTTCACTTGAGTTGCGGTGAAGCGTTTATCGTTGGTCGCCGCTCTTAGTAGACTGCCGCTGCCACGATAAACTCCGTCGTGGATATTTTCACGCCAGTACCAAGCGATGTTTCCTGCCCACGTTAATGAATCTGAAATTTTCCAAGCAATGCCCGGAACTAAGGCGATGATATTGGGATGCCCAATCTCCCCTGACCAGCCATAGTATTGTCCTCTGGGGAAAAGTGCATTGAAAGTATTGTACTGACCATCATTTGCATCCTTATCACCGGAGATATAACTTGCGAGCATCGTCGCATCAACTGACTGAAGCACAGGGGCTTTCATTCGAGATGCGACACCATAAGCTTGCACATCCAGATCATCATTGTAACGGCCTGCTTGCAGCATAATGTCTGTATCAACATTAAAATGCTCTGTGTTGTAAACCCAGCGAGTTCCTAAAGTGTAAAGCTTGGATGTAAAGTCATCGTAATAAATCAAATAGACATCTGCCGTTGACGGCTCTGCCTTAAGGAGCGAGTTAAAATAAGCGTACGCCAGAATGGTTTCGGCATGTCGGTTATCCACAAATCCTGAAGAGATATCCACAGGATGACCCAGGAAAAACTCAGCATTCACATCTGACTTTAAAAATCCTTTGATACCATCAAAACTTAAACGAGAGTTGGGACCTTCACGCACACCAATTAAAAGCGTCGATCCCACCGGCGATTCTTGACGTCCTAATCGCATATACTTGTTTTCGAAAAATGCTTGATGAATATCTCCGTCATCGCGGTCGGTAGAACTCAAGTTGCCAAACTTATTTGAGATCTCGGAATACTTGGCTTGCAGATATCCGCGCACTCCCGAGTCATTATCTTTTACCTCGACGTGGGCCAGATAACGTTGAAGGAAGTATCCTTGTGATTCATTGGTACCGCGACCGAAATTTGGATGATTGAACCACTCTTCTGACCAGCGAAAGTACCCACCTGCTGTGATTGAAGCAGAAGATTGTTCCTGCGCCGATGCAATAGTAGAAGTTGATAGAAAAACCACAAATGAAATAAGACGAATGATCATGCGCTAGATCATTCGTCAAATATTTGGATTTTGGTAGTTTATTATTTGTTGATATATCTCAAATTAACTAGGCAGTTCCTACCCGTGTTGATGATGTGAGTGGATCCACTATTGTCTAAAATAGCGCTTTTAATGTATTTAACGTCTTCTTGGTAGATTTCAATACCATCGTCACAACCTTGAATAACCAATCTTTTGCCCTCTGAAATTACAACGTTAGAGAGACTTACCGTCATCGGCATGATCACAATGTCACATCCCGATTCAGAATTCAAATCGGCATCATTACACTTGAAGTTGTCATCGCTGCCATTTTGGTACGAAGATACTTCCTCTGAATCCAAGCCATCTCCATCAGTAGGACCTTGAGCATTAAGAACTGTAAGAAGAGAAGTTAGATTATCCGCCTTTGTTACTTGCGGATTCGATGAAGCGAAGTTATCAGCAACACCACCTTGTGCGTGGGCAGCAGTCGTGATTGAAAGAAGAGCTGAAACAAGAACTAGTGCAGATGTGATTTGTTTTTTCATAAAAACCCCTTAGTGATTCGCCGTAATTGGCTTGATGCCTTTCTAATAAAGCAACCGCCGTACCAACGAATACCAAGCTTCTTATGAAGTATATGCGATCTGAGGTAACCTCTGCCGGGATTCCGACAAGGCCCCTTGCCGAGATCTCGGTGGCTGCCGAGACACCAACAGCTAGTCGCGGGGAAAATTACTTATCAAAACTTTCAAGGTTACACTGAAAGGATTCGGACTCTTCGCTTTGAAGATCGATTTTCTCGGCCCAGACTTTGTGGCCAACGGATTCTGTATATTGTAGGATCAATTGTTTGTTATAGTTTGCGGGATCGACAAGGCGAATGATCTCAACCATGTTGCCCTCTTCATCTCGTTCAACGTCTTTATCGCCGACAAGTTTGGTAACAGATCCCTTATATTTAAAGAGCGCTTCAAGGGGATATTCGTCATTGCTTGGACTAATGACAACCGAACGATCTTTATCGCCCTCAACCGAACAGTTGAATTTCCACGAATTCGCAAATGCAAGCGAATGGGCTAACAAAAATACCAACGCAAATAACAAATTCGTTTTCATCACAAAGACTCCCGTAGCATGCTCGTATAATCTGATATTAGGCAGAGTCTTTCAATAGGCGGCGAGTATTATAGCTCCACCGAAAACAGCGACAAATCGGCAGATTTCACTCGAAAAATTTCAAGACATTTTAATAAGTTAAGCGCCCTTTCGGGCGCTTGTTCCACAAGATATACATTTTGAAATGTGTGTGAATTTATCTTCACACTCCAAGCTAGGGCCTTGGAGCCAGGTCATAGCGATCTAAATTCATGACCTTGTTCCAAGCATTCACAAAGTCTTTATAGAACTTATCCTTACCATCATCACTGGCATAAACTTCAGAAATCGCACGCAACTGCGCATGATAACCAAAAACCAAATCAGCAGCGGTGGCAGTCCACTTCGCTTTTCCAGTTTTACGATCTTTGCCTTCGTAAACACCGGCACGAGACGGTTCACTCCATTCGGTATTCATATCCAAAAGATTCGTAAAGAAATCATTACTCAACGTTCCCGGCTTATCGGTGAAAACTCCGTGGCGAGCTTCATCATGATTAACATCTAAAGAACGAAGTCCTCCCAACAACACCGTCATCTCTGGAGCCGTAAGCTTCAAAAGATTCGCGCGATCTAAAAGCATTGTCTCTGGTGAAAGCTTCGCTTTTGATCCCATGTAGTTTCTAAATCCATCTGCTTTTGGTTCCAGAACTGCAAATGAGTGTGCATCTGTCTGTTCTTGTGAAGCATCGGTGCGGCCTGGTGAAAATGGCACCGTGATATTTTGCCCCGCTTTTTTGGCAGCATCTTCTATTGCCGCACATCCACCGAGCACAATTAAATCCGCCAGTGAAACCTGCTTACCAGAAGAGCCTTTGTTGAAGTCTGCTTGTACTTTTTCAAGAGCTTTTAAAGTTTCTCCAAGCTTACGTGGCTCATTCACTGTCCAGGCTTTTTGTGGTTCTAAACGAATGCGCGCACCATTCGCTCCACCACGTCTGTCAGTTCCACGATAAGAAGCTGCTGCTCCCCAAGCCGTTGCAATCAGACGAGATGGATTAATTCCTGCTTCCATGATTTTATTTTTAAGAGTTTTAACATCCTGATCATCGATCATTTTGTAATCAGCTTTAGGAACTGGGTCTTGCCATAACTGCGCTTCTGGAACCCAAGGTCCCCAATAACGAGAAACCGGCCCCATATCGCGATGAAGCAGTTTGTACCAAGCTTTCGCAAAGGCTTCTGCGAACTCTTTCGGGTTTTCATGATACCGCTTAGAGATTTTCGCGTAATCACTATCGGCCTTTAACGCAATGTCAGTCGTTAACATTGTCGGCGCATGCTTTTTACTTGGATCGTGAGCATCGGGAACTGTGTTCTGCGCTTCTTTATTTGTAGGCTTCCACTGATGAGCTCCAGCGGGACTCTTAGTTAATTCCCATTCAAAGTTATGCAGGTTCTCAAAAAAGTTATTCGACCATTTTGTCGGAGTCGTAGTCCACGCGCCCTCAAGTCCACTGGTGATTGCGTCGCCACCTTTTCCTGACTTAAAAGAGCTCTTCCACCCCATACCTTGTGCATGCATAGGGCAACCTTCAGGTTCTGCGCCGACTTTTTTTGCATCACCGGCTCCGTGGGTTTTTCCAAAAGTATGCCCTCCGGCAATCAAGGCAACGGTTTCTTCATCGTTCATCGCCATACGTGCGAAGGTTTCGCGAATATCTTTGGAAGCTGCTTTCGGATCTGGTTTGCCATTTGGCCCCTCGGGATTCACATAAATCAAACCCATTTGTACGGCACCCAGCGGATTTGCTAGATCGCGATCTCCACTGTAACGTTCATCCCCGAGCCATGTGTCTTCAGGTCCCCAGAAAACTTCGACGGGTTCCCACACGTCTTCTCGGCCGAAACCAAAACCAAAGGTTTTAAATCCCATCGATTCCAGGGCGCAATTTCCGGCGAACACTAAAAGATCTGCCCAGGAAACTTTACGACCGTATTTCTGTTTGATCGGCCACAAAAGTCTGCGCGCCTTATCTAAGTTTGCATTGTCGGGCCAACTGTTCAGTGGAGCATATCTTTGTGCTCCGTCGCCACCGCCACCTCGACCGTCTTCAACACGGTAAGTTCCAGCGGCATGCCAACTCATACGAATAAAAAGAGGACCATAGTGACCATAATCTGCCGGCCACCAATCTTGGGAGTTCGTCATCACTGCAAAGATGTCTTTTTTAAGAGCTTCAACGTCTAGCTTTTTGAACTCTTCTGAATATTTGAAGTTACTATCCATTGGATTAGAACGGGACGAATGCGTGTGGAGAACAGACAGATCTAACTGATTCGGCCACCAATCACGATTGTTTCTCGGGCGCATTCCAGTTTTTGGTTCTGGGGCTTTTATGGCGGGATTTTCACTCTCACTTCTTGGTTCTGACATAGCAATCGCTCCTCATAGAAGAAGTTAAATTTCAGTTGGTTTTTACTTAAGAAGTTCACGATAGCCTTGCACTTCGACCTAGAAAACCAATGATCTTAGCCCCGTGTAGGATTACAACAAATCGACATGTATTTATGTCATTTTCGTTCTCAAACTAAAGCCCTACTTCAGCCTAGCTCCGGTGTAAACACGCTGCCCTTTTTATAGATATTTCGTAAGAATAGTAGTCATGAAAAACACAATCAGTACCGCATCCCTGACGTTGCTTCTTACTCTTTCAACCTCATCAGCATTTGCTGAAACTCAAGCCGCGGCACCGGCGCCCAATGATTTCAAAGTTCAGCTAAAGCCAGACACTGCGCCAAAAACTGCGCAAGTGGAACACAAGGCTGTGCATGATGAGCCAGCTGCTCCAAAAAAATCCAAAGTTGCAGCCGCAAAAAGTAAATCTGCTGCATACAAACGTGATATCCGCACAGTTGATAATCAAACCGTTTATGTCGTCAATGCGCGTGCTCCACATTTGTACATGGTCAGCCGCGATCTTTACGGCAACGAAAAGCAATGGAAAGCCATCGCAGATTGGAACTCTATCAAAGCACCATTCAATATCCGCCAAGGGCAAGAGTTAGTTCTTAAAAAAGAGCCAACGCTTTCAACTGCAGAGGCAGATACATTGCTGGTCACAACTTGGACGAACATGAATCGCAAAGACATCGCTGACGAAATTGCGGGAAGCCAACCCGCTCCTGTAGTTAAACCAGAAGTTCCAGAGCCAGTTCCGGTAGCGGTTGCAGCTACAGTAGCAGCACCTCACCCAGAACTTCCACCTCCAGCTCCTGAGACAACAGCTGCCCCGACAGAGCACGTCGAAGAAAAAGCAGCTGAAGTCAAAGAAGAACCTACTGCTGAAGAAGTTGCTAAGAAAGAACCCGTTAAAGAAGAACCAGCGAAAGAGTCCCACGCTCATCACAGCAAATGGATGTTTAAGACATCTATCGCGGTTTCTAAGTTCGCTCTGCAAGGAAAAGCAGAGGATGGATCTTCCGATATCTCTTTGAATTCCGAAATCGACTACGGAATTGAACTTGAAGTGGGCTATCACCTAACGGATAAAACCGAACTAATTTTAGGCGCAGCTGTTGAGAAAATGGATATCGAGCACGACGAACACGTTGGTGAAATCGAAGGACATGCTCAGTACATTGCTAAATACACATTGGGTGCAGAATATAAATTTAATCCCCTTGTGACTCTTGCTGGTTTGGTAAATTACGAGCAAACACCTTTTGTTGAACCTATGCTTGGTGGAGCAGAAGTAAAAACAATCTTCATTCCACAAGTTCAATTGGGTGCAAGATGGAATTTTGTAAATCGCGAAAAATTTAAAATGGCAGCGATCACTGATGCTATTATTTCTTTGCCGACAAATCATGACGGCATGGATTTAAAATCAGGTGGTGGTTACCTAGTTGGTTTGAAGTTCGCAAACCAATTCACTCAGCGCACTTTGACGTACGGAGTTTCGTACCGTGATCTTTATCAAGATACGGATGAATCAAAAAATACTCTGAAAACTTGGTTCGCAAATATCGGGATGATTTGGTAGGACCCCTCGCTTCCGTCTAGTCAGAATCTCTGGCCGTTGACTTACATATATATGTAAATTATATGTAAGTCTATGGCAATTCAATGGGAAAATTTAAAATCTAAGCTTTCTATACTCGCCGACGCCGCTAAGTACGATGCCTCTTGCTCAAGCAGCGGCTCTCAACGCAAACGTGAAAAAGGCGGCATGGGAAATGTCGAGGGCATGGGCATTTGTCATAGCTATGCACCAGACGGTCGTTGCATCAGTTTACTGAAAATCCTGATGACCAATTTCTGCATCTTTGATTGCAAGTACTGCGTGAATCGCGTTTCTAGCGATGTTAAGCGTGCTCGCTTCTTACCTGAAGAAATCGTGCAACTCACTTTAGAATTTTATCGCCGTAATTATATCGAAGGTTTATTTTTAAGCTCGGGCATTATCAGCAGTTCTGATGAAACGATGGAGCAACTTATTCAAGTGGCTCGCTCTTTACGCCAAGATCACAAGTTCCAAGGATATATTCATTTAAAAGTAGTCGCAGGATCGTCTCAAGAATTGATTCTTAAAGCAGGTCAATGGGCAGACCGGGTCAGTGCAAATATTGAAATGCCCGTTCAGGAAGATTTAAATCTTTTGGCTCCGGCAAAAACTATTCAAGAAGCCACAACTTCGATGAATCAAATTGCCGTGCGAGTTGAGGAAGCAAAGGAAGACTTCAAGCGCTCCCCGTTTAAAGCTCCGAAGTTTGCGCCTGCTGGACAAACAACTCAAATGATCGTTGGAGCCACAGAAAGTACTGACTCTGTGATTCTAAATCAGTCGCAAAGTCTTTATAAGAAATATTCCTTACGCCGCGTTTACTACTCTGCCTACAGCCCGATTCCTCATGCCGATGCATTCTTGCCTCGCGGAGAGCCTTCTTTGGTTCGCGAGAATCGCTTGTACCAAGCTGACTGGTTAGTGCGTTTTTATAAATTTGATGCGACAGAACTTACGAGTACGGACACTCCGAATTTACCTTTGGATATTGATCCTAAGACAGCATGGGCGCTTCGCAATCGTCATGCTTTCCCGATCAATGTGAATACTGCGACTCGTGAGGAGCTTTTGCGTATTCCTGGATTTGGCGTCAAGAACGTTGAACGTATTCTGCAAATGCGACCGTTTAAGAAAATCTCTTTGATGGATATCGCAAAATTAAGAATTCCTTTGAAACGGGCAAAGTACTTCATTGTTACATCTGATCACAATCCCGATGCACTTTTGATTGATGCGAATAATTTGAAGGAACGAATCAAACCGGTCGATACACAACTCTCACTATTTGATCTGAAGTTTTCAGCGGCATCTGGTGATCTGTGAATTGGAATCAATGGCGCGAGAAAGCTCGCAAACAACTCATGGATGGGATTGCTCCAGCGGAAGCCGCTTGGAGTGAGAATCCTGCATTTGAATTTGCGGTGATGCAAAGAAAGCCACTCGTAAAACCTGTGATCCCTAAAGAATTCTTAGATATCGCTCCTTTGATTGCGGCGGCTCGTGATCCGGGTCGTTGGAACTTGTTGTACAGACTGGTTTATCGCCTTAACCACGAAAACAATCACCTGCTGAATATCGTCACCGATACAGATGTAAGGCGTGCGATGGACTTGGTTAAGTCCGTTCGCAAAGACATTCATAAAATGCATGCCTTTGTACGCTTTAAAAAAATCATAATCGACGGGCAAGAAAGCTACATCGCTTGGCATAAGACAGAACACTTGATCATGGAATTAGGTGCCCCCTTCTTCATGCGCCGTTTTAGTGATAAGCCATGGTCCATATTTTCTCCGGATGCTTCAGCTCACTGGAACTTGAAAGAGCTGACTTATGCTAAAGGAATGGCCGAGCACGAGTTCAAACACGAAGATGACTTTGACGAAGTCTGGAAGACTTATTACAAATCGATCTTTAATCCTGCTCGCTTAAATCTAAAAATGATGAAGCAAGAAATGTCTCCGAAATACTGGTCAAGTATGCCGGAAACTGCGCTGATTCATGAATTGGTTAGAGAAGTTCCACAGCGTCTACAAATGATGGCTACAGCTCCTCAAGTTAGGGCCGAGGTTCCAAAAAATATTTCCGTCGATAAAATGAAAGAGCTTTCCAAGAAATGCTCTGTTTGTCCTTGGGCTCAACACGCGACTCAGACTGTTTTTGGTGAGGGTCCCTTGAATGCTAAGATTATGATCGTCGGCGAACAACCAGGTTCTGAAGAGGATATCGCTGGTCACACTTTTGTGGGACCTGCAGGCAGAGTATTTTCAGAAATCATGAAAGAGCTGGGACTTAAGCGCGAGTCGGCTTACATCACCAACGCCGTCAAACACTACAAATGGACTCCGAGTGAAGATGGCAAAGCCCGCATTCATAAAAAACCAAGCGGCACCGACATGCACGCCTGCAAACCTTGGCTAGAGGCAGAGATCGCAGCAGTTAAACCGAAAGTCATCATTGCTCTCGGCGCCACGGCCGCGACTTCAATTCTTGGACGATTAGTAAAAATAAATGAAGCGCGCGAGCGCATCGTTCAAAACAACTCCTTCGCCCCGAACATCATTATCTCTTGGCATCCATCCGCAATACTGCGTGCGTTTGACAAAAACGATGCTATCGAGAAACGCGCGCAGCTTAAGAGTGATTTGGAAAGAGCGTTCCTATTAGCAAACGCTCCCTCCCCATCGCCGTATCCTTAATTTCTAATTACCAATATTTTTCAACAGCGCGAACTTCGATCGCTCCACCAAGACGAGCCGCAGGAATACGTGATGCTAAAGCGATCGCGGCCTCCATATTTTCTGCTTCAAAAATAGAATAGCCGCCTAAGCCTTCAGGTAAATAAGAGCCATCTTTGACAACAGTTTTACCGTCGCGCAACTGAACTGTTTTTGCAGTGTTTGGAAGACCCAACGGATAGCCTGGTTCTAGGCCTGCCGTTTTACTGAGTTCCGCATAGTCTTTATAAATCTGCTTTTGCTCATCTTGTGAAAGAGCATTCCAACGATCAGTCCCTGGCAATGGGGACGTTCCATGATAGATCAAAAGGATAAATTTCATTTGATACTCCTATAAATTCCTACGTTATTTCATATAGTTAAAATATAATGGGAAAAGGCGCCTGCTCCCGTCACATCGATCCTATTTGCTTCGTCATAGCTATGACGGATGAACCCAAACGGTTGTGACAGGAAAAGAAAGACAGATGGAAAAAAAAGACTGGCTTACTAAAAACTTTGAAGATTCCCGTAAGCACTTAAAGGCCGTGGCTTATCAAATGCTTGGCTCAACGGGCGAAGCCGAAGACGCTGTTCAAGAAGCCTGGATCAGATTGAACCGTTCTGAATCTGAAAAAATCGAAAATCTGCAAGGTTGGCTAACCACCGTTGTGTCGCGTGTTTGCTTGGACATGCTGAGATCCAGAAAATCGAAGCGTGAAGAATCACTCGACAGTGCCTCCCATGAAAATACACCTGAAACCAAAGGCAATCCCGAGTCTGAAAATATGATTGCTGATTCCGTTGGTCCTGCATTGCTACTCATTTTAGATCAGCTAACACCGACTGAAAGAATCGCATTCGTCTTACATGATATCTTTGATGTGTCGTTTGAAGAGATCGGTCCCATCATTGATCGCGGCGAAGACGCCACCAGACAGCTCGCAAGCCGAGCTCGTCGCAGAATCAAAGGCACTCCCACTGTTCAAGATAACTCAGAACGAGAGCGCGAAATGGTCTCTGCATTTTTAGCTGCCTCTCGCGATGGGAATTTTGATGCTTTGATTCGACTTCTGCATCCAGACGCCGTGTTAAGAGCCGACACAACTGCGATCAAAATTTCACAGGCCAATAAAGATAAAGGTGCCCCTCAATTTCAGCCACAACTCACTGGTGCTGAAACTGTGGCAAATACCTTTAAAGGAAAAGCCTCTGCGGCCCAATTGGCCTTGGTTAATGGTAACTATGCGGGAACTTGGGCTCCGGCAGGTAAGCCTGTTGTTGTATTTAGCTTTACGTTTGCAGAAGGAAAAATCATGGCTATTGAAATTATCATGGACCCGGATAAGCTTAACACTCTGAACGTCGATATTGTTTCACAGCCTTAGAATAGAAAGAGGACTAACATGAGCAAACCAAACGCAAAAGTGGATACTTTTATTAAGTCCTCTAAGAAATGGAAAACCGAAGCTGTCTTCTTTCGAAAACTCGCAATCGAATGTGGTTTGGACGAAGAACTTAAGTGGAATCTTCCTACTTACACCTTAAACGGAAATAACATCGTTATGTTCCAAGCATTTAAAGACTACGGCGCCATCATGTTCTTTAAAGGTGTCCTAATCAAAGATCCAAAGAAATTACTTAAGGCCCCGGGGGAAAACTCCAATATCGTACGACGCTATGAGTTCGACGAGGAAACTGATTTAACTAAAGCAAAAACCGCGCTTAAGGGTTTCATTAAGCAAGCTATCAAGTTAGAGTCCGAGGGCGCTAAAATCGAAAAGACAAAGCCTGCGCCAATTACAGGTTTTCCTATCGAGTTTAAAGCCGCACTTAGTAAGAACAAAAAATTAAAAGCAGCTTTTGATAAGCTAACACCAGGACGACAAAGACTTTATGTCATTCACATTTCATCTGCAAAGCAGTCTGCCACCAGACTCTCACGCATTGAAAAGTGCATTCCAAAGATCCTTAAAGGCCTGGGACTTAACGAGTAATATCTCATCAAGGAGAATCACATGAGTTCAAAATCATTCTATGACTTTTCAATGAAACGTATCAACGGAAGCAACGCCAACCTATCTGACTATAAAGGCAAAGCCTTGCTGGTTGTGAACGTAGCTTCTGAATGCGGCTTGACTCCTCAATACGAAGCTTTAGAAAAAGTTTATCAAAAATACCAAGCACAAGGATTTGAAGTTCTTGGCTTCCCAGCAAATGAATTTGGCGCTCAAGAGCCTGGATCAAATGCGCAAATCCAAGAGTTCTGTACTTCTAAATTCGGTATCAAATTTCCGATGTTTGAAAAGATCGTAGTAAAAGGCAATGGCACTCATCCATTGTACCAATACTTGGTTGAAACAATGCCAAAAGCTACTTCCCCTGACGGCGATGCTTTTGAAACAAAACTTAAAGAGTACGGAATCAATCGCGACAAAGCCCACGAGATCCTTTGGAACTTTGAAAAGTTTTTGATAGGTCGCGATGGCAAAGTGATCGCGCGCTTTAACCCAGATGTTACGCCTGATCACCCGGCTCTAGTAAAAGCTATCGAAACGGCTATCGGCTAAAATAGCATCGCGCTAAGCCTATTAATAGTGCTGATACTTTTCTTGATTAAGTCGGCTTGGGTATTATTCCCAAGCCGCTCATAGTCTCTCAAGGCATTCTCTCTGATCGCAATTTCGGATCTAATAATAGTTTGAATGTCTTGCTTGTTTAATTTCCTACGAGGCACTTCTGTTTTCGTAGAATCTTTAAGGCTAGCGATTTCCTCTTGAGTCCAAGCACTGCTATTATCCAAAGCTGACATGATCTCGCGGATTGTGCTGACGTCTTCTTTATCTCTTTTTGCAATTGCCGATTTTAGTTCGACTGATAAAAAATCCCTGAACTTATCAACAACATCTTCCATAACTACTTCGTCTTATCATCGATGTACTGAAAGTACGCTTTACAAAGTGGATTGTCTTCCTTGATACGGTTGTAGCGTAAAGGTTTATCCATGCGGCGAGCTTTGCAGCGATTTACGATGGGACCGATCAAAGCGCCTGGGCGCTCTTTTAAAATTGGTTCCGCTTCCTCGCGGCAAGCACGATCAGCACCGTTCCATGCCGACAGACATACTTCCTTATCTAAGTTGTAGCAGATTCCTTGAGGGCTCGATGTACCGCAAGGCTGTTGCGATAGACCCTCTTCGATTTCGCGCTGAACGACGTAAGTGTTCATGATGTGAATCGCAAAGATAACGATACACAGAGATCCCGCGCCGATTTCCCAGTTGGCAGAAACTCCCAACAAGCGCGCGACAGGACGGAAATAAATGATCAATACGCCAATTATAAACAGAACGATGTACAAGATATCAGCCATACAATTAGCATATCAGGATCATTAGGATTGAATAGCACTAAAATGTGCCCTAATACAAAGTCATGTAACTTTAGTTGGAGGTTCTTTATGAAACGATTCCTAGCAATTTATACTGGCACCGGAACGACTGATAAAATGAAACAGTGGAATGCGATGGATGAAGCCACTCGCAAAAAGAAAGAAAACGACGCCATGATTGCGTGGACAAAATGGGGCGAGAAATATGCTAAAGCCATTTTGGATGATGGTGCGCCACTTGGGAAAACAAAGAAGATTGATATGAATGGAATCACTGACATCAGAAACATGATGGCAGCCTACACAATCGTTCAAGCAGAATCACACGAAGAAGCAGCCAAGATGTTCCTAGAGCATCCCCACTTCTCGATCTTTCCGGGAGATGCCGTAGAAATTATGGAATGCCTGCCGATGCCTCAGATGTAATTCTAGCTGGCTTGCTGGACGATCTTAAGTTCCAAGCAAGCCAGTAGTGCGATCACGATGATTTCTAAGATGAAGTATGCAATCGCAAGTGCACTTAGTTGACTAAAGAAAAGCACAACCACTGACAGAGTGCTCACACAGTAAATCAAATTTGCGATGGCGATACCCTTAAGCCACTTCCCTGGCTTTCTATTCAAACGGAAGCAAGACAGCGAATACAACGAGAATACCACTGCAACCGAGGATAAAGCCGCTAACACATTTATCGGCATGCCCGTGTTTAATTTCGGTAGAAGAATTCCAATAATCGCCGCACTTAAAAAAGCGCCTGCTCCATCAATAAAGAAAATGTTTTGCTGTATGAATCTCATATTACTTCATCTCGTCTTCGAGTTTGCGAATAGCTTGAACGATGTCTAAAAATTTCTTTCCGAAATCTGTGTACACGTACTCGACTCGTGGAGGGACTTCGGGATGTTCGATCTTGTTGATGATTTCATACTTCTGAAGTTTGCGAAGTCTTTCGTTAAGTACCTTCGTAGTTAGTCCATCTTTTTCGCGAACCATCGCGCCTGGGCGATTAATGCCTTTATCGATCATATCAAGTATCGACATGGACCATTTACAGCCCACGATATCCTCGACTAGAAACTTCACGTCATATTTTTTTTCGCTCATAAGATCCTCAAGATGTACCGTTTAGTACCTACCGCACCACTTTGTAACTACTTGTTATCGTTTAGAAAAATCCCATAATGGAAAACGAAACAAGGAGTGATTATGAAAGCACTACCACTAAAAGTACAAGAATGGCTGAACACTACTGAAGGTTACAACCTCGATGTCACAGCTCCAAGAGTAAAAGTGATCCATGCATTTCAGATGCTATGTCCTGGATGTGTTTATCACGGCATCCCACAAACTATCGAGCTGTTTGAGCGCCTTAAAGGTCATGACATCGATGTCGTGGGACTGCACACCGTTTTTGAAAATCACCACGCGATGGGACCTGAAGCCCTCAAGGTCTTTATCAAAGAATGGCGACTTCCATTCCCGGTGGGCATTGATGAGCACAAGGACGGCAAGTGGATGCCGGAAACCATGAAGGCGTATGACCTTCAGGGAACACCGACCACGATCGTCATCGATCAACAGGGCGAAGTTCGCGTTCAGCATTTTGGAATCATCGACACAGAACAATTAATTAACTTTGTTTTGGAATTATCCAAACAAACTCTAACCAACAAACAGGCCTAAGGAGGTCTTTATGAACATCTCGTTAATAAACCCACAAGACACTACTGGCTCGCACAAAAAAATGCTCGACCAAATTGAAAAAGGATTCGGCAAAGTTCCAAACATGTTCCTTGCTATCGGTAACTCACCCGCAGCTTTAGAAAGCATGTGGGCTTCATTCGGAGCTTTGAGCAAAGGTAAACTGGGCGCGAAGCTTGGAGAAAAAATCGCGGTCCTAGTCGCTGACATCAATCGCTGTGAATACTGCTTGGCAGCCCACACTGTGCTGGGACAGAAAGCCGGAGCGACAGCGGGAGAAATGGCAGCAGCTCAAGCCGGTGAAGCAAACGACACTCGCACACAAGCCGCTTTGAATTTCGCAAGAAGACTGGTGAAAACTCGCGGCCAAGTTGATGCAAAAGACATTGCCGATGTTAGAGCCGTTTTCAGCGAGGAAGAAATGGCCGAGATCTTGGCCCATGTGGCGCTAAACACATTTACGAACTACACAAACGTAGCGTTCGGCGTTCCAGTGGACTTCCCTTCCGTTCCGCTGAGATAATTTTCCTTCAAAAGGAGGACGCAAATGTCCTCCTTTTACCATTTGTCAGTTTTGACACTAATAATGTCATTTTACACAATTCAAACGGACGGCGTTCTGGGGCATTCTTTTCTCATCAGAAGATAACAATCTTAAAGGAGAACAAGATGAACACTTCAGTAAACGCAAAAACAGAATACGCAAATATTTCTAACAACCCCTCGATCGCTTACAGATCTATTGGCCAAGGTTACCCAATCATTTTGGCGAATCGTTTTAGAGGAAATCTTGATACTTGGGATCCAGCTTTCCTAGATGCTTTGGCAAAAACTAATCGCGTGATCACTTACGACTATGTTGGCACTGGATTATCTAAAGGCACTCAATCTGATTCAAATCTAAAAATGGCGACTGAGATCAAAGAACTTGCCGAAGCCTTAGGTATTAAAAAATTCGCGATTGGTGGATGGTCTTACGGCGGTATGATCGCACAAATGGCACTGACTGAATTCCCAGAGATGATTTCTCACGGGATTATGATTGGTACACGCTTGCCAGGTCCTGATGTAGCCCCTCCCCAAAAAGTATTCTTTGAGCGTGCTTTGAAAGCCGTAAACGACTTGGATGATGAGACTGTTTTGTTCTTTAATCCTGAGTATCCTGCGAGTGTCAAAGCTGCGAAAGAATCTCACGACCGCATTGCTGCTCGTAAATCTGATAATGACGTCGCTATGACTGAGGCTCAGTGGAATAACTTGTTAACTAGTCGTGACTATGTGGAAGACAAACACGGCACTTACAAAAAACTTCAAGAAACTAAAATTCCAGTTCTTGGATTATTGGGTGAGAATGACATTAGCTTTGCCGCCGAAGACTGGTTCACAGCTAAAGGTAAATTCCCAACTGTCAGCATGATGTACTTTGCGCAAACTGGTCACGGACCTCAACATCAGTTCCCAGAGCTTTCAGCTAAATACATCAACGAATTCATTCAGCACTAACTGAGTAAGAGCGGGGCACCAAGCCCCGCTTATCTATCTTCTCGCCACCGAGAACTTTGTACGATACTCCCCTGGGGTAAGCCCAATCACTTTATGAAAAACTTTACGGAAGGCACTGGTGTCTTCGTAGCCGACTTTCCAAGAGATCTCTTCGATATTCTTATTCGTAAATTCTAACATCTCGCGGGCCTTCGCGACTCGTACTTGCTGACAATATTCTGTCGGGTTCAATCCCGTGGCTTTTTTGAATCTGCGAATGAAAGTTCGCTCTTCCATCCCGGCCTTATCCGCCATTAAGTTCAACGTTACGCCTTGAGCCCCCGTTGCTTGCAACCAGTGCTGCACTTTTACGATTTGCTCATCCCCATGATGCAACTGCGGAGAAAAGCTTGAATAAAAACGCTGCTCACGCCCAGGAGGATCGACCAACAAAAAGCGCGACGTCTGCACCATCACTGTGGAACCGAAAAGACGATCCACAAGTTTAAGCCCCAGATCAATCCATGCCATCAGGCCACCAGCGGTGATCACGTCACCGTCATCAATTACTAGCTTTTCGATTTGTAGATCTACCTTTGGAAAACGATTTTGGAACTCCTCCTTAAACAACCAGTGAGTCGTGGCTCCCCTGCCGTTAAGCAGTCCTGTTTCCCCCAGCACAAATGCACCAGAACATACCGAACAGACGGACACTCCACTTTTGTGTTGTTTCGTCACCCACTCAGCCCAAGGGCTCGCCGCCTCTGGAGTGATAAGTTTATTCAAGCTTGGAGGAATCAAAATGAATGAGGGTTTATTCGCTCCCAACTCTGGATGAGTGTCAAAGACACACTCCATTTCATTCTTCTTTTGATTTTTGATCTTCCAATGAGAAATGCGGATGAATCTGTTCTCGTCTGGGAGATAATCTGCCATATAGCGGTTCGCAATCTCAAAAAGATCCATCAGGCCATACACAGCTGAGGGCTGGTAGTTCTGATAGAGGAGGATTGCGATCTCGGTCGGGCCTTTGGATTTGGTTTTCAGGTCTTTCTTAGGCATATGTCAATTATAGACCTATTTATGTCATTTCTGGCAATTCAAATTAGGGCTCAAAAGGAGCATTCTGTATTCATCAAAGACACACAGTCTTAAAAACACAGGAGGAATATATGAACTCATCAGCTAACGGTAACCAAAAAACAGTTGTTCTAATTCACGGCGCTTGGATGACTCCGACTTCTTGGAACCCATTCAAAAACTACTTTGAAGCTCACGGGTACAATGTGCTTGTTCCAACTTGGCCGTACTTGGATCGCCCTATCGAAGACATCCGTAACAACCCAGGTGATGAGTTCGGCAGCCTGTCTTTACAAAAAATCGCTGACCACTATGAGGAGATCATCAGACAACTTCCTGAAGCTCCTCTGCTAATCGGTCACTCGATGGGTGGCTTGGTAACTCAGATTCTTTTAGACAGAGGCGTGGGTGCTGCGGGCGTGGTCATCGATTCCGCTCCGATTGGTGGTATTATCGCTGATTTCCGCTCGATCGCATCTGTATTGCCGATCTTGCTCCGCTCTGGCGGTTGGAAAAAACCTTTCGTGTTAACTAAAGAAGCGTTCGACGAAAACTTTGCGAACACTGCTCCGAAAGATCAAAGGGACGCTGACTATGTCAAAGAAGTGATCCCTGCTCCAGGCCGCATCTTCTTTGAAGCTGCTTTGTCGATCGGTACTTTTGTCGATGCTAAAAACCGCAAACAACCACTGCTTGTGATCGCGGGAGAGAAAGATCGCACTACTGCTCCAGCTCTTGTGCGCTCGATCTTTAAAAAACAATCGAAAGCAAAAGCTCGCACTGATTTCTTAAGCTTCGATGGTGTTTCTCACTACTTGGTTGCTGAACCAGGTTGGGAAAAAGTCGCTGAGGCGAGCCTTAACTGGGCGAACAATGTACATCATGCTTAATTAGTTCACATACTGCGGGGGATTTTCCTCCGCAGTACACTTTGATATTTATCTAACTATCTGTAATTGCGTGCGAAACCCACTGTCTGGACAGATTCTAGAGTTTCGTGTATCCTCTCTTACATGTCGACGTCGAAAACAATCCGTTTAACGGATAAACAATTTGAACAAATCGGAAAAGCTCTCGCAGAGCCACGCCGTTATTTGATCCTTAAACAAATTGGTTCCTGCAAGGGCGACAACTCCATGGCTTGCAGTGCTTTGCAAGAAGAGCACGACATCAGTGCGGCGACTCTCTCCCATCATATTAAAGAACTTGAAACCGC
Organism: Bdellovibrio sp. HCB209; assembly: GCF_047306065.1. Taxonomy (GTDB): domain Bacteria; phylum Bdellovibrionota; class Bdellovibrionia; order Bdellovibrionales; family Bdellovibrionaceae; genus Bdellovibrio. The sequence goes on from NZ_CP178618.1 coordinate 3,649,765, forward strand.
GGGCTTGGTAGAGATCACTCGCGAAGGTAAGTTCATGCGTCTGTCGGTTCAGCGCGAAGTTTTGCATGCTTACTTGGATAAGCTTGCTAAGATCTAGTTAACCTCCCCAGCTTTTATAATTCAAAATTCCCCAATGATATTCACAACCGCTTCGGTTGCTGGGTGCGCCATTTTGCTATCCGAAACAACGTAAAGACCTGGCCTCCATCGAATTTCTACCTCCATATCTATGCGTACTCATTCGGTTATTTCGATAGTTAGATAATTATCTAACCGTCACATTGACATTGGATTTTTCATTTCGATATTTATCTAAGTATCGAACAATAAAACCCCGACACAGATCGGGCTAAAACGGAGTGAATCCAGTGAAAAAGTTAAATGGCAAAGTGGCGATAGTAACAGGTGCATCTAAAGGTATTGGCGCAGCTATCGCAAAAGAATACGCGGCAAACGGAGCAATGGTTGTTGTGAACTACTCCTCCAGCAAAGAAGACGCTGACAGAGTAGTTAAAGAAATCGTCGCAAATGACGGAAAAGCTATTGCAGTTCAAGGCAGTGTTGCCAAGGCTGACGATGTAAAACGAATCTTTGAGGAGACTAAAAAAACATTCGGTAAATTAGACATCTTGGTTAACAACGCCGGCGTTTACAAATTCACGACCATCGAAGAAGTCACCGAAGAAGAATTCCACCGCCAATTCAACACCAACGTTTTGGGTATTTTGTTAAGCACACGCGAAGCTGTAAAACACTTCTCCCCTGAAGGTGGCAGCATTATCAACGTTAGCTCTGTTGTCAGCACAAGTCCTATGCCAGGCACTGCGATCTATGCTGCAACGAAAGGTGCCGTTGATACTTTGACTATCGGCCTTTCCCGCGAACTGGCTGGTCGCAAAATCCGCGTAAATAATATCGCTCCAGGCGGCGTCGAAACCGAAGGCTCCATCACTTTGGGTATGATCGGCAGCGATATGGAGAAAAACATCGTCGCTCAGACTCCATTGGGTCGTATCGGCCAGCCTCAAGATATCGCGAAAATCGCTCTATTCCTGGGCTCGGATGACTCTGCTTGGGTTACCGGCGAGCGTATCCAAGGTGCCGGCGGGCTTCGCTAGGTATTACTTAATTTCAGAGGAAGGAGGCTCCAAGTGGAACATTTTGGCAGTGATAACTTAATGGTGTTTTTGTTGGCCGCTTTTTCCGGCTTGGGCCTCTTTCGGAATGGCCTTGTCAGAGCGGTCGCCTGGCATAAATCCATGGTAAAAAGATATAGATAGCGTCTACCAGAGGCCCTGAGTTATATCAGGGCATGAAAAAACTTGGCCTTGCTGATCTTTTAGCCCCTGTGACTGTTCCGGAGTTCTTTAGCTCCAATTGGCCTGTTGAGCCTTTGTTTATTCCGGCGACTCCGGGCAAGCTTCAGGAGATTTTTGATCTTGCTCAAATGCAAAGCCTTGAGCAACTGGTTGCAGCTCGCCAACGTAAAGTTCGCGCCTGCCTTCCTGACTTTGACGATGAATACAGCTCTATTCACTTAGATCCCCAAGACGCTCTTAAAGTTTATCGCAACAACATGACGTTAGTATTCGATGCCATGCAAACTCAAGATCCAACAATCGCAAATACTTTAAAAAACATCCGCGAAGATTTGGGGCTAGTCACTGGTGGTGAAGAAAACAATCTGTGCAAAGCGCGCTCGATTGCTTATGCAACCCCTGCTGGTTGTGGGACTCGTTTGCATTTTGATGCCAATGCGAATTTCGTGATTCAAATCAAAGGCACTAAAACTTGGAGACTGGCACCGAACGAATCTGTGGATTTCCCGACAGAGCGTTTTACAACAGGCTCTGAAGAAATGCCTGCGGCCCTTGAAACTCAATGCCATGCTCCCCTGATTGATATGCTTGATGAAGACAGCATGGAAGTCGTGATGAAACCAGGCTGCGTGCTTTTCGTTCCACGTGGGTACTGGCACGAAACAACGACTGAGGAAGAATCCTTGTCGTTGAATTTTACTTTCAGCCAACCAACATGGGCTGATGTGTTTACAAAGTCTATCCAAGAAATCCTGCTAAGATCCCCAGAATGGCGTGAGCTTGCTGACGGCCTTGAAGGTACTGACGAATCTCGCAAAGAAGCTGCGATCTCTCGCTTTGAATTCTTAGTGCAAAGCCTTGCCGCTGACTTGCCTGAAATCTCTGGCCGAGTGTTACTTAAAGAAAGCCGTCTAGTATGAAGAAACCCTTAGAAGAAATGCGTGATGGTCAGTCGATTGAACTCCTTAAGGAGCTTCATATCCTGACTCGTGATGGGAAAATCAATCAAGACAGCCGCAGAAAGCTTAAGCAGGTTTATCACCTTTATAACTTTATCGAGCCTTTGCTTAAAGACCTTCAAGCATCGGGCGCGGATATCAGCTTAGTCGATCACGGCGCAGGCAAGTCTTATCTTGGGTTCATCATTTACGATCTGTTTTTTAAAAGCCTTGTCGGTAACGGCCACGTGTACGGCATCGAAACCCGCGAAGAGCTGGTTAAAAAGTCCATCGAGCTTCAGGGTAAGCTTGGCTTCCCGAATATGTCCTTCCTTCCCTTGCTGGTAGCGGAAGCCACAGAATCTAAGCTGTTGCCTGAAAAGATCGGGATTGTTACCGCACTTCATGCTTGTGATACAGCCACGGACGACGCCATTGATTTTGCTCTTAAAAAGCAAGCAAAGCACATTGTCTTGGTTCCTTGTTGCCAGGCAGAGATGGCCAAAGTCCTTCGCCAAAACAAAGCTAAACAACTTGCAAGTCCCCTCACAGAGATCTGGCGCCACCCGATCCATACGCGTGAGTTCGGCAGCCATTTGACGAATGTACTGCGTGCTCTCCGCCTAGAGGCGCACGGATATCAGGTCACTGTGACTGAGCTGATCGGCTTTGAGCACTCGATGAAGAACGAACTCATCATTGCAACCAAGAAAGAAGGCCCGCGCCAGCGTGCGGCCGATCGTCTAAATTGGATTTTGGACGAACTAAACTTGAGCGAGATGAGCGGGCGTTTTTCGACCGCACACAAATAGACTTACCAAATGTGCATCTGCGTCGGGTTATTGTTTTGACGTATTAAGCACTTCTTGAAATCATCCTCATATCTGCATTTCCGGGGGGATGAATGAAGACAGTACTTTTCGCGGTCGCTACTTTGCTTTGTACACAAGGCTTTGCACAGGATGCATCGACTTCAACAACAAAGATTTCTAATCCAGCAACTGAGTCATCAGCAGCACCAACTGCGACTTCCAGCATGAGTACTGCTGATGCGAGCAAAGAAACTCCATGGCACTTCACCCTAGGTTCTGAAAACTTTAACTACGAAGCTGATAATCGCAAACCTGCGGCTGGCGCAATTATCTCCTATAACTTTGTCGGCGCTCGTTATGCTCCAACAAAACTTTGGGAGTTGGAACTTCGTCAGCACTTTCAAATTACTTCTACACGCGACGGCCTAGGCGCTCGTGATTCAAGACTTCACCGCGATTCTACAACTGCGATGGCGGAAACTGTTTTACGCGCGGCTTTGCGACCACAAAAATGGATGAACTCAAGCTTTGGTTTGATCGATCTTAGATACTATGCCCCGACAGATGTTGTGGCTCAGGACAATCATGAGATGGGTCGTATCCGTTTGGATAATTACTTTGAGTGGACCATCAATCCGAAGTTCACGATGGCAGCACTAGTTTCCCCACGCGTGCAATTCAACAGCGGCAGCAACCCGAATAAAGCTGTTGGTGCCGATGCTGAATACTATCAGCTGAAAGCGGCTCCATTATTTATTTATACAATGAACGATAAGATCAACCCGTACTACGCTTACACGATTTCAGAAAAATCCAGCCAAGCTCAACGCGGCAACTGGGAACCTGACATGGGGAACATCGGTTCACATGAAGTTGGGTTGAATATGTACTATGGTGCTTTCTATATTAATCCAGCGCTGATCAGCGATACGAATTTGGAAAACGGCAGTGGCTCAATCGCAAGCTCTGACTCCCGCGCGTTTTCTTATGAAAATATCAGCTATAACTTGAACGTTTACGCGGTTTTCTAAACTCGGAAGAACGACTCTCGGCTGGAGGACTCCAGTCGAGAAAATGGAGTAACGCCGCTCCAGATAAATGTGGCAAGAAGTTCATCGAACTATCAAAATACTGACGAGATTCCCTAATTCAAACTCGAAACCGGTGCTTACCGCTCTCCGAGCTCACGACTTGAACAAATGTTCGCCACGCTCCCCCAACAAACTGGCTCTGAGCTCAAACCTGTGGCCTGCATTCGTGGCGAGTTGTTTGCATTCCCTAACAAGGTCGAGCGGCGATTCGAGTCGAAGTGAGACATCGCCACGCAGATTCTATGGGGGTCAGTATGCTGAAGAAGTTGAGCTTGTTGATGGGCGGATTGTTGACGTCAGTGGCGGCGCAGGCCTATGTCGCCGAGACAGATGTCGAATACGACTATATCAATGGAACGAGCCTCAAGATGGATGTCTATCGTCCTACTAATCCCGGCACAGCTCTGCGTCCTGCGCTGATGTTCTTCCACGGCGGTTGCTACAATAGCGGCAGCAAAGCCAGTATCAACGGTGTTGTAAAGGGACTTGCTGACGAGGGGTTCACCGTTTTCAGTGTTGGCTACCGATTGGCACAAGTTGCGAAGTGGCCTGCAGGGGTCACCGACGCCAAACAGGCATTGCGATTCATTCGCAAAAATTCGGCGCGCTTTCAGGTTGATCCGAACAAGATCGTCACTCACGGCGAATCCGCTGGCTCCTACCTTGCTGCGATGTTGGGTGTTCAAGCCGCTGAAGATCGCAAAGGTGCAATTGACAAATACTCCGGCCGAGTCCAACTTGTCGTGGATTGGTTTGGTCGCACTGATTTCACTCTCACACAAACCGTAGGAACCGATTGCGCTTTGGGTTGGATCGGTCAGCCGCGCAACGAAAAAACTATGCCGATTTATCAAGACGCATCGATCAGAACTCACGTCGATCAAAATTCGGCCGCCTTCTATATCATTCACGGCACGCACGATACTCAGGTCGATCCAATTCACTCGACGAGCCTTGCAAACACTCTTTGGAATAGAAAGGTTAATGCCGAGCTTGTACTTTACGAAGGACAAGGTCACGGCTTCTCTCGAACTATTCCGTGGGCTCTTTCACGCGCCCGAATTCTTAAACAATTCGGAATCCCGGATCGCCTAGCGATTAAGAAAGTCGCTGGCGCACCAAACTATGCGATCAATGCTGGCCAGCTGGATCAAACCAATACATCTAACTTCACACCCGACAAGTACTTCGTTGGTGGGGCGGCCTATGACTACGGAAACGTGAGCACAGCAGGCACGTCGTTGCCAGCGCTCTATACTGACTCGCGCTACGGCTGGAATTTCAGCTACAAATTGCCGGTGGCAAGCGCCGCAGTCTATCGCGTCGGTTTGTTCTTTGCTGAAAACTCAACAGCTTTCAGTGCGAAGGGTTCGCGGGTGTTTGATGTTACGATGGACTTCCCGAATGGTTCGTCCACCATCTCGGTGCCGGTACTTCCAAAATTCGATGCGATTGCACTTGGAGGAAAAAGCACGGCGATTCGTCGCTACGTGCACGTCATCACCAAAAACCCAACTCTCAACATCGGCTTCCAGGGAAAAGTTAACAACGCCTTCATCAACGCGTTCGATCTTTATCAAACTGGCTACTAAGGAGAGGACACAAGATCGCGGAGCCTGATTAGGTCCCGCGATCTAACTTACTTGAGCCGAATCTCATCAATTTCGGTTGGACGATCAATCCAGCGCTAATCAGGCTAATCAGCAATACGAATTTGGAAAGTGGTGGGGTTCTGTGTTGAGTGCGGATTCGAGATCTTTTCATCTGAGAATATTAGCTATAACTTGAACGCTTACGTGGTTTTTTAGATTCCAAAAAAAAGCGGCTGTTATAAGCCGCTTTTTTAAAGATAACTTCACTAAATTTTCTAACCGTTTACATTTCCAATAGTGCCAACGACGGGATTATTTTTTTTCTCAATTAAATCCCTAACTTGTTTAAAGGAATCAGAGATCTCAGCCTCCAACGAAGAATAGACAAAAAAATCTACTCTTTGCTCTTCCACCAAGTCACGTACTTCACTGGAGTCCGAAAAGAATTTGTCCATTTGCTGACTTGAAGTTTCCATATAACCTACATTTTCATTATTTAATTTCGGTTTATTTATCATGCTTCAACCGTGGCCTCTTCTGGCGTCACAGTCTCATTTTGAGACTGACTATAATCCGCTAACTTTATTATCTTACCACTGGCCATATGAAAAGTCTTTCCAATTTCGACAAAGGTCTCGCTCAATGTGTGAGATATCAGTGACACATTAAGCCCCAACGACTTTAATTCATCGTAATCTAATACGTATCCATGGGACGGGTAGCCTCGTACGAGTTGAGTAACGGTCTTCTTAGCTGTCTCAATAGGCCATTTGCACATTCGATGTAAAATTTGCACGCCATACTTCTCACCAATATCCAGCGCTCTCGCATATTCACCTATTTTTTGTGCATCCAGTTTTGAATACAAAGTTCCACTCGTTTGTCCAGAAAACTGAATAGCCAGGGACAAGCACTCACTTATTCTCATTCCCGATCTAAGCAAAATCATCTTTGCCGCAAGATCCATGGTTTCCAGCGTATGAATCTTGATTTGCTCTAGCGCTTTAAAGCCATTTAAAGCAGAGTTGAAGCGTCGATTACCTCCCTCGGCATGCTCTTCAATTTGAGTGTCTAAAGGTCCCAATTCTCCAAGTTCTGACAGAATTACTTCATCTCCACAAAGAGAAAACAATGTACCGGCACTTTTAGCCATCGCCGGCACAAGAATATTCGCTCTTTTGCAGTGATCTTTTAGAATTCTCGCCATCTTATAAGCCGCGTCTGGATCACCACCAGGAGTGTGAAGTAATACATCCAAAGTATCGAAACTCTTCTGCGCAAGTAGATCGTGCATCGCATATACTGTTGAGAGGCCAATCTCATCTTCTTTAAGCACAAGTACTGGATTTTTTCGTTCAGATTGAATTTCAGAAATTAATTGATCAATTTTAGACGTCATCTAGTTCTTCCTAACTTTATAAATAAACTAAAGTTAGCTTACTACATACCAAAACTATTAATAATATAAACAATAATCGACAATCTAAAGCCAAACAAAGGTCTTAAAAATAAAGAACCTCCCAGTGGGAGGTTCTTTGTTTTATCGAAAATGGTGGAGGCGGCGGGAATTGAACCCGCGTCCGCAAGAGATCCACGATAAGGCGCTACATACTTAGTCAGTGTTTTAATTTGTTCGTAAGACTTCCACAGACAAAATGCTTACGACACATTCCCCCAGTAAATTTAAGCAAGTCTGCTGGAGAAAACCCAACTTGCCGAGGTCTCTAATTTGACAATCTACTCCAAAAGCGAAACCACCTTAAGGGAGATCGTGCGGCTAATTAAGCTGCAAGTGCGTAATCGTTGCCAATTACAAAATGGACGTTTTTATCGAGGTCCTCATCCGCCCCGGTATGCTCCTTATGCTTCAGCACCCACGTCGAAGCCAGTACGCCCCCATGTGAATACAGTACTTTTACATCGTAGCATGAGTTGTTTCGAGGCGCGAGGAGGAAGCTGTACAAATAGTACAGCGACGACGAAGCAACGAAGAAAGAACTCATGATACGGTGGAAAAGTTCCGCAAAACGATCGGACATAGTGTGTGAACGTAAACAGGAAAACAATAGGCAATTCAGCATGTCATTGCCTGCGTTTTCAGCGTTTTATGTTACACCAGGTTAACGGTACGCTAACGTAAGCATGACAATTCACCTAGTAAAAGGTCCAGATATCCACCATTTATAGGGGTCTTCCACAGAGTTATCCACATTGTTGCTGAAATTTTGGTGCTTTTTCGATTATAAATTTAAGAATCTTAAATTTTCTCGAAACTGATTCACATTTCTGAACATGCTCTGAAACATAGCAATCACAGACAAAAAGGGACGGAAAAACGGGGCAAAATAGGCGCGTTTTTTCGGGTGAGGAAACCTGCCACACAATAAAAAAAGGGAAGCTTTCGCCTCCCCTTTTCATCATCGAATTTGATTTAAATATTAACGGAAAAGATCCGCAGCTGCCGCCGCCGATGCCGCCAAAGAACTTACATTAGAACGTTCTTTCTGAGCATTCGGAGCTGTTGGAGCCGTCGGTGCTGCCGCTTGCTCTGTCGCCGCCACTGGCGCCTGAGGAACATCCGCAGACACAGCGTTAGCTAACACTGCTTCGGCTCTTGCAACCGCTTCAGCGGAAGGCTGAGACGCCTCAGTGATCACATCTTTCACATCAAGAGCACTGTTGATAACCGGTTGAGCACCAACGCCATTCACAGCATTTGTTACTGGGAATAGTTGGATGTTCAATTGGTACACTCTTTCGCCTTTTGATTTCATACGAGCGATCGAGTTGTCTTTATGAAGACCTTTGCGCATTTGGCGAAGCTTAAATTTGATTTCTTCAAACTCTGCTTTCGTCAAAGACATCGTCAATGTGCCGAATTCGCGATCTGTCGGTTGATCTTGGTAAATAGACTCAAGACCCAAGTACATCAATTGAGATTGAAGCTTACGAACAAGCGCTACTGGAATGTCTTCAGGAGATTCAGTCAATGAACGAGCTTTTTTGATCTCGCCCGTTTTTTCATCCTTACGAAGCTCGCCAGAAGCGATCAATGCCTGCAAAGAGTTTTCGATTTCGTCTTCGGAAGCTTTGCCACGCAGAAGGGCTTTCAATGACGCTGTATCAAACGATACGCCCTCTTGATCCACCATTGCGTAAACGATCCATGCAACCCAGTTCGGAACTTTCTCGAAGGATTTACGATCGATCTCGCCTGTTTTAAGTTTCACACCTACACGGTGCTCTGACATTTTTTTCAGGAAGATATTACGATCTGCAGGATCTGTTGCTTGAGTGAAGTTCACTAGCAAACGGAACTCTTCAGTTTGTTCTTTATTAAAGCCAAGAGCTTTACCAAATTTCCCGATCATATCTTCAGAGAGATTTCTTTTCCCCTCGATGATCATTTTCAAATAGTTTGGAGATTTGATGTTCGCTGCCGCAGAGAAAACTGCGTAGTTATACTGGCGCAAAGAACCTTTAGAAGCCTTGCGTTTGTATTGATAAAAATCCGCAAGATATTCGCGGTAGCTCATGTAATCAGACAAAACTGGCGGAACCAGCGAAGTGTTTGAAATTTCTTTGCCTTTGCCGAACTCAGGTTGATTGTGTTGCATAGAAATTGCTCCTTTGCGCCTAAATAGTTGAACGCAGTTGGAGCGCCAAAACAAGGGGATTCAAACCAACTCACCGCATGTTATTGCGTGGCATAAAAAAAGGGCCTTCGTTTTACCGAAAGCCCTTGCAAGAGAACAAAGAATTTATGAATTAGCGCGGACGAGGCGGCTGCGGAGGTGGCACCGGTTGATTGTTGCCACAATCTTCAAGGAACAAAGTTACGTTACGGATCTCAAGATCACCTTGAGTAAAGAACGTAAAGTTCTGAGCGTTCTGACCAATCACTACGTTTTGCGCGAATAATTCGTAAGCTTGATTCCAAGGACCCACTTGCGAGCGACCCAAGAACACACCGTTCACCGCGAAATCAACATAAGACACGTTCATGAATGAAACTGCATCGAATCGGACCGATCTTAGGCGGTAACCACGATACTGTTGCCAGTTAAAGTAAGGACTTAGTTCAAAGCGAGCATTGCCCACCAAACGTTGCCATACATTTAATTGTACTGGGAATACTTGGCCTTGTTGGTTTGGATCACAGTAACCAGGATTTGGGTTTGGTCCCGGGTTTGGGTTTGGCCCTGGATTAGGATACTGACCACCATTGCCGTTGCAGCGAATATTCAAAGCAATTGTTTGAATATCAGACATACCACGCACATCGACTTCCATCATACGAACTTGGCCGATGATCGCTTGATAGCGAGGACGGAATTCAAAGTAACGTTGTGGAGAATTCACCCATTGGTCAACATTGCCATTGATCAACAAACCGATTTGCGTGCGGATATCAGAACCCATCACGTTCACACTGACAGAATCAACGATGCAACCTTGATAGCGTTGGTGGTTTACTCCCGCCAAAGCAAACAAGTTGAAACGTTCATTCATCACACGACGTTGAACATAGATAACTTTTTGTTCTGTGCCGTAATTACCATTGCCCGGTTGGTTCGGATAAGAAGGAGGAACCGGAGTCGTCGCAGGAGGTTTACCTGGATTTGGACGAGGCTTCGGTGCTGGGTTTGGGCGTGGAGCTGGTTGAGTTGGTTCGCCCGGAACTGGCAAATCTTCGTCTGGAAGAGGAAGTGGACCTTGTGCCTTCACGACTTGAGGACCTGCCATCAAAGTCATAGAGATTGCGAAAAATAATAGGTGTTTTAGTGCCATTCTTCCCCCTTTTGCATCAATTAGAATCCGCGATGGGGTTGGAAAGCAAGCGTAATGGCATAATGTTTAGTGTCACACCAAGCACAGAGAATAAAAAAAGGGCCACAGCTTGGAGTCTGTGGCCCTTGGGCAAATAAAGAGGAACCTTTATTTGTATTTTGGGTTTATTCAACTGAAGGCAAGTCGCCTTCGTCAGAACCACCGTCACCTGGGAACGGAGATTGACCGTGGTCTTCTTGTTCCTCAGGAGATTGTGAAAGATCGATCACTGGTTTGATACGTCTCATGAACGTTACAGTGAATACGTCTTGTTTGTATGTAGAACGTTTTCTCATTTTAAGAGCCAAGCGCAATTGACCCAAACCGTTGTTCGCGATCAAACGCGCTTCACCGATAGAGTTTTGGTAGCTCAAAGAAACGCTGTCAGAGATCACGCTGTCACCGTCTGCCAAAAGATCTTTTTGCAAACGAGTCAATGTAATGTCCGTCATGTTACCAGCTTCTGGAGTTAACAATGGACCAGAAAAACCAATCAACTCATCAGTATATGTTCTGAAAGCTACTGTGAAACCTGCGCGACCATTAGCAACTTCCCAAGAGTGCATACGAGAAGTTTTCACGCGGTTTTGTGCCTCACTAGTACGTGAAGTCGAATTCGCAACCATCTCTTTGATGTAAGCGTATTCTGGATTGTTCGTGTGCTTCTTAGGCATGTTGAAGTAAAGGTCCGCGATAGATTGGCGGAAGATCACATTGATCAAGCTAGCAGAACCAGCGTAACCCAATTGAACTTTCACAAGAGTCGTATCGCAGCCACCATCAAGATCCAAGCATTGCAAAGTACCGTTGATTGGCATTGAACCCGTTGTTTTAGAACCGTTACCAGAACGAGTCGCTTTCAATTTAACGATTTGATTGCTTTCAACTTGAGAGCCGTAACCCGCCAAGTTGTATGTTTTAGCAAAACCGTTTTCGTTCACTTTCAAAGTCACGATAGACTCGTCAGTGATGCTGTCGAATTTCAAGTTAGCCCAAGTAACAGAAGCAGCAAGACCCAATGAATCGCGTTTCAAACCGCGAATCACGTCGATAGTGTCATCTGTTGAGGTAGAAGTATAAAGAAGACCGTCTTTAGAAACCCCACCCGTCAAACGTTTGCCGTAAGCATCGCTTTCAACGTTGTTGCGGTCAGAAGGTTTATAGTTACCACTGATTTCAGTGCCTGGTTGGCTTGGTTTAAGATCAACAACTGATTGATCAGTTGAAGTTTGGCCAGAAGTACCAGTACCACCTAGTTGTGGAAGATCAGATTCAAGATCACCACCTGTAACAGGTGTTTGTTCTTGTTGTTGTGGCCCTGGGCCGCCTACCGTTTTATCTTTGTTGCAGGCAGTAAGGCCTAGTGTCGCGAGCAAAGCCGCGGTAATCATTAAATGTTTTTGCAACATTGAAAACCTCCAAGTTTTTTCAGTCACGAGTTTTTGATAGGTCCTGCTTAAGCAAGGGCCAGGCCACAACTTGTCACTCTCTGGAAGGCTTGTATTGCAATACAAACGCATCTTATGATGGTTTTCAGAAGGAATTACATGCCTGTTTATAAATTTAGCGCCCTTTTGAATGATTCGAGGCAATTTCGACACCACCTCTTAAAAGTCGCTGGAATCAGCCTATTTGCAGCTGTGATTCTGGGGTATTTCTTTGATCAACGTCTTTCTCAGTATTTCGCAGACCATGTTGTGGCCTCTGTACTATGGGCCCCGTCACGTATCATCACTGATATTGGTCTTTCCGAGTATTACTTCATCATCTCTATCGGCACATGGGCTTTGTGTGCGTTTGTTTTCCCTCGCTTGGGCTACTTTAAAAAGTATGCGGCTAAGGTGGATTTCTTTCGCCGTTGGGGTTTGAATTTCCTAGTAGCACTTCTGGTGAGTGGTGCTATCACTCACGTTATTAAGTTCTGCGTGGGTCGTCAGCGTCCACATAAAACTCCTGATTTTGATCCGGGAGTTTTCCATCACTTTACGACTCACTGGCACTGGCATTCGTTTTCATCGGGTCACTCACAGGTGATGTTCACAGTGGCGACGATGTTTAGTATCGCTTTTCCTAAGTTTCGCTGGTTGTGGATTCCAATCGCCGTTATTGCATGTATCACTCGCGTGATTGTTCACGATCATTTCTTAAGTGATATCATCTTTGGTGGATGTGTTGGCTATGTCGGCGCATTGCTAGCCATGAAATGGATGAAAAAGAGCAAGAACGCTCTTTACTAATTATTTCTCTGATAAAAATTCAGTCGAGTTTTGTGAGGACTTTAGAGTCTTCACAATTCTTGGATAATCTGGAACGAATTGCTCCACCACTCCCCAGAATTTTGCGGAGTGGTCCATGTGTTTAAGATGTGCGAGTTCATGCACGATCACGTAGTCGATGATTTCTTCGTTAAATACAATCAAACGCCAATTTAAATTGATCACTTTTCTGGAAGAACAGCTCCCCCAGCGGGTTTTCTGTTCGCGGAATTTTACCTGGGACGGGTGTAGGTTCATCACCTGCGCCCAATGCTGAATCTTAGTCGATAGCAGTTTAATGGCTTCGCGTTTATAGAAATGTCTGAACTCTGCGATCGCCTTTGGGTGATGTTCAAGGCTTGCGTTTGCAGCCCATGCCGCACTTGGAATATGCAGGAATAAATTCTCGTCACTAACTGACACGAAGGCTTTTTTATTCAAAGTGATGACGACTTTAAGTTCGCGGTCTTGGCCTAAGTAAGGGAACTTCTCCCCGGCTTGAATGGATTTTTTAGGGTAAAGCTCTGCCAGGGCGTCGAACTTGATAAAGTTCTTTTCGATCCATTCGCGTTTTGCGGCCAAGAAATCTAGAATCGTCTTTTGCGAGGTGATTTTGTTAGCCACCACTTTGATCGGCTTATTGGGATAAAGGTAAATCGATAAAGATCTGCGAAAGGGCTTGCGGTGAAGCTCCACCGGCCAATTTGCAAAATCAAAAGTTTCTACCGAAGCACCCATAGGAAAGGAGAATGACTTACCCCCGGAAAAGTGGCAATCTAAATCCATGGACAAGAACTCTTCCTTTTATAATTTGGATCCCGATAAAGTTTTGCTAGCCGCAGAACATGCCGGATTTTATCCCACGGGAGAGTTTACTCAGCTGAATTCCTATGAAAACCGCGTTTTCGATATCAAGCTTGAGGAGCCAATTGAACCCAACTCACAAAGTAAAAACGTCATCGCTAAATTCTATCGCCCCGCTCGCTGGAGCAAAGAGGCGATTTTAGAAGAGCATGAGTTTTTGTTGTCCCTAAGAAACGAAGGCATTCCTGCTGTGGCTCCTTTGTTTCAAGGCCATGATTCCACATTGAGTGAAGTCGATGGCATGTATGTGGCATTCTTTCCTAAAGTTTTGGGCCGTATGCCGCAAGAATTCTTAGGTGATGATTACCGCAAAGTGGGCCGCCTGATGGCGCAAGTTCACAATGTGGGAGCTCGTAAGAAAGCGCCTCACCGCCCGACATTGGATACTAGTTATTACGGCGGTTGGGATACTTTGGATAACTTGCAGAATTGGATCACGCCGGAATTGATTTCCCGTTACAACACTGCCGCCGAAGATATTTTGTATGCGATCGATGATTCCTTTGATCCGTCAGAGTTCATTCGCATCCATGGCGACTGCCACAAAGGCAATTTGCTAAATAACGGTTCACAGTTTTTCCTGGTCGATTTCGACGATTTTGTAAATGGCCCCGTAGTGCAGGATTTCTGGATGTTGCTCTCTGGAGATAAAGAAACCTTTGGCCAAGAAAAAGACCTGATCATTGCAGGTTACGAAGAGCTCCGCGAGTTTCCAGATCATCAATGGGCATGGATTCCGATGCTAAGAGGTTTGCGTATTATTTCTTACGCCGGTTGGATTGCAAAACGTTGGGAAGATCCAAGTTTCCCAAGATTGTTCCCTGAATTCAATACATACAGATATTGGGCTGAGGAAGTTGAAGCCCTAGAGAAAATTGCGTGGTCCATCAATACTTAATTAGCAGTTGACGGACTGTCCTTGGGTCGTGAAAGCTTTTAGTGACACGAAAATTAACCAAGGATGGATAGATGAAACTGCTACTTTCAGCATTGCTACTAGGTCTGACTTTGACAGCTTGCGGTCCCGTTGAAAAAGAAGACGCCGACAAAGCCCCTGATAAAATCGTAAATGAAACTGATTACTCTGTGTGCGGCAGCGGCAACGTTGGCAACACAATCGTTGGTTCTTGGAGATACTACCAATCTATCGGGAACATCAAATTCACTAAGACTTATGCGTTCTCTCGCGATTACTTGCGCATCACGAATGACTGTAACTTTGATGGCATCCAAGTTAGAGCAACAGCTTCTACTCGCGTGATGATTTCCATGAATGGCGTAAGCTACTTGGACAGCGTTTTGAATGAAAACCCAGTTCAACGTGAAGGTTATAAATTGGTCTGCCAATCTAAAATCGAACCGATTGATTTGAACTATCGCTTCCAAGGAAATTGCTTGGTGTTGATGGCTCAAGATGGAAAAAGCTCCATCACTCTGGTTCCAGCGACAACAAATTAATTTTGAAACTAAAAGCCCCGGTCAACCGGGGCTTTTTTTTGGTCTTTTTTTAGAGGCCTTTACTGCCTAGCTCACGAACTTTCTGAATGAATTTTTCAACCTCTGCGGGCTTGCGATCTTTTAAGCGATCAATCTGCGTCACCTTCACAGGCTTAATCCCACAGAACTCCATCACTCCCACTTTCATCATACGAACAACAGGATCACGATTTACTAGTAAGTTATAAAACCACGGCGCATCTGTCGTATATATGATTCGGCCCGTGCGGCCTTTCAGCAGTCGATCCCAGAATGGATCTGTTTTGTGGTACTTAAATGCATAACTTGGCAAAAGAATGCGATCCAGAAAACCTTTGAGGAGCGCTGGAATGCTGCTCCACCACATTGGAAACGTAATGACAATGTGTTCAGCCCACAGGATGTCTTGCTGCGCTTGAACCAAATCGGGCTCTAAATCTTGAATTTTCAGATAGCCTTTGTGCAGGATCGGATCAAATTTCAGATCTGCCACGTTCGTGACTTTTACCTCATGACCGGACTGCTTTGCGCCTTCGGCATAGACGCGGGCAAAGTGGCTGCCGAGGGCCTCCACATTGGGATGACCGTTAATGACCAGAATCTTCTTCATAAGAGCCTCCAGCACTATGGAATCAGCTAATTTAACGCGCAGTCAATCCTTTGTCATGAGGTCCAGCCGTGTTCTATATTTTCATGGCTTATTAACCTTCAAAAGGACAACTCATGAAAAAAATCAAAGTTGCAAATCCCGTTGTTGAACTCGACGGCGACGAAATGACTCGTATTATCTGGAAATTCATCAAGGAACAATTGATCCTTCCTTACCTAGATATCGACATCAAGTACTACGACTTGGGCATGGAACATCGTGATGCTACAAACGACCAAGTAACTGTTGACGCTGCTGAAGCGATCAAAAAGTACAACGTTGGTATCAAATGCGCGACAATCACTCCAGACGAAGCACGCGTTACTGAATTCAAATTGAAACAAATGTGGAAATCACCAAACGGCACAATCCGTAACATCCTTGATGGTACAGTTTTCCGTGAGCCAATCATCTGCAAAAACGTTCCACGCTTGGTACCTAACTGGACAGCTCCAATCTGTATCGGCCGTCACGCATTCGGTGACCAATACCGTGCAACAGATTTCGTGACTAAAGGTAAAGGTAAATTGACTGTTACTTTCCAACCTGAAAACGGTGGCGAAACTATCACTCACGAAGTTTACAACTTCAAAGGCGACGGCGTTGCTTTGACTATGTACAACACTGATGAGTCTATCACTGGCTTTGCTCGTTCATGCTTCAACCAAGCTTTGACGAAAAAATGGCCTTTGTACCTTTCTACTAAGAACACAATCTTGAAAAAATACGATGGTCGCTTCAAAGACATCTTTGAAGAAATCTATCAAAAAGAGTTCAAAGCTAAGTTCGATGCAGCGGGCATCACTTACGAACACCGCTTGATCGACGACATGGTTGCTTCTGCTCTTAAATGGAATGGTAACTTCGTATGGGCTTGTAAGAACTACGATGGCGACGTTCAATCAGACACTGTTGCACAAGGTTTCGGTTCTCTTGGTTTGATGACTTCAGTTCTTGTTACACCAGACGGTAAAACAATGGAATCTGAGGCAGCTCACGGAACTGTGACTCGTCACTACCGTCAGCACCAACAAGGCAAACCGACTTCTACAAATCCAATCGCTTCTATCTTTGCTTGGACTCGTGGTCTTGAGCACCGTGGTAACTTGGATAACAACCCTGAGTTGGTTAAGTTCGCTCAAACTTTGGAAAAAGTTTGCGTAGCTACTGTTGAAGCTGGCCACATGACTAAGGACCTTGCTGTTTGTATCTATGGCGATAAAGTACCAGCCGATAAATACATGAACACTGAGCCGTTCTTGGCGAAACTTGATGAGAACTTGAAAAAAGCTCTTTCAATGTAATTCCATCTAGATCGAAAGATTTAAAACTAAAAAGCCCTGGGGAAACCCGGGGCTTTTTTTTTAGAACGTGATCTTGATGGCATCGACATTCTTTTTAGCAGCTCCGTGAAAGACTGCTTCGATGTTGTTGCCATCTGGATCGATCACAAAAGCGCCATAGTATCCTGGGTGATATTGGCGCTCACCTGGCTTACCATTATCTTTGCCACCAGATTTCATCGCGACTTCATAAAACTTATCAACCATCGCACGGTCTTTAGCTTGAAATGCCAAATGCGTACGCCCCGTCAACTCTCCCGCTGCTGCTTGGCTTGTCTTCGTAGAAATAAATAGTTCATCGACCCAGAAAAAATCAGGTCCTTCTCCGCTGAGAGGAATTTGCAGAGTCTCAAAAATTGGCAGATAGAATTTTTTAGAGGCCTCAAGGTCCTTAACAACCAACTGAAGATGATCAATCAAACGTCCGCGATACAGTTCATTTGTTTCCATAGGTGCTCCTTCGATTACGATGATCTAAATCTTCGCAAGCGCAGGAAGCTTTTGTCACGGCCTTAGAAGTCCTAAGTCATTCACAACTGATAATGACAAAATACAAAAAGCAATGGCCCACCTACTAGAGTGAGCCATTGCCTTTGCGAGATTACGAATGGAGGTTCGTAGTTTTTGTAAGCAGATTATTTTTGTTTTGCGAATTGGATGTCCAAAGAGATCGCAACGTCGTCACCGACAAGCACGCCGCCAGCTTCCAAAGCTGCATTCCAGTTCAAACCGAAATCTTTACGTTTGATTTTTGTTTTCGCTGAAATTGCAATTTTAGTGTTGCCCCATGGATCTGTGTGTTCCGCAGAAGGTCCTTCAACCTCAAGAACTACTTCTTTAGTTACACCGTGAATGGAAAGATCACCCGTTACTTTGAGCTCCTCGTCTCCAGAGCGCTCTACTTTCGTAGATTTAAAAGTAATGGCTGGGTATTTTTCCACATCAAAGAAATCTGCACTTTTCAAATGGGCATCACGCTGAGCTTCGCGAGTATTGATACTTGCTGTTTCAATCGACGCTTCGATCACTGATTTTGTGATATCTGAAGAGTCCAATGAAAGAGTCCCGCTGATTTTTTCAAAGCCACCATGAACTTTAGCGATCATCATGTGTTTGATAGAGAAGTTTGCAGATGAATGGGAAGGGTCGATTTGGAATTTAGCTGTAGTCATAGTGTCCTCCTAGAGACTTAAGTTGTTTGCTACTCCCTTATAATCGTCCAATTCCCATTGTCTCGGTAGAGGACTGTATCGCAAATCATTGTTGCAATTATGTCCCCCTCAGCGACTGGGGCTATTGACCCTAAACAACCGCCTTCAGACAAAACGAAAAATAAATTAGTTTACGCACATCTTAGAATAGGACAGTATTCCTAAGGGGCGGTTTCAACTTACATATGAATCCAATAAGACTCGTCATTATCACTAGTACTTTATTAATCAGCTGCACAGCATTTGCAGACATGAAATTCGTGTACCATGCGCCCGAGTCTAGCCATGACTCTCGCTATAAATATCATTGGGAAATTTTGAAAAATGCCCTAGATGTCACAGCGAAAAAATACGGTCCGTACACACTGGTTCCATCCGAAAAATTAAGCGAAAATCAGCAGCTAGCTGAGATGAAAAAGAACAGCCCAAAACTGAACGTAATGATTCGCGAGACCAACAAAATCTATGAATCGGAGCTCACGTCAGTGAAAATTCCGATCGATAAGAACCTGATTGGCTACCGAGTTTTGTTAATTGACAAAAAAGACCAGCCCGCACTGGCTGCCATGAAGACACTGCCTCAACTCAACACCGTCAAAGTCGGGCAAGGCGCTGGCTGGGGTGATATTTCCATTTTAAGAAACTCAGGATTTAACGTCGTCACCGAAGAAAACTATGATGATTTGTTCAAATCTTTAAGCAAAGGAAAGTTTAAAATCTTCCCACGCGGCGTGGTCGAAGTTTTAGAAGAGCATCGCAAATTCAAAAACAAGTATCCGAACCTCGTGATCGAAAACCACCTGCTAATTTACTATCCACTGCCGACTTATTTTTGGTTTCACAACTCATCCGACGGCCGCTTAATGGCTCGCAGAGTGGAAGAAGGCCTAAGATATATTATTAAAAGCGGCACCTACCGCAAAGTTTTCGACAAACACTACGCAAAAGTAATTCGCGAGTTGGATCTAAAAAATCGAACAATGATCCAAATCCCAAATCCCGACCTCCCAGACTCCGTCCCTTTCGACCGAAAGGAACTCTGGTACAACTCTACCGAAAACTAGAAACACGACTTACGTAACTCACCCCTAGTGTAATCAAGCAGTAATGACCAAGAAGCCTCGAACAGGCCCGCGAACTCAATTAAAATGAGTAGGTCACGCTTACAAAGAGGAGGTCGAAATGAAACACTCACCATCCAGCAAAGACCTGAATTCAAGCCGTTCACAAATAATTAAGCCAAGAAAAAATGAAGAACCACCAACACAAAGACACACACCAGAAGGCCCCGCAGAGGAATTCATCCAAGAAGATCTAAATGCGAGCAAGGAAGAACCGACTCACAGAAACACGAGTGTTCTAAAAAGATAAAAAAAGCCGACTCCCCATAAAAGAGTCGGCTCTAAAATTTTTAAAAACGAAATTCCAAAGTTACTTAACTTGAACTCTCAATTTGTAAGTAGCCTTAGAGCGACAAATGCTCTCAACACCTTCCGTAGAACAAACCATCTTGCCACAATTCATAGCCAAAACTTTGTTCTCAGTATTAAGCCCCTTCAACTCTTTCTTCCAATCAGCACAAGCCACCTTCCAGTTAGCACGAGCCTCTTTAATCAAATTAGCTGAATCCCCTTCAACATCATCCTCACCCGAAGTGATCTCATACTTGTTATCAGCATTAGCACCCTTCTTAACAGAAATAGTAGTATCCCCATCAGCCGGAATGTCTTTCACACCAATAGACTGAGCAAAAGAAACAGAAACCAAAAGCGAAACAAAAAGCCCCAAAACCGTTTTCATAGAAAACCTCCGAATAACAAAATCCTACCCCCTCCCCACCAAAAAAGAAGCCATAACACCTCTGCGCCCACAGTCTAAAATAACGCAATAAGACAAATCCCCAATCTCCAGGGATGCAGGTAATCCTGCGACCGTTAAACCCGAGAGCTTCGAGCCAACGAGGGAATTTTAGAGGGAAAACCCCTCCGATCCGACCTCCGCGGGGTCTGGAAGACCCTCCCCGAAGGGGAAGCGGCAAGGGCAGGAAGCCCGGGTCGGAACGGAGGGGTTTTCCCTCTAAAATTTCCTCGTTGGGACGGAGAGTTATCGAATGTAACCCGAACCCCAGTAGGATAGACCAATCCATGGCCGGGTCCCATGCAATGGTTCCCTTGACGAATCCCGCTAGGTCCGGAAGGAAGCAACGGCACTCGAGGGGCTATGTGATATGGGGTGCTCGGCCACTTTTTTGTTTTTAGCAGTTCGGAGAATGTTTTGTCTTATCAGGTGATTGCACGCAAATGGCGTCCCCAATCTTTCACTGACGTAGTCGGACAGAATCATATTACCCAAACGCTGGCGAATGCGCTGAAAAACAACCGTCTTCCTCACGCTCTTCTTTTCACTGGTCCACGTGGTACAGGTAAAACTTCATCAGCTCGTATTTTGGCAAAAGCTTTGCGCTGCCCGAATGCGGTGAATTTTGTTCCGTGCAATACGTGTGATTCATGCCGTGAGATTGCATCCGGTTCTAGCGTGGACGTTATGGAAATCGACGGAGCTTCAAACAACGGTGTGGATTCCATCCGTGAGCTTCGCGAAACCGTGGCCTTCATGCCAACAAGCGGTAAATACAAAATCTATATCATCGACGAAGTTCACATGTTGTCGACAAGTGCCTTCAACGCCCTTCTAAAAACTTTGGAAGAGCCGCCAGGTCACGTGATCTTTATCATGGCAACAACTGAGGTTCACAAAATCCCACAAACGATTTTGTCTCGTTGCCAACGTTTTGATTTCCGCAGAATCACGACTCGTCAAATTACTGAACGCTTGAAATTGATCTGTGACCAAGAAGGTGTTCCAGCCGAAGAGGAAGCTCTTTGGGTGATCGCACGTCAAGGTGACGGTTCAATGCGTGACTCGCAAAGCTTGCTAGATCAAGTGATCACGTTTGCGAATGGTCCACTGACTCGCCAAAATGTGGTTGAGATTTTGGGTCTTACGGATCGCGCGTTGTTGTTTGAAACACTGACAGCGTTGGTAGAACGCAACTCTCAAAACGTTTTGAAAGTGATCGAGAAAATTTCCACAGCCGGTTTCGAGCCGCATTTATTCTCTCAAGATCTGTTGGAAATGATCCGTAACTTATTGCTCGTTAAAGTTTCCGAAACTCAAGCGGCTCAAATTCTTGAAATGCCTGATACGGAATTACAAGCGCTCAACGATTTGTCACAGCGTTTGTCTGAAGAAGACATTCACATGCTCTTCGACATGGCCCTTAAAGGCGGCAGTGATATTCCACGCGCCCAAGATCCTCGCATCGTGCTTGAAGTAATTTTGCTTCGCATGGCGTCTGCGCCGAAGCTTGCTGACCTAAAGACTCTTTTGGCAAATGGTCCTCAAGCCTCTCACAGCGCAGGTGGTGCCAGGCCCTACGTTCCGCCGGTAGCTCTTCCCGTTCAAGGACACCAGCGACTGAAAGAATCTCAATCCGTTCCTGAAGTTCCATCAGGTTTGGAAAAGATGAAGTCTACTTTCGAGCATCCCACAAAAAAACCTGTGGAAAATAAACCAGTCGCTGCAACTCCAGCTCCGGCTCCAGCCGTGGAAGTTCAACCAGAACCTCCAAAAATTGCGACAGGTGCAACTCCAACAGACCGCTGGGTCCATTTCGTAGAGTTGGTGCGCCAAGACGACGCATTGTTCGCGGCAAAAATTGAAAACCTTCTGTTCGTTAAGGAAGAAGGCAAACTTTTGACCCTTGGAGTTCCAACAAAATTGGTATTCCTTAAAGACCAAATGGCCGACACTTCTGTGCGTAAAAAGGTACAAGGATTTGTTGATTCATACTGGGGTGCTGGATATTCTTTTGAAGTATTGATGAAAGGCGATCAGGTCGGCGAATCCGCTCAGGCTCTGCAACAAAAAAAGGTGCAGTTGGCTGAAGATGAAATTCGCAACAAGATTGCTGAAAACCCGATGATTAAGGCTGCCCAGGAAGCATTCCAAGGCAAAATTAAAAACATCGTAGAACTAAAGCGCGACAACGCGCCTAAAAAATAGGAGCTCTTATGAAAGGCCTTGGCGGCGGAATGGCAGCTTTGATGAAGCAAGCCAATCAAATGCAAATGAAAATGAAAAAAGCCCAAGAAGAACTTGCTAAAGCTGAATACGAAGCAAGCACTGGCGGCGGCGCAGTTACTGTTAAAGTTAACGGCGACCACATGATCACTTCTTTGAAAATCAGCGCTGACGTTATGAAAGACGGCGATGTTGAAATGCTTCAAGACATGATCACATCTGCAACTAACGAAGCAGTTAAAAAAGCTCGTGAGATTTCCGCTAAAGAAATGGAAAAAATCACTGGCGGCATGAACATCCCGGGGATGTTCTAGTCAGATAATCGGAGAATCCCTTGCTTCACATCACCGCTCTAGAAAAATTAGTCCACGAAATGAGCCGTCTGCCTGGTATCGGGCCGAAGACTGCTCAGCGTTTGGCCTATTTCATTCTCAAATCCGAGACTGAATTTCCAGAGCGCTTGAGTGAAGCACTTCTTCGTGTGCGCGCTGAAGTTCACGAATGCCCACGTTGCTTCAACTTTACTGATGCAGATCTTTGCCGTTATTGCTTAGACGTACACCGTACTGATGATGCTCTTTGTGTGGTTGAAGAACCTTCCGATATCATGCGCATCGAATCTTCTGGTGCTTTCCGTGGTCGCTACCATGTTTTGCATGGAGCAATCTCTCCGCTGGAAGGCATTGGCCCTAAAGAATTGAAAATTCATGAATTGATCGACCGTGTAGACGCCGGTCTTCGTGGAGAAAGCCCTGTGATTAAGGAAATTATCCTGGCATTGGACGCAGATCTTGAGGGTGATACGACAATTTTGTACCTAGCAAAGCAACTTCAAGGCAAAGGATTGAAACTTTCTCGCATTGCCCATGGAGTTCCTATTGGCAGCGACATCGATTTCATAGATGATAGAACTATGGGTCGTGCCCTGCAAAATAGAGTGGAGCTGTAATGTCCTTTATTAACTACAATGCCAAAGAGATTCACTGCAAAGTCGTGTATTACGGTCCTTCATTGGGCGGTAAAACTACGAACATTCAGTGGGTTTACCAAAAAACGGCTGAGGATCAAAAATCCAAGCTTGTGGCATTGAACACGGACATCGAGCGCACTCTGTTCTTTGACTTCTTGCCACTGAACGTGGGTGAAATCCGCGGTTTCAAAACTCGCTTCCATCTTTACACAGTTCCTGGCCAAGTGGTTTACGATGCTTCCAGAAAGCTGATCCTTAAAGGTTTGGACGGCGTTATTTTCGTAGCGGACTCTCAAATCGAGCGTATGGACGAAAACTTGGAATCTTTGCGCAATCTTGAGACGAACCTTGAACAACAAGGCTACGACATCAAAGAAATCCCATTGATCATGCAGTACAATAAGCGCGACCTTCCAAATGTAGCGTCTTTGGCTGAGATGAGAAGCGCTTTAAACCCTTACAACGCCCCTGAAATCGAAGGCTGTGCCTCTGAAGGCAAAGGCGTGTTTGAGTCTCTAAAAACGGCTTCTAAATCAATTATCAACGTTCTAAAGGGCGGAACTACTCTGTAAACCAGAGGAAACTCCCCTTCTATTGTAACTTCAATTCGCTTTCATTTTCCTCTTACGACCTAGGCACTGCTGTGCTATAGGATGTCGCACCTATTCGGCGTATAATGGCCTTTCATATCGAGGCGTATTGCCCAGGCGAGGTAATGACTATGAGTTATGATGTTGCTGCTGAAATTCAAAGACTGAAAAAAGAGAAGAACGCTGTCGTTCTGGCTCACTACTATGAAGATGGCGACATTCAAGACGTTGCAGATTATGTCGGCGACAGTTTCTTTTTAGCTAAAAAAGGCCAAGAAGTTAAAGAGCAAGTGATCTTGCTTGCGGGCGTGGTGTTCATGGCTGAATCCGTGAAGATCATGAACCCTACTAAAACAGTTTTGGTTCCAGAACTTGAAGCAACATGTTCTTTGGTTAAGGGTGCTCCTTACGATAAGTACCTGGCTTGGCGCCAACAACACCGTGATGGTATCGCGGTGACTTACATCAATTCCTCTGCCGAAGTTAAATCGATTTCTGATGTGATCATTACTTCCTCCAATGCTCAGCAAATCGTTGGTGCAATCCCTAAGGATCGCAAGATCTTGTTCGGCCCCGATCAACACTTGGGTCGTTGGTTGTCTAAAAAATTAGGTCGCGAAATGGAATTCTGGAATGGCTCTTGCGAAGTGCACGTGCTGTTCAATGCAAACCGTTTGGCTGCTTTGATTCAAGAGCATCCGGATGCTTTGATCTTGGCTCACCCTGAGTGTGATGACTCTGTTTTGGCCTATGCCAACGTGATTGGTTCGACTCAGCACTTGTTGGATTCCGTTTCTTCAAACCCGCATAAGAAATTTATCGTGGCGACAGAAACTGGTATTTTTCATCAAATGCAAAAACGCCGTCCTGATGCTCAGTTTATTCAAGCCCCTGTGGTGGATGAAGGCTGTCAGTGTAACGACTGCCCTTACATGAAGATGAATAACTTGGAAAAAATCAAACGCGCTTTGGAAACTCTAGAGCCGCAAATGAATTTGCCTGAGCCACTTCGTTTAGAGGCGAAAGTTTCGTTGGATCGCATGATGGACATCACAAGTGGCAAAGCTGTTACTTGGCCGACTGAATTCGCTCGTTAATCTCTGAAAGGCTCTGACATGTTGATCATTGATAATCACAAGTTAGAGTCTTTACGAAAACATCTAAACTGCCCTGATTTACAAGTTTATGCTTATGCCGAATGGGGCAGTAAAAATCCTGATCACCGACAATTGATTCATGCACATCGCGATCGCATTGTTTTAAACTCTGCTACACCTTTGCATTCTAGTATTGCGCACACTCAAGGCATGGGGATTTTAGTTATTTCCCCGCACCCCGTGGGCGTTGATATCGAGTCTACAAGCCGTATTACCGAACCCGCTGTAAAGCGGGTGGCTCGCCCCGGTGAGTACGAGCAAGCACCTAGTGCTGCAAGCCTGTGGACCGCGAAGGAAGCGTGTTTTAAAGCTCTTAGAACATTCAAACAGCCCTCGGTCCTTTCGGGTTTTTCTGTAGGGTCATGGCAAAAAATAGCATCCCAATTTGAGACATTCTCTCTCCTAGAATACTCTGAACATCACGCCCCGTCTGGCGGAGCTGGCATCTGTTTCCACGAACAAAATTTTAGCTTTGGTTTTTTCTGCGTGAACCTTTAACTTTGGTCCGGTCTTGCCGAAGAGTTACTTAACCTGCACTTCGGTGCAGAGCTCATTGTGTAAGTTTCGTAAGAGCAAGGTAGGTAATAATGGGAAACGCTGCTGCTAATAAACGGATTGCCCCACGCAAAGAAGTCACACCGATTCATGTGTCGTATGTGACGTCACTAGATGACTTCGCCAAGATCGCAAAAAACTGCGAAATCGTAGAGGCATCTTCAACGGGCCTTCTTCTCTTGGTTAAAAGAGACGATTTGATTCCAACAGCACTAAGAAAAAATCTGACACTAGATGTGCTTATTGGCGATAGAGTCTTTATGCATCTAGAAGAAATGAACTTGGAAATTTCCGGCGTCATCAAAAGAACGAAGTTGCTGGGTAAAAAAGGTTTCCACGTTGCAGTTGATTATAGCGAAGACGCTCCAGAATATTGGAGAGAATGCTTGATGGATCTTTTGCCGACTCCGGGTGAGTTGGAAGAAGAAGGCTAATTTTTTAGCCCCTACACAATGAGCAAAAAAAAGGGAATCCGTTTGGATTCCCTTTTTCTTTTTAAAGATCGTAGAACTTTGGAAGACCCATCTCTGAAACCAGAACGATGGAGTAATGTGGAGGCAAGAACCAGCTTAAAGCCTCTGCAATGCCCTGATGCTCTTTCTCTGGAGGATTGCTTAAAGACTCTAGAGAGAACGCCAAATCGTAGTGCTTACGATCCTGGCTCATCACCAAAATACGAGGGCGCAAAACGCCTTGGTCACGGAAGAATTCTTTGATGATATTACGAACATACACTGGCAAATACTGAGGGGAAGCATCACCTGCGTGAAGGCCTTGGCCTTGCGCAAGCTCTACAGTTCCCACAATAGCTTCATCAGCCGTGCGATAGAACAATCCCGTTTCTTTAAAATGCCAAAGCATCCCGTAAGTGAATACGTAGTCAGGATAGTTTTTCTGAGGATTTACTGCCAAGCCCACACCTTTGAGTGCTGCCCATTGCATGATTTTATTAGCAGGCTCTGCTGCGTCCGCAGAAGTTTCGGTAAGCATATACGGCCAACCATCTGGTCCCTGTTGTGGAGCTTCGATCATCAACTTCACATTGCTGGAAGTGATGGCCATAAAGAAATTGATCTCCCACTGGTGATCGCGTTGTTCGTCAGGGACTTTTACTAGTTCGTTCAATGTCATAAATGCTCCGTGCGGGTGAAAAAACAAAAGGCCGAACCCGCATAAGGTTCAGCCTTTGTATTTCCCTTAACAGTTAGGGTCAAGTCGCGATTAGTACTCTTCAACAATCACGATAGAACGGAAGCCAACTTTTGATTGTGGCTGACCGTTTTTATCTACAGATTGGCGACCTGTTTTAGAATCGATCACTGGCATGTGGCCTTTATCAGCGCGCACTACAGCGTCGTGGATTGTGTTGATAGCGCCGGATTTAACACGAACGCAACCACCAGAAGCACGAGAACCCAAAGCTGCGATACCGTTTGCTTCACCACCAGAAATGTCTGGCGGAACTTGGTGAATAGCCAAACCGCGAGCGTCGTTAAAGAACATCGCGTAAGGCATCATGAATTTAGACTCACCAGAACGGTAGTTATAGTCATAAACGCGCTTGATAGAATAGAAACCACGAGTTGTGTGTCTCCAGTGAGATGCACGAGAACCTTTGAAGATACCGTTGATAACACCTTTGAATTTACCGATGTATTCCAACTCTTCAGTTCCAGTAGAAACGTTCGTTGTCATTACCAATTGACGGTTTGTGTACAAGCGAAGTTTTTGAGCGCCAGGGCCACGAGCTGCTTTGTTGATTACGATCACGTTTGTGTAATCGCTGTAGTCAGTTTGACCAGCAAGGTAAGCTGCTTCGTTAAAAAGGATACCTTTTGGTGCTTCGTAAGAGTCTTCAACCATCAAACGTTTCGCAGCTTCTTCGCGCTTAGAAAGTTTTAGCGGTGTTTGCTCCTCTGGAAGAGTTTGAGCATATGCAGTTAGAGAAAAAGTGGACGCCAAAAGCGCTGCCAACAATAGTTTCATGATCACTCCTTAAGAAAATCCCCGGAACTTTTGGAGTAAGTTCCCTTCGCCGATTGAAATAACTTAGGCGCCGATTTAAATCATTAGTTTTATGAAAAATGAAGCATTCCAACATGCTACGCATCCAAAAAATTATTGGAGTGTAACCAAAACTGGTGGATTTGGTGCTTGACGCATAAGGAGGAGGGGCGGAATTCCCCTCCTTGGGGCATTTTAGAAGGTCATATTTGCTTGGAGATAGAACGAACGACCCGGCTCTTTCACCTGAACTTCGGCTGGAGTGACTGAATCCGAGCGGTTCATATGCATTGAATGGTCTTTATTAAAGAGGTTTTTAACTCCGAAATTCATCAGGAACGATTTAAACTTGTACTGAGAGTTCAAATCCAATGTCGCCCAACCCGGAGTCTTTTGCACATCTCGCCCACTCCCCACACTTGAGTCCATGTCGACACGGTTTTGATCGGCCGCAAACCTTGCAGTGGCGCCGAACTCCCAAGAACTCCAACCGTAAGTCGCCGACAAATCCCCGAAGAGCGGAGGCATCTGTGGCAGAGGAATATTCTTATCGCGATTTTCTCCGTACACATAATTGATAGATCCAGACAGCGTCCAACTTTCAATTTTATGCGAGCCTTGAATTTCTGCTCCTAAAAGTTCTGCAGGAATATTTCTGTAAATGCTTTCCCCAGAATTTGCCGTCACGCCTGATTGGCCTTTAGCTGTATCACGGAAAATAAAATCATTGATGTGATCGTAAAACACAGAACCTGACCAAGAAGTTGAGCCTGGCTTAAACATCCCCACTTCAACGATCTGATGTTGTTCTGGTTTTAATCCCGGATTACCGATCCATTTTTGTGACGCTGTCATTGAGTTCGCAGCCATGTATCTTTCGATCGCATCACCGCTTCGCATGTTCTGTGCGAGGTTAACGAAGGCCACAGCTTGAGATTCTGTTTTGTATTCATAACGAGCGACAAAGTTTAAGTGATAGTCCGTTGGTTCTAAATCACCAACACCGCTGTAAGTATTGCGATACAGCTGTTCTGCCGTGATCATGCCTAAAGAATTTCCGGCGCCATCCAGGCTATTGTTCACTTGCTCGCCACGCAAACCCAGGACGACTGTTTGTCTTTCGGCGATTGCCAGAGGAGCTTCTGCAAAAAGAGCGTAGTTATCCATGGTAGGTTCTGGCAAAACTGATTTCGTCATACCTGCAATCGACATCCCGCTGTAGTTTTCACTCAATCTAGAATTACGAAGCCACTCAGCACCGTACATGATTGGCGAGCCGGAAGTTTTTGCAACGAACTTTGCACCATCTGTTTTGGATTCAACTTCGGATTTCATAAACATCATCGGAGTTGTCGACTTCAATGTATAGTTATCCATCAAGTGATTCACTTTGGAGGAGAAGACATTGAATTTTAGATCATCAATCGCGGGAGCTAGGTTTTTCATTTTAGTGATGATGCTAACCGCCTGATTATCAGATACCGGAGAGTCCATCATCGCACCCTCGAACTTTGCATCGCGGATGTAAGTTTGCTCAAGCTTTGCTACGACGACGGATTTTTCACTGGGAAACCAAATCGCGCCGTACGAGTACTGTTGGTCTTTGAACGCTGAGCGGACCTCTTGGCCATTGCCACTTTCGTAATTATCGCTTTCTTTCCAATTGCCGCTGAGGTCTGCCATTAAGCTGCCATCACTAAGTACAGAACCTTTTGCAGAGGCGCCACCAAAGCGAAGATTGCCGTTACTTTCATAGCCAGCGCTTACTTTTCCGTTAACTCCGTATCCGTTCATGCGCTCAGTAAAATAGTCGCGAGTCACCGCAACAGATCCAGCTACTCCACCAAATCCGTATTCGACAGTTTTATAACCGCGAGTCAGTTCAATGGTGTCGTTGTCTCCTAGTTGCAAATAAGCTGTTGGCGGGTCCATACGACTTGAGCAACCACCATAGTGATAGTTTCCACCAGAGGTGATGTTGATATTATTTTGCTGAAGACCGCGGATGAATAAGTCAGATCCATGACCACCAATGCGCGAATGCCCCACTCCCGAAAAAGACTCAATCGCTTCGGAAGCATCACGATACGGCTTCGATGTAATCTCTGCAGATGTGCGTTCTTCCTTGTGGGCTTCGATCGCCCTTGCCTCAACTGAAACTTGAGGGAGAGGAATACTCTCTTGCGCTAAAACAGAATTTGAAATGAGTAAAACAGAACCTAAAGTGGCGACCACTCGCGAACGCATCCAGCCTCCTGCTGTAAAACAATGGTGAGACTCAATGCTAAAGCAACATTCGCGATTAGACAGCGCCACGAAACGTTGCGACCAGCCCCAGGTGACTTGGACCAAAGGAGGGTAACTTCAATTTAAAACTAAAAGACCACCTCTAGGGTGGTCTTTTTATTCGAAATTATCCGAGAGCGTTTTCAAGAAGGATCAGAACAATCCCGATGATGGAGCCACCGGCGATGATTCCGGCTGCCATCGTTTCTTGGTTTTGAACGAAGGCGCGGTGACCGAAACTTTTTTCGTCTTTGAATTTCTTACGAGCAAGCCAGAACAACAAAGTTCCGAGAGCCATTGACCATGCATCGGTAAAACGAAGCACGAAGCCCAGACCCAAACCCACACCAGACAACAAGAAGCGACCGCGAGTCTTTTTATTCAAGAACTCAATCACGATACCCAAAACTGCGCCGATTGCAGCCGCAGCTTGAGCCGTTGGATGAAGATTACCAAGACCTTTTGTCAAAGCCTCTGCCACACCCTTCCAGATCGCAGCGCCAGGCAATGGCATCGCATCTGATGTGAAAGTAGAAACATCACCGTGGAACAAAGAATAGAAAACTGGAACTGCCACAAAGGCACCCGCAAAAATTCCCAGAACGTGACCGACTGCTTGGTGACGTGGTTTACCACCCAGCATGTAACCCGGCTTGATATCCATCAACAAGTTGCTGGCATTCAGGGAAACCTCTGAAGTAATACCTGCAGTCATCAAATTCGTCGTAACGTTACCCGGAGCCAAAACACCGTAAGTAATTTGCGTTAACTTACCAAGGGCTCCCCCTGGAGTGATAGCTGTTAAGCCCGTCGATGTTACCGCGATCAAAGTGAATACGAAAACCAATGGAATCGCCAAAAGACCCAACCAGTAGTGAATACCGAACCACATGTGTCCTAGATAAACTACGATGGCACCAATCACTGGAATACCTACCGCGAAAATCCACATTGGCAATTCGATCTTTTTCAAGACATCGTGATTACCACCCGCTGTTTTTTTAGAGAAACTTTTTGTGAAAGCTTCCTTCAACATTTTCGGTTTAGAGAAGAACGAAAACAACGACGATGTCGTCATCATCGAAGCGCCACCCCAAAGAGCCCACATCGCGATGGCTTTAAACTTTGCTTCAGGAATCACACCCGCCTGAATCAACAAAGGAGCACAGAAGAAGTAGTTCAACATCGCGCCGATCAGCAAAGACATAGAAGTCTTCATACTCATCAAACCGCCCGTGCCCAACATCACAATCGAAGTGTCCCACTGAATCGTTAGATCTTTCAGAGGTGTATTAAACAAACGAGGTGTTGCAAACTTATAAATGAAATCATCCCAATAGTGAGGCAAAGCTAAGAACTTCAACTTCAGAGATTCCAAAATTGCATCTGCACGCAGGAATTCAATCAATGCTGAAAGCCCCGCACCGCCCATCAAAAGTTTCGCTTTGAAGACACCGTCGCCGCCGTCCTCAGAGTGCAAGCTGTCCAAGACTACACCTGAAGCATAGCCCTCAGGGAATGGCATTTGCTCGTCATTGATAAATCGTTTCTTCAATGGGAATGCAAACAACACGCCCAAAATTGCAAGAGCGATGATCCACCAAATAGTTTGGTACATCGGCACCACTTGCCCCGTCACCATCATGTAAGCAGGCATCGAAGCCATCAGTGGAGCCGTCATATAACCCGCACTTGTCGCAATCGATTGCATCGCATTGTTTTCAAGGATGGTCATGTGCGAACCGATTCTCATACGGTCCATGATTTTAAAGAATGCGAATGAAAGAATCACAGAAGAGATACCGACTCCCAGAGTCCATCCCGTCTTAATCCCGATATATAGATTTGTTAAACTTAGAATCCCGCCCAAGATAACGCCCGTTAGGGCCGAGCGGATAGTAAGCTGAGGCATGTCGCCTTTATAGACATTCTTTAACCACCACTCGTCTTTTTGCTCGAGGGTCATTGAATGCAGTTGTTCCTGATTAAGCTCTTGAATCGCCATAAATTCTCCGTGGAAATTACTCGAGTGCAATCAGGCAACTAATTTGGACGACAGTCAATATCAATACATGTTCTGCATGCGCTGAATGCCGTAACTGAGGACGTTTCTCCATGACATCGCCAATTCATCTGAATACTGCGGATCATGCTTACGAACGGTCTCGATAAGACTTGTGACCCAAGCTTCATACAAATCTGGCGTGATGTTGCGATGATTCCGATCATGAGTAACGCCCAGATCTTCAACCTTAGTCATCGCGATCTTGGAGCCAGATGAATACATAATGATATACTGAAGACCATGCTTCAAAGTATCGATCTGACGTTTCATGTCCGTACCTTTGAACTTCTCCACAATGTGAGGGCCTTTGGCTGTAAAGTTCTGGTAGAAATCAGCAATAAAATCTGGAATCAGCAGACAACGCTGATAAGAAGCGTTCACTCGATCAATATCGTCTTGTTCGTGTTTATCCATAGCAATCGAGCATCAGGTAACTGGAAAAGCTATTCAAGACATATGCATGCGTCCAACCTGCCATGAGGGTGGATATCATCAAAATCCACCGCAGGCTGAATCGAGCATTTTTAAATTTGGGGGAGTAGAAATAAAAAAACCACCTCGAGGGTGGTTGTTTTTCGATAGGCCAATCTTTTAGAAGATTGGTAGGGAGTACAGGATTCGAACCTGCGACATCCACCTTGTAAGGGTGGCGCTCTACCAACTGAGCTAACTCCCTATCGGTAAGAAGGACCTATGTTTATCTGCGTCCTTCTGACTTTGCAATATCTTTTTTAATTTTTTTAAACTTTTGTAGCGGACTTTCGCCCGCCACAAACCTGCCTAGTGGTTAAGGCAAGAGTTCTCGGTAAACTTAATGCGAGAAGCTACCTTCGTCAGCTGTAAGTGAACCATATCGCTAATAGATCTAGCATTCAGGTCACCGATGGAAAGAACCATCACTGAACCCGTGTAGAGATTACCCATAACTGGAGCTTGCGGAGAATCTTCGCGTTTAAACGAAGTCACCTTCAAGTTGTAAGTAGTGCCACCACAGCTCGTCATTTGAGCCAAGATAACTTTACCACTTTCAAAGCCCACACCTTCTGCCAACACTCGACGAGTTTCCCCATCAATTTGTCTAACAAGAAGTTGGCGTCCACCGCTCGCTTGTCTTACAGACTTAAATGCGAAGTAAGAAACGTAATTGTCCTGCTCAACCTTCCACAAACCTTGGATATCATCCCAAGGGAATGGTTGCGCCAATGACCAAGGCCATGGAACCGGACGGTTATCGCCAGATGGCATAATGTTGCCGTCTTCTTGAAAACCAGGAACATGAGCATGTGCCATGCTGGAAACAAACAACAGCGTTGCTAATAAAATATGACGTAACATGAAGTACCCCTACTAGTGCTCGAAATGGACTCGAGCAGCTTTATTCATGTAATAGCCGTTTTTGGCTCTAAAAATATATTTCGGTTTTTCGTAATCAGGCTCGATCAACTTACGCAAACGTTTGATCGTCACGTAAATCTTATTGTCATGGATCGCAGGATCATATGGCTGCTTCCAAACATTTTCGACCAAGAATTCCTTTGAATAAATCGTGCCTTGGTTCTGAACGAACAGGCGCAAAAGATCCAAAAGAATGAACTGATTTTTAAAGTCAATACGACCCAATTTGCGCTCAGTAACCGCGTGGTTAACTTCGTCAAATACCAGGTCATAGCTGTGCTGAGAATCTGCGCCAATTTTAGAAGCGTAGAACTGAGCAATTTTAGCAAGGCGAACGTGGTTTTCAGAGTCGATAGATTTTTGTGCCAGCGCCAAGTAAACGCGAGCCAAATCTTTATCGCCCATTTCGAAATACACATCACCCAACTGGATCATCAAGTATGAAGCGGAAACCACGTTACGAGTCTCTTTAAGAGCATCGTATGCTTTCCACAACACAGTCACAGCTTCCTCGTACTTTTTCATTTGTGCGAGGATGTTACCGTTTAAGATCAAAGATGAAATTTTCAAATCTGGAAGATTATAAACCTGGAAGAACACTTCAAGGTTGTAAATCTCTTTCAAAGCATCTGCATAGCGAGCGATACCTGGAGAAGAGTAAACCATCGCAAGACCAAAGATAGCATTGCAGATGTCTTCTTTGTTGTCTGAAGCAAGCGCGATCGCAAGCGCCTTTTGAACGTAATCCAAAGCCACATCGTTTTGGCCTTTGTAAGACGCGCAGACAGCAAGAGTGTAGTAAGTTTTAGAGTTAAGTTCGAAGCCCTCATTCAAAACCAGGTCTTGGAGTTTTTCCTTAGTTTTGTTGATGTCTTCTGTTTGTTCGCGTTCGGCAAAAATACGCAACAACAAGTTTTGGCACTTGAGATATTGGGAAAAGTTTTTCTCTGCGAAATAGCCTTCACTAGCTTCGCGAAGATGGTCGCTTGCGGGACCGAACTCTCCACGATCGCTATAAAGCTTGCCGAGCTCATAGGTGCGATCGAATTGACTCATTAAAACTCCAAATTTTCTGAGGAAGGACAGGTTTTGTCAGATTGTCAGGATATCGTCAATGAAGGATGCGGACTGTTGCTCAAAAAATGAGCATAGTGAGAATTGATTTCAGTAATTTAATGTTGAGGGCGTCTCCACCCTCACATTGCGGTTTGCGTCAATGGCGCTTTGGTTAAAAGAATACGTCCGCATCCTCTTGAGAGAGGTGCTTTTTGACTTCCGAAATAAAGGTTTTCACATTTACGTTTTGCTTATGGCGAACCGGAGTGACCACCCAAATGTCTTTTTTTCCTTCGCTGAATGGCTCCAACAAAGAAACCAACCTCCCTTTTTTCACATCCTCGAAAGCATATGAACCAGGAAGCCTTGCCACCCCAACACCCGCCAGGGCAGCCTTTTGCAGGACACGAGGGTTGTTGGTTTTAAAGTTACCTTTCACCGAAACCTGAAAATTTTTTCCACGTTTCTTGAAATTCCACGAACCGCGTTCACCGATGCAGTTGTGAGAAATCAAATCATGGGGCTCTTTTAAGGGAGGAGCAGAGGCCAGATAACTTTTCGAAGCCACCACGTATTCCATGCGTGAGGCGATTTTTTGCGCGACCAGCGACGAACTTTCCAAATGGCCAATACGAATGCCGACATCGAATTTCTCGGCGATCAAATCCACGATGCGAGTGGTGAAATCCAACTCTACTTTTAGATCAGGATACTTTTTCGCCATGTCGATCACCACAGGCGCGATATATTCTTCGCCAAAGATTCCAGCCAGTGTGACCCTAAGAACACCACGAGGCGTTTCCGAAAGATCTAGAATTTCTTTTTTAGCACTATCCAGATTCTGCAAAGAGTCTCGGCAAGTTTCTAAGAAACGAGTTCCTATGTTCGTCAGTTGAACTTTGCGAGTCGAGCGCACAAACAGAGCGATACCCAAGTCATCCTCGAGATGACTGATGGTTTTACTGATGTGAGATTTAGAAACGCCTAAAGATGTGGCGGCCTCGGAAAAGCTTCCCGTTTCAGCTACTTTGACGAAGGCAATGATTCCCTGCAATGATCTGATTGTTTCCATATGGAAACATTAATGTTCCTCGTCTGGGCTGGTCAAGGTGAGACACGCTATTTATAATTCCTTCATCTAAAATAACTTTTTAAGGAGAATCCACACATGAAAATCAAAGCAGCAGTAGCCTGGAAAGCCGGCGCTCCCCTTTCCATCGAAGAAGTAGATCTTGAAGGACCTAAAAAAGGCGAAGTCCTAGTTAAAGTCGTGGCAACCGGTGTTTGCCATACTGATGCTTTCACTCTGTCTGGCGCAGATCCTGAAGGCCTTTTCCCAGTGATCTTGGGCCACGAAGGTGGCGGTATCGTCGAAGCTGTTGGCGAGGGCGTTACCACTCTTAAAAAAGGTGATCACGTGATCCCTCTTTACACTCCTGAGTGCAAAGAGTGTAAGTTCTGTTTGTCTGGTAAAACAAATCTTTGCGTTCGCATCCGCGCAACTCAAGGTAAAGGCTTGATGCCCGACGGAACTTCTCGTTTCTCTAAAGATGGCAAAATGATTCATCACTACATGGGTTGTTCAACATTTGCTGAATACACGGTGGTTCCTGAAATCGCATTGGCAAAAGTAAATCCAGCGGCTCCCCTTGAAAAAGTCTGCTTGCTTGGTTGCGGCGTTACAACAGGTATCGGTGCCGTTCTGAATACTGCTAAAGTAGAAAAAGGCGCAACTGTTGCTGTCTTTGGCTTGGGTGGTATTGGTCTTTCTGTGATCCAAGGTGCAAAAATGGCTGGTGCTTCACGCATTATCGCTATCGACATCAACGACGCTAAAAGAGAAATGGCAGAAAAATTCGGTGCCACTGATTTCGTAAATCCAAATAAGTTCGATAAGCCTATCCAACAGGTGATCGTAGAAATGACTGAATGGGGCGTGGATTACTCATTTGAATGTGTGGGCAGCACCGCTCTTATGCGTGCGGCTCTTGAGTGCGCTCACCGTGGCTGGGGCCAATCCATCATTATCGGTGTTGCAGGTGCGGGTCAGGAGATCTCCACTCGTCCATTCCAATTGGTGACTGGCCGTGTTTGGAAAGGTTCTGCATTCGGTGGTGTTAAAGGACGCACAGAGCTTCCTGGTTACGTCGATCAATATATGTCTGGTGCTATTAACATCGACGATATGGTAACTTTTGAAATGCCACTTGCAGATATCAACAAAGCTTTCGATTATATGCATGAAGGTAAAAGTATCCGCTCTGTTATCAAAATGTAGGAGAGACCATGGAAGTAAAGCTTCTAAAGTCGCATAAGACATTCGAAGGAAAAACTCAGTTTTGGGAGCACGATTCTGCTGCGACCAAAACTAAAATGAAGTTTTCAACTTTCATCCCCGAAGGTTTGGTGAAAGGTTGTGTTATCTGGCTCTCTGGCCTGACTTGCACAGACGAAAATTTCATCACAAAAGCTGGGGCACAGAAGTATCTGGCAGATAACCAACTGATGGTGATCTGCCCAGACACTTCTCCACGCGGCTTACAATTGCCGGGAGAGCACGACTCTTATGATTTCGGCTCGGGCGCGAGCTTCTATGTGAATGCGAAAACAGACGGATATCGTGATCACTATCGTATGTTCAGCTATATCAGCGAAGAACTTTTCGATTTGATTCAAGCGCAGTTCCAAGTTCCTAAAAACAAGATCTCTATCATGGGTCACTCCATGGGAGGTCACGGGGCTTTGGTTATTGGGCTTCGTGAAAGCGGCAAGTTCCAATCTATTTCAGCCTTTGCACCGATCGTAAACCCAACAAAGTGTCCTTGGGGCGAGAAAGCCTTCACCGGATACCTTGGCTCTGACCAATCAACTTGGAATGAATACGATGCCACTGAGCTTATGAGAAGTGGTGCTCGTCACGAAAATCCAATTTTGATCGATCAAGGCCTTGCCGATGAGTTTTATGAAAAGGGTCAGCTACAAACTCCCCATTTTGAAAAAGCTTGTTTGGATGTTGGTCAAAAGGTCGAAGTAAAATACAGAGGTGATTATGATCACAGCTACTATTTTATTGCGACTTTCATTGAAAGCCACATCAAACATCACGCCAAATTCTTAGCCTAATTTCATGGGTTGTGCTTCACAGACTTAGAAGCACAGCCCCTGTTCCGACGACCAAAGCTCCCATAATCTGAATTCTGGTCAAAGATTCTTTTAAGAAGAATGAAAATAGAACAGCGAAAAAGATCGATGCATTTCTAAGAGAAATCGCAAATCCCGGCACCGATACTTTTAAACCATATAAGAAAATCACAAACGACATATTCGCGGCCACACCCGCAGCAACGGCCTTAATACTTTCACTGCGCACGACTTGCTTCACACGCTGCACTCTTTCACCAGTGATAGCGAGCCACAAGAATGGCCATGAGATCACCATTGCCACTGCAAAAAGACTTTTGGGTTCAGCCCCGTGATGTAAAGCCTGATGATAGCTCAAGTGATAGCCACCAATAAAGATCGCGCAAACCCATGCCCATGGCACCTTTGCAAACCATCCCGACTTTTCCGCGGACTTTTCCCCAAGACTTGGGAAACTTAAAACAACTATTCCACCTAAAACAAAGACCGCGCCTAGTGTCTGCAATGTCGATGCGGTTTCACCCATGAACATCGTAGAGATCAACCACACGAAGATCATCGCTCCACCACGCATAATGGAATAGGCTTTACCCAACTGGCTTTGCTTAAGCGACCAAGCCAGCGTCACGAAATAGGCGCCTTCAGAAAGACCGGAAAGAATCGCCCAGGTTAAGGGCGTGCCCGCCGAAAATTCATCGGTAAAAAATATCAGCGAGATCGCAATAATTAGATTACTGACTGTCATTGCGACAAAAAGAAAAGCTTCTTTGTCTTTCGTTGTTTTCGCAATCGCATTCCAACTGGCATGCAAGAATGCTGAAGATAAAAGTAAAAGGGCACTCGTGTTCATCGGTGCCCATCATAACGACTGGATACAGGATCGGCAATGCTCGAAAGAAGCTATTTCGAGGAAATCTGTTTGTTCATCTTAGTTTTTTGATCCTCAAGTCGACCGAAAATTTGGTCCACTTCCCTCTCGAAATCCTTCGGTGGCTGTTGCAGGCCATTGAGAAAAGCACTCCAGTGTCGGGTGAGTCCCGCCATAGCCACCGTTTCACGGATTTGTTCTTCGCTGGCGCCATGAAGCTTTGCGAATTCCGTATAGATGTAAACACATGATGGACATGAGGACTGCGCTGACACCGCGAGACTGATTAAATCAATTGTCGCGGGAGACAATGGTGAGCGCGGATTCATGCTTAGCATCTTGTGCTCATTCCACGCGCCAGCGATTCCCTTAGCTGCATAGGGTTTCACAAAATTTGGAACGATCCCCAACATGCTTTGCATGTCCTTGTATGCCGCCGCTGGATCGCCCACTAAAGGAATCGGAGTATTCTCACTCACGATCATGGGCTTCTTGGTTTTTAAGACCGAGATCATTTTATCGACGTCCATTTTAAACTTATTAAATGGAATCGGAGACCCCTCCCAGAAAGCCGCCCACTTGCGAGTATCCGCAGCTATTGCGATCGCATAGTTAAGTTCTTGCGGAGTGGCTTCGTTAAATTTAGCTGCACGCTTATGAAAATACACACAGTACGTGCAAGGAATCTGAGCCGCCACGGCAAGACCGATTAGCTCTTTGGTTTTCGGTGTTAGAGCCGTTGTTGGATTTAACTGAATATCGCGAAATTCCTGCCAGGCGCCAGAAATCGCCTCTTGAGGAAACTCCTTCATAAAAGTCGGAATCATTCCAAAGGTTGCACGCATTTCTTCGTAGGCAGCTTCGGCCTGAGGATTCTGCGGGACAACTTGATCAGCGGGTTTTTGCGCGGCGAAGGCCACAAAAAAGAAAAGGAGAGGTGCCACGAGGGGCAAGATGACTTTCATAAAAGCTCCGATGTGAAAGATACCTAAATCCTAATCCCACCAAAGCAAGGCGGTAGATCCGCCTGAAAAAAACAAAGGGCCAGTCTCTCGACCAGCCCTCCATCAAATCTATTTTCGATTTTCTATTTTCCCAGGATGTTGTTCACCACGTTAGTGGTGGGCAACATTCTGTTGACCCGTGTATTGGGCTTTGATGCCGAATTCACGTTCTTTTTGGATTTTGAAGATCTCTTTTGGATTTTTGATATCCAAAGCGTTGATCAACACTTGATCCACATGGTCTACAAGGATGACTTTCAAGTCTTTCATCACTTCCTTCGGGATGTCCTTAAGATCTTTTTCATTCTCTTTAGGACAGATGATCATCTTGATGCCACCACGGTGAGCTGCCAGAGTTTTCTCTTTCAAACCACCGATTGCCATCACACGACCACGAAGGGAAACCTCACCAGTCATCGCAACAGTGCGCTTAACCGGGATTTTCGTGATTGCTGACACGATTGAAGTCGTCAATGCGATACCTGCTGAAGGACCGTCCTTAGGAACAGCGCCTTCTGGCAAATGGATGTGCACGTCGATGTTCGCGAAGTATTCTTTATCCAAACCGAACAAAGGACCTCTTGAACGTACGTAGCTCATCGCTGCCGCACAAGACTCTTTCATCACATCACCAAGTTGACCAGTAACCGTGAATTTACCTTTACCAGGAACCACGCTCACTTCGACTGCCAACAAGTCACCGCCAACTTCTGTCCAAGCCATACCGTTTGTAAGACCGATTTCATTTTCAGCTTCGATTTGACCGAATTTGAATTTATGAGGTCCCAACAACTCTACTAGTTTTTGTGCTGTTACAACGTAACCTGCATTTTTACCAGTTTCAGCTTTTGTAGAAGTCTTAGCTCCTTTAGCACCTTTTTTAGCAGCAGCTGTTTTAGCAGTCGCTTTTTTACCAGTGCCTTCGGATTTAAAGTCATTCAAAGTTTCGCTCATCACGATATCTTTAGCGACTTTACGGCAAACATTCGCAACTTGTCTTTCAAGGTTACGGACGCCCGCTTCTCTTGTGTAGTAGCGGATGATGTCGCGGATAGCTTCATCTTTAACCGTAACTTTGTGATCTTTCAGACCATGGTTTTCCAATTGTTTTGGAACCAGGTAGGACTTCGCGATGTTGAATTTCTCCTGCTCGATATAACCTTCAAGCTGGATGATTTCCATACGATCCAACAATGGACGTGGGATTGTATGAAGACTGTTCGCCGTCGCGATGAACATTACTTTTGAAAGATCGTATTCAACTTCAAGGTAATGATCTTGGAACGTAGAGTTTTGCTCTGGATCCAATACTTCAAGCATCGCTGCTGAAGGGTCACCTCTAAAGTCATTCGCCATTTTGTCGATTTCATCCAGAAGAACTAGTGGATTACCTTTATCAACCTTGCGCAAAGCTTGGATGATTTTACCTGGCATCGCACCAACGTAAGTTTTTCTGTGACCGCGGATCTCAGCTTCGTCTCTCACGCCACCCAAAGAGATACGTGCGAAAGAACGATTCAAAGATTCAGCGATAGATTTCGCCAAAGACGTTTTACCAACACCCGGAGGACCTGCAAGGCACAAGATAGGGCCTTTCATGTCTTTCGAAATCGAAAGAACAGCTAGGTATTCAAGGATACGGTCTTTAACTTTTTCCAAACCGAAGTGCTCGTCATCCAAAATGCGTTGAGCATTTTTGATGTCATGTTTCTCTTCGGAGTAATCCTGCCAAGGAAGTGACAAGATCCAATCGATGTAGTTACGAACAACTGTCGCTTCAGCTGACATCGGTGACATAAGCTTCAATTTCTTGATCTCTTTCATCACTTTGTCTTTAGCTTCTTGAGACATTTTCTTGTTCTTACATTTGATCTCTAGATCTTGAAGCTCTGCTTGGTAGTCGTCTTTCTCGCCAAGTTCTTTTTGAATGGCCTGCATTTGCTCATTCAAATAGTATTCTTTTTGAGAGCGCTCCATTTGTTTTTTCACGCGAGTGCGGATCTTTTTCTCTACTTCTAGGATTTCGATCTCGCCGGTCATCAAGTTCAACAAATGTTCCAAACGTTTGCTAGCATCGATGATCTCTAGAACTGCCTGCTTGTCTTCAAGCTTCAAGTTCAATTGAGCCACGATAATGTCAGCCAACTCACCCGGATTCTCGATAGTAGAAACTCTCATCAAGATTTCTGGTGGGATGCGTTTGTTCAATTTCACGTATGTTTCGAAAGTTGTTTTTACCGAGCGTACAAGCGCTTGGGCTTCAACAATGTTCGTACCGTCTTCGTCCAAGGACTCAACAGCCACCATGAAGAAGTTTTCGTTGTTTACGAAATTCTTAATCTTTACGCGACGTTTACCCTCAACCAAAACCTTCACAGTTCCATCCGGCAAGCGGAGCAACTGAATGATCGTACCTACAGTACCGATCGCGAAGATATCCTTAGGTTCGGGATTGTTCGTTTTAGCGTCCTTTTGAGCTGCCAAAACGATATCTGTTTGTTTCGCCATCGCTTCTTCTAGAGCGTTGATACTCTTTTCGCGACCTACAAACAAAGGCATCATCATATGTGGAAAAATGATGAGGTCTCTTAGGGGCAAAAGCGGTAGTTGTGTGACTTTTCCCTCGCTCATATCCTCTCCCTCCCTTGGGTTAACGAGCTTCTTGCGTATTAGGACACAAGAGGATGTTCATTCAGGTTAAATAATCCGTTAAAACCTTAGCGAATCCTTCCTTATTTTAACGATGTGTACGATTGCTGGGAAGTAAATATGTGAGAGAAAAAAAGAAGCTGGCCTCTGGCAATTGTTGGCATGCCATATGCCTGCTCAAATTTTGTGCATTTTTGAGGCAGAAATGTTGATCTAAAGAATTCATGGATTTCGAGCGGAAATGAGATTCTTTCCTAATTGTAATACCCTACGAGCACATTTTGATGCCCTTTTCGGCGAACTTAAACGATAAGTGCTATGTGACACGCGAACAATCCAAATGGGCTCATACAAATTCACTGAGTCTTAAGTTGCTTATAGCGACTTGGGCCGTCAGTTCTTTTGCCACGTTAGTTTTAACGGCGGGTCAGCTAATTTTGGATTATCAGAAGGATTTCGATAAGTTGCAAAACAACTTCTCGATCATTAAAAACTCCTACCTTGATTCCATGGCCGAGCACTTGTGGTCTTACGACACTCGCCTGCTTGAAATTCAGCTGGATGGTCTAAGCCGCCTTCAAGGTGTGAGCTACCTGAAATTGGTGGCCGATAATAAGACCATTTACGAAACTGGCGTTACCGATCCTGCTGAAGAAAGCCACCGCAGCTTTGAAATTTTACACAAAAATACCAACGAAGTTTTGGGAACTTTGGAAGTCGAGCTCGATGTCAGAAATCTTCGTGAAAAGTATTTCCACGAGGCGATCTGGATTTTCATTCGACAAGCCGCAAAGACCATGGTCGTTGTTTTCTGCTTGTACTTTATCTTCAACCGCATCGTGGTCGTACACATAAAGCGTATCGTGGAATACCTAACTTCGGATGAACGAACTCGTGGCGAGCTCCGCCTGAATCGTCGTCAAAGTGAAGTTAAAGATGAGTTGGATATCTTGGTCGACTCTATCAATAAATTTAAAATAGAACTCCTCGAGGCCAATCAGCAGCTCGAGCAGTTAAACCAAGCCCTGGAACACAAGGTGATGAATCGTACGCGCGAGCTGACGACGAAAAACCAAAGCTTGGAAAAAGCCATGCTACAAATCAAACGCATGCAGGCTACTTTGGTTGCGCAGGAAAAACTGGCATCCCTAGGAAGCTTAACTGCGAGTGTGGCCCATGAAATTCGCAATCCATTGAACTTCGTTTTGAACTTCAGCGAACTTT
This sequence comes from Bdellovibrio sp. HCB209, assembly GCF_047306065.1. Taxonomy (GTDB): domain Bacteria; phylum Bdellovibrionota; class Bdellovibrionia; order Bdellovibrionales; family Bdellovibrionaceae; genus Bdellovibrio. The sequence goes on from NZ_CP178618.1 coordinate 3,693,192, forward strand.
TAAGTGAGTCTGAGGACAACGAAGAAATCAGAGAGATCAGTCGTGTTATCTTGAAACACAGTCAGCGTATCGATCAGATCGTTCGCTCGATGCAGATCTTGTCGGGTTATGACAGCGATATCCTTGAGCCAACTGATGTGAACGAAGTCGTTAAAAAGGCGTACCAACAAACTATCGCTAATCGCGCGTTGGGCTCTGCTTACATTCCGCCAAAGGTGAACTACCGTTTGGCAGAATCCGTTCAGGCACAGACTTACTCCGCTTCTTTGATGAGAGCCTTGTCAAATATCATTGATAACTCCATCCATGCTCTTGAGAAGAAAGTTGGAACCGAGAGAAACTTTGATCCCGAACTGACTATTTCTACTGCTGTCCGTGGGGACAATGTTGAAATCTCCATTCGTGACAACGGCATTGGTATTCCATCGATCTTAGGAGAGAAAGTTTTCGATCCATTCCTTACAACGAAGGCACCTGGAGAAGGAGCTGGACTTGGGCTGACTGTCGCGTTTAACATTGCGCAGAAGCACGGTGGCACATTAAAATACTCGAGTGAGTTTGGTCAGTGGACTGAATTCGTAATGTCGCTACCAATGGTACACGAAAGAATTCATGCATGATTCACATAGTGGTCGTCGATGATGAAGCAGACACACATCTGCTTTACAAACTGAAATTTAAAAAGTTTTTTGCTGCTCTTGGCGGCGTTAAACTTGTTTCCTTTCTGAGTGCCATCGACTGCCTGAACTATCTTCGAATCGCCGATACACCCAAGGTTGATCTCATCATGTCGGACATCAATATGCCCGAGATGGATGGCTTCGAACTTCTCCAAGAAGTTCGGAAAGTTTACCCTATGATGCCGTTTTATGTGGTGAGCGCCTATGAATCCTCTGAGTTTCGCAACCGTGCTGAGCAACTAGGAGCGCAACGCTTCTTAAGTAAACCTGTTGATTTTCATGCACTTGGCGAAGCCTTGAAGACTGACCTCAATCTTTCTTTGTAATCCTACCAAAACTGCTATTTACTTTTGTCCTTGAACTAAAATTTGGTTAAAAGCTCTATACATTCAAGGAGGGGATTCCAATGAAGAAATTCGTTTTAACCGCGCTTTTGCTGATCACGGGAAGTGTTCCTGCATTTGCTACGCCACTTACCGCAGATAATATTATCGGTCGTTATAACGTTGAAGCATCCTACATGTTTCAAAAGGCTTACCTAAAGTTCCAAGTTATCAACAATAAAGAGTTCGAAATCACTCGCTACTACAAAGACGGCCACCAAGATGCTACCTGCCAAGGTGACTTCGTCGTGACTAACAATTTCTACTACAACTCTCGTGGTGTTTTGACGGCTGGCAGATACTTTAAAGGTGTCTTCACTTGCCCTCATGACCGCTCTAAGAAAGTCGATTTCAACATCGATTACAAAAACACTCAGCTGGAAGATCTTCCGAAGGGTGTGAAAGTGTCGGCAACGACATCCATGGTACCAGGCGCGAAGCTAAAAGCGTGGGTTATCAAACTTCCATAGTCTGCAAAAATAAAAAACCCAGAGATCACTCTCTGGGTTTTTTGTTCTAATCTGTGCTTTAAGAACTAAGCGGAACTTTTCTTAGCTTCTGCCTCAGCTTCAGCTTTCATTTCCTCTTCAGTTTTATAAACCATCATCGGCGTGCCGCCATCATTGATCACGTTTTCATCGATGATCACTTCTTTCACGTTACCTTTAGATGGTACATCGTACATGATGTCGAGCATTGCAGTTTCAAGCACACCACGCAGACCGCGGGCACCTGTTTTACGTTTCAAAGCCATTTGTGCAACTGCACGAAGTGCTTTTTCCGTGAACTTCAATTCAACACCCTCGAATGAGAATAGTTTTTGGTATTGCTTAGTGATCGCATTTTTAGGGCGAACCAAGATATCCATCAACGCATCTTCATCCAATTGACCAAGAACTGCGATCGCTGGCAAACGACCAATGAACTCTGGGATCAAACCGAATTTAGACAAGTCATCTGGCTCCACTTTCGCAAGTAGATCCGCTTGTGCAGCTTCAGTTGCTGTGCGGATTTCCGCAGCGATACCCAATGTTTTATTCGTTGTTCTGCTTTCGATGATTTTATCCAAACCAACGAACGCACCACCCACGATGAACAGAATGTTCGTAGTATCCACTTGGATGAATTCCTGTTGTGGATGTTTACGACCACCTTTCGGAGGTAGATTTGCAACTGTACCTTCTAGGATTTTTAGAAGGGCTTGTTGCACACCCTCACCCGATACGTCACGAGTGATAGATGGATTTTCTGACTTACGAGAAATTTTATCGATCTCGTCCACGTAGATAACGCCTTTTTGCGCTTTTTCTACGTCATAGTCAGAAGCTTGAAGAAGGTTTAGAACAACGTTTTCAACGTCTTCACCTACGTAACCTGCTTCAGTCAATGTCGTTGCATCCGCCATTGCGAATGGAACGTTAAGGATCTTAGCGATTGTTTGCGCCAACAAAGTTTTACCGGAACCAGTAGGACCGATCAAAAGGATGTTGGATTTTTGCATTTCTACGTCAGCAGATTTTTTACCGCCAGACATAGCGTTCACACGTTTATAGTGATTGTGAACCGCAACAGCCAAAGTTTTCTTAGCTTGAGTTTGACCGATTACATAATCATCAAGGTAAGTTTTGATATCAGACGGTTTCGGTACTTTAAAGGTACCTTTTACGGCTGTCTCTTTCTCTTTTTCCTCGTCGATAATGTCGTTACAAAGATCAATACACTCGTCGCAGATATATACGCCAGGACCAGCAATAAGTTTTTTAACTTCTTTTTGGCCTTTACCGCAGAAACTGCATCTCAATGTGCCGTTAGTGTCTTTAGTCGTCATCTCTGATTACCCTTTTTTCGCCTTACGAGATTCTACTACGTGGTCAAGCAAACCAAATTCTTTAGCTTGGTAAGGGTCCATGAAATTGTCCCTTTCCATTTGATCTTTCAAGAATTGGTAGTCTCTGCCCGTGTGAGTTTCATAAATACGAGTCAGTTTTTCTTTTGTTTTCAAAAGCTCTTTTGCGTGGATTTCGATGTCAGTCACTTGACCAGACAAACCACCGCCAGAAAGAAGCGGCTGATGGATCATGATACGCGTGTTCGGAAGACTATAACGCTTACCTTTAGTTCCCGCTGTCAAAAGCAAAGAACCCATGGAAGCCGCCATACCCATGCAATATGTCGCCACATCACACTTCACGAACTGCATCATGTCGTAGATCGCCAAGCCGGCAGACACACTGCCCCCCGGTGAATTGATATACAAATGGATGTCTTTTTCTGGGTTATCAGACTCCAGGAAAAGGAACTGCGCAATAAGAGCATTGGCAACTTCATCCGTAACCGGAGAACCAAGGATGATAATACGGTCTTTAAGAAGGCGGGAATAGATGTCGTAAGATCTTTCGCCTTTGGAAGTCTGCTCGATGACGTAAGGAATTAGTGCCACTGGTGTCTCCTAATAGTTGTCTGTACCCTTCGGGCCATGCCGAAGTAGCTGAGGTCTTATGCTGTGCTACCTATCGGAATACTCCAGCAAGACTTTATGAAAAAGCCTTTGACCCCTAGGAGTGCTATGTTACATCTAACGAAGCCCGAATTACACAATCATTTTAAGAGGTTTACTATGGCTTTTAACTTACTGAACAAAGATATTGATACTTTGACTTGCCCGGCTTTGGTCGTGTTTTCAAAGGCTTCTTCACAAAAAGATAAGCTTGCGAAAGTGACTCATAATGAGCTTAACAAGCAACTTGTTGATTCAATCTCTGAAAAGACAATCACTGGGAAACATCAAGAAGCTATCACATTCCGTGAATTCAATATCAGCGGCTACCGTCATCTTATTGTTGTCGGTCTAGGTAAAGAAAACGAAATCACACACGAATCTGTTCGCCAATCTGTTGCTTCGGCACTTGAAGCAATCAAAGCTTTGAATGTTAAAGAAGCTGCTTTGCACTTTGATGGCATCACAACTGCTAAAAAAGACGCAGCTGATTTCGCAAAAGCTGTAGCTGAAGGTTTGGTTCTGACTTCTTACGTATTCGACGAATTGAAATCTACAACTAAAGCTAAAAAATCTGAAGACGAATTGAACGTACACGTCGTTACTAAATTGGCAGCTGACAAAGCTGTTAAAGCAGCTTTCCACGAAGGCTCAGTTCTAGCGAACGTAGTTAACTTCTCTCGTCGCCTTGGTGATATGCCAGGTAACTTGATGACTCCAACAATCCTTGCTGACTCTGCGGTGGCAGCAGCTAAAGGCATCACAAACTTGAAAGTAACAGTTTGGGATAAAGCTCGTATCAAAAAAGAAAAAATGGGTGGCCTTCTTGGTGTTGCTGCTGGTTCTGATCAAGAGCCACGTTTCATCATCATGGAATACAAAGGTGCAGCTGCTTCTAAAAAGCCAGTTTGCTTCGTTGGTAAAGGTCTAACTTTCGACTGCGGTGGTATCTCTATCAAGCCAGGCGCAGGTATGGAAGAAATGAAATACGACATGTGCGGTGGCGCAAACGTAATCGGTACTTTGCTTGCAATCGCTCAATTGAAATTGAAAGTAAACGCAGTTGGTTTGGTAGCTTCTACTGAAAACTTGATCAACGGTTCTGCGACTAAGCCAGGTGACGTTCACACGGCTCGTAACGGTAAAACGTTCGAAGTGAACAACACGGATGCTGAAGGTCGTTTGATCCTTGCAGATGCTTTGTCATACGCGACTGAACTTGCTCCGCAAGTTATCTGTGACGCTGCAACTTTGACTGGTGCGATGGTTGTTGCTTTGGGTAACACTCACACTGGTTACTTCACTCGCAACTCTGCTTTGAAAACTAAAATTGAAAAAGCAGCTGTTCAATCTGGTGAATGGGTATGGAACATGCCTTTGACAGATTTCCACTTGAAAGACATGAAAGGCGTTTACGCTGATCTTTCTAACATCTCTTCTGGTAAAGGTGCTGGTTCTGCAACTGCAGCAGCATTCCTTGAGCAGTTCGTTGGCGAAGGCATCCCTTGGGCTCACTTCGACATCGCTGGTACTGGTTGGGCTGTAGGCAATCGTCTTCCGTATGCTCCTAAAAAAGGTGCTTCTGGTGCGATGATCCGTACATTTGTTGAAGTAGCTAAACAATACGTTTAGTTTCTATCAAACTTTCGTTAAGAAAATTAAAGGCTCTGGTTTTACCAGGGCCTTTTGTTTTTTATCATTAGACCTTTCGAGCTCTCTAGGATCACAATGATAATAACCTATGACTAGAGCTCTCTCTTATCTCAAATGGATTGCGATCTCGATGATCGTTATATCGTGTGCGACTTTGCCCAAAGATGTGCAAAGAACACCGAGCACTAGTCTGCCTCCAGACCCCAATACTTCTCTGTCAAAGTATATAAAATCGAAACTCCAGGGACATCACGATCAGTCGGGATTTCACCCTCTGTTTTCTGGCGAGGACGCCTTCGTTGCTAGAATCGCCTCTATACGAACTGCGGAAAAGTCGCTGGATTTGCAATACTACATTTGGAATAACGACATGACTGGCAACCTCATGCTTCATGAGGTTTTGCTTGCCGCAGATCGAGGTGTTCGCGTCCGCGTTCTATTGGATGATCTGAACTCTGGAAAATTTGAAAAGCAGTTGCGCGTTTTAGCCAGCCATCCGCAGATCGAAATTCGCATGGCCAATCCTTTCGCTAGCAGAGGATGGAAGATCTTTGAGATCGGTCGCTTGAAGGAAGTAAATCGCCGCATGCACAACAAAGTGATCATCGCAGATAGCGAGGTCGGAATCGTTGGCGGCAGAAATATTGGCGACGAATACTTCTCTGCTAGCAATGAAATGAACTTTGGTGATTTGGATTTGTGGACAATCGGCCCTGTCGTTCCAAGCCTTTCTAAAGAGTTTGATTTGTATTGGAATAGCGAATTCGCCTACCCGATCGAATCCTTAGTTAAGAAAAATCCTGCGCCAGAAGATCTGACCAAGATAAGAACTCTCCTTTCGGAAGCCGCGCAAAAAGCCCTTGGCACTCCCTACACGCGAGGCCTTAAAGATAGCCAGCTCGTAAATGATTTCGCCAAAGGATCTATCAAAACATTCTGGGGCGAAGGACGTGTGGTTTATGATACTCCCGAAAAACTGCGCCAACCCGCAAATGAACAAGACGACAATCTTCACGTTCAACTTCGTCCCTATCTAGAAAAATCCACTAAAGAGATCTTTATGGTCTCCCCATATTTTGTGCCCCTTGATGGCGGGGTTAAATACCTGACCGGAAAAGTCAGCAGCGGCATTCGCATCGTTATACTTACGAACTCTTTAGCATCCAGTGATGTGAGCGGCGTATTCGGTGGGTATAAAGGATATCGAAAAAAATTAATCCGTGGCGGGGTAGAGCTCTATGAGCTTCGTCCGAAAATACAGCCCGATAAAAAGAAGGCAAAACGCACTTGGGGATCAAGCGGTTCGCATGCGGGACTTCACGGAAAGACCATGCTCTTTGATGAGCGAATGATCTTTGTTGGATCTATGAACTTAGATCCTCGCTCGGCCTATTTAAATTCCGAAATGGGTGTTGTCGTCGACAGCGAGGAAATGGCTAAGGATTTTACTCACAGATTGAAAGATGATCTGAACGAGGTGGCATTTCATCTGACCTTGGATGAAAAAGACAATCTTGTGTGGACGACGTTCAACAGCGGGCACAAAAAAACCTTCACTTCTGAACCAGAAACAAGCTGGTGGCAAAGAGTGAAGGTTTCGATAATGTCAGTATTTATTCCTGAGCGCGAACTTTAGAAATTAAGAACTACTGGGTGACCAAGATAACGAGCGACCTCGTTGCTTTCGATAACTAGGTCTGTGCTGTTCAGGTTTTTCATGCGCACAGATTTTAGCAACCAAGTTTTAGGCCAATGATCTGGAAGATTTGCGAATCTTACCACGACGCCAGAACCTTCATTGAACTGAAATTCGCCGTCAGCAGGTCTTTCTCCCAAAATCTTTGCAACTGGCAACCATAATGGATTGATCTTCGCAGTGTCTTTAGAAAACTCACAAGTGCCTTCAAGCTCCATCGATGGCTTATCACCAGAAACAGAGACACCTTCTGCTTCAAATGTTAAACTGACTCTGCTGAATTCTTGGCAAGCGAATTTCTTTTGTCCGTATTGATCGACGAAAACGAAATGACCCAAAGAAAAACCAGATGCTTCAGGAGTTTTTTTAAGTTCAAAGCCTGTTACCAGTCTTTGCTTAACAGCGTCTTGCAGTTTTTCGCCTGATAGATTTGAAAAGTCGAAATTATTTCTGACAGCCGCAGGATCACGACCGATATAATTCACATCCGTATTGCTGTGAACCGTGTAATAGCCCACACCAAAGCAGACAAATAAAAGCCCGAAGACTCCCACAAATTTTTGCATATAGTTTCCTCTTACATGCAGGATAACATGGGGATATCGCGGGCTTCGCTATTTCTGTTTTAAGTCAGGTCTATCGTCTAGTAGGTAACGATCACACTTTTGATTGAAATGGCCTGAGTTCCCATAGAACCATCTGCATTTCTTACGGGAACCTGCATTTGGCGAACTTGCGGGTCTAGGACCATTTGTGGAACCGGGGCATTTTTGCGAGCACGGTAAGCAGCGTGAAGTACTTGGACTTCGCGACCTTGGGATTTTAACGTCACATTCATTTGGCTTGTGTCTTTGGCGTTCAAAGCAAAGTTGATCACGCCATCATTTGAAATCGCTGAAGCAACTTGTTGGCCATTTAGATAAATACCGACTTTTTCACCGTTAGCAGCATCCGTCAGAGCACTGATATATCTGCCGCCAGCATAGTCAGCAGGATTTGAGGAAAAGCCTTCCGTAGAGGACTGACCCGCATCGATGATCGTTAACGACACCCCGATAGTTCCAGAAACCTGTCCGGCCATTGCTGGCATTGCCGCCATAAGACCCAATACAGAAAGACCCATCATACGAATTTGTGTCGAGATTTTCATAGGCACTCCTCAGTCGTGATAATCCATCGACTTTAAGAGCAAGCCCCGTACCCTGTTCAGATTTAACTAATGAAGACTGGTGGAACATCCCCTGTCTAAAACTATGACAGGGGACGAAAACTGGTGTGATTTACGTGTAGCCTTTGAATTCTGCCTTAAGCTCGCGAGCCTCATGGGCGATCGCTAAAAGACCTAATTTCGCTGTCCAACCGTACACGTTTTCTTGAGGACATCCTGGCGTATTGATCGCCAGATCCGAAACACACAGGCGCTTATAAACTGCGCCAGGGCTGTTCAAGCTCTCAGTGGAGCTTTTCTCAGAGTGAGTTCTTAAGAAGCCACCCGCTAAGTCGCTACCAATCATATAAATAACTGGTTCTGCACTAGCGCCGTCTGCTTCAACGATGGAAGGAATACCTTCTTGGATAATCACTTCTTCAACGTCGCGGCCGCCTTTGGCCGCTTTCATTTTTTTACGTGATTTATAGCTCCACTCTTTAACTTCAGCACCAGAACCCACGCGGATCACTGCTAAGCCATATGTGCCCGCATTGTTTTTTACAAATACGAACGGCTCTTGATTGATACCACGCTTTTGGTATTCGGATTTTAAGCGAGCGAGCATCGCATCCACACGCTCAGCCAAAGCTGCGCGACTGGATTCATCGGCGATATCAAAATGCTCGAATAGTTCTGTCTCGACCGTCATTAGGAACGGATCAATTTTGGCAATCGCGCTGAACTCTTCAACCAACTGATTGTAGTACTTAAAGTACGTGCTTTTTTTACGTTGATACCAACCCAGCTCGCGCGGTGGATTCATCGGAAAATCTGTCACTGTTTTTGCCCACTCTTCGTAGGCTTCAGAAAAGTCATTGTTGCTGATGATAAGATCTGGTTTGAATTCTTTCATCAAACTGCTGTTCATCAATGCGGAATGAAGAGTGATTTCATTTCCGGCAGAGCTCGTGATTTGCAAAGGCTGTTCAAGTTCACGTGGGATCGCCACTTTTACTTCAATGCTAGAGGCTTCAATCAAGGATTTGATGGTGAATACGTTTTCCCAATAGAAAGCGTTATTCGTGTGCTCTTCAGTAACCAGAAGAATTTTTTTAATCTTCTCCCCGTAGTGATTCACAATGTATTTATTCATCAAGCTTACGGAAGATTCTTTATCCGTTGGGCAGATATTGTTGAATCCCGCTGGGAAGATATTCGCATCTACGTTGGAAATCTTGTAACCAGAGTCACGGATATCGTAACTGGAATAGATCGGGTGTTTAAATTCTTTGGACTTGGCTGTAAACCAAGTACAAATCTCGTTCATGTTGGCGAGTGTTTGTTTGTGAAGGGTGAGCTTCGCCATTGATTCTCCTTAAAAATCTCAACTACAAATTCGGATCTTCACCAATTGCTGGCTTTGAAGGCATTTTTTTAGAAGAACCTTGTTCCTCAGGTAATAATGCATCCGCCTTAGTTCGGCCTGATCTTTTAATGCTGTTCAGTTTCTTAGACTCCTCCGTCAGACCCATGGACTCATGGCCCTGATACAGAAGTCTTTCTGTTTTTTTACGTATATCGCTTGTTAATGTGAAAAACTCAATCTGATAACTGTTGGGAGTTTGTCCAGCTAACGGGCGATATAATTCTGCGCTATCAATCAATTCAACCAACGAACCGCCTAAGTTCGCCTGCTGACTGCGGTTTTGTTTAACCGCTTCTACTTGCAAGTACAACTCATTGTACGTGGTCTGAAGTTGTTTTAGAGCCGTCGGAGACCAGCGGCTGTTGTTTAACTCCAACGCACGGATAAGGTAAATCTGTACGTATTTCTGTGAGGCCACAAAGGATTCAAAGTTTTCGGCTGACAGCTGGTTGGTGGAAACGCTTCCCATTTGCACGTAGGTTTTTACCAGCCAATCTTTATCAAGCTTCGCAGGGTCGGTTTCTTTGCGGATTTTTGCGATACCTTGCTCAGCTTCATTCAAATACTTATTGGCCTCTTTTTCACGGCCAATTCTGCTATAAGCCGAGGCAAGTCTTGCCGGAATTTCTGCGTAACCAACAGTCATAGGCAAAGCCGTGCGCAGGCTTTGAGCTTCTAGCAAATTTGCCACGGTCTTTTGATCATCGCCCAACGCTTCCTCACAGAATGAATTTCTGTACAAAGCCAAAGCCGCGATATCCGGTTGTAGATTACGTGTCTTTAAAATCACATCGCGATAAATCGCCGCCGCCTCCACCCACTTGCCTTGACCCTCAAGAGCTTGGGCTTCACCGATACGAGATGCCTGATAAAAACTAGAGACTGGATATGTTTCTTGGAAAAGTTTGTACTGCTTTTGCGCTTGCGCGAAATTTCCTGCGACAAGTGTTTCTTGTGCCGTATGAAGATCACGCTCTTCTATAAGGCGTTTATTCTGAAGAGCCGCTTCTTCACTTCGATCCATTTGAAAATAGCTACAGCCTGCAAGAGTAACGAAAAGTAACAGGCTGATCACCTTTTTCATGCGGGCTTCTCCTCCTCAGTAATGAGGGTGCTGATTTCTTCAAGGCCTGAGAGATCTGAAACATCTTTAACTAAATCCGGGATGCGCAGAACTCGAGCGTCACGCGACATCTTCTTTTCGAATTGTCGATAGATCGCATCCCTATGATTGTAATAGGTCTTCATTTGCATGTACAAGTCCGCTAAGCCTTGCTCTGCAGTCCCGCCTTCATAACCTACCCGGAGGTCTAGCCAATGCGGGAAAACTCGGTTCAAAATAACCGTATCTAGATTGTACCCACCCTTGCGGATTTCTCTCGAAAAGTACTCAGCCTCTTTAAGTTTTGCCTGATCGAAACTTGTGACCAAAAAGAACTTCGTTGTTGGCGCCACAAGCATGCGTTGAACTTCGGTGGTTCTTTGCAAAAGCTTGCCCTGCCACTGCTCGATATTCATAAAGAAATCGCCCAATTCACGAATGAACTGAGATCCCGTCAAGGTTTCTAAAACTTTTAATACCTGACGAGTCCCCGCCTGAATCAAGTGACCCAAGATCCCTGATTTTTTACCCTCAGGATCACGGAACCACTTAGCAACTCCATCACTAAAAAGGGCCGCTAATTTTTGCGGAGCTTTCAAGAAATCCAGAGCGTGCTTAGTCGGCGGAGTATCTAAAATAATCAGGTCAAACTTACCTGATTCGTAGACTGAATAAAGCTTTTCCAAGGACGTAAATTCTTGGGAACCACTTAAATTTGTCGAAAGTTGTTTATAGAGACTGTTATCAAAAATCTTACGAACAGCTTCTGACTTTTGCGCGGCTCTTTCGACGAAATCATCGAAAGTTTTTTTGTGATCAATCACAGAGGCGTAAAGCTCGCCCTTGAAATTTTGCCCTGGAACTTTCGTCACATCATTCGTGCCTTCGATTCCTAATGTTTGGGCTAAGCGTTTCGCCGGATCAATCGTCAGGACTAAAACTTTCTTACCCTCTTTGGCGGCAAGAATACCGATAGCAGCGGCAACGGTTGTTTTACCAACTCCACCACTTCCCACACAGACTAAAACTTTTGCGTCTTTCAAAAGATCTCGGCTCATGGAAGTTTCTCCATAGCTTTTTCAACGAGTTTCCACGGATCTGTTTCAAAGTATAAAGGCACCTTGGTGATCTTTTTGAATTTCGTTTTCGCCTGGTCCATCATTTGCGCCTGGCGATCCAGTTGCTGTTCGATGTATTGCGCGAACAATCCCAAGTCAGACGTGGTTGCTGACTCTGCCTGCTGCAAAGACTCGCGTGGAATATTCACATCCAAAACTTTGTTCATCACAAGTTCCGCGTCAGCATCCAATTCTGTTTTCAAAACTTCGGCAAGCTCCGTGGATTCTTTCAACGGCAATTCTTCCGGCAGCGAAACAATGTGATAGCTGGTCACTTCGGGATTTTTAAGTACAGAAATGATCGAACGACTTTGCTCGCCCATGGGTCCGATCTGAACAGCTTGAGCCATTCCGCGAGGTGCTTCGATCAAAGCTTTGAAGTGGCCGGTCGCAAATGCATCGATAACCAGACAATCGTAATTCATGGGCGGGCCGTATTTTCGGGGACCCGAAGTGATTTTTCCGAGCATCGCCAGCTCCGGAAGACCCGGTGCGATGTTAATAAACGCCTTCATCACGGCGTTATCAAAGAAAAGTTTCGCCAGGCTTTCCACCTTGATCAGGTACTGGGCGTACTCACGCAGAGCACTCTCCCCCGTCCATAGAGCTAGCGAAAGATTCGGCTTAACTTCTTGAGGTTGAAAAGAAACATCAGCTAACTCAAAGAAATCTTTGAAGAAACTCTGATCCCCTAGCTCCACCAGAAGAACTTTTTTGCCTTTTTTTGAAAGTTTAAGAGCAAGAGCCGCGGCTATAACCGACTTACCAACTCCGCCTTTTCCAGTCACAAAATGAATCTCTTGTTTCATAGATTCTTAAAGTGTCTCTGAGCTTGTAAATATAGGCATTACGCAAAGCATTATAAGGTGCCTTCAGAGAGGGCATAACCTACTATCCGACGGCTTTTAACATGTAGGAGTAAACGCATGAAATCAAACGTAGAAAAGGTTTCTAACCTTTCAAGAAAGATGAATATTGAAGTTCCAGCTGCAGTTGTTACAGCATCTTTCAATAAAGTATTCACTAGCATCCAAAAAGACGTGGAAATCAAAGGCTTCCGTAAAGGTAAAGCTCCATTGAACACGATCAAATCAATGTACGGTGATCGCGTTAAGCAAGACGTAGTTCAAGACCTAGTTCAAAAACATTACGCTCAAGCTTTGCAAGAGCACAAACTTGATCCTATCAGCTACCCTGAATTTGAATTTGCTGACGTGACTGAGAACAAAGACTTCTCTTTCTCTGCTGCATTTGATGTTCGCCCTGAAATTACTTTGAAAAAGTATGAAGGTTTGGAAGTAGAAAAAGAAAAATTCGAATTCGACGCTAAAAAAGTGGACCAAGTTTTGGAAAACATCCGCTCTTCTCGCGCAAACTTCGAAACTGTAACTGAAGATCGCGCTGCTAAAAAAGGCGATATCGCAGTTGTAGACTTCACTGGCTTCATGGGCGGCGCGCCTCTTGAAAACGGTGCTGGCACAGACCACAACCTTGAGTTGGGTGCTAACCAATTCATCGAAGGTTTCGAAGAAGGCGTTATCGGCATGAAAAAAGGCGATAACAAAACTCTTACTTTGAAATTCCCAGATCCATACCACTCTGCAGAGTTGGCTGGTAAACCAGTTGAGTTCAAAGTTACTTTGAAAGAAATCAAAGCAAAAGTATTGCCTGAGTTGAACGATGAGTTCATCAAAACTTTGGGTGGACCTGAGTCTTTGGCTGAGTTGAAAAAAACTATCCAAGAAGACCTTGAGCAAAACGATAAAAAACGTATCGAAGATGGTTTCAAAAACCGTATCTTGAAGACTTTGGTTAAAGAAAACCCAGTTGAAGTTCCTCCTTCTTTGTTGAAAGAGCAAAAAGCTTCATTGGTTGAAGACTTCAAAAAACGCATGGCTGATCAAGGCATGGGCGAAAACGATTTCGCTTCTTACGTTCAAAAATGGGATGCTGATTTCACAAACACAGCGACTGAGATGATCCAATCTTCATTCTTGGTTGATGCTATTGCAAAACAACATGATCTATTCGCTAAAAAAGAAGACCTAGATGCGAAATTCGAAGAGTTTGCAAAACAAACTAATATCGAAGTTTCTCGTATTAAAGAATTCTACGGCCGTCCAGATCAATCAAGCCGTCTTACTTACCAAATCACTGAAGAAAAAGTGATCGCGTTGTTGAACAAAACTGTAAAAGTTAAAGAAGTTCCAGCCGGCACATTCAAAGACGAACAAAACTAATTGTTCTTCTGACAGTTGAATAACTAAAAAAGGCTCTCGCAAGAGAGCCTTTTTCTTTGGGTACGGCCTTACCGAAAAGCGTACGTCCTTACCTGCGTACAACGATTCAATCACTTCACACGATGGATAATGTCTTGCACATCACGAGTGGATGCCAAGAAAACCACTCATATATACGCACGAAAATCCTTATCATGTTTTTGCAAGATCGAATAATCAGGAATGGTTCTATCTGCCAAAGCCCGAAGTTTGGTTTATTTTCAAAGAATGCCTCAATGAAGCAAGTGAGCGGTTCGGTTTCCAGGTCTATTTATTTGTCCTGATGGACAACCACTATCATATGATTGCTCAGTGCTCCCCCCAGCATAACCTAGGTGAGGTTATGGGTTGGCTTCAAAAAACGGTAAGTAAAAACATCAATCACCGGGCAAACAAGATTAATCACGTTTTCGGTGGAGTTTATAAAGCGTGTCTTTTGCAACATCCTGATCATTTCGCAACGGCTTATAAGTATGTTGCACTAAATCCGGTGGCCGCCGGCATCTCCAGCAATGTATTCACATATCCATTTCTATCTCTGAATAACCAGAAGTTCAGACTGCGCCGATGAATGAATGGTTTGCTAGTGTACCTCAAGATGAAGCAAATTTTAGGGGATGGCTCAGTGAGAGCTTTGATCCGGATCAAAGATTTAAAGTTCGAATCGCGTTGAGAAAAACAGTTTTCTCCGAGACCCAAGCTGAAGCCAAAAGACGCCAGCTTGAGTTTCCATTGATCAAGTAAGGAAGTACCTTTTCAGGTAAGGACGTACCTTTAAAGTTGCGGGCTGAAGGCTTTCCAGAATTTTTCTGGGTTTTCGATGAATGGGGTGTGGCCCATGCCTTCTAATGAAATCAGCTTTCCTTTTTTGATTTTGCTGATCACGTCTTTGGCCATCTTAGGGTAGTTGCCCATTTTCTTTTTATTCTCTTCAGGTGCCCAGGCTTTGCCGATTGCTGTTTTGTCTTTTGTTCCGATCACTAGAACTGTCGGCATTTTTAGATTTTTGAATTCATAGTACACCGGCTGAGTAAAGATCGCCTCTGATGTCAAAGCTGACGTCCATGCTAAGCGTGCGCTGTCTGGTCCATCGAACCAACCTTGCGCCGGAACTAGGTACTTATCGTATTCTGGTTTCCATTTGCCGTCGTAATAGTACTCAAGCTGATAGTTTTTAACTTTTTCAATCGAACCATTCAGCTCTTGAGCATAAAGCTGATCAACGCTTTTGTAAGTCGTCAGAGTTTTCCAGTCCTCTAAGCCCAGTGGATCGATCATGAATAGCTTCGTAACGTCATCCGGATACATTAGGGCATATCTTGTTGCGAGCATGCCTCCCATAGAGTGACCCACGAGTTGGAACTTTGTGATCTTCAGATTATCCATCAACATTTTTGAATACGATGCCAGTGCATGAAGAGAGTACTGGAACATCTCAGGTTTTGTGGATTTACCGAAACCAATTTGGTCGACCATGATCACGCGGTAGCCTTTACCGACCAAAACTTTTGCCATGTCTTCAAAATAGTAACCGGAAAAATTTTTGCCGTGGAAAAGCACGATGACTTTGTCAGAGCCCTTATCAGGAGACACATCCATATAGGCCATCTTTAAATCCTGATTTTGCGCACGGAATGAATAGAATGAAACCGGAAACGGATAATTGAACTGAGTAAGCTCCGCATCGAAGCCCTTCATCGGCTTTGCCTCAACCGGTTCAGTCTTTTTAGGTTGAGAAGCACACGCTGATAAAACAAGTAGTGAAAGCAAAAGTATTTTTCTCATAACATTTCTCCCCGAAGAAAAATGATACGAGATCAACGCCCTCACCGAAAGCATTCTTTAATTATGCCTGCTAAACACAATTGTTAAATTTCATAGGATTTCAGCGGTAATGTTTATTCAAGACGCAAGGAGGAAGGCGTACTAATAGTACGTCGACGACGCAGCAACGCAGAAGAAACGTTACCGCTCAAATCCTATCGGCAGTTGTTGAATTGTTGGAAGTAACGTTGGCAAACGGAGTACTGGCTGTTGCAGTCATTCACGTCAGCGGAGTTGTAATGAGTTGTTGGACAAACGCGAGCAGAGCTGCGAGCCACGTTGATTGTGAACTCACCGCGATTCAAAGGTTCGCGATTGTTGTCGGCGTAAACTGCATAACTGATTTTATTTTTACCCGCTGCTAGCAACGGTTTTTGGAAGATCGTGGAAATCCAAAGATTGATCCCAGATCCACTGCGGCCACGAGCGCCGTCATAGTCGTCTTCTTTTGTACGCGTTGAACCGTCTTCACGAACGTTGCGAAGTTCATAGCGAACAGCGCGAGCATCCCTAGGACCTACAAAGAAATCATATGAAACAGGATCAAGAACGACATCACGACATGTGAAAGTAGCAGCGCCACCGCCGTTGAAACCTTCGCAAGTCACAACTACTTGGCCTTCAATGGGAGTTGCTTTGAACTGATTGCCCGTAGAAAAACCCACAGTCTCTGAGGCTTGAGCCACACAGATACCGGCTACGCTTGCGCATAATAATGTGAGTATATTCTTAAACAAAGAGGCCCCTCCGCCTGCTAAAGTTGCAGTAGAGTAAGGCCCCTATTTTCTGGAATCAATAACTAGCGCGTCAAACCCTTCATAGTGTTCCACGCCTTAAGGTAGCTAAATGCTTGATATGCTTGGTAATCTTTCTTCAAGATGTTGTCGCGAGGCGACAGCTTTTCGTCTTTTTTCGACCCCACATCTTTCCACCAAGCCAAGGCGCCTTCTTCTGCACCCTTCTTAACATCCAACTTCTCAGCCGCTTTTTCTTTATCACCTTTTAAGTGACCAGCGATATCACCCTCACGAGTGGACTGTTGTTTTTGGATCGACTTAGAGAATACTTCTGGATCGATGTCTTCGATTTCCACGTCAGGATGGATACCTTCAGCTTGGATCGAAACACCACTTGGAGTGTAGTAACGAGCAACTGTTAGCTTCAGACCGGAACCGTCCCCAAGCTTAATAACCGATTGAACGGAACCTTTACCGAACGTTCTTTGGCCAACAACCAGGGCGCGTTTGTTATCTTGAAGCGCACCGGAAACGATCTCACTCGCACTAGCCGTGTACTCATTCACCAGGATAACAACCGGAACATTCGTGTATTTACCTTTTTTAGAAGCCATCGCTACTTCTTTTTCGGCTTTGTTACGACCGATAGTGCTAACGATCACGCCCTCTTTAAGGAACATATCGCTGACTTTAACCGCTTGATCCAACAAACCACCCGGATTTCTGCGAAGATCCAATAGAAGACCCGCAACATTTCCTTTGTTGTTCTTCTGATGATTTACGATCGCAGTTTCCAGATCTTTTGCCGTGTTTTCGATGAAGCTTGTAATACGCACGTAAGCAAAACCATCGCCCATGTCTGTGTATTTCACAGATTTGATTTTCACAACACCACGAGTGATTGTGATATCGCGAGGTTTTTCTTCGTTTTCACGAACTACGCGCAAAACAATCTTAGTCCCTTTTTTACCGCGCATAAATTGAGAAGCTTCAACCAAGCTCATGCCTTTTGTGCTGTTACCGTCGATTGCGATAACTTTATCACCGGCTTTAATACCGGCTTGCCATGCGGGAGCATCTTCAATCGGAGAGATGATCGTCAAAATGCCATTTTGATTTGAGATCTCGATACCAAGACCACCGAATTCGCCACTTGTCTCAGTTTCAAAATCTTTGAAAATTTCAGGCGGCATGAAATTCGTGTGAGGATCTAGCTCGCGAAGCATCCCTTTGATCGCACCGTAAACTAGTTTTTTAGTGTCTGTTTCTTCAACATAGTATTGCTGAATCAAGTTCAAAACTTTTGAGAAGTTCTGAAGATCAGCGTAACGCTCTTGAGCGAATGCACGGACTTGGAAACCCGTCTCAGCCATCACAAAAAGGACCAGAAGCAGAATGCCTCCAAGAATATAGGTTTTCCAGCGTTTGATTCTTTGCATGTGGTTAGAGTCCTTTCATCCACTGTTGCGGGTCGTACGGTTCTGAAAAATGTCTAATTTCAAAATACATTCCCGCAGGATTATCCGCGGAGGCGTCGCCAGAAGTGGCAACAACATGGGCTTGAGTAATTTCCTCACCCTCTGTCACTTTGATTTCATCGGCATGCGAATACACAGAATAATAGTGATCACCGTGATCGACAATAACTGTATTTCCGAATCCAGGAAGTTCACCAACATATGCTACTTTTCCGTCAAAAACGGATTTCACCGAACTGCCCTTTGCCGCTGAGATAAAAATACCTTTGCTTGATAGAGTGTAAGGGTGATCCTTACCTTTCATAAGTCCAAATTTTTGTGTCACAACACCAGCGAGGGGTCTAGGTAGCTCACCTTTTGAATCCAAAAATGAAGGTTTAAAAAGTGAGTCAATGACTCCAGCGTCTTCGAGATTAAATTGAGCTGATTTTTCTTTTAAATCGCTGAGCTTGTTTTCCGCGAACAGCTTGCTCTTGCGGACTCCATCCAGGATTTTACTTTTTAAAGTTTGCTCAGCTAAGAGCTTCTTTTCTTGAGCAGAGATGTTCTCTTCGACTGACTTCAAACTTTCCAGGCGTTGCGCCAACGACTTCCTTTTTGTTTGAAGGTCCTGGACGTCGTGCCTGTATCCTTTGATAAGTTCCAGATCTCTTTGGGCAACGATTCCAAGTATTTTCAGATTTCGATCCAATGACACTGAACTATCCGCGTTTAAAATAAAGCGCGCCAGCGGCTGTCCACCCAATTTATAAATCGCCTTCAAGCGCTCAGCCAATTGGGCACGTTGCGATTTAGATTTTGATTCGAGCTCGTCAACTTTATCAGTCAGACTTTTGATATTCACTTCCAACAACTCACGCTGTTGAGATAAAGATCCACGCTCAGTCACAGTTTTCTTAATTTTCTTATTAATTTGATAAAGGCCCGACAGAACTTGACGTTGCTTGCCTTCGACATTGGCAAGTTTCTGTCTTGCCGCCTCAAGATCCTTCGACAATTCATTCGCTTGCTCAACAGGAGTCGCCTCGGGCGTTGCCGCCTGAGCTACTGAAAACGCAATCGTGAATGAAAGTGCCCCAAGGGCTATCGACAGTTTCAAATCTTAAGCCCTCTGACCCGCAGCCGCGTAACCATCATTAATTCTACGGACACATAGATAAGATCCCAGCGCACCGATAACAGTTCCGCCGATGATTAAAGTCGCAACCATCCAAGGAGAGATGAAACTCATCTGCTCACCCAATCTTAGGAAGCTCAATCGTGTATTCACGATGCTTTTTCCAACAGTATATAAACCGAAACAAATTCCGATAGCCAGAGTTGAAGACATGAATCCCAACAATGCGCCCTCTTTAAGAAAAGGCTTACGAATCATTGAAGCTGTTGCACCGATCATCTCAAGTACCACGATTTCATCGCGGTGAACTTGCACCGAGGCACGGATCGCATTCGACATCACAAACAAGGAAGCACAAAGAACTACGAATCCGACAAGATTTAAGGACAGATTGATTGCAGAAACAAAAGCACCGTATTTTTCGACCCAGTCTTGTCCGTAACTTACATCATCAATGCCCGAACGACCTTTTAATTCGGCTGCAATATTTTGCAGAACCTGACTTTGAGCATCTGTGGGAATTTCTGTTTTTAGTTTCACTTGGTAGCTCGAGGGAATCATTTTTAGTAATTCCTCATCTTGACTGATATCAGGAGCATAACTAGCAAGTTGCGCACGGAAATCCGTCAGGGCTTTTTCTTGAGTAACCAAAGAATAATTGCCGATATCTTTGTGGTTCTTAAAAAACTTTTCCAGTTCATCACGGCCTTGTGCAGAGATATCCCCAGACAAATACACAGTCAGTTGAACATCTTCTCCCCAGTGAGTGAGAATATTTTTGAAGTTTTTGGACAATAGCAAAGAAGCGCTCAGAACAACAAAGCACGCTGTTGCAACAATCAAAGTCGAAAATTTCAGTGCCAGATTTTTTTGTGGAGGTTTCACTTCGTGTCCCCCACGATGATGCCTTCTCTGAGCTCAAGAGTTCTTTTATGACGACGCTTCACCATCTCGTGATCATGGGTCGCAACGAAAACAGTTGTGCCCTGCGCGCAAACTCTCTCTAGTAAATCCATGATTTCTTCGCTGAGTTTTGGATCCAAATTTCCCGTCGGCTCATCGGCAATCAACACACCCGGCTGATGCACGATCGCACGAGCAATGGCAGTGCGTTGCTGCTCACCACCTGAAACGAAATCAGGATACTGATCATGCTTGTGAGCAAGGCCTACTTGCTCTAGGACCTCGTAAACCTTGCGCTGAATTGCAGGTGTTTTATCACCGCGAATTTGCAAAGGCAGGGCCACATTTTCAAACAAAGTGCGATCCTTCAGTAACTTAAAGTCTTGGAATATCACGCCAATCTTGCGACGGAAGAAAGGAATTTGCCCATCGCGAATCTCTCCCAGATCGTATCCCGCGACCTTCACATCACCCGATGTGGCTAAATCATAAGCAGAAATCATTTTGAAGAGTGTGGATTTACCAGCTCCGCTTGGACCCGTTAAAAATACAAATTCGCCTTTGTCGATTTTCAGATCGACATTTTTTAAGGCATGAACGGGACCGGGATAAGTCTTGTAGACGTGAGAGAATTCAATCATTTCTCTATCTTATGAAAGATAGCGACCAAATTATACTCGGCTGAAGTCGAGGTTTTAGCCTTAAGGCATCCCACCCGACATCAAGGTATCAATGATTGTTGAATGCTGGCGATGAAGGGCCTGCTTAATGGCTTCAGAATGCTGACTGGAACCAGTTTGCAAAACTTTGTCGTGCGGTGTTTTTATGGTTTTTAGCACAGCGCCATTACAAAAAATCCTGCTCACCAAGAACGGGTTCGCCATGCCCCAATCTTCCGTTTGAACGTGATATTTTTGTCCGCGTACTGTGATATCTGAATTAAAACCTTTTTGCATTCGCACAAACCTCGAACTTCAATTTAGCAAAATTTCTCTCTGATCTCATCAATTTTTTCTACGCGTGGTGTTTTGACTCTTCAGGCAAGAACAATACTTAATGTCTACGGAGGTAACTAATTATGAAGTTCGTTTCAATTCTATTTGTTCCAGTTGTTGTTCTTATGTCGATAGTCGCAAATGCTCAAGTGACTGCACCTGCACCGATCGACCCTCCACCACCTTTTGCCGGCGAGGCTGAAGCTGGTGCAATTATGGTAACTGGCAATTCTAATTCTGAAAACTACGCGGCCAAAGCTAAAGCTTCCTACAAGCAAGAAAAGAATATCTACAGCTTGAGCGGCCAATATATTCGCACTGAAGCGAATGATGTTGAAAGCACTCGTAACTGGAATGCAGGCGTTCGTTATGATCGCGAATTGACAGATTATTTGGGTGTGTTTGCCAGTCAAAAAATTGAAAGTGACGTGTACGCGGGTTACGTACAACGTGATTCCACTGACTTGGGTTTAAAATACTGGCTGACGAAAGCTGACAGCTTTAACTGGTCTGTAGAGGCCGGTTATCGTTACTCAAAAATGCAAGACGTGGGAATTGGGACTTCTTACGATCAAATGGTCAGACTTTACACTGAAGTTAATAAGTCATTCGGCAAAGAATTATCATTCAAATACTGGATTGAGTATCTTCCGAATATGACTAATCCAGATAACTACTTGGTGAATACTGAGGCATCCATCAATGTTATGTTAAATTCCATCTTCTCATTGAAGCTAGCTTACTTGCTACAATATCAAAACGAACCTCCTCCAGCAGGAGAGTACGACACAACGACAACAACTTTGAATCTTGTCGCGAAATTCTAAGAAAGGATTTTGGTTATGGTGAAGGAATTTAAAGCCTTTTTAATGAGAGGCAACGTTTTGGATCTGGCAGTCGGTATCATCATCGGCGCTGCATTCACTAAAATCGTTGGCTCTTTTGTAAGTGACGTTTTGATGCCCGTGTTGAGTTTGGGAATGGGGAAAATTGATTTCTCGAATCAGTTTATCGCCTTGAACGGTCAATCTTATGCGAACTTAGCTGCGGCAAAAGCTGCTGGTGCTGCAACATTGAACTTCGGCCTTTTCCTGAATGCAGTTATTGATTTCGTGATCGTTGCCTTTGCGATTTTCATGATCGTTAAAGCAGCAAATCACTTCAAACAAAAAGAAGAAGCGACTGCGTCCACCAAACCATGCCCTGAATGCTTGACGACGATTCCACTTGCGGCTCGTAAGTGTTCCGCATGCGGAAGTTTGCAAGCAGGTTCATCAATTAATGGAAAAGCTCCCTCGATGAACGTCTAGTGTTTCACATTGAGACGTTCAATTTCCCCCGAAAGTGACGATAATTGGTACTGCAATTGCACCAATTAGTAGCATCAAGGGGGAAATGAAATGGATAGAATTTCACAGAATACGACAAAGACAGCTGTAAATATCTTTTTCACCCTCGTATTTTCAATGACATCTGTCGCTTTGGCACAGAACAGCTCTTCGAATTCCAATTCAAATTCGAATAACAATAATAATAGCAGCAGTGGTGGCGGTTACTATGACCCTCGCTATGCTTGTAAGCAATACCGCGACGACCTTCGCGAAGCCCAAGACGATCTTAATAAACTTTGTAAAGATGGCGGCGTAGGCCGTAACTGTGTTGAACGCGTTGATTCGTGCGCTAGCGATGCTGGTGGCGACGGTAGTCTGAATCTTTACTCCACAGCTGCAATGGCGGCCGGCGGTTCAAGTTCTACGATGGGCAATATGTTAGGTATTATGGGGCAGTCCAATGCTGCCAGCAGCTCATGCCCACAGTATTCATTCCAAGATTACTTTACTAAAAAAGACAAATACACAGATGACCTAGACGACACTTCAGAAAAACTTTTGAATATTGCTGACGAACAAACCAAAGCTCAAGAAGACTTCAATAAAGAGATCACAGATCTACAAAAGGATCTCAATGAAGCCCAAAAGGAGCTTGAAGACAAGAACATGAATATCGACGAAGAAAAACGTCAGCAAATTTCTGATTTCCAAAAAGCACAGAATGAAGCTAAAGAAAGTTTGCGCCAACAAGGCACTGACTTGCTCAAGAGCCGTGGCGCACTTATCACGTCTCAACGCGATAAAGCTTTAAGACTTATTGCGATGACCGATGCCTCTGGAAAACGCGCTTGTATGAAAACAGTCCGCGAAATGCAAAAGGACTATCAAGGCACTCTTTCTGGACTAAGCTCAAATACGATGATCGCGAAAGCTAAACGCCAAGAAGCAGACCTCATTGCTGCTTGGAATGACTGTATGTCGTCGTTTGACCAGCAACGCACGGCCTTGCTTGAATCTAAAAAGCAAGAAGAAGACCTTATCAACAAACAAATCCAAGATACTCAAGAGTCTATGGCTCAAACCCAAGACACTTTGGATTTGGCTCAATCACAATTAACAGAAATGCAGACCGCTTCTGACACTAAAAAGAGCCAAGCCCAACAGAACTTGGTAAAAACAATGCAAAGTATCCAAAGTCAGATGACGGCGGCAAAACAAAAACTTGAAAGTACTTTGAAGTCACTGGCTTCCAAGCAAGATTCATATAACCAAAAGATCAATCGTCTAAATACTTCGATCAGTTCCCTTGGCGTGGCTCCACCTTCAGGTGCGACTACGACTCCTTCGGCGATCTCAGATGAGATTAACTCAAAAAATGAGCAGATCATCGAGATCCAAAGTTATGTGGATGAGACTTGTGGAACTGGTACTCAGAAAAAAGGTTCTGGTTCTCAAAGAGGCGCATCATAAACTGACCTCGCCTTCGGGCTAGTATCCCTAGACCCTCACCTTTCCCACTGCTAGAATGGGGCTTCGTTAAAGGAGCCCCAAAACGTGTTAAAAAAAATCATCCTGGCATTCGTCGCTTTGTGTGTTCTTGGTGTCGTCGGTGCCGTACTCGCGTATCAATCCGTTAAATCAAGTCTTCCGCAACTTATCACTATCGAAGACTACAAACCGGAACTTGTAAGCCAAGTTTACGATCGCAACGGCAAGAAAATTGGGGAGTTCTTCCGCAAGCGTCGTACGTTGGTTCCTTACGAAAAAATTCCAAAAGATCTGGTTCATGCCTTTTTAGCAGCGGAAGACGATCAATTCTTCCAGCATAAAGGTATCAATCCACAAGCTATCTTCCGTGCAGCTCTCGCAAATTTACGCGCAGGTCGCTCCGTACAAGGTGGATCGACAATCACTCAGCAGGTTGCAAAAACGATGATGCTTTCGTCAGAAAAAACTCTGACACGTAAACTTCGCGACATCATGCTTGCGATTGAAATGGAAAAAAATCTTAAGAAAGAAGACATCCTTTTCCTTTACTTGAATCAAATTTACTTTGGTGAGGGCGCTTACGGTGTTGAACAAGCGGCTCAAGCTTACTACCGTAAACCTGTCGCAAAATTAACTCTTTCTGAAATGGCGATCCTTGCGGGTCTGCCACAAGCCCCAAGTGCTTACAGCCCGGTTCGCAATCCAACTCGCGCTAAAGAAAGACAAGTCTACGTTTTGCGCCGTATGGCTGACGTTGGATTCATCACGAAAGAACAAGCCGAAAAAGCAATCCAAGAGCCTGTTAAAGTTTATGTTCGCGAAAACTACGAAGAATATGCTCCATTCTTCTTAGAAACTATTCGCCAAATGCTAGTCGCTCAATTGGGCGAAAACATGGTTTTGGATAAAGGCCTTCGTATCCACACCAGCCTTGATCTGCAAAAACAATTGTCTGCTCAAGAATCTGTTATGACGGGTCTAAAAGGATTGGATAAGCGTCAAGGTTACCGCGGTCCCATCAAAAACATCTCTGGTGAAGCTGATATCGAAACCTTCATCAAAGAAACTAGAACAAAACTTATCGGTGACTCTACTCCCGAGCGTATTATTCAACCCGATGGTAAGTTCGCAGACCTAGTTCCTAAGTTGGATGAACAAGCCGCTAAAGAGCATCCACTCCTGCCAACTTACATCAAAATCAAAGACACTGTTCAAGGCGTTGTTGAAAACATCGATGATGCTGCTGGTTTAGTGTACGTGCGCATCGCTGATTCCCAAGGGTTGATCGACTTCGATACGATGACTTGGGCCAGAAAGCCTGACACTGAAAAACGTTATGATTTGAACACAATCAAAAAACCGTCTGATGCCTTAAAAATTGGTGACGTAATCTTAGTCAAAGTAACTGGAGACAAGTTCTCCCCTTCACGCACAATCACTCCAAAAAAAGGGGCTCCTCCACTGAAGCTTCCTGATTTCAACAAGTATGTTGATTTGGAACTTGATCAAGAGCCACTGGTAGAGGGCGCTTTGCTTTCATTTGACCAAGACTCTCAAGATGTCCTGGCAATGGTGGGCGGAACAAACTTTGCGAAAAGTGAATTTAACCGCGCAATCCAAGCTCCACGTCAAACCGGCTCATCTTTTAAATCTATCGTTTACGCTTCTGCATTGGATAAGGGATTCAACCCTGCCACTCCAATCATGGATGCGCCGTTAGTTTATGAAGGTTCAACTGGTGATGAAGAAGGCCAAGGCGACACCAAAGACTCAAAAGTTTGGAAGCCCGCAAATCACTCGAAAAGTTTCGGTGGTGATATCATTGTTAGAAATGCCCTTTCACAATCGCTGAATATCCCCGCAGTTAAAGTCATCGAAGATGTAACAGTTCCATGGGCTACTGAGTACTCAAGACGCTTGGGTATCTTCAGTCCTCTGAATCCTGACTTCACGTTGGTACTTGGTTCTTCGAGTGTGACTTTGTATGAAATGACTAAGGCCTTTTCGGAATTGGGCCGTTTAGGTAAACGCACTCGCCCAATGATGATCCACAAAGTGACTGATGCCGAAGGTAAAACAATTCTTGAGAATGTTTCATTGGACACTCGTTTTGCTAAAGAAATGAAGCCTTACGAAGACGATTTTGAAAACAGAAGAAAAGAATACCTTCAAATCGTTTCAGACCCAGCAAAGCTTGAAGAGTTCAAAAAGAAAGAGCCAAAAAAGGCTGCTTTAGCAGAAAACATTTTCTTCCAAGATGCAGATCAGTTAATCAAACCAACAACGGCATTTGTGATGACTTCTTTGCTTCGCGGAGTTGTTGAAGACAAACTTGGAACAGGTGCAAGAGCTCGTGCTTTGGGTCGTGAAACAGCTGGTAAAACAGGAACGACGAACAATTACTATGACGCGTGGTTCATTGGTTACACTCCACAGATCGCAACTGGTGTGTGGGTGGGTTTTGACAAAGAAAAGAGTCTAGGTAAAGGCGAAGTGGGTGGCCGCTCCGCATTGCCAATCTGGGTAGATTACATGAAAGCTGCCCACGAAGGACTTCCTCAAGTGACTTTCCCAGTTCCAGATGGTATCGTTTTTGCGAATATCGATGCCGAAACTGGCAAGCTTGCAAATGCTTCTACTAAGAATATTTTGCGCCAGGCTTTCGCTGAAGGAACTGAACCAACTGCTGCCTCTAGTAAGCAAGAAGAAGCGACAGACTTTTACAAACAGGATTTGTCTGAGTGAAGGATATCCACCTCTGGGGTGTGAAACAGAACAATCTTAAAAACATCGAGGTCAAGATCCCGGTCGGTAAAATGACTGTGATCTGCGGCCCGAGTGGTTCAGGGAAATCCTCTCTGGCATTTGAGACTCTTTTTGCCGAAGGCCAACGCCGTTTCATCGAGAGCATGTCCAACTATGCTCGTCAGTTCCTGAATAAAGCTCCTAAGCCTGATATTGAAGGCATCAGCAATATTCCACCGGCTATTTCGATTGAACAAAAAAATACTGTTAAAAGTTCGCGCTCAACTGTTGGCACAACAACTGAGATCATCGATTACCTTCGCTTGTTGTACGAAAAAATCGGTACATCTTACTGTCCTACTCATCACTGCCCGACTGAAAAAGAAAGCGTGACGGAAGCGACAGATAAAGTAATCAAAGAATTCACAGGAAAACGTGGATATCTTCTGGTTGAAATCTCTGAAAACGGTCGCGTGGCTCAAGCCAAAAAATTGCACTCGCTTCTTTTGCAAGATGGTTATCTGCGTATTTATATTCCCAAAGTAGCTCCCTCGGTAAAACCTGTCGCAACTAAAAAAACGACGGTTAAGAAAACCAAAACAAAAGGCGCTACGAAAAAAGTGGTTGAAGAGGCCATCAGTATTCCGGTTATTCCTTCTTCGTTAACCAACGAAGAAATGGGTACCGTTGTTGAAATTGGTGATCCAGCAGCTATTAAAAAGGGTCTTCCTAAGGAAACCTTTTATTTGATCATTGACCGTATGAGCTTCAATGAAGACGAACGCGGTCGTATCGCAGACTCTTTGACTCAAGCTTACGAAGCCAGCATTAAGTACAACTCAAACTTGATCTCTCGCAAAGCAACAATCCTCACAACTGAAGGCCAACGCCTGCAGGTCAGTGAAGAGTCTTCTTGTCCAATTTGCGGTTACACTCCACCGCCGCTGACTTCTCGTTTGTTCAGCTTTAACTCTCCGATTGGCGCCTGCCCGACATGTAAAGGTTTTGGAAATATTTTGGATATCGATGAAGCCAAAGTAATTCCAAACCCTGCTATGAGTTTAGCGCAAGGTGCTTTAAGCCCTTTCTGGATGCCAAGTGCGGCTCACGAAAAAAAGCAACTTCTTGCCTACTGTAAGAAAGCTAAAATCGACATCCACACTCCATGGCAAGATCTTCCCAAAGAACATCGCAATGTGATTTGGAACGGGAATGATGATTTCTTTGGTGTTCGCGGTTTGTTTGAATACCTCGATCAAATCAAATACAAAATGCACGTTCGCGTGTTCATTGCTCGTTTCCGCAGCCCATTCTTGTGCCCTTCTTGTAAAGGCGCGAGACTTCGCGAAGAAGCCAATCACGTTTTAGTCGGCAGTGCGAATATCAATGAGCTGTCCTCGATGATTATTGAAGACCTTTGTGAATTCTTTAAAAAGATCGAGCTTTCTCCGCATCAAGTAGAAGTCGCTGGCGAAGTTTTAAAACAAATTCGCTCACGCCTTGAATTCTTGATTCGCGTTGGTGTTCATTATCTTTCATTGAATCGCGAAACCAGAACTTTATCTGGCGGCGAATACCAACGTTTGATTTTGGCAAATCAGTTGGGCATGGGTTTATCACAGGCACTTTATGTTTTGGATGAACCAACTGTGGGTCTGCATCCACGTGACAATGATCGTTTGATTTCAATCCTTAAAGATCTTAAGGAACTTGGAAATACACTTGTTATCGTTGAGCATGATCACGACGTGATCAAAGCCAGCGAAAATATTATCGAGATGGGTCCTGGATCTGGATATCTTGGTGGAGAAGTCGTTTATTCCGGCGCCACCAAGGCATTCTATGACTATGAGAAGTCCAATACCGTTCCTTATCTGAAGGATAACAAGCACTCGGCAAATCTTCGCACGATTCGCCCCGTAGACGTCGATACTTACAAAGTAAAAATCGAACTTAAAGGCGCTAAAGGCCACAACCTGAAAAATCTAGATGTGGTCTTCCCTTTGAATCGTCTGGTGACTGTTACGGGTGTCAGTGGTTCTGGTAAATCAACGTTGATTTCAAAAACTCTGTACCCTGCTCTCGCTCGCGCTTTGGATCTGGAATATCTTCCAGCTCAAGAATACGCGGGTATTGAAGGTGTTGATCATATCAAGAATGTTCTTTTGATCGATCAATCTCCGATTGGTAAGTCAGCGCGCAGTTCGCCAATCACTTATCTAAAAGCTTTTGATGCCATTCGTACGATCATGGCAAGCACTCCGGAAGCGCAGTCTCGCGGCTACACTCCAGGAACATTCAGCTTGAACGTTGATGGCGGTCGCTGCCCAGCCTGTAAAGGCACGGGTTACGAAGAAATCGACATGATGTTCATGGATAACGTGGTTATTCCATGTGACGTCTGCGACGGTAAAAAATATCGTAACGAGATCCTCGAGATTCAATACAAAAACAAAAATGTTTCTGAAATTCTGGCTATGACTGTTAGCGAGGCGATGAATTTCTTTGTCGCTCACCCGAACATTCGTAAGCCTCTTTCTGTCCTTAAAGAAGTGGGCCTTGATTACCTGCAATTAGGTCAACCTGCGAACTCCCTGAGTGGTGGTGAGTCTCAGCGTCTAAAAATCGCTAAAGAGCTCTCTCAGGTCCAACAGAAGGCCACCCTGTATATTTTGGACGAACCTACGACAGGGCTACACTTCCGTGAGGTCGATTTACTCATGAAAGTGCTAAATAAGCTCATTGAAACAGGCGGCAGCGTCGTCGTGGTAGAGCATAACTTAGATGTGATCCGTGGCTCCGATTATGTTATTGACCTCGGCCCTGAAGCGGGTAAAAAAGGCGGTAATATAGTTGCACAAGGCTCCCCTGATGACATTATGAAGGTCAAAAAGAGCCTGACTGGCCAATACTTAAAACGCTATATCGACGGGAATGCATAAACCCGCGAGACGGAAGTTGAATGCTACCAGAGATTAAGAAGTTAGTTGCTGAACTTAAACCCCACAAAAAAAGAATCACTGTTGTTGCGATTACGGGCATCTTGAATGCATCTGCGACGGCTTACTTGGCGTTCTTAACTAAGGTTTTGTTCGATGCTCTTTCTTCCGGCAATCATGATGGCCTTAAAAAACAAGTTCCTATCGTTATTGGACTTGGCCTAATTCAAGCAGTTGCTCGCTACTATCACATCTACAATATGAACTTTGTCGCTGAAAGCGTTGTCGCAAAAGTTCGCGAAAAGTTGCAGTTCAAGTTCATGCGCTTGAATCTTTCTTTCCATAACAATTATGCCGCGGGATCTGGCGGTCTTATCAGCCGTATCTTAAACGATATCAAAACTATCCAAGATGGTTTGCGTGTTGTTGCCGATATTTTCCTGTATCCGCTATTGTTGGTGGGTCTTATCACCAACTTGATCATCATTGATTGGAAGCTCACTCTAGCCGTAACCGTAATGGCACCGATCATCGGCATGGTTCTAAAGTCTATCGCTCGCAGTATGCGTAAGTACATTCCTCGTGAACGTGAAGTCATGGAATACATGACCTCCACCATCAAAGAGAGCTTGGACGGCGTACGTATTATCCAATCATTCAATCTTGAAAAAGATATGAGTAAACGCCTCGAGGACGAATCCAATCGTTACTTGGATATTCGTAAAACCGTTTACAAACGCCAAGAAGCAGCCGGCCCAACAACTGAGTTCATCGCAACGGCCATCGTTCCTTTGATCCTTTTGTACAACAGCTATGAAATTGCGGCTGGTCGCGGAACTGCCGGTAACTTTATTGGTTTCATCACGTCTCTTTTGATGGTGAATGCGCCTATCAAAAAAATCCAAGAGGCATACGTACGTATTCAAGAGGTTATCATCTCAATTCGTCGTATCTTTGAAATCATCGACAATCCATCCGAAGTGCCTGAGGTTGCAAATCCAGTTCCTTTCCCTAAAGACTGGAAGACGATCACATACAAAGACGTTTGCTTCTCATACGGCAAGGATATGATCCTTAAGAATGTAAATCTCGAGATCAAACGCGGTGAAGTTGTAGCTATGGTTGGCGCCAGCGGCAGCGGTAAATCCACAATCGTAAATTTGCTTGAAAGATTCTTTGATGCCACTTCTGGTGAAATCCTAGTAGACGGCGTGAACATCCAACACTTTGGATTAAAAGAGCTTCGCAGAAACGTGGCTCTCGTAACTCAAGATGTGTTTTTGTTCAGCGATACCATCGAAAAAAATATCTGGGCCGGGGACTACAACCGCGATCGCAATGATATCCAAACGATGGCTAAGCTTGCGAACGCGCACGACTTCATCATGAAGATGCCTCATGGCTACCAAAGCCGTGTGGGTGATCGTGGTAATCTTTTATCTGGTGGTGAAAAACAACGTATCAGCATTGCGCGTGCGATGTTTAAAGATGCTCCGGTATTGATTCTGGATGAGGCAACAAGCGCACTAGATACAGCCAGCGAAATTGAAGTTCAAAAAGGTTTGGATCATCTGATGGAAGGCCGCACAGCCCTTGTGGTTGCTCACCGTCTTTCGACGATCCAAAAGGCAGATAAGATCGTGGTCATGAAGCAAGGCCAAATCGTTGAGATCGGCACTCACGCAAGCTTGCTTTCCCTTAAGGGCGAGTACCACAACTTCCATAACCTGCAGCACTCCTAGTCTTCCAAAACGAGCAGTTTACTTGAACTGCTCGTTAAGCCATTTCATCACATGCGGCATACGACAATTCCAATAAGTACTGGCATGTGAGTTACAATCTTTGTGCTTCTCACAAACACTTCTCTCATCACAGTCTTTAATACCAATTTCAAATTCAGGATGAGCCTTCTTAAGCTCCTCAATAAATTTTTTAGTATCAGGCGTATCGATCAGTAATGAATCCGTCGAACCAATCTCTAACCTAAAATTCTTAAACGGCAGACAACGCTCGCTGCCTGACTTTTTTAGCTTCTGACAAATGTGTCGCGCACTACGCGCCTCGAAGTCCTTACCCACTCCATAAGAATAGTAGTCCTCTTTCGGCTGGGAGCTGTTGCTTTCGGGTGTCCAGATCTCTGCCGGTGTTCTGAAGACGGGGCTTAAAGGATAAACCGTGCAGGCGAATTGAGGATTACTCAAACCTATCTGTAGGGCGCCATTGCCACCCATTGAAATTCCAAACAGGGCGCGATCACAGGGTTTATTCTTGGACGTAGGGAAAGTCTTTTCAATGTACTTCACCAGATCCTTCGTCACCATGTCTGCTGTTTTTACTTTTGAAATTGCACCATTCATCCAATAGTTATTGCCACCACTGGGAGCAAAGATGAGGAAAGGTTTACCACCAGACCGAATCGACTGATCGAAAGCCTCAAGACCTCCGGCATAAACCAACGAATCACGATCTCCACCTCTGCCGTGCAAAAAGATTGCGTAGGGATAGGGAGTCGATGGTTGCGACGAATATCCCGGTGGAAAAAAGATATTCAGATCGACATTATTTTTTAAACTTTCTGAATAAAAATTAGTCGAAAGACATCGCGAAATGAACGCGCGTTGATTCAATATCTTTTCATCTAGAGGTTCACACTTGTGAGAGTTTGCATAAGTAGTGAACGAAGTCAGCGTTAGGAGTATAGCCGAGATTAGACATTTCATATTCTCTAACGATAGCACATCACATTTTCGTTTCAATTTGAGGCGACGAATAAACACAAGAAATCACAGGGCTTTTCAATTTTCACTCGAGAAAACCGTCAATTTTCGATACGACCAAGGTCCGGGTTTGTAGGATCTTTCGACACAGCCCTCAAGTCCGTCTAGTTTCTTGACGATAAAAATATCGACAGTTTGAAAGTTACAGATTCTAAAAGGGAGTTTCTATGATTAATTGGGATGAGTTTGAACACATACATGTGATCAAAAAACTCAAGCATATCCTCGGCGCTTGGTGGAATATTGACGTTGTATTTACAGATGAGCGTGGTGCACTAAGAGGCTATGACTCCGGCAAAGCTGGTTTCAGCAACCCTGCAATCGCAGCTTTGGTAAATAAAGAAGCTGGTCAAGCAAGCATCGCTGAGCTAGTAACTAGATCACTTGATGATCTTCGCACTTCTCAAAACCGTTTCTCTCTACGTAAGTGGGACATGGTTGGTTTTGACGTAGGTGTCTTCCCTATCATGATTGAAAATGATTGTGTTGGTACGGTAGTAGCTATGGGCTTCTTCCGTGAAGCTAACTTCACTTCTCGTTTGACTGAAATCCGTGAGCGCTTAGCTGCTTTCGGTATGTCTGGCGAAGTGATCGAAAAATGCTTGGGCAAATTGAAATTCATGGATGACCATGAACGCACTCACTTCACTGAAGTTTGTGAACTAGTTGCACAAGAGATCGTGACTCTTCATCTTGAGATTTCTTCTCGTGAAGATCGCATCAAAGAATTGAATAAAGAACTTGGTAACAGATTTAAATACGACAACATGATCGGTAAATCTAAACCAATGCAATCTTTGTACGCTTTGCTTGATAAAATCAAAGGTGCAGATTCAACGGTTCTAGTTCAAGGTGAGAACGGTACGGGTAAAGAGTTGATCGCAAAATCAATTCACTATAACTCTCACCGTAAAGACAAACCGTTTGTTATCCAAAACTGTTCTGCATTCAATGACAACTTGTTGGAATCAGAATTGTTCGGTCACGTGAAAGGTTCATTTACTGGCGCTTTGAAAGACAAAAAAGGTCTTTTCGAGATGGCAGATAAAGGTACATTCTTCCTGGACGAGATCGGTGATACTTCTCCGCAAATGCAAGTTAAACTACTTCGCGTATTGCAAGAAGGTACATTCACTCCAGTGGGTGCAACTGAAATGAGAAAAGTCGATGTTCGTATCGTTGCGGCGACGAACAGAAACCTTAAAGAGATGGTTGAACAAGGTACATTCCGTGAAGACTTGTACTATCGCTTGAACGTTATCAACATCCGCGTTCCACCTCTTCGTGAACGTAAAGAAGACATCCCATTCTTGACGGATTTCTTCTTGAACAAAATCCATGAAGCTCAAGGTGGCACTAAGCACCAATTGACTAAGCGTGCTCTTGAAAAATTGTACGACTATCCATGGCCAGGTAACGTTCGTGAATTGCAAAATGAAATCGAAAGACTATGTGTTCTTTCCGGTGAAGAATCAAAATTGATGGCGGAACTTCTTTCTCCAAAAATTTTGGAAGCTGGCGAGAAAAACAAAGTTCAAGGTTCCCGTTTGCAAGGTAAGTTGAAAGATGCTTTGGAAGATCTAGAACGCGAAATGATTCGCGAAGGTCTTCGCCGTACAGGTTGGAACAAATCCAAACTGGCGAAAGAATTGGGCATCAGCCGTGCGGGTCTTATCATGAAAGTCGAAAAATACGGCTTGGATAAGCGTAAAATCGCTCGCGCCTAATTCGGCTAGCACCCTAAATTAATTACCTGTTTGATCTAAAATTAGAGGGCTTTGAAGGTGAACTTCAAGGCCCTTTTTGCATTCAAAAACACCCCCTAACCCCCCGTAAACAATGGACTTCCTGCCGTTAGCCGAGAGTTGGTACTGTTCTTGTATATTAGGGTTTCTGTTAAGGGGTGTTCGTTATATGCAAAGTTCAACATTGGATTCTTCATTTGTGTCTCGCTTAAAACATCTGGTTGAGACCCGCTATGGAAAAAATCTGCTTATTCGTCAATTGATGGATCTGGGGGATCTACATGACCACGAAGATACATTCTTGCGTGGCAAAGACTTTCACGTACCAATCAAAGTAAATGGTGCTTTACTTGGAACTGCTATCGTTCCGGGCGCTGAGGATTTGAATGCAGAAAAACGCCAAGGCGTTACGCAACTTATTCGCATGGTTTTAGAACCCGCTTTGTATAAGTGGTATTTGGAACAAAAAGAATCAAACCTGGTTGAAATCAGCAAAGCCAATTTTGAAACCGAAAACTTGCATGTCTTTGGCGACGATGCTTTGCCAAGTATTGACGAACTTCTGGAAGACACTTCCACGGACCTAGCCAAAGGTCTATCGAAGGAATTGCTTTCTCACCTTATCCATCTTGAGGGATCTAATGCGACAACTAACAAAAAAGTCGCTTTGCAACTTCATGAACTAACAGGCAGATGGGCCTTTGTTCCGTTCAATGATATCAAAGGCCAACTTCACTCTAGCTATGACATCGCTAAAATGGGTGAAATGACAATTTTCATCGAAAACATCGAGGCTCTGAACGCCGCTGAGCAAGAGCTTTTGCTGGAATACCTAGAAGAAGAACACCTCGCGGATGAGCCATTGATCATCACAAGTTCTTCATTGAACCTGGAAGATCTGGGAAAATTGGAAACAATGAAATCGAATTTGATCGATGAAGCTTCTGTGAACTGCTTCGAGGTGGATCGCGCTCCACTTACCTCTCAAGGTCTAAGAGAGGTCTTGGAACTGTTCTTTATGAAAGACCCTGCTACTACATAAATTCTTGAATTTACATCGAGTGTCTGTGAGACTTTTCTCATGGTCACTCATGATGAATTTCTCAATTCTTTTTTAAGCCGTTCCCTGTCCACAGACGCGTTCAAAGTCTTCTCCCTAGCTGGAGATGCTTCGAACCGTCGTTACTATCGTGTCGTCCATGACAATCAGTCCTGGGTATTGATGCGTTGGGAACCCTTTGATCCCGCAAATTATCCCCTAACAAGTGTGCGCAATCATTTCGAAAAAAATGGCGTGAACGTTCCAAAAATCATCGCTATGTCACCTTCTGAAGGATTGATCCTGCAAGAAGACCTTGGCGATTTGATGTTAGAAAGAAAATTCTGGGAAAGCCAAAGCCATGAATCATCCATGGAGTGGTACAAACTGACAGTTGATGAAATCGTTAAAATTCATCACAAAGCAACTTTAGATCACGATCCGAATTGCTCAGCTTTTAAAATTAAATTCGACACAGAAAAATTCATGTGGGAAATGAACTACGGTAAAGACAATCTTCTTGCCGGAGTACTGAAGTTTCCATTCAATGATAAAACCAGCACAGAGCTAAATAGCATCTTCCACGATGTTTGCTCAAAGCTTGATGCGGAACCAAAGCGCATCGCTCACCGCGACTACCACTCTCGCAATGTGATGATCAAGCTTGATAAAGTTCATGTGATCGATTTCCAAGATGCTCGCATGGGACCAATCCAGTACGATCTAGTCAGCCTTATGCGCGACTCCTATGTCGACATGAGTGACGAAATGGCCAACAAGCTTATTAATTACTATCTTGAGCAATCTAAGCAGTATCTGCCTAAGGATTTTTCGCGCGAGCACTTTGATCGCATGTATGAACTGCAATCAATCCAACGTTGCTTTAAAGCTTGTGGTAGCTTTGCTAGTTTCTTCCATCAACGTGAAGACCGCCGCTATTTGAAATATCTTTCTGGAACTCTTCGCCGAGTTATGAAAGCTATCAACGAGTTTCCTGAATACAAAGTATTTGGCGATATCCTGATCGACTCCGGCGCCCTTGAAAGAAAGTACGATTCTCTATGAATGTAATGCTCCTTGCAGCTGGCGAAGGCACACGCCTTCGCCCTTACACGAATCAACTCCCAAAGCCTGCTATTCCATTTTTAACATTGCCCCTGGCGGCACATTCTTTGGGTTTCCTGCAAGGACTTGAGCTGAATAAGCTTGTGGTGAACACTTATCACCTGCCTGATAAAATCCACTCCCTTTTCCAACGCATCAACCACGGCGCGAAAGAGCTTATCTTTTCCGATGAAGTCGGAGAGATCCTGGGCAGCGGCGGTGGATTAAGCAAAGCGCGCGATCATTTCAAAAACGGCGGAGACTTCATCATGATGAATGCCGACGAAGTGATCTTACCTGAAGACTCTGAGGTTTTGAAAAAAGCCCTGGCACAACACCGTGCCTCCGGTGCACTTTCCACTTTGTTGGTGATGAAGCATCCTGAAGTCGGGACTAAGTTCGGCGGCGTTTGGACTGATGCCTCTGGCAATGTAAAAGGTTTTGGAAAAACAAAAGTCGAAGGCACTGAAACAGCTTGGCATTTTATTGGCGTACAAATTCTGTCTGAGCGAGTTTTCAACTATCTTCCGAAAGAAGGCGTTTCTAATATTCTTTACGACGGTTTAATGGCTGGGGAAAAGAATGGGGAAAAAGTAAATGTCTTCCCTTTCGAATGCACTTGGTTTGAAACAGGCAATCCTACGGATCTTCTAGAGGCCTCTAAGCATTGCTTGGAAGTTTTGATGGGCGCAGACTCTGCTGGCAAGCAAGCTCTCGAGAAAACATTCGCCCAATTTGCATCCTCGCGAATTATCACGCAGAAATTCAATCAGGCCTTGCTGCAGTTTTCTTCTGAAGCCTTGATCGATAACAACTCTAATTATTCAGGATTTGTTTGCGCGGGACCGGGAACTGTTCTTGGAAAAGATTGTAACTTGGAAAATGTGATCGTGGGTGATGGAGTGCATGTTGCTGACGGCACACGCGCCAGCAACACGATTCTTTTATAAGGCTATTTTTTTAGATCTACATCAGAGACGCCAAAGAATGAATCTTGGCTCTCTTTCACTTTATAGCGACGAGACATCATCAAGAAGATACTATCAGCGGCAACACCAATCGGCTCACCGTTATAGTTCTTACTCATGCCCGCCGCCAAACGTGATGGATCTTTATCAAGCAAGCTGCCTGATTTTCCACCGGCGCCATAACCTGGATATCCAGAATAACTGGCATCAGCTGATGGAGAACGACCTGAGCCACCGCCCATACCGCCGCCACCTTCATCGATACCATTTACCGCAGTAACGGCACCGATTTTTACTTTCTCCAGGGCTTTCTTTTCAATTTTCTTAGAGGCTTCCATTGCAGCATCAATAGCCCCTTGCGGAATTCCCGCTGAAGCCATCGCCGCCGTTGAGTTCATGCTATCTACGTCGTATGTTTTACCGTCAGGTGTTGTCACCTTTGTCGCTGAGCTATTCACTAAGCCCTTAGCTTGCAATTCACTAAGACCCGCTTCTGCTTTTTTCATATAGTTAGAGCCCACAGAAGATGCAGATACATATTCAGGATCTGAGCTTAAACCACCTGTCGAAGAGTCGTAGTTACCAGTGCCGTAGGCATCCGTTAGATTTGCCGTATTATAGGACTGACCGGCTTTAACACCGTTTTCCTTAGCTTGTTGCATCGACTTGATCGCCATGATTGTGAACAAGGCCGCTGTAGCACAGCTACCTGCACTGCCTTCATAACAAGGTGGCCAGTTTGTGGCTGCTACTGCAAACTCTGTTGCACTTGCCACATAGTTAAATGCTTCAGCTTGTTTGTTTTTCTTAGCATTCGTATTTGCCGAACTATTAATTGCTGGCGTTGAGCTTATAGACGAAGTCCCGCCATCAACACCTGCCGCAAAACCCACCATCGGAGTAAAGGCAATGCTGGCACTACAAACTGCTGATGTAAGTGATTTAAACATCTTCATTGCTTACTCCTAGTTATTAATCAAAGTACGTTTGTTGTCTTGATAGCGATCTCTAACTTTTTCCCAGTTAGATTTACCACCCTGACCAGTAACTTCTTTTGTCCAATTTTGCTGCTGACCACTGAGCTTATTAGGATCTTTCGCTCCGCCTGGTAAGTAGCCACGAAGTCCTGATTTATCAGAACCGGAATCTCCGCTACCCCACATACCACCGCCTCCGCCGCCACCACCGGCGCCGCCAAGGATGTTAGTATCTAGAGCTTTATGTCCGTCTTTGCCTTCACCTGCTGCGCTACCGCCGCCGAAGCCGCTGCTACCGCCAAGATTCGCACCACCGCCACCACCAACTGGGGCACCGACGCCACTTGCACTCGAAGGATCACGTGAAGTTGATGATGTTTCTGCAGTCGACGAACCTGACGCCAAATCAGCAGCCGTCAAACCACCCGCATCTGTTGTTGAACCCGTCGCAGAAAGGGCAGAAAGACCACTGCCTGAAGCACTCATGGAAGCTCTTGCTGCTGTAGATCCGCAACCTTCTAGCATTGGATTTTTCAAACAAATACATTCTGGAAGATTTGCGTTCGCTTCGATAGCGCATGTTTCTGCTGTTGTTGTACCTGTAGTTGAACCATCGGCACTTGATTCTTCTTCACAAGATTTACCTTGTTTCAAAGATTGTGCGATACCGTAAATACCAGCGGCACCCGAAGCAAGAAGCTGTACGTACTTACCAGTACAAACTTCGGCCTTACCGGCCATTGATTTTTTATCTGATTCGACAAGCTCAAGCTTTACATTTTCCGTCATTTTCTTACGAACGGCGTAGTAATCGAGTCTCATTTTTTCGCAGGCTGCAGCAGACGCTGCATCGGTAGGCTGTGGAACACATTCTACTACTGGTTGGCTATACAGCGTCTTATTAAGGTTTTCGAGAGCTGATCGCGCAGCCACACACGAAAGACCACAACCAGCTTTTGCAGCCCCGCAGGCTGCCGTATATGCAGTAAACGCATACTTTGCAATATCCATGGCTTTAGCGAAAGTACTACAGCTATCATTAACAGCTGCACTTCCCACCGTGCTAATTAGAATATTCAAACCAGCCACACCATCTTGGATAGCAGGGCTTAGTTTCTCAATACATGCCCATGCCGCCGCATTCTGGCGCGTAATACAGTTTTCACGATTTTCTTGATATTTATTTTTATACTCTGTGATCTTAGGAGCCGTAGAGTCTTTAATGTTCTTATACGACTGCAGCTCGCTGTAGTTGTTCAAAATGTTGGTGTAAACTTGTTCTAAGCTTTCACCGCCAGCGTCTTTACCATCAGGACCGTTATTAGCTAATGCCGGATCTGTGTTGCCGATTGGTGCTGAGCTTGCTGCTGAGTTCGCTGTAGATCGAATGTTTCCAGTTTTCGCCGCAGGCTGAAAGTTTCCAGAGCCACTTGAGCTTACCGGAATTGCAACATTCGTTTCACTTTGTTGATAAACGTCTTTTCTTGCGGTTTGTGCAACCACTGGCGAGCTGAACGCCATTACCAATGAAGTCACAACTGAACTTAAGATCTTCAGATTCTTAAACATGCTATTCCCCTACCTGTCTCTTTTCGGACAAAAGTCAGAAATTCTTGAGTGTATCAGATTGAGAATTTGTGAATGAAACTAGAAGTCCGAAGGTGGGGGATTCTTGATCTTAGCCTTGCCGGAGTTATCTCCGCCTAATTGCAGCTCAGAGTTTAAATAATCCGAGGAGATCATTTTAACTGAATAGCCCGTCGTGCCGCCGACAATACAATTGCCCGTGGTTGGCGGAACAGGAGTTTCGCCTGAGTAAACTGGCTCGATACTGCACTTGCCTAACTTATTGGTGTCTAAAGAATAGTCGATCAAACTCTTATCAGCCCAGCCTGTCAGAACGTTCTTCCAGTCCTTAGAAAGGTAAGTCAGTTTTTGATCGATATCTAAACTCAGTTCTTGGATTTCTCTGTCTTTCAGAACTTTGTACTGATCTTTTACGCTGAACTCATTTAGGTTCACATCGCCCTGTTTGTAGTCTTTGTGATAACCGATATCTGGGCGAACTGCTTTATCAAAACCAGGAACAACTTTCGGAATGAATTTGTCTTTAATACGCAAAAAGTAGTTATGATAAAAATCTGGCTCGATGGAATAGTAAGCCATATCGAACTGATCTGGAAGAACAGCCAACAGCTCTAGATTTCGGAAACGAGAAGGTGCTTTTTTCTCTTCGCTCCAAGCCAATAGATCACCATTACCTCCATTTTTCTTGGAGAACTCAAACGGCAATTGCTTCCAATGGTCAAAGTTTGGCGCACCATCAGAAAAATCAGCCTGATCTCTAGATCGGCCATTGCTCCATGTCGGGTCCAATTTGAAAATAGCACGGCCAAATTGGAAAAGCAGATTTCTGCTTTTCAAACCATACTGATCGCCGACAAAGCGGCTATAGTTTCCCGCACGAGTTGGATCTCGAGGGTTCCCAATGTTGCTCGTATCAAAAATTCGGGGCGGAAGATTTTCATCCATCTTACCACCACCGGATGACTTATCTGAACCTGATGGCCACTGAGATTCATACCACGGGCCCATTCTTCCACCGAAAGGTTTGAAATAGGCGCGTGCAGTTAGCTCCACAGTTCCAAGTGGAGAAAACGGAATGTTCGGACGAGTCGTTGCACTCACTCCCACATAAGCCATACACCAAGGATTTTTTTCGACGCCCATTGAATAGTTATAGGGATCTTCAATTTTTTGTCTTAGACCCACGAATTGAGATAGCTCCTCGATCTCTTTTCTTAACGAGTGTGCCGCGTTGTTCTTCACTTCAATAGGCCAATTGTTAGGATCCGATGCCAACTCTTTAGGGTCTGGATCAATTCGGCTAGCACTTCTATCGCAGATTGTATCGATATAGTTAAATGCCGGTGCAATACGAACTGGCACCAACCACTTCGCCGGTAACTCATCAGTGGCTGGATTGTTACATCCCTCAGCTCCGAATGAATTATAAACTTTAAATTTCAATCCGCCGTTACGGTTCGCCGAAGTTAAGTTATTGGAAAGAGTATTCTCGATGCCTTTTTTAACACTATCGCCATCAAGATCGTAAAAGTCTTCCGTCGTGTTGCTCATCGATCGAGATAGCGCCGCAATCAACAGCATTCGGTCACCCTGATCAATGTTGTATCCAACCACGTACTGTGCAAGAAGCCTGTAGTTAAATGCACCAAAATATTGGCAACGCTCGAAAGCTCTGTTACGCAAAGTTTCTGAGATCGTCGTCATGGTGACGTTAATACTATGAAATACGCCAATAGGACGTGTGGCATCCATGATCCGAACACCACTATTGTTTTTCAAATCTCGACAAGTATTCTCTCCATCGGGCATGGGCTTAAATGGAACGTAGGTCGCACAAAAAGATGGAGCATCATAGAAGTCTTTAGCTGATTGATTGATATCATCCGTCTCTGCGGACCCCTGACGTAATGTAAGCACGCGGCCATTTTTATCCAACGGATGCTCCGAAAAATCCCCCGCCGTTCCAATCATACGGTAACGCCAAGCCAGCAGTTTCCA
Source organism: Bdellovibrio sp. HCB209 (assembly GCF_047306065.1). Classification (GTDB taxonomy): domain Bacteria; phylum Bdellovibrionota; class Bdellovibrionia; order Bdellovibrionales; family Bdellovibrionaceae; genus Bdellovibrio. The sequence goes on from NZ_CP178618.1 coordinate 3,734,928, forward strand.
GCTCTGACGAATTTGATAGTTGATGTGTGCGATCGCATTCATGTTCTCGGCTTGCTTCATCGCTCCGTAATAGGCAGCAAGATCCACCGAGTTTTGTAGATTGATTTTGTGGTGGACCAAAAGGCCCACGTTAATGACCATGGCAAAGAATATAAACAGGATTTGGAATACCAAAGCGACAAAGAGTGCGACCTGACCTTTGCGATTTCTCAGTTTTTTAAAAAAGGGGCTTTGCGTATTTACCATGTGGTTAAGAAATATTGTCTCGTATCATATGCATAGAGGCAATAACTCGACCTTGAAAACTTTGACTTGTTCTATAGTGAGATGACAGACTTTTATCCATGACTACCAAAGGAAACTCGACGATGGTCCGTAAATACTTTATCGCACTCCTGAGCTTCGCAACCCTCATTGCTCCAGCGATTTCCAACGCGGATGTTTTGTTCGAGGGTTACTCGAAAATCAACGCGGGTGATTCCCACATCGGTTACGTCATCAATCGCTATGAGTTCGATGCTAAAAAGAAGCAATTCATCTCTACGTACTTTGTGAAAACTGGAAAAGGCGCCACTGAAGCCACAGAAAGTTTGAAAGCCGTCGCCGACGCAGAACTTGCACCTATTTCCTACGAGTACACTTCACTTGCTGGGAAAGAATCTAAAACAATCGATGCTAAGTTCAAAGCTGGTGCAATGACTGCCGTGGTTAGCATCAACGGCAAAATCCAGAAAATCGACAAGAAGATTCCAAAAGGAACGTTCCTTTCAACATTCCTGGTTTACTTGATGCTAAAAAGTAAAGAAGGCCTGCGCTCTGAAACAAAGTACGAGTATCAAGCCATCGCCGAAGAAGACGGAAATATCTATAAAGGCCAAGCCCTGGTTGGCAAGGAACAGATGTTTAACGATTTCAAAGTATTCAAAATCTTAAACACTTTCAAAGACTCTAAATTTTTAAGCTACGTCAATGAGCGCGGTGAAGTGGTTGCCACGAATGCGATGGGCACTGGCATTTCCACTGAACTTGTTTCAACTCCCGCAGAAGCAACCAACGGCCAACCTTATAGCGCAACAATTTTAAAAACATTATTCAGCACGGTCCCAGCAGGAACTCAGAACGTTGTTTCTCAAGGCAAGAAAGCAAAACCAAGCACTTTGCCAGCAACAACAATCAATGCTCCTATCGCGGCTCCATCTGCAGCACCTCAACCAGAAACTTCAGGTCAATAATATGAGCATCAAGCACGTTATCGGACAGCACATGTTTATCGGTATTCAAGGTCACGCCCTGACAGCCGATGAAAAGAAATTTATCGTAGACAATAACATCGGCGGCATTTGCCTTTTTGGTCGCAACGTTGCTGATCCAAAACAAGTTCACGATCTGTGCGCTGAAATTCAATCATTACGCCACAAGCAAGCCGACAAGGCTCCCCTATTTATCGGTATCGACATGGAGGGCGGTCGTGTTCATCGCTTAAAACCTCCATTCACAGTTTGGCCAGCACTGCGCAAACTTGGAGATCTGGATGCACCGACGGTTTCATTCCATTTCGCCAACCGCATGGGTCAAGAATTGAAAGCTGTGGGTATCAATTTGGATTTTGCTCCATCAGTGGACGTATTCACCAATGAAGCAAACACAGTTATTGGTGATCGCTCCATCAGCTCTGATCCAGAATCGGTAGCTCGTCATGCTTCCGCTTTAGTTCGTGGTTATATCAAGGCAGAAATTCTAACGTGCGCGAAACATTTCCCAGGTCACGGTAACACAATCGTCGACAGCCACTTGGATTTGCCAATCGAAAACTTGGACAAAGAACGTTTGGAAAGCTGTGAGTTGATTCCATTTAAAAAATCCTTCAAATCACGCGTCGACATGGTGATGACTTCGCATATTAAATTCCCGAAGATCGATCCAGAATGGCCAGTTACTTTGTCTGAAATTTTCGTTAAGAAAATGATCAAAGAAGAACTTCGCTATCGCGGCCTGGTCATCACAGATGACTTGGGAATGAAGGCTATGTCAGCACATTATGGCGTTGATGAAATTCCAGTTCGCGCTCTGCAAGCAGGCGTGGATTTGCTTTTGTATTGCAATGAATTCGACGTTCCCCCACAAGCAGTGGAAGCTATCTTAGGCGCTGTTGCCCAAGGAACTTTGGATGCGGCTCAGCTCGAAGGTTCTCACAAACGCATCCTAGAATTAAAGAAAACAAAGATCATCAACCCAGATCCGCTCCCAATGGAAGAGGTCGTAAAGATTGTTGGTCACGCAGAGCACTTAAAGATCGCAGCGGCAATTAACAGCGGCGTCAGCCCTGACGGGTTACTGCCAGAGTAACACTCCTGTAAAAAATACCTATACCCCCTCCCCCAGCTAGGCCTGGGGGGCCCTCAAGCTGGCCTAGGAATTGATAAGATTCCTATGTTGCTAGAGGAGTTTTATATGGGTTTCGATCAAAATAACGAAGAAGTTCAGAACGAAAATCAGCTCGATTTATTTTCGTATGAAACGTCTAAACTCGATTTCTTAGCGGATCTTAAGATCCCTACTCCAAAGCCTCCTGAGGCTAATAAATCACCACGTTTCATGACGATGTCAGTGGCACTTCACATTGCTGCGGCAGTTGTTATGGCCGTGATGGCAGTACCTTTGGTAAATGAAATCAAAACCGAAACAATCACGATTGATTTGGAAGAGCCCTCTGTTCAGCAAGTAACTAAAGGTTCTCCCGTAGAACCTACTATGGGAGGCGCTCCGGCGGCACTTCCTGAGAAACTTCCGATCAAGGAAATTGCTGAAGAAAAACCAGTCGCGCAACTTCCAGAAAAAGCGGCGCCCGCAGAACCTGTGGCTCCCCGGGAGAGTGCAAATTTAGCCGAGGAAGATGCTGTGGTTGCAGCACCTGTTGTTGCTAAGGCCGAAGCCCCTAAACAAGCTCCTGCTCCCAAAGCAAAGCCTGCTGCCAAAGCTCCAGAAGCTCCTGCAAAAGCCGCGACTCAAGCAGTTGCAGCTAAAACAACGTTCAAAGCTGTACCGATGACCGTTGATGATATCAATGCGCCAGAGCTTGATGAGGGTGAAATCGCTAATCAGAAATCTGAAGCGAAACTCGGTGATGATTTCAATCAAGACTTTGATGAAATCGATAGCAAGCACGCTTCAAAGCTTGCCGCAGAAGAATCACAAATGAATGCAATGGCAGAGGCCTTTTCTAATGAACAAGAAGGCTCTTTGAAAAACCTTGAAGAACAGAATGAAGCTGAATCAGCTGCATTGGCAGAAAGCCAAAAAAATCTTCGTCAGAAAAATGCAAAGGCCGTAGCTTCGGCTATCGCCTCTGAACGTGCAGCTGCTGAAGCCCAAGCGGCAGCTCGTGCGAAAGCCGACAAAGAAGCCGCAGCCATCGCGGCAGCAAATGCTGCTAAGAATGCCTCCGGTAACGGTGGTGAAGGTAACGGCCATGGCGCGAAACAAGGCGCTGGCGCAGGAAATAACGGGACTGATAAAGCGGGAACTGAAATCGCTGGATCTCCAGAAGGTGTCAGAAGCTTGGATCAGTTACGACAAATGCCGGGTAATCCTCGCCCTCAATACTCTGAAGACGAGCGCTTAAAAGGCAACCAAGGTAACGTGACTTTCCGTGCTTACATCACGAAAGAAGGCGTGCCGGTGAACTTCCAAATGAAGCACTCTACGGGCTACAGAAACCTGGATGCGAAAACATTGGCAGCTTTGAAAAAATGGAGATTCTATCCTGGTCAGGAAGGCTGGGTTGAAATGCCATTCCAGTGGGATCTTAAAGGTGGCGTTCAAGAAGTTAGAGGACGCCTAAGAACATCTGTCGGTCAGCTCTAGGGCTGACTCAACTCTCAAAAAGTACAAACGCAAAAAGCCTTTGGTGAACCCAAAGGCTTTTTTCATTCAAACTAGACTCAGAGAAAACTAGTCTTTGAAAAGATCTTTAGCAGATTTCGTAGTACCGTTCGTACGAACAGCAGCTTTACGTTTTTTACCGCTAGTAGTTCTTTTTTTCTCGCGAATGTATTCAGTCTTTTTAGTTTTAGAAGCCACGGTTTACCCCCGGAATATTTAATTAAAAACTCCGGCCGTGCCGAAGTGCGCTATACCCGTCAGAGCCGGGATAGGCTAGACGGAACGAGTTAACTATCAAAATGGAATAATCAAGTCAACCGAATGCCTATAATCTGATGAACTTTGTGTATTTCCGAAATAGGCGTAGTTTATGCGGAAACGAGGCCCACTGAACCCGCAACCCGCGGAAATACGAGGTCTGGAATCATCTAAATCGTCCGAAAAGCCCAATCTGATGACTGAGAAGCGATTTAAGAAGGTTTCAACCCCTGCCCCCAGGTATCCTTCAGAATCCGCATCCACGCGGAAACGGGCTGCAGACCTGTAAACATAGTTAAATCCAGCACCCACCGTGGTTTTATGGCGAAGCTCTTCCGGAGCGTCTTTGTCTTCACCAAAAGCATTGTAAACCACCAAACCGAGCCCAATATCGGGATTTGGTGTGTATAACAGCCCCACATCGGCGTTCACATGATACCAAGAAGACCCGCTTGCGATCTCTTGCTCAAGATAGTGGCCCGTCAAACCCACGGACCATTTTTCTGCAAAAAACTCAGAAAACGTCAGCGCCAGGTCCTTCTCTTTCAGATCGCCCCAACTTTTTGTATCACTTGTTTTCTGCACAAAAGCCAACGCCGCAGGAAGAGTGCTTTCTTTTGTGTTATCACTCAAAAAAGCCGCGAACTCATCTTGAGCAAAGGAAGTGAAAATAAATCTTCCCCCTAGATGTGCCATGGTAGCGGGATTCAAGAAACTAGTATCTCCCGGCTCAACAGCCGCACGTCCAGTTCCACCCGTCGCTACAGACACCGAAGAATTATAAACTTGGGCCATAGCTTGGTTCGCGCTAACATAGACCAGGAGAAAAACAGAAAGTTTTTTTACTAAGCTCAAAGGACGGAGCATGAATCAACACCTCGCACGCATCATCTGCGCGATCATTTTAGTGATCACATCCTATCAATCAGTCCAGGCTGCCGCCAACAACTTTACTGCTCAACAAATCAGAACCGGCGATAACTTACTGGGAATTCTTAAGCGTCATGGATTTTCAACTAGAGAACGTGAGCAAGTATTGGGCTCCGATGTTGGCTTGCGCAGACTGTTTTTAACTCTAGACACTCGCTATTTGGTTCGTCGCAGCTCTGGCGAAACTGAGCTTCGTGTATTTGACTCTCAAACATCTGACGCATTCCGTATCATTAAACGGGGCAAAACGATTCAAGCATTCAAATACGATCCGAAATACAAAATCACTTCCATGCGTATTGATGGCAAAGTTCACGGATCAGTTCTGGGATCTATTTTGCCCAAAATCAATAGCAACTGGGTCGCAACTCGCTTTATGGACGCTTATGTTTTTGACGTGAAATCATTCCGCAGCCTGCGCCGTGGGGCCCCGTTCTGGTTCACTGTCGAAAAGAAGTATGAAGAAGGCCAGTTCGTAAAATACGGAGAGATTCTGCAAACATCACTAGAGATCGATGGTGAAGTTGTTCGCAAAAAATTCATGCGCTCCAAAGATGGCGGAGTGTTCTTTAATGACCAAGATCTTTTGGAAAAGAGAGTCTTCTTCTCTCCGGTGAACTACATTAAAATTGCCAGCAAGTTTCAACCAAATCGTCTGCATCCGATCACGCGCCGTCGCGTTCCGCATCTAGGGGTCGATTTTGAATTGCCGATTGGTGATCCTGTTTTGGCTGCTAAAAAAGGTGTGGTCGTTCGTTACGGAAACAACCGCGCTGCCGGAAACTACATAGTCTTGCGCCATCCAAATGGCGTGGAGTCTTCTTACAATCACTTGTACAAAATTGATCGCCGCATTCGCGAAGGTTTAGCTGTAAATACCGGGGATAAAATTGCGGAGGTGGGTTGCACGGGATACTGCACTCGCGCCCATTTGCATTTTGCTCTAAAAATTAAGGGCCGAATGGTCGACCCTTTAAAGTACATCAAGCCTTATCCGCAGAACATGCACAGCATGCTCGCTTCTCAGGTTGCTAGGAATTAGAATTTCGTACAGATCGTTGCGTAGTTTGCGCAACGTTTCGTTGGAATAACACTGTTCGGATATGCCGCAGGATTAGAACCAATCAGTGGATTGTAACAAGCAACACCTGCACCGTACTCAACACCTTGAGCCACGCCACCAACTGTATTTTCAGTATAGCAAGATGGGATATGGGCTTTAGGAACCAAGCAACCATTCGTAACGTTTACGTCCCATTGATCCGCTCTGAAATGTCTGCGAATAATATCCAGCTCTTGGCGCAAAGCTGCGTTCGCAGAAAGCTGAGCTTCTGTGTGAGCTGGGCAAGAAGCCGCATCACGACTTAGATAAACTTTATAGATACGGTTACAGTTCCAGTTTTGAACGGCATTACCACTGCTCAAATCAACTTCTTGCAAAGTTTGCAGAACATTCAATGGCGCAAAACCATTGGAAACACCCGCTGGTTGACCATATGAAAAACGGTAACCACGACCGTAAGCCACGGCTTTGTTCGTTGTACTTGCAGAAACCACAGAACCGATGTTGTTCGCGTCTTTCAAGTAAGTCATCGTCATCTGACCTTGCACTTGCAAGATGTCACGCAAACTTTGCGAAATACTTTGATCGGAATTGAATTTCAAATTCGCCTCAAGCGTGCGCGAATTTGTAGAGAACGGGAAGTAACGAGTCATGCTGCCACGATTCGTAATCAGCGTATCCATGATGTATGTGGATGACAAAACATCCGCCATTGGAATCACATCAGTATTCAAAGCCAATGAGCCACTCGCAGAATAAACGCTCGAAAGATTCGAACGATCACGAATCGCCATTGTCGGCATCACATTCAAATTTTTCGGAGAATCACCCAAGTATTCTGCATACTGAGCTTTTGAAACTGAAGTCGCAGGATAAATCGGAGAGAAATTAGCATCGATATAAGAATAATAGCTGTTCGTAATGCCGATACCATTGGTTTGGTAAGCACCTGCGCGAATCGAATAATAAGCTGAACTTGAAGTCATCTGACCTGATTCAGCGCATGAGTTATAAGAGATTTGATCGAATCCGCCATCAAAGGCGAAAGGAATTTCTGACACCTTGCTCGCTTGTTGCGAACCGTATTTCGACGTCAGTGCCGCATCCAGACTAGAGTAATCTGCAATCCCATCCAATGAGGAGTCAAAACCAGCTTTCCCGCAGTTTTGAAAAGAAACCACAAGCGCCAATGAGGCAGCTATGACCCCGGTGACTTTCACCGTTGTTTGCTTGTTTGGCATTTTCATGGACATTTCCCCCGTTCTTTAACGATACCATGCGGCGGGAAACTACATTGATAAAAAACACGTAGGGAGCCCATTTTCAGCACAGTTCATTATAACTTGTCTTAGAATGAAACGTTTGCGATTTTAAGAGGATGTCTAAAGTAAGAAAAGCCATTATTCCAGCCGCAGGTCTAGGTACCAGATTCCTCCCAGCAACCAAAACAGTTCCTAAAGAGATGCTGACGATTGTTGATGCCCCGATCATTTTGTACGTCGTCGAAGAAGCCATCAAAGCGGGAATCGAAGATATCGTTCTGATCGCCGGCCGTGGCAAACATGCCATCGAAGATTTTTTTGATATGTCCTACGAACTCGAAGACAAACTTGAACGCGAAGGCAAATCTCAACTGCTGGCACGTGTGACGAAAGCACGTGATGCCGCAAACATCATCAGTATTCGCCAAAAACACGCGTTGGGTTTGGGTCACGCTGTTCACTGCGGACTTCCAATTGTTGGCAAAGAACCTTTCGCAGTTCTACTGGGCGACGAAATCACGATGGAAGCCAATGGTGAGGCCAACGTGACTTCGCAATTGGTAAAATCCTTCGAAGAAACTGGAACATCCACAATCTCCATCATGAAAGTGGCAGAGAAAGATGTTTCCAAATACGGTATCGCTGAAGTCGAGGAGAAATCTTCTGGATTCTTCAAGGTGACTTCATTGGTGGAAAAACCAAAACCGACAGAGACAACTAGCCGTTGGGCTCTTCCAGGTCGTTACGTGTTTGATAACGCTATTATGGATCTTTTGACGAATGCGAAGCCGTCTTTAAATGGCGAAATCCAATTAACCGACAGCATGAAAGTTCTCTGCCAACAAAAAGGTCTTAACGCGATGACTTTTAGTGCCGATCGCTATGACGCTGGTGATAAGCTTGGGTATCTGCAAGCCAACATCGAGCTTGCTTTGAAAAATCCAGAACTGAGCGTTGAGTTGAAAAACTACATCCTGGATCTGGCGAAGTCTTTGAAGTAACAGGGGACGCAATGAAAAAGCTTTTGATTTCGAGCCTTGTCGGTTTGCTAGCTCCAACACTAGCTTCCGCTTTTATTTTGCCTACAAGAACGATCCTGCAAAAGACTTCTGATAACGCCGGCAACGGTATCTACGCTATCGAACAAGAAGTCCAATTCGCCAACGGCGACGATACTGTTCACGTTCGTGAAACTTGGTTGATTGATAACGATCGCACAATGCGCCTGACAGTGACTGGAACAAAAGAATTGCAAGGCAACTTCCGTCTGCAATTCCTTTACACTGGCGGCCAACGCTGGACTGTTGTTAACGGCAACAGAAAAAGCGAAAAAACTCCGGATGATTTCTTAGAAAGATTTTTGAACTTTAGAAATGCCGAACAGTTTGCAACGGCTCTGACGAATTTGAAAATCCTGCCAAGTGGCGCCTATTCAAAACGCAACATGACCGTAAAAAAGGGCAACGAGATTTCTTATGAACCAGAATCTTGGGTTCGTTATTCTCGCACGGGTGGCGTTCCGAACTATGCATTCGGTGTTGCAACTCCAGAGGACGATAAAAATAACAACCCTGGTTTGTGGATTGAACAAGATCAGTTCGTCATTCGCAAAATCCGCCTACCAAGCCAAGTTGAAATGACGGCAGACAGCTACAACCAATTTGCCAAGGGTCTTTACTATCCTCGCTCGCGCACAATTCGTTGGGGCAACAACACGGCTAACATCCGCTTAATCAGTGCCTCTGCTCGCCCGACAACGGCAGGCTCCCAATTCCAACCAAACTCATTGGATATCAATGCCAAGGTTGATGGACTTGAAAAGCTTGCTGCGAAAGACGCTATCATTGAGTTCTATTCGAGGTTTAGATGAGCGATGCTCCTCTCTGGAAGGTTGCAGTCGATGCTCCCCTTCCAGAGGCATTGACGTACAGCTATGCCGAGCCGCTTGTTCGTGGTCAGTTGGTGAACGTTCCTTTGGGCAAACGTAAAATCAAGGGATTGGTTTTAGGTCCCACAACTGAAGTTCCTGAATTCAAAATCAAATCCATTGATTCCATCGATCCAGAATACTCTGCACTGCCCGACTCATTTGTAAAATGGTTGGAGTGGTTGGCTTCGTATTATCTGCATCCCGTAGGTCAAGTGGTTCAATCTGCATTCCCTCCCCTTAAGCGAACGGAAAAACAACGTGCGAGTAAACGTGCACCCGTAATTCCGCAACTTGATGCAGATAAAATTCCCGATCTGACTCCCGAGCAAAAATCTAGCTTTGAAGGTATCGCCCAACACAAAGGTTTCTCTACGCATTTACTTTTTGGTGTCACTGGATCTGGTAAAACAGAAGTGTACTTGCGCTTGTTGGATAAAGCTCTGAAAGAAGGAAAACGTGGTCTTGTCCTTGTTCCAGAGATTTCTCTAACTCCGCAATTGATTCAACGATTCGCGCGTCGTTTCGGCGACAAAATCGCAGCTCTTCACTCCCAACTGACGGATCGTGAACGCACCAATCAGTGGTGGGATGTTGTCGAAGGCAAAAAGCAGATTTTGATCGGCGCTCGATCTGCCCTGTTCTGTCCAGTTCCAGATTTAGGCATCATCATCGTCGACGAGGAACATGAACCCTCGTACAAACAAGATGAGAAACTAAAATACAATGGCCGTGATGCCGCCGTTATGATGGGTAAAATCATGGACTGCCCTGTGGTACTGGGTTCGGCGACACCAAGCTTAGAAACCTGGAAGAACGCCAAAGAGGGCCGCTATCACCTTCACCCTCTGAAAAATCGCGTTGCCAACCGGGCTCTACCAGATGTTGAAGTTATCGATTTAAGAAAACTTAAAGCCGATGATGATCACCAAAAACTTGTGATCGAAAAGTATTCGCATCTGCCGTACTGGATGAGTCCGCAGCTTTTTGAAAGAATGCGTGAAACCTTAGAACGCGGCGATCAATCTGCATTGTTTTTGAATCGTCGTGGTATTGCGCAAATGGTGGTGTGCCCAGCATGTGGTCATACCCGCGAATGTCCTAACTGCGACATCTCTTTGACTCTGCATGCGGGTTCACACTTGGTATGCCATTACTGTGATTATCACGAACAACTGAAAAAGAAATGTCCTGACTGCAAAGAGGGCGAGCTTGAGGCCATCGGCTTAGGCACAGAACTATTAGAGACAGATCTTGCGCGTCTTTTCCCAGGAAAAACCATCGCACGTGCCGACCGTGATGAAATTCAAAGTCGTGCTGACCTTGAAGACCTTATCGCGCGCATGGAATCTGGTGAAATTGATATTTTAGTCGGCACACAAATGATCGCAAAAGGTTTGGACTTTCCTAAGTTGAAACTCGTAGGGTTGGTGCTTGCTGATGTCGGATTTAATCTTCCAGATTTCAGAGCCACAGAGCGCAGCTTTCAATTAATCACTCAGATGAGTGGACGAAGTGGACGCCACGTTAAAGATGGCGAAAGCCCGGGTTTAGTTATCATTCAAACATTCAACACCGAACACGATAGCTTAACATTCGCGCGCCATCATGACTTTGAAGGATTCGCAGAACACGAGCTCAACGTGCGTGCGGCTTTGAACTATCCGCCAGTTGGAAAACTTGTGAGTTTCCGTATTCAAGGACCTCATTTAAACAAAGTCGAAGAGACGGCAGGACTTTTAGCCAGACGAGCACACGCCTTGAAGGCTCAAATTGAGAAGTACAAAGGTGTGGAGGTCTTAGGTCCAGCAGAGGCAGCTCTTGCTAAGTTACGAGGCCAGTTCCGATATCATCTATTGGTAAAATCCACTGCAGGTGCGGTAACTAACTCCTTCTCACGTCAACTCCTAGGGGACCAGGAATGGGTTCCATCGGGTGTTAAAATTATCATCGACATCGATCCAATGAATTTGCTTTAAGGCACAACTGAGATCTAAAATAGATACATGATTCAATGCCCGCGCTGCGGAATTCAAGTAACAGAACTACACCCGATAGAACCTGAACTATCGGCGAAGCTTGCACAAGCTGGCGAAGCTAATTTGCCACCTGAAGTGTGTGCGGGTTGTATTTCTGATTTGCGCAGAACTGCTGCTACCAGCAGCGGTGGCGTTTTGATGGCGCAAGAACGCGCCCGAGAACAGCATCGTCTGGCATTGTGGAAGTCTCGCGTTCAATTGATCAAACAAGCACGCAACTCCATGGGGCAAAAGCTTTATGCCGAGGCTGCGATTGCCTATGAAAAATATTTGAAAATTCTTGATATCGTTTTTGAAGTTAAAAAGGGTGAAAAGCTTCGCCCCGAGGCCTTCAAAGAAAGTGCACGTCATACAGAACTGACGGTTGTGGCTTCCGTTTATTGGGATTTGATGCGTATCTATGATACTCACGAAAAATATCACGAGCGCATGCAGAACTCTGCAAAGCAACTTGCCATGTTCGTGCAATTTACTCCGATCTATCCTGACATTATTAAAAAAGCCGAGTCTTTTGTTCGCTCTGCCAAGAATCCAAATATCGTTAAAAATTTCTTAAAGATGGCTGACAAAGAAAGACCACGTTGTTTTATCGCAACTTCTGCGTTCGGACCTGCCGCTTTTGAAGTACAAACCTTGCGACTGTTCCGCGACGATGTTCTGAAAGAATCCTATTTCGGAAGGAAATTCGTTTACTTCTACTATAAGACATCACCTGCAATTGCTTGCTTACTCGATAAGCACTCCTGGCTCAAACCCGCTGTGAGAGCCGTCTTGCGCACATTGATTAAATGCGTTAGCTAAAAATTCACTGCCTTCCTTCTTGCAAAGCCCCGGTCTTCTGGGGGATTGTATTTGCATGGCTCATATTTATGATTACGCAATTATTGGTAGTGGTTTGACAGGTCTTAGCATCGCAGCTTCTTTGAGCCGCGAAACTAAGAACGTAGTTTTGTTGGAAGGCTTGGATCATTCCGGCGGCAACAACAAACAAATTAATTTCCCAACAGGCCCTATCAACAACGGTATCCGCTTTGTTCCTGATTCTGTTTTGTCTGAAAAAGCATTGGGTTTCTTAGAAAACCTTTTGGGTCAAAAAGTGATCGCAGATGTTTCTGATGAAGCACCCGTTACTTACGACTCTGGAAACTTCAAAACTTTCTTGGGCTTCGGCGACAATCCACCCGCTTTCTGGGAGGAATTGTCTTACTTTACCTCTAGCAAACGCATTGACCTAGGATTGCAACCATTCCAATGGTCTCAATTGCTGATGGAAAAATTCACTGGCGAATTCATGCCGCGTTCTTATGTGACTAAGTTTCACCAAGAAGGCGACCGCGTAACTTCTGTGACTGTAAATGGATCTAAAACTATCCACGCTCAGAACTTTATCTTTGCAGGAACAGTTCGCGATTTGTCTTTGTTGCTACCAGAAGACGCTATCTCCGTTCGTGCTCGCTCTAAACTGGCTAAGAATGCCTACTGGACAGCTTTGTGCTTGGATATCTGCCACAGCAAAGCCGTTACAGACTCCACAGCGGTGCATGTGTTGAACGGTACAACTCAAGATGAGATCGGACCTTGCGCAGGCCGCTTCCTTCCAGCTGTTGAGGTGGATGGAAACACGATCCAAGCTTCTCAATGGATTACATTCATCGAAACTGAAATGACTGATGATAGCGAAACGGTGGGCATGACTCTGAAAAAGATCAAACGCCAAATCAAACGCGCTTATCCAGAAGCATTGGATGATGTGAAGCTTGAGCGAATCTTCGTTTCTCCATACATCGCAGGAACTGGCGACCTAAAACTAAGCGCCAACCAAACCATCCCAAGCCTTGATAATTTGTGGGTGGCTTCAGCGACTTTGAACGACCAAAAGAACCTTGTAGGCTCTCTTTTGCAGGCAGAAATGATCGTTGCCTCCCTAGGTTTCAAAGTTGAAGAAACTGCAGCCCCAGAGGCTCCCGCTGAGGAATTTTCCGAAGCAAGTATGTAAGTGTTTGAAATTTATATGTTTTTATTAACGCCGCCGCAGAAATGTCGCGGCGTTTCTTTTTGGTGATTTTCAATACGGATTCTCTGCTACCAGACTGAGCAAAAGATCCTTGCTCTTCTGTGCCACGCTATGATATCCCGTGAGTCCAACAATAACACACTCTAGAGCACTAACTGGTCCCCCAGTACTGAAAAAGGGGTCTTCCGGCGAAACAAAAAAAGCTGGCTCTGCACTAGAGGAGGATTAACCAGAAAGGACGTACTACCATGGCACAAGTTACCATGAAAGAAATGCTAGACGCTGGAGTTCACTTCGGACACCAAACACAGCGTTGGAACCCAAAAATGAAACCTTACGTTTACACAGCTCGCGGCGGTATCCATATTATCGACCTGCAAAAAACTGTTGTTCGTGCGAACAAAGCTGCTGAATACGTAAAAGAAATCGCTGCTAACGGTGGTCGCATGATCTTCGTTGGTACTAAAAAACAAGCTATCGAGCCTGTTCAAGAAGCAGCAGCAAAATGCGGTCAATACTACGTTACTAAACGTTGGTTGGGCGGCATGATGACTAACTTCGAAACGATCAAATCTTCTATCGATCGTCTTCGTAAAGTTGATGCTATGAAAGAAAAAGGCGAATTCAACTACCTTACTAAAAAAGAACGCGCAAAAATCGAAAAAGAATACCTTCGTTTGTCTGAGTTCTTGAACGGTATCCGCGACATGAAAGAAATGCCTTCTGTAATGTTCGTAGTAGACCTTCCTAAAGAACACATCGCAGTTGCTGAAGCTAAACGCTTGGGTATGACTGTTGTTGGTATCGCAGATACAAACTCTGATCCAGATTCTATCGACTACCCAATTCCAGGTAACGACGATGCGATCCGTTCTATCAAATTGTTCGCAAACCTAGTTGCTGAAGCGTACCTTGAAGGTGCTAAAACTTGGGAACAAAAAATCCGCACAATGACTGATAAACAATCAGACGTTGCTAAAGAAGCTAAAGGTGACGACGCAGCTCCAAAACGTCGCGCTCCTGCAAAAGCTGGCGCTAAAGAAGCTCCTAAAAAAGCTGCTGGTCCAGCGGTTGTTAAAGCCAACAAAGGTCGTAAACTTGTTGCTGCTGGTACAGCAGAAGAAGTTGAGATCCAAGCTGAGCTTGAAAACAAAGACGAATCTGCAGAGTAATTTCTGTCAGGTCTCTGAAGAAAGGGTGGCTTGACCACCCTTTACTTTGTTCCGTATCCGCCAGAGCCTTTTAGCGAAGGCGGATCCCACTCTCCCGGTTTCACCAGAGAGTTATTTGATAAAGATCTTTATTACTGTTCTTATTATAAGGAGTCTTCCTAATGTCTATTTCCGCTACTCTTGTTAAAGAGCTAAGAGAAAAAACTAACGCAGGTATGATGGATTGCAAAAAGGCGCTTGAAGCGACTTCTGGCGATTTCGACGCTGCTGTTGAATGGTTGCGCGTTAAAGGTCTTGGCGCTGCAGCTAAAAAAGCTGACCGTATCGCTGCTGAAGGTGCTGTATTCGCACAACTTAACGGCACTACTGGTCTTGTCATGGAAATCAACTCTGAAACTGACTTCGTTGCTCGTAACGACGGTTTCAAAGCTTTGGCTGCTGACGTAGCTGAGCACATGTTCAAAACTGAACTTGCTGCTGATGTTTTGTCTCAACCATTCTCTAAAGATACTTCTAAGAAATTGGGCGACCTTTTCACAGAAGCTACTGCAACTATCGGTGAAAAAATCGTTCTTCGCCGCCAAGAGAAATACACTTCTACAGCAAACACTTTGGTTCACACGTACGTTCACGGTGAAGGCAAAATCGGTGTTATGATTGAAGTTGCTGCTTCTAAACCTGAAGCTGTAACTAATCCTGCATTGAAAACTTTCGCACAAGACGTTGCTTTGCACATCGCTGCGATGAACCCAATGGCTATTTCTTCTGAACAAATCCCAGCGGACGTTGTTTCTAAAGAGAAAGAAATCCTTACTGCTAAAAATCTTGAGTCAGGCAAAAAACCAGAAATGATCGAAAAAATCGTTGAAGGTCAAATCCGCAAATTCTTGGCGGAAAACTGCTTGATGGACCAAGCTTTCGTTAAAAATCCGGACTTGAAAGTTTCTGATTTGGCGAAAAACGTTGGTAAAGAAATCGGCGCTGACGTTACAGTTAAACGTTTCGTACGTTTTGAATTGGGCGCTGGTATCGAAAAGAAATCCAACGACTTCGCAGCTGAAGTTGCAGCTCAAATGAAAGGACACTAATTTGAAAGCGCCTGTTTACAAACGTATTTTGCTTAAACTAAGTGGTGAGGCTCTTGCTGGAAAGCAAGGGACTGGTATCAGCACAGCGACGATCACACAGATCGCGCATGACGTAGCAGAGGCGTATAAAGCAGGCGTTCAAATTGGTCTCGTAATTGGCGGCGGTAACATCTATCGTGGTGTTGCCGCATCCGCTGAAGGCATGGATCGCGCAAGTGCTGACTACATGGGTATGCTTGCGACTTGTATCAATGCCCTAGCTCTTCAAGACGCTCTTGAAAAAGCTGGTGTTCCAACTCGTGTACAAACAGCTATTGAAATGGCTGAAATTGCAGAGCCTTATATCCGCCGCAGAGCTATTCGCCATTTGGAGAAAAACCGCCTGGTGATCTTCGGTGCTGGTACCGGAAACCCTTATTTCACAACAGATACAGCCGCTTCTCTTCGCGCGATGGAAATCGATGCTGAAGTAATCATGAAAGCGACTAAAGTTGACGGTATCTACGATAAAGACCCTGTGAAACATGCTGATGCGAAGAAATTCGATAAAATCAGCTATATCGATGTATTGAATCGTGGTCTTCAAGTTATGGACTCAACTGCGATCTCTATGTGCATGGATAACAAACTTCCGATTATTACTTTTGACCTTTCAGTTCCGGGGAATATCCTAAAAGCTGTTCAGGGCGAAAACATCGGCACTCTAGTTCACTAGAGTCCAACCAAGGAGATTCAACATGGCTATTGCTGAAATTAAAAAAAATGCTCAAGCTCAAATGGATAAATCTATTCTTGCTTTGGGTGAAGAACTTAAGAAAATCCGTACAGGCCGCGCCCAAGTTTCTATGCTTGATGGTGTTCGCGTAAATTACTACGGCAATCCTTCTCCACTATCTCAAGTTGCTTCTATCTCTACTCCAGACGCTAAATCATTTTTGATCGCGCCTTGGGAAGTATCTATTCTTAAAGACATCGAACAAGCACTTATCAAATCTGAATTGGGCATGGCTCCAATGAACGACGGTAAAGTAATCCGCTTGAAAGTTCCTGACGTAACTGAAGAACGTCGTAAAGACCTTGCTAAGCAAGTTAAGAAAATCGCTGAAGAAGCACGCGTAGCTGTTCGTATGGCTCGTCGTGATGCCAATGAAGCTATCAAAAAAATGAAAGCTGATAAAAAAGCACCTTTGAGCGAAGACGAAGCTAAAAAAGGCGAAGCAGACATCCAAAAAGTGACAGACGATATGATCAAAAAAGTAGATCAAATCGCTGACGAAAAAGAAAAGTCAATTTTGACTATCTAGGTTTTGGGAGCCCGGTGACTCTACCTAAGCATATTGCAATCATTATGGATGGTAACGGTCGTTGGGCTCAGCTCAAACGAAAGCCACGTACTTTTGGTCACATCAAAGGTACTCGTGTCGCTAAAAAAATCATCACAGCATGCTCCCGTAAAGGCATCAAAAACCTTACTCTCTATGCTTTCTCCACTGAAAATTGGTTCCGCCCTCAAGCTGAAGTTTCTTTCTTGATGAAGATCCTGCGCCGTTATTTGGCTAAGGAAACTACAAATCTAGTTAAAGAAAATATTCGCTTCTCTGTTATCGGTGATCTTTCTAAAGTTCCTGCTGACGTATTCAAAACTATCTCTCAAGCTCGCGAAGCTACATCTAAATGCACAGGCTTAAACTTGGTCTTTGCATTGAGCTATGGCTCTCGCCAGGAAATGACTTTGGCTGTTCGTGATATCGCGAACATGGTGGCTAAAGGTGAAATTAAACCTGACGAAATCGATGAGGCTTTGATTAGCACTTCGTTAAGCACGTATCCGACTCCAGATCCTGATTTGATCGTTAGAACAAGCGGCGAACAACGACTTTCAAATTTCTTGCTATGGCAGGCCGCTTATTCGGAATTCTACTTCACGGAAACTCTGTGGCCTAACTTCACAGAAGCTCATCTTGAGGAAGCCCTCACTGCTTTTTCCGTGAGACAACGCCGTTACGGCAAGGTCTCTACAAATGACAACTTGGAAAAGCTTTCTAACTAGAGCGGCTTCTGCCCTTGTGGCATTGGCGATTATTTTTGCGCTTTATTATTTCCTACAGGTAAATGGTCTTAAGATCATTATCGCTATCGCTGTTGCGTTGGGTGCTTGGGAATTGTTGTCGATTCTTTTCAAAGATGAGCCTTCAAAAACTTTGAAATCTGCTTTCTTCTTTTTATCTTTCTTTGTTTTCTTAGTTTCCACTATGGCTTTGAATTTGGGCGCCATTGTCTTTGCGATCTCGTTGATCGCTCTGTGCATGATCAGCCTCTTGAAGCTTCATAAAACGGGTGATTTGCAACGTATGACGAAATTCCAAGCGCACTCAGCACTCGGATTGATGTATGTGGGCTTGCTGCCTTCGTTTGCTTTCCGTTTGTTAGATCAAGAGTCTGGCGTTTTCTGGTTTATCTTTCTACTAGCTGTGGTTTTCGCTGGCGACACAATGGCGTATTGCTTTGGCGTTCTATTCGGAAAACACAAGGTCATGCCGACAGTTTCTCCTAAGAAAACTTGGGAAGGTTCTCTCGGTGGAATCTTGGGCTCCGTAGTAGCGGGCGTGCTTTGCTGGAAGTATCTTTTGCCGGAATTCCCTGGGTATTTCATTGTGGGACTAGCCGCTGTCTCAGGATATGTCGGTCAGTTCGGAGACTTCTTCGAATCTCTTTTAAAACGCGTAGCTGACGTAAAAGACTCAGGAAAAATCATGCCTGGTCATGGTGGCGTATTAGATCGTATTGATGCGGTCCTATTCGCAAGTCCTGTCGTCCTACTCGGCGTTGTGATCGTGTCTCACCTTTTGTCGTAAGAATAAAGTCGGGCACCCCAACATAAAGTATGTAATTTTGTAGCTCCAACCATCTGAAACCATTTAGAATAACCGGATGGAAATACTACTAAATGTTCTGCACAGCGGTCTTTCAGCCATCATCCCTTTTGTCGTTCTACTTGGAATTTTGATCTTCGTTCACGAACTTGGTCACTTCCTTGTCGCGCGCTGGTGTGGAGTACGTGTCGAGGTGTTCAGCCTTGGCTTCGGTAAAAAAATTCTGAAATACAAAAAAGGCGACACTACTTACGCCCTTTCCATCATTCCACTTGGTGGTTACGTAAAAATGTTCGGTGAACAACCGGGCGTTGAACTTTCTGAAGAAGACAAAAAAGTAGCCTTCACTCACAAGACTGTGTGGCAACGTATTGCAGTTGTACTTGCCGGTCCTTTGATGAACTTCTTCTTTGCGATCGTGATCTTCATGGCCGTTGCGATGATCGGTGAAGATGCTAAGATGCCAGTTCTTGGTGACATCAATCAGAAGACAGCAGCTTATGAAGCTGGCTTCCGCTCTGGTGATACAATTGTTTCCATCAATGACACTCCAATTTCTACTTGGGAAGAAATTCAAAAGACTTTGTCTTTGAAAGAACAACAAGATTTGCACCTTGATGTCGTGGTTAAACACGAAGGTGCACAAGAGACTTCTAAAATTGCAGTGAATGCAAAAGCCGAAGCAAATCCAAATATCCTAAGCTCTTACAGCTTCATGGCGAATGTTGATGGCCTAACACCAATGTCTTCAGGGACTACGGTGGGCGTGATCGGCAACTCTCCGCTATACGCTTTGGGCTTACGCACTGGTGATTCGATCACTGCGATTAACGGTCAAAAAGTTGCTTACTGGAGAGATCTTGATGCAACTTTGGTGAAACAAAATCCAAAAGACACTTTGACGATTGAAGTTCTTGGTAAGCGTGAAGGTGACAAGGTTGATAAACCGATCACTGTAACAATGGCTGCCTTGGAATCGATGAAGACGTTCAGCTTGTCTGCATTGGGCCTAGAGTCTTCTGAACTTTACCTCAGCAAAGTTATGGACAACTCCCCTGCAAAGGCTGCTGGATTGAAAGAAGGCGATCGCCTGGTTTCAATCAACAGTGTCACTCTTGCGAAATGGGATGATGTTATCGCGAACATCAAATCATTCGACGGCAAAAATCCTGTCGACATCAAAGTCTTGCGTGAAGGTCAAACGGTTGATTTGAAAATCACTCCGAAGATGACAACACAAATGACGGCGATGGGATCTGAAGAAAAACGTTATACAATTGGTATCGCACCGGTTGTGAACATTGCTATGCCAGAGACTCTGGTAGTTCGCACATTGAATCCGGTCGCAGCGGTTGCTCGTGGTGCAGAGAAAACTTGGGATGTTACAGTGATGACTGTAATGAGCTTTGTACGTTTGTTCCAAGCCAAGATCTCGCCAAAAAATATCGGTGGTGTGATTTCTATCGGTCAGGCTGCTAGTGAGACATATAAAATCGGTATCACTCAGTTCTTGCAAATGATGGCGATCATCTCCGTGAATCTATTTATTCTGAACTTGCTTCCAGTTCCGGTGCTGGATGGTGGTCACTTGGTATTCTATACGATTGAAGTGATCAAAGGTGCTCCATTAAGCCTTCGCAAAATGGAAATCGCACAGCAAGTGGGTATGGCTCTGTTGATGAGCTTGATGATCTTTGCCTTGTTCAACGACTTCACACGTATTTTGGGCCTATGAAAATCCTAGCCATGGAAACCAGCACTCTGCTTGGTGGAGTGGCTGTCATTCAAGACGGAAAAGTTGTCGCTGAGGAATCCTCCCAGCGACAAAAATCCCATACCGAAATCATCTCTCCTTTTGTAGAACGCACACTCACTGCCGCTGGATTGAAACTCGAGGATATCGACGTGTTTGCTGTCGGCCAGGGTCCAGGGAGTTTTACAGGTATTCGCGTTGCTGCCAATGCAGGTAAGACCTACGCGTATAGCTTTAACAAACCCATGGTTACGATTGATTCCCTGACTTTGCTGGCAGAACAAGCCCACGAATCAACCCGTCCAGTTCTGGCAATCATGAATGCTTACAAGAACATGGTGTACCTAGGATTATTTGATTGTTCTGGGGATGAACCAAAATATTTGAAGGGCCCAGCAGCCATTCCTGTTCGCGAACTTTCCCAGCACATTGATATCGAAGTTACTGTTGTTGGTGATGGTTGGGATACTTTTCATGAATACTTCCCAGAAGAATTGAAAAGAAAAATGCATCGCGATTCAAAGTTTTCCGATGAACCTCACGCTCGCACTCTAGGAGTGATGGCGGAAAGACGTGCTGTTCGAGGACAAACTTTAGACTGGAAATCGTTTATTCCCCTTTATATTCGCGCATCTGAAGCCGAAGAGACAAAAAAAGGAATTTTAATCTCCCCGTTGAAATAGGACAGTCCATGGATCGCGACTTTGAAAACGACAACATCGAACCTTTGAATTTCAAAACCTCTTCGTCTAACGATAAGGGCAGCGCAAAAATTTGGGTGACTGCTTCTGGTAAAGGCGGAGTTGGAAAAACTTTCGTTTCATCAAGCTTGGGCATCACACTTTCAAAGCTTGGTCACACTGTCGTTATCGTCGATCTTGATCTGAGTGGCGCAAACATCCACACGGTCTTGGGAGTAAATCCTTCTCATATGAACATCCGTCACTACTTCGAAGGTGTAAAACCTTTGCAAGAGCTGGTGATTCCAACTCAGTACTCGAATCTTTCCTACGTACAAGGTTTCTGGGATTCTTGGTCTCCAATTGATTTTACTATGCAGCAGATCCAAGATTTGATTCCGCAAATGCGCAACCTTCGCGCTGATTACGTGATCGTTGATTTGGGAGCCGGTGCTCTTGAACCACATCTTGAGTTGTTCAAAGACGCTGATGAAAAGTTCCTAGTAACTTCTCCAGAGCCAACAAGCATCGAAAAGACATATCGTTTTATCGAAGCTTTCGTTTGCCACACTCTAAAACAAGATTCCACGCCAGATGCTTACGGCAACATGATCTCTACTTTGCGCAGTCATCGCCAAAGAACTTTGGGTAAACCGTTCTCATTCCGTTCGTTCCTTAAAGAACAAACCGGATTGAACTACGACTTCTTTGAAAGCATGACGGCAAAGCCAGTTCGCTTGATCATTAACAGCTGCCGCTATCAAAATCACTCCGAACTTGGTTACGGCATCAAAAGTGTGTGTAACAAGTACTACGACCTTAGTATTGATTTCGCCGCTTCCATCGAATTCGACAATGCGGTGTGGCAGTCAGTAAAAGGCCGTGAACACGTGCTCTTCGCTCAACCCTTCACCGGATTGGCGGGACAATTTTTGGGGACGTGCAAACAACTTATTGATCCTGAGGAACTTCGCGCCGTAGTATAATAGGTGCATGGAAGCGACTCGGTATAATTACTACGAAATTCTAGAATTACCTGCGAACTCACCTCAACACGAAGTGACCGCAGCCTATGAGCGCGCTCGCAATACTTATTCGGGCGAAAATCCAGCAATTTACACTATCTTTTCTGAACACGAAGCCCGTGAGTTTTTGGTTTTAATCGAAGAAGCCTACCAAGTTCTTGGCAATAAGATCTTACGTAACATTTACGACCAAAGACTATTAAGCGGCATGGCTTCCCTTAATGACCTGACGTTGGCATCTATTGTTGAAGCTAGCAAAAAGGTTTCATCTGTTGAGGTAAAACCAACAGAGAAAAAACCTGCTACTACCTTTACAAAAGATCCGGCGATGGAATCTGAAATCGCTGCCCAAGAAAATTGGACGGGCGAATTCATTAAGAAAGTTCGCGAATACAAAAATATCACTGTTGAGCGCATGAGCGAGATTACTAAGATCAACTCTTGGTATGTAAAAGCCATCGAAAAAACTGAACCCGATAATCTTCCTGCTGTAGTATTTGTTCGCGGTTACGTGATTCAAATCGCTAGAGCTTTAGGGGTGAATGACAAAGTTGTCGCTGAATCCTATATGAAGAACTTCAAAAAAGCGCTTGGAAAATAAATCCAAAACTGAAAATTCTGATCAGACAATCAAGATAACTGCTCTGCCTGAGATGGTGGGACTGCGTTTAGATAAAGCAATTGCCTTGCTTCCTGAGGTGGAAACCCGCTCCCGCGCGTCTCACTTGATCGACAACTCTTTGGTAAAAGTGAATGGGAAAATAGCTAAGGCGTCTCATCCCTTGAAGGCCACAGATGAAATTGAAATTTCTCTTCCCGCCCCTGTCCCAACGGAGCTTCAATCCTATGATTTAAAACTCGATGTTTTATTTGAAGACTCCGATGTGATCGTCATCAATAAACCTGCAGGACTTGTGGTTCACCCGGCGGCAGGACATGCGCACGATACCTTAGTAAATGCACTGATTTCGCACACTGATGATCTATCCATGAAGTTTGGTGAAGAGCGCCCCGGCATTGTTCACCGCTTAGACAAAGAAACCAGTGGTATTATTGTTGTCGCAAAAAATGACAAAGCCCACGAGTCCTTAACTGCACAATTTAAAGAGCGCAGCACGCATCGTATTTATTATGCTGTTTGTATCGGTACCGCGAAAAATTTAAACGGTACTATTCGTAGTTTTCTAGCTCGCCACCCTGTAGATCGTAAAAGATATGCCTCCGTCATCGGTGACGATCGTCGCCCGATGCAAGATCAAAACGATCCCCCAGAAATCGGCAAATGGGCTGTTACTCACTATGATGTCTTGGCCCGCAAAAGTGGTCTTAGCTATTTGAAGCTAAAATTAGAAACAGGTCGCACACACCAAATCCGTGTTCACCTGTCTGAAAACGGATTGCCTATCGCAGGTGATTCTTTGTATGGCGCCGATAAGAAAATAAAATCGGTCGAGCAAAGAATCCTTCAGGAAGATCTTCGTTCACTCCCAAGATTCCTTTTGCATGCTGCTGAGCTGGGATTTACTCATCCACGCACTCAGGAAAGAATGTTGTTCAAACAAGAGTGGCCAGATGATGTCCTTACCTACATCAAAAAATGGGGTTTGCTATGAACATCGAACAAACTCCATTGGGCTATGAAATCAAAACGCCCTCTGTGACATACTTTTTTGGTGGTCAAGAATCCCAACTGGCAAATCTTAAAACAGCATATCCCCAGTTTGATTTTGTCCGAGTAAAGCAAACACACAGTGATATCGTCGTCGAATCAAAAGACAGTTCAAACGACTATCAAATCAATGCTGATGGACATATCTCCACGGCAAAAAATCTAGCTTTATGTGTGATCACCGCCGACTGTGTCCCCGCTTTATTCTATCACCCTAAAACCGGCACCATTGCTGGTGTTCACGCTGGTTGGCGCGGAGTTGCCAATCGCATCTTAGTGAATACAGTTCATCAACTTATTCAGCGCGGAATTCCTCCTCAGGAAATCGAAGTCGTGATCGGTCCACACATTCAAAAGAACAGTTTTGAAGTGGGCTTTGATGTGCGCGATCAAATTCTTGCAAGCGTCCCGGAGATGTCTCGCGAGGATAAAGAAATATTTTATACAGACTTATCCAATGAAAAAAGCTTGGTGGATCTGAACTTGATCGTCAAAGCTCAACTCGAGCACCAAGGAATATCTCTAGAGAAAGTGTCCACTTTGCATTTAGATACCGTAAAAGATTCTTTCTTTCATTCCCATCGTCGCGATAAAGAAAAAGCCGGTCGTCAAATCAGCTTTGTGGTGCGCACAGTATGAGTATCATTCCTCAAGATTTTTATTTTGAGGACACCACCAAGGTTGCAAAAGCACTCCTGGGAAAAACTCTGCACATTAAAACCAGCGGAAAAGAACAGCTTGCTCGTATCGTCGAAGTCGAAGCTTATCTGGGAATCAAAGATCCCGCTTGTCATACATTCGGCGGCAGACAAACTCCCCGCGTGAAATCCATGTACCTCTCGGGTGGGCACAGTTATGTCTATCTGATTTATGGAATGTACAATTGTCTTAACATTGTGACTCGAACAGAAGAACATCCTGAAGCCGTTCTTATTCGGGCGGTGGAACCTTTACCGATACCCGCAAAATTTGAAAAATCCCAACTCATTTCAAATGGACCGGGAAAGCTCTGTCGTCACTATAAAATCACTAAGGAACAAGACGGCGTCACTCTGTGGCGCAAACAATCAGATTTGTACTTAAGTGATGATGGATTCAAGGTTTCAAAAAGTCAGATTGTCGCAAGACCCCGTATCGGCGTCGACTATGCAGGTGAAGCCGCAGAATGGCCGTTGAGATTTTACCTCGCCGACAACAAATTCGTTTCAAAGAAATAACCTTTCTCGTCGAGTCGCATTTGATTTTCATTTCAAACCTTCTGCGATTTGGTCTAAGATAAGTTGCGCTATAGGAGGCCTCGATGAAAATCAATATCGGTATTAATGACAAAGACAGAAAAGAAATCGCAAAAGGTCTTTCGACTCTTTTGGCAGATACATACACTCTTTATCTTCAAACTCATAACTTCCACTGGAACGTCGAAGGTCCAATGTTCCAAACATTGCACTTGATGTTCGAAACTCAATACAACGAATTGGCGTTGGCAGTTGATTTGATCGCTGAACGTATCCGTGCTTTGGGCCACTATGCTCCGGGCACATACGCTGAATTCGCGAAGCTTTCTTCTATCAAAGAAATCCCAGGCGAAAAATTGAGCGCGACAAAAATGATCGAGACATTGGTTCTTGGCCAAGAAACTGTTGCTCGCACAGCACGCGGTTTGTTCGCAGTTGTTGAAAAAGCAAGTGACGAACCAACAGCAGATCTTTTGACTCAAAGACTTCAGGTTCACGAGAAAACAGCGTGGATGTTGAGAGCTTTGCTAGAAAAGAAATAGTTCAAAAAAGGGGTCTCGAAAGGGACCCTTTCGATTTTTGGACATAAAAAAACCCGCCAAGTTGCGGGTTTTTTTAAATGGTGGCTTGAGACGGAATTGAACCGCCGACACAAGGATTTTCAGTCCTCTGCTCTACCAACTGAGCTACCAAGCCGTTCTTTTGTTCAAAGAGACATTGGTTTAACTTTGTCTCCCCTTGCCTGTCAACAATTAGACTTTATCGAACGCAGATTTTAGGTCTGCCATAAGGTCATTCAGGTCCTCAATACCAACTGAGAGTCTGATCAGGCTGTCGTCGATGCCTAGAGCCTTGCGGTTTTCAGGAGGCACGGAGGCGTGCGTCATAATTGCCGGGTGCTCAATCAAGCTCTCAACCCCACCCAAGCTCTCAGCCAACGCGAAGATTTCCACGTTTTCTAGGAACTTACGAGCAGCTTCCATTCCACCTTTGATATAGAAAGTGATCATTCCACCGTAACCATGCATTTGCTCTTTCGCCAAAGCATGTTGGGGATGGCTTTCCAAACCTGGGTAAATCACTTTTTCAACCTTAGCGTGACCTTCCAAGAACTTCGCAACAGCCATAGCGTTTTCTTGGTGAGCCTTCATACGCAAAGGTAAAGTTTTCAAACTTCTTAAGCACATGAATGAATCAAACGGCCCTTGGATCGGACCCATTGAATTACTCAAGAACGCCATACGTTCTGCGATGTCTTCACGAGAAGTCACCGCTACACCGCCAACCACATCACTGTGACCACCGATATATTTCGTTGCAGAGTGAACCACGATATCAGCACCCAATTCCAATGGACGTTGGAAGTAAGGGCTCATGAACGTGTTATCAACCGCAACGATGATGCCTTTTGCTTTCGCAATCGCGCAGATTTTTTTGATGTCGACCAATTTCAAAGTTGGATTTGTCGGAGTTTCAAGCCACACCATTTTTGTGTTGGGCTTGATGGCTTTTTCAAAATTTTCAACTTTCGTCAAATCTACGAACGAAAATTCCATGCCGTCGTGGCGCAAAACTTTGTCAAACAAACGGAACGTACCGCCGTACATATCGTCCATTGCGATCACATGATCGCCACCTTTAATAAGATGCAAAATCACAGTCGTTGCCGCACAACCAGAGGCAAACGCAAATCCATACTTACCACTCTCAAGACTTGCCATGCAGTTTTCATAAGCGCGACGAGTTGGATTGTGTGTACGAGAATATTCCCACCCCTTATGAACACCTGGAGAAGATTGCACATAAGTCGAGGTCATGTAAACCGGAGTCATGATTGCTCCGGTAGTAGGATCTGGAGATTGACCCGCGTGAATCGCGCGAGTCGCAAAGCCAAGTTTAGAATTCGTGTTTTTCATATCTGCACCTATTATTTAGAAAGATTTTTTAGGGCTTCTTCAGCAAAAACGACTCGATTGAAGACATTTTTTGTATCTTCTGCCTTCAAGAAGCTGTTTTCCACCATCCATTGATCATTGAATGCCTTGCTCAAGTACTGACGACCGCTGTCTGGGAAAACCACGACGATATTTGATGGTTTTTCCAACTTTTCAGCGTACTTCATCGCTGCAACTAGCGCCGTACCACTTGAAGGGCCTACCAGAAGACCTTCTTCAGACACCAAACGACGTGTCATCGCGAAAGCTTCAGGGTCGCTCACGCGAACGAAAGCATCGTAAATATCCAAGTGAACGTTTCCTGGCAGCATATCTTCGCCGATACCTTCGACTTTATAAGAGCCTGGAGGATCAACGATTTTTTTATGATAGAACAAGTCGTAAAGAATCGAACCAATTGGATCTGCGCAGACTACTTTAACATCTGATTTCTGCTCTTTTAGGTATTTCGCACAACCTGAAAGAGTTCCGCCAGTACCTGCTCCCCCGACCAAAACATCTACTTTGCCATCTGTCTGTTTCCAAATTTCTGGACCAGTTGTTTTGTAGTGACGTTCTGGATTGTCTGCATTGAAGAACTGATTCGCCAAGAATCCACCCGGGATACCATCAGCGATCTTTTTTGATACAGAATAGTGGCTCAATGGATGTTCTGGTTCCACCATCGGTGTGATAACAACCTGAGCACCGTAAGCCTTCAAGATAGATCTTTTTTCATCAGACATCTTTTCTGGCATCACGAAGATACATTTGTATCCCTTAACTGCGGCCACCAATGCCAAACCAACGCCAGTATTTCCAGAAGTGGCCTCAACAATTGTGCCACCTGGCTTCAAATCACCACGTTTTTCTGCTTCTTCGATCATCGCAACGGCCACGCGGTCTTTAATACTGCCGCCTGGGTTGAAATATTCGACCTTCGCAAAGAATTTATGTTTTGAACCCTTAGTTACGTTGTGAAGTGCGACCATTGGTGTGTGGCCGATAGTTTCCAAGATGGAGTCATAGATTTGTGACATGATTAATTACTTTCCAAGTCTCTTCTTCTGTTGGGACGAAGCAAGACTGTGTTCATAGACTGTAAAACTGTATTCATTTGAGTCATTGGATCCACGGAATAGTCCATGCCTAACTCAGAAGTCAGCTGTTTCACAAGATTGCTGTTCGGCTGATCTTTCATCAACTCCGAAACTAGCTTTTCAAGCGTGACGGATTTCTTCTTAGTTTCAAGCTCTGCCATGGTTATTCCCCCAACTGGGCCACTCTATCACCGCCCTCCCAAAGAGTGAAAAAAATTTTGCAGCAAGGGACCAAAAAGAAGCAGCAAGAACGCGGGAAACTGGAATAACAAAAGGGGCACCAGCAGTAAGAAAGGAAGTCTCGCGAGCTTATTACTTATTTCCTCCTGGCAAGCGTCCACCAGCTCCTCTTCAAGGGTTACCACCATATTATATATGGATTCACCACGTATTCCCCGCTCCAACAGCTGCAGCAGAATCTGCCGATGTGGTGACGAGATCTCTTTAATGAGGCCATGAGTGTCCTTTCCTTGCTGCAATAGCGCCATCCATCTGGCAACCACATCAGGAAAATCACCTTGATGACGTTTTAAATAGCTCATCACGCCGGATTTCGCGGTCTGACCCTTTTCAAGCGCCCGCTTCACACATAATAAAAGAGATAATGGCGGCGCTACACCTTCCATTTGATCCTCCGACCCACGCTAAAGATTATTATCAACCCCAAAATGAACATAAAAAGTGATCCAAGAATTAAAAAACGGTGGGGAGTGAACCCAAATTGCACAAATACAAATGCCAAAAGAGCTCCATAAAGGGCGGTGACAATTATCGCCTGCATCTTTATTTGTTGGGTCACTTGTCCGGACCTACGTCGAAAATTTTCTTCCACTTTGCACTGTCTGCGGAGTGCTTTTACCTGATCAAGAGTGCGTGACTGAGAGCGATCTACCTCACGCAGCTCTTCCAGCAAATCCTTTATCCGTGCGGATTTCGGGGCGATCATGTTTTCAGAAGTGACGATGGAATTATAAATTTCGCGCAGCTGATTTCGCTGCCATCCACTTTGTGTTTCGATTGCCATATGCAGGCTCTGACGAAATGATTTCCCCGCCTGAATTCCCAAAATAAGGTGATCGAGCATGGGGATCACCGCTCGCGAAAGTCTTTGGAGTAAAAAAATGCGGAAAATTTCCGGAAAAAACTTTAAACTTATTAAAAGAATGCCGAAGAAAAGCCAGAGTGCTACCGCAGACTCTGTTATCGTGGCGAAAAAAACGATCGCAAAGAAGTTGAGGATCATCAAAGACCGCAAACTTCGTTGAGAGATTGCAAATTCCCGCGCGATGTTGGCAAGCGAACGTTGAATCAGTGCTTGTCCGAACATCGAAAGCATAAAAAAAGTGATCAAGAGAGGCCTCCATGGGTTCTTGTTGATCGCAAAAAATATGCAAGCAATTTTTTTGTTGACGGCGGTGGTCGATTTAGGAAGACTTAGGTTAAGTAAGGTTTTTTACAAGTAAGTAACAACAACAACGTTTGCATCCTAGGAGGAGCACATGGCAAAGAAAGCAGCAAAAAAAGCTACTAAAAAAGCAGCAAAGAAAACTACTAAAAAAGTAGCTAAAAAAGCTACAAAAAAAGTAGCTAAAAAAGCTACTAAAAAAGCTTCTAAGTAGTTAGACGCTGTACTAATTTAGTACACTGAACCCCAGAGGCAACTCTGGGGTTTTTTTATGCCTGAAATCCGCTACCAGAGCGGGTTTCAAAAAGAAAAGGCCCGCATCACTGCGAGCCTTTTTTATTTAAATTTCGTTTAAATTTTTTAGAAGTAGTAAAGAGCTCCGACAGTTCCTGAAGGAATCAATTGCGATCGTTTTACTTCATACATCGCGACTACTTCAACGAAGGCCGAAACACCGGAAAAATCTCCGGACAATTGGTTATACTGAATACCGAAAGAAGCATTCAAAAAGTCTGTTCCGAAGCGGCCCGTTCTCTTTTCATCATCGGTCAAAACACGGTCCAGGATCCCGGAATCTTTCCACGCACCGGAGCTTCCCATCGAATTATACCAGCGAGAATAACCCGCAGTATAATAAGGTGCGATATAATCGCCTTCAAATGCGTGTTTCCATGCCAACTGAATCGAATTGTAGCCTGGACCCGTTCCGAAACCAGCGATAACACCATTTTCATCTTCAAAATTGAATTCACCGGTGATGCCAACTAAACCTAATTGCCCACCAACGCTCATCCCGGCACCAACTTTACGTTCAGATCGCATGCCCAGGGTGGAAGGGTAAGACATTGCTGAAGTGCCCGAGGAGAACATTCCACTCGAACTGGAACTTACGCTTGAGTTTGAGATAGGACTAACAATAACAGTGCTGGCACCGCTATTACCTTCACGCTCAGCGCGCATCGATTCGCTATAATCCTGCTCAATAGTGATTGCTTTATTAAACACGCTGGAAGATTCAGCGCTAAGATTCGACGTTGAGATCTCTGCATGAGAAGTCGCAGCCATCAATACACCCAACAGAGTGATTGTTTTGAAACGTGTGAACATAGGGCCTCCTTGCGTTCAGAGACTAAAAGATACGAGCGCGAACACCTTCTTTTTGCAGGAACTGTTTGATAGCTGGGCCATCAAGCGGTTCCAAACGGAAAAGAAGTTTGTGAACCAAATCGTACGTATCTTCAGCCTTCTTGGATCGAAGATTCGTCGTAAAATATGCCATGTCATCGCTAATTTTGACTGCATTATCAAGCAATCTTCCAACTTCGCGATTTTTAGTCGTCTTATCTAGTAACACCAAAGTGCGATTAAAGTTTGTTGTCAAACTATCGAGCTGTTTAATGACGTTTGTCACAGATCCTTCGTTTTTTTCCAGGATCTCGATCACTTTTCCAGCCAAACCGTAGCCTTGAGATAACAATTGATCAATTCTTGGAGGATCTTCACCGCGAACATAGTCTCCGGAATTAAATTCTCCAGATGCGGATGTTCCTGGAGAGATTTCCAGAAACTTTTCCCCAATGACACCTGCCAAATTGATGAAAAACTTTGAGTCTTTACGGACGCTAGTCCAGGCTTTTTTATCCACAGTGATCGTAAGACGTAGCTTTACTTCTTCACCGTCTGTCATTTTGAATTCGGGATCGAAAGAAATCGATTTAACTTTGCCTACTTTAATACCCATCACGCGAACCGGAGAACCCTCTTCGATACCGCCGGCAAAGTTGAACATCACGTTAAGCTCTCTCGTATTAGAGAATGGAGAAATGAAACCCATGAAGTAAGCAAATACTGCTACCATGATAAGACTTACTAGAGCTAACAAACCGACCTTGGTTTCAACCTTCATAAACGCTCCTGCAAAGAGACTAGTAAAGATAACTAAAAGTATAAGATAAAATAAAATCGATAACAATAATTGCGATTGAAGCCACGACCACCGTATTTGTTGTCGCTTTGCCTACGCCTTCAGCGCCTTGTTGGCAGTGAAATCCAAAATAACAAGCAACCAGAGGAATCACTCCCCCGAAACATGCACCCTTTATCATCGCAAAAAGCACATCTTTGAATTGAACAAAGCGGTGCATAGAGCTAATGAACATGCCCGGCGTGTATCCTAAATAAGACTGACTGATCAGCATCGCTGCGAACAAACATGTCATATTCGATATCAAGGTCAGAATCACTCCACCAAGTACACAGGCAAAAAAGCGCGGGATCACTAGATAATTGATGGGATCAATACCCAACATCTTTAAAGCATCAACCTGTTCCGTGATCTGCATGGTTCCCACTTCAGATGCGTATCCAGCACCGACTCGGGAGCACAACAAAAGAGCTGTCACGATGGCTGCAAGTTCTCTCAAGATCAAGACAGCTGCGAATCCCGGAACCATGGCATCATTTTGAATCACCATCTTCATGTGGAATGAAGATTCAAGGATCGTTACTATAGCTGCAAAACAAACGCAGAAAACGATAATGAAAAGACTGCGATTCGCTACAAAATAGAGCTGCTGGAAGAATTCTTTTCTTCTAAAAGGTCCAGAAAAAGTTCCAATGAAAGTATCTGCCAGAAGTGTCATCATGAGCGATAGCCTCGAATCATCTGCAGCAAAATATCACCCACAAAACTTGTGAACCAATCCATAACCACAATACAGATCATTGTGGTGACTGCCGTTGCTACGACCGCGCGACCGACACCTTTTGCTCCGCCACTTGCAGTAAAGCCTTTGTACGTACAAATTGTGGCCAAAACCACAGCGAAAACCATACTTTTAATCATGCCGCTTAAAATCGATAACGGATGAACAATTGTTGGAATGTGACGGATATATTCCTCTGGACTTACACCGGCCATCGCTTGCGCTAATGCCATTCCACCAAAGACCGACATCATCAAACCCACTGCCAGCAGAAAGAAACTTGAAATTACGATTCCCACAAAGCGCGGGACAATGATCTCTTGAAGTGGATCAGCACCCAGGCAACGAACGGCATCGATTTGTTCGGTTACACGCATAGTTCCCAGCTCTGCCGAGGTGAAGGCACCGACTTTTCCACTGAGCATGAAGGCAATTAACATCGGACCCACTTCACGAAACGTAGCGCTCGTTGCAAGTCCACCAAGAAACCCTAAGGCACCGAACTCTCTGATCGGCATGGCAAATTGAACCGCCATAATTGCGCCCACAAAAAATCCCGCCATCGCCGTGGTAGGAAATGACTCGATAGTTACTTTCCAAATCTGTACGAAAACCTCGTGAGTTTTAATTCGTTTTGCAAAGATCGTATGCAGGATCTTTTTTAAAAAGATCAGTGTTCCGCCGATTTCATCTAAAACATGAACAGCCACCGTCATCATGCAAGCACCTCTTCCAGGAAGTCTTGTACTAGTTGTACCTGAGATGTTTTTAATTCTGCCGGTGTTCCCATCGCGACGATTTGTCCCTTATCTAAAACGATAATTCTGTCGGCAATCGAAAGCGCACAATTCATGTCATGACTGACCACAATGGATGTCGTCTTTAGCGTTCGCGATAGATCCAAAATTAATTGGTTCACCGCAGTGGTTGTTACAGGATCAAGTCCCGTGGTCGGCTCATCAAATAATAGAATTTTAGGATCAAGAGCGATCGTGCGTGCCAAGCTCACACGTTTTTGCATGCCGTAGGAAATTTGTGCGGGAAGTTTTTCTTCGACGTCTTTTAAATGCACTAACCTCAAGGCTTTCGTGACTTTTTCACGAATGACTTCCTCTGGGAAATCATAATGTCTGCGCAGACCAAAAGCGACGTTTTCAAATACCGTCAGCGAGTCAAAAAGAGCGGGATGCTGAAAAACCATTCCGCATTTTTTTCTGATCGGTAGGTATTGTTCCTCTGTGAATTTAGAAACTTCTTCGCCGTCGATCCATATTTCTCCCTCATCAGGAGTTAAAAGACCCACTAGATTTTTTAAGAGAACGGACTTACCCGTACCAGATGTTCCCAAAATGAAAACGATCTCGCCTTCGCGAATGACAGCAGAAAGTCCGTTAAGGACTGTACGCTCTCCAAATCTTTTGACGATCTTTTTGAACTCTATCACCAATCAATTTTACGTTTTGAAATTAGGCAGGGTCAAGCGCAGTCAGAGGACCGTCGAGGAGACCGCGTACAAACTGTCGCACTCGTGGGTCTGAATGCTCTTCAGTTTCCTTAGGTGAGCCGGTGATGATGACTTCTTGATCAACTACCATCGCAATTCGATCGGCCATTTGATAAGCACGATTCATATCATTGGTGACGGCAACAACAGTTGATTGATTTTGCTGCTGCAAAGTTTTGATAAGCGAAATGATTCTCTTAGAAGTGATCGGATCTAATCCCGCTGTGGGGTCATCATAGAAAATAATCTTTGGATCAAGAGCCAATGCCCGTGCGATTCCTAGGCGCTTTTGCATGCCTCCACTGATCTCATCAGGATACAAATCACGCGCGTGCGGAATGCCTACAGCATCCAAGAAGCTCTCAGCTTTTTTTGTTATTTCCCACTCCGTAAGTTCCGTGGTTTCACGTAGCGGAAAGCAGATGTTTTCAAGGCATGTCAGGGAGTCAAAAAGAGCATTCTTCTGAAACAAGATTCCCATCTTTTTAAGCAGCGGAAGTCGCTCTTTGTTGTTAAGCGTCATCCAGTCGTTTTGTTCAACAAAAACTCTGCCATCTTGAGGACTTACCAGACCTGATAAAGTTTTGAGTAGAGTCGTTTTACCCTGCCCGCTGGGACCGACAATCACGAATGCTTCGCCGGACTTTATATCAAGATTTACGGAGCGCAACACAACCTGTGAATCAAAAGTCACAGTTACGTTTTCCAGACGTAAAACAGTCGTCATTCTTACACCCTTCCACAGTCCTGCGCCGAGCGGTAATCCTTGTTTCTGTCTATGATTTGATATTGAATGAGTCATCAAACGCAAGTTTTAAATTTCTATTCATTTCGCAATCGGAGTTATAATGAATATTCATGAGTATCAGGCGAAAGAAGTCTTGAGAAAGTTCGGAGTAGCAACGCTTAAAGGTAAGCTTGCTCACTCTCCAGAGGAAGCAGTTGCTGCTGCTAAAGAAATCGGTGGATCTGTTTGGGTTGTAAAAGCTCAAATCCACGCTGGTGGCCGCGGTAAAGGCGGTGGTGTTAAAGTTGCTAAGTCTTTGGACGAAGTTTCTGAATTCACTAAAAAAATGATCGGCATGACTTTGGTGACTCATCAAACGGGTCCTGAAGGTAAAGTTGTTCAAAAAGTTTTCATCGAACAAGGTTGCAACATCGCTAAAGAATATTACGTAGCATGTTTGATCGACCGTGCGACTGGAAGAGCTGCAATGATGGCTTCTTCTGAAGGTGGTATGGATATCGAGGAAGTTGCTGAACACAATCCAAACGCGATCAAAAAAGTCGACATCGATCCAACTGTTGGTTTGATGCCTTTCCAAGCTCGTCAATTGGCGTTTGAAATCGGTATGGCTCCAGAAATCGTTAGCAAAGCTACGAAATTCTTTGCGGGTCTTTACAACGCGTTCATCGCAACTGACTGCTCTATCGCTGAGATCAATCCTCTAGTTGTAACTAAAGAGGGCGATGTTCTTTGCCTAGACGCTAAAATGAACTTCGATTCAAACTCTTTGTTCAGACATCCAGACATCGTTGAAATGCGCGATCTTAACGAAGAAGAACCTTCTGAAATTGAAGCTTCTAAGTTCGATCTAGCGTTCATCAAACTTGATGGTAACATCGGTTGCTTGGTAAACGGTGCGGGTCTTGCGATGGCGACTTTGGACATCATCAAATTGCACGGTGCTGAGCCTGCAAACTTCTTGGATGTTGGCGGCGGCGCTAACAAAGAGAAAGTAACTGAAGCTTTCAAAATCATCCTTAAAGACAAAAACGTTAAAGGCATCTTGGTTAACATCTTCGGTGGTATCATGAAATGTGACATCATCGCTGAGGGCGTAATCGCTGCTTCTAAAGAATTGGGTCTTAAAGTTCCATTGGTTGTTCGCCTTGAAGGTACAAACGTAGAACTTGGTAAAAAAATGTTGAAAGAGTCTGGCTTGAACATCACTCCAGCTGACAATTTGACTGACGCAGCTAAAAAAATCGTTGCTGCGATTAAAGGATAAGCGAACATGGCAATTCTTATTAACAAAAACACAAAAGTAATCTGCCAAGGTTTCACTGGTGCTCAAGGTACATTCCACTCTGAGCAAGCATTGGCATACGGAACTAAAATGGTTGGTGGTGTGACTCCGGGTAAAGGTGGCACAACTCATATCGGTCTTCCAGTGTTCAACACTGTGAAAGAAGCTAAAGCGGCTACAGGTTGCAACGCTTCTGTGATCTTCGTTCCACCTCCATTCGCTGCTGACTCTATCATGGAAGCTGTTGATGCTGATTTGGATCTTGTGATCTGTATCACTGAAGGCATCCCAGTTCTTGATATGGTTAAAGTAAAAGAATACATGAAGGGTAAACGCACTCGTTTGGTTGGTCCAAACTGCCCAGGCGTTATCACTCCAGGCGAATGCAAAATCGGTATTATGCCAGGCCACATCCACAAAGCAGGTCGTATCGGCGTTCTTTCACGCTCTGGTACATTGACTTACGAAGCTGTTGGTCAATTGACTGCACTTGGTATCGGTCAATCTACTTGCGTAGGTATCGGTGGTGACCCAGTGAACGGTACAAACTTCATCGACGTTTTGAAATTGTTCAATGAAGATCCAGACACTGACGGTGTAATCATGATCGGTGAAATCGGTGGTTCTGCAGAGGAAGAAGCTGCTGAATACATCAAAAATCACTTCAAAAAACCTGTAACTGCGTTCATCGCTGGTGCTGCGGCTCCTGCTGGTAAACGTATGGGCCATGCTGGTGCGATCATCAGCGGTGGTAAAGGTACTGCTGAAGCTAAATTCGCGGCTCTTGAAGCTGCTGGTTGCAAAATCTCTCGCTCCCCTGCTGACATGGGAACGACGATGCAATCTATGCTTAAGAAGTAGTTCTAAAGCTATAGCTTGAAACTAAAAACCCACGGTGATGAATCGTGGGTTTTTTTATGCCTAAAGATTGTAAAGAGGATCTGCTTTGTAAGTCGAAAAAGGATCAAACTCCTGCTCGCGAAGTTTTTTCCGTTTGTTATATTTCTGCCAACGCTCAACTACGGAGAAAAGTTCATAGTGAACTCCGCCAGTTAGCAACTGCTCTTTTAGATTTGTAGGAATTGGTTTTTCGGCAGTCGTTCGCGTGAATTTCAGAACCGGCTTTGCGAAAGCTTTTTGTTTTATTTGATTATCACCAGGACTGCCTTGCAGAAAACTAAACTGAGCCTGGAAAATCTGACTCTTGCCCGTGGGATTCCATTTCGTCTTATCAAAAGACTCACGAAGGCCTTTGATAAGGGCTCTTAGGGCATGAACCTTTAAAATGGAATCGTCAGCGGTAACCTTCAATCCTCTTTGAACAAAGTGCCCTTGCTCGTCTACTTCGAATTCCACATAGACATTTCCGAAATGCCCATACTGAGCTAACAACGAATCAAACAGAAGTTGCTCATCTACTTTTTTAAATACATGTTCAAAATAAGACCACTGATTTCCATCAGAAATAAATCCATCTGCATCGCCGATGTAATTTAAATTGTCTGCGTAATTTGCAGTGGGTCTTTCGGTGCCGTTATCAAAGTGGACTTTTGAATCCGCAATATAGCCCGAGCCGAATAGATTTAAATTTGAACCCTTACTAAGTTTCCCCACCGAGGAAACTTTCTTAGCAGATCCATGACCCGCAAATTGCTTAGTGGGTGTCGCTTCCTGAATCTCAAACTGAATCGGATCTGAGGTGGATGTTTCTTCTTTGGTAGATACAAAGAAAACAACACACCCCAAAAGCACGTGCAATCCAATGGAAATAGCGAAGTTTGATTTCATGGGGCTAGATTATGGTCGAGTTTCTGGGTTGTAAATAGCTATCCCGCAGCCCTCCTTCGTAGCTCGTTAATTTTGTTCCCTTTTTTGCCGATCAGAAACATATGAAGAACACCATCTTGTTTTTGCTTTTCTCTATTTATTCTATAGCCTTAGCTGCCGCACCCGTGTGCGAAAATGTAGAGAATAAACTGCGTGATTTGAACTCCAAAATTTTTAGCGAAGACTCTGCGCATTTCGACATGACCGCAACTGTTCGCGAAGCCATGTCGCTAGTAAAAGAATGCAAAGTTGAAATGAGAAAGCTCGGAGTACCCGATTCACTTTACACAGACGCCCTAGCAAACAATCGTCGCGACGAAATCACGCGCCAGAAGTTTATGATCTCCCTTTACGCACAAAGTGGAAAGATTGATGCAAAGGTTTCAGAATTTCAGAAGTACTTAACTCAAGGTAAAGACACTTCCTCTGCGAAAAACAAAAGCTTCGTTGCTGAAATGCAGGAGCTATCAAAACAGTCCTACGCCGAAGAACTTCAAACCTGCTCTGCAATAGACTTGCGCGATAAGACCGGGCCTGTACGCAATCAAGGCACTGATG
The DNA here is from genome assembly GCF_047306065.1 of Bdellovibrio sp. HCB209. Taxonomy (GTDB): domain Bacteria; phylum Bdellovibrionota; class Bdellovibrionia; order Bdellovibrionales; family Bdellovibrionaceae; genus Bdellovibrio. Next base: position 3,772,861 of record NZ_CP178618.1, read on the forward strand.
GCTGGTGCTACGCTTACACTGTCGCCAATATGGTTTCTTGGAAAACTGGCAAAGAAATCTCTGCCGCGGCCGTAGCATTTGGCTATACAGACAATGCGTATCACGATCTGTATCGCTTGCTTGGAATGACTCAACATCAAGTTACTAATCAAGGTTTTACCACGGCGGCATTTCGTGCTTCGAAATCAAAAGGCTTCTGCCTTGAGAAGGAACTTCCAAGCGAAGGCTTTAATGGCATTGAGGGCAAAATGCCCTTGGCCGTTTTAGATAAAATGGGCAAGGAAGCCATCAGCGGAAAAATTTCTCAAGATGAATTCATGAAAGTTGCAAAGGCAATGTTTCCGAATTTGAGCAAAGAACAATTTGCAGAGGTTCTTAAAAAAGCGGGTAAAGATACTTATTTTAATAAGTTAGTAAACAACAGCTGCAAGAACCGCATCAGCGGCAATGGCCTTGAGATGAGTTTCTTTCAAAAGCTCGACAACAAAAAATTCGCCACGCAGATCGAACAACACCTTCAAGAGGGCCGCCCCGTGGAGATTGGCTATAATGCTGACTTCTTTAAGTATGCGAACTCCCCTTCAGGAATGGCTTACCATTCAAGTCTCCTTGTAGGTCGTCGCATGAACGCAAAAACAGGACAGTGCGAGTATCTTTTAAAAAACACATATGGAAAGTCTTGGAAACCGGATTCTTCTGAGTTCGAATCAGAAGGTGGATACGCCTGGGTTCCAAAAGCGCGCATGATCGAAGCAACAAGGAATGCTAGTTATGTTAAATAGATTTGTCGTTTTATCTTTATTCTTATTCTCAACGATCGCTCTGGCAGATCAAGTTGAAGAATTTGGTTTCGGTCTTACTCACGATGAGATGATCGCACAAGGCTATAAGTCAGTGATTAAATCATCTGGCAATGAGATCTATGAAAAGAAGACCGCTGGCGATTACAAAAAAATCGTCGCGCACAAGAATGAATATGTATCGACGCTTTACCGAAATTCCCAAGGCACCTTTTTGCAATACACGAAGCTAGATGAAACTGGTCACGTGCTGGGCTTAGCTGAATGTAAAATGCTAAAGGGATCTACGACGACATCTTGTGACGTGCAAACGGCTGAAATTTGCCAGGAGCTAATCCACAAAATGGATTCGGGTGGATACGGATTCGATTTAAAGAAGATTCAAGATTGCGCTGATATGTCTTCTAAAATTTCGTACTCAAGAAAAAGTATCGATGGATTTTTACCGGAAGTACAAAAACACTTAAGTGCTTTGTCGCCAGGAACTGGTGCTTCGATGATTAAAGCGCCTGCAGTTTCTCTACAAACGCTTTTGAAAGACTACGCTGCTTGCAAAAAAGTAGAAGCGGATCTTGTAAAACCTGCGAGCACCAACTCTTCAGACAAAGACAATGGTGCTGCAAAAAAAGGTGCGAACTAATTACTTACAAACCAAGCCTGGTTCTTTGCCTTCGCTACGGAAATCAAAGTACTCACGCTTATCCAGGTCATTTACAAACAATTGGCCTGTGTATTTACCAGTCGCAGTGCCACCAACGATTTCAGGGTAAAGCTGCAAGTAGATACCACCTTGAGTCGCATCACCACGCATATTCAAATCACCAGAACCAGACAGCGGAGAAAGTGTAATCGCTGTTTGGTAGAAATTGTGCGCGCCAATTCTTTGCACAACAAGGTTGGCACCGATAGTGCTGAATCCTACCCAAGGATTTTGTGCATCAACTGCACGGTTAACTTGGATAGTTACAATTGCTTCCTCAGTAATTGTTGAACAACGCAACTGAGTGTAAGCAGCCATAGAAACCAACGGGAACTGAGCGATAAGAACTAATGCAGCCAAGGCTTTCATGAAAACTCCTAAAATGAGGCCCTCGTTTACTCCCTACTTGCCCAGGAATCAAGCAGCGAACCTAATTAAAAGCTCATTGAAAACCGGCATGTAAATCTTCAACGTGATTTGCCAAGCCCCGACGGCCCCACTTATCCTTAAATCAATGATTAAACCCGGAAAAGAGCTCTTAAAAGAGGTCAAACAAACATATAAAGAAGGCGGTTTCCGCGGCCTCCGTAAGAAATACGGGTGGAAGATGTTTGCGGCTATTATCAGCTATTACCTAGTCCGTGACGTGACCTTGTATATCGTCATCCCCTATTTCGTATTTCGCTCTATCTAAGCTGTCGAATTATTTGACGATGGAGTGGGTATAATTTCCATGCTCGCCTTAATTAAAATCCCCTATCCAGGAGTTCTGTTAAGTTAGATCCCAATGAAATTGTTGGCTATTTTACTTTTATTATCGATCACTGCCTGTGTTGCTAAAGACAACGCCACAGAGATCAAGACGAGCGGGAATGGCGTATTTTACGACGGCGACTCCCGTGAAGAAGTAACTGAATCTGATCGCACCTTCATCGTAGGCCAAGCAACCGCTATGATCTATGACAGTACTCGCAGTAAATTTCCTCGTTTAAAAGATAGCTATGTCCTGTGCAGTGATGAACGCTTTCAAGAGCAACGCCTGATCGGTTATTGCTCTGGAGTTCTGGTCGCACCCAATAAAGTTTTGACGGCTGCCCACTGTATGCAGGGATCAAGTCGCTGCGAAAATGCACGCTTTGTTTTTGGCGCCTTCAATGGAGCACAAAATCTACCGATTCATAGTTGCAAACAAGTGGTCGCAATCGATAGCAAACTTGATTACGCAATCGTCGAATTAGATCGCGACGTACAAAATGTGACACCCGTAAAGTTTGCTTCAGATTCTTATCTGAACGATGGCGATGCAGTGCTTAGCATGTCCTACCCTCTGGGACTTCCATTGAAACAAGACATCGGTGTTATTCAAGACTCACAACCTGATTCCACATTCTTTCAAGTCGCTGTCGATACATTTTCAGGAAGCTCTGGCTCCCCTCTTTTCAATAAGAAGGGTGAACTCATCGGTATTTTAAATCGCGGCGCTGAAGACATTTTGGAAGACGATATCTATCGTGTTCAAACCAAAGGCGGTTGCGTCAACTTCAACAGTTGTGCAAATGGTCAATGCAGAGGTGAGACTTTCTTAAAAGCCTCACTGATCAGCAACAAACTCTAATCATATCTTGACCATTGGCTCTCGGAATTTAATTCTTCTGGTATTAACTCTACCTAAGAACCGAGAGCATTTATGAATCCATCTCAACGAATCGAATTTTCTAAAACATGGTTAGCTCAAGATGTATTCCCCCTGTGGAATGAAAAAGGCATCGACCGCAAGGGCGGTGGCTTTGTTGAAAGCCTGACGTTCGAAGGCGAGCCCATGGATCTGCCTCGTCGTGCGATGGTGCAATCACGCCAGATTTATTCTTTCCTCACTGGTATGCGCATGAACGTGATCTCTAAAGACATCGCTTCCTTCGCAGTGACTCAAGGTGTGAACTATATGGTGGATAAGTTCTCTGCTCCATCTGGTGCATTTATTTATTCTGTGAATCCCGATGGCTCGGCAAAAGTTTTAAATCCTGACCTGTACACTCAGGCATTTGCGCTATTTGGTTTAGCTCAAGCTTATTCTTTGGATCCAAAGCCTGAATACAAAGCTCGCGCTAAAGAATTAGTAAAATACCTGTATCGCGAAAGATCCGTAAAAGCGGGCGGCTTTACTGAACTGGATGAAAAAGGTGGAGTGTCTTATAAATCAAATCCGCACATGCACATGTTTGAATCCGCAATCGCTTGGATGCAAATCGATAAAGATCAAGAATGGTGGAAGCTTGGCGATGAGCTCGCTCATCTGGCTTTGACCAAGTTTATCGATCCTCAAACAGGTGTTTTGGGCGAGTACTTTGATGAAAATTGGAACCACCTGCGTGAAAACGGTCGCTTTATTTATGAGCCCGGCCACCAATTTGAATGGTCATGGTTGTTTTCTCTTTATCAAGATCTGACAGGCAAGGACTGTAAGGCGGCTCGCCATAATTTGTTCTTATTGGCAGAAAAGCACGGCACGAATCCAACTCGTAAAATCGCTTATGACGAAATGTGGAGTGATTTCACGCCTAAAACGCTGTCCTCGCGCTTCTGGCCACAATGTGAGCGCATCAAAGCTGCTGTTCGTTTAGGCAAAGAGGTGCCCGCTTCCGAAAAAGCTGCTTACCACCAGGGCGCAGATGACGGGATGGATACGCTGTTTAAGTTCTTTACGACCCCTAAAAAAGGTATGTGGTACGACCAGCTGTCAGCTCAGGATACTTTTTCAGGAAACTCCTCTAAATCCAGCTCTTTGTACCATATTATCAATGCATTAGAGGAATACGTAAACTTGCGAAATTAGGACGGAAAGCTTGACAGCACGGTCTCCCAAAGGCTAACAAGAGGGCCTTAAAAAAGGGAGACCGCGGTGAAGAAGCTTTTAGTTCTAGCTTTGCTATTTGCATCGACAACAGCTCATGCTGGTCGCATCAAAGAAGTTATCATCATGGCGATGGACGACGTCGAAGAAACTTTGAGTCTACAGAATCCAGATTTTCGTTACGTAGTTAAGGGCCAAGGCTTCACTGAAGCTGATGACTCTACTGGAACTGCAATTCAAACAATCGTAGAAGTCCGCAACTTGATCACGCTGCAATCCCGCGAGTGGACTTGCACGACTCAGTTCCACAAAACACCAGAATTTTTTGATATCACTTACACAATTTGTAAATAACAAGGAGATACCTAATGGCTATCGAACAAACATTCTCAATCATCAAACCTAACGCTATGAAAAAAAATGCTATCGGTGACATCGTAAGCATGTTTGAAGCAAACGGTTTGAAAATCGCTGCTGCAAAAATCGTTGTATTGTCTGCTGATAAAGCTGGCGAATTCTACGCTGAACACAAAGCTCGTCCATTCTTCGGCGAACTAGTTTCTTTCATGACTTCTGGCCCAGTTATGTTGATGTGCTTGCAAGGTGAAGGCGCTGTTTTGAAAAACCGCGAAATCATGGGTGCAACTGATCCTAAAAAAGCTAACGCTGGTACAATCCGTTCTAAATTCGGCGACAACGTAGGCGAAAACGCAGTTCACGGTTCTGACTCTGTTGAATCAGCTGCTCGCGAACTTGCATTGTTCTTCGAAAAACACGAAATCTGCAACGCGTAGTTCGTGATCGTTAATTCTCGTATCCCAGTTAAGATCGAGAAAATGGCCATCGGAGGAGCGGGCATCGCCCGCCACGATGGCCTTGTTATTTTTGTACCTCTCGCAACTCCTGAAGACGAACTATTGGTAGAAATCACCACAGCTAAGAAAAACTTTGCTGAAGCACGTATCGTCGAAGTCCTAAAACCCGGTCCAGCGCGCAGAACCCCGGATTGCCCTGTCGCACTTGTTTGTGGTGGCTGCAACTGGCAACAAATCACTGAAGACGAACAACGAAAACAAAAAGAAGCCCTGGTGCTTGAGACAATTAAAAAATTCAATCCTGAATTGAATTTTGATTATTTGCCATTGCAACCAAGTCCGCGTGTTTTCCGCTATCGCAATCGTATTCAACCGAAATTCCACAATGGTCGCTTCGGTTTTTTTGCAAGAAACTCCCATGAGATCGTCGAAATCGACGACTGCCCAATTACTGAGGAAGTTCTGACAAAAAAATTCCCTGAAGTCCGTCAATGGGCTGCCGATAAAAAATCTCGCGAACTTTTGCGCCTTGAAATGTATATTTCAGAGAACGAAGAAGTTCGCTATGGCCTCATCACTGACGAAGACGATGGAATCGGTTTTTCTCAAGTTAACCGTTTTCAAAATCCACATTTGTTAGAAACGACTTTGAATTGGGCGGGCGATACAGAGTTCCCGCAGGTTTTTGACCTGTATGCAGGCGCTGGAAACTTCACTTTCCCACTCATGCAAAAGTATAAATCCGCAAAAGTAACCGCTGTTGAGCTGAACCCAAAGCTTGTTGAGCGTGGTCGAGGTCAAAACAAAGATAAGCGCCTTAGCTACTTCATGTCCGACGTTGAAAGCTACATGCGCAGAGCGACGATTCAAAAACAGGACCTCGTGGTCCTGGACCCTCCCCGCGCAGGCGCCAGTGAGTACATTATGAGAGCTCTTGCTGCGGCTGAGCCTCAAAAAATCATCTACATCAGCTGCCATCCCGTTTCCTTGGCTCGAGATCTGAAGTGGTTCTTTGCATGGGCGCAAAAGCTCGGCAAAAAATTCCGCCTCGAGAGAGTGCAAACCTTCGAGATGTTTCCGCAGACAGACCATGTGGAGACTATTGCAGAGCTCAGGGTTGACTCTTAGTCCTCTAATGATACCTTTTTAGACATGCGTAAATGGATTATCGCTGCCTGTGCGCTCACTTTGATGGGTTGTGCAAGTTGGAATCAGGACAAAGAAAAAGCCGAATTGTATCTTCGAATGGGTAACGCCTTTATCGAAGAACAAAACTATCCTAATGCTGTTGCCGCTCTTCAGAAGGCGCAGGAATTAGATAACCAAAATCCCGCAATCCCAAATAGCTTGGGACAAGCTTTCTTCCTCCGTGAACGCTATGACCTTGCGGAAAGACAGTTCCGTAAAGCTGTTTCCATGAATCCCAAATATTCAGATGCCCGCAATAATCTTGCCCGTGTTTTGATTGAGCTTGGTAAATACAAAGAAGCCGATCAGGAACTTACTTTGGTTCTTAACGATCTGATTTACTCTGGCACCGACAAAGCATACATGAACTTGGGTCTTTCTAAGTTTAATCAAAAACAGTACGCAGCTGCTCAGGACGCATTTCTTAAAGTTTTAAAGGTCAAAAACGACGATTGCTGGGCAAGTACCTACTATGGTCGAGTTTTCTTTGAAGAAAAAAAATACGCCCAAGCCGCAGAGGCCCTAGACCGCGCCATTGGCTTTTGTCAGAAACTATTGAACGACGAACCTCACTATTACGCAGCTTTGTCGTATTACCGCCTGGGAGACAAATCCAAATCTGTCGCCCGCTTTGAAGAAATCATTCGTTATTATCCTGATGGTAAATTCCGTGAAAAATCAAAAGGCATGCTGGATCTGATTCGAAAGGGACAACAATGAGAAAAACAGGCGAAATTCTAAAGGCCGCACGCGAAGAAAAAGGCCTTTCCCTTAACGAAGTGGGTTTGTCTCTTAAAATTAGCAGTAAAGTTCTAAAAGCCATCGAAGAAGGCGACGAGAGTCAGTTGCCCGCAAAAACTTTCTTGCGTGGATTCGTAAAAAGCTATGCGACTTTCTTGCGTTTAGATGCTGATAGAATTCTTGAAACTTTCTATGAGGAAATGGGCAGCACACGTCCTCAGCCTTATATCCGCCCTAACACGACTCCTGAAAAGGACTCTGTTGTTGAATCAAAGCCTGATACTAGTGATTCGGAAGCGACTGTTACGCCAATCCGTAAGGCGGCTCCACAGAATCAAGCACCTAATGATTACTCCCCACTTAACAAAAAGAACAACACGAAAACTATCATCGTAGTTGTACTTTTGGTTGTACTTGCGGGCCTGATCATCTTTACGAAAAAAATGATCGACAAGTATTCCAAAGAAGCTGAAGTTCCTTCTGCTGAAGTTGCGCAAACAATGGAAGGCGCAACTCCGGTTGACGGCGATACTCCGGCAACGGCAGAACCATTGACTTCACAAAGCCCAACTCCTGAAACTTCTCCGATTGAGAACATGACAAAGGCTGAGAACAAATCTGAGCCTCTAACTAAAGCGACGCCAATTTCAACACCTAAGGCTTCTCCAAGCCCGACACCTGCTGAAACGGCGAAACCGTCACCGTCTCCATCGGCTTCACCTTCTGCATCGCCAACGGCAACGCCATCAGCGTCACCGACAGCTTCTGCTACGGCATCTCCGACACCTTCTCCAACTCCGGAGAAAGCAAAACCGGTTGAGTTGATCGTAGAAGCTCTGGACACAGTAGAAATTGAATACTCATCTCCAAATGGTAAACCACAGAAAATTAAACTGTCTGCTGAGCAAGTTCATACCTTCAAAAGCAAAAGCGGTTTAAAAATTAATTTCTCTAATGGTGGCGCCGTAAATCTAATTCTTAATGGTAAAGAGTTGGGTATCCCAGGGGACTTGGGTAAACCAATCAAATTGAGCTACTAATTTGAAAGACCTCAAACGCATTTGGCTGATCAGCCTTTTCGTTAAACTTATCCTGGCGGCACTGATTCCACTCAGTGCCGACGAAGCCTACTACTGGGTCTGGTCACATCGCTTACAACTCAGTTACTTTGATCATCCACCGATGGTGGCATGGTTGTTTTATGCGGGTCACTTTTTAGAGCCGTTGATGAACGCCGTTCGTTGGCCCGCAGTTATTCTGGGTCACGGTGCAATCTATGTCGGAATTTTACTACTACAGAAATACTTCGACCTCGATAAAATTCGCGTGTGGATCTATCTGGTTTTGTTCTCGCCACTGTTAGGATTTGGATCCTTAATCGTTACACCAGATCTACCGGTTATTTTCTTTTGGTTGCTGAGTCTGTATTTATTCGATGAAGTTTTGCAGAAAAAAGACCTTAAAAGCTACGCCCTGTTCGGAATGAGCTTGGGACTGGGCTTCTGCGCTAAGTATCACATCGTGCTCTTTGTTCCGTGTGTTCTTGCCTACATTCTGTTTGAAAGAAAATGGAAAGACGTTCGCTGGCAATGGGTTCCGGCGACAATCATAACTGGATTGATTTTTTGTCTGCCCGTTTTGCTTTGGAATTATCAGAACGACTTTGCTTCCTTCCGCTTCCAACTAGATCACGGCTTTGAACGTCCTGAATACAAAGTCGAGTGGACAGTGTCCTATGTGCTGGCTCAGATTCTAATTATTTTCCCATGGGTTCTGTGGGCGGCAATTCGTACTAAGCCAATGTCCCAACTGCGCTATCTGATCTATTTTGCTTGGTTGCCGCTTCTGTTCTTCTTCGGAACATCTTTCAAAGCCTTGGTCGAAGCAAATTGGCCTATTATCGCCTATCCAGCGGTATTTATGCTCGCAGCTTTGCATCCAAAAATGCAGTCATGGATTCGCTACTATGTAGGATTTTTTGGACTCATTACGGCCGCCGTTATTCTGACTTTATTCGTCCCCGCTTTACGCAACATGAATCCGAAAATCAGCGAGCCTTATGATTTCCAAAAGCTTGCCCATGACACTGCTGAGTATCAACCTCTGTACGCAGACTCTTATCAAATGTCGGCTTCACTTTGGTATTTTAGCAAGACTCCGGTTTTTAAACTGAAAGACATCAGTCGCTTCGACTTTTTTGACACGCTTCCCGAAGCAAATCCTTCAGGAAGTAAGTTTTATTTAGTGAAGCGTGAAGGCAATGGTTTACCCCACTGGCTTTCCGAACAACAATGGAAGCAACAGGAGATCAAAAGAATCTCCCCTGACTTTGTTGTTTTGGAATTCACGCGCCTATGAAGACACTTGTTGCCCTTTCATTTTTGGTCGTCACATATTTCCTTTACGGATTTTATCTTAATCAATTTGATACTTCCATTGTTCCAAGGCAGTTAACTGCCGCTCACAATTCAGACTATTATGACTACAAAGGCGTGCTGAACGTTCATACCGATCTGACTGCTGGATCTGCCTCACCGAGTTTCGTCGTTACCTCTGCAAAACTGGCAAATCTGGATTTTCTGATCTTCACCGATTTAAATCTTTTCAATATGCCAACGAGTTTTGAATCCTATCACGGCAACTTGATGGTGATGTCGGCTGGTAAGTACAGCTATCTTGATTCTCGCTTGATCTACTATTCTTTGGTTCAAGATAGCATCGGAAATAACTTAGGAGACGCGCAAGTTAAGCTCTCTGATTTGCTTTCGCAAAAAACGGGTGCGAACAAAGATTCACTCACCATTCTCGCTCATCCCTACAAAGCCGGATATTCTTGGAATGGAGAGATCCCATCGGGTCTTGATGGATTTGAACTTTGGAATCTAAAAAGTCTTTCGAATCGTGCTTGGTATGAATCAAAACTTTCAACGATCTGGAGTCTTCTACTTTATCCATTCAATCCACGCCTTTCTTTCCTTCGTCTTTACACAGAGCCGACGGATGAAATCGCTTTGCTTGATAAGGTTTCGCAAGAAAGAAAAATTGTTGTCTATGCGGGCTCCGAGGCCTCTGCCCGTGCGATTCCACTAGCCAACTACTTTATTCGTTTTCCCTCTTATAAGCGCTCTTTCGAAATCATGAGCAATCACGTTTTATTGAAATCAGAGTTAACAGGAAGCTTTAATGGAGATCGCGCTAAGATTTTCAATGCTTTGAAACAAGGTAATTTCTATTTGGCGATGGATATCCTTGGAGATCCCAAAGGATTTATCGCAACGATCGATGACGACAAACAATCGTATCTGATGGGTTCTGAAATCAAACTTAAAAAAGGTATGCGACTAAAAGTAAATCTGCCAACAACACCGAAAGATTTCTTTGAGATCGTGATTTATAAAGACGGTGAAAGTGTCGCGCGCATTAATCAACCCACCGCTGTGTTTTCAATCGATAAACCCGGTGTTTATCGCGTTCAAGTTCGCGTGACTTCAATGTTGCCACTGCCTGATGCTAAGAAATGGTTCACTTGGATTTACACTAATCCTTTTTACGTGACCCCTTAGAAGGAATCTCTACCACCAAGCCCTCGATGGGCTCGGTTTGACAGGCCAAACGCTCATAATCCTGAAACCCACGATCATCGGCGATCTCCTGCTCAATCTCGTTTCTTGGGGGCAGTTTCTCGAGTCCTTCTCGAACAAAAATACGACAAGTGCCGCATGTTCCGAAACCCCCACAAGTATGATCTAAAGCCAAGCCTTCACGCACTGCCATTTCCAGCACGCTCTGATCCTTTTGACTCACCAAGACATCAATGTTGTCCGGCAAAAAGGTTATATATTTTCCAGACTTAGGCTTCACGTCGGATTTCTCCTCTAAACAGGCAGTCTTTCATTGAAAGGCCCTCTGCCATTTTGTATCAATTATGCCATGAGATTTGTAGCTTTTGACTTTGAAACAACTGGAACTGTACCTGGCGTCGATCAAATTATTGAAATCGGGGCTGTACGCTTTATTAATGGTGAACCTGAGGCTGTTTTTGCAACTTTGGTAAATCCAATGCGTCCGATTGCTCCAGGAGCTTCAAAAGTAAATGGTATCTATGATGACATGGTTAAAGATAAACCGACAATCGATACATTGTTGGATTCTTTGGCTGACTTCTGCGGCGACGACATCATGGTAGCCCACAATGCTCCATTCGATGCTCAGTTCCTTACTGCAGACGTTAAAAAGTACGAATCAAAAGCTCCGCGCGGGATCGTATTGGACTCCTTGCCAATCGCTCGTAAGGTTTTCCCAGGTCTTCCGAACTACAAATTGGGAACTTTGGTTCAACACTTGAAAATTCCAACAACAGATTTCCATAGAGCAGAAGAAGATGCGACTTACTTGGGTCACATGTTCACAGCGATGCTTAAAAGAATTTCTATTGGTGGACAAGCACCTCAAGTTGCAAACTTGGTAGCTTTGACTGGTAAGCCAGAACTTCGCTTCCCACAAATCGTGCGCCAACCAAAACAAATGGACTTCTTTGGCGTTTAATTTTTAATTAAATCGTAAATACTAAAAAGGCCGTGGTAACACGGCCTTTTTTATTTCTTAAGCTTTGTGAGCAATCGGATAGCGTCTGCCGCGACCGAAAGCGTGTGGTGATACTTTTAAAATTGGTGGCGCCTGCCAACGTTTAAATTCCGTGCGCATCAAAACTGGAAGCAACCACTTATCTGAGGACGTTTTTGCATCCTTGGCTTGCTCTACCAAAGAAACCACTGATTTATCCAATTCATCGTATGGCGGTAAAGAATCTTGATCCTTCTGATTTGGACGAAGTTCTGCAGATGGCGGTCGAGTGATGATCACGTCAGGAATGATCTCACCCTCTTTGTTATAGTGTTTAGCTAAGGCATACACTTGTTGCTTAGTAAGATCTCCCAAAGGAGCAAGGCCTCCACACATATCCCCATAAAGAGTCGAATACCCGGATGCATACTCACTCTTATTACCCGTCGTCAGAAGCATGCTGCCTGTCTGATTTGAAAATGCCATCAACGTTAAACCACGCAAACGGGCTTGAAGATTTTCATTCACAACAGAGAAGCCTTTAAGACCAATTCCCTCTTCCAGCGAACTTAGTGCTTGCTCGTACATAGGAGCAATTTCAACAACCTTGAAATCAACACTCAGATTCTTAGCAAGTTCTTCTGCCAAGGAAAGGCTCATCGATGCGTTGTAAGGACCAGGCAAGGCAATCGTCGTCACATTCGCTGGTCCCATAGCATCAACGGCCAAAGCCGCAACCACAGCGGAATCAATCCCACCGCTAGATCCTAGATGAACCTTCTTCATTCCCGTTTTTGCACAGAAATCGCGAATTCCTAAAACAAGTGCACGGCGCAGTTCTTCGATCGCAGTCACTTTCGCGTTCTTGCTCCAGACTTCTTTTGTATCTAGATCAATCACGTTCAAATCTTCTTCAAACGCCTGGCAAGTCATTAGCTTCTTGCCTTTTTTATCCATGATAAAGCTTGCTCCATCAAAAATAATTTCATCCTGTGCGCCAACCATATTGGCATACAAGATTGGAGCATTGAAATACTCTGCGGTTTTGCGAGTGACGTATTCACGTTGCTTCATTTTATCGACGAAGTATGGCGAAGCACTCAAGTTCACAACCATATCAACTTTTTGTTTTTTTACTTTCGCAAGAGGGTTCACCTTATAAGGCGATTTTCCCTTTGCATCCGGCCAAGCCCAAATATCTTCGCAGATAGTTAGGAAAAACTTTTTCCCCTTCCAAGAAAAGTAATTCTTAGAAAAATCACCCGGCTCGATGAAACGAGCTTCGTCAAAGACGTCACCAGTTGGCAGCAGCTGTTTATGAAAAAAGCGTGGCTTTTGTCCCTTAACTGCGAATACCGCAGAATTAAAATACGGACGACCTTTTTTGTCTGGATTTCTGGAAATCATGCCAAAGATAACGGCGATACCCTTAGGAAGTTTTTTGATCAGATCGCGCATTTCTGCTTCTTGCTTTTTTACGATCTGTTCGCGCTCAAGCAAATCAAACGGATGGTAACCAAACAGTGAACATTCTGGAAATACAACCATATCGCACTTCTTAGTTTGTGCTTGGCGAACGTATTCCAGAATTTTTTCTTTATTTGATTCAAAGGCGGCAAGAGTCGGATTGATTTGCGCAAGAGCTATTCTCATGCGCTCAATATACGCTCCCCTATAATACTTTCAAGTCGGGTTTTTAGTTGTCTACAGGTTTTCGGCCGGAAAAGCCGTCATGGTACCCATGGAAATGGCCCACTTCATTTTCTGGAAACTTCCAGCAGTAGTATCCCTCGCCACTGTCAAAATCAGCCATCCAAAGGCCCTTAGGTTCCGCACCTAACTTTTCGATTTTAGACTGCCAGCGGTCGATAATGCCATTGATCTGTTCTTCGATAACGGCGACCGATGGGTGTGTTTTATCAGAATAGGCTTCAATGCGATTTACATGCAACTTGACTTCGCGATTGGCCTCATCAGTTAACCGATAGATAATCGGTAACAACTGACGTGCTTCACTAATTGTGAAGAATTTTTTGCGATTGATCTCAATCACATTTTCCAACAAAGCCCCCTCGAAACAAGCGAGTGCCTTGTATGCTTGATACACTCGTTTGTTTCAAGAACTTCCGTCAGTGACAGACAACTTAAGATATTCTGTGGAATTTTTCTAAACGCGATGCAGACTATTTTTCAGCACTCTTGGAAAATTGCAGTGCCTGACCTCCGAGGAAGATCACAAGTGCGATGATAAGCGCTGCGATAAAGAGCCAACGTATAAAATTTCCAAATGTAACGGGCTTGTCTTCTTCTTGCGTGAGCGTCTGAACCTCTGGCTTTTTTACAGCAATTTTTTTAACTGGCTGAGTCGTTCCATCGTTTTGAACTGATGTAACTTTGTTATCACCCGCTGCTTTTTTCTCAAGCTTCTTGCGCTCTTCTGCGGTCAATCCCGTGACAGGAACTGAAGCCACGCGACGGCCTACTTCGGCATAGGTCGCACCATTGCTGGCTCTGTAAAAACCACCCGCACCGCCGCCTTCCAAGGCAATTTCTACAACTTTTCCACCTGACTCTGAGCCACTATCGATCCCTTTTGTCGGTGCACGTCCACCGGCAACATAACTGCTCCCCGATCTACGAGAATTCGAACCTGCATAAGTGCTATTCCCCGAAGAAGACGCTGAATCACTGCTGCTTGAGCTTTTACTAGAACTGCTGTTGCTGGAAGAGCTTGATGAGTTATTAGAACTGCTACTATTGCTCGACGAAGAAGAACTGTTACTTCCCGCCACATTTTGAAAGCTGACTTTGCATTCTGAATCAGTGTTATCCTGGCCAAGTACTGGAAGCTCGCCAGTTTCCAGCAAGCAGGCCATATAGTCGCCCATGAAGGATTGGGTAAATGCCTGAAGGGGCTTAAAGATTTGTGTGACGAGCATCAAAATAAGCGACACCGTAATGATTAACATCAAAACGTACTCAATCACAGCCTGACCGTGATTGTTTTTTAGTCCAGCTGAATATTTAGATTTCTTCACTCGCATGGGCATTTAAGTCATAATACAACATATGAAAAGCAGACTGAATTTCAAACACATGCTCGTGGTAATCATCTTGCCTTTTGTCTCATTATCGACCGTTGCTGGAACTCCCTCCCAGACCTCGGGACAGGATAAGATCGAAGCCCTCAAGGCGGAAATCAAAAAGAGTCCCACAAACACCAAGCTTGTCGTGCAATTAGCCCAAGAATTTTATAATCAAAAAGACTACGAAAAAACGACTCTTTTGCTGTGGAGGCAGATCGATAAAATCGATCGCCCTGCTATCATCTTGCTCGCGAAAGCCCATGAGGCTCGCAGTGAAACTGGCGACATGATTCGCGCGCTTAATAATTTAACAAGCAAAAATGACAAGGACTTTGAAGCCTACTCACTCCTAGGCAATGCCTATATGTTGCAGAAAAAGCCTAAGGAAGCTTTGGAAAACTACAAGCTAGCGATCGAAGCCAATCCCAAATACGAACCACCTTACAATGCTTTGATGAAGATGTATGAAACGCGCCAACCACCCAACTACTATGAGATGCGCATTTTGGCTCAGGACATGATCGACAACATGGGAAAAAAGGCGGAGTACCTAGAAAAACTTTGTGAGATCAACACCAATGACAACACCTTCGATGCTGGCCTTACAAGCTGCCGCGAAGCTATTCAAAAAGATGCTAAAAGAGCCAACTCCCACGTGAACTTGGGTCTTAGCATGAAGGGCATGGGCGACGACGATAAGGCAAAAGCTGTTCTAAAAAGAGCTGCCGACGAGTTCCCTCGCTCTGAATTTGCACAGTACACTTATGGACGCCTCCTAGAAGACGATAAGAGCTCCATAGAGGCATCGAAATACTACAAGACTGGCACAGAGGCCGACCCCAAGTCTGCGCGCGCCTGGCTGGGATTAGCGACGACCTCGTTTGAAATCAAAAAGTATGAAATCTCCCTGATCGCTTATAAAAATGCCTGCAAGTACGATAAGAAAAATGCAGCAGCCTTTAGAAAGGCCACCACGATTTTAAGAAATTCCCGTGTCACCGATTGGGTTGGGAAATTTGAAAGCGCTTCTGAAAACTGCACCTTCTAAAGAAAAAGGCTCCGTGAGGAGCCTTTTTTAATAACTAGTTTTCTGTAACGATCTCACCGATAAGATCGTATTCCATTGAGTCAGTGACATGAACTTTAACCATGTCACCCACTTTAGCTTCACCGTCGTTGATCAAAACAACACCGTCGATATCTGGAGCTTGGCCCCAGAAACGACCTTGAAGCAACAAATCAGTTTCTTCAGAGAAGCCCTCAACGATTACGTCGATAGTTTTACCTACGAAATCCATATGCTTGCTACGAGAGATGTTTTGTTGAACTTCCATCAAAGCGTCATGACGGTAGTCTTTTGTTTCGTCATCAACTTGGTTGTCCATACGACCACCTGGAGTGTTTTCTTCAGGAGAGTATTTGAAGCAACCTACACGGTCGAATTGTTGTTCAGCTACGAAGTTCAACAACTCTTCAAATTGTTCGTCTGTTTCGCCTGGGAAACCCACGATGAACTGAGTACGGATCACTGCCTCTGGCAAATGTTCGCGAATGTTCATCAATGCCGTTTCGATTTCATCACGAGTCATTTTACGATTCATGCTTTTCAAAACTGCATCGTTCACGTGTTGAAGTGGCATGTCGAAGTAACGTACGATTTTTTTGCTGTTCTTGATAACTTGAACCATCTCTTGCGTGATGCCATCTGGATACAAGTACATCAAACGGATCCATTGAAGACCTTCAACTTGATCCAAAGCTTTCAAAAGCTCTACTGGGCTTTCTTTGCGAGTTGGATCTTTACGGCGGATATCGAAACCGTAGTCAGTGAAGTCATGGCTGATGATGATGAGTTCTTTAACTCCACCAGCTACAAGCAATTTTGCTTCAGCAACAACAGCGTCGATAGAACGTGATTGCAAGTTACCACGGATCAATGGGATCGCGCAGAACGCACAACGCTTCATGCAACCTTCTGAGATTTTCAAGTACGCACGGTGACCCGGTTGAGAGTTCACACGCGGAGTAGCTTCTTCTTGAAGGTACGTTGGAAGATTAAAGAACGTCTTTTGCTTTTCGCCAGCTTCAGAGTTCTTAAGGATCTTAGAAATATTTTGGAATTCACCAGAGCCAACGAACAAGTCCGCTTCTGGCAAGCCTTCAACAAGGTCGTTTTTATAACGTTGAGTCAGGCAACCAGCCACAACGACTTTTTTAACTTTACCTTGTTGCTTAAGATCGGACATATCCAAAATACGTTGGATAGATTCTTTCTTAGAGTCTTCGATGAAACCACAAGTGTTAACGATAACTGTGTCAGCATCGTCTGCTTCACCCACAACTTCGAAGCCGTCTTTCATCAAAGTACCAGCCATGATTTCGGAATCGACTAGATTCTTAGGGCAACCCAAGCTGATAAAGTGTACTTTTTTGTTTTGAATCGTTTCTTGCTTCATAGGTTCGTTACCTGTGCACCTTTGGGTGGTTCGTACTTAAATATATTTTTCTTAACGCTGTCTTTGAATTTGATATCCGAAAAACTCATTGAGATTTGGTTATCAATTTCGTCTGAGTAAGTGATTTCTTTTATCTCAGACATTTTCGTATCCACGATCATTTTCAGATCTTTAACTGGCAGCTCGTCTCTTGGGGAAATTGAAAGCGTTGATTTATCACCTTCTTTGTTTTCACCCGTTACTTTGAAAGTCTTTTGGATGTCTCCGCCAATCAAAGTCGCCGCTAACATTTGCTGACGGCCTTTTTTATCTGGCTTACCGCGAGAGATCTGCGGTGCGCCCCCGAACTCCTTCGGTGGATATTGCACAATCCACAAAGTAGTCCCATCAAATACCAAAAGTTCTTCATCAGGAGTTTTAGTTTCTAAGCGAAACTTTCCGTTCGCCATAGTCAAAGTGCCCGTATACTTTGTTGTCTTTCCACTGATGAACTTCACAGTTTTTTCGAAAGACATTTCCACAAGCTTAGCTGCGCGATATTTTTGCGAAGCTTTCTTCAAAGTGGCGTTGGTTTTATCGGCTGCAGATACACTGATTGAAAGTCCAAGAGATAAAATTAAGACACTGATTTGTTTAAACATTCGGGCGTTATAACAGATTGGGTTTGTCTCCGCAAGAGAGCGTCCTATGAGCCAGCGACCAAGTTTCAAAATGAGGGGGACTACCAAGAGCTTCGAATGCGGCAAGCGCTGTGGAGCCCGTGGTAACGATATCATCGGCAAAGACCCAAAGGGCCTCTGTCCAAAGTTCAGACACCAATGAAGAATTTTCATCGAGGGTCAACTGCACCTCTACCCTCTGCTCCCGAGAGGCTCCCCTTTGATGTCTTGAGGTCGCCTTATGCAAACAAGGATGAACTTCTGCGCCCAGGTGTTTGGCCAAGGCCTCGGCCCACTGAAATGCATGATCCCTCCCTGAGGCAGATCCCGATGGAGCAGGAATTATAATAATCCGGCGCTGAGGAAGTCCGATGAGGGCTCTGCGCGCTATGAATTTCGCAGCCCAATACTCCCAATCCTTTTGCGGCTGGGTGCCCTTGAGACCTACCAGCTGAGCAGATAGCAGGTTGCTAGTTCCGGGGTTCCACCTAAATACGGCGTAAGCCTCAAAGATGGCCAAAGTTTTCCGCACCAAGGAGTCAGGAACATAGGTACTTAGTTTGGCTCGGCATCTGTAGCAAAGAAGACCCTCGGTTTTATGAAAAGATCCGCAATGCAGACAGGTTGAATTGTATCGAGCAATCCATTGGAGCCATTTATTCATGCGTCTTTGCTAGAGCAATTACGGCGCCATGGCTTAGTTCTTCTTTGACAAGATACAAACCCCGTCCTAATTATCGAATGTGAGGGGTATATGAGAATTATCGCAGTTTTCATTACAGCATTATTGTTAGTTTCTTTAGAGGTCCAAGCCGGCCTTTCCGCGCACCGTTTGCCGCGCGAGAACTTTCAAACCGCAAAGGCTCGCAGTCGCCATTTGACTCTGTTCAATCAGAATCAAGATGTTGACCTTCGACCGGGACAAACTCCCGAAAATATGGCCCGCCCCCTGAATCAAATTAAAATCGCCGATATTCCAGAGGTCCAAAGCTACGATCAGCTTACCAATGAGTTTAAGTACATCCGCGATACGTCCTTTTTGAGCACTGATTACTTTGCCCGTCGCCTAACTTGGTTATATCCAGACGACGGTTGTTTTGCTCGAGCAGAGCTTGCTGCCGAACACCTTATGAACGAAAAAAAGATCACTCCCAAAAAGGTCTTTGCTTTCGGAAATCTTCACGCAGCAACTGACAACTCCCCTGCCGGATATGTGGAGTGGTGGTATCATGTGGCCATCACTTTCCGCGTGGGCAATACGGCTTATGTTTTGGATCCAGCTTTGGATGCAAAAGAGCCAATGACCTTGGATGAGTGGGCAGATGCCATCGGAGAAAATCAAACTCGCGTGACATTCTCAATCTGTTCTAAAGATGCTTTTGATCCCGACAGCATTTGTATCAAGCCGCCAAAAATTGACGAGCAAATGGCAGAGGACGAACAGCGCAACTATCTTCCAGAAGAATGGAACAGACTGCTCGAGTTGGGCAGAGATCCTGAACGCGAACTTGGAAATCAGCCACCTTGGCTATAACTAAAAAGAAGGCTCCCTCACGGAGCCTTTTTTATTTAAATATTGTGATACGGTATTTTCTTAATAATCGTAAAGGCCCGGTAGATCTGCTCTAAGCTCATAGCCTGAGCCATCAAGTGATTCATCACCATCGGTGAAAGGGCCACCTTTAGATCGGCTCTTTTGCGAACGTCTTCATTAACTCCAAAAGCACCACCAATAATAAAAATGGCGCGTTTCTTAGAGCTGCCTAAGATGTTTTCTACTTTTTTTGAAAATTGAATCGAATCCAATACGGAGCCACGTTCGTCAAAAAGAACTACGTAGTCGTCTGAATTGATGTTTTTAAGAATAAGTTCGGACTCTTCGTTGCGCTTAAAGTCTGCGTCTTCACGAGCAGACTTTTTGGCTTTCAGACTTTGAATGTCGAATGGGACAAAGAAGGAGATCTTCTTTTTGTACAACCCGCTCACCTCGTCGGACCAAGCCTCTTTGGCGGTCGCGAGGTTGTACAATACGAATTTCATTATTGGTTTTTCCCAACGTGCGGATCTTTAAGCGGCAACACAGTGCCTTGTCTCCACAAATTCTCAAGACCGTACTCAAGACGTACGAAATCATAGAACACGTGAATGATCAAAGTACCGTAATCCACCAGAACCCAACGACCTTCATCAACACCCTCAACAGAAAGTGGATGAACGTTAAATTCTTCCTTAACAGCGATCACGATGTTTTCAGCCATTGCCGTCGCATGACGAGTCGATGTACCCGAAGCGATCAATGCAAACTCACTTGGAGCTGTGATTTTTCTTAGATCATAACCAAGAACATTGATCCCTTTATTAGCAAACAAAACGTTCGCGCAGAATTCAGTGAACTTCGTATAGTCACCGATGCGATCGCCGATTTTTCTATAAAGTTTATTCTCTTTGATGAATGTCTCAACCGCTAGGGGCAAGTACTGCTCTACTGGTTTACCCGTACGAAGCCATTTACGAACTTCGCTGGAAGAGATTTCGATATCACGCAAAGTGATGAACTGGATGTTACGACCCGTAGTTAACTCGATAAAGTTAAAGTCAAAGTCAGCTACTAGTGGTTTCAAGTAACCTGGCATTTCATCCAAAGATTCTGGCATGTCATAACCCGGACGAGTTGTAACTACTAGATTCGTTTCAGCCAAAATTTTTGAATAGTCTTTCCATTGAGCAAGTTCTTCGAATTTGTCAGCGCCAACGATCAAGTACAAATCAGAAGCATCGTAGGTTTTACGAAGATTCATGATTGTATCGATTGTGTAGCTCATGCCACCACGTTTTAGCTCTTGATCATCAACGAAATACGTTTCGCCATATTGAGCGAAAGCCAGTTTCGTCAATTCCAAGCGCTGTTCAGAAGTTGGACCTTCTACTGGAGTCTTAAGAGGATTTTGTGCTGCAGGGACAACATGGATTTTACCCAAACCCATTTTTTTCGCCACTGTTTGAATGGCGTTGATGTGACCCATGTGAGGAGGATTGAAGCTTCCGCCAAAAATACCGATTTTCATTATTCTACTTCCTTCAAAACCTGACGGCCTAATTCAGTGACTAGCTCAGTGATATTTTTGCCTGTTACAGCAGAGATCGCTAGTGGCTCTGAACCCGTTGTCTTTTTGAATTTAAGTTTAAGTTTTTCAAGTTGATCGATGCTGAGAGTGTCAATTTTGTTGAGCACTACAAATTGAGGACGTGTGGATAGAGGGAAGAATCCTTCTTTGTCCTGATTGCTCTCATCATACATTTTTAGTTCATAATTTAGATCTTCAAAGTCTTGAAGAGGATCGCGACCAGATAAACCAGAAGCATCCACCAAGTGAATGAACACGCGAGTACGCTCAACGTGTTTCAAGAATTGAATACCAAGACCCACACCTTCGTGTGCGCCTTTAACCAGACCTGGAATATCAGCAACAACAAAAGAACTGTAGTCACCCGCTTTAACAACACCCAAGTTTGGCGTCAGTGTCGTAAACGGATAATCAGCGATCTTAGGACGAGCCGCAGATACACGAGAAATCAAAGTCGACTTACCCGCATTTGGGAAACCGATGATACCAACGTCAGCAATCAGTTTAAGCTCAAGCTTAACTTCAAGCTCTTGGTTTTCTTCGCCAGGTTGAGCATGTGTCGGAGCTTGATTGATAGAGGTTTTGAAAAACTCATTACCTTTACCACCACGGCCACCGAACAAAAGCGTGTATTCCTCGATACCAGTCATATCGACAACGATTTCGCCTTCAAGATTTCTGATCACAGTACCTTCCGGCACGATCATCACAAGATCTTGACCATTAGCTCCATGCTTTTGACGGCCGAAGCCCATCTCGCCATTTTGAGCAGCATATCTTTTGTTCTGTCTGATTTCGAAAAGAGAATTGATGTGTTTCGAAGTTTTGATGATTACATCGCCACCCTTGCCACCGTCACCGCCATCTGGTCCACCACGAGGAGCACCCGATTCTCTACGGAAACTAACGCAACCCGGACCGCCACGGCCAGACGCTAATGTAATACTAACTTCATCAATGAATTTCATAAGAGCACCAATATTTTGAGGAGAGATATACAACAAAAAAGGAGCCAGAGATGGCTCCTTTTTATGTATTGTAAAATCTCTTGGTGCTTATCGAAGCTGGAGACTAGTAGAAACTAGACAGCTTTAGGATAAACACTAACTTTGAAGCGATCTTTTGCAAAACGCTCAAATTTAACAAGACCTTCGATTACAGAATAGATCGTGTGGTCACGACCGATTTTTACGTTGTTACCAACATGGAATTTTGTACCACGTTGACGAACGATAATTGTTCCAGAAAGAACTTTCTCGCCACCGAAACGTTTAACGCCTAAGCGTTTACTCTGTGAATCACGACCATTCTTTGTACTACCACCGGCCTTCTTACTTGCCATGACTAACCTCGCTTAAAAATCTATGATTACGCTTTTTTAGAAGTTTTTTTAGCTACTTTTTTCTTAGCGGTTGCTTTTTTAGCAGTCTTTTTAACTGTTTTTTTAGCAACTTTCTTTTTCGCTACAGCTTTTTTAGCAGCTTTTTTTACAACTTCTTCGCCTTTGTTCTTGTTAGCAGCACGGTCTTTGCGAGCAGCAACGCGAGCTGTAGCAGCTTCCATGCGTTTCGCATCAACGTCTACCACATTTGGCGTAGCATCTGTTTTTGTTGTTTTACCATCAAGAGAAATTGCTTTCACGAAAAGTTCTGTGAACTCTTGTTTGTGAGTTGCAAATTTTCTGTAACCTTGACGACGTTTCTTTTTGAAAACGATTTCTTTTTTAGTTCTAGCTTGCTTAGTAACTACAACAGTTACTTTTGCACCTTTAACTAGAGGTTGACCAACATGAGTGGACTCACCACCAACCATCAAGATTTCGTTGATATCAAACTCTGCACCTAGTTTTTGTTCTAGTTTATCAACTTGAACAACATCACCAGCTTGAACTTTATATTGCTTACCACCAGTACGAATAATCGCGTACATTAGAACCTCCAGCTACCCGAATTAAGCCAGTCGTAAATGCCACTTCGCACTAGGCTTTGTCAACCTATTACATGCTAATTTTTTCAGCTTTTCAGGAAGAAGAAGAGATTATCGGTGCAGCCGACTCTTGGCAATAAAAAAGACAGCTTTTTTCAGAATCCAGCCGTTCATGAAATGATTATAAATTTCAGTCTCTTAGGGCTGTTTATGGCCTCAAAAGTTCTGCTTTTAGCGCATCGCTTAATTGGAGTTGAGGATTGCTCACCACGGCTTCGATTAATTTGCGGTGTGTTTGGTAATTTGCCTGCGCAGCTGTACTTCCGGCGTTTTGCGATGAAATTGTTCTGAGTTGCTGCTTTTCCCGGTTTAAAGCATCGTAGATTGCTTCTGCCCGAGAATTTCCCGTCTCTTTACTATAACTCTTAATAAAGTATTCAGCGGCCTTGTCATATCTTTCAGCGTTGGCGTTGATCTTAGATCCCATCCAGTAGTCACGGTCTGACTTTGTATATTTTGCATCCTTTGCGACAACCTCAAAGGAATCCGCAGCAGAACGGAAGCTTTGTTTTGCTTCAGCTGTTTTGCCTGAGCCCAACAGCTTCTCTGCCTGGAGGCGCATTGTATTTGTATATGTGCGCGCATATGTCGAGCTAGATAGTGAGCCCGCAAGGCCTTGGCGCAACAGAGTCTCTCGCTCTGCCTCGCTGAATCCTGCTGTCTTTAATATGTCTGCTTTATTTTTAAGATCCGTGGCCGAGTACGTTCCGTAACCTCTCCCTGTGCCTGCGGCAACTTCGTGCGCATCGACGAGGGCTTTTTTCTCTGCCGCAGTAAGCGCTCGCCCGAGGGATTGTTCTGCAGTGGCAATACGCTCAACATTAGATAGCTTTGCTGCTTTTTCTAAATCGGCTGCCGTCGCTACCATTCTGGTTGTTGAAGTTGCCTTCCGAGCGTCGATAGAGACACCCGCTAGCTTCGCGATGTTTTTCATTCGAGCGGCCTTCATTGCTAATCCCGTGGGACCAGCGGCAACAATGCTGACTTCGGCGAGGGCTTCGCACACCATAGCAGCCGCTTGTTGAGAGTTGTAACACTCAAGACGAATGCCCGCTTCTTTGATCTTGGCCTTCGCGGCGTCTAGCAAACTCATTTGCGTGCCTGGCAAGCGTCGCTGTCCCCACTCCACCAGTTCTTTTTCATCGGCGGTGAGGTTTGATTTTTGTAAAAGCATTTTTCGATTTAAAGTCAGACTTAGTTCGTCGGCCTTTTGGCCTTGTTGCAGTTTGATCGTTGCTTTGACTTTAGCGCAGGTTGTTTTGGCAAGAACGGAGTCCGCGGGCTCGGCGATCTTTAAAAGCTTCGGAACATTTTGATTATACTGTTCGATCAGTTGGGCTTTTCCATTTGGATCGGCATCACAGGCTTTGTTTGCGGCATTTTCTAATTCAATGTCATCGACAAATTTGCCAACGCTTTTCGCGCTGTCAGCGATCGCCGTGCCCACACCGACGAAAGTGTCCTTTACAAAATTCCATCCGCCAATAGAACACCCGGAGCTATAACTCCAAGCGCTGTACTCTTGACTTAGTAAGTCTTTGCCGGAACAGTTCGGGGCTTTATCCGCAGGGTTTTCCCCATTGGCCTTCATCTGAGCATACAGGTCCGTACACTCTTTGGATTTAACAGTTTGTTCGCAGGAATTTTTTGCTAGGGCATTTAAATTATCAAACGCTGTACCGCTGCTGCACACCTCGCCCCAAGAAAGGAGCGAATAAAGAATTGTCATGATGAACAGCGCGAACATTTTCATAGTACTCTCGTCGGATAATTAGAGAGTAAAATGAACGGCTTACATAGAAAAACACCGACCTTTTCGGGGTCGGTGCGTTTCAAAATTAGACAAAGAAAATCTCGTATTGTTCTAAGTGGTAGTTTGGCTCGATTTTGAAGGCCACCGAGCGTCCGAGTTTTTTCTCGATACCCTCTAAGCTTTCGCCTTCTACTTCGTAAATCCAATCAACAACTTCGCTGTGACAATGGATCACCACATTCGTTTTTTTATTGATCAACATGTCAGCGTCACGCTCAAGCTCACGGAAAATTTCATTCGCAACTGTAGATTTACGTTTAATATATCCCTTACCGTCACAGTAAGAGCACGGCTCACACAATGTTTTAATCAAACTTGGACGGATGCGTTTACGAGTCATCTCGACCAAACCCAATTGGGACATCGAAACGATGTTGGTGCGAGCGCGGTCTTTAACCAATTCCTCAGCCAAGGTTTCCATGACCTTTTCGCGGTGAGATTCTTTTTCCATATCGATGAAGTCGATGATGATAATGCCACCACAGTTACGAATACGTAGCTGATGGGCTGTCTCGCGAACTGCTTCCAAATTGGTTTTCAGGATCGTGTCTTCAAGGTCTTTTTTGCCGACAAATTTACCGGTATTTACGTCGATCACAACCAAAGCTTCCGCTTCGTCGATCACGATGTATCCGCCTGATTTCAACCAAATCTTTCTTTCCATTGAGCGAGAGATTTCGATATCAATTTCGTAAAGGTCAAAAAGAGGCTTTTTCTCTTCATAAAGTACGATGTTCTGTTTGTACTTCGGCATGAATTGCGACACGAACTTCACAACTTTTTTCTGAACTTCGACGTCGTCAACCCAAACGCTTGTGACATCTTCGCTCATCAAATCGCGAAGAGCGCGAAGCTCGACATCCAATTCTGTGTGAAGTGCGCCCGGAGTTTTCTTTTTTTCGTAGTGTTTGAAAATTTCCTTACTCATACGATCAAGATACTCAATGTCGGCTTTTAACATTTCCTCCGAAGCACCATCGCCCGCTGTACGAACGATTACTCCCCCGGAAGGATTGATTTTTTGTACTAGCTGGCGAAGTCTTTCGCGCTCTGCCTCGTCTTCAATACGACGTGAAATGCCCAAGTGACGAACTGTTGGCAAGAAGACAACGAAACGACCTGGCAAAGATAAATGCGTCGTCAAACGCGCGCCCTTAGTTCCGAGTGGATCTTTCGCTACTTGCACCAAAATACTTTGGCCTTCTTTTAGAAGATCTTGAATCGGTGTTTTTACTTGGTGCGTGTGCGGTTTGTCTTCATCACCCTCATCAAGTGGCTCTTCACGGTCAACACTAGAAAGGAAATTATCGTCCACGTCCTCGCGGATATCGCCAACGTATAAGAACGCTGCTTTCTCTAGACCAATGTCTACGAACGCGGCCTGCATACCGGGCAAAACGCGAATCACTGTTCCGCGGTGAATCGACCCGACCAATGTCGGTGAAGTTTTTCGTTCAATTTTCAAATCGGATAAAACTCCGCCTTCAACATAAGCAACACGTGTTTCTTGAGGTCTGACATTGATGAGAATTTCTGCGGACACGGTGCCTCCTGAAGCGGAACGTGGGATAATCTCTCTTCAATAGTCCAGAAACAATCGCGAGAGCAATTAATATTTAAACATTAGAGCATAAACTACCGAAAAGATCACTGAATTAGACCATTTAGGGAGAATAGAATGGCAACGATTGATGAACTGTTTAAACTCATGGTTGAGCAAGGCGCTTCCGACTTGCACGTTACAAGCGGTGCCGCACCCTATCTGCGCCTGCACGGTAACATGGTTCCACTGAACTACCGCGAACTTTCTAATCAAGACGTTCAAGGTCTTATCTTTGAAATTCTATCTGAAAAGCAAAAGAAAGCCTTTGTAGAAAAATGGGAGCTGGATTTTGCCTACACTCTTCCAGGAATTGGACGCTTCCGTTGCAACGTATTCATGCAGCGTAAAGGCCTTGGCGCAGTTATGCGTATCATCCCTGAGAAAATCAAAACTGCACAAGAACTTGGCGTTCCGCCTGCAGTTCTAGACATGATCGATTGCGATCGCGGTTTGATCCTTGTGACAGGTCCAACGGGTTCTGGTAAATCCACAACTCTTGCAGCCATGATCCATCAAATCAATCTGACTCGTGAAGCTCATATCATCACGGTTGAAGATCCTATCGAGTTCGTGCATCCAAATATTAAATCTTTGGTGAATCAACGTGAGGTTGGTTCCCATACAAAAACTTTCGCCAACGCACTTAAAGCCGCACTCCGTGAAGACCCGGATATCTTGCTGGTGGGTGAGTTGCGTGACTTGGAAACCATCGGTCTTGCATTGACTGCTGCTGAAACAGGTCACATCGTTTTTGGTACTCTACATACCAACAGTGCGGCAAAAACTATTGACCGTATCATCGACGTTTTCCCTGCGGGTCAACAAGCACAGATCAGAACGATGCTTGCTGAATCTTTGCGTGGCGTTGTGGCGCAGACACTGTTCTCTCGTGCAGATGGTCAAGGGCGTGTTGCTGCTTACGAAATTATGCGTAATACAAAAGCCATTTCGAATTTGATTCGTGAAGGTAAGATCCATCAAGTTGCTTCGGCAATGCAAACTGGATCAAGCCAGGGTATGATTCTGTTTGAAAAATACATCGAAGACTTGGTTCGTAAAGGAAAAGTCTCTGCGGCAGATGCTAAGACTTTCTTGGGTCAATCTAGCGGTGGCGACACGAATGTCCAAACAGCTGTTGGCGGACCGAAAACAAAAGTCGGCTAAAATCATAACTAAATATCGTATACCGGTGGAGCCTTTGGTTAAAAACCAAGGGCTCTTCTCTTTTAAAAAAACCTGCATTGCCCTTGCGTTCTTTCTAAGGTATTTTTTTACTTTGATTGAATCGAGGTCCGCTTATGCAAATTAATAAGTATATTGATCACACCCTTTTGAAACCAGAAGCGCAATCTGCGCAAATCGAAAAACTCTGCAAAGAAGCCATTGAGCATAAATTCTTCAGCGTTTGCGTAAACACTTCTTACGTCAAACAATGCGCAGAATTACTTAAGGGTTCTGATGTTAAGGTTTGTTGTGTTGTTGGGTTTCCTTTGGGCGCTATGGATACTGCAAGCAAAGCTTTTGAAACTCGCACAGCGATTACAAACGGCGCTCAAGAAATCGATATGGTTATTCAAATCGGCGCACTTAAAGACCGCCGGTTAGATTATGTACGTGATGATATCAAAGCCGTCGTTCAAGCTGCATCTGGTGTTAAAGTAAAAGTTATTATTGAAACTTCTTTGATTAACGACGAAGAAAAAGTGTTGGCTTGTAAAGCTGCACTTGAAGCTGGAGCTCATTTCGTTAAAACCAGCACAGGATTCGCTGGTGGCGGCGCTACGGTTGAAGATGTGAAACTTATGAAGTCTGTTGTGGGCGACAAAATGGAAGTGAAGGCTTCTGGTGGCGTGAAAAATTCAGAGCAAGCTTTAGCAATGATTCAAGCCGGCGCTACTCGCTTGGGAACTAGCTCTGGTGTTGCCTTGGCTCAAGGTCAACAATCTCAAGGAGGTTACTAATGTCATTCCTTCCCGCAGAAATTATTAAAAAGAAACGCAATGGTGGCACTCTAACTTCTGACGAGATCGAAGAGTTCATTTTGGGTTATGCACGCGGATCAATTCCTGACTATCAAATGTCAGCTTTGTTGATGGCGATCTTTTTCAAAGGCATGACGAAAGATGAAACATTAGGATTAACAAAAGCCATGCTTCACTCTGGTGAAGTTGTGGATTTTTCATCTGTAAAAGGATTTAAAGTCGACAAACACTCCACCGGTGGTGTTGGCGATAAGACAAGTTTGATTTTGGGCCCGATTGTTGCGGCTGCAGGTGCGCCTGTTCCGATGATTTCCGGGCGTGGACTTGGCCATACCGGCGGAACTTTGGATAAGCTTGAAGCAATCCCTGGTTTTAATACTCAGAAGTCTTTGCCTGAATTTATCGAGCTTGTTCGTACAAATAATATTTGTTTTATCGGACAAACCAAAGAGATCTGCCCTGCTGATAAAAAAATCTATGCACTTCGTGACGTGACTGCCACAGTTGAAAGCTTGCCTTTGATTTGTGCCTCCATCATGTCTAAGAAACTTGCTGAAGGCATTGATGGCTTGGTGCTTGATGTGAAGTATGGATCTGGCGCATTTATGAAAACGCCGGCTCTCGCAGAAGAGCTTGCTGTAAATCTAATGAATATCGCTAAGGGCTACGGCAAAAAAGTGACCGCGCTTTTGACAAACATGGACCAACCATTGGGTCGATTTGCAGGAAACTCTCTGGAAGTTGATGAGTGTGTTGCGATCATGAAGAATGAAAAATTCATCGGACCTCATGGATATGATCTTTACGAAGATACTCGTGAGTTGAGCTTGCGCTTATCCGCACACATGTTGCTTTTGGCGGGCATCGGAAAAACAGAAGAAGAGTCTTACAAAATCGCACTTGAGACGCTTACTTCCGGCAAAGCGATGGCGAAATTTGAAGAACTTTGCAAAATCCACGGTGGCGACCTCCGCAACGTTCCAAAACCTAAACATAGTCTGACAATTTCTGCTGATAAAGCAGGATATGTTCAAGGTTTCCATACGGAATCCATTGGTGTGGCAGGTATTCTGATTAAGGCTGGGCGCGCACAAACTACAGACGTTATTGCTCCTACAGCGGGGATAGAATTCCACGCTAAAGTGGGTGATGAAGTAAAAGTTGGCGACACGCTCTTTACTCTGCATGGAGACGATAAAGATTTGCTTACTTCGGCTGTTCCAATGCTGAAATCTGCAATTACTATTTCCTTGCAAAAGGTTGCAAAGCCTAGTTTGATACTCAAAGTTTTGAGCTAATACTCGAGGACAACAGGAAAAACATTATGGTACTCAATAAACTTCAAGAATCTATCAGCTTCATCCGTACAAAAACTTCGGCAAAACCGAAGATCGGTGTCGTCCTTGGTTCCGGTTTGGGTGCCTTTGTTAAAGATGTCGAAGTGGAAGTTACTATTCCCTACAAAGACATTCCTCACTTCTCCCCTCCTACTGTTGAGGGTCACTCCGGGAATTTGATTTTCGGTAAAGTAAACGGCCAATCTATCGTTATTCTTCAAGGTCGCAATCACTACTATGAAGGTCACAGCATGGAAAGCGTTGTGTTCCCGACTCGTACTCTTGCGATGCTTGGAATTGAAGCATTGATTTTAACGAACTCCGCTGGCGGATTCGGTGAAAGCATGCAAGCCGGTGATTTCATGATCATCGAAGATCATATCAATTTGATGGGCACAAATCCTTTGATGGGACCGAACATCAAGGAACTAGGTCCTCGCTTCCCTGACATGACTGAAGCTTACGACAAACGCTTGATCAACATCATGGAACAAGTTCTGCAAAAGCAAGGAACTCGCTACCACAAAGGTATTTACTGCGGCGTGAGCGGTCCTACTTACGAAACTCCCGCTGAAGTTCGCTATTTGAAGTTGATCGGTGGAAAAGCTGTCGGCATGAGCACAGTTCCTGAAACGATCGCTGCAAACCACTTGGGTCTTCGCGTGTCAGCTTTGAGCTGCATCACGAACTTGGCTGCGGGTATTTCTTCTCAGAAACTATCGCACGATGAAGTTACTGAGACTGCAAAACGCGTAGAGATGCAGTTCACTTCGTTCCTTAAAGAATTCATCGCAAACATCTAGACGTTTATCTGTTTAGTCGAGCGAACATGTGTTGGTATTTCAGGCTGTTCGTCGACTTCTCTCGCTCTCTTGGATAAACAATTTTTAGTCAATCAAGCAAAACTATATAAAGTTTATTAGTTCGTCTTCCGAACTTAGAAACATGAAAAAGTTTATCTTGTTATCAATGATGATTGCGCTGGTTTGCTCGACACTTCTTTCTTGTGGATCTCCTCCGAAGAAAGAAGATGCGGCCTCAACGTCCCCCGACGAGGTAGGTGGACTTGGCGACAACGCCGCACTTTACGCATCTGTATCTACAATCTGGCAGGGCTTAGAGGCAAAGACTGAACACGGAAAGTGTGTTATTTCCTCTGACGAATCAGAAGGCTATTCAAGAACCTGCACCATCACGATACCCGAGGGCCAGCTTTATTTCAGTTCATTGAACATCACGATCGGCACAAAAACGACACCTCTTTGCCCAGTTGTCTCATTCACTCCTTACAGATATCAAATTGCCTCTGACGATACTTCATACATCCCTCCGGGTGAAACGACTGCTGCAAAGTGTGGTTCTGAGCTCGAAAAAACTCCTAAATGCTGGGGCGGAGCTGCCACGCAAATGGTATCAAGCTTTCCGACCAACAAAGGAATGTACCAGGTAACAGCATCTCTCCCACAGTATACCTACGAATATCCCTCTGAGAATGAACTCGGCTGGTATAGCCCGAGGTCTAACCGCGGAACCATTAACAATCTTCTCACCCCAACGGCATCCCAAGCCGGTTATGTGGCTAACTCAATGAGAGATTACACTATCGTGTGCCAAGATCTATGGGCTCAGCCCATCTACACCATCGTTCTGAAGCTGGTGGACAAGGACACAGAAGCCGACAACAACGACGTCGCAAAAGATCAGATTCCCGACTGGCAATAGAACCAGATTCAAATCCAAATACTGGACCAAGGTGGGATGACCTTGGTCTTTTTGTTTATGGGCCAAAGGTTAAACTAGCCTCAAAATAAGACGTATTTTTCCGATCTATTAACCTGTGTGGGTTAACATCAAGTCTCATAGATGGGACCTTTGGGCCCGCACAGGGAGTGAACATGGATGTTCAGAAAATTCTCTCGGCGGTTGCTTGCGTCTTAGTATTTACAGCTTGTAGCAAAAAATCGTCGGATTCTGTTTTCTCAGATAGCACAGCGCTCGATTCCGCTGCGTGTATGGGACAAGCAATCAAAAATAAATTCATCGTTCAGTGGGAAGATGGTCGCTTTACAGTTGAATCTGGAAGTGATGCTGATTCATTCAAAAAAGAATTTATTGAACCTCAATTACAAGAAATTCGCCGCGTGGAATTTGATCGTCGCATTCAACTTGAATCGACAAAAGAATATGCCACGTCTTCGGTGAGCGATTCCTGGGGTCAGAGCATGATCAAAACAAGCTCTGCTTACTCTCAAGGGTTTTATGGTCAAGGTGTTAAGGTCGCAGTTGTAGATGCGTATGTGGATGTCACGCATCCGCAACTTGCGGGCCGAATTGCAGTTAATTCTGGCGAAATTCCTAATAACGGAATTGATGATGATCGCAATGGTGTCGTTGATGACTATTACGGTGCGAGCTTTGTCTCTGTTCCGTCTTCGACGACGTCTCCAAGCCCTCACGGATCTCACGTCGCTGGTATTATTGCAGCGGACTCTGCTTACGGTCCTGTGAATGGTGTTGCTCCTCGCGCACAAATTATTCCTGCACAATTCATTGCAAATGATGGCGGTGGCTCTTTAGGTGATGCGGTATTGGCTCTGCAATATGCTGCAAATCGTGGCGCTAAGGTGATCAATGCTAGCTGGGGGGGCGCACCCTGTGTGGCGTCTCTTCGCAATGCATTCCAAGAGCTTGAACGAAAAGGTATCTTGGTTGTCGTTGCCGCGGGTAATGATGGACGCGATATCGATATTTATCCTGAGTTCCCGGCATCGTTTGATCTTTCCAATCAAATTACCGTGGCCGCTTCGAGTGTTAGTGACTTTATGACCGCTTGGTCAAACAGTGGCTTTAACTTGGTTCACGTGGCTGCACCGGGCGAGCATATCTTGAGTACCATTCCTGGAGCGACTTCGACGTACATGGATGGCACAAGTATGGCTGCTCCATTTGTATCCGGCACAGCGGCAATCCTTTGGAGTGCCAAGCCAACAGCCACTCCTCAGCAAATAAAAGCGGCAATACAACAGTCGGTTGACGTTACTTCAGGGCACGAGTTTAAAGTAAAAACTCGAGGCCGAATCAATATTCAAAAGGCACTTCAAGTACTTGGACAGTTAGTCCCATAAATTCAACAAGATACCCCATGAACGCAGAGCAGAAAAACATGCTCTGCGTCTGTCGTTTTAAGATGCCTACTCACATGCTCATTGGTAGAAATATTCCTTCCGTTTTTTCAAACGTTAAAGAAGGAATTTATGAGCGAAGTATCTACAGGTATTCAAGCGAAGCTTGCTGACCTAGAAAAAAGAAATGAAGCCGCGATGGCGGGTGGTGGAGCTGCTCGTGTTGCAAAACACAAACAAGGCGGCAGACTTTCAGCGCGTGAGCGTTTAGATGTTCTTTTGGATCCAGGCAGTTTCGTTGAGATGGATCGTTTCGTTACTCATCGTTGCACAAACTTCGGCATGGACAAAAATGTTGTTCCTGGCGACGGCGTAGTAACTGGTTACGGTCGTATCAACGGCAAATTGGTTTATGTCTCTTCTCAAGATTTCACTGTTATCGGTGGATCTATGTCTCGCACTCAAGCAAACAAAATCTGCAAAGTGATGGACCTTTCTATCAAGAACGGTGCTCCTTTCATTTCTTTGAATGACTCTGGTGGTGCGCGTATTCAAGAAGGTATCGAATCGCTTGGTGGTTACGCAGATATCTTTACACGCAACACGATGGCTTCTGGTTTGGTTCCACAAATCACAGCAATCATGGGGCCATGCGCGGGTGGCGCGGTTTACTCCCCGTCTATCACTGACTTTGTATTCATGGTTAAAAACACTTCGTACATGTTCGTAACGGGTCCTGATGTAATCAAGACTGTAACTCACGAAGATGTGACGAAAGAAGATCTTGGTGGCGCGACGACTCACTCTGCGAAATCAGGCGTGGCTCACTTTGCTGCTGAAGATGATAAGCACTGCTTGTTGCTAATCCGCGAATTGATGAACTTCCTTCCATCAAACAACTTGGATGACGCTCCAGCATTGCCGAACACAGATCGCCCTGACCGCTTGACTGAAGCGATCATGAACTTGATCCCAGAAAATCCTAAAAAACCTTACGACATGCTTGCAGTTATCACTGAGTGCGTGGATGAGGGTTACTTCCTTGAGGTTCACAAGCACTTCGCACAAAACGTGATCGTAGGTTTTGCGCGCTTCAACGGTCGCCCTGTTGGTATCGTAGCAAATCAACCAAACATCTTGGCTGGTTGCTTGAATATCGAAGCTTCTCGTAAAGCAGCTCGCTTCATCCGTTTCTGTGATGCTTTCAACATTCCAGTTGTTTCATTCGTTGACGTTCCAGGCTTCTTGCCAGGTAAAGATCAAGAGTGGAATGGTATCATCACTCACGGCGCTAAGTTGCTTTACGCATATGCTGAGGCAACCGTTCCTAAGATCACTATCATCACTCGTAAAGCTTACGGTGGTGCCTACATCGTGATGGGTTCTAAACTTTTGAGATCTGATGTGAACTTGGCTTACCCGTCTGCAGAGATCGCAGTAATGGGCGCTGAGGGTGCTGTAAGCATCATCAGCCGCGAAGAAATCAACAAAGCAAAAGATCCAGCGGCAGAAAAAGCTCGTTTGACAGCTCAGTACGAAGAGAAGTTCTCAAACCCGTACGTGTCTGCTGAACTTGGTTACACTGACGAAGTTATCGATCCAGCGTTGACTCGTAAGCGCATCATCGACTCTTTGGAAATGCTAAAAAATAAACGCGATATCACTCCGGCTAAAAAGCACGGAAATATCCCTCTGTAGGAGCGACCATGGCAGTATTTAAAAAAATCCTGATCGCAAATCGTGGGGAAATCGCAATTCGTATCACTCGCGCTTGCCGCGAGCTTGGTATCGCGTCTGTTGCAGTTTTCTCTGATGCCGATCGTGATAGCTTGCACGTTTTCTTGGCGGACGAGGCCTACCATATTGGGCCTTCTCCATCTAAAGAGAGCTATTTGAATTACAGAAGAATTTTGGAAGTAGCTAAGCAATCTGGCGCGGACGCTGTTCACCCAGGTTACGGCTTCTTGTCTGAGAACACGACTTTCGCAAAAGCGTGTGAAGAGGCAGGAATCACTTTCATCGGACCTACGGTCGCCAACATCGAATCTATGGGAGATAAAATCTCTGCCAAAGCTTTGATGAAAAAATCTGGCGTACCAACAGTTCCTGGTTCTGATGGCGGCGTTGACACTGTTGAAGACGCTTTGAAAGTTGCAGAAAAAATCGGTCTTCCAGTTATCATCAAAGCCACTGCTGGTGGCGGTGGTAAAGGGATGCGTATCGTTCGTAAGATGGATGAGTTTGAAAGTGCGTTCCGCGCTTGCCGCTCTGAAGGTCAGAACTATTTCGCGAATCCAACTGTTTACATCGAGAAATTCATCAACGATCCAAAACATATCGAGATCCAAGTATTCGGCGATAAACACGGTAACCATGTTCATTTATTTGAGCGCGAGTGCTCTGTACAACGTCGTAACCAAAAGATCATCGAAGAGTCTCCATCACCTTCTGTTCCTCATGAAGTGCGCTTGCGCATGGGTGAGGCTTCTGTCCGCGCAGCGAAACAGATTAATTACGTAGGCGCTGGAACGATTGAATACATCTTTGATAACACGACTAAAGAATTCTACTTCATGGAGATGAATACTCGTCTGCAAGTAGAACATCCAATCACAGAGATCGTAACTGGTGTGGACTTGGTTCGTGAGCAAATTCACGTGGCTGCTGGTAAACCTTTGAGCTTTAAGCAAGAAGACATCAAGCAAAAAGGCCATGCGATCGAAGCACGTATCTGTGCTGAAGATCCAGTGACTTACAAACCAAATCCAGGTGTTATCCGCGCTTGCCGTCACCCACAAGGTCCGTTCATGCGTGTGGATTCTTACGCTTACCCTGGTTACAACGTACCTATTTACTACGATCCGATGATCTCTAAGGTAATCACTTGGGGTGACACTCGTAATGAGGCAATCGATCGTATGCAACGTGCTTTGTCTGAGTTCGTACTAACGGGTATCAAAACTAATATCGTTCTTCATAAAACGATTTTGGATCACCCGACGTTCCGTGACGGCACTTACACGACACAATTTATCGAGAAAAACTTCGAAGTTATTGAACCGGTCATGTTCAAACAAGTTGATGACCCTGTGTTCTTGATCGCGGCAGCTATTGAGGCCTACAACGATCGTAAATCGAAGGATATCCGTCAGCTTAACGTTCGCTCCACATGGAGAAGCGTGGGCCGTAAACTTCAGTTGAGGACGTAACATGTATTTCGAAGCAGAACTTAGAGGAATCAAATACAAGGTAGATGTGACGGAAGGCCGCCACACTTGGAAAGTTTCTTTGCAACAAGAAGGCAAAGAGTGGGTTCACCACGATATTTCCAAGAACGACTTTAAACACGCTGAAGAGTACATTAGCTTCCTTTTCCAAGGTAAGTCTTACTTGATCGACGTCGTGGGTTCAGACACTGAATACACGGTGTTTACGCGTAACTCGTTCCGTTCTATCAAGATCTTCAATGACGAAATGTTGTTGCATGAATCTTTGAAAAAAGGCGGCGGTTTCGGTGGCGATCTAGAGCTTAAAGCTGGTATGCCAGGAAAAATCATCGAGATCTTTGCAAAAGAAGGCGATATCGTAAAAGCGAACAAGCCACTTTTGATCATGGAAGCGATGAAAATGGAAAACGAAATGCGCTCGGCTCGTGATGTAAAAATCAAAGAGATCAAAGTTAAGCAAGGCGACTCTGTTGAATCAGGCGCTGTGCTTATTAAATTCGAAGAACCTTAATTTGTTCTTTGAACTTTGAACAAAATAAAAGGGAAACTTCTTTCGGAGTTTCCCTTTTTTATTATCTAAATTTTGTAGCTATCTTCTCCAGCAAAATTGAAGTGCTGACAGCTATTCTCGTTCGTTTCTTTTGATATCCGCTTCGCGCTTACGCTCAACAAATCCAACCACAAGCACGCCAATTTCGTACAGTAGAACCATCGGAACCAACATCATCACCATACTCATCAAGTCTGGTGGAGTGATGATCGCTGCAGCCACAGCAAGACCCATGATCGCGTAACGACGTTTCTCTTTTAGGAATTTCTGACTTACCAAGCCCATCATTCCAAGAATTGAAATAACTAGTGGCAACTCGAATGAAACACCGAACATCAAGCACATTTGAGTAAAGAAACCCAAATACTGCTCGATCGAGATCATCGCTTTATCTGTCGTTCCGCCGTAGTTCATCAAGAAATGGAACGCCATTGGTAAAACGATGTAATAAGAGAACGCCGCACCCATGATGAAAAGGCCTGAACCCGCGACGATGAAGGTCATCGAGTATTTCTTTTCGTTTTGATAAAGACCTGGCGCTACGAATTTCCAGATTTGGTAAAGCCACAAGGGACAAGAAATCAAAATACCGCAAACAAAGGCGATTTTGATGTGAGCTAAGAATTTATCTAGTGGACCCGTATAGATCAAGCCACCACCTGGAAGGTACGGAGCAATCGGAGCACGGATGAAATCAAAAACTGGCTCACTAAAGTGGTAACAGATACCTGTCGCAATCAAAAGGATCCAAACCATACGCACTAAGCGAAAGCGCAACTCGCCTAAATGTTCAAAAAGGGATTGAGATCTTTGGTCTAAATCTTCAGTCGTTCCCATTAGGCTTTATTCCCTTTTTTATCGTCGTCATCAGTGGAATCGTTTTTCACCACGAACTCCATTTGAACCGGAGGACGGTGATGTGCAGAATCTTGCATTGTCGGCGCACCACCATGAGCTACATGGTCTGCACCACTCCAGTCCCCCTCTTCTTCAGGTTCAACACTTGGAGTTGCTGGTGGAGCCTTTGGCGGAGCTTTCTTAGGAGTGTCGTAAAGATCAATGCGAGCTTGAGCTTTAATCTCGTCCGTCAAATCACCAGTCGTTCTTTTAAGTTCATTAAGAAAGCGACCCAATGTGCGCGCCAATTGAGGAAGTTCTTTGGGGCCGATTACGATCAGCGCCAAAACAGCGAGGAAAATAATTTCAGACAAACCTAAACCGAACATGGTCGCAGATTATTAGAATCACCCTTGTTTGCCAAGCTTTACTTGGTCTTGAGGTAGGGTCAAAACCCCCATCTCAACCAGTTTTTCCTTGGCTAGCTCTGATCCAGTTTTTTGATAGCGGTCATAGAGACGAAGGATACTTTCGTCAGACTTAATAAAAGAGTGATGACTGATGTATGTCAGCACATCAACGAACTCAATAAAGCGCGATGAGAACGTTTTATACACGCGGGCTAAACCGTCTTCGCGAGTACAGTGGGCAAGGTGCGTGTAGGCTGCTCCACCGATATTCGCATAGTAATCCACATCGACGGTCTTGCGCGCCAAGGAGTCACCGAAAAAGCCACTGATATAAAGCGCGCGGTCGCCAAGCTTTCTAAATTTTTCCAGTTTTAATGCTTGTTCTGCATTATGGGCGTGCAGATACATTTCAGCGAGAGTCTGCTCTGCTTCGAAAAGAGCTTTTGCATCTAGATATTGTTGGAGAAGATTTACGAGATACGTTTCAACAAGAGGAAACGTTTGAACTTTACGATCGTAAAGTCCCTTAGAAACGAGCTCCTGGAAATATCCTTCCGGGCTCACAAATAGCTCTACTGTTTGCGAGTCTGGTTTATTTTTCATCCTTCACTCACCGCTTTTGCTTACTATAAGTCTAACAAAAATCAGCGGCGATTCGGTTAATTGTTTATGGGAATCAGGACGTTGGTCGATTTCAGCTATTCTGTCTCAATTTAAAACAGCAGACCTCGGCCACAGCACCTCTGTATCCCTCGATACTTGGGGAGGATGGTCTTTCAAGTATTGATCTATTTCCTTTTGAATTTTTGCTTTTCTAAGAAGCTTATTAAACCGTTCTGCTTTCATGTAAGCTTCGGATCCAAAGACAATATGGAGACTTTTGTTCGCGATTGCCTTTTCATTTATCTGCAAATTCTTAACTCCACGAACACCAAGCTTTGCAATCAGGTATCTTCCGTTAACAAGATCAATGAATGCTCCGTCCAGACGCCCACCCAATACTTTTTTTACGTTGGTCTCATCATCCTTTGCTTCTTCAATCTTTATAACTCCACTCTCAACCAGGGCATTGAATTCAGCGGTGTTTCCGTAATCGATAACAACCCCGATAGTTTTTCCACGCAAATCTTCGAGCTTATCCCACTTTAATGGGTTAAGCTTTCTCTCGATAAATCCAATCGGTGAATGAAATACGGAATCGGAAATTATTAATCCACGGTGATGGTCTTCATTCCAGGCAGGATAGTATCCGTCCACCTTATTTTTCTTAGTATCTGACACCGCTCGGGCCCACGGCAGAAAAGTAAACTTAACCTGAACCCCCGATTCATTAAGCATCTTCTTAACGGCTGAGATGCCCGGCCCTTTGCCAGCACACGACTCGCAGGTATATGGATACCACTCGGTAACTGCAATTACCCACTCTTCCGCGTGAGCAAAAAGAGGAGCTATCAAAAGAGAAACCCCAATTACGAACCTCTGAAAACGTGCCATTTCCAATTTTTACTACAATCAAATCATTCCATCAGAGAAAATAGAAACTAAGTGCCTAGAAACAGGAATGGGCCGCGATTGCGGCCCATTTGTAATATTCATTTTAATAGTTTTGACTAGCGAGCACTTGAAGGTGCCACAGACGTAACCGTTGTACTAATCAAGGT
Organism: Bdellovibrio sp. HCB209; assembly: GCF_047306065.1. Lineage (GTDB taxonomy): Bacteria > Bdellovibrionota > Bdellovibrionia > Bdellovibrionales > Bdellovibrionaceae > Bdellovibrio. Next base: position 3,812,373 of record NZ_CP178618.1, read on the forward strand.
CTGTTGAACTCCCAGCCTGATTTCCGGAACATAGCTAGCTTCATAATATTCGTTCTTTTCTTGATCCTTGCCGTTGTGATAGCGAGTTCCCGCCGTATACTTCATGGCGTCCATTCTCAGGTTGTTAATCAATCCGTAACGGATAATTTTACCATGTTTGAATGTCTCACAGCCTTCAACGTCCTGTATAACAATCTCCGCTCCCTTTGCTGTGTAATCAGTTACCATGTTCGCCAATGGGCACTGAACAATACGAGAGTTCGCGAACTCTACTACAACCACAATTCCACTTCTTAATTGAGCGACTTTGCCATCTGGATTCAAGACAGTATCCCAAACATTTTCTCCAGTGCGTGTTTTAGAAAAAGTTTTAGCCGTTCTTGTCGTATAGGAACATCTGCCCCATGAGTCTCGTCCCGTGCAATCATCCCAATTGGATTGATTAAGAACAATTTCAGATTCACTTGCGCGATTTTCCCATTGGAATACCGTTGGGTTTACAATGATGTGGCTACCATATCTTGGCAAAAATGAAGCATTGAAGACATTGTTTGGATTTGTAATTCTGTTTTTAACAACGTTTGTAAACGGTTCAGATTTCAAAGTTTCTGGACGAGTTGGATCAATACCTGTGAACGATACTATGTCATCCGCCCTACGAAGTTTTGAACCAAAGCTCACCGTGCGTTGAATGTTCTGCTTATCCATATGTACCCAGTTCACCGCAAAGACTTCCTCGTCAGAAATCTTCTCTTCCTTATACTGAATACATCCGATTGATTTACACTTTTGGTCCAATTCTACATCTGGATTTGGCGGAGGTTGCACAAAGAACTGACTGATGGCTCTGTCGACAACACCTTGCATTTGCGATGTGTAGTCACCACGAATGTAAACGTTCAATTCGCTTTCTTTCAGAACTGATTGAATCGCACTTTGCACATCCAGCTGAGCATACGGAGGATAGTTCGCGGATAGTTTAAATTTAATCGCCTCAAAAAGTTTTCTTTTACTGAAGTTTACGTGAACTTCACTTAATGGAATCGGCGCTACGATTGCATATTTAACATCGATATCCACCAATGAATTGCGAAGGGCGTCGTTTAACATTGAATCCAATTGATTCTCTTTAAGCTTCAAAGAAACCACGAATGGACGATTAATTTCACAGTAATCAGCGTCACCTATATTCGCTGGAGTTACGTCCATTTCCTTACCGGCGATATTCACTTGAATTTTTGTTGGGCAACCAGGCAAAGCCGCAACTTCAAATGGCTCTGTCGTCTTGGAGACTTCTTTAATATTTGCTTTCAACTCTTCATAATCCTTCACTCTCAAAAGAGGTGGGATTTCAACGGAAGTTCCGTCCATGCTGATTGTATTTGTATTTTTTGATAAGCCATCGACGATGGCTACGTTAAATGGAACCGTATAGTCTCCATTCTCGTCTTTCTGAAGATTTCCAAAACTTCCACCACTATGAACAATCAATCGCGGCATCACATAAAATTGAGGGCGATCGGAAACTCCTTCAAGTCTAAATACCGTTGCATTCAAATCTTTATGCGTTGGCAACGGAGTCAGACCCGAAGATGCCAAACGGTTTCTGTGTTTTTCAATTTCAGCTGCATCAATTGGAGTTACTTGCATTTCTCCGATTTTTTGCCCGTCTACGGTGACATCTGACTTTTGCAGACCATTCACGACAACTGGTTTTGCAGCATCCGGCGAATTCGAACACGCAGCAATCATTGAAGCTAGCACCAGAGTTAAAGTTTTTCTCGATAGCGGTTTTAAATAATTCATATCAATCTCCCATTCTTGAATCTGATGGAAGACCACTAGAGCAACCGCCGGGCCCACATAAAATCAACTCTACAGAAAGCTGATTCGATTTAACGGTCGACTCTTGGACAAACTCGGACTGAATTCTTAGACTTTGGATGTCTCCAAGAGGTGAAACATGGATTCTCAAAATGAGACAAAGCGCCCATTCCGAGCAAACTGTATAACTTTTATACGCCCAATCTGCGTCTATATGTAATCCACAGGTTCCGGCACTGGCACCGGGCTTGCTCATTATCCACATATAGAAAGAGCGGGTTTACATGATTAAAATTAATATGACTCCCAAAATTGATTTTAAAAAGGCAAAACTGCCGTTCCGCGTGGTACTGACTTTCGCAGTACTGACTGGTGTGGTTGGCCTTTATAATTCAGCACATTTTGTGGATTCCGAATCCGTTCTAGTTGGAATCTCTAATAAAGTTGAAAAAGTAACTGATGCGTTAGTAACACCTAATCCACCACTTAGCATGGATGAGCAATTTGCAGCGATGCAAGTTGAAGACGATCTGGCTGAAGTTGTACAAAGCGCTGTAAACTCTGTGGAAAGCGACGAACCAGAGCACATTCCTGAATCTAGTGTTGTGGAAAACCGCGAAAATATCCTAAACGACTATCAAAACATCATCGCTGAAGATTTCCATATCCCAGATAACATGCGTGATCGCGTGGGTTTCTGGTTTGATATCTATACTCAACACAATTCTAATAAACGCTTGATCCATCACTCTGAATATCCATGGATTGTCTTCGAAGTTGTTGATGTGACTTCGATTATTGAATCTGACACTCCAAAATTCCGCTGGATGAGAAACATGAAAGCGGACGAGTTAGTAAAACAACAAGTTGAGAAAACAAAAACAGCACTTAAATCTCTTTCTAAAAAGAAAAGTTTCGATAATTTGACTGAAGATGAAACACGCGTGATGGAAGCTCTATCTCACCTTGATGGTGAGGTGGCTAAAAAAGCTAAATTCGCTCTTACAAACGTACGCGTGCAAATGGGACAAAGAAACTTCTTCCAAACAGGTTTGGAAGTAAGCCCGAAGTATCTTCCTGGTATGGAAGAAATCTTTGAAAACTATGGTCTACCAGTAGAATTGACTCGTCTTCCATTCGTTGAATCAAGCTTCAACAAGCACGCAAAAAGTAAAGTCGGTGCTTCTGGTATCTGGCAATTCATGGGTGGTACAGGTCGTAAATTCATGATGGTGACTGACCATATCGACGAAAGACACTCTCCGTTTAAAGCGACGGTTGCAGCAGCTCAATTGCTTAAAGAAAATCACATGATCCTGAAACGCTCATGGCCATTGGCTTTGACGGCTTGGAATCACGGCCCTCCAGGCATGCGCAAAGCGATGGCGAAAACTAAATCTCAAGATTTGGGCGAGATCGTTGCTAAATACAGAAGCAGATCTTTTGATTTCGCTTCTTCAAATTTCTATAGCGAATTCTTGGGTGCTTTATTTGCGGAAAGATATCACGCTGAGATCTATCAAGACGTGAACTATTCTAAGCAATTGAACTTGCATACAGTGAAGCTTTCAAAAAGCATCGGCGCCAAAGAGTTGATGAAAAGAAGTAAGCTTTCTGAAGAAGACTTTATGCTTTTCAATCCAGACTTAAAAAAAGCTGTGAAAGTAAATGCTCAAGTTCCATCAGGATTTATGATTATGCTTGATGATGATTCACGCGATCATTTGAAGCATATCGTTGCGAATGCAACTTTAGGTAAAAAGAAAAAGGTTTCTAAGCCAACGGCTCAAAAAGAAATCACTCTTAATGAGCCTGTTGCTGTCGAAAACTAAATATCGTTAGGACCAACCAGAGAGATAATCTCTGGTTGCGAAAAGATCTTCTGCGCCAGATTTTGAATATCTTCTGGCGTAATCGCAAAATACTTATCTGCTACATCCAGGCTTTCACGATAATCTAGTCCATAAATATCATCGAATAGAATCGCATTACAGATTGTGCCCTTACGTTGCAATTCAATGTCATGGCGTCCAATCAGATATCTTTGCGCACGAGTCAGTTCTTCCTCACCCACTTTAACATCTGCAAGCTTTTTGAATTCTGCTTTCAACATTTGGATGGATTTCTGAGCCTTCTCTGGAGAACAACCGATATATCCACCAAAGTATCCGCCTTCAATGCCTTCCATATGCATTGGAGAAACTGAGTACGCCAGTGAATTCTTATCACGAAGCTCTAGGAACAAGCGACCACCCTGACCACTCAAGATAGATTGAATCACTTCAAGTGTATAGCGCTCAGGACTCATCAACGTTAGACCTTGATAGCCCACGATGATGTGACTTTGTTCTTTTTTAAGTTCATGGAAGATGTGCTTTTCTTTAGTAACTTTTTCGACTGGGAAATGGTTTTCGATTTTTTTACCAGCTGGCAACGCCGCGGTTACATCTTCAAACGTCTTAACCCATTTCTTAGTATCAACATCGCCAACCACACAAATCGTTAAGTTCTTAGCGTGAGCTACATTGTTATAGTACTTGCGCAAAGACTCCTGGTTAATAGCAGAGATCGACTTATCATCCCCTAGCAAATCTCTAGAGTACGGATGGTTTTTGAAGATCTCTTTCATGAAATTCATCACACAAATCTGTGCTGGATTGTCATTACGAGATTTTACTTGGTTTTTTTGAACTACTTTTTCGCGCTCTAGAATCTCCGCCGGGAATTGCGGGTTTAGCAAAGAATCCGTATAGATCTCAATCATCTTGTCTTCAAATGGTGAAAGGTAATCCATCGACATACCGACGGAGTTTCTGCCGCCAAATGCGCCAATGCCTGCCGCTAATTCATCCACGCGATGATTGATTTCATCTTCAGTAAATTTTTTGGAACCCGAAAGCCAGTTGCGAGAGAACAGTTCCGTCAAACCATTCGTCGTTCCATCCTCAGTGCGTGCTCCGCCTAGGAAGGCCGCTTTCATGGAAACATATGGCGTGTCCTTCTGTTCGCGAATCAACATTGTCGCTCCAGATTTCAAAGTGATTCTTTGTGTTTCTGGAGAGTGCTTCACAGCCTCTGTGTTGATCGAGAATTTTTTAGCCACAAACTTCGGCGGCTTCTCTTTAGATGCCTTCGTCGTTGATAGTGCTTTCTTAAGATTCTTAGCAAAAAGCTTCATGGACTTATCAGCAACCTTTTTATCCATGTTAGTCATTAACGACAAACTAAAGGCGTCCGCTTTAAAGTACTTTTTCGCAGCTTTTTGAATGTCTTCAGGCTTTAACGAATAAACTTGTTTCATGTATTTGCGATAGTGGTCGTGATCTGAATAGTAAAACTCATCTCCTCCGGCTTTTCTCGCAATGTTATCCACAGTCTCCATCGAGTAAACTTCATGGCTCGCAAAGTTAGTGATCGCTTTTTGCATTTCAGCGGTACTTGGAGGCTCTTGGATGATCTTAGTTAGAACCGGAATCATCGTGTTCAGAGCTTTATCCAAGTTTTCTTGTTCTAAATTGAACGATACTGCAAACATACCGTCATCCGGCATTGAGTAACTGAATGCGCCAACCGAGTTGGTCAGTGGTTCACGAATACGCAAAGTTTGCATCAGGCGTGAAGAGTCACCTTGGCCAAGAATCGCTGCCAGAACTTCTAGTGCCGCGATATCTTTGTGCTTAACGTTTGGAATTCTCCAGCTCAGATATCCCGTCGTCGTTTCAAATTTGGCTTGTTCGATTTTAATGCGGATATTCTTTTGTGCGGGCTCTTTCGCGTGAGTTGATTTGCGAAGTTTGTATGGGGCAAACCCGCCGAACATTTTTTCGACTTTTGATTTCATCTCTTTAGATTCAAAGTCACCGGCGATAACTAGGAACATGTTCGAAGGTACATAACGGCTTTGGTAGTATTCGCGGATTTTTTTCGCAGATACTTTCTTAACAACTTTGTCGTAACCAATGACCGGAATACCGTAAGGATGTTTCTTAAAGATGTTCGAGAATAGCAACTGGCTTGAACGACGGCCCGGGCTGTCTTGTCCACGCTTAATTTCCTCAAGAACTACTTCGCGCTCATTGTCGATTTCTTGAGGATCGAATGTAGGGTAACCCATCATTTCACTGATTACGTCCATCGCCACATCAGTGAATTGTTTAGAAATAGTCACGTAAAACACGGTCTGATCAAAGGATGTGTAGGCATTTAGCTCCCCGCCAGAACCCTCAACCGTGGCTGCGATCTCGCCCACTTTGTATTTACGAGTGCCTTTAAAAACCAAGTGCTCGATAAAGTGAGAAATCCCCTCTTCGCCCTTTTTCTCGTCGGCGGAGCCTGTTTTCACCCACATTTGAACTGAGACCACGGGTGACTTGTGACTCTCTAACAAAAGGACTTTCATACCGTTTTTTAGTTGAAATTTTTTAGACATACTCTACATAACTCCCATGGCTTTTGGCGTTTACGTTCACATTCCTTACTGTATTCAGCGCTGCACCTATTGTGACTTCGCGACTTACGAGCAAAGTAAGATTTTGCCGCCGGATCAGTACGTCCAATTGCTGTTCGAGGAGATTCGCCAAAAGCATCGCTACTATCAGCCTCAAAAGTTAGACACACTTTACTTTGGTGGCGGTACACCAAGCTTGATCCCCGCTCATCTTATTGTAGCTGTTATCAAAGAGCTGGGTAGATATGGCTATACAACTGGACCTGACACTGAGATCACCATCGAGATCAATCCAGCGACAGTCGACAAAGATAAATTGAAAATGTACATCGACCACGGAGTGAATCGCTTCAGTGTTGGTGCTCAAACCTTTGATGATCGCTTATTGAAAATGGTTCATCGCGAACATTCAGCAAAACAGACGCTTGAAACGCTGGACCTTTTGCGTGCTCACAATCTGAATTTTAGTTTCGACATTTTGTTTGCGCTGCCATCTCAAACTCTTGAGGGTTTGAAAAACGATGTTCGCATCGCTGTAGAACAAGGTGCCAAACACATCAGTCCCTATTGCTTAACAGTTCCCGAAGGTCATCCTTTGTCAAAAGGACGCGCCCTTGATGACGAACAAGTCGATATGTTTGATTTTATTGCCAACGAACTGACCGGCCATGGGTTTCAACAATATGAAATCTCAAACTTCTCGCTGCCGGGTTATGAATCAAGACACAACATGCTTTATTGGATCGACCAACCATACTGGAGCTTGGGGCTGAGCTCTCATTCGTATTCCAAAGAGTCGCAATGGGGCACGCGTTACTGGAATTTGAACTCCATTGGTGAATACAAAAAACAAATCTTGGAGTTTGAAGGACAAGAATTCGCCTCCCCGGCACTGCATTTACCAAATGCGCAGGTTGAACAGCTTGAGATGCATCAAGCCCTTACGGACTTTTGTCATACCTCGATGCGTTTAATGCGCGGTCTCAGCGAGCGTGAATTGCAGGAAAAATTCCCTGTCTCCGTTTATCACCAAATCTCTAGCATAATGAGCAATCTCATGGGCCGCGGCTGGGTCAAATCTGACCAGGGGCATTGGGCTCTAACACGAGATGGCCTTGTTATTTCTAACAAAGTTTTCCAGGAACTTACGTTCCTTCAGGAAGATGTCCAGGTATAAAAATCTGCACCTGGTTTAATTGACAATATCTAATGAATACACAATCTTAAGTATTGCGAAAGGAACTCTCATGTCAGAAGAAAACAACTCTCAAAATCCTAATCAAGGTTCATCTGAAAATTTCGATGTATCTTCTGAGATTCAAAAGATCCAAGAGCAGGCTGAAAAGTATAAAAACGATTTCTTGTACCTGCGCGCGGAATTTGAAAACTACAAACGTAATGCAATAAAAGAGCGCTCAGAACTATTGAAATACGGCGGCGAAAGATTCATTCGTGATCTTTTGGACATCGTGGATAACTTTGATCGCGCCTTGGCAGTTAACATCACTGCAGAAAACCTGAACACTTTTAAACAAGGTGTGGAAATGACAGCTACTGAGCTTCGCAATCTTTTGACGAAACACTCTGTAACTGAAATTCCGTCTGAGGGTGTTCCGTTTGATCCAAATATACATGAAGCACTTAGCTCCGAAGCGACGGACAAGGTAGCTCCTGGTCACGTAGCTCGCGTATTTAAAAAACCATATAAATTGCACGACAAGGTGATTCGCACAGGCCAAGTGGTTGTAGCGAAGAAACCAGAATAAGAGGCTTTGATTGTCTAAGAAGGACTACTACTCCCTTTTAAATGTTTCGCGTACAGCGACTGCGGATGAAATTAAAAAATCATTCCGTAAGCTAGCGATGCAATATCATCCGGATAAGAATCCTGGCGATAAAAAGGCTGAGGAGAAATTCAAAGAGCTCAGCGAAGCTTATGAAGTTCTCAGCGATACCAAAAAACGTGAAATGTATGATCAGTTTGGTCATTCAGGTCCTGGTTTTGGTGGTGGCGGAGCCGGCGGCCCGTTTGGCGGTGCTGGTGGTTTCGGCGGCTTTGGTAATGCCGGAGGATTCGGTGGCGGCGGTGCTGGCGGATCGCAAGGCGGAGACCCTTTCCAAGACATCTTTGGTGATGTTTTCGGTGATATCTTTGGTGGAGCACGTGGTGCTGGCGCTGGTGCGCGCACTCGCCGCCCTCAAAAAGGTACAGACCTTCGTTATACTTTGAATGTGACTTACGAAGAGGCCGCAGTTGGGACTGAAAAGGTCATCAGCTTTATGCGCCAACGCGGAAACAAAGAAGAATCCGCAAAACTTTCTGTAAATGTTCCTGCTGGTGTTAAAGAAGGCCAACGCTTAAAACTTTCAGGTGAGGGCGATGCTGGCGGCAGTGGTGCGGCTGGCGATCTTTATGTGATTATTGCGCTTCAAGAACACGCTTTGTTTAAGCGCGCTGAAAACGACGTCACACTCGATCTGCCTATTACTTACACAGATGCTATCTTGGGAACAAATATCGAAGTTCCGACTTTGACTGGTAAAGCGATGATTCGCATTCCACCAGGGACACATTCTGGACAAACGTTCCGTTTAAAGGGAAAAGGCTTCCCGAAAATTGGCGGATTCGGTTCAGGTGATATGATGGTAAGAATTCTGGTTGATACTCCACACACGCTTTCTAATCGCCAGAAAGAATTGATTGAAGAACTAGCTAAGTCTGCGGAAGCAACACCTATGGTTAAATCCTTCCACGACAAAGTATCTCACTTGATGAGGAATAGAAAATGACATCGAAGCTCGCTCTGATCGTTTCCGTATGTGTTTTGGCTTCTTGTACAACAACGACGACAAAAAAAACGGAGATCAAGCAAGCTCCGGTGGTTGGTAAAACAAACGGCAAAAAAGGCAAAGGCATGGGCGGCTTGGCTGCTAAACCTCCCCCTGCGACGCCGACTCCAATTACTGCAATTCCTGTCGCTCCTGTTTCCACAGATCCTTTGGAAAATCTAAAAAACCTAGTGGTTATGTCTGTTCAGGCTCCAACAAAGCAAGAACAAGACGTGTACCGCCTGCGCGCCATCGAAGACGTTGAAAACCGCCTGAATGAAAAACAACTTGAAGAAGTTGCTGATAATTCTGACTACGGCTATTTGCGTGGCCATGCGATGTCTCGCCTAGCCGACAAAGCCCTTGAGGAGCGCGACATCTCCAAAGCTAAAAAATATTATGCTGGCGTGATGGATTATTTGCCAGAGAGTGATCTTGCTGCTCGTGCAAAAGATATTATCTCGCAACTTGATGCTGCTAAAAACGTTCAATCAAAAACAATTGGTGTTGTTCTTCCACTCAGCGGAAGAAACGCTCCCGTTGGTCAACGTGCACTTCGTGGCCTTGAAATGGGCCTAGGGCTTCATGTTCCGGGCTCTGGCTTTAAACTTGCGGTAATGGATAGCGAAGGCAATCCAGACTCTGCACGCCGTGGTGTTGAGCGTTTAGTTAAAGAAGACAATGTTATCGCGGTTGTCGGCAGTCTTTTAAGTAAGACGGCGCCAGCAGTAGCCGCAAAGGCTGATGAGTTGGGCGTTCCAAGCATCGCCTTGTCTCAACGTTCTGGTTTGACTGAGATCGGTTCAACAGTCTTCAGGAACTCTTTAACGTCAGAAATGCAGGTTCGTCAGTTAGTCAGAACGGCAATGGACGACATGGGTATGAAAAAGTTCGCGGTTCTTTACCCGAACGATCAATACGGTATCGAATTCACAAATATCTTTTGGGATGAAGTTCTAACTCGCGGTGGACAAATCACGGCGATTCAAACTTACTCCACGAAAGAAACGGACTTCCGCTTGGTTGTGCAACGTCTAGTTGGCACATACTACGGAGAAGGTCGTCAGGAAGAATTCAACCTACGTCTTAAGGATTTGAAACACTCTGATAAAAAACGCTCTGCCCGCAAAGACAATACAGAAAACGTTCTCCCGCCGATTACGGATTTCGATGCGATCTTTATTCCTGACAGTGCGAAAGCGATGGGTCAAATTGCTGCGATGCTTGCATTTAATGATGTTCGCGGCGTCAAACTGATGGGCACAAACTTGTGGAATACTGCCGGGATTGCAAAACGTGCCGGAAACTTTGCAAACAATTTAATGTTCGTCGACTCCATGGCACCGACTTCACAAGATCAATCCAGATTCTTAACTGAATATAAAAACCTATATGGTGAGGCTCCTTCTTTAATTGAAATCCAAGCATATGATGCTGGTTTGATTTTACGTCAGCTAGTCGCAGCAGGAGCCGATTCTCGAGAAGCGCTCACAGCAAGGCTTCTAGGGCTCAAGAAGTTCCCAGGATCGCTAGGAACGCTTACAATGAGCTCTGAGCGCGAAATTGATCGCCCTGTCGTATCATTAACAGTGGAAAAAGGTGAAATTGCCCCACTGCGTATCCATCAATAGGTTCCATTAAAAAAATTAATGACCTTTTTTTAACCGGCCCCCTCCCCACCCTGGTCTAAGGAACACTAAGCGGCAAGCAAGTCGCTAATCCTAAAGAAGGGGGCTGTTATGAAGAATCCGATCACAGAAAACGTACTTAGTGAGTGCCGTAAAAAACTAATCCTAGCAAAACAAGATCTGCTGAATCGCTTCAGAACAGCACAGCGCGAATTCACTGTTTCGGAAAAGTCCGGAGACGAAGGAGACGTGTCTGTTGCCCACATCGAGGAGCACACTTTTTTAGTATCTCAAGAACGCATGAGAAACCAACTACTCGAGATCGAGATGGCCCTGGGCCGAATAGAACAAGGTACTTTTGGAGTCTGCGAAGAAACGGAAGAACCGATTGAAGCGGATCGTCTACTTGCAATTCCTTGGACTCGACTCAGCATTGAAGGTGCAGAAATGCGCGAAGCAGTAGGCAGAAAGTTCGCGCGTTAAAAAATCTGTTTCACTTTCTGTCTCGTGCTTAGTTAATCATCACGCACTGCTTTTTTCGTGACACTCTTCTGATCCCCCGTAATAACGACCAAGAATTCGGTATGGCTCACTTTTAGTGAGTCGACCAGCGATCATCATATCGGGGGGTGAGATGAACGCAACAGAGCTAAGTACGACAGAACTAGAGAACTTGAAGGACTCGTTGCTTTTCCAAAAAGGCTCGATCCTAAACAAGTCACATGAGTTTATCGCAGAACAATCCAGCATCAGTGGAGCTGGTGACGAAGCAGAAATTGCTTCTCAAGATGTTGCTAACAACATCTCGATTCATCTGCACGAAAGAGAACGCACAGCACTCTATGCAATCGAAAGAGCATTGGGAAAAATCGCTGAGGGGACTTACGGCCAGTGCGAAGCATGCGGAGAGCTAATCGGCGCTCGCAGACTTCAGGCCAGACCTTTCACAGCCCTTTGTATTGAATGCATGGAAGAGCAAGAGGCGCATCGCCACTGACACGGATGTCAGTCCAATTTTTCATATTTCCGTTCAAGCATTTCACAGCACGCTCCGAAAAGTCTCATACATGAAACATTTCCCGCACGACGCGGAGGAGCGGTATGAGTTTTGACGATAAAGTTCTAGAGATCCCACAGACACTTCCAATGCTACCTGTGAGAGACATCGTTGTATTCCCCTACATGATTATTCCATTATTTGTAGGTCGTGATTCATCGATCCGTTCAGTTGAAGAAGCTTTAGCGAAAAATCGCCTTATCTTCTTGGCTTCCCAAAAAGATATATCTGAAGAAAATCCAACTCCAGATTCTATCTACACAGTAGGTACAATCGCGATGATCATGAGAATGCGTAAGCTTTCTGATGGCCGCGTAAAAATCTTGATCCAAGGTGTAGCTAAGGGTCGCGTAAAAAATTACTCTAAGACTTCTCCTTCTTTTGAAGTTGCAGTTGAGAAGATCGAAGAGATCCCAAATCAAAAATCAGTTGTTGAAAACGAAGGTTTGATCAGAACAGCGAAAGAGCACATTGAACGTATTATTGCTCTAGGTCGCCCTCTTTCACCAGACATCTTGTTGGTGTTGGATGATGTCACTGATCCAGGTCGTATCGCTGACTTGATCGCTTCCAACCTTGGAATCAAAGTTCAAGACGCTCAAAAAGTTCTTGAGACTCATGATTCTACTGAAAGACTAAAAATCGTTACTGAGATCTTGGCTGCTGAACTTGAAGTTATGCAGACTCAAGCTAAGAATCGTCCAAACCAAAAAGACGATGCTAATAAATCTCAACGCGAATACTTCTTGCGCGAGCAAATGAAGGCTATAAAGAACGAACTTGGCGAGCAAGACTCTAAATCTGAAGAGATGGATGAATTGCGCGACAAGCTTACTAATGCCGGCATGCCTGCACACGTAGAAGCTGAAGCAATGAAACAATTGGGTCGTTTGGAGCGTATGCATCCAGATGCATCTGAAGCAACAATGGTTCGTACATACCTTGACTGGATGGCGGATCTTCCTTGGAGCAAAAAGTCTGAAGATCATATCGATCTTAAGCGCTCTAAAGAAATTCTTGATGAAGATCACTACGAGCTTGAAAAAGCTAAAGATCGTATCATGGAATTCTTGGCTGTTCGTAAATTGAAACCAGACCTTAAAGGACCAATCTTGTGCTTTGGTGGTCCTCCAGGTGTAGGTAAAACATCTCTTGGTAAATCTATCGCTCGCGCGATGGGCCGTGAATACTTCCGTATCGCTTTGGGCGGCGTGAAGGATGAAGCGGAAATCCGTGGTCACCGCCGTACTTATGTAGGTGCGATGCCGGGTAAAATTATCCAAGCTCTTCGCCAAGCGAAAACAAACAATCCAGTTATCGTACTAGATGAAGTTGATAAATTGGGTTCTGATTTCCGCGGTGACCCTTCAGCAGCAATGCTTGAGGTTTTGGATCCAGAACAAAATGCGACTTTCCGTGATAACTATTTGAATGTGGATTTCGACCTTTCAAACGTGTTGTTCATCGCTACTGCTAACGTGTTGGAGAATATCCCACCAGCATTGCGTGACCGTATGGAAATCTTGAACATCCCTGGTTACACAGAGAACGATAAACTTTTGATCACTAAAAAACATTTGATCAGAAGACAAATCGAAGCAAACGGTATCACTCCAGAGAACATCAGCTTCACTGATGAAGGTATCAAATACCTTATCGCTGGCTACACTCGCGAAGCAGGTCTTCGTAACCTTGAGCGCGAAGTAGGTTCAGTTTGCCGTAAAGTTGCGAAGATGGTGGTAATGGAAGAGGCGAAATTCGTAGAAGTAAACGCTACGACAGTTCCAGAACTTCTTGGTCCTCCACGCTTCCAACGCGACGACAAGATCGCTGACTCTCAAGTTGGTGTTGTGCAAGGTCTTGCATGGACACAAGCTGGTGGTGAAGTGTTGACTGTTGAAGCTTTGAAAATGAAAGGTAAAGGACATCTTGCATTGACGGGCCAACTTGGCGACGTGATGAAAGAATCTGCTCACGCAGCAATGTCTTACGCTCGTGCTCACATGGAAGAATTGAACATTCCTGAAGACTTCTTTGAGAAGTACGACATCCATATCCACTTGCCAGCGGGCGCTATCCCTAAAGATGGTCCTTCTGCCGGTATCACTCTTACAACTGCACTTGTAAGTTTGATGACAGGTACTCCGGTTCGTCACGATATCGCGATGACTGGTGAGGTGACTCTACAAGGTCGCGTACTTCCTGTCGGTGGTATCAGAGAGAAGTGTCTTGCAGCTTTGAACCTTGGTATTACGAACATCGTGATCCCAATGGCTTGTAAAAAAGACTTAGCGGATATCCCGAAAGTTTTCAAAGACAAGATCAACTTCATCTTCGCTGAGAATCTTGATGAAGTGTTCGCGGTAGCATTCGATAAAAATGCCGCTGTAGATACTAAGAAGACTGGCGTTAAGAAAGAAACTAAGAAAACTAAATCTCTAGCAGCGTAAGCGGAGCTAGAGTAAATAAAAAACATCGCCCCTCCCGAATGACGATGCTTAAAAAGGACTGAGTAAAATCAGTCCTTTTTTTATTTCGCTAGCTGGATTGCAATTAGCTCCAGACGCCGCTAACCTATTCCTATGAAGTTAACATCTCTAGTTCTTGCCGCCATCCTGTCCCTATCAATTAATTCTGCCGAAGCCCGTAAAAAGAAAAATCAGATTCAAAAGATTTCTGGTGTAGTTGAAAAGTGCCACGATGGTGATACTTGCCGCGTGAAGGTTGGAAATAAGATCGCAAAGATCCGCTTTGCCGGGATCGACTGCCCGGAGCTTTCGCAAAAACACGGTAAGCAGGCTCGCGACTTCACCGAATCTGTTATTAAGAATAAATATGTGAACCTTGAGTGTGATGGGAAGTCGTTTGATCGACTGACTTGCACGGTGTTTTTAGCGGACAAGAATGTAAACTTAATGATCGTTGAAAATGGCTGGGCTTACGATTCGACGAAATACTCTAAGGGCCGTTATCTTGCTTCAGTCGACGCCGCAAAATCTCAAAAGCGTGGTATCTGGTCAGACACTGATCTTACGAGTCCCTATTGCTATCGTCATAAGACGAATAGGAAATGTGCCCTTGACCGAAGTTATATGCCGTAGACTCCTCAAAGATTTCTTCGATCTCTCCTGAGGCATCAAAAATCACTATCTGGGCATCAAGCTCAGATACACATGCCTGCACAACTTCTTTGGGCGCATAAAGACCAATTTTCGCAAGAGCATTTGCATGCAAGCAGCTATCGGCAATCACTGAAACCGTATGTGATCCACTGATTCCTTGTCTTAGAGGATGAAGATAAAGAGTCGCCGATTCCTGATCGTATAATGATCCTCGCGCCTCTGTTGTCGAGATCGCATCTTTGAATAATCCAATCTCCTTTTCCACATCCGAGTTGCTCATGCGCACATGGATGGATTTTTTAGGACAATTAAAGAATCGAATGCCCTCTGCCAGATGAACCATTCCCATCAATGTTGGGTTTTTACTTAAAAGCATCTTCACTGCCTGATCCACCACATAGCCCCGAATCATGCTTCTAAGATCTAAATTACGCGAGTCCTCGCGAAAGGGTTCCAAGTAGCCATCAGATAAAGCACTAAGATCTAAGGCTTTTTCTAAAACTTCAGCCACAGGTCGACTCATTTCAAATGAATCATCCCCCTCAACCAATAAAACCCTGCAGATCTCTGAAGCCGTGCTGTCTAAAGTTAAAGCCACCTCTAAATCCGTCAGATTTTTCAAGGTTGTCGTCAAAACGCCATCGAAGTCGCCCTCAGAAAATAGATTGATCTGGATGAAATCACCCAGAATCGGTCGCCCCGCTTGGGCGGTGACCTGAAGGGAGGTTTCGGGAATGTTGAAGTTTAACGATGATTCCATAGGGATAACGTTAAAAGCAAAAATCCCCGGGTGATATCATCAACCGGGGATCTTGTAAGATAACATTATAAAGAGGGCTTACTGTTTGAAGCCTTTCAGGCGGTCGTTCTCGGATTCCAAAACTCGAACCAAAGTTTTGAGATCCGTGACTTCATCCTTCAGTTGGAAGATTTGCTCTTCCTTTTCTTGAAGGATCTGCGTGTATGCTTTCTTAAGTTCATTAAGAAGCTTGTTTGCCGCAGTTAGGATTGGCTCATCCTTATTTACTTTAACCGTCTTTTCAGCAAGGTCCTGAGCCTTCATTTCATCCTTTGAAGAAGCCATTTCCGTTCCTTCTTTCATCATTCCTTGATGAGCACCCACCGAAGCAAGGCTTTCGCTTTCTTGGGAGGGGCGATGTACTCTTTGATGGGTACCCATCGGTTCATCCATGATGAAGTACTTGCCGTCTTCAAATCGGAACCGAATGTCGTCAGCTTTGATTCTTCGGCGGAGAGTACTCACACTAACTCTGTATTTAGTGGAGTAGTCCATTAGCGGTAGCCAAGAACCAGTCATCTCAACGTTCATTCGATCCCCTTTTACTCACCCCGGCTCGCGCCAAAGTGCAAGTAGCCAGCTTTTCGGAAATGGTGGTCACCTACTCAGCTTGCGTAATCAACCCTATCACAGGACTTCAGTCTGTCAAAGATAGTGTGACTACTTACTTAAATTCAACAAAAAACAGGACCTTGATCTGGCTATTCAGCGACTAGTCAGGGTTCTAAGCTAGACCAACGTCTGACCAACCTTGCCCTCCACCATGTGAGATCAGATACTTATGTGTAGTTATGCGCATAAAAGACAAAAAGAAGATAGCGTTGGTCCTGAGTGGTGGCGGCATTAAAGCAGCGGCCTTCCACATTGGTGTTTGCTTGGCTCTTCAGGAAAAAGGTTTCAAGTTTGCTGGCGGAACCAAAGAGATGGTGCGTCAGAATTTCGATGACAGCGACCCAATGACCATTCGATGTTACGTCGGGTCCAGTGCGGGAGCATTCGTTGCTTCCATTTTAGGTGCTGGCTATCCAATTGAATCATTGATCAACGCCTTCCAAGTCGGGTCTGGTTCAACGCCCACGTTCGAAAAAGACGACCTTAGATATCTGAAGCCGATCTCCTACCGAAACATCTTTAATCTGAATTCCAGTGGCCTTTTAAAATTCATCCCCCGAACTCTTTTGGATAAGACCATCGTTCGTGGGGGTATTGAATCGCTGATTAAAAACGGCCTTAA
Organism: Bdellovibrio sp. HCB209; assembly: GCF_047306065.1. Taxonomy (GTDB): domain Bacteria; phylum Bdellovibrionota; class Bdellovibrionia; order Bdellovibrionales; family Bdellovibrionaceae; genus Bdellovibrio. The sequence goes on from NZ_CP178618.1 coordinate 3,829,313, forward strand.
ACTGAATGGTCTGTTTTCAACCGGTGGTATCGAGTCTTACTTGCGCAAGGATGTTCTGCTCGACAATGACTTTGCCCGCTTGGGTGTAGATCTGTTTGTTGTGGGGACCCAATTAAATCATACCCGCAAAGCTATCTTTGGTAACTTTCCGGAGTCTTTTAAAACTCCGAACACGATGTACATCAATCATGCCTCGATCAGCCAGGCGGTTGCTGCCTCGACTTCGTTGCCTCCGGTTTATGCTCCTTATGGAATCAAGCGCCCCGAAGATGGCAAAGAGATTTTCTTTTACGATGGAGAAATTCGGGACACCCTATCCACTCACGTGGCGGCCGATCATGGCGCCGATCTGGTGATCTCATCGTATTCAACTCAGCCCTATCATTATACTGAGGAGATGGGTTCGCTTCATAAATACGGGATTCCATTGATCCTGAATCAGGCTTTATATCAGGTAATTCAGCAAAAGATCGATAAACACATCCAGAATCAGAACGACATTAAGTCGATTTACAATTCCGTTGATGGGTATTTAAAGCAGATCAAGCTTCCTGAAGAACAACGTGAAAAGCTTTTGGGCATCATTCGCGATAAGGTTTTCCACCGCCCTGAGGTGGACTACATCTATATTTCGCCTCGCCCACAGAACTATGAAATGTTCTTTGTCGATCACTTCAGTTTAAATCCAGAGATTTTAGCGCGGATCGTGCGCATCGGGTTTAAGTCAGGCATCAATACTCTTCGCCAATTCGACTTTAGATAATAAAAAACCCTGGTTCATCACCAGGGTTTTCTTTTTGGGTAGGCCCTACCTTTTCAGGTAAGGACGTACCTTTTAAAGAAGGCTTTTTTCTACGGCTGCGAAAAGTGGACCTGATACGAAACCTAGGAACATGATCGCTAGAGCCATAACCACAACAGCAACTGTTGTTGCATTCAAAGAATGCTCAGCCACGTCTGCATCGCCCTCTTTCATGTACATAACAACGATTGGGCGCAAGTAGTAGTAAACAGAGATCACGGAGCTAATCATACCCCAAACTGCCAACCACAAAAGACCTTCACCGATAGCTGCGTTGAACAGATAGAACTTACCAAAGAATCCAAGCGTTGGTGGGATACCAGCAAGGGATAGTAAGAATACTGTTAAGCAAAGAGCCATCATCGGTCTTTGTTTTGCAAAACCTGCAAGATCATCGATATTTACGATATGGTTCTCTGACTTTTCGATCATGCTTGCGATAGCGAAAGCACCCAAAGTCATAAGACCGTAGCTTAGCAAATAGAAGATCACGCCAGATGCACCAAACGCAGCATCGTCACTTACACCCGCTGTGATAACACCTACTAGTACGTAACCAGAGTGAGCCACAGAAGAGTACGCGATCATACGTTTGAAGTTGTTTTGCAAGATAGCCGCTGTATTACCAACGATCATCGTGATCACAGCCAACCATTGAAGCATATCAAACAAATGATCAGAGCCTACTAGAGAGCGAGTCGCGATCACACGCAAGAAAGCTGCAAAGGACACAGTCTTAACCGCAGTCGCCATGAATGCTGTGTGCGGAGTCGGTGAACCTTGGTAAACGTCAGGAGTCCAAGCATGGAATGGAGCGATTGAAACCTTAAAGCAGAAGCCCAAGATCACAAACACCATACCGAACAAGAACATACGGCTTGTTTGTACAAGTTCCGCTGCATTTTCCATGAAGGAAAGAATGTTCGTACCGCCTGTAGTACCGAAGATGAAAGCCACACCGTAAAGGAAGATTGCCGAAGCAAATGATCCCAGGATGAAGTACTTAAGAGCTGCTTCCTTAGAAAGCTTCTCTTCGTGGCTCATCGCGATCATTAGGTACAATGCCAAAGACATCATCTCTAGACCGATGAACACCATCAAAAGATCCACTGCAGATACTAGGATCAACATCCCCACCGCAGAAGACATCGCCAGGAAGATCAATTCAGAGAACTGTCTGCCCGTCGTCGCTGGATTTTCGTACATCATGACCATTGAAGCGCCCGCTGCGAACAACGCAATCACGCCCATCCACTGAGTCACACCGTCAAAGATCAAGCCGTTGTTAAACGCTGTTTTACCAGCGCCACCGAATACAACCAAAAGACCAATCGCAATCACGATACCAATCAAAGCTTGGCAAAGAGTGATGATCGGACTTTGTTCGCGGTTACCGCGAAGAACTTTTGCCGTGATCGGCACAAGGCTCGCTAGGAACAACGCGATCATTGGAGAAACAAGAAGAATGTCGCTAAGACCAATATTCATATTCATTATTTATCTCCTTGTGCTGCCGCTGCAGAAGATTGCTCAGCTGCTGGAGCTGCTTCAGTAGCTGGGGTCGCCGCTGTCGCAGTTGCCGGTGCAGATGCACTAGGTTGACTGATTGTCAGATTGTAGCTGTTTTTATGGTTTACCAAGTGATCAATGGACGTTTTTGAGTAGTTCAAGAAATGATTCGGGAACAGACCCATCCAGAACACCATGATAACCATCGGAACCAAAACTGCGATTTCACGTACGTTCAAATCGTGAAGTGGATGATGTTCGTCTTTAACCAACTCACCTTGTTCGCCGAAGAACACACGTTTAAACATCCACAACATGTAAACCGCACCCAAAACCACACCCGTTACTGCAAAGTATGCAAATACCGGTTGAGCTTGGAACGTACCCATTAGGATCAAGAACTCGCCCACGAAACCATTTGTCATCGGAACCGCAATCGAAGAAAGCGTGATGATAAAGAAGAAGATCGTGAACAAAGGAAGAACGCCAGCCAAGCCGCCGTACTTAGAAATCTCACGAGAGTGAGTTCTTTCGTAGATCATACCGATCAAGATGAACAGAGCACCTGTAGAGATACCGTGATTCAACATTTGGTACAAACCACCTGTCATACCGTAAGCATTGAATGCAAACAGACCTACAAGGATGTAACCCATATGTGAAACTGAAGAGTAAGCTACAAGTTTTTTCACGTCCGGCTGAACCATCGCTACCAAGGCTCCGTAGATAATACCTACAGTACCGATCAACATGAACAACCAAGCCCAGTATTCAGAAGCCTCTGGGAACAAAGGAATCACCCAGCGCATGAAACCGTAAGTACCCATCTTAAGCATAACACCGGCAAGGATTACTGAACCAGGAGTCGGTGCTTCAACGTGGGCATCTGGCAACCAAGTATGAACTGGGAATGCCGGAACTTTGATCGCAAATGCCAAAGCAAATGCAAAGAACAGAAGTGTTTGCAGACTGAAGAACGTGCCGCCCACGAATGGGATTTGCAACTTATAGAAATCAAGCAAGCTTGCGCTCATTTGACCTGTAGTTTCTTGAGTCAGGTACATCATATAGATCATCGCAATCAACATCATCACTGAGCCGGCGAATGTATAGATGAACAACTTAACTGTAGCGTAGATTCTGCGCGATCCACCCCAAATACCGATCATGAAATACATCGGAATCAGAGCAAGCTCCCAGAACACATAGAAGAAGATCGCATCCATCGCCAAGAACGTTCCAAGCATCGCTGTTTGCAACAAGAACAAACAAACATGGAAGCCTTTCACACGCTCAGAAATTGAAGTCCAACTTGCTAGAACGATGATCGGAGTCAAGAACGTCGTCAAAAGAACCAACCACAATGAAATGCCGTCGATTCCTAGGAAGTAGCTGATACCGAAACGTTCAATCCACATATAGCGCTCAACCATTTGAAGGTTTGCAGTACCTGGATCGAATTGTTGGAACAATGCCAATGAAACGATGAACTCGATGATCGCAAAGCCCATTGCCAAAGGACGTAGAGTCTTAGCATTCGGCCAAACAGCGACGATCAGAGCAAACAAAAGAGGTAGAAAAACAATAGTACTCAGGATCATATCTTACCTCATGATCACAAATGAAAGGACAACAACAACGCCGATACCGATGTACATTGCGTATTGCTGCAAGTTTCCTGTTTGAAGCGAGCGAGATAGAGATCCCATTCCGCGCACCAAATCCCCTGCCCAGTATGTGCACTTATCGATGAAATTAACATCGACGTAGTACCACATGTTTTTACCTAGGTTGATCAAAGGATTAATGATTCCGCCGAAGTACGCTTCGTCCACGAAATATTTGTTATAAACCAAGTTGTAAACTGGCTTGATGCTTTCAGCGATTTTCTTAGGAGTCTCTGGAGACTTCACATAGAACTGATAAGCAACTGTTGCAGAGATAATCGCCAAACCAACCGAGCAACCCATCAAGATCCATTCAGTGGATACATCGAAGTGGCCAAGGTTTGGAATCTTAGTAATCAAAGGACTCAACCAGTGCTCCCAAACATTTGGAAGATGACCCAAGTGTTCGCCGATCACGTGAGGAATACCGATCCAACCACCAATCACTGACAACACCGCAAGAACGATCAAAGGGATCGTCATCAATGCTGGCGATTCATGTGGATGAACATGTGAAGGAACGCGTGATTGGCCCCAGAAAGTAAGAGCCATCAAACGAGTCATGTAGAACGCTGTCAAAGTCGCACCCAAAGCACCTGCTGCCCAAAGGATCGGAGAACCCATTGGTGAGAAGAAGGCATAAGCCAAAATTTCATCCTTAGAGAAGAAACCTGCAAATGGTGGAAGACCGATGATCGCAACCCAACCCAAGAAGAACGTCGCATGCGTAATTGGAAGGTACTTTTTAAGTCCACCCATCTTACGAATATCTTGTTCCTCGTGCATCGCATGGATCACAGAACCAGAACCCAAGAACATCAAAGCTTTAAAGAATGCGTGAGTCATCAAGTGGAACATTGCTGCCCCGAACGCTCCCACACCGCAAGCCAAGAACATGTAACCAAGCTGAGATACCGTCGAGTAAGCAAGTACCTTTTTGATATCCCATTGGGTCATACCGATTGTCGCTGCCAAAACCGCAGTCGCCGCACCGATAATCGCAATAACCATCATAGTATTTGGAGCCATGATGAATAGAGGATTCAAACGAACGATCATGTAAACACCCGCAGTAACCATCGTCGCCGCATGGATCAACGCTGATACTGGAGTAGGACCGGCCATCGCATCTGGAAGCCAAACATACAATGGAATCTGAGCAGATTTACCAGTAGCTCCGATGAACAAGAACATTGTTCCCAAAGTTACAGCACCCATCCAAGAAGCTTCCGCAACCGTTGGAGCCAAAGCATTCAATTCGTTGAAGTTCAAAGTTCCGAAAGTCATGAACAAGACAAACATACCTAGCAAGAAAGCCGCGTCACCAACACGATTCGTGATGAAGGCTTTCATACCTGCTGCTGCTTTGTCTTTATCCGTGAACCAGAAACCGATTAGCAAGTATGAGCAAAGACCCACGCCTTCCCAACCAACGAACATCACCAACAAGCTATCGCCAAGAACTAGCAACAACATGTTAAAGATGAATAGATTCAAGTAAGAGAAGTATTTTGCCGCACCTTTATCGTGGTGCATGTACCCGATAGAGAACATGTGGATCAAAGTACCAACACCCGTGATCACCAGGATCATGATGGCGCTGATTTGATCGACTACAAATCCGGCATTAACTTTAAACTTATCAACCGCCATCCACTCAAAGAAGCTGACAGCGATTCTGCGAGCTGTTTCAGGCATTTGCACCAAATCAACTACAAGTAGGATCGAGCAAACGAAAGAAATCGCCACTGCAAGAGTTGCGATCACACCCGCCACATTGGCAGAGTGTTTTTTATAGCGGAAACCGTTGATCAAGAAACCAACCAACGGACTTAGGATAACAATGGCCATTAAAACTGAATGATTCATTCGGCCTATCCTTTCAAGTGCTCGAAGAAGCGAATGTTCACTTCGTTAAAGCGTTTAAAGATCGAAACTGCTAGTGCAAGACCCACAGCTGCTTCCGCCGCTGCGATTGTCATTACAAAGAACACCATGATGTGACCATCAAGATTGCCCAAGTATTTGCTGAATGCGATGAACGTTAGATTCACAGAATTCAACATCAATTCGATAGACATCAAAAGTACGATCACGTTACGGCGAAGAAGAACACCCGCCATACCCATCACAAATAGAATCGAAGAAAGGACAAGGTAGTGTGTAAGACCAATGTTGTTGATGAAATCAAGATTCATGTGTTCCACCTTTACTGCGAGAAAGAGCAACTGCACCCACAGCGATCACCAAAAGAAGAACGCCAAGAGCCTCGAAACCGAAGATGTACTTAGTGAACAGGATCTGACCAAGTTCTTTAGTCGTTTCCATGCCCGTACCAACTAGCACCGGGTTTTCTGTTGTTTTGATATTAAGACTGCCAACAGTCATTGCAATTGAACCGATAACCAATCCACCCAACAAACCCACAGACACAATTTTCAAAATGCCTGAGAACTTACCGCGTGTGAATTGAGAGATCTCCTGCTTCAAGTCGAATAGCATGATAACCATCGTGAAGAGAACCATCACGGCGCCGGCATAAACGATCAACTGAACACCCGCGATAAAGAAGGCGTTCAAAGTTACGAATAAGGCCGCCATGCTTACCATTGTCATGGCAAGACTTAGCGCTGAATAGATAGGATTTTTCAAAAGGATCACCATCAGGCCAGAGCCCAATGTTGTGATCGCTAAAAACCAGAATAGAAAAGCGTCTGCTGTCACTTTTTAGCTCCTTACAAAGATGCCAAGTAGATCACGAAAGCCGTGATGATCGTGTTTGCCAATGCCCAAGGAAGCATCGTTTTCCAGCCAAGATCCATCAACTGATCGTAACGGAAGCGAGGCAATGTCCAACGAACCCAGATGAATGCCCACAAGAACGCGAAGAACTTAACGTTGAAAACAAGGAAGTGAATCAATGCCACAAGAGCAGAAGCCCAGTTTGCATTTGAAGTCACAGTCATTGCCCATTCACGAACTTGTTCAACCGTCACAAAAGGGATGCCGTAACCACCGAAGAAGAAAATCGCCATCAAACCTGAAGCGATCATCATGTGGCCGTACTCACCGATGAAGAACATGTTGAATTTGAAACCGCCGTACTCAGTGTGGAAGCCTGCAACTAGTTCAGACTCACCCTCTGCCAAGTCGAATGGAAGACGATTTGATTCTGCGAATGTTGCTGTGAAGAACAAAAGAGCACCAAGAGGTTGATAGAAAATACCCCAGTTTGGAAGCCAGTTAGCTGCCACTGTGTAACCCATGAATTGGAAGTGCAAAGTTCCTTGTTGAGCAGCTGTCATGTCGCCCAAGTGGAAAGTTCCGTACATCATGATCACGCCAACGATTGAAAGGCCCAAAGCCAACTCGTAAGAAATCGTTTGTGCAGAAGCACGAAGAGCACCCATCAAAGAGTACTTATTTCCTGAACCCCAACCCGCCATCAACATCGTGTAAGCAGCTAGAGAGGAAACACCCAAGATGAATACGATACCAACACCGATATCATAACCTTGAACTAGGAAAGTGTATGGGCCCCAAGTTTGACCGAACAATTCAAACGTACCAACCGAAATTGGTGTCGACATTGGAATCGCAGAGAAGGCAACCGCACCAGGAATCAAAGCGAAAACCGGAGCTGCATAGTACAACAATGGTTTTGCTGTTGAAGGAACGAAAGCTTCTTTCGTCAAGAACTTCACGGCATCGGCCAACAACTGCATCAACCCCAACGGACCGACACGGTTTGGACCAAGACGATTTTGAATGAAAGCAGAACCACGACGCTCAACCCATACTAGGATTGGCACGAGTTGAACCATCATCAAAAAGATAACAACGAGCTTAAGCCCGTTGACGATAATTTCGAATGAATCTTTACCCATTCCCATTGATTAATCCCATTCCAATGCTTTTGATTTTACTTCCCACCACAAACCGAAAATGAATACGGCCAAGAAGAAGGCCATAGATCCAAATACGAATGCACCCTGGCCAGTCGCGATGAAATCGCGGAATGATGTCGCCCACGGGTACATAAAAATGATTTCGATATCGAAAAGAATGAACAAGATTGCTGTGAGATAAAACTTCACAGAAACTTTCGTATCTTTTTTATCTAGCGAAGGGAGACCACACTCGTAGGGCTCGTACTTAACCGGATGATAATGGACTTTTCCGCCTGTCTTGATTGAAAGCCAGACAAGGAAACTGCCAAATAGCGCAATAAAAATTACGATGAAAATGATTCCACCGAGTGCCACAAACCCTCCAAAGTTGTCGTTATTATTTGGATTTCAATTAGTTATATATGTGCTGCACTTGAAATCCAAGAAATATGAATGGAAACAAGGCGATAACCATGGCAACATGAGCGCACAAAATGAAAGCCGAAATGACTCATACAAGGCTCGAAACGATACTCGATCGCGCCTTCGAAACAACCCGCGGAAAAATTCAAGTGACCGGAGCCTCTTCTCCGCTCGCGCTTGCTTTCTTTTTGTCTCAAACATACTCTAAAAAAATCAACGGCTTGCCGCACTTAGTTGTAGTTGGCAGTCACGCAGAAGCCGTGAAATTACAGCAGCTCTTGCAGTTCTTTGACCCAACTCGTCAGAGCACTATTCTGCCTGCATTCGATGTTTCCGCATACTCGGGCCTTTACCCGAACACGAGATTGGCTTCGGATCGCATCCGTTTTCTTGCAAAAGCACAGGTCGCAAAGCCCGGGGAAATCTTCATCGCGTCCCCTGACGCGCTGATACAAAAAACGATTCCTGTGAAAAACCTCAAAGAATCCTCGCGAACTTTGTCGATTGGCGACGAGTTGCCGGAAGACATCGCAGAGTATTTGAACTCTCTCGGTTATGTCTCAGCCCCGATGGTTGAAGACAAGGGCCAGTATGCTTTGCGTGGAGGTATCGTCGATATCTTTGCGCCGACGGAAGAAATGCCCGTTCGTATTGATCTGTTCGGCGATCAAATTGAAACTCTTCGTTACTTTAATATAGACGATCAAAGAAGTGCGGCTGAAATTAACTATTTCAACCTAACTCCTGCGCGCGAAATTTTATTCCGTGACGAAACTCACGAAAGACTTTTGCAACGAGTTCGCGCAAACATTGATGATCGCCCTGTTGAAAAATCTGAAGTCGAAGAGCTTCTGCGATCCCTTGTTTTAAAAAATTCATTTCCTGGTATTGAGTTCCTGCTACCGTACTTTTACGGCGAACCTGCAAATCCGGTAGATCATTTTGCAAACCCGGTGAACGTTTGGTTTCTAGATCCTGTTGAGATCTCTAGGAACGCAGATGAATTCATGGCGGAGCTCAAGGCTGATTTCGTCACCAGCGAAAGTCACGTCATCCGTCCTGAAATGGAACTTCTTTATCAGAGCCTAGAAAGCATCACTTATCCTGAGAATAGTCGTCAGATTTATTTCTCAACTTTAGAATACCTGGATGAAGATAATGCGGCAGAAGCCCATGTTGAGTATCGCACATCGCTGACTCAAGATTTTTCTAATCTATCAAATACAAATCCCGTCGGTTCAGAGCTTTGGTTGCAGGCCGCAACCAACAAGCTTCATAAGTGGCGCGATGATGGTTACAAAATTTTCGTCAGCACCAAGAATCAATCGCATATTGATCGTCTCTCGTTAATTTTTGAAAAGCTTGAGCTTAAGGCCGTACGCTGTGCCGCTGATGAATATCGCTGGGACAGCTGGTTGCAAGAACAAGAAAGCGATAAGTCTATTGTTCATATCGTAAGCCGTTATCTTTCAGACAGCTTACGATTGGATGAAGAGCGCGTGATCTTTTTGCGCGATGAGGATTTCTACGGCAAGAAAATGCGCAGCCGTGAATCTACTGCAGCCCAAGACTTTCAAAAGCAAGCGAAGCGCCTGGCCTTCGGTGATCTTAAGCCCGGCGATTTAGTCGTCCACGTCAAACATGGTGTTGGGATCTATGAAGGTCTTAAGATCATGAGTATCGGTGGCGTTGAATCCGAGTTCATTCAAGTCGGATTCAAAGATAAAGATAAGCTTTATCTGCCCGTCTATCGCGTCGGCCAATTGCAAAAGTTTTCGGGAGCTGGTGCAACAACTATCCTAGATAAACTCGGTGGCACGGCTTGGGAAAAAACCAAAGCAAAGGTTAAATCCCATGTTCGCGATATCGCCGCAGATCTTTTGGCTTTGTATGCGAAGCGCGCTGAAATGCACCGCCCTCCTTTTGATTTCCGTGAGAATGAAATTCAATTGTTTGAGAACGGCTTCCCTTACGAGGAAACCAACGATCAATTAAGAGCAATTGGTGATATCTTATCTGACTTAAAATCTACAAAACCTATGGATCGTCTTGTTTGTGGTGACGTGGGCTTCGGTAAAACTGAAGTTGCGATGCGTGCGGCATTCTTTGCCGTTCAAGCGCGCCGCCAAGTTGCGATTCTTGCGCCAACAACTGTTCTTACTTTCCAGCACTTTGAAACCTTTAAAAAACGTTTCGAGGGATGGCCTGTAGATATTCGAGTACTAAATCGTTTTGTCACTCCGGCCGAAAGTAAAAAGACCATCCAAGATATCAAAGATGGAAAAGTCGACATTATCGTCGGTACTCATAAGCTTTTGGGTAGCTCCATTGGCTTTAAAGATCTTGGCTTATTGATCATCGACGAAGAACAGAAATTCGGCGTTACTCATAAAGAGAAAATTAAAAAGATCAAAACCAGCGTTGATACCCTGACGCTTTCTGCAACGCCAATCCCAAGAACTTTGAATATGGCCTTGGTAGGAATCCGTGATTTAAGTTTAATTAACACGGCTCCAGTGGATCGTTTGCCAACCCGTACGTTTGTTACGAAATTTGATCAAGAGACGGTTCGCAAAGCTATCTCCGCAGAGATCTCTCGCGGTGGTCAGGTTTACTTTATTCACAATCGTATCGAATCCATCTATGGCTTGGCCGATGAAATTCGCAGCATTGTTCCTGAGGCGCGTATCAAAGTTGCTCACGGACAGATGGAAGAACACGAGCTTGAAAAAGCAATGCTGTCTTTCTTCCATCATGAGATTGACGTTCTGGTGTGTACAGCGATCGTAGAGTCTGGAATGGACGTTCCACGAGCGAATACAATGTTTATCGATTCAGCTCATATGTTTGGACTGTCTCAGCTTTATCAATTGCGCGGTCGCGTGGGTCGCTCTAAAACTCGCGCTTACTGCTATTTGATGATGCCAAGAAATCGCAAGCTCGATAAAGAACAGCAAGAGCGCTTAAAGATCATCCAAGAAAACACGGCTCTAGGAAGCGGAATTAAAATTGCCCAATACGATCTTGAACTTCGTGGTTCGGGAAATATCTTGGGTGATGAGCAATCTGGCCACGTAAATTCTGTCGGCTATGAATTGTATATGGATCTGTTGAATGAAGCACTTGCCGAAGCCAAAGGCGAAGCTGTTGATGACATGGAACTTGATCCTGAAATCAATCTTAAGATTCCAGCACTTATTCCTGATGCTTACATCAAAGATATTCGTATTCGTCTTGGTTATTATAAGGCTCTTGCGGAAATCACTTCGACAGAAGATCTGGATCGTATCGAAGAAGAATTGCGTGATCAGTTCGGACCAATTCCTGATCAGACTGTGAACTTGATGGGACTTATGTTGATTCGTCGTCAATGTAAGGAGTTGGGTGTTCGTGACATCAGCGCCGGTGTGACATCGATTTCTTTGGTATTCACAGAGAAAACCAAACTTGATCCTACACGTGTAATTCAGCTAGCGATGAAGGAATCTAAAAAGTACTCCATCACACCTGACAATCGTTTAAATATTAAGCTAGCAAATATCTCTTGGTCCTCAGTTCATGAGGAAATGGAAAAGCTTTTACGAATGATCTAGAATTCCATGCGAAGACCGAGCCCAAGAACTGGATCGGTTTCCATGTTCGCTTCCTCATCTCCGCCAGCTGCCATATATTGAGCGACATAGACATCAAGAAAAGTATTCTCTAAGCCATAATTGAACGTCGCACTTTTTGCGGTGTCGTAGTCCAACCAATCCAGTTGAATCAATAAACCCAAAGCGTAAGCGTAGCCCAGCGGAGCTTGTTCTGAAACGGAGCTAGTCGGCGATTTGTCCGTGATGTCGATTTGGTACATGGAAAGACCGATGTAAGGAGCGACATAGGGTTCATCCATGATGTTATCCATCGTGAACTTGATTGTTCCCATGATCTTAGTGAGCTCAAGCGTGCGCTTGTCACCACTGCGATCGTCTTCGATACTTCCCATACCGCCCGACAGACCAATCGCCAATGAACCCAGTGCAAAGTTGTACTTATAGTCCATCATCAAGCTAATCATCGGAATTGCTTCGTTATTGAAAAGTTCAGAGTAGGTCTTTCCGTCATTCAAAGATACGAAACTTGATGGAACAAAGGCCTCGTAATCCACACCAAAGTAGAAGCCATGTGTTTCCCGGCGATGCTTATAATCTGCTAAGTTATCTTGGCGAATGTGAAGCTCAACAAGGGATTCAGGGTTGTAAACTTCGACAAGTCCTTCTTCTTCCTCAACTGCTGCCGCAGCTAAAGATGTGAATGCGAGGATCGCAAGCGACACCAGGAGCTTCATTTGGAATATAGGACTAAGGTGCAATTTCATGCTGTTACTCAAATCTTGTCTATTCCCACTCTACGTGAATGATATTCTAAAGACCTATGAACAAGTATATCAGGGAAATATCGCGAATTTTGAGCATTACTCTTTTGTTTTTTGCATTTCCCGCCCTTGTTCTAGCCCAGACCAAGTCTCTTGATGAAATCATCGATATCAAAATCTCTCAGATGAGTTTAAACGAAAAGGTCGGCCAGCTTTTCATCGTTGGTTTCCCTTATACGAAGACAAATAAAGAGCTGGAAAAGTTCATCAAAGAATACAAGCCCGGCGCCTTCCTTCTGTTTAAAAGAAATATTCAGTCCCTCGAGCAAGTTAAAAAATTAAACGAAGATCTTTATAAGCTTTCCTATGCAAACACTAAACTTCCACCACTCATCGCGATTGATCAAGAAGGTGGAGCTGTCTCGAGACTTCCCATCCAGCCGAATCCTCCAAATGCCTTAGCCATCGGACAAACTCAGTCTGCTGAACTTTCTGAAGAGATGGGTTATCAAACTGGATTGTTCCTAAGAGAAGTCGGCTTCAATATGAATCTGGCGCCTGTGCTGGATATCGCAGATCCTTACGGAACAAGCTTTATTGGCGTGCGCTCTTTTGGCTCTGATCCGAACTTGGTTAAAGAAATCGGTACGGCCTATGCGAAGGGTCTTTTGCGTTCACGCGTAATCCCCACGGCAAAACACTTTCCTGGAACTGGCGACATCAAAGCAGATCCTCACAGCACTATTGTAAATAATGTGGCGACTGAAAGTGATCTTAAGAAAAAAGATCTGGTTCCTTTCGAAGGCTATTCTTCATTGGGCGCAAATGTCGCCGTGATGTTGTCTCACTCGATTTATCCTGCTCTTGATCCAATAAAAGTTCCTGCGAGCTTTTCCTCAAAGATATCCACAGATCTTTTGCGCAATGAACTTAAATATAAAGGCCTAGTAGTTACTGATGATTTACAGATGAAGGGATCTAAAGAAGTCATGCGCACTGATCAAGCTGCTCTAAAAGCCATAGTGGCGGGTGCTGACATCGTGATGATGACTTGGTCCGTAGGCGACCAAGAGCGCGCCATGAAAACAGTTCGTGCCGCGGTTGAAGATGGCAGACTTTCTATTGATTCTTTAAATCAAAAACTTCACCGCATTCTAGTGGTGAAGGCCTTCGCAAATATTTATCGTCGCAGTCCGAACCTGCCGTCATTGATGGCTAATGGTTCCTTGAGTTCTGAAGACTATGTGGAGCTGGAAGATAAAGTTCTGACAGAAAACATCAAAACAAATCTTTTAGCAAAGAGTCTGCCTGAGGCGCGTGCCAATACTCGCAATCCGGCAGCATCTTCTGAAAAAGTATGTGCCCTGTCCCCTTCTAAAGATTTCCTTGAAAGTTTTAAATCAGCCTCTCAAGAGCCTGTCGTGACTAAGCAGCTATTTGGTAGCTCGCGAGTCAGTGATGTTACTAACATTAAGAAATCATCTGGGTGCGGAATTGTATTGATGGCAGTGACGGGTCCAAAAACTGCAAAGCTTTTAAAGATGCTTCCGTTAGATGTTAAGAAAAGTATTGTAGTCGTAAATCTTGGCTCGCCTGGATTGGTTCCTAAAGAACATCCTTATAGAAAGCTTTTGCAGCTATATTTTAATCACAAAGACAGTGGTAAAAAAGTAGCCGAACATTTTCCCGAAATTCTAAGTGCGGAATCAGGAAACTTTGCCTGGGCTGATTAGCGATATTGGATTTCTACAAAACCCTCTTGGGTTCTGATTTTTCCAAGCTCCATTAAAAGAACACTCATGCGATCATAGGTGTCGATATTTAAGCCATTCCACAAAGAAACCTTTGGAACTCGCTCTTTGTTGGCTTCACTCGCAATGTACCCCGCACGAACTTTAATCTGATACGGCATTTCGATTTCGCTATCGGCTGGTTTATATGAAATATCCGCATTCAGAATTCGCGTAAGCTCTTTGGCGCGCAGATACGTGCGCCCAGCACGCATGATATGTCTCTCAATTTTGTCAGCAATATCGACAGCTGTAAGCTCAATTAGCTCTTCTACCTCCTCAGCTGAAACGTCGCTGACAAACTCTGCTTGTACATCATCTTCCAAAGTGTCTTCGTCATCTTCTAAAAGTTCAAACTGACGATTCCACCACAAACCCAATGCCAACATGTTTCGAACGGACTTAAATGTTTCTGCACTCAAGGAATTTCTTTCGCAGAAGACTTTAAACCCTTCTTCAACCAAAGTGGCGTCAATGGGTTCATAGAAAACGTTGTCGTGGAACTTACCTGCAACCAAGCACTCGCGCAGATTGCGAATGGAATCAAAGACCAGACTGCTTGAAAACGGACCAATGCAGAACTCTTCGCTTTGTTCGTAATCGATATCCGTCATTTCATGATTAAAAAAGACAACGTTGCGATGACCCGCTTTTAGCGAAATATTATATCTTGGGTCCCATTTTTTAATTTCGTCGGTCTCAAGCAAAGCAGCCTCTAAAGGGCTTCCGCAGACAGTGACTCGCAAATCATAAACTTGAGTCAGCATCTCAAGCTTGCGGGAATCGCGATTTTTTTGACCACGGAAATAGCTATTCACTCTGTCCTTCAAAGACGTAGCTTTGCCAACGTATAGAATCTCATCCCACTTGCTAATCATTCGGTAAATGCCGGGTTGATCTGGCAACGTCAGGCGCTTTTCTTTTTGCAAAGGATATTCGTACTTAGTACGGCTGACCTTCGGAGTGACATTCAACCACTCTTGCAGCTGATCCCAAGTTTCGATGCCCTGTTTAGATAATTCTGCAAGCAGGCCGTCCCAAATTGCTTTTGTGGCTTCGGTTTGCTGAGCAGCTCTTTTCAAATCCTGGGAGGGATAACCAAAGTATCCCGCTAAACCTTTGATTCCTCTTGTGGGAAGATTCGGGAAAAGACGTTTCGCAATTTCATGTGTACACAAAATTTCAAAAGGAAATTCCTTATTCCATTGAGAATACTGATGAGCCAAGAATGGTTTTTCAAATTGAGCAAAGTGAATGATACAGCGATGGCTTTTGAATTTCTCTTCAAGATCCGCAAACACTTGATCTGCAGGATTAGCAGCCACCATGTCGTCATTAAAGATTCCTGTGATCATTTGAATGCGATATGGAATCTTTTCTTCATTCGGTAGCTGAATCAGGCTGGCTTCGGTTTTTCCATCTGAAGACGTCCATGCCATTTCCAGAATTGCGGCACCACTCTCGGGTTTTGCTCCCGTGGTCTGCAAATCAAAAAAGAAAAAAGGCATTTCGTTTAACTTCATGCTTCAACTTCACTCGCGATTGAATCGTTAATACTATTCCAAAAATCAGTGACGTCAGAAATGATTTTCCCAGAAACCAATTCCTGGGCACCCTGCTCAAACCAGCCCTGGGGCATGGTTTCAGAGTACGTTGTCTCCAAGAATCGCGAGTCCATCAAGACAATAATGCCCTTGTCATTTTCAGAACGAATCACTCGACCCGCAGACTGAATTGTTTTCGCCATTGCCGGATAGATATAGGTGTAATTAAAGGCCTGACCCTTATCATAGGATCGCTCATAATACTGACGAATCTGTTCCCGTTCAAAATCAAAATTCGGAAGAGCCGGTCCCACAACGAAGGCGCCAATTAGCATGTCTCCCGGGAAGTCCACACCCTCTGAGAAAATTCCACCTTGCACCGCTAGTAGTAATGTTGGCTTATCCGCACTTTTCATGAAGGACAGGAAGTCCTCCACCCGGTCAGCTTTCATTTCTCGCTGCTGCACCAGACGCTGATAGGAGCTGTCTCTAAGATGACTCTCGACATCTTTCATAAACTCAAAGCTTGGGAAAAGAGCAATGTAGTTTCCGGGCTTCACCGCCATGATTCTTTCCATGACCTGTGCAATCTTTGGAGCATTCGCAGGACGATCTTTATACTTAGTGGAGATCTGAGGGATCAGCAAAATTTTGCGATGCTCTTTCGGAAATGGAGAAACGAACTCAAGACATTTTGTTGTTTCCTCGTCGAACCCCAATAGTTTCATCGAGTAAGAAAACGGTTTCAGAGTTGCCGAGAAAGCTACGACATTTTTAAAAGACTTGTAGATTTCATTCAGATGTCTTGAGGCATCACAACAAGTCACCTTCAGTGTTTCGTTGATCTCTCCGTAGAGGCGATTTTTTTGATACGTTTGAAAGAATTCCGGGCCTTGAAGTTCTAGAGCCTGCGCAAAATCACTCCAAGTATTCACCAGGCGCAAAACTCCATCTTGAGTTTGCACTTCAATGTCGGCCTCAAGGTACTCAGATAGAAATTCTCTTAAACGGGACTCGAGCTCAAACACGGGATCAAAATCAATTTGGATCGTACGCGATTCGCCTCGATAAGACTCAATAAGCTCAATCGCCTCTTCACATAACATTTGTGCACGCTTTTGAAAGCGCAGAGCGATCTTTGCCAAAGACGGAATGATGTTTTGTAAGTCCCGGGTTGAAATCGACGGCGAAAAATAATCTTGAGCTCTTGCCGGCAAATTGTGAGCTTCATCGATCACCAAGTTTGCTTTTTGCGCGGGCTCCATTAAAGGCAGCTCCAAACGCCCTAGCAGGCTCCTGGTTGAGAAAACATAGTTGTAGTCAGCAATCACCACGTCTGCTCTTTCGATGGCCTCTAATGAAAGCTCGAAAGGGCACACTTGGTACTGCTCACCTAGCTCTTGCAGCTTTTTTTGGCTTAACGAACGAAGTTTAGAAACCTTATTTACCAAATCGTTTTCCGCAAGTTTCTTATAGTAGTCCTTGGCGAACTCACAATACTGAGGATTGCACAAAGGTTCTGCCTTAAAGCACATCTTGCTTTTCGCAGTGATCGTCAACGGTCGAATGGACGCGCCTTCATCTTGCAAGCGTTCAACCGCCTCCTCAGCAACCTGATGTTGAGAGTTTTTCGGCGTCACATAGATTGTTTTCTGTCCGCGAGCGAAGGAGTCCTTTAGTGACGGATATAAAACGCCAATGGTTTTACCCAATCCCGTCGGTGCTTGAATCACCATGGATTTTTCTTCGACAAAGCCGACTTGAATATTTTCGATCAGCTCAACTTGGCCAGGACGTGGAGATGTAAATGGAAACTTTAGATCTTCGGCTGCTTCCACACGCTTTTTAAAAAGTTTTTCGCGGATCTTTGTTTCATCCACCAATTCCGCTAAACGCAAAGCCAACCACGACTCATACTCTTCAACATCCAGATCAAAATAGATTTCCGATTGTTTGAAATTACGAGACGAAACCAAAAGCATTTTTAAATCAGGAACTTCACCTGTTTGCTTGTAAAGGATGTATCCGTAGGTCTTAAGTTGCCATACATAGGGATGATTATCGTCGACTGTTAACTTGTGCTCGAGACTATCAACATCAAATGTGGATTTGATTTCTTCAACTTGGAAGCTTGATCCCTCAATCACTCCATCCGCACGACCAAAGATAACGAAGATATATTGATCGCGTTCGAATTCGATCGATAGCTTTTTCTCTGCTTCGTATCCGGGTATTTCGCGAACACGTTTGCGCTGAATATTTTGATGGATTTCCTGACCCATACGAGGAGTCTGGCCGTAGCCCGAATGAGCTTCGATGCTGCCTACTCGAGGGCATGGCAAAGCGAACTGGCGCAGGTCTATTTGAATTTTGCGTAAGTTCTTTTTCGCCATAGTCTCTCTTAAATTAATCCAGATCGAAACTTAATTGATTTGTCGGTCGCTTAAAATGTTCCGCCGACAGTCTCCAATCTTTACGATTGAGATTATACTTTCGACTGTACACTTCAAACACTTGAGCCAACTGATCCGCACGCGGACCCGTTCCATGCATTCGTGTCTCAAAATCTGCGCGATACATTTTTCCATCGCGCACATCCTTCACGGCTTCGATCACTTTGCTTTTTCGCAAAGGGCGGTGAACCTCCAACCACTCTTCAAAAAGTGGCGCGACCGCATGAGGAAGTCTTAGCATCGTATATCCTGCCGAGGTAGCTCCCGCATCCGCAGCTGCTTTTAGAATCGCAGGCATTTCATGATCTGTTAGCCCCAAGATCACTGGAGCCACATTCACTCCAACAGGAATTCCCGCTTTTGCCAATTCCTCAATTGCCCGCAAACGCGCTGCAGGTCTTGATGTGCGGGGCTCCAATGTAGCAATCAGGTCCGTATCTAGTGATGTGATCGAAATAGTGACAACAATGCCATGATACTTTGCCATCTCCTGAAGAATGTCTATGTCCCGTGTGACCAAATAATTTTTAGTTATGATAGCGCCCGGATTTTTAAATTTATTCAAAACCTCAAGACATCCACGCGTTAATTTATACTCTCGCTCTAAGGGCTGATAGCAGTCCGTCACACCACTCATCATGATTACCTGTGGTTCCCATGACTTCTTCATCAACGCTTCCTCTAAAAGTTCTGGTGCGTTTTCTTTAACCATAATTTTAGATTCAAAATCTAATCCCGCAGACATTCCCAGATACTCATGTGTCGGACGAGCATAGCAATAGATACACCCATGCTCACAGCCACGATATGGGTTTACAGAGTATGAGAATCCGATGTCAGGACTATCGTTCTTAGTCAAAACCGCGCGCGAAGAATCCTTCAGAACTTGGGTCTGTAAACGAGGTTTATCCTCTTCAAGATAATTATCAAAATCCTGTGGCTCGGCTTCGAAATGGAGGGAATCAAAACGATTCGGAGTATTACTGCTGGCGCCTCGGCCCCGGATGTCCTTACGAAACTCTCGGGTCATGGGCGGGAGTATCGCACACATGCCACAAAAAACAAAAGGCCCAAGTATAAACTTGAGCCTTTCTTAATTTTATCTTTCGATAAGAACTATTTTTTAGCGACGTTTTCAGCCACTTCAATTTTCGCTCTTGCGCGAGTCCATTCTTTTTGGAACTCAACCCAGTCTTCGTCTGTGATAACTTCGTCAAGGACGTGTTTCTCAGATTTCGCTAAGGCTTCTTTCGTTGCAACAAGATCGATTTCTTCTGGCAAGTCAGCGATGTTCGCAAGAACATTCACGCCTTCAGGGGATACTTGGCAATAACCCCAGCTGATAACAGCTTGGTTTTGCTTTTCTTGACCCTTAAGTCTCCATTTCATCACACCAATACCTAGTGTAGTGATCAGAGGCGCGTGACCAGGAAGAATATTAAGTTCTCCTTTAAAACCAGGAACAGTTACTTCTTCAACCTCTTGGTTTACTAGAAGACGACGCTCTGGAGTCACGATTGTCAGTTTAAACATAAATCACCTTTTCCAAGGCGGCCCGAATCAGGCCGCTCTATGAAAGCGTTGTTCTTTCGAACTACGCTTGCAACTTCTTAGCTTTTTCGATTGCGTCTTCGATAGTACCAACAAGGTAGAACGCTTGCTCAGGAAGAGCATCGTGTTTACCTTCAAGGATCTCTTTGAAGCCTTTAACAGTGTCTTTGATATCAACGTATTTACCAGGCAAGCCAGTGAATTGCTCAGCAACGAAGAACGGCTGAGACAAGAAACGTTGGATTTTACGAGAACGAGATACAACAAGTTTATCTGACTCAGACAACTCGTCCATACCCAAGATCGCGATGATATCTTGAAGCTCACGGTTACGTTGCAACAATGCTTGAACGTCACGAGCGCATTTGTAGTGCTCTTCACCGATAACAGTTGGATCCAAAAGACGTGATGTAGACGTCAATGGGTGAACCGCAGGGAAGATCGCCATAGCTGCGATATCACGGTCAAGATTCGTAGTCGCATCCAAGTGAGTAAATGTAGTTGCTGGAGCTGGATCCGTATAGTCATCGGCAGGTACGTATACCGCTTGAACTGAAGTGATCGAACCTTTTTTAGTAGAAGTAATACGCTCTTGAAGAGTACCCATCTCAGTTGCCAACGTTGGTTGGTAACCTACGGCAGAAGGGATACGACCCAAAAGGGCAGAAACTTCAGCACCCGCTTGAGTAAAGCGGAAGATGTTATCAACGAAGAAAAGAACGTCTTGGTTTTCAACGTCACGGAAGTATTCAGCAACAGTCAAACCAGTCAAAGCAACACGCGCACGTGCACCAGGAGGTTCATTCATTTGACCGAAAACTAGAGAAGTCTTAGCCAATACGCCAGACTGTTTCATCTCTTGCCACAAGTCATTACCTTCACGAGTACGCTCACCTACACCGGCGAATACAGAGAAACCACCGTGCTCAGTAGCGATGTTACGGATAAGTTCTTGGATAAGTACTGTTTTACCAACACCCGCACCACCGAACAAACCGATCTTACCACCCTTAGCGTAAGGAGCTAGCAAGTCTACGACTTTGATACCAGTCATCAACATTGCTGCAGATGTAGCTTGGTCTTCGAATTTTGGAGCAGTTCTGTGGATACCCCATTGTTCTTTTGCGTTTACTGGACCCATTTCGTCGATTGGTTCACCAACAACGTTGATGATACGACCCAAAGCTTCGCGACCTACTGGCGCTGTGATTTGAGTGCCCAATGCTTTAACTTTTTCACCACGAACCAAACCTTCAGTTTGGTCCATAGAGATAGTTCTAACTACGCCGTCACCCAAATGCTGAGCAACTTCAAGAACCAGGTTGTATTCTGTGTCAGAGATAAATTTATTTGATACACGAAGAGCAGAATTGATCGCTGGAAGTTCTCCGCCTTCGAATTCTACGTCCACTACGGGACCCATAACTTGTTTAACTTTACCGAATGCCATTATTCAGCTCCCTATTTCAACGCTTCCGCGCCGGATACGATTTCGATTAATTCTGTAGTAATTTTTTCTTGTCTCAATTTGTTGTACGTCAGAGTGAGTTTGTTGATCATCTCTTTCGCGTTGTTTGTCGCGTTTTCCATCGCGCTCATACGAGCACCATGTTCACCGGCAACAGACTCGGACATACATCTGTAAACCTGAAGGTCGAAATGCTTTTCAAGCAACTCTTTAATGATTTGCTCTGGAGCTGGTTCGAAAATCATGTCTACTGCGAAGTTAGCGTTGTGCTCAGCTTCAGAGTTGAAAGTCGTCAATCCAAGATCAATTGGAAGAAGAGTTTCAGCCGTAACAACTTGAGAGATTGCAGATTGGAACTCATTGTGGATGATACGAACTTCATCGTATGCACCCTCAAGGTAATCATTCATCACGCGATTCGCAACTTTTGAAGCCAACTCGTAAGAGATGTCTTTATCAAGCTTCGTGATGTAATCAATCGGCTTAATGCCTCTTCTGGCGAAGTAGTCATGACCACGACGACCGATGAAAAGGAAATCAATCTTCTCAAGGTTTGCTTTATTATTGTTGTAATAAGCTTCAGTGAATTTGTTGATATTGCTGTTGAAAGCGCCGCAAAGACCGCGATCAGAAGTGATAACAACAAGTAAAACATTCTTTACTTGTTCTTTCTTCTCCATCAACGGGTGCGTAACTTTGTTAGTCACAGCGATATCCGCAATCACCTTACGCAAAGTTAGAGCATAAGGACGCATGTTAACGATGTTATTCTGCGCCTTTCTCAACTTCGCAGCAGAAACGAGCTTCATAGCCTTCGTGATCTGCTGGGTGTTTTTAGTGGACTCAATCTGAGCCCGGATATCCTTCAAGCTTGCCATTTAAGCACCAAATTACTTGTTAGAAGGTTGGAAGATAGCTTTGAACTCCTCAAGAGCCGCCAACAACGCTTTTTTAGTATCGTCGCTGATCGCTTTCTTCTCAGAGATAGTTTTGATGATGTCAGAGTGCTTGTTTTTCAAGAACTCGATCATCTCTTTATCGTATCTCTTAACGTCAGTTTCTGGGTATGCGTCAACAAACGCGTTACCAGCAGCGAAGATCATGATGATTTGTTCTTCAACTTTAACTGGAGAGTATTGTGGTTGTTTCAAAACTTCGATCAAACGACGACCACGTGCCAACTGTTGTTGAGACGCTTTATCCAAGTCAGATGCGAACGCAGCGAATGCTTCCATAGAGCGGAACTGAGCAAGTTCAAGTTTCAAAGAACCCGCAACTTGTTTCATCGCTTTAATTTGAGCCGCACCACCTACGCGAGAAACTGATTTACCTACAGAGATAGCTGGACGCACACCTTTGTAGAATAGATCTGATTCAAGGAAGATCTGACCGTCAGTGATAGAGATAACGTTTGTCGGGATGTATGCAGAGATATCGCCCGCTTGTGTCTCGATGATTGGCAATGCAGTCAAAGAACCGCCGCCTTTATCTGCAGACAATTTAGAAGCACGCTCAAGAAGACGGCTATGGCAATAGAACACGTCGCCTGGGTAAGCTTCACGTCCTGGAGGACGACGAAGAAGAAGAGACAATTGACGGTAAGCTTGAGCTTGTTTCGTCAAGTCATCGTAAACGATCAAAGCATGTCTGCCAGTATCACGGAAGTATTCAGCCATTGCTGTACCAGAGTAAGCAGCAAGGTATTGAAGTGGAGCTGGATCAGATGCATTCGCAGCGATAACAGTTGTGTACTCAAGAGCACCAGCTGCACGCAATTTTTCAACTACTAGAGCAACAGTCGATTGCTTTTGACCGATAGCTACGTAGAAGCACTGAACGTTTTGACCTTTTTGGTTGATGATAGTGTCAACCGCGATAGTCGTTTTACCAGTTTGACGGTCACCGATGATCAATTCACGTTGACCACGACCGATTGGTACTAGAGCGTCGATAGCTTTGATACCTGTTTGAAGAGGTTCTTCAACTGGATGACGGTAAACGATACCAGGAGCTTTAGTTTCAACGATACGAGAGTGTGGCGTGTTGATAGGGCCACGGCCGTCGATCGCATTACCTAGGGCGTCTACAACGCGACCTAGAAGTGCTTCACCAACTGGAACGGAAACGATTTTTTTAGTTCTTTTAACAGTGTCGCCTTCTTTGATTTGGCGGTCTTCACCGAACAAAACGGTACCAACGTGACCTTCTTCAAGGTTCAATACCATTCCGTAAACTTCACCTGGGAACTCAACAAGTTCACCAGCCATTGCGTTTTCAAGACCGTAGATACGAGCAACCCCGTCCCCTACTGAAAGAACGCTACCTGTTTCACTAACTTCAATCTTTTTATTGTATTGATTGATTTGCTCTTTGAGAACGCGACTGATCTCGTCGGCACGGATTTGTGTTTCCATTTTTAGTTGGCTCTCCTGTTTAATTCTTCATTTAATTTTTTAAGATGTGTTTCAATGCTGTCGTCAAAAGTCCATCCGCCAACTTGGGCTACAGCGCCACCCAAAAGTTTCGGATCTTGTTGATAAGTAAGGACGATTTTTTTACCAAGCGTTTTGCTTACTTTGGACTCAAGTTCTTTTTGTGCGTCAGCAGACAATGGTTGTGCTGAACGAACAGTTCCGCGAGTTACGCCTTCTTCGATATCAAGAGCGTCACGGAATGCTTGTGCTACTTCAGGAAGAAGATGGATGCGGCCCTTATCGGCCATCAACACCACAGTGTTCAACAACTCTTCAGAAGTGCCTTTACCCTCAAGAGCCGCTTTAACAGCAGCAATTTTTTGAGTAACAGCGATCATAGGATTTTCGAAATATGCAGAAATAGATGCATCTTTATTGAATGCATCTGCAACCGCTTGCAACTCTGCGTACACTTTCGCGTGAACGCCTTTTTGCTTAGCTACTGCCAAAAGAGCTTTCGCATATCTTTTAGATACTTCGTTTAATTTCATCGACTAACCTCGATGTGATTGATGAATTCGTTTTGCAATTTCTGTTGGTCAGATGCACCGATGTCTTTAGTCAAAACGATACGGGCAGCCTCAACAGAGTCAGTCAACAACTGGTGGCGCAACTCTTTTTGAGCGCGTTGAGTTTCAAGCTTAGCAGTCAATTCTGCTTCGTCTTTGATGCGCTTAGAAACTTGGTTTGCTTCCTCAACGATTTGGTTTTTCAAATCGTTTGCGTGAGCTTGTGCTTTCGCCAATTGCTCTTGGCGAGTGTTTTCCAAGTTAGCTAGTTTGTTTTTGATATCTACGAATTCACGCTCTGCTTGTTCGCGAGCGAACGCAGATTTTTGAGCAGCTTCAAGGTAAGCAGATTTTCTGCCGCCAAAGAAAGATACGATTGCGTCTTTCGTGAAGTAAATCAAACCACCGATAAGTACGGCAACGTTGATTGCTTGGTAGATAACTGCTGATGGAATTTCAACAGCGTGATGTTCGCCACCGTGTTCTGCAGAAGCTGCAAACACGATCGCGGGTGCCAACATGATAAGAAGGTTAACAAGAACTTTCATTTTCTTCTCTCTTATTTGCCCAACAATTTGGATGTGATTGCAAGAGCAACGGTTTGAGTTTGAGACTTCAATTCTTTTGAAGCTGTCTCTACTGCTGCTGTGATTTTTGTTCTGTTAGTATTAACAAGTTGGTCCGCCTCTGAACGAGATTTCGCAACAACTGTTTCATACTGTTTGTTTGCTTCCGCTTTAGATGCGTCCACGATGTTTTTGATTTCACCGTTCAACGCGCGAATTTTTGTTTCATACTCAGAGTTTAGTTCCACAGATTTAGCTTGGTATTCCAAAGCTAGATCTTCACCACCCTTAGTTTTATTTTGGCGCTCTTCAAGTGCATGAGCGTATGGAGTGAAAACGAATTTTGTTAAGAATAACAAAGCAATCGCGAAAAACACGAACTGGATGCCGGCAGTTGAGTTGATGCCTAATTGTCCAAAAATATCCATTTTGTTGAAATCCCTATTGTTTTTTTGAACCTCGGGAGTAGCATTTCAGACCAGAAACGGTCAAGGTCAAATTCCTAATGAGAATTTCGGCTGCGCAAATGAAACTGGTTTGCCTAAGACTTAGGCATATAGGACGCACCTTCAAATACAACACCTTCATCGATGCGTAAGCTCGGAGATGTTACGGTGCCTTTGAATATTGCGGGTGGGTGCATAATAACTCGGCGGCGAGCGAATAGGTTTCCCTCAACTCGGCCACTAATAATAATAGTATCGGCCTCAACTTGGGCAGCCACAGAGGCGCCCTCGTTGATAACGATGGTATCTTTAGTAAAGATTTCCCCTTTAAAATCACCGCCAATTTGCACGGTGCCTTCAAAGCTGAGCTTTCCTTCGAAATGTGTGCCCTGATCAAGGATTGCCGTCACATGACCAGAAAGCACGTCTTCTTGGAAAGATTGAGGGGTATTTACTGCCATCCTTCTTTAAGCCTATCTACTAAATTAGTTAGTTCATCATCGGAATAGAAGTGAATGCTGATTTTACCTTTAGCGCCGGAATAATCAATGTTCACCTTTGTGCCCATGATTTTCTGAAGCTCTTCACTTAGTCCGCCGATCAATCGTTGAGTCACATTTGAATCGAAAGTTGGTACTTCCAATTCATCAGCTGTTCCCTTAACGATAGCTTGAACCATTTTTTCCAATTTACGAACTGCGATTTTGTCATTCACGACCTTTTTCGCAAGTTCGATTTGTTTTTTTGGTTCTGGCAAAGAAAGAAGTACTTTTGCGTGACCTACAGAAAGATCATTCGCAGAAATCATATCTTTGATTTCATTTGGTAGTGCTAACAAACGAACAGCGTTGGCAACAGTTGCACGATCACGTCCAACTTTTTCCGCCACTTGCTGTTGAGACAATTTGAACTCTGTGATTAGGCGAGAATAACCTTCTGCCTCCTCAATTGGGTTCAAATCTTCACGTTGAATATTCTCAACGATAGCTAACTCAAGTGCTTGTTTGTCATCGTAAGATTTCAAAATCACTGGGACTTCATGTAACCCAGCAAGTTGCGAAGCTCTCCAACGGCGCTCACCCGCTACGATCTCTAGCTTCCCAGAAGACGTTCTGCGAGCCACGATCGGCTGAAGAATTCCATTTTCTTTAATAGACTGAGCAAGCTCTTGAAGCGGCTCTTTTTCGAAAGTTGTACGAGGCTGATATTTGCCTGGAGACAACTTATCAATTGCTACCTTCCAAATCTTGCTTTCTGGATCCACGGGAGGGGCGACAGTTGCAGCAACATTAATAGAAGGCGCACCCGCAGCCGTCGCCGCAGGTGATGTTTGAGTTGATTGCGCAGGCGCTGCTTTTACGGGAGGGGCAGATGCAGCCGGCGCATTCATTAAATCATTATTAGCAGGTCCACCCAAAAGAGAACCCAGGCCACGACCCAAGCCTCTCTTTTTGTTTGAGGATTCTACAACAGAATCAGACATTTACTTCCCCTTTATAGGCATTCGTGTTTTCAACCGGATTCGCCTCTGTCGCTTTAGGAAGAGATCTTGCGATCACTTCATGCGCTAGTTCAAGATAGCGAACGGAGCCAATTGATTTGCTGTCGTACTCAAGGATGGATTGTCCATGGCTCGGCGCCTCGGAAAGGCGCACGTTTCTTGGAATAATTGCGTTAAATACTTTGTCACCAAAGTGTTCTTTGATTTGTGTTACAACTTGATGGCTCAAGTTATTGCGCACATCGAACATCGTTAGAACGATACCTTCGATATGCAAAGAAGGATTCAAGCTCTTCTTAATTAGACCAGCTGTATTCAACAACTGACTCAAACCTTCCAATGCATAGTATTCACATTGAAGAGGCACAAGGAAGCTGTCCGCTGCATTTAGAGCATTCAGAGTAATCAAACCCAAAGATGGTGGGCAGTCGATGATCACGAAATCATATTGATCAGCCACGATGGATACCGCTTGTTTCAAACGGTATTCACGATGCGGCATATCAACAAGTTCAATCTCTGCTCCAACTAGATCAGGATTAGCCGTACAAATTTTTAGCTTCTCAAGAGACGTATTATGAGTAGCCTCAGTCAGTGTTTTTTCACCGATGAGTACGTGGTATGAGTTAGCATCCTGAGTGTCGTAGCGTTTGATACCCAAACCGCTAGAAGCATTTCCCTGCGGATCCATATCAATCAACAATACGCGCTTACCTAGGGTAGCCAACGCTGAAGAAAGATTCACAGACGTCGTGGTTTTGCCTACTCCGCCCTTTTGATTAGCTATACAGATAGTTTTAGCCATCAGTTCCTCCCTGATATCTAAAATTCGTATTATTTACACGCTTGTGCAAGAATAAAGACTAGTTTTTCGCACCTCGCCTTGGGTTTTTCTGCATTTTTGCCGATGTTCCACGTGGAACAACTACATTTATGAGAATAATCGCCGCAATACTCATCATTTTTACTCTCGCAGCCTGCAGTAAGCCGGATCCAAACCCGGAACTGAAGGATCCGATTTATTCTGATCTCCAGGCACAAGTTGGTGCCGCAACAGCAGCCGTTGAAGCAGAGAAAAAGAAACTCGAGGGATTCGAAAAGGATCTCGCTGCAGTAGTTCCGCAAACAGGGCAAATTAAATACGCTCAAAAGAGAGTGTTTGAATCCCAGGCGGCTATCACTCGCCTCGAGCAACAGTTAGAATATTTAAAGCTCAAAGTAGAGCAACGCCAGAAGTACGCGCAAGCGTCCTACAAAAAAGCCTATGCTAAGAAGGAAGAATGGCCCGATCCAAAAGAATGGTCCTCCTATCAGGCAGAACAAAAGCTTAGAAATGCCAAACGCAGCTGGGACGTAAAAGAACGCATGAAAGAAGCGGGAGTAATGATCGATACGGGGCTCGGGCACAAATCGTCTGCTGAGGGCGGTGAAGGCGGCGGCGGAGAGAAAAAAGCCGAAGGTGGCGGTCACTAGAGGAATGTTCCACGTGGAACATCCCCTTTTTCACATATAATTGGAATTAAGCGATCTTTTCGGTACGAACGACGCCGTATTTTACTGCGCCGACCGGGAGTTTATACTCACCCACAAGAGAGGGCGACCAGATAGAGCACAGCTGAGTCGGAATCTCTCCCACTTCAATTCCCCACTCTTCACCCTTAAGGTGATAGACAGAACCGCCCTTAACGACGATCTTGCGAGCCATTAAAATAGCCTTTGAAATATTCCCGAAGCCACGGCAAATCGCCCATTTTACAGAATCAGCCGGAAGCGCCTCGATATTCTTGTTCTCAACCGATACATTCTTAAGGTTCAAGGCTTGGATTGCAAAGTTCAGAAACTCGCACTTCTTTACGTCTGTATCTACCAAAACAACTTGGACCTTGGGATTCATGATCGCAAATACGACCCCCGGAAATCCGTTGCCGCTTCCGAAGTCATAGACTTTATCGATATGGGAGTTGGATTTAACAATGGCTTTAGTTGCCATAATAGAGTCAGCAAAATGAAGAGCATCAGCTACAAAAACAGACTTCGCCGAAATAAGGCTTAGCGTGCGATTATACTTTTGCAGCTCATCATGATAGGCCTTAAGGCCAGCTCTGACCTCAGGACTAAGATCGGGGAACCATTCGTCAATGCGCCAGAATATTTGCGGTGGAGATTGTGGGCTCTCAGCGTTGCTCATCCGGATTCATCTCCTTGATCTTTTTGTGACCTTTTAGATGAATCATTATAGCTTGAATCGCAGATGGATTCACACCACTAATACGTTGTGCTTGACCTAAGGTACGGGGCCTAACGCGTTGCAGCTTGTCCTTCTCTTCATTGGAAAGACCGCGAACATCTGAGTACGAAAGTGCTTCTGGAAGTACCAATTCTTCGAGTCTTTTTGATTGCTCGATCAAGTCCATTTGGCGACGAACGTAACCAGAGTATTTCACTTCGATTTCGACGGGCTCAACAACATTTGGATCGGAATCTAACTCGAAATTTAGCAACTCAAGGTGCGAACTCGTAAGCTCAGGACGACGCAGCAACTCTTCGATAGTTAAAGACTTTGTCATAGCTGACGTCGGAATTGTTGCCAAAATATCTTGGGTCTCTTTGGTGTTATAAACCTTAGTTTCGCGCATTCTATCGTGAAGTGCTTTACGTTTTTCACGAAGAACTGCCAAAGTGTCCAAAGACTGCTCGGACACAATACCCAACTTTTGGGCCCAATGCGCCAACCTGTCGATAGTATTGTCTTCTCTCAAAACCAATCTGTGTTCCGCGCGAGAAGTGAACATACGATATGGCTCGCGAGTGCCTTTTGTTACAAGGTCATCAACAAGGACTCCCATGTAGGCTTCATCACGGCCCAAGATAAATTCATCGCGACCTAAAATGCTATTCGCAGCATTCACACCCGCGATGAAACCTTGAACGGCTGCTTCTTCATAACCAGAAGTTCCGTTGATTTGTCCTGCCAAAAATAACTGACGAATCGTTCTTGTTTCCAAGCGATGCCAGATTTGTGTCGGTTCAATATAGTCATACTCAACCGCATAACCGTAGCGAGCGACTTTTACATTCTCAAGACCCGGGATAGTTTTTAGGAATTGATCCTGAACTTCTTCAGGCAAACTCGTAGAAATACCCTGCAAATAAATTAGATCTGTAGAAAGACCTTCTGGTTCCAAGAATGTTTGGTGACTGCCTCTTTCGTGGAATCGAGTCACTTTGTCTTCGATCGATGGGCAATAACGAGGACCAATACCTTCAATCAACCCACAATACATCGGCGATTTATCAAGATTCGCACGGATAATTTCGTGGGTTTGCTCTGTTGTACGAGTCAGATAGCAAAGAATCTGTGGAAGCTTTAACTGAGTCGAAGATTTGAAGCTGAAAGGATAAATCTTTTCATCTCCACCATGAGGAACTGTTTTCGACCAGTCGATAGAATCTTTAAGCAAACGAGCCGGTGTGCCCGTTTTCAAACGTTTAACTTCAAAACCAAATTGCGCCAATTGATCTGACAAACCGATGGAGGGTTTATCACCCACACGGCCACCCGCCTCTTGGCGAAGACCCGTATGCATAACTCCGTTCATGAAAGTTCCCGTTGTGATGATCGTTGCTTTCGCAAAAACCTCGGAACCATCATCCAGAACCACACCCATCGCGATGTCTTTATCCAAAATAAGGCGTTTTACTTCGCCTTGAAGGACTTCCAAATTTGGTTGATTAAATAGCGCATGTTTTTGAAAAGCCGCATACAAATGCTTGTCGTTTTGCACACGAGTTCCACGAACTGCCGGACCTTTCGAGGAGTTAAGACGCTTGTACTGAATTGTTGTTTCGTCTGCAGCGATACCCATTTGGCCGCCCAGCACATCAAGTTCACGAACCATGTGGCCTTTTGCAAGTCCACCGATAGAAGGATTGCAGCTCATGTACCCGATGCGATCAACATTCGTAGTGACCATCAAAGTTTGCAGACCCAAACGAGCGGACGCCAAGCATGCCTCGATACCAGCATGTCCCGCACCTACTACGATCACATCAAATTTTTTATTAGTCATAAGCTACTTCCCGATACAAAACTCTTTAAATACTCGATCCATGATTTGATCATCGAACCGCTTACCTAAAGTTTCGTGAATCGCGATGAGAGATTCTTTAAGCTCTAAAGCCAAGAATTCAGAACCCATCCCCTGATCCACCAAGGTTTGTGACCTTTGAGTATTCTCTAAAGCACGAACCAAGTTTTCATAGTGACGGGCATTGGAAATAAGAACGGTATTTTCCACCTGCAAATCCGCGAATTCTTGGACAAGCTCTTGAAGGACACTCGAACGCACCTTTTTATCAAGAGCACTGACAAAGAACACCCTTCTTGTGAAGAAAGCCTGGGGATCCGCTATTTTATGGAAAAATTTACTGTTTTTGATGGCTTTTTCGACCAAATCTAGGGGTTTAGACCCACCAATTCGATCGATTTTATTAGCTAAAATGAAGGTTTTTTGAGGATCCAAAGACTCCAGAATTTGAGCCTCTTCAGCCCCCATACCCTTCTCGATATCGAAAACAAAGAAAACCACATCGGATTCATTCTGAGCTTCATAGCTTTTTTGAATACCAATGCGCTCAACCAGGTCTGTTGCTTCATCGCGAAGACCAGCCGTATCTACGAAAGTGAACTTAACACCCTCATAGGATGTATCACCGTGAATCACATCACGAGTTGTACCTGGAATATCTGTTACGATGGCACGTTCATCTTCCAAGAATAAATTCAGCAAGCTTGATTTACCAACATTCGGCAAACCCGTTAGAACCACACGAAAACCATCCTTTAAAAGACGGCCGACTTTGAAAGTGCCAACCAGATCCTTAAGAATGCCTTCGATCTTTTTCAAACGAACTTGAACCACAGAGTTATCGACAACATCGATACCTTCCGTAGAAAAATCAATGCTGGCTTCAGCGTGAGCCAAAATCCAAGTCATATCGTCTTCAACCTCTTCAAGCTTATTTGAAAGCTGACCCTTCAATTGACGAAGAGCGAGCTTCGCGGCCTGCTGAGATTGGGATTCAATCAATGCCAAAACAGATTCAGCCTGAACCAAATCCAATTTTCCGTTCATAAATGCACGATAAGTAAACTCACCGCGATCCGCGGGACGAGCACCCAATTGCACTAATGAATTTAGAATATTTTGGCAGATGAGAGGACTTCCGTGACAGGAAATCTCGATGACTTCTTCACCCGTGAACGAGCGACCATTTTGGAAGTAAGTTACCAGAACCTCGTCAATCTCCTTATCGCCGTCTTTCAGATTACCGAAATAGACTTTATGAGATTCAGGATGTGCAGGTAAGAATTTGCAAAGTTTAGAGACGATTTCAAAAGTTTTAGGGCCACTGATTCTGATAACGGAAATACCGCCCACTCCATGAGGAGTGGAGACCGCGCATATCGTATCCTTGTCACGATCTCCTCGAATCATGCGACCCTACTAACTACTAATCGTGGTGAGCTTCTTCAGCGTTATTGTTTTGCGCTGAATTGCCACCTTTAGCTGGATAAATTTTGATCTTTTTGTACAAGCCATCACCCAAAGAACGGCTTTTGATACGAGGATCTTTAGCCAAATATTGGTGAACAACTTTACGATCTTTTGGAGGAAGAGCTCTGTAGTATACAGACTTACCTTGCTCAATGCAGATCGCTTTCAAGTTTTCAGCGCGTTCGATAAGAGCACTTTCAGTCTCATCACGGTAACCACCGCAATCAACTGTGATGTTCGTTTTATCTTCAGGGAAGTTGTGTTGAATTACGCGTTTAAGAAGCAATTGGAATGCATCCAACATTTGCCCTTTTTTATCTTTCAACAATTCTTCGTCCCCACCGGAGAATTGAACAGAAAGAACAGCTCCACCGTCGTCTTCTTTTGAAGATGTAATTTCAAAAGAAAGATCGAACTGAGCTTTTTCGATGATACCCTCTAGAGTGCTTTGAACTAAAGATTCAACTTCGCTATTTGCACTCTTGCTTTTCCCCCCGAAAAGCTTACTAAAAAAACCCATTTTACCTCCCAGGTAAAAAACCGTGATTAACTATTTCGCTTTAACCGCTTGAGTAGCTGGTTTTGCAGTTGGATCTCTCATGATCAAATATTGTTGGATGATACCGAACAACGTGCTGACAACCATATAAAGAGTCAGACCTGCAGGTAGCTGCAACATGAACACTGAGAAAACAATTGGCATGAACGCCATAATTTTAGCTTGAGTAGGATCCATTGTAGACGGAGTGATCTTTTGTTGAATGAACATAAAGATCGCCATCGATACCGGCAATACATAGAACTTATCGTGTGCTGACAAATCCGTGATCCAAAGGATGAACGGAGAATTGTAAAGCTCGATAGAAGAACCAATCACGCGGTACAAAGCAAAGAAGATTGGGATCTGAAGAAGCATTGGCAAACAACCTGACATGGGGTTTGCACCATGTTGTTTCATCACAGCCATCATCTCAGTGTTCAACTTCATTGCATCGTCTTTGTACTTCTCGCGAAGACCTTGGATGATCGGTTGAACTTTCTGCATAGCCTTCATTGATTTTGCAGACATGATATTGAATGGAAGAACCACGAAACGAACTGCCAATGTCAGAAGGATAATCGCCACACCCCAGTTACCTGCAAGTGAATGGAAAGCCTTCATTACATACAACAATGGACGAGCGATAAAGCCAAAGAAACCAAAGTCGATGATATGAGCCAACTCTGGATCAGCTGCTTTCAACATGTCGATTGATTTAGGACCCGCATAGAAAATTTGCGAGAACTTCATTTCGTCTTTCAACTGAACTGGCTTGTAAGTCAGTTCTGCCAAAGCCGTTTTCTTTTCAACGTTTGAAGTAAGTTTAACTTCAGGGATGATTTCAGATTTATCCATCACCGCCGCCGCAAAATACTGAGAGCTTACAGAGATAATTGCAGTGTTTGTGAAGTCTTTAGAAACGTTGTCGCTGGAGTTACTGAAGTTTACAGTTTCGTGCTTGTCATCTGTATGGATAACAAAGAAATCCTGGTGCTCGTATGAAGGGAACAACCATGAAGTTGAACCTTTCACGTGGATGCTTTCAGGAATCAAAACAGAGAAACCATTTTTTACAGATTCAGTCGGTTTAGTGAATGAAAGAGTATTTGTGAATACAGATTTAGCTGGATCAAATTGCATTTCACGAGTGATTGTCATCTCGCCTACTTGAGCCACACCAACATATGAACCTGGTGCTTTTTCAGTTAGGTTAAATACAACCGGTTTATCCTGACCTGACATACGAAGTGCATAAAGCCCGTCGTTTTCAGTTCCACCCAAAGTAATTTTATTACCTTGTTTGTCTTCATAATTATTCACAGTGAAGCCTTTAAGACCCATACCGTGATTTGAAATTTTGAAAGAAACTTTGTCGTCAGAATAAGAGAATGACTGGTCTTGAGCAGGAGCTGCTACAGTTTCAGATTTTGATTCGACTGTTGCAGTTGTTCCAGAAGTTGCTGTGGGATGAGAACCCGGAGTTGCTGTAGCTTCTGTTGTCTGAGTTTGTGCAGGTTTTGGCTTATTATAGTCAGGATATTTCTTCCCAAGATATGTCTGCCATCCGAAGTAAACGATTGCTACCGCTGCAACAGCTATCAACGTTTTAGGATCAAAAAAGCCAGGGTTATTTTTATCTTGCTGAGCCATGGAGCGTTCCTCCTGAATCTGGGACCGGATCATAACCATAAGGGCCACCCGGTCGACATTTACAAATTCGTTTTGTGATTAACCAAAAAGCTTTATGCGATTTGTGTGTGTGAATAGCTTTTAGAGCATATGCCGAACAACTAGGTTCGAAGCGACAGGAACCACCAAGATGAGTCGTTCCAATAGATCTGTAGGCTGCAACGATAAACCAAAGCAGAGCTTTAAAGGTTTTTTCGAAGAGTCCCAAGCCCGCGGTCCATAGCTTTAACAAATTCCTCGTGTGCGAGGCCTTTATAGAAGTTGGCGTCCATAGGTTTGAAGATAAGATTGATGTCGGCTTCAAGCGAGTTATCCGTTTTAAGCAGTGCTCGGAAATACTCTCGACTCCAACGTTTGAGTTTGTTTCGCACAACTGCAGGGCCGACTTTTCGACTTGCAGTTACACCAAAACGCAACTGACCAACGGAGTTCTTCTGATAATTCAGAAGTAACCACTTCGTAGGCCAGTGTCTTTTCCCAGATTGTTTTAGAGAGAGAAATTCAGAGCTGCGCTTAATACCTAGCGGAGAACTATTTTCCACCTGTAGAAACCGTCAAACGTTTTCTACCTTTAGCGCGACGACGATTTAGAACTTCTTGACCAGCTTTAGTAGCCATTCTTGCGCGGAAACCGTGAGATGTTTTACGACGTTTGTTTGATGGTTGGTATGTACGTTTCATGTGTTCTCCTGAACTACTCTCTACCGAGAAATTTACGACGCTAAAAGACGTCAAATACGCCAATTTTAAGATCGGCGGCTACATATACGATTCCACAAAGCTGTAATCAACTAGATACGTGGGGCACTAATTAATCACATTGCGTAATCAAGGTCAACTGTTGAAAACTTCAGCTCCCCTTGTTAAGGCTACTCTGCATTTCGAGGGGATGGTCT